>CAWDXJ010000006.1:0-99513 GCA_963806285.1 uncultured Acidimicrobiales bacterium
TCCTCGGCTCATTCATCGCCTGCAGGATCCGCCTTCGAAGACAGACCGACGATGGCCGTGACATTTGGTCGAAACCAGGAGGGTGCAGAGGCCCACAACAAGACCCAGTCGATCGTTACGGGTATTTGAAACCGGGTTGCCACTCCGCAGCAACGAGCGGCAACGGTGGCCGGTTTGCTTCAGGCAGATTGACACACTTCAGCATAGACGCCGGACTACATTTAGCGGGACGGGTAACTCCAGATGGAAGGATCTGTAAAGTTGCTCTCTGAAGCGACTCTGGCGCCGCATGGCGTCGGACGACACTCCGCGCGTAAACTTCCTTTGTTCGTTTGCAATATCTGCGCCAACCTATGCACCGCGTCAACGGCTCAACTCCACCGGGAATCCGCAAGTTGCCCAATGTGTCAGTCGAACGTTCGATTTCGAAGTGTGATCGCGGCCCTCTCCATTTCCTTCTACGGCGAGTCTCTCACTCTGGACAACTTCCCGCTTCGCCCTGACACTGATCGGCTTGGGAACTTCAGACTGGGAGGGCTATGCGATCCGCCTGCGGCGCGGTTTTGGGGTATGACAACACCTACTACGACAGGGGGACTCGAATGGATGTCATGGCACAGGTCCCAGCCGCCTTGGCCGCCTCCTGTGATTTCGTTATCACTTCGGACGTTAGGGAGCATGTAGCACCACCAATTGACGAGGCCTTGATGCATCTGAGGGAGCTACTCAAACCAGGAGGTTCCTGGTTCTCACGGTTCCGCTGAAAACTGACGGATCGACGGAGGAACACTTTCCCGAGCTTCACGAATACGAGATTTTGACACTGGGCACGGACCCAGTGCTCGTGAATCGCACAAAATCTGGAAGTCTTCAGGTCTTCGACGGCCTAATTTTTCACGGTGGACCCGGTGTTACGATTGAGATGCGCGGGACTTCGTTCCCAGACGTCCTCGAGAGCCTCGGTCGAGCAGGGTTCGTGAACGTAAGAGCTTTCGATCAACCGATACGCGAAGCACGGAATCGTCTGGAATGAACCTTGTACATGGCCAATTCTCGCCAACGCCCCGCAGTAGGGAGACAATTACCCGATAGGGAGGCCATGCTCCCGACCTCCACCGGAGTTGCGGTGACGCAGATGCCGGACTCACGCTGGTGGCCGCATGGTTTGTTACTACCCCGGAGGGAAAGGCGAGTTCAAGCGGTGAGCGCAACGAGCTCGGCGAACTTCTCTGATGGTTTCATGTATCCGAGGGTCTTGCGAGGACGCCCGTTGAGGCTTCGCTGAAATCGAGCCAGATCGGCTGCACTGTGCTGTGAGAGGTCGGTGCTCTTCGGCATGTATTGGCGCAGTAGTCCGTTCGTGTTCTCATTGGATCCGCGTTGCCAGGGTGAGTGGGGATCGCAGAAGTACACGGGTATGCCCGTCGCCACGGTGAAGCCCACATGGCTGGCCATCTCGACGCCCTGATCCCAGGTGATGGAAAGGGCGAGCTCGTCGGGCAGCTTCATGATGGCCTTGCGCATAGCTGCCTCGACGTTCGCCGCCCCGTGGTCGCCGGGCAGGTGCAAGAGCAGCACAAAGCGCGTCGAGCGCTCGACCAGGGTGCCGACGGCTGACTTGCCGCCGGCCCCGATGATCAGGTCGCCTTCCCAGTGTCCGGGCACCGCCCGATCTTCTGCTTCGGCGGGGCGCTCGCTGATCATGACCATGTTCGGGTTCTTGCCTCGCTTCTCCACGCGGCCCTGGTGACGGCGCGCCGTGCGGCCCGAGCGCAGGCAGCGGGCCAGCTCGCGGCGCAGCTCACCGCGGCCTTGGACGAAGAGGGACTGGTAGATGGTCTCGTGGCTCACCTGCATCATCGGATCGTCTGGGTAGTCCAGGCGCAAGCGCTCGGCGATCTCCTGGGGCGACCACAGTCTCTCCAGCCAGGTGGTCACCTGGCGGACCAGAGGAGGATGAGCCAGCTTGGCGGGCTTGGGCCGCCTCGACGACGCCTCGGCCCGGCAGTGGGCCTTCCAGGCCCCATAGCGCCGAACCCCTCCGTTGGCGGCCACCTCCCGGGTGATCGTCGAGGGCGCACGTCCGAGGTTGCGGGCGATAGCCGACATCGATTCACCGCGTGCGATCCCCAACAGGATCTCCTCACGGTCCTCGGCGCTGAGGCGGCCCGGTGCCGGCGTCCAGCGGTCGGGCCGCCCCACTTCCTCGCTCTGGGCATACACGCTGGCCTTCACCAAAGACTGCGAACAGCTGAGATCTCTGGCGATCTCCCTCAGCGTCAAGCCCTTGGACTTGAGACGGCGGGCCATCTGCTTTTGTTCACGAGTCATGTGATGTGCGGCCATCGGCAACCTCCTGGTTCGGGCAACGAAGCGTTGCCTACTCACCAAGCCGTTGCGCGGACCCCTTGAAACCGCCGTGCAGTATGTTCGG
The DNA here is from genome assembly GCA_963806285.1 of uncultured Acidimicrobiales bacterium. Lineage (GTDB taxonomy): Bacteria > Actinomycetota > Acidimicrobiia > Acidimicrobiales > RAAP-2 > Bog-756. The sequence continues at coordinate 2,435 of CAWDXJ010000006.1, forward strand.
TGAGAGAAGAATCGGTGGATTGACAATGCATCGATGCTTAGGGTTACCTGATGCCGGGTGATCCGGAAGTCCCAGTAATACTCCGTCAAATGGCGCCTGTGAGATTGTGCAGCGCGCCACCGTCAGTTCCTCCGCGCCGGGCCTTGTTCCTGGACCGTCGGACTCGAATACCAAGAGGAGACAAGAATGCGCCGGAGGCGTTTGCAGCGATCGGTGGGGTGTTCGGTGCTGCTGGCGGGGGTGGCCCTGGCCGCATGCAGCTCTTCCCCCACCGCAGCCGACCAGCCGGTAGCGACCTACCACGGCAGTAACGCCCGCACCGGATTCACGACGGACTCGTCAATCACTCCGGCCAATGTGGCGACGCTCAAGCAGAAGTGGGCCATCGCCGGCTCGTCGACCATCTCGGCCCAGCCGATCGTCGCCAATGGCACGGTGTACTGGGGTGACTGGAACGGCGTCGAACATGCCACGAGCACGTCCGGCAGGGCCCTCTGGGCAACGTCTGTCGGACGCGCACCCAAACCACCGGGCTGCCCCTTCCCTCTCGGTGATCTCGGGGTCACCAGCTCGGCCACGGTGGGGGATGGGAACGGCCAGTCAATGGTGTGGGTTGGCGGTGGCGGCGGGAGGCTCTACGGCCTCAGCGCGTCGACCGGGGCGGTTCTTTGGCGGACCAGACTCGGCGCGCCCCGGAGAACGTGCTCTGGAGCTCGCCCGCCCTCTACAACGGGAGTATCTATCAGGGCGTGGCGTCTTGGAACGACTGCCCGGGCGTCGTCTACGGCAAGGTCTTCCGGGTCAACGCCGCCACTGGCGCCATCGAGAGCGTCTTCTCACCCGAGCAGGGTCGCTGCGTCGGGGGGGGTATCTGGTCCTCACCCACCATCGACGCCGCCGACAATGCCCTCTTCGTGACCACCGGAAACGACGCATGCAACTCTCCGGTGCAGAACTCCATCTTCAAGTTGGACGCCACCACGCTGGCGGTGGAGTCGCAGTGGCATACGCCGAAGAATCCGCTGTCCATCGACGCCGACTTCGGAGCCACTCCGACCCTGTTCACCGCCACGATCGCCGGCACGGCCCGCCAACTTGCGGGAGCGGAAGCCAAGGACGGCGTCTTCTACGCATTGGACCGCAACGACCTTGCCGCCGGTCCGGTCTGGACCCACGTGGTCGAAGATGATCCCACGTTGGCCAGCCTGGCCTGCGAGGACAAGAACACCATCTCATCGGCCGCCTGGGGAGGTTCGGGTACGCCACTCATGGTGGCGGGCCTCACCTCGAGCGGGTCCTCGTGTCTCGGCACCCTGGCCGCGCTCGACCCCGCCACCGGCGCGTCGGAGTGGCAGGTGTCCCTCCAGGGACCGATCCTCGGTTCGGTGACTGCGGTGCCGGGCCTGGTCGCGGTCGGGGCCGCCACCTACATCGACGTCGTGTCCGCATCGACCGGCGCGGTCCTCTTTTCCTTCCCGGAACCTCAGTCGGGAACTGACAGCGGCGACGGCTATGGCCAGCCCTACTGGTTCTGGGCTCCGCCGACCTTCGCCGGCGACACGCTCTACGTCGGCAATCAGGATGGCAGCCTCCGGGCGCTCACCCCGTAGTGGAGTCCGACCGGAGAACCGCCATCACTGATCGGTTGCTGAAAGCCATCGTGATTGGGAGACCCAGGTGACCATAGCTAGCCACACCGTTGAAGCGCGGCTCCATCCTGGCTTGCGATCCATTGTTCTCCAGCAGGCTCTGGATGAATGAAGTCGGGGCCCAGATAGTGCAAAAAATTGCCGAGGGTCAGGCCACGCAGAAAGCCATCCCAGTTGACCACCTCGTACTTTTTGGGGTCCATAGCAGCGAGCTTGTCAATTCTTGCGTTGATGTCCGAACCGATGGTTCTGTGGCCGCCGTAGTAGACATCGCCCAGGCTGTTGATGGTGGTCAGCACAACGCAAGGGACCTGTCGCGTCATCGCAACCATCTCGTCCCAGCTCTGCATCCAAGATCGATTGTTGCCAATGGTGTCGTTGGTGCCGAGGTTTTCGACCACAGCCATCGGATGATCCGCAAGGTCAGCGCGAAGTGCTGGAAGCATTTGGGCGATCCGCGCCCCCTCCTTTGCTGACACATCTAGTCGGTAGGTTGAGCTAAGTGCCCGTCGAATGGCAGGAGTACTGAAGAAGGTGATTGAGTCCCCGACGACGGCAACCCGTGGTTTGATCTGTGCGTGACCATTGGCTACCGCCCCGCCACATCCCACAAGCAAAACTGTCAAACCGCCCATTACTATCCCAGTGCCCGCTGTGCGAAAGCGCCTGAGACTGATAGCTTCACCCGCCACCGTCACGCCCAGAGTCCGTACTTTCGGCGCAGCCGGCTTCTCCTGAATAGCGGATTCCGCTCTTCGTAGTCCGGCTGTGCGGCCATGACTGTCTGGACGTCCCGCTCACCTCCGGTATCGCTTTGTCGAGAGTCACACGTGCCCCCCTGCTTCCGCCAATCAAGCTCCCTGCAATGGCAGTGTATCGTTCCCTCTGGGTCGAGCCTCTGGTCACTCAGGAACGCCCTGGCACTACGGAGAACTCGGAGCTCCGTGACCGGCAAGCGGCCACGAAATCTTCTGCGTCGGATTGAGAGACCCAGTTGGCCAGGTATGGGTGGTTCCCTCCCGCATCATCGTTGTGCAGTCGCCGCCGGCCAAGGCCGACCGTTGCATTAGTTAGGCAAACTAACTAGACTTGACCATATGGAACGTGTCTCGGTTGCGCCCGCCACCCGCACCGGTACCGACGGGGACGCCGGCGCTCATCAGGCTCACCAGGTACGGGTGAACGTCTCCGAGGCCGAGCTGGCCTCCCGGCTCCGGCTGTCCGTGACCCGCCTGCACCGGCGGTTGCGCCAGCACTCGGCCGGGGCCCTGACCCAGTCGCAGGCCTCGGCCCTGGCCAGCATCGGGCAGCTCGGCTCGCCCACCCTCGGCGAGCTGGCCTCCCGCGAGTCGGTGCAGCCGCCCTCGATGACCCGGATCGTCGGGGCGCTCGAAGCGCTGGGCCATGTGACCCGGGTGGTCGAACCCGCGGACCGGAGGGTGACACGGGTGGCCCTGACCCCCGAGGGAAGCCAGGTCCTCGAGCGCAGCCGGTCGCTGAAGAACGCCTTCCTGGCCCGGCAATTGCACCGTCTGGCGCCCGGCGAGCGCCAGGCCCTGTCCGATCTCACCGTGCTCCTCGAGCGCCTGGTCGCCATGGACGAATCGTGACCACGCTGCGGGCGGCCGCCCGTCAGACCTTCAGCTCGCTCCGGATCCGCAACTTCCGCCTCTACTTCACCGCCCAGCTCATCTCGGTGTCCGGGACCTGGATGCAGACGGTCGCCCAGGCCTGGCTGGTGCTGCATCTCACCGGGAGTGGTGTGGACCTCGGGATCGTGGTGGGCCTGCAGTTCCTTCCCATGCTGCTCTTCGGTCCCTTCGGAGGCCTGGTCGCCGACCGGATGCCCAAGCGCCGGCTCCTCTTCGTGACCCAGACCAGCGGGAGCGTGCTGGCCCTGGCGCTGGGCGTGCTGGTGGTCACCCACCAGGTGCAGTTGTGGCAGGTCTACCTGCTGGCCGCGTCGCTCGGCGTGGTCAACCTGTTCGACAACCCGGCCCGCCAGACCTTCATGATGGAGATGGTCGGCCGGGACGACCTCCCCAACGCGGTCAGCCTCAACACCGTGGTGATGAACGCCTCACGGGTGGTCGGACCAGCCATCGGTGGCCTGGTCATCACCGTCTTCGGGCTGGGTGTGTGCTTCTTCGTCAACGCCGCCTCCTACGTGGCGGTGATCATCGGCCTCTCGATGATGCACGTCGCGGAGCTGCACCCCACCGAACCGGTGGCCCGGGCGAAGGGACAGATCCGCGACGGGTTCCGCTACGTGTGGGGCACCCCGGGCCTGCGCAACACACTGCTGGCAGTCGCCGTGATCGGCGTCTTCGCCTACAACTTCACCGTGACCCTGGCCCTGTTGGCCAAGGGAACCTTCCACGGGGGAGCCGGCACCTACTCGCTGCTCACCTCCTGTATGGCCATCGGCGCGGTGGGCGGAGGTCTGATCGCCGCCCACCGGGCGCGGCCCACCCCCCGCCTCCTGCAGGTCCTGGCCCTGGTGTTCGGGGCGCTCATGGCCGCGGTGGCGCTCGCACCCACCCTGGCCCTGGCGGCGGTGCTCATCGTGTTGATGGGTGCGGCCTCCATCGGCTTCATCGCCACCGCCAACGCCACCCTGCAGTTGAGCGCCGAGCCGGCCATGCGGGGCCGGGTCATGGCCCTCTACGCCATGGCCTTCTTGGGGACCACCCCCATCGGTGCCCCTCTGGTGGGTGCCATCGCCCAGTGGACCGACCCGAGGGTCGCCCTGCTCACCGGGGCGGTGGCCACGGTGGTGGCGGCGGGCCTGCTGATGTGGAGGCACCAGGCGGGCCTTCGTGCCGGCGGGTCGTCACCGGAGGCGGCCAGGGCGGTCGAGGTCCGCGCCGTGCGGGACGTCGAGTCGAACGTGGCCTGACGCCACGTACGAAACCGGCGGCCTCAGGTGGCCACCGCCTTCGGCTCCTTCGGCAGGCCCAGCACCCGTTCGCCGACGATGTTCCGTTGGATCTCCGCCGTCCCGCCCCAGATGGTCTCCGACCGGGAGAAGAAGAAGGAGGCCTGGATGTCGCTGACCGGGTAGTCGTCCCGCCCCCGCCGGATCCGCTCGTCGGCGACATCCCCGGGCGTGCCGGTGAGGATCTGCCCGTCGAGCCCGAGGACGTCGATGGCCAGCTCCATCGTGTCCTTGTGGTACTCCGACCAGAACATCTTGTTGCAGGCATTCAGCGCGGACATGTGGCTGGTGCCGTTGAGGGCGTCGGTGAGCGACCGGTACCCGTTGATCTCCATGATCTTGACCTTGCTCCACGCGGTGGCCAACCGCTGGCGGATGAGCGGGTTGTCGGCCTTGCCGTTCTTCCGGGCCAGTCCGATGATCTGGTCGAGCTCGCGCCGGAAGCGACGGTGACCGGTGGTCGCCGAGGATCCCCGCTCGAATCCCAAGGTGGTCATGGCCACCTTCCACCCGTTGTTCTCACCGCCGACCACGTTCTCCTTCGGGCAGCGTGCATTGGTGAAGAAGACCTCGTTGAAGTCGGCGCTCCCGTCCACCTGCGCGATGGGCCGCACCTCGACACCCGGCTGCTTCATGGGTACCAGCAGATAGGAGATGCCCGCGTGCCTGGGTGCGTCGGGGTCGGTCCGGGCCAGCAGGAAGATGTAGTCGGCGAACTGGGCCTGGGTGGTCCACACCTTCTGGCCGTTGACCACCCACTCGTCACCATCGAGCTCGGCCCGGGTCTTGAGCGAGGCCAGATCGCTCCCGGCATCGGGCTCGGAGAAACCCTGGCACCAGGCGATGGTGCCGTTGAGGATCCCGGGGATGAACTGCTGCTTCTGTTCCTCGCTCGCCCACTGCAATATGGTCGGCCCGACCAGGGTGTCGCCGAAGAAATCGGCCCGTAGCGGTGCCTCGGCCCGGGCGAACTCCTCGTTCAGCACCACCGCCTCCATCAGGGACAGCCCCTTGCCGCCGTACTCCTTCGGCCATGACGCGCAGATCCACCCGCCCGCAAAGAGCTTCTGCGTCCAGGTGCGGTTGAAGGACTTCTTCTCCTCGCCGGTCATGGAGAAGCCGGGCTCTCCCCACCCGGTGGGGAGATTGTCGGTCAGCCACTGCCGGATCTCCGCTCGGAATCCCTCGGTCTCGACGGGATACGTGAGGTCCATGGGTCGACATTAACCCTCCGGGCCCGACCTCCGGCGCGCCCGGAGACGCAACACGGGCGCGGGGCTGCGGTCTAGCCTGGACCTGGCATGGAGAAACAACAGACCCTGGACGCGCCGGATATCGAGGTCCTCCACCTGTCGAGCGTGATCAAGCGCCCGCTCGTCGACGGGTCCGGTGATCGCCTCGGCCGGGTACGGGACCTGGTGGCGCGGGTCGGAGAGTCGCCCCACCCCCCGGTCGTCGGCCTGGTCGTAACCATCGGTGGCCGTGACCTCTTCGTGCCCATCCGGAAGGTGGCCGCCTTCGAGCCCGGCCGTGTCCGCTTCGACGGGCGCCGGGTGGACCTGCGCCGGTTCGAGCGCCGCCCCGGGGAGCTGTTGCTGGCGAGGGACCTCCTGGCCCGCCACCTCATCAATTTCATCGGCGGGCGGCTGATCCGGGCCAACGAGATCGAGCTGGCCAATGTCAACGGCACCTGGGAGGTGGTGGCCGTCGATCCGTCGAGCCGCCCGTTCCTGCGCCGGCTGCTCCCGGGTCGCTGGGGCGATCGGGGCGATCGGCGCTCCATCGTCGACTGGGCCAGCATCGAGCCCTTCGTGGCGCACGTTCCCTCGTCCAGGCTGCGGATCCCCTACCGCAAGCTGGCCAAGCTGCACCCCGCCCAGATCGCCGACCTGGTGGAGGCGGCGTCCCACGACGAGGGCGAGGAGATCATCGAGGCGGTGGGTGCGGACCGGGAGCTCGAGGCGGACGTGTTCGAGGAACTCGACACCGAACACCAGATCGAGTTCGTGAGGAACCGGTCCGACCAGGAGGCTGCCCGGCTCCTGTCGTCCATGGCGCCCGACGATGCCGCCGACCTGATCGCCGAAGTCGACCAGGACCGGAGACTGCCTATCCTCAACCTGCTGCCCGCGCCGGTGCAGAAGAAGGTGCGCTCACTGCTCAGCTACAACCCGGAGACGGCGGGTGGGCTGATGAGCCCCGATTTCCTGTGCCTGCCGGACACCGTGCCCGCCGCCGAGGGACTGGAGGCCATCCGACGGAGCACCGCACCACCGGAGGCGCTCAACGTCATCTTCGCCAGGGACGGTGACCATGTCATCGGTTCGGTCTCGGCGGTCCGGCTCATCCAAGCCGCACCGAACGCCACGCTGGGCTCGATCGTCCAGGGCGACCCTGTGCATGTGCATGCGGACTGGGACCTCGGGGCAATGGTCCGCACAATGTCCGACTTCAACATGACCGTCGCGCCGGTCATGGACGCCGAGCACAAGGAGATCCTCGGGGTGGTAACCGTCGACGATGTGCTCGAGCTGCTCCTCCCCACCGGCTGGAGACGGGACTTCGGCCGTACCGCGGTCGAGGAGTGAGCGATGCAGAGAGAGCGAAAACCGACTCGGTGCTGGATGGCCGCAGGTGATCACCCGACGACCCCCGGTGTGATGCGTGCCTCGACCCCGGAGCGGTAGCGACTCCGCCAGCCTGTTCGTCGCGGCGGCTCCGAGCTGCGGCAGAACTGCGCCCGGGACTGCGGCCACGGCCCGATGAAGGACGTCGGGGCACTTGTGGCTTTGCGCTCTTCGACCCTGCCCTGCAACCGGGTGTTGACATCAGCGGCACCGATCGCCGTTCCACCGGTCGGTCCGTGCCGTACCAGCCCGCAGACCGAAAGGCCCGAAGGAGGTGAAGCATGACTGAGCACGAACCGCGGCTGGAGGATCCTCCGACCGGCCGGCCGCGGGCGGCCGAATCGGCCGTGCTCGACGAGGCCCATGTCGGTGACATCCAAGGGGCCTTCGGGACCATCCGCCAGCACGATCTCGACATCCGGCGGTCGTGGTCGGCGCGCCTGCTCACCCTGCTCGCCATCATGGGCCCCGGGCTGATCGTCATGGTGGGAGACAACGACGCCGGCGGGGTCTCCACCTACAGCCAGGCGGGCCAGAACTTCGGGCTCACCCTGTTGTGGACCCTCCCGCTGTTGATTCCCGTGCTGGTGGTGAACCAGGAGATGGTCGTCCGCCTGGGCGCGGTCACCGGGGTCGGCCACGCCCGGCTGATCAACGAGCGGTTCGGCAGGTTCTGGGGCGCTGTTCTCGGTGGGGGACCTGTTCATCCTGAACTTCCTCACCATCGCCACCGAATTCATCGGAGTGAGCCTGGCCCTGAACTATTTCGGCATCAGCGAGTACGTCTCCGTGCCTCTGGCCGCCGTCGGGCTCATCGCCATCACCGCATCGGGGAGCTTCCGGCGCTGGGAGCGGTTCATGTTCCTCTTCATCGTGGTCAACTTCCTGGTCATTCCCCTGGCCGTGCTCAGCCACCCGCCGGCCGGGCCGTTCTTCAAGGACCTCCTCGTGCCGGGTGTGAAGGGAGGCTTCACGTCGACCTCGGTGCTCCTGATCATCGCCATCGTCGGCACGACGGTCGCTCCCTGGCAGCTGTTCTTCCAGCAGTCGAACATCGTCGACAAACGGATCACCCCCCGGTGGATCAATTACGAGCGGGCGGACACAGTGCTCGGTTCGCTCATCACGGTGCTGGCGGCATCGCTGCTCATGGCCGTCGTGGCCAGCGCGTTCGGCGGCACCGCCTTGGCCGGTCACTTCACCGATGCGGGTGGGGTGGCCCGCGGGCTCAACCACTATGTCGGGCATGCCGCCGGGGCGATCTTCGCCATCATCCTCCTCAACGCGTCGATCATCGGCGCCGCCTCGGTGACCCTCGCCACCTCCTATGCGTTCGGCGATGTCTTCGGTGCCCGGCATTCGCTGCACCGGAGCTGGCGCGAGGCGAAGTTCTTCTACGGCGCCTTCAGCGCTATGGTCATCGTGGCCGCGGCCATCGTCATCATCCCCGGAGCACCGCTGGGCGTCATCACCACCGGAGTCCAGGCCCTGGCTGGGGTCCTCCTGCCCAGCGCCACCGTGTTCTTGTTGTTGCTCTGCAACGACAAGGAGGTGCTGGGACCCTGGGTCAACCGGGCCTGGCTGAACGTCTTGGCCAGCCTGATCGTGTCGATCCTGCTGGCGATGTCGCTGGTGCTGATGGTGACGACGCTTTTCTCACAGGTCGACGTCACCCTGCTCGCGCTCGTGCTGGGCGCAGTTCTGGTGCTCGGATACGCCGTGGCCGGGATCCTGTGGTGGCGAACCCGGGGACGCCGGCCCGCGCTCCCGGCGGTGCCGATGGAGAAGCGGGCGACCTGGCGGATGCCGGCGCTCAACCTGCTCGAGCGTCCGAAGTGGTCACGGGGTCGGCTGATCGGGATGTACCTGCTGCGCATCTATCTGGTCGTCGCCGTCCTGCTGCTGGCGGTGAAGGCCGTCGAGCTGGCCGTCGGGAGATAGCCCCAAGGGACGCTCCATGGCGGGCGTGCCGGGCCGGAGGGTACGCTGGTGTCCGAGCAGCCGGGGTCCTGTTTTCGCGGGTGGTGACCTGAGGGGGGTTCATTGGCAGTCGCGAGCATCGACATCACAATTCCAGTGCTGAACGAGGAGCGGTGCCTCGAGCGCAGCGTGGCCGCGCTCGCGGCCCGGCTCGACGCCGAGTGCCCTTACACCTGGTCGATCACCGTGGTCGACAACGGGAGCACGGATGGGACCTGGGGCATCGCCGAGGGCATCGCGGCGGAGGATCCCCGGGTCCGGGCGATCCGTCTCGATCGCCGCGGCCGCGGCCGGGCGCTGAAGGAGGCCTGGGCCACCAGTGACGCCGATGTCGTCGCTTACATGGACGTCGATCTCTCCACCGGGCTCGAGTCGCTCCGTGGTCTCATCGACCCGCTCGTCGACGGGACGGCCGACGTCTCGATAGGGTCGCGGCTTGCGCAGGGTGCCCAGATACAGCGGAGCGCCCGCCGTGAGGTGATCTCGCGGATCTACAATTTCATCACCCGGGCGGTGTTCAGGTATTCGGTCCTCGATGCCCAGTGCGGGTTCAAAGCGGCCCGCAGCGAGGTTGCCCGATCGCTCATCCCGCTCATCGAGGACGACGGCTGGTTCTTCGACACGGAGCTGATCGTCCTCGCCTGGCGCCGCGGGTTGCGGATCAACGAGGTGTCGGTCCGATGGGTCGAGGACAATGACTCGCGGGTGAGGATCTTCCGTACCGCGGCCGAGGATCTGCAGGGCATCTGGCGCCTGGCCCGGGACGGCAGGCGGGAGCGTTCGCAGACCGGCCGCGACCTCCCCCGGGGGACGGTCATCCAGTCCCCGCTCACCCTCGGCTCGTGGGATGCGCCGATATGGGACTTCGACGCCTTCGCCGACGGGTATGTCGAGTCCGTCAACCAATCTGTTTCGTTCACCGGGCGGGACTCGGCGTTCTTCGCACGCCGGAAGGTGGAGATCCTGGAGGACCTGGCCCGGCGGTCGGTCGGTGAGTTGAGCCGGCTCTCGGTGCTCGACGTCGGGTGCGGAACCGGGACAACCGACCAGTTCCTCGTGGACCACGTCGGTGCCCTCTCCGGTGTCGACGTCTCCGAGGAGATGCTGGCCCGAGCCCGCGAGAACGTGCCCGGCGCCCGGTACGAATGGTACGACGGTGAGAAGCTTCCCTTCCCCGACAGCAGCTTCGACGTCTCCCTGGCGGTCTGCGTGCTCCACCACGTCCCGCCCTCGGCGCGCTCCAAGTTCGTCAGCGAGCTCAACCGGGTGACGCGCCACCAGGGCCTCATCGCCATCTTCGAGCACAACCCGCTGAACCCGCTCACCCGGCATGCGGTCAACTCGTGCGAGCTCGACGACGGGGTCGTCCTGGTCCACGGCAGGGGAGCGGCCGCCTACCTGCGGGAGGCGGGTGCCTCGGCGATCGACCGGAGCGATTTCCTCTTCACCCCCCTCGACGGCGTTCCCGGCCGGAGTTTCGACCGTGCCCTGGCGTGGTTGCCGTTGGGCGGGCAGTACATCATGGCGGCCCGGGCCCAGCACCCCTGACCACGGCCCGCCCCTTCCCGGTCGACACCCCCAGCCGGCCTGCACTCTGAGCCGCCCCCCGGTCGCCCTCGGGTCCGCCGCCCGTCCCACCGGTGCGCCGGGAGCGTGGACAGGTCCGGTTTGCGCCGAAGTGCCTGGCCGGGGGAGTATCTGGACTTCTATGTGCCCGCTCGCCTTGGTGATCCATGCCTAGCTTCGGGCTCAAGAGGCACAAGGCCAAGGGTCCGGCCGTCCCGCCCCCGGTCCCAGAACGCATCGCTCCCCGGCCGCCGGAGCCAGGCGGACTGCGGATCGCCTTCCTCGTCTATCGGGGCAACCCCCGGTGCGGCGGCCAGGGGGTCTACACCCGCCATCTCACCCGCGAGCTGGTCGCCCTCGGCCACTCGGTCGAGGTGTTCGCCGGCCAGCCCTGGCCCGAGGTCGACGACGGCGTCGGCTTCACGCCGGTGCCCAGCCTCGACCTCTACCGCGAGCCCGATCCGTTCCGGATTCCGAAGGTGCGCGAGTTCCGCAACTCGTTCACCACCCCGATCGCCGCGCTCGAGTTCGGCGTGATGTGCACGGCGGGGTTCCCCGAGCCGTGGACCTTCAGCCTACGGGTCCGCCGGCTGCTCGAGGGCCGGCGACACGAGTTCGACCTGGTCCACGACAATCAGTGCCTCGGCAACGGGATCCTGGGCATGATCGACGACGGTTGGCCGCTGTTGACCACGCTGCACCATCCGATCACCGTCGACCGGCAGCTGGCCCTGAGCCACGCCACCAATCCGTGGCAGCAGTTCACCCAGCGCCGGTGGTTCGGCTTCCTCCGCATGCAGGTGAAGGTGGCCCGGGCCCTGTCCCGGGTGGTGACGGTGTCCGAGTCGTCGAAGACGGACATCGCCGACCAGATGCACGTCGATCCCGAGCGGATGACCGTGGTGCCGGTCGGGGTCGACCACACCGTGTTCCGGCCTCGGGACGAGGTGGAGCCGGTCGCGGGGCGGATCATGGTGACCTCCTCCTCGGACGTCCCGATGAAGGGCCTGGTACCCCTGTTGGAGGCGGTGGCCAAGCTGCGCACCGAGCGGGAGGTCGAACTGGTGGTCATCGGCAACCCGCGGCCGGACGGTCGGGTGGCCAAGGCCATCGAGCGCCTCGACCTCGCGCCCGTCGTCCGGTGTGTGAGCGGCATAAGCGACGACGAGCTGGCCCGCAATTACGCCAAGGCCGAGGTGGCCGTGGTGCCGTCCCTGTACGAGGGCTTCTCCCTCCCGGCCATCGAGGCCATGGCCTGCGGTGTGGCCCTGGTGGCCACGACCGGGGGGGCACTGCCCGAGGTGGTGGGCACGGACGGGGTCACCGGCCTGCTGGTCCCGCCGGACGATCCGGGAGCGCTGGCCGGAGCCATCGGCCGCCTGCTCGACGATGACCGGCTCCGGCGGGACCTCGGGGCCGCCGGTCGCCGACGGGTGCTCGGGCGGTTCACCTGGCAGGTGACCGCGGCCGGCACCGCCGAGCAGTACCGGGCCCTCCTGGCCGACCAGGGTCGCGGCCCGGCCGATGGCGATCCCACGGAGGCCTGCCCATGATCGAACTGCCATGCTGACCGTCGACTACGCCCGGCTCGGGGTGCGGGACGGGCGACCGCCTCCTCGACCTCGGGTGCGGGTTCGGTCGCCACGCCTATCAGGCCGCCCGACTGGGGGCCGAGGTGGTGGCGTTCGACGCCGGCGCCGAGGAGGTCCGCAACGTGCGGGACACCTTCGGCGCCATGGCCGTGGCCGGTGAGCTCGATGCCGGAGCCGCCCGGGTGGGAGCGGTGCAGGGCGACGCCCTCCGGCTTCCGTTCGCCGACGGGTCCTTCGACCGGGTCATCGCCTCCGAGGTGCTGGAGCACATCCCCGACGACGAGACGGCCATGGCCGAGCTGGCCCGGGTGCTCCGGCCCGGCGGGACGATGGCGGTCACCGTGCCCCGGTGCGGGCCCGAGTTCGTCAACTGGGCCCTGTCCGACGAGTACCACGACGTCCCCGGCGGCCACGTCCGGATCTACCGGCAGAGCCAGCTGGTCGGCCGGCTCGAGGGCACCGGCCTCGAGGTGGTCGGGAGCCACCACGCCCACGGGCTCCACGCCCCCTACTGGTGGCTGCGCTGCCTGGTCGGCCCGACCAACGACACCCATCCCGCCGTCGCCACCTACCACCGGCTGCTGGTGTGGGACATCGAGAAGGCCCCCAAGGTGACCCGCTATGCCGACCGGGTGCTCAACCCCCTGGTCGGGAAGAGCCTGGTGGTCTACCTGGAGAAGCCGCCCGCCCCGGCGGTGGCCCCGGTCCCCCTCGACGGTGACGCCCGGGCGGACGCCGAGCGAGCCCGGCTGCCCGGCCAGGCGGTGGCAACCGGTAGACCCGTGGCCTCCGAGGGGGCGGTGGCATGAGGTCGATCCCCGAGGTCCCCGGAGTGATGACGCGCCACCGAGGTCCTGGCCACCGCCCAGTCGATCGTGGCCCTGCAGCGACCCGACGGGATGATCGAGTGGTTCCCCGGGGGGCACTGCGACCCGTGGAACCACGTCGAGGCGGCCATGGCCCTCACCGTCGCCGGCCTCGACGACGAGGCCGACCGGGCCTACCAGTGGCTGGTCGACACCCAGCTGCCCGACGGCAGCTGGTTCAACTACTACCTGACCACCGGCATCGAGGATGCCCGCCTGGACACCAACGTCTGCGCCTACCTGGCCACCGGGGCCTGGCACCGCTACGTCTCCACCGGCGACGTCGAGGGCCTCGAGAAGCTGTGGCCGGCCCGTCGACGCCGGGGTCGACTTCGTGCTCCGCTGGCAGCGGCTCGACGGCTCGATCCACTGGTCGCTCGACCCGTCGGGCTTCCTCGAGGAGTACGCGCTGCTCACCGGCTCGTCGTCGATCTACCACAGCCTGCGCTGCGCCATCGCCTGCGCCGAGCGCCTCGGCCACGAGCGGCCCGACTGGGAGCTGGCCGCCGGGCGCCTGGCCCACGCCCTGGCCCATCGAGCCCGACGCCTTCGCGCCCAAGGTCGAGTTCGCCATGGACTGGTACTACCCGGTCCTCGCCGGGGCGCTCAGCGGCGAGGCCGCCCGCCGCCGGATCGACGGATCGTGGGACACCTTCGTCATGGAGGGTCGCGGCGTGCGCTGCGTCTCGACCGGCGAATGGGTGACCGCCGCCGAGACGGCCGAGTGCGTGCTGGCCCTCGACGCCCTGGGCATGGACGAGACCGCCATGCGGCTGTTCACCTGGGCCCAGGCCCTCCGCAACGACGACGGTTCCTACTGGACGGGCATGGTCTATCCCGAGGAGGCGACCTACCCGCCGCTCGAGCGGTCGTCCTATACCGCCGGGGCCATGGTGCTGGCCGCCGACGCCCTCAGCCGGACCACGCCGGCCTCGGGCATCTTCCGGGGGGAGGGACTGCCCAGCCATCTCGATCTCACCGAGCCGGCCCCGGAGGCACCGGCGGAACCGGCGCTGCGCGCCCCCGGGCCACCCGGGCCCGTCTGAGTCCGCCGCCCGGCCGAGGCCGGTCCCCCGGGTCCCGGATCTGGTCAGGTCCGCCGCAGTACCCGCAGCGATCCGCACTCCCCGTCCTCGACGAACTCGCCGGAGTCGAGGGCGGCCCGCCAGATGTCGTACGGCGGTCGGCCGCCGTCGGCGGGGTCGGGGAACACGTCGTGGATGGCCAACCAGCCGTCCCTGGACACCTTGGGCGCCCATCCCCGGTAGTCGGCCCAGGCCGGATCCTCACCGTGGCCCCCGTCGATGAAGCAGAAGGCCAGCGGCGTCGACCAGTGGGCGGACACCGTCGGCGAGTCGCCCACCAGGCCGACCACCGAGGACTCGAGCCCGGCGTCGGCCATGGTGCTCCGCCAGTGGGGGAGGGTGTCGATCCGCCCGGTCGCCGGGTCGACCAGCGAGGGGTCGTGGTGCTCCCACCCGGCCTGGTTCTCCTCGGAGCCGTGGTGGTGGTCGAGGCTGAACAGGACGGCCCCGGTCTCCTCGGCTGCGGCTCCGAGGTAGACGGTGGACTTGCCGCACCACGCCCCGATCTCCACGAAGGTGGCGGCCTCGAAGGAGGCGCCGGCCCGGAGGGCGGCCAGGTACAGGGCCTCCCCCTCGTCATCGGGCATGAACCCGGTGGCGGCCCGGGCCACGGCGAACAGGCGCGCCCGGCGGCCGGCCCGCTCCGACGGGTCGCCCGGGTCGCCCGGATCGGCGGCGGTGGCTCGGGCATCCATCACGCTCAAGCCTGTCATGGGTCGGCCCCCTCCCATGCCCGGGACCGGGCTTCGAGGGGAACTGCCTGGTCAGCGGTGATGCAACACGGTAGAGCGACCTGAACGCCGGATCCGCGGGGAGCGATCCGCCCCGACGGGACCCGGCGCCGACAGGCGTCACCGGGGTCGCACCGCCCGGGTGAGGGAGGAACGGAACCCCGGCTTCTTTCGCTCTGCGGAATTGCCGAATACGCTGTTGGAAGCATGGATCAGCATCGGGGGGTCGGATCGTGAGTCTGAGGGAGAACGCCCGGATAGGCATCCTCGTCGTGGCGTACAACGCCGCCACCACGCTGGCCAAGGTCCTCGACCGGATCCCCGAGGCGATCCGACCGGACATCGAAGAGGTGATCGTCAGCGACGACCACAGCCAGGACTCGACCTACCTGGTGGGCCTGGGCTACCAGCAGGTCTCCGACCTGCCGATCACCCTCATCCGGCAGCCCACCAACCTCGGGTACGGCGGCAACCAGAAGGCCGGGTACCACCTGGCCATCGAGCACGGCCTCGATATCGTGGTGATGCTCCACGGTGACGGGCAGTACGCGCCCGAGTCCCTCCCCGAGATGGTCGCCCCGATCCTCGACGGCAAGGCCGATGCCGTCTTCGGGTCCCGGATCATGATCAAAGGGGCGGCCCGCAAGGGGGGCATGCCCACCTACAAGTACGTGGGGAACCGGATCCTGACCCGCTTCGAGAATGCCGCCTTGGGCACCAACCTGTCGGAGTTCCACTCCGGCTACCGCGCCTATTCGGTGAACGCGCTCGAAGCAGATCCCCTTCGACCGCAACTCCGACGGCTTCAACTTCGACACCCAGATCATCATCCAGCTGCACGACGCGGGCATGCGCATCGCCGAGGTACCGATCCCGACCTACTACGGGGACGAGATCTGCTACGTGGACGGCCTGGGCTACGCCGGGGATGTGACGAAGGACGTCATCGGCTACCGCCTGCAGAAGGCGGGTTTCGGGGACGGGAGCCGCATCGCCCTCAACGAGGAGTACCAGCTCAAGCCCAGCGAGGACAGCTCGCACGGCCGCATCTCCGCGCTGTTGAGCTCGCGGTCGCCGTCCAAGATCCTCGACCTCGGCTGTTCGGGCGGGCAGCTGTCGACGCGGCTGCGGAGCATGGGCCACCACGTCACCGGGGTCGACGTGATCGAGATCCCCGGGGTCGGCGAGCGAACCGACTCCTTCTTCAAGGCGGACCTGAACGACGGCATCCCCTACGAGGTCGGGTCCGGCTTCGACGTCGTGCTCGGTGCGGACGTGCTCGAGCACCTGGTGGACCCCGGGGCCCTGCTGGACCAGACCCGGGAGGTCCTGGCCCCCGACGGCGCGGCCATCTTCTGCGTCCCGAACATCGCCCACTGGTACCCGCGGACCCGTTCGACCGTGGGGATGTTCGACTACGACCAGCGGGGCATCCTCGATGCCACCCACCTGCGCTTCTTCACCCGTCGCAGCATCCGGAAGCTGATCGAGCGTCACGGCTACACCATCCGTCGGATCGAGCCGGTGGGCCTGCCCCTCGATGCCATGGGGCTCACCGGCACCAAGGCCCACGCGGTGCGCCTGTTCGACCACGTGATGCTGGCCCTCTGGCCCACGATGTTCGCCTACCAGTTCATCGTGGAGGCGACCCCCGACGGCGGGTGACCGGGGCCGATCCCCCCGGTCAGCCCCGGACCAGGGTGACCACCGAATAGACGGCGAAGCCGGCCAGCATCACCCCGCCGGCCTTCCGGATCACCGCCAGGGGCAGAACCCGGAGCAGCGCCTTGCCCCCGAAGGCCCCCAGGGCGGCGACGCCGGCCAGTGCGGCGAAGGCCCCGACGAAGACGGCCAGCGGCTGGTGGTACTTGGCGGCCAGGTTGGCGGTGAGGATCTGGGTGAGGTCGCCGAACTCGCCGACGAGGATGACCACGAAGGCCAGGGTCGCCGTCTTCAGCCCCTTGCGGGCCGTGTCGGCCTCCTCCTCACCCTCTTCCTCCACGTCCTTTTCGGGTACGAGCAGCAGGTACAGGGCCCCCGCCGCGAAGAGCACCGCGGTCACCGCCTCGACCCAGCGGTGGGGGAGCAGCTGGAGCAGACGGCCCACCGCCACGGCCAGGGCGGCGTGGAGGCCGAAGGCCAGCGTGGCCCCCAGCCAGACCAGGACCGGGCGATACCGGCTGCCCATGACCAGGGTGGCGATCATCGTCTTGTCCGGCAGCTCCGCCACGAAGATGATGACGAAGACGCCGACGACGATGTCCAGGTGCACAGCCCACATGTTACGGAGCGACGGTCAGGCGGCCGCCGCCTGTGCCGGCCTACCTCGGCGGGCGGTCCCAGCGCCTCGACCAGTGTCGTCGCCAACCCGGCGCCGTTGCGCTCGCCGAAGGCCACGTTGACGGCCAGCCGCTCGAGGATCTGCTCGACCGTCCTGCCGCCGGCCGGAAGGGGGTGGTCCTCGACGAAGCGGGTGACCCGGCCGGCCAGCTCGGGCGGATCGCACAGGCCCCGTACGCCGTCCAGCATCCGGGGCAGGATGTTGGACGGGAACCTGTCGACCAGGGTGTCCCACTCCTCGGTGACCCGCTGCCAGGCGGCCGGCCCGGTGACCCGGTTGGCCAGCAGCGACTGCAGGACGAACGGCGCGTTCTGGGTCCGCACCTCGGACAGGGCCAGGTCGAAGGTCCGGGTGGCCAGGTCGAGGTCGTCGAAGGAAGCCAGGGCGTAGAGGTAGCGGTTCTCCTCCTGGGGTGTGGCCGGGGACCGGTAGTGGTCGAGGAAGGTCTCGTACTGGGCGACCCCGCCGGTGGCGGCCACGATGTCCAAGATGGCCGACTCGGTGTCGGGGTGGAGCGCAGCGGACCGGGCCGCGGCGAACCGCCGGCCGGCCTCGGCCCGGATGCCGGGGTCGGCCCCGATGGTGCCGAGGGCGCGCAGCACCGACGAACGCAGGGCGGGGGTGCGCTCGCCGTCGTCGTCACGCGGGTCCCAGCCCAGGTCGCCGGCCAGCGTCCCGAGCAGGGTGCGGATGGCCCGGGCCAGTGCCGCGCGGTCGCCTTCGGGTACCACCCGGTCGAACAGGCCGAGGGCGCCCAGCACCACCGACCAGACGCTCGGATCGCCCTCGGCCGAGTCGACCAGGGCCCGGGCCAGGCGCAGGAGGTCGGACAGGGGCGCCCGGCCCGAGAGGGCGGCGGCCCAGGCGTCCGACACCAGGTTGTAGCGCTCCAGGGGATCGAGGTCGGACAGCTGGGCGGCCAGCCGCTCGACCATGGCCGTGGGGTAGGCCACCCGGTAGTAGCCCGAGCCGCCGGCATTGACCACCCGGACCTCGGCGTCCCCGGCGCGGTCGGGCCCGCTTCCCCGCCCGCCGAGGAGGACCGGCTGCGGGTCCACCCCCTCACCTGGGAGCGATCGGGTCAGAACCGGTACCTGCCACTCCGAGCCGATGGCCCCACCGGGCCGGCCGCGGTAGGAGAAGGGCTCCTGGGTGAGGGAGCCGTCGTCGCCCACCCGGACCAGGGGATAGCCGCCCTGGTTGATCCAGGTGTCCATGATGGTCCGCACCGCCCGGCCGCTGGAGCGCTCGAGCGCATCCCACAGGTCGGAGGTCTCGGTGTTGGAGTGGCGATGGGTGGTGAGGTAGTCGTTGATGCCGTCGCGGAAGACGTCGGGACCGATGAACTGCTCGAGCATGCGCAGCACGCTCCCGCCCTTCTGGTAGGTGAGGACGTCGAACATGCCCTGGGCCTCCTCGGGGCGGCCCACCGGGAACTCGACCGGTCGGGTGGAGTGGAGGCCGTCGACGGCCATGGCCGCCTCCCGCTCCACGCCGAAGCTGACCCACCGCTGCCACTCGGGGCGGAAGGCGTCGACGGCCAGGATCTCCATGAAGGTGGCGAACGCCTCGTTCAGCCAGATCCCGTTCCACCACTTCATCGTGACCAGGTCGCCGAACCACATGTGGGCGATTTCGTGGCAGACGACGTCGGCCACCCGCTCGAGCTCCACCCGGGACGCCTGGGCCGGGTCGACCAGGAGGACCGACTCGCGGAAGGTGACGCAGCCGAGGTTCTCCATGGCCCCGAAGGCGAAATCGGGAATGGCCACCAGGTCGAGCTTGTCGGCCGGGTAGGGGAGGCCGAAGTAGTCGGTGAAGAAGGTGAGGGCGTGGGCGCCGACGGTCAGGGCGAACGGGGTCAGGACGCCCTTGCCCGGGGCGTGCACGATGCGCAGGGGGACGCCGTCGACGTCCACGGGTTCGGTGGCCTCCAGTGGGCCGACGACGAAGGCCACCAGGTAGGTCGACATCACCATGGTCGGAGCGAACTGCACGCGGCGCTTGCCGCCGGGCTCCTCGGATTCCTCGACCACCGGGCCGTTGGAGTAGGCGGCCAGGCCCTCGTCGACCACCAGGGTGACCTCGAAGGTCGCCTTCAGCTCGGGCTCGTCCCAGCAGGGGAAGGCCCGTCGGGCGTCGGTGGACTCCATCTGGGTGGTGGCGATGACCTGCTCGGTCCCGGCGTCGTCGGTGAAGGTGGAGCGGTAGAAGCCGTGGAGCTTGTCGTTGAGCACGCCGGTGAAGGCCAGGTGCAGCGTGGCCGGCCCGGGCTGGAGCACCTCGGCGAAGGTCAGCGTGGCCCGCTCCTCGTCCGGGTCCAGGGCGACGGCCGTGGGGGCCAGGGCGTACCCGGCGTCGGCGTCGGCGTCGTTGAGCTCGGCGAAGGTGATCTCGAGCTCGGCGGCGTTGAGGGTGATCGAGTCGGTGGGCTCCTCGACGACCAGGTCGACCTCGACGTCGCCGGCGAAGGTGGCGGCCCCGAGGTCCGGGGTGAGCACCAGCCGGTAGGCACGGGGCCGGACCGAGGTGGGCAGCCGGTAGGCGGGGGCGGTGTCGGTGGCGGAATTGGCGTCGGTCGTCGGTGCGCTCATGTGGGGCAGGCTACCGTCGGTCCGTGGTGCGTCCTGAAAGCTGGACCAGACCAGCGGGTGCAAGTCCCGCCCGGGTAATCGCCGGAGAGCCCGGTAGCAGGCCCCGGTTCGTCGGAGAGAGCGGCGGGCTGAGCGGGGCGTCAAGAGCCTCTTTGGAGGGAGCAAGCGTGCGGGCCGTAGTGCCACCAGGCACGAGTCCTGCAGCCTCGTCAGATATACAACGGGGGAGCCGAGCCGCTCATGTCACGGCGAAGGCAGCATTCGACCGACTGGCGTTCCGGACATGCCCTTGGTCGGGTCCCCTCGGGGTAGGGGGAGCGGCACGTACGCACGGCTTGGTTCGGAACAGGAGAGGCCCGTCTTGCCAGCCTTGTCAGCAAAGACCGCTCGTATAAGCCAGTGGTGAAATCGAGCGGAGGCGAAGCGGGAGTCCGACGGGGTCGTAGTACCTGCCGATCGCCGGGATGAACCCGGCAGGAGGGAAGGGCCCCGACTTCGGTCACGCCGGGGAGGAGGTAAGCGCGAGGGCATGGCCGGGACCGCCCGGCCCAACTCCCCCGAGGGCACGCATCTGGCCCCCGTCAAAGTGCGACGACTCCAGAACCGGCTATGGGCTGCGGCCAAGCAGTCTGAGGGTCGGCGTTTCCACGCCCTGTATGACCGCATCTACAGGAATGACGTCCTGTGGGAGGCGTGGGAGCGGGTCCGAGCCAATCGTGGAGCAGCCGGGGTCGATGCACTGACCCTGGCGGCGGTGGAGGCCTACGGGGTCGAGCGGATGCTCGCCGAACTCCAAGAGCGCCTCCGTGCAGGCATCTACCGCCCGGCGCCAGTGCGCCGGGTGGAGATCCCAAAGCCCGACGGGTCCAAGCGCCCGTTGGGCATCCCCACTGTCGAAGGACCGAGTGTGCCCAGCAGGCGGCCAAGATCGTCCTCGAACCCATCTTCGAGGCCGACTTCCTGCCCTGCTAGCTTCGGGTTCCGCCCGAAGCGGTCGGCCACCGACGCCATGGAGAGGATCCGGGTCGGCTTCATCGAAGGCAGACAGTTCGTCTTCGAGGCCGACATCAGGGACTTCTTCGGCGAGATCGACCACGAGCAGATTGCTGTCGCTGGTCGGGGAGCGGGTGTCGGACCGACGGGTGCTCAAGCTGCTGCGCCAGTGGCTGCGTGCAGGGGTGTTGGCCGATGGGGTGGTCTCCGAGACGGTCACGGGGACTCCCCAGGGCGGGGTCATCTCACCGCTCCTGGCCAACATCTACCTGCACGCCTTCGACCGGGCCTGGGCCGAGCGTGGCACCGGAGAAGTCGTCCGCTATGCGGACGACTTCGTGGTGCTGTGCACGTCCCAGGGAGCAGGCCGAGCAGGCCCAGCGAGCGGGCAACCGCCATCTTGGGTGACCTCGGTCTGAGCCTCCATCCGGACAAGACCCGAGTGGTCGACCTCCGGGAGGGCAAGGAGGGCTTTGACTTCCTCGGGTGCCATCTTCATGCCCGCATGTCCGGCAAGCTGTGGGAGCAGCGGCGGATCATCCGCTACTACCTCCACCGCTGGCCGTCGGTGCGGTCCATGAAGCGTGCCCGAGCAGAGGATCAAGGCCCTCACCGGTCGAAGCCAGGTCGGACAGGAGTTGGCGGACGTCATCGGACGGCTGAACCTGTTCCTTCGGGGATGGGGCAACTACTTCCGCACCGGGAATGCGGCCGACAAGTTCGTCTCGATGGACCGCTACGTTGCGTGGCGGCTGAAGCGCTTGCTCATCAAGAAGCGGGGCCGCAACCTGCGGCCGGCCAGGCAGACCGTTGGACCCGCACCTGGTTCCACGACCAGGGCCTGCACAAGCTCATGGGCACTATCCGATACCCGAAGGCAGCGTAACCATGTCAAGAAGACCGTCGGTAAGCCGTATGCGGGAAAACCGCACGTACGGATTGAAAGGGGGATGGGGAACCGGGCTCGCTCTGCAGGCACCGCGCCCCTGACTACCAATGCAGACAGACCCCCTTCCCCCCCTTTCGTCCTCCGGGTCCGTTTCCGAGTCCGACGGAGCGGGTGACCGCGCCCTCGACGTGGTGGCCATCGGCAACGCGCTGGTCGACGTGCTCGCCTCGGCGAAGGACGAGGACCTGGCCGCCCTCGATCTGGTCAAGGGGACGATGGCCCTCGTCGACCAGGCCCGTTCGGAGTCCATCTACGCCGCCATGGGGCCGACGACCGAGGCGTCGGGTGGCGCCGCGGCCAACACCTCGGCGGGGATCGCCGCCCTCGGGGGCCGTGCCGCCTTCCTCGGGCGGGTGGCCGACGACGGTTTCGGGCGGGCCTTCACCCACGACATCCGGTCGATCGGGGTGGCATTCGATCCGACCCCGGCCGACGCCGTCCCTGGCCGGGCCGTGACCGGCCACTGCCTGGTGTTGGTGACCGGCGACGCCGAGCGCACCATGGCGACCCATCTCGGCGTGGCCTCCGACTTCGGTGCGGTGGACCTCCACGACGGCCACCTCTCGTCCACCCAGGTCGTCTACCTCGAGGGCTACCTGTGGGAACAGCCGTCGGCCAAGGCGGCGATGCGCGAGGCCATCGGCGTGGCCCATCGGAACGACGCCGCGGTGGCGCTCACCCTCTCGGATCCCTTCTGCGTCGAGCACCACCGTGACGAGTTCTTGGAGCTGCTCCGGGGCGACCTCGAGATGATCTTCGCCAACGAGGAGGAGATCGTGATGCTGTTCGGTGCCGCCGACTTCGACGCCGCGGTGGACGCGGTCGCCGAGACCGGCGTGCTGGCCGCGCTCACCCGGGGCGCGGCAGGCTGTGTCGTGGTCTCCCCCTCGGGCTCGGTCGAGGTCCCGGCCGCGCCCGTCGGGCGGGTGGTCGACACCACCGGGGCCGGTGACCTCTTCGCGGCCGGATTCCTCTACGGGATCACCAACGGGCTGGCCCCGGAGGAATCGGCCCGCCTGGGCGGGGTGTGCGCAGCCGAGGTGATCTCCCACGTCGGGGCCCGGCCCCAGGCCGACCTGCGGGCACTGGCGACCGCGGCCGGCCTGTTCGCCTGACGACGCCGACGCCGACGCCGGACGCCGACATCGGCCGGCCGCAGGACGTCGGTCAGGCGGGCGGCGTCCCGACCGGCCGGAAGTCGAAGGGCAGGTCGCCGATGCGCACCAGCACCGAGGCCACCGCCCGTCCCAGGGGGGCCAGGACCTCGTCCAGGGTGTCCGGGTGCTCGAGCATGTCCTCGTCCATCTGGCACGATCCCTCGTAGGAGACCTCGATGGCCCATTCGGAGCCGTCCCGGCCGTCGCCGGGGAGTACCTGCTCGATGGTGGCGGAGCCCCGGTCCAACGGCTCGTCGCCCAGGACGGAGAGCTGGTCGGGGAGCACCCCGATGAGCGGACCGGGCACCGGCGCCTCGGCCAGGCCCTGTACCCGGAAGGCGATCTCGACCAGCACCTCGGGGAACTCGTCGGGCTCTTCGCCGATGGCCCAGCTCCGGTAGGCGGTCTGGCTCCAGGTCGGCCAGTCCAGGCTGGTGTCGACGCGTATCCGCGCCGGGCGCTCCTCCCCGGGGAGGCTGTACGAGGTCTCGAAGCTCACGTCGCCCAGGAAGACGTCCACCTGGAACCGCTCCTCCACGGCCTGGCGCTGCAGCAGCGCGGCCTCGAACGCATGCCGGTGGGAGCCGACGAGTTGGGAGAACACGTGGTCGAGCATGGCGGGGCAGAGGCTACCGTTCTTCCATGCCCGGCCCTCCCGACCCGCCCAAGCCCTCGCCGTGGCCGGACCGGCGGGTCATCGCCTACGCCCACCAGGGCGGGGCATGGGAGGCCCCGTCGTCCACCCTCCACGCCATCGCCGCCGCCGTCGACGCCGGGGCCACCGGGATCGAGCTCGACGTCCACGCCACCGCCGACGGGCAGTTGGTGGTGTGCCACGACCCGACGGTCGACCGGACCACCGACCACACCGGTCGGATCGCCGACCTGTCCTCCGACGTGCTGCGCACCCTCGACAATGCCTACTGGTGGGCGCCGGGGGCCGACGTCTCCCCGGGGCTGGCGCCCGACCGCTACCCGTTCCGGGGCCGGGCCCCCGACGACCGCCGGTTCCGCATCGCCCTGCTCGAAGAGGTGCTCGAGGAGTTCCCCGGGGTGGTGCTCAACCTCGACATCAAGCAGACCGCCCCGACGGTGGCGCCCTACGAACAGGCCCTGGCGGCGATGCTCCGCCGCTTCCGCCGGGTCGACGACGTCATCGTGGCCTCCTTCATCGACTCGGCCACCGACTCCTTCTCCTCGTTCGCCCCGGAGGTCCCGACCTCCGCGGGCACCGCGGCCGTGGCCGCCTTCCTCCAGTCGGTGCGGGCGGGCGAGGTGCCGGCCCCGATGCGCCACGTGGCGCTTCAGGTCCCGGCCAGCTACGGCGGGGTCGTGCTGGTCGACCGGCCCTTCGTCGACGCCGCCCACCGACAGGGCCTCGCCGTGCATGTCTGGACCGTCGAGGAGGAGTCGGAGATGGAGAGGCTCTGCGGGCTCGGGGTCGACGGGATCATCACCGACCGTCCCACCGCCCTGGTGTCGGTCCTCGACCGGCTCGGCTGTGCGTGGGGCGGGACGGGCGGGCCCGGGTGAGGGTCCCGCCGGTCAGGCCGCCCGGGTCACCCGGGTCACCCGGGCGGAGGCCCCGCGGGGATCAGCCCCGACCGCAGTTCGGCTTCTTGCCGTGGTTGGCCTTCTTCTTGGCCCGGAGCTTGCGCTTGTTGGTTCGCTTCGACACAGTCCGGACATGGTAGTCGCCTACGGACCCGGGCGGTCGACGGGGGTCCGTCGGTGACCTGGCTGCTGCGGGACGGCGACGTGCTGGCCACGGCCGAGGTGGCCGCCGGCGCGGTGGAGCGCACCCGGGGCCTGTTGGGCCGGACCGGCTACGAGGGGGCGATGGTGCTGCCCCGGACCCGTTCGGTCCACACCTTCGGCATGCGCTTCGCCATCGACCTGGCCATCTGCGACAAGGACATGGTGGTCATCGGGGTGACCCGGCTCCGACCGTGGCGGGTCAGCCTCCCCCGCAGGGGCGGCCGGTCGGTGGTCGAGGCCGAGGCCGGCGCCTTCGAGCGCTGGGGGCTGAAGGCCGGCGACCAGCTGGAGCTGCGGGGATGACCGGCACCGAGGGGGGCGACGGGCCGGACCTCGACCCCGACCCCGACCTCGACCCGGACGTCCTCGAGGAGCTCGAGCTGTGGGGCGGCCCCGATGGCGACGCCGACCGACTCGAGCCACCGCACGGGGACGGCGGGTCCCCATCCGATGCCGCGGGCACCGCCGGTGCCGGCCGGGCCGCCGCCGGGGGCCGGGTGGTGCTGGTCGGGACCCCCATCGGCAACCTGGGCGACCTGTCGCCACGGGCCGTGGAGGCCCTCGAGGGGTCCGACGTCATCTACTGCGAGGACACCCGGCACTCCCGCAAGCTGCTCACCCATGCGGGTATCACCGGCACGCCCCTCAGATCGCTCCACCGGCACAACGAGGACGACCGGATCGACGAGGTCATCCGCGCGGCCGCCGACGGGGCCACCGTGGCGGTCATCAGCGACGCCGGGATGCCGGGGGTCTCGGATCCGGGCCGCCGGGTGGTGGCCGAGGCGGCCCGCTCCGGCGTGACCGTCACCGTGGTGCCCGGTCCCTCCGCGGTCCTCACCGCCCTGGTGGCCAGCGGGCTGCCCACCGACCGCTTCTGCTTCGAGGGGTTCCTGCCCCGCTCGGGGCCGGAGCGCCGCCGCCGCCTGGCCTCCCTGGCCACGGAGACCCGGACGGCGGTGCTCTTCGAGGCGCCGGGTCGGGTCGGGGCCACGCTCCGGGACCTGGCCGACGCCTGCGGAGGCGACCGGCCGGTGTCGGTGGCCCGTGAGCTGACCAAGCTGCACGAGGAGGTCTGGAGGGGCCCGCTGGACGAACTGGCCGACCGGGCGGCGGCGGAGGCGGTCCGGGGCGAGGTGGTGCTGGTGCTCGGTGGAGCGGCCCCGTGCGGGCCGGCGGCCGTGGACGACGCCGTCTTGACCTCGGCCCTGGTCGACCGGCTGTCGGCCGGGGAACGAACCCGGGGCGTGGTCGACGACCTGGCTGCGGTCTTCGGGGTTCCCCGCCGGCGGGTCTACGAGCTCGCCCTGGCCCTCCGGGACCGGACGGGGGAGGATCCCGGGGGTGACGGCGGGGCCGGACCCGCCCCGCCGGGCCCGGCGCCGGAATGACCTCGCCGACCGACGGGTTGTAGGAGGGGCGGGCGGAAGGTCGAAGCGGCGGGGTGTGAGGTCACCGGATGTGGTGTCGGGGGGCCCAGAGAGGAGTGGACGTGTTCGGACGCAGCCAGGAGGACAGGACCCAGGCCCCGGGGATCGCCCCCGATGACATCCCCGAAGGTCTCGACCGGGTGGCATTCGCCGCCGGCTGCTTCTGGGGGGTGGAGGAGTTCCTCCGGGCCGTCCCCGGCGTGGTCGACGCCATCTCCGGCTACGAGGGTGGGGAGGTGGACCACCCGACCTACGAGCAGGTGTGCTCGGGGAGCACCGGCCATGCCGAGGCGGTGCTGGTGACCTTCGACCCCACCCGTGTCTCCTTCGACACGCTGTTGGAGGAGTTCTGGCGCCATCACGATCCGACCACCCCCAACCGCCAGGGTCCCGACCGCGGCACCCAGTACCGGTCGGCGGTGTTCACCCACGACGACGCCCAGGAGAAGACGGCCCGGGCGTCGCTGGACGAGTTCCAGGCGCGGTTCAAGCGCCCCATCGTCACCGAGGTGACCCCGGCGACCACGTTCTGGCCGGCCGAGGAGTACCACCAGCGCTTCACCGAGCGCACCGGCCGGGGCGGCTGCCACGTCGCCAATTGGTGACGCACGGGGTCGCGTCACCGATCGGGCGCTGAGCCCCACTGGGCAAGAGCTTGGCGCACATAGGGCCGGAGCGGCAACGCCCACGCGTCGTCGACCGCCACCCACCGGGCGTTGTCGGTGGACCCGCCCACCTCGTGGCGGAGCGCCCCCGAAAAGGAGGCGATGGCGTGGATGATCCGGACCGTGTGCAGGCTGGTCCCGTCGGGCACCTCGATCACGTCCGACAGCACCCCCCGCAGTTCGCCGACGGCCACCGTCAGCCCGGTCTCCTCGGCGAATTCGCGGCGGAGTCCGGCGACCGGGTCCTCGCCGTGGTCGAGTCCGCCGCCGGGGAGGAACCACTCACCGCCGACGCTGAGCCAGGGTGCCGCCCGCACCAGCAGGACGCGGCCGTCGCCGTCCTCGCAGATCCCGTAGACCGCCACCCGCTGCTCGGTTCGCCCGGGCTCGGCACGACCGGACTGGTGGTCACCGGTCAACGCCGCAACCCGCCGTGCCTCAGCCGGTACGCCAAGTCCCTGTCGTCCGATCGACCCCGGTGCCGTCCGCCGGAGCCCACGGCAACCTCGGTGAGCACCCATCACACCAACAGGGTCTCCACCTGGTAACGCGCGATCTGCGCATCGGCGGTGACGATCCGCAGTCGCAGGTGGCGAGCCTGCGCCACCAGCAGCCGGTCGAAGGGATCCCGGTGCAGCGGCGGCAGCTCGCTCACGGCCAGGGCGTGGTTGTGCTCGACAGGAAGTGGCGCCGCCCCGATGGCCAGCATGCGGTCCGGAACATACCGCCTGGGGTCGTCGGGCAGATCGAGCCTGCCGAGCTGGACCTTGATGGCGATCTCCCACGAGCTGGCCGCCGAGAACAGGAGCTCGTTGAGCGGGTCTTCGAGCGAGCCGAGGTGCTGGCCCAGCCGTTCCGGCTCGGCCAGGAGCCAGAGGAAGACGTGGGTGTCGAGCAGGAGCTGCACGTTCAGCTGTCGAACGTGTCCAGAACGTCATCATCGAGGGGCGCGTCGAAGTCGTCACGGATGGCGAGACGGCCGCGATCGATGCCGAACGCACGTGGTCGCCGGGTGCGCAGCGCGACAAGACGAGCAGCCGGCTCGCCACGGCGTGTGATGAGGACCTCCTCCCCAGCCGCGACATCATCCAACAAGCGCGACAGGTGCGTCTTTGCCTCATGGACGCCAACAGACTTAGTCATGGACTTAGTCTATCGGCCGGTCGGGCAGGACCGGGGCCGTCCGTCCGGCATCCGGCCGGCCTATTGTGGCTTGCATATCTAGTTGTGTATGGCATAATGAAAAAGAGATGGCAGTACTGGTCCGATTCACTCGCAACAGTCGCTCCATGCTCACCCACTATCGAAGGAGGAAGGAGAAGGAGCTCATGAGTCGCAAGCGAATCGCCGATGTGGAGATAGGCCCGGACGCCGACTTGGACGTCGAGGAGGTCTATCTGGACAACGGCACTCGCCCCACCGAGACGAAGGCCGAGGAGCTGGCCGAGCGCACGCTCGCTCGGCTCCGTCCCGGCCGACCGACGATCACCGGTCGCGGGGGACACACCCCCAGTCTCACGGTGCGGGTGCCCCGCGAGACTCGCGCAGCTCTCGAGGAGATCGCGGCTCGGCAGGGTCGGCGGCTGGCCGACGTCAGTCGGGAGGCCCTCGATAACTACATAGCCAGCCAGGCCGGCTGAGCCAAGCCCCTGGCCCTGAGCTCTCCCGCCCCGCCCCCCTCCGTTTCCGGCGGGTCGGTGGTCCGGCTTCGTCCCTCCGCGGCTGTCCCGCTTCGTGCCTGGCCGCCCTCCTGCGCGGCGGTTTTGGGCCCGTTCTGCTGTCGTGGCTCCTCTTTCCCCGCACTGGGTGGTTTGGCGCCCCCAGCCTCTCACAATGCGAACCTCGAGCCCTTGGTCGATGGGCCGGCGATCAGCCTGGTGACGCGGCACGCCAAGCTCCGTCGTGAGGGGTATCGCCGGTGATGGTCAGAAAAGGGCGGTGAACTCCGCCGGCGTAAGACCGCCTTGTCTCGAGCGCACTGCCCGCCGAAATGGCTGGCCAGCGGATTGGCGCACCAGCCCTCCTAGAATGTGAACGTCGAGCCCTTGATCGAGGGGCCGGCGATCAGCCTGGCGGCTCGGCACACCAAGGTCCGCCGTGACGGGTATCGGGGATGACGATCTCAGGGCATCTGCACCCGCTGGCGCAGCCAGTGGGCGAACCAGGACTCGTCGACCTCGTGTGCAGCCACAGCCAGCATGGCCTGCTCGGCATCGTCGACATCAGGCTGATCCGGCGACCAGACCATCCCGCTGAGATCAAGGAAGAGGACGAGCGCGGCCCATGCAGCACGCTTGTTCCCATCGGGGAGGGGGTGGTTCCACGCGAGCCTGCAGGTGAGTACTGCGGCCTTGTCGATGACGTCGGGGTAGAACTCTTGCCCGCCAAAGCTGGCCGAAGGCGCGTGCAGCGCCGAATCTGCCAGATCGATCCTCGTCGCCTTCGAAAGCACCGCGGCCTCGATCCCGGTGACCTGCTCTGCCAGCCAGAGGTACTCGGCCAGGCTGAGGTATCGCATCACTTGGCGAGTCGGTCGAGGAGCTCCTTGTCTCGCTCCAGCAGCTTGCGAGCGCGGGTCACGAAGTCCTTGTCCTCCCGGACGCGCGCAACCTCAGCGCTGAGCGAGTCGACGATCAACGCGTTGACGCTGGTACCGCGAACGCGAGCAACCGCCTCCGCTTCGTCGGCCAGCTCATCGGGCAACCTGACAGTGGTTTGCTTTGCCATGACTTCATGCTATCGCGATATCGCGACACTTCCGATCGCCAGTTCGGGTTCGCGCCCTGGACGGGCGGGTGCTGTGAAGCTGCTGGTCACGGGTGCGGCGCCCCCGGCCTCCCACAATGCGAACCTCGAGCCGCTGGTGGAAGGGCCGGCGATCAGCCTGGCTGCCCGGCACGCGAAGGTCCGCCAAGGGTATGCAAAGTGAGGCTGAGTCGCCAGCACCCCCGCCGGCACGGTCGCCAGTCCTGAACGGATCACCCTGTACCGGCCGAAGTGCCAGCATGGGGCTACTACAACCCCGCCAGTCGCGACCCCCGACTCTGTGGGGTCGGTCTGATGAAATCTGCCTCTCTGCGGCCGCGGGCCGGCGACGAGCTCGTGATGGAGGTGGCGCACCGGCTGACCGAACGGGACCGTTCCATCTTGACCATGCTCTATCGCCATCGAGTTCTCACGACCGACAAGGTGGCTGAGATGTACTTCGACAACACGAACACCGATCAGCACCGGTTGACCACGCTCTACAGGCTCCGACTGCTGGACCGCCTCCAGCCGCTTGACCACCGCTACGCCAGCCTCCCGTACCACTGCGACCTTGACCAGCTGGGCGCCTCCGGGACCTCGTCGGCGTGAACGGGTTCTTCAGCGTCCTGGCGGTCGAGTCGCGGCGACGGGACGACTGCGAGCTGTCGCTCTGCTGGTCCGAGCGCCACTGGTCCAATCAGTTCGACCGGATCGCCCAGCCCGACGGCCTGGGAATCTGGGAGGAGCGTCACGCCCGGGTGACCTTCTGCCTGGAGTACGACCGTTCGAGCGAGAGACCCTCGAGTGTTGCCCGCCGCCGCGATGAGCACGAAGACGACACGATCCATGAGCATGAGTTCGTGAACACCGTGTCGCCCTCGTGGCCATCGGCGGTGGGGTGATGATCAGGCTGTCGGCCTGACGATGACTATTCTGCCGTCACCTCGGTGACGGCAGCTCGGGCAGAGGACTCGTCGACGATCGACTTGGCGCCTGCGAACGCGGCGACGAGGGACTGGTCGACGCTAACCCGGCTCCCCGAGGATGAGGTCGGTGTCGTTGTCGGCGAGGGTCAGGTGCCAGCTCCCCTCCGCCCCAGGAGCGGGCTGGTGCATGGACCGGTTGGTCATGCGGGCGCCGAGCACCCGGCCGGCCACGGTCACCGGTCGGAGGAGACCCAGGCGGGAGAGGGCCCGGCGGTGCCCCTCTGCCGCGCTCAAGGCCATCATCACCACGACCCGCTCGGCGAGCCATCTGCGGCACGCCTCCCCGACCAGAGCCCGCAGCGAATCGACGTCGGCTTCGTTCACCAAATAATCCGAGACCACCCCGACCCGTACGGGGCCGAAGGCGCGCAGCGAACCGGGGGGCAGGGTGCGGGAGAGGAGGTAGCCGACCGGCACTCGGCGGCGGCGGGCCACCAGCAGCGAGTAGCGACGGCCGCCCGAGAGCGAGAGGTGGCGGTCCACATGGGCGGCGTCTCGCACCATCATCGCCGCCGCCGGCCACACCAGGCGCTCCCAGATCTCGTCGACCGGCGCCAGGTCGCCACTGTCGTCGGCCGAGACCAAGCGGTGCTCGATGTCCATCCCGGCGGCCGGTCGTCCGGCCAGGGCCCCGGCCAGGGGGACCAGGCCGGCGGACATCGGGAAGCGACGGTCACCGACCCAACCCAGCCGCTCGAACCCGGCGGCGGCCGATTCCGAGATGGCGCTCGTGTACATGAAGCCCGAAGTCTCCTCGCCCCGACGGACCAGGGCCCGGCCCAACCCGGCACCGGTGTGACCGGGGGCCACGTACCAGTCGCTGACCGTGCTCGCCGGCTCGGTGCGGCCGCCGAGGAGAAAGCGCGTGCGGCGCTGGGCACAGACCGCGGCCACCTCCCCGGTGGAGACGTGCTCGGCGATCCAGCAGTGGGGCTCGTCGTCGTTCCACCACCACCGGCGGGAGAACCGCTCCGACTCGGCAGTGCCCCACAGGGCTGTCGCCAAGCCGGCCAGGCCGGGCCGGTCGGCGGCAGCCGGCCGGCGGATGCGGTAGTCGGCGCCGGCCGACCGGTCAGGAGACAGGTACGGCCGCCGAGCCGAAGGCGCACATGGGCAGGACGTCCAGCCGGCCCTGGCGGCGCAGTTCGGCCGCTTCGCCCAGGGCCGCGTCCAACACCTCCAACTGGCTCTGCATGCTCGTGTAGAAGTTGGAGGGGTGGAACCACAGGTGGAACAGCTCACCGGTCTCGACCGCCCGGGCCAGGCCGGCACGCAGCTTGGCCCGGAGTGCGGCCGGGGTCACGACCCGCCGCAGTCCGTTGCGTCCGATCAACAGCAGCGAGGACGGCAGCTCGATCAGGCCGTGGTCGCGTCGGACCGGCTGGACCGTGGGCGGGGCGACGGGCAGGGCCTTGTCCGCCAGGTTCACCAGCGGCCGCAGCCGCGGTACCCGGCGGCTCACCGCTTCGAGGACTCCCGCGTCCACACTGCGGAACACCTCGATCCCGGCCTGGGCGACGATGTCGAGGTGGTCCACCTGGTTGCGGGGGAACACCAGGGACCGGAACGGGAGCCCATGGGACTCGTGGACCGCTCTGGCCCGGGCCAGGTCGTCCCGGACCGCGTCGGCGGAGGACTCGCCGAAGTAGATGTGGCCGTAGCTGTGGGTGGCGATCTCGTGGTCCACCGGGTCGTCCCGGATGGCGTCGATCAGGTCGGGCGCGTACCAGCAGCGCCGATCCCCCAAGAGGCCGTCGAAGCCGTGGCTGTCATCGAGCAGCCGACCGACGAAGGCCCAGGTCACCGGCAGCTCATGGCTCCGGAACAGCCCCAGCAGCCGTCGGACGATCTCCCGCTCGAGTGCCGCGCAGGCCCGGGCGTCCGAGGAGGTGGCGTGGTCCCACACGCCCCAGAGCAGCTCGAGGTCGATGGAGAGGCAGAATGCGCCACGCGGGAGCCGGACGAGGTCGGCGTCGGGGAGCGCTCCGGGCACCAGGCGAACCTACCAGTTCGCCTTCGCCCCGTCATCGCCGGGCGCCGTCGCCGGCGCCGTCGTCGGGTCCGCCGACCGTGGGGTTCGACCAGGTCGGTACGCTACCGGGACAGTGTCCCGCTACTACATCACCACCCCCATCTACTACGTGAAGGACGCGCCCCACGTGGGCCACGCCTACACGACGGTCAACGCCGACGCCCTGGCCCGCTGGCACCGGCTGGTCGGCGACGACGTGTTCTTCCTGACCGGCACCGACGAGCACGGCCAGAAGGTGGCCCGCACCGCCGAGGAGCAGGGACTCGCCCCCCTGGCGTGGGCGGACCGGCTGGCCCCCCGGTTCGCCGCCGCCTGGGCCGGCCTCGACATCTCCAACGACGACTTCATCCGCACCACCGAGCCGAGGCACCACGCGGCCGTCCGGCGGTTCCTCACCCGGATCTACGAGAACGGCCACATCTTCAAGGACACCTACCGCGGTCTGTACTGCGTGCCGTGCGAGCAGTACTACGCCGCGGACGAGCTGGTCGACGGCGACCTGTGCCCCATCCACCGCCTGGCGGTGGAGCACCTCGAGGAGGAGAACTACTTCTTCCGGCTGAGCGCCTTCGAGCAACCCCTGATCGAATGGTACGAGGCCGACCCCGGGGCCGTCGGCCCCGAGTCCAAGCGCAACGAGGCGCTCAGCTTCATCCGGGGCGGGCTCCGGGACATCTCCATCACCCGCACCTCGATCGACTGGGGGGTCCGGGTGCCCTGGGACGACAGCCACGTCTTCTACGTCTGGTACGACGCGTTGGTCAACTACCTCACCGCCATCGGCTACGGGGAGGACGAGGAGCGGTTCGAGCAGTGGTGGCCGGCCGTCCACCACCTGATCGGCAAGGAGATCCTCCGCTTCCACTGCGTGTGGTGGCCGGCGATGTGCATGGCAGCCGGCATCGAGCCTCCGGCCCACGTCCAGGTGCACGGGTGGCTGCTGCTCGGCGGGGAGAAGATGTCCAACTCCAGCGTCAGCCAGATCACCCCGGGGGACCTGATCGCCGAGTACGGGGTGGAGCCGGTCCGCTACCACCTGCTGCGCGACATCCCCCTGGGCAGCGATGGCGAGTTCTCGGCGGAGGGCATCGCCGGGCGGTACAACACCGACCTCGCCAACAACCTGGGCAATCTCCTCTCCCGGGTGACGACGGTGGTCGGGTCCAAGTGCGGCGGGCTGGGCCCGGCCCCCTCGGACGACAGCCGGTTGGCCGGCGTGGCCGCGGCGGTGCTGTCCGAGGCGTCCGCCGCCTGGGCGGCGGGCCAGCCCAGCCAGGGCCTGGAGGCGACCTGGCGGCTGATCCGCGAGACCAATGCCGAGCTCGAGACGGCCGAGCCGTGGAAGGCAGAGCCCGGTCCCGGGGTCGACCGGGTGCTGGGCAGCGCCCTCGAGGTGCTGCGCATCGTCTCGCTCCTCGTCGTCCCGGCCATGCCCGACACCGCCGACGAGATCTGGCGGCGGATCGGGCTCGAGGGGTCGCCGGCCGCACAGCGCCTGCCCGGGGCCGGCGCCTGGGGCGGCTACCCCGCCGGCCGTCCGGTGGAGAAGGGCCCCCCGCTCTTCCCACGGCGCAAGCCGTAGGCACGGCGATCGAGGCAACGTGGCCCACGACGCGGTGATCGAATGGTTCGACTCCCACTGCCACCTGCAGTCGGAGTTCTCCGGGGAGGGCGCCGAGCCCGGACCCGGCCCGCACGCCACCCGTCTGGCCGGGGCCATCGCCCGGGCCGCCGAGGCGGGCGTGGCCGGGATGGTCTGTGTCGGGACGGGCGCCGGGTCGTCGGCAGAGGCGGTGGACCTGGTCCGCGCCATGCGTCGGCCCGACTCGCCGGCGGTCGCCGAGGGGGTCGGGCTGTGGGCGACGGTCGGCCTCCATCCGCACGACGCGGTGGACGGCGTCGACTCCCTGGACGGGCTGCTCAGCGCCGAGGTGGGCGCCGGGGCGGACGGGGGCGGAATCCGGGGCGGAATCCGGGGCGGAATCCGGGGCCGGGCCGGTGGTGGTGGCCATCGGCGAGTGTGGACTCGACTACCACTACGACCACTCGCCCCGGCCCGTGCAGAGGGAGGCCTTCGCCCTCCAGGTCGAGTTGGCCCACCGCCATGGGCTGGCCCTGGTCGTCCACACCCGGGAGGCCTGGGACGACACACTCGACCTGCTGGCCGCCGGCGGGGTCCCGGAGCGGACCGTCCTCCACTGCTTCACCGGGGGGCCCGACGAGGCCCGCCGGTGCCTCGATCTCGGGGCCACGCTCTCCTTCAGCGGGGTGGTCACCTTCAAGAACGCCGCCGACGTCCGCGAGGCCGCCGCCCTCTGTCCCCTCGACCGGCTGCTGGTGGAGACCGACTCGCCCTTCCTGGCCCCGGTGCCCCATCGCGGAACCCTCAACGAGCCCTCGAGGGTTCCGGTGGTCGGGGCCACGATTGCCCAGGTCAAGGGCATCGGAACCGCGAGGCTGGCCGAGGCGACGACAGCCAACGCCCGCACCCTGTTCGACCTCTGAGTCCGTCGGGTTTGATTCTTCGGGGCGGACCTGCCTAGCCTTCCGTTGTCGGCCGCCGGGTGCGGTCGATTTGCTTTGAAGCGCAGTGACTGAAGCGCTGTGGATCGGTGTGCGGTCGTCGGACGCACACCGAGGGCCGGCTTGGAGGAGCCGTCCCGCCCCGCCCCCCAGGGGGCGGATGTACCCCCGGGCCCGTTCCGGAGGGCGCAGCCCCAGCAGTCCCGCAAGGAGAGTGGAGTCCTGAGGACCAAAATCCAAAAGGGCAGCCGGCCCGGCGCCGCGCTGCTCCTGTGTGGAGCGCTACTGATCGTGCCGCTCCTGCTGATCCAGAACGACTCGAGCGCCTCGGCGTCGCAGGCCGGGGCCGGCCGGGCCGGCCGTCACGACCGGCCGAGACCGGCGAGCGGAGGAGTTGCCCGTTGGAGACTGGCGTCCGCCCACCGCGCCCAGCCCGCCGCGCCGGTGGCGGTGGTGGCGGCGGTGGGCGCGGGCCAGGAGGTGACCCCTCCGGCGGCCACCACCGTCCCCACCGCGCCCCGGAGTCCGATCTCCACCCAGGAGGTCGTGGCGCGGGTGGTGCCCACGACGACGACCCCGGTGACGGCCCCACCGACCACCACGATCCAGCCGGTGGTTGTCGCCTCGGGCTCGGTCCACTACGGGCAGGTCACCTACTACGCCCATCCTGCTGGTGAGTGCGCCAGCCCCTGGCTCTCCTTCGGCACCGTTGTCCGTGTGACCAACCCGGCCAACGGCGAATCGGTGACCTGCGTGGTCAACGACCGTGAGGCGGACACCAGCCGGTCCATCGACCTGGCCACCGATTCCTTCGCCCAGATCGCCCCGTTGTCCCAGGGCGTCATCGATGCCCAACTGACCTGGTGAGCGTCGGGGCCACCTGGTCGCTGTGAGACCGCCGGCTGGCCGGATCGAAGCGGCACTGACTCCTGGTGTTGTCTCCCTGGGGGGCGTCCTCACCCGCCATCTCGGCAAGATAGGTTTTCGCCGTGCCCGCCGACCGCCCAACCGCCCTGCGACTCCGGTGGATCATCTGGCATCCCCAGGAGAAGCTCTGGACCTG
Source organism: uncultured Acidimicrobiales bacterium (assembly GCA_963806285.1). GTDB lineage: Bacteria > Actinomycetota > Acidimicrobiia > Acidimicrobiales > RAAP-2 > Bog-756. The sequence continues at coordinate 38,708 of CAWDXJ010000006.1, forward strand.
GACCGCCGTCCGTGCCGTCCACAAGGTCCTCGGCGACAGTGTGGTGGCCAAGGGCGTGCTCGGAGCGATCGTCACCGCTGACTCGTTTCTCCTGGTAGGACGGGTCCTTGCCCGCAGAGCCCGATTCGCCGCGGCCCACCGGATGGACACTGTCGCCGGCGCCCTCGCCCGTCCCAAGGTCCTCTACCTCGATTGTGGCGTGCACAAGGAGGGTCTCCAGATCCGCTGGATGCACGAGTGGTTCAGCACCCGCTACGACCTCGAGATCCTGGGCTTCGAGGCCGGGAGCGGGCACATCGCCGACGCCAGGTCGGAGCTGGCAGATGTGGAGGGCGTGCAGCTCGACCATGTGGCCCTCGTCGGTCCCGATCATGTCGGCGACGAGGTCGAGCTCTACCTGAGCGGCGGGCAGAGTCGAGGCAAGGGCGACTCATTGTTCTCGACCCGCGGCCAGCGATCGGAGACCGTACCCGCCCGGAGGCTGAGCAGGGTGCTGGCCGACCGGGGCTGCTCGTCCGACACGATGCCGGTCATCCTCCGGATGAACATCGAAGGGGCCGAGCAGTTCGTGATCCAGGACCTTCTCGACACGGGACTGACCGCCTCCATCGACGGCTACTACGGGATGTGGGACGACGTTTCGAAGATCAACCCGAAGGCGGACAAGCGCTTCCGTCGACTGCTCCGGGCCAACGGCATCACCAACGTCACCTTCAACGATCGTGATCTGCCGTACCGTCTGCGCCGGTTCGCCATTCGGACCGACATCGAGACCTCGATCCGTCGGGGACTGATTCGAGTGAGGAAGGCTGACCGCAGCGCGATCGGCTGAGCTCGCCGCCTTCGTGATCGGTGCCCGTCGCTTCACTGTCGACCCGGTACCCGTCTCACCGGCCTGATTGTGCGGGTGTCGCCTCTGGGACTGCGCAGACCACGTTCGAGGGCTGTGAACGCCGAGATGACCTCCGGTGCTTCATAGGCGCGGTTGCGTCGACCGATGTTGACCTGCTGGAGAACTCCCACCTCGACGAGTCGCTGGATCGCCTCGTTCGCCGGATTGAACGTGCGACCGAGCAGGCGGGCGGCACCGTCGATGGTCAGGATCGGAGTGCCGGAAGGATGCGGAGGATCCGATGGGTTGCGGAGTTCGCTCGCACCCGACCCAGCCGCTGGCGCCACGACGCCTCGAGCTCTGCGGCGCGTGCCTCGTACGCCCCAGCGTGGTGCACCGCCCGATTGCACGCTCCCGCAAAGCGGCCGACCCACGTGTTGAGCCCCTCCAGGGCCAGGGGAGCGGTGCCGGAGCCCAAGTGCCGGAACTCGGTGAGCCCGTCGACATAGCTGTCGGTCATGGTGGCGAGGACGAGCGACACCGGTGGGAGCAGCGCGCTCGGCGAGACCCCGCCGGCGAAGCACCATAATGGACGAGCGCCCGACCAGTGCGCCCGTTGCCATCGACAAAGGGGTGAATGGTCTCGAACTGTCCGTGGGCGATGCAGCCTGAGCCACGGCGGGTAGAGAATCGTCATTGCAGAAATCACAGAGATCAGGCATGAGATACGGGACAAGCTCAGGCGGTGGTGGTATGAAAGCGGCTGAGCACGGGTTGTAGTCGCTCCACCGATCCAGTTCTGAACGTCTCGAAAGCGTCCGCGTATTGGTCAAGTCGAGTTCCGCCGAGTAAGCGACGGTGCAGCTCCAACAGCAAGGAATAGGTGATGGCGTCGCCCGGCGGCACTGGTTAGACGGCGATGATCATGGCATCGATGTTGTTCAACACCTCGTGGGCGGTCGAGATCGGAAGGCGGGTCGGGCAGGGTTCGGACGGACATCGCCGTGGAGAAGGCGTCTCGCCCCGATCACAAGCCCCTCGATCCACGAGGAAGCAACAGCCTCGGCCCGGAGCAGGATGCGGGCCAGTCACTCCGTATCGACGAGCGCGCTCGCCTCTGCGTTCAACCGTACGATTGCAGCTTCGGCGTCGGCGACATCGGCGGCGACCTCACCGTCCAGCGTGATGCGGCGTCGACGAGCGGATCGGGGGCATAGGCTTCGTAGTCGCACGGTCGACTGTCCCTCCGGGACAGCCCGCTCCCGACGGAGGCGCTGGGCCATCGGCGTTTGAGGACCTTGGCCATGGGAGGCCTCCTTATCTCGGGTTAGTATACAACCTCAAATAAAGATCTTGGCAATTTGAGGTTGTGCTTACAAGTCGGGCACAATGAAGCGTTCCGAGTGTCTTCGGGGTGAGGGGCCGTGTGCGGATCGGAGGGTTAGCTAGCGGTGAAAGACGGGACGATCAGGGCTGCGGTGCCGCGAACAGGTCGAGCAGGGCGGCGGCCGATTCCGGAACCGAGATGGTCAAGGTGAGGGCGTCAGCCCCGATGCCCAGGGTGAATTCGAAGAAGGGGCAGCAGGCCTTTTCGCGCCGGGCCAGACGCACCACCGTCTCCCATTGGGCGGGATCGTCGGCCAGGCCGAGCGCCAACTCGGTGGGCGAGATCCGCTGCCAGGTGACCGTCGGCGCGGCCAGGAGTGCCCTCCACTCCTCGAGCTGGGCGAGGGCAGCCTGTTCATCGAGACTGCAGGCGACCGGGATCGGCACGATCTCAGCCTAGGCGGCCCCCGGTCATCCCCATGCCGTGGTCGGTCGCCGCCTCCGGGAAGGTGGGACACTGACCGGATGACGCACGGCCGGGCCGAGATCCACGAGCTGCTGGTGGCCAACGACCTCCGGCCCAGCCGGGCACTCGGCCAGAACTTCGTGGCCGACGGCAACACCGTGCGCCGCATCGTCCGCCTGGCCGACATCGCCCCGGGACGGCGGGTGGTGGAGGTCGGTGCCGGGCTCGGGTCCCTGACCCTGGCCCTGGCCGAGACCGGCGCCTCGGTCATCGCCGTGGAGGTCGACCGCTATGTCCTTCCGGTCCTCCGTTCGCAGGTCGAACCGCTCGGCGTCCGGGTGGTCGAGGGGGATGCGCTGCGGCTCGACTGGGACGAGCTGCTCGTCGGTCCCCCGCCCGGGGGAGGTCCGGCGGACGACCGACCGTGGGCCCTCGTCGCCAATCTCCCCTACAACGTGGCCGTGCCGGTGGTGATCAGGGTGCTGGAGGAGGCACCCCAGGTCTCCTCGCTGCTGGTGATGGTCCAGCGCGAGGTGGGGGAGCGGCTGGCGGCCCGGGCCGGTGACGAGGCGTACGGGGCGGTGTCGGTGAAGGTGGCCTACTGGGCCACGGCCGCGGTGGTGGGGCGGGTGTCGGCCTCGGTGTTCATCCCGATGCCCCGGGTGGAGTCGGTCCTGGTGCGGCTCGACCGGCGCCCCGACCGGCCCTCGGTCCGGGGTCGCCCGCCTACGAGCGCCTCTTCGCGGTGGTGCGCGCCGGATTCGCCCACCGCCGCAAGATGCTGCGCCGCTCGCTCGAGGGCCTGGTCCGCCCAGAGGCGTTCGCGGCCACGGGGATCCGGGCCACGGCCAGGGCCGAGGAGCTTTCGCTCGGGGAGTGGGAGCGGCTGGCCTCATGGTCGCCGGACGCGGGGTCCACATCCGTAGGAGGTCCGGGCCCGGCGGATCGGGGGCGACCGGTGAGCGGTCCGGACGGTGCGCGCTCCACGGGCCCGGCCGGGACGGGCACCGAGGAGCTGTCGGCGCCGGCCAAGCTGACCCTCACGCTGCAGGTCACCGGGGTGCGGTCCGACGGGTACCACCTGCTCCGGTCCGAGATGGTCTCGATCGATCTGGCCGACTCCCTGTGGATCGGTGCGGGGAGGGGCCTCACCGTCTCGACCGCTCCTGCCGGGGCCGGGGAAGGCCCGGGTCCGGGGCGACCGGCACCGTCGGCCACCGTTCCGGTGGGTCACGACAACCTGGTGACCCGGGCCCTGGCGGCGGTGGGCCGGACGGCCCGGGTCGATCTGGTGAAGCGGATCCCGGCCGGCGCCGGGCTCGGCGGCGGCTCTGCCGATGCCGCCGCCGTCCTTCGATGGGCGGGCTGCTGGGATCCGGCGGTGGCCGCCGGCCTGGGCGCGGACGTCCCCTTCTGCCTGTCCGGGGGCCGGGCGTCGGTGGGCGGCATCGGCGAGGTGGTCACCCCGCTGCCCTACCGGGAGCTGCGCTTCACGCTGTTGCTCGTGCCCTTCGGTGTGGACACCGCCGCCGTCTACCGGGCCTGGGACGGGATGGCCGCCGCCGGCGAGCTGCCCCCGACGGGGTCCGGCTCCAACGACCTGGAGGCGCCGGCCCTGCGCGTCGAGCCCCGGCTGGCCCGGTGGAGGACGGTCTTCGAGCAGGCCACCGGCCGCCGGGCCCGGCTGGCCGGCAGCGGCTCGACCTGGTTCGTCGAGGGCGGTCCCGACCGATCGGAGTTGGGGTGCCGACAGGCCCTGCGTCTCGGAGGGGAACAGGCGCAGCTGGTCTCGGTGCGAACCGTCCAGCCGGTGCCGCGGGGATGATCGGCGGGTCCTGATCGGCGGAGGAACCAGGTGCCCGACTCCGGCCCGGTCGCCGGGAGCCGAACTACTTGCCGGCGGCCCGCCGCTGCCAGCGGGTGGCCTTCAGCATCTTCTTGTGCTTCTTCTTGCGCATGCGCTTGCGCCGCTCTGATCTCTACAGAGATTTACTGCAGTAAGTGCACGGTGAGAATGGGAATGCATGGCACACACCGGGTATCCCTTACTGGGGAATGAAATGACATGGACGAAGCACCGCTTGGCCACGTCCAGACCCGTGGTCTAACGACGACCACCACTCGATCTTCGGTTGTAGTTCTAACTGACGTCTGCGAGTTCTGCCAGATCCACCTCCTCGGTTGTCCCTGCGATCACGCGGAGCCGGGCTTTGGCCAGCGATTCGATGCCCATGTAGCGCCGGGCCACTGCCCACTCGTCGTGCTGCTCGGCGAGCACGGCACCGACCAGTCGCATGACGGCGGGACGGTTGGGGAAGATCCCGACCACGTCTGTGCGCCGGCGGATCTCTCGGTTCAGGCGCTCCTGGGGGTTGTTGGACCAGATCTGTCGCCAGTGCTGACGGTGACCAAGCTCACCTTGCGCACACTGGCCCGACGGGCCCTCTCCCTCGAAGAAGAGGTCAAAGAGATCGACGGACTGCTCAAGACCCTGGTCGCCGAGACCGCCCCGGAGCTCAACGCCATCGACGGAGTCGGCATTGATGTGGCCTCGGCCATCTTGGTGGCGGCCGGCGACAATCCGGAGCGGCTGAAGAGCGAGTCGACCTTCGCCAAGCTCTGCGGGATCTCGCACCTCGACGCCTCGAGTGGCAAGCAGCAGCGACATCGGCTCAATCGCAGCGGAGACCGCCAAGCCAACTCGGCCCTCTGGCACATCGTGTTCACCAGGATGGTCAACGACCCCAGAACCAAGCGCTACATCGAGCGCCGGATGAAGGAAGGGCGGACCAAGAAAGAGGCGATCCGCTGCCTCAATCGCTACGTCGCTCGTGAGGTGTTCGCAGCTCTCCCACGCTCACAGTTCGCGCTTGACAGTCCATAGGAGCATCGATAGGGGCGACCCTTGATCAGACCGATTCGCGGAACTCTGCCCCGGCAGCAAGGACCGACACGCCATCCATGATGTCGACTACCGGAACGATGTCGAACTCAAGCCAGGTGGTGAATTTCGACACCCCATCAAGGAGTCCGGCCTGATTGTCCGTCTCGATCACGGCGAAGCCGCCTTCACCGTCGACTCGGCTCAAGAACTCCTTGTAGTTCTGATCGGCCGGAATCTGCCATTTCGCAAAAGCGGCAAGAATGGCTTTTCCATCGTCGTGGTTCTGCTGTGCGGTGCCTGCAGCTCGCGTCTTCCAACTCATTAGGTACTTCGCCATGATCTCGCCTTTCCACCGAATCCCCGCCAATCGGAGACTGCACGGGATTCTTGCACCTTTCCATCACGGCTGCTTGCTCGTTGGCAACAGCCCCGAACCGGTGATAGGGGGCACATCCGCCACAGGCCTCCTCATATCTGACGATCACCGTCCGATGCCGTTGGGCGGCAGGTGACCCCGCTCCAGAGGAGTCCCACCCCGTCCATGCCCAATCGCGATGGCGATGCTAACGCCAGGGTGCTACACCATTGATCATGGCGGGTGCGGTGGAACCGGCACCCCGAGAGCGGAGGGATGCCTTATGGGCGCGAGGCTGAAGGAAGGCATGCGGCTCGGTTTGGCGGGGCTGCTGGTGGTTGGCTGTTCGGTGGCGACGATCGCGATCGGCGGTGCCGTGGCTGAAGCGGGTACGACAACGCAGTTCACGACGCCCGGGTGCTCCGTTTACACCGTGCCGCTAGGGGTGAGCCAGCTCCAAATCGACGCCTATGGGGCGCAGGGAGGTTTGTACCAGGCGCCGTATTCTGGGATCGGAGGCTTTGGTGGTCACGCGGGCGGCCTGCTCAACGTCAGTTCGAATGAACAACTGGACGTCTGTGTCGGTGGCCAAGGCACCCAAACCGCTGGCGGGATCAATGGGGGTGGCGGACCAGGTAGTCCCACAACTGCCGGCCCGCCTGCAGTAGGGGGCGGGGGCGCGTCCGACGTACGGACCGGCTCATTCCAGCTGAGTGATCGAATCCTCGTCGCCGGTGGTGGCGGCGCCCCTCAGTCCGGCGATGATTCTCAAGCGGTCGCCGGGGGCGGTACGACGGGCAACGATTGCACCGCGCAATTCACGAACTGCGGGGCGGCTGGGACCCAAACGGGCGGTGGCGCCGCGGGCGCGTCGCCCACCAATGACATCTGCGATTCCTGGTCGAGCACGACTCCAGCACAGCCCGGAGTTTTCGGAATCGGAGGAACCGGCGGAACTGCGACCGGGTTCAACACCTGTGTCGGTATCGGCGGAACTGAATCCGCGGGAGGAGGTGGCGGCGGTTACTACGGTGGCGGTGGCGGGGGAGGCGACTATGCCGGTGGCGGTGGCTCAGGCTACGTGGCCCTCTCCATCCAGGCCACCGGGGCTTGGACGAACACCGCTGGCGTTCGTTCGGGCGATGGCGAGGTTGACATCACACCGACCATTTCCGGATTCAGCGTTTCGACGACCTCGTTGCCGGCCGCCGCCCGAGGTGTGGCATATGGCCCGGTCACTTTGACAGTCGCAAATGTAGACCCCAGCGCCAGTCCCTATGTCACCACGCTGAAGTGGAAGAAGGTCAGCCTTCCCAAGGGACTGAAGCTGTCCTCGGCTGGAGTCCTTTCCGGGACTCCGAGTACCAAGCTGCCCGCCGGTCCGAACTCGGTCACGGTTCAGGTGACCGAAACGGTAACTACCCTCAATGGCAAGATGAAGGTCAAGACCAAGACGCCGGTTCAAGCAACCATCCCTCTGACCATCACCTGACCCGACTCCTCACCTAGCGATGGCCCCCGGCTATGACCGGGGGCCGTTCACGGGAAGTCGCGGGGTATGGCATAAGTGCCTGGTTGAGACTTCATCGCAGATGCTGCGGCTCAGTTCGTAGCGTTTAGAGGTCCGGACGGGGTAGCTCTCTAAGTGCCAGCCGTCGGCTCCGGCCGACTGGCTTTCTAACGAAGGGTTTCCTGTCCGGTCCTTGCCGCGGGTGGCTCGAAAGAGGAACGTGCACCAGATCCGAACCAGGAGTGCCCTCGCGGTTCCTAACCGACCACGAAGGAGGAACTGATGACGGTCATCATCGGGATCGACCCCCACAAGGGGTCCCACACGGCAGTGGCCATCGGGTGTGATGAACACCCGCTGGCCGAGATCAGAGTGCGGGCGACGTGCCAGCAGACCGAGAAGCTGTTGACGTGGGCCAAGCCGCTCGGGCCACGGACCTGGGCGGTCGAGTCGGTCGGAGGGATGGGCTATCTGCTGTCCCAACAGTTGGTGAGCGCTGGCGAAGACGTGCTCGACGTGCCGGCGACGCTGGCCTCGAGGATCCGTGTCCTCGGCACCGGGCGGTCCAACAAGAACGACCCCAACGACGCCTTGTCGGTGGCCATCGCCGCCCTGCGGTCGCCGGGCCTGCGCTCGGTGCGGGTGGCCGACCACGGTGAGCTGCTGCGCTTACTCGCCAAGCGGAACCATGAGATCGGGAGGCTGCGCAACATCATCGTCTCCCGGCTGCACGCTGCACTCTTGCCAATCTCTCACCAGGGGGAATTGCCAAGGAACTCAACGCTTCCGACGCCGTGGCCATGCTTGGTGCCTATGAGCCGGTGACCCCGGTCGAGCACACCCGCTATGAGCTGGCCGATCGAGCTGCTCGACGACGTGAAGCGGCTCGACGTGCAGTTGAAGGCGTCGCACAAGCGGATCAAGACCGCCGTCCAGGCGTCGGGGACCACCCTCACCGACCTCTATGGCGTGGGTCCAATCCTCGCCTGTGAGCTCATCGGCTACACCGGTGACATCCTCCGGTTCGACGAACCGTGACCAGTTCGCCTCCTATGCCGGCGTGGCGCCTGTCGAGCTGTCTTCGGGTGGTCGGACCGTCCACCGGCTAAGCCGTCGAGGCAACCGTCAGCTCAACCATGCGATCCACATGGTTGCGATCTGCCAGATCCGACAGACGGACTCGGAAGGTCGGATCTACTTCGAGAAGAAGGTGGCCGAGGGCAAGACCAAGCGGGAGGCGATCAGGTCGCTCAAGCGGCACGTGGCCAACGCCATCTATCGCCAGATCCTCATCGACGCCCACCAAGTAGGGGTCCGGGAGGACAAGCGGGAACGACTCGTGGCCTGCGTGACCGGCTCTGCACCCTGGCGGCCGGCTCTTCGGCGAAGTCACTCCCGGACCCACCAAACCTTAGGCATTTGCGCTCATCGACGGCACGTGGATCCGTCGCGCCCGGAAGACCCCGAAATCAGGCTCTTGACTCAAAGAGGATTCGTTTCGGGCGCAGTAACTATCGCGAGCGGGAAGGCGGCCCGGATGGAGGTCCGGGGAGGGGCAAGGTTCCGCAATTCACAGGTATTTCGGCGATCAGGCTCGTGGTGGGGTGGAAGATGGAGTGAGCAGCAACTAGTGTCTCCCTCTCGTGGGTTCCCTCATAAAGAAGCGCCGCAAGCGCATGCGGAAGAAGAAGCACAAGAAAATGCTCAAGGCAACCCGCTGGCAACGTCGGGCGGCGGGTAAGTAGCGCTACCCAAACAGGCGGGCGGCTCGCTCCTTATTGTCATTGCCGAGGGGTCCGATGTAGCAGTCCTTTGTCACTTTCGGGTTGCTGTGGTCGAGTACGTCGGCGATGTCGAGGAGGTCGAATAGGTGACCTCCATCCGCACCACGGGCCTCGTGCATCATCCGGGCGGCCGTGCGTTTCAGGTCGTGAGGGGGCATGTGGCTGATTCCTGCGGCTCGGGCTCGGCGCTGAAGGAGGAAGCGGAGGCCCGCAGTGCTGGTGATCGGCTCGCCCCAGCGGATCAAGTCGGAGTGCTTGGCGTGGAGTGATCTGCAAAGACTGGATCGCTGTCCCGTAGCGGGCGGTCCATGCCGTTTGCGTAGGCGTTGAGGTAGCGGCGGATGAGGTGGGTCAAATCGGGTCCAGCTAGGGCCGTACGGATCTTGCGGGCCTTGCCGGTCCAGGTGATCGAGGGCGCTCGGCGGAGAGCGGCGACATCCAGATGCAGGAGTTCGGACACGCGGATTCCACCGGACGCTCCCAGGTGCACCAGGAGTTCGTCGCGGAGACCGGCCTCGGTAGTGTTGGTGCAGGCTGAGGAGAGCGTGGTACTGCGTCTTGTCCAGGCGAGCGGCTGGCCTCTTTGCCTGCACCTTGCCGTAGGTCGGGGGGTACGACTTCAGGAGGCGTTGGAAGGGCCGGTCCCGGTAGCTGGGGAGACGCCCCGTCTCGTTGCACCAGCGCAGGAAGCCTCGTATGGCGCTGACATGCCCCCGGACCGTGTTGTTCGCACCGTCGTAGCTCTGTGCCCACTGAGCGACTGCAGAGGGGCTGAGGTCGGCTGGAGTGGTCGCACCGACGGCCCGGGCGATGACGAGGACCGAGGTTCCGTAGCGCTCCTGGGTCCGGGCGTTCGTGTACTCGCTGAGCCATTCGCTGAGCAGGGCCGGAAGCTCAGAGGGCAGCGATAGAGGAGTGATGGGTTGTGATTTCTTGATCAGGGATCCCATGTCGTCGGGCACCCTAGCCGACCTGGTGCTTTTCCGCCATGCGCCCCGGTCGCTCAGTGCTCGTCGGCGGCCTCGGGGGGTGCGGGGACCTCGGGCAGGCTGAAGCGGAAGAGGGCGCCCCCGCCCTGGGCCTGATAGACGCCCACGCTGCCCCCCTCGTCTTGGGCCACCTGGGCCACGATGGCCAGTCCCAGGCCCGAGCCGGGACGGGCCCGGGCCCCCGGGGCCCGGTAGAAGCGGTCGAAGATGAAGTCGACGTCGCTGGCGTCGACACCGGGCCCGTGATCGCGTACCACCAGGACGCCGCCCGAGCAGGTCACCTCCACGACCCCACCGTCCGGGCTCCACTTGAGGGCGTTGTCGAGGAGGTTGTCCACCGCCCGTTCGATGCGGGCCGAGGACCCCGACACCCAGGTCGGGGCCACGATGGCCTCGAAGACCACCCCGCGGCTCCGCCCGTGGGTGGTGGCCACCTCGACCGCCTCGAGGACGACCGAGTCGAGCCGGAAGGGCTCGGTGGTCAGGTCGGGCTGCTCCCCCCGGGCCAGCTCGGCCATGTCGGCGACCAGGCTGGTGAGCTCGTCCATCTGGGTGAGCACGTCGTTGATCAGGACCTCGCGTTCCTCGGGTTCCAGCTCCTGGAGGCGGCGGGCCACCTCCATGTTGGTCCGGAGGCTGGTCAGGGGGGTGCGCAGCTCGTGGGAGGCATCCAGCACCAGCTGGCGCTGGCTCTCCCGTGAGGTGTCGAGGGCCACCAGCAGCCGGTTGAAGGCCCGTCGCAGGCGGCCGAGCTCATCGGGGCCCCCGGGGTCGAGGCGCCGGGACACGTCGGTGGTCTCGGCCAGCTCCTCGACGGTCCGGGTGAGGCTGTTGAGCGGGCGCAGCACGGTGCGGCCCACGCCCAGCCCGAGCAGGACGGCCAGGGTGACCCCGGCCAGCACGATCAGCCACAGGGCGTAGGCGAGGTGCCGGAGCTCCTCGTTGACCCCGGTGAGCGGCGCGGTGATCTGGAGGGCCCCCCCGTTGGGCAGGCTGGTGTAGCCGGTGCCACCCCGGTACACGAACTGGGGCGGCAGCGCCGCCACCACCTCCCGGACGTCGACCCCGTTGGCCGTCGTGGAGAAGAACTGCTTGGACGCCGTGCCCTGACTGTTGGAGGCCGCCCGCACCGCGTCGGTCACCGGCAGCACCGGCGGTCCGTCGGTGGCGCGGGTGGAACCTCCGGACTGGGTCAGCTGGATGCAGACGCCGGCCGTGGTGCCGCAGGCGTTGGCGATCGGCGGAGAGGGGCCCGAGACGTAGGCCAGGGCCTGGTTGCCCAGGGTCACGTCCACGGACCCGACCAGGGAGTTGTAGGCCACCAGGTAGGTGGCGAACGATCCGAGGATGACCACCACCAAGACGGCGGCGGTTGCCGCCAGGACGATCCGGGCCCGGAAGGTCACGGCCCGCACCCGGACCGGCCCGGGGGACACCGGAGCGCCGGCACGACCGGCCTAGCGCTCGCGGAGGACATAGCCGACCCCACGGGCGGTGTGGATCAGCCGCGGCTCGCCACCCGCCTCGGTCTTGCGCCGGAGGTAGCCCACGTAGACGGCCAGGGAGTTGGTGCCCGAGTCGAACGTGTACCCCCACACCCGGTCGAGGATCAGCTCGCGGGTGAGGACCTGGCGGGGATGGCGCAGCAGCAGCTCGAGCAGGTCGAACTCGATCCGGGTGAGGGTGAACTGCCGGTCGCCCCGGTGGGCCTCCCGGGTGACCGGGTCGAGGCTGAGGTCGGCGAAGCGGAGGACCTCGGCCGCGGTCCTCGGGACGGCGCCGGAGCAGCGCCCGGAGCCGGGCCAGCAGCTCGGCCAGGGCGAACGGCTTCACCAGGTAGTCGTCGGCCCCGACGTCGAGGCCCTGGACCCGGTCGTTGATGGCGTCCCGGGCGGTGAGCATGAGCACCGGCGTGTCGTCGCCGGCGGCCCGTAGCCGCCGGCACACCTCGAGGCCGTCGATGGTGGGGAGGCCGATGTCGAGGATGACTGCGTCGGGGGGTCGGACGGCCACTTCCTCCAGCGCCCGGGCGCCGTCGACCGCCAGGGAGACCTCGTACCCCTCCAGGCGGAGGGCGCGGTTGAGTGCTGCGCTGACCGCTGGATCGTCGTCCACGACGAGGACTCTCATCGGGCCGGGAGCCTATCGGGGCCCTGCTCTCGTGCCGTGGCAGGCCACCGTCGGACCGGCAGGTCATCGCCGTGGTCGGGGGTCGGATCCGGTCGGCACCGCCCGGCCCCCGATGGCCGCGGGGGTAGCCTTTGCCTGCCGCCGACCACCGCTCGGCGGATCCATTCCGAGGTAGTTCAATTGGCAGAACGCTGGCCTTTGGAGCCAGATGTTGGAGGTTCGAGCCCTCCCCTCGGAGCCCCGCACTGACCCCGCCTCGTACTCACCGCCCGCCCGAAACCGCTCGGCCGTTCCATGACCGCCGAGCCGGGACGGCTTCGGGCCGCCTCGATGATAACGTCGGAACGGTGGTCGATCCGTAGGGCGTCGACCACGTGTTCGCGCTCGTACCTCGGTCGATCAGTACGTCGGACCGGTGGCTCGATCCCGTACGACGTGCGACCACGTCGAGGCTCTCACGCTCAGGGGCAACGCGTATGACTCAATGCCGCACGTCAACGGTGCGCAGGCGGTTGTGGCGTTCGCCGAAGCGCTAGGGCGAGTTCCACGCCACGGGCCTTCACGGGAGGATTTCGGTCGCGGCGCTTGGCGTCGACGACTCGGCCTTCAGAGTCGTCCTGGCTGGCGTCGCGCAGCTGAGGGCGGATAGGTGTCGAGAGTGTCCTCGAGTGCCTCGAGGTCTTCCGGGCTCACCAAGATGGCTGCTGCTAGTCTGGACTACGTTCCTGGTCAGCGACGCTACGCGATCGAGTGCTGGGCCTGACTGCAACAGCGGTCGAACGACACTCGGAGCTGGCTGGCGGCCGGTGATGTCGGGTCGAAGCCGAGAGTCGTCTGCTGTCGAGTGTGAATGACCCTCAGATGCCGACGACCTCGATGAGATCGCTCAGGCCGCTGAAGTCCCCGGAGTTGCGGGTATAGAGGGGGAGCCCGTTGGCGTGGGCGGTGGCGGCGATGAGCAGGTCCGCGACGCGTCGCCGGTGGGTGCGACCGTTCTCTGTCACCGCGGCAACCACCAAGCCGAAGCTTCTTGCCGCCGTGACGTCGAAGGGAAGTGGCTCGAAGGTTGCCTCAACCTGCTGGAGACCGGCTTGACGGCGTGCACGTTCGTGGCTCGAAGAGGCGAGATGGGGTCCGACGGTCAACTCGGCCAGGGTGATGGCGCTCACCGCGGCCTCGTCGGGGAGGGCGGCCACCACGACCGTGTCGTCCCAGTCGATGACCACGGAGGTGTCGAGGAGGCCGGCGGTCATCTACAAGCCCTGATCGATCACGGCGTCGAGGTCCGCCCGGAACCTCTTCGGATCGATGTGCGGGCTGGCGGCGGCGAGGGCGATGAGTTCGGTCTTCGGAACGAAACGTCGGCGGGCGGTGCGGATCGGCCGCAACTCGGCGACGGGCACGCCGTTGCGGGTGACCACGAACGTCTCACCGGCCGCCACGGCATCGATCACCCTGGCGTTGTCGTTGCGAAGCTCACGCTGGGCGATGGTCGTTGCCATCGCCAAACTGTAGCATTGTGGGCTACGGCTCGCTACACCAAAACCGGGAGGAGAGGCCGGTTCAGGCGCCCGCCTTGCGGGCGCGGCTGCGCTGGCGGCCACGGGTGGCGGCATCGAGGACGACCTTCCGCAGCCGGACCGACTTCGGGGTCACCTCGACGCACTCGTCGTCGGCGATGAACTCGAGGGCCTGCTCCAGCGAGAGCAGCAGCGGGGGGGTGAGCCGGATGGCCTCGTCGGCGGCCGCCGAGCGGATGTTGGTCTGCTTCTTCTCCTTGGTCGGGTTGACGTCCATCTCCTCGTCGCGGGCGTTCTCCCCGATGACCATGCCCTCGTAGACCTCGGTGGCCGGCGCCACCAGCAGGAGGCCCCGCTCCTGCAGGCTCATGAGGGTGTAGCCGGTGGTCAGGCCGCGGCGGTCGGCCACCATCGACCCGTTCCGCTTGGTCTTGAGCTCCCCGTGCCAGGGCTCCCACCCGTCGAAGACGTGGTGGAGCATGCCGGTGCCGCGGGTCTCGGTCATGAACTCGGTGCGGAAGCCGACCAGGCCGCGGGCCGGGACCCGGTAGTCCATCCGCACCCAGCCGGTGCCGTGGTTGACCATCTCGACGAGGGTCCCCTTGCGCAGGGCCATCAGCTGGGTGACCACCCCGAGGTAGTCGTCGGGCACGTCGATGGCCACCCGCTCCATCGGCTCGTGGACCCTGCCGTCGATCTCCCGGGTCACCACCTGGGGCTTGCCCACGGTCATCTCGAACCCCTCGCGCCGCATGGTCTCGACCAGCACCGCCAGCTGGAGCTCGCCCCGGCCCTGGACCTCCCAGGTGTCCGGCCGCTCGGTGGGGTTGACCCGGAGCGAGACGTTCCCGACCAGCTCGGACTCGAGCCGGCTCACGATCTGACGGGCGGTGAGCTTGGTGCCGTCCGTGCCGGCCAGCGGCGACGTGTTGATGCCGATGGTCATGGACAGGCTGGGCTCGTCGACGGTGATGACCGGCAGCGGACGGGGGTCGTCGGGATCGGCCAGGGTCTCCCCGATGGTGATCTCGGCCATCCCGGCGACCGCGGCGATCTCCCCGGGGCCGGCCTCGGCGGCATCGACCCGGTCCAGGGCGTCGGTGACGTACAGCTCGGTGATCCTGGTCCGCTCGATGGTGCCGTCCAGCTTGCACCAGGCCACCGTCGCCCCCTTGCGCAGGGTGCCGTTGTGGACCCGGCAGATGGCCAGGCGCCCGAGGTAGGGGGAGGCGTCGAGGTTGGACACGATGGCCTGCAGGGGGGCCCCGGGGTCGAAGTGGGGGGCCGGGATGCGGTCGACGATGGCCTCGAACAGGGGCTCGAGGTCGGTTCCCTCCACCCCCTTTTCGGTGGCCGCCCATCCGGCCCGGGCGTTGGCGAACAGGATCGGGAAGTCGATCTGGTGCTCGTCGGCGTCGAGGTCCAAGAAGAGCTCCTCCACCTCGTGGACCACCTCGTCGATGCGGGCGTCGGCCCGGTCGACCTTGTTGACCACCAGGACCACCGGAAGACGCGACTCGAGCGCCTTGCGGAGCACGAAGCGGGTCTGGGGGAGGGGGCCCTCCGACGCATCGACCAGCAGGAGGACGCCGTCGACCATGGTCAGGCCCCGCTCGACCTCACCGCCGAAGTCGGCGTGGCCCGGGGTGTCGATGATGTTGAACTTGACCCCGTTGTGGAGCACGGCGGTGTTCTTCGCCAGGATGGTGATGCCCTTCTCCCGCTCCAGGTCACCGGAGTCGAGGACCCGCTCGTTGACCGACTCGTTGGCCCGGAAGGCACCCGACTGCCAGAGCATGGCGTCCACCAGGGTGGTCTTCCCGTGGTCGACGTGGGCCACGATGGCCACGTTGCGGATGTCGTCGCGGGTCTCGGTGGGCATGGGCTGTGCAGGCTACCCGCCTGGGGCGGACGTCCCGGCGCCCACCTCCCTCAAGTCCGCCTGAGCTCATGTCGATGTTCAAAGAATGAAAGTGCGTTCTCTCGGGTCGCACTATGACCAGATAGCGTCGACCGACCCGGGTTCCAGCTCCCGGAATGGCATCGAGCTGGCTGAGCGGCTGGCCCTCGGGCGTGCCCTCGCGTCGAGGAGTGATGACATCCTGGCGATCTGCCAGGGGAGGTACTTCGAGAGGTCTGACGGGATCGACCGCGAGTTGGTTGCCCGCAACCCGATGTGGGAGATCACCGTGGTCGCGGTCTCCGCCATCGCCAACTGGCTCCAGACCGGGGCGGTGGCCGGAGCCGGTGAGCGGGATCGGATCGCCTCCGTGGGCAATGCCGCCGCCAAGGAACAAGCCACCGCCTCCTCCGAACACGAGGCTCCTGCCGTCGAACGCGTCGACCATCCCGATACTCATTCCGGCGGGGCGCTGTCGGTCGCCCTCCTCACCAAGCTCAACCTGTGGTGGAGGGATGCAACCTGCCTCGTGCTCGTCGAAGAGGCCACGCGGTTGGGCATCAGCGCAGCCACGCTGCGGCTTGCCACCGACATGGTCGCCGCCAGCTGCAACTCGAGCATGGTCCGGATGGCCAAGCGCTACGACGCCGAACTCCGTGAGCTCCACGAGCGGTTGTCCCACCTTGCGCTCCACGACCCGCTGACCGGACTGGCCAACCGGGCCGTGCTCCTGACCGAGCTGGACCGGGCCATCAGTCGCCTGGCCCGCCATCCCGGCGGTCTGGCCGTGGCATTCATCGATCTCGACAACTTCAAGACGGTGAACGACGTGTTCGGCCATGCCTGCGGCGATGAGTTGCTCACGGCGATGGCGGCGCGGTTCGCCTCCCGGGTGCGCCCGGGGGACACGATCGCCCGGTTCGGGGGCGACGAGTTCGTGGCCTTGTTCGAGGACCTCACCGAGCCGCTCGAGGAGGCCGGAGCCCTGGCGGAGCGACTCCACCATGCCTCGGCCGAGCCGGTCGAGATCGCCGGCGAGCAGCTCTACATGACCGCCAGTGTCGGTGTCGCGGTCGTCACCGGACCCGACTGCCGGTCCGAAGAGGCCCTCGCCCGTGCCGACATGACCATGTACGAGGTCAAGCGGGCCGGTCGGGACCGGGTGGCCGTCGTCGGGGTCGAGGAAGGGGCGGGCCCGATCCGGTTCGCAATGGCGAGTTCGCTCCACCGTGCCCTCGAGCGCCGCGAATTGGGGCTCGTCTACCAGCCGGCATGCCGCGCTACGGACGGGACGGTGATGGGGTTCGAGGCGCTGTTGCGCTGGGAGCACCCCGAACGGGGCACCATCCCTCCGCTGCAGTTCATCCCCGTGGCCGAGGAATCGGGTCTCATGGTGGCGATCGGCTCGTGGGTGCTCGAAGAGGCGTGCCGCCAGTCAGTCGCCTGGCAGAAGGCACTGGGGGCGGACCTGACGATGGCGGTCAACGTCTCCGGTCGTCAACTCGGCAACTCCGCGTTTCCGTCCCTGGTCGAAGAGGTGCTCGCCTCGACGGGTCTGCGGCCCGAGTCCCTCGTGCTGGAGATCACCGAGAGCATCCTCCTGCGGGAGCACGCCGACTACGAGTCGGTGCTCGGAAGACTGAAGGAAATCGGCATTCGGCTGTCGATCGACGATTTCGGCACCGGCTACTCGTCGCTCGCCTACCTCCGGCGCTTCCCGGTGGACCAACTCAAGGTGGACCGGGGCTTCGTGAAGGACGTGGCGGAGCACGGCGACACCCGAATCATGGATGCGGTGGTGCGCTTGGCCCACGATCTCGATCTCGAGGTGGTGGCCGAGGGCGTGGAGACCGAGCGGGAGCTCGCCACCGTCCGGGCCCTCGGCTGCGACCTCGTGCAGGGGTACCTGCTCGGTCGCCCCGTGTCCGCCACCTGCATCGAGGAGACCTTCTCCGGGGGGGTTCGACCCCCGGGGCCGACGTCGTGCTCGTGACCGGCGGACGTCTCCGTCCTCCCCGACGGACCTACACGGAGTCCCTCCCCGCCTGACTGAGCAGCGCTCGATCTGACAGGACCCGGCCGCCGGCACGAACCGCCGGCACCGAACCGCCGGACGGACCCCGGGGGACCCGGCCCTCAGTGCCCGTCCCCGGCCGGGTCGGCGGCAGCCACGGTGACCGGCTCCCCCCGGCCGGGAAGCCAGGCCCGCAGGTCCTCCCACTCGAGGTCACGAAAGACGAAGGCCACCGTCACCCCCCAGGCGATTCCGAGCACCAGGCCGAAGACGACGTCGCTGAACCAGTGGACCCCGAGCACCAGGCGGGTGTCGACGACGAACACCGATCCGGCCAGGGCGACCACCCAGGGCCACCACCGCCGGCGGGCCAGGGCGACCGACCCGGCCAGCGCGAAGAGGATGGCGGTCACCGCCACCGAGTGGCCGGAGGGGAACGAGGAGCTGGTCTCGTGCACGCCCGGGACGGCGCCGGGCGCCGGATAGTTCGCCGTCGGCGGCCGGGGGCGGTCGACCACCACCCGGATCAGGAACACCTGGAACTCGGCGCCGAGGTAGGCGACGGCCGGGACGAAGGGCGCGGATCGAGCGGGTGGTGAGGAGCAGGACCGCGGTGAGCGCGACGGTGACCACCGCCAGCTTCGGGGCGTCGCCGAGATAGGCGGTTACCTTGGCCGCGCCGGTCAGGCCGAGGCGGTGGTGGATGCCCCAGGCCTCGACCCGGCCGTCCCAGCCCTGGATCGGCCCGCCGCCCCGGCGCCCGACGACCACGAGCCCGACCAGCAGGCCGACGGCGGAGATGGCGACGGCGGCGGCCACCAGGGTGGCGACGGCGCGGATCACCCGGTTCCTGTCACCTCGGCGGCCTTCCATCGGCGCTTGTGGGGTGGCGAGTGGCAATTGTCCGCGTCCTCCTCCGTCCGAAGGGGACAAGGTGAGCACGGGATCAACATGGCCGCAAGCTGATGGGCGCAGGAGTCTGGTGCCCGGTGCCGCAGGTCCCCTCTCGGAGGATCGGCCCGGTGCGCTACGGGGCGGTACAGACGTTCGTCGGGCTGACCGCGGGAATCGGCGGCACCGGCCAGGTCGGCTGGAAGTTGGAGGGGAAGGTCTGGACCGCCGGCTGGTAGGGGCAGCTCCCCGTGTAGCTCTCGGACGAGGAGTCGAGGGCCCACGACGGCGTCCCCGGGGTCAGATAGAACGGCGGACCGTACAGGGTGAGTTCGCGGGTCCCACTGGTAGTACTTGACGTAGCCGGTGCCCCCGACCAGGCCGACCGGTCCCCGGGCATCCTGCTGGATCGACCCGTAGACCGTGAGCTGCCCCTCGTTGCCCGAGGTGGCGTAGTTGTTGACCACGAACGACTGGTTGAGGCCCAGGACGGTGGCGTCGATGGTGAGCCCCAGGCTGCCGGTCGGGCTGCCGGTGGCCGTCGACGGGTCGCACTGTGGAGCGGGCAGTGCCCCCCCGGTCCCGCAGCGGGCCAGCGGGCTGCCTGTCTGGTTGTTGACCGGCCGGTTGACCTCGACGTAGTTGTTGGCTATCAGACCCAGGGTGTCGTTAGTGCCGGTGACCGCGTTGTTGTACTGGCAGACGCTCTGGGACGGGGTGCCGGTGCCACCCACTCCCCACGTGCAGTCGTGATAGGTCAGGGGACCGTCGATGATCACGTCGTTGGAGGCGGCCACGGTCAGCTGGCCGGACAGCCCGCCGCTGGAGGTAGCGTCGCTGACGAAGGCGTCACCCTCCTTGTCGGGGGTGCCGCTCTGGCCGTAGTAGCAGTTGGCGCAGTTGCTCTGGATCTGGGAGGAGTTGCCCGTGTTGGGATCGAACGGGTTGGCGCCGGCCACGCATTTGGGTGGGGGAGTCCCGCTGGCCGAGCAGGAAGAGGAGTTCACGAAGAGGACGCCGTTGTCGGGCAGGTTGGTCTTGGTGCCGTCGGTGCGGCAGGTGCTGGTGTCGACCCCGAGGTTCATGGTGTCCACGCCACCGGTGTTGGCGGTCTGCTTGCTGACCACGCTGACCTGGCCGACCCCTCCGGCGGTGACCGAGAGGGCGATGGTCGTCGGCCCTTGGTCGTAGCACCCGCCCTGCTTGGCCGTGGCGGCCAGCTGGGAGTTGTCGGTCGGGAGGGGCTCGATGGTGTGTCCGAACGAGCTGCCGGCCACGGTGTATTTCACGCCGCCGTTGAGACTGGCGCAGGTCGGCGAGGTCGTAGTGTCCACCGCGCCGGTACCGTCGTTGACGAACAGGCAGTGGGGATCGGCGGTCTTGACCGTACCGCCGTCAGCGCCGCCCGTGGCCGGGATGCCGTTAGGCGTGCCGAACGTGGGGCTGCCGGTGATGTCGATCGAGTCGTTGGAGTAGACGGGTCCTACGAGCTTGTCGCCCGTCTGGAAGACCACGATGTTGCACGGCGAGAGGTTGCCGGTGTTGCGGCCCACACCGGCGCTCCAGAAGTACTTGCAGTTGGTCGCCGAACCGACCGGGAACTCGGAGGACTCGTAGTTGCTCCACCACACCACGTTTCAGGAACCCGTTCTGTGGGGTGAGCTTGGCCACTGTCGAGTAGTAGACAAGATCGCCCGGGAATCCGGCCGCCCCGACGATCTGCACCTCGAGGTCGATGATGGCGTTGTTGGGGTCCATGACCTGCTGGGGGTTGTCGAACTTGTAGTACTCCGGGATCGACCCCGTTGCCCAGCGTCCGTGCCGGGCACCGTGGCTCCAGGTCCTGATAGCTGAGAGCCGGCGCACTGCCCGACATGCGTTGGTCGACGAGTTGCACACGGCCAGATACGGGTCGGCGTTGATGGCGTTCTGGTAGGCGTTCACACCCGAGGCCAGGGCCCGGTAGGCGTAGCGCTGGATGTTGACGCATGGGTGAGGATGGGCGCTTGTTGACGATGTGAGTTGACCATCACTCCGCCGAAGATGGTGAGCAGGACGGTGAAGGCGATGACCAGCACCAGGGCGGCCTGACCCGGCGTCAGGGCGAGGAGCCCATTGACCCGCCGGAGTGGGCCGGGCCTGGTCGCCGAGGGGAGCGTTGAGTCGAGGAGTGAGCATGGGTGACCTAACCGACCAGGGGGCTGTAGAGGTACGAGGTGGACGAGAGGCGGTAGACGGAGAAGGAGTTCTCCTGGACCGGGGCGCCCTTCACTGCGACCTGGAGGTCGACCTGGACGCTCTGGACCGTGTCGGGCGGGCAGTTGGAGCTGGTCGGGTTCCCAGCGGTCAGGGTGGGTGCGGCGCACGAGTTGAAGCCGGGAAGTATCCCCGTCCACCGCGTTCGGAGTGCCCCCGGCCCCGGAGGTGTAGGCGGTCGAGTACGGGTCCAGGGTGTTGTAGGTGAAGATGGTCGGCGGGGTGGCGTTGGTCAGATAGGTCAGACCGTTGACCACGCCGGGGACGTCGACCAGCACCCTGCCCGCGGTCGACCAGGTGCAGGTGGCGGTCGAGATCACCGTGAAGGGACAAGCCGGCGTCGAGCTCGTGCATCCGGCCAGGACGCCGCTGGCGGGCGGGTTCGGGCACGCTGGGTACTGGGTGACGGTGAAGACCGAGGAGTAGAACTTGCAGCCGGCGCACCTGGTCGGAGGCCCGGTGGTGCCCATGACGATCTTGGCCGGGCCGTTGGGATCGCCGATGTTGGCGTAGAAGGTGGTCGAGAAGGTGCCCACGCTGCCGGTGAGGAACGGTGGGCACGGGGCGTTCGCGACGGCACAGCCGGTGGCGGCCGTCGGGGTCGGCGCCGGTTCGACCTGGCTGCGGAACAGCCGCTGGATGGTGATCGAGCTGGGCAGCAGCTGATCGGTGGCCTGGTAGGAGGAGACCACGTTGGTGCCGACGTTCAGATAGGTGCTGATCGCCGTCCCCACCATGGTGAGCAGGATCATGAGGGCGGCGAAGGCCACCAACAGCTCGACCAGGGTGAGACCCCCGTCGTCCCGCTCCCCCCGCTCCCGGGCCTCCCGCCGGATGGCGGCGCCACACCGCGTCCGATCGGGCCCGCGACGGTGCCCCCCGTGGCCGGGCGAAGATCGCACCCGGCGGAGGTGGCCGGACAGCGGTCGCATCACGACACGCCCACCGGGATCGGGGAGGGGAACTGGATGGTGAACCCGTTGGCCACCACCGAGCTGCCCCCGACGGTGACCGGTTCGCTGACCGAGCCGGTGCCGGTGACCGTCAGGGTGTAGGTGCCGTAGGGGACCTCGGTCCGGCTCAGGCCGTCGGGTCCGGCCTTCTGCAGGGTGTAGGCGTCGGCGCCACATGACCCGCCGGCGGTGGACACCAAGCTGAAGGAGGCACCGGCATAGGGCAGCCCGATGGACGCACCCACCGAGTGGACGACCTGCACCGATATCACCCCGAGGGGCACCGTGACGCCCGACGTCCCACCCGGGACGGTGGCGGCCTGGCTGAGGTTGAAGCTCCCTGCCCCCAGCTCGGCCGGGCAGTCGCCGGCGAACAGCCCGTAGCCGTTGTTGAACGGGTAGAGGTCGGGGAGCTGGGTGATGTTGGCAGCAGCTCCGGCGGTGACCGCGTTGGCATACGGACTGGGATTGAGGTTGGTGTTGTTGATCTCGACGGGGATGCCCGAGGCCGCGACACCGCTCAGCCCCGACGGGGTCGTATCGGTCCACGTCCCCCCCGGGCCGTTGCTCGAGGTGAGCTCGACCGCCCCGGTGGCGCTGGCGCCGACGGCCGAGCAGTAGACGGGCGAGCCCGAGGTCGTGCAGTCGATGCCGTCGAGGTACAGGGCCGCGCTCGCCCCCGGCAGCCCGGCTTGCGCCCACGTCGTGGTGTCAGGGCTGCTGTAGAACAGGAAGGCCGACGGCGAGGTTCCGGTGGTGCCGACCCCGGTGATGGCGCACGATGTCGACGACCAGCACACCAGCTGGGTGAGCTGGCCGAGGGAGTTGCCCGAGCCCACGCCCGGGACCGCGGCACTCGTCCAGGAGTCAGCGGTCGTCGGCGAGGTGATCGCTCCCGACAGAATGACCGGGGCGCTGGCGGTGGCGCCGGTGAGCACGCAGACGGTGGCAGAGGGGCAGGCCAGTCTGGGTGAGCGAGGTGACCGGGTTGCCGGACACGGTGGGAAGGGTGTCGTTGGCGAAGGTGGCGCCGGCCGTCGGCGCCGCGTACATGACCAGGGGCACCAGTCCCGCTCCCTTGGTACCGGCGCCGGTCACCAGGCACACGGCGGACGACGGGCATTCGAGCCCGTTGAGGGCGACGACGGTGGTGCCGGGCGGGAACGAGTCAGGGGTGAAGGCCACGGCCGACGAGCCGAAGCCGGTCGGGGCGGTGCCCGAGAGGACGATCGGTCCGCTGGGCGAGGCCCCTACCTTGCCGACCCCAGTGGCCACGCAGTTGGAGGAGGTGGGGCAGGCCAGCGACGACAGGGAGGTCATGGTGACGCCGGGAGCGGTGTCGGCCACCCAGGCGGCGGGGACCCCGATCGAGCCGAACCCTCCCGAGATGGCGACCGGCGTGCCGGGCGCGGGCGTGCTGGTGGTGCCGATGGCCACGCACCCCGATCCCGAGGGCGGGCACACCAGGCTGGTCAGTCCGGTGATGTTGGGTGGAAGGGTGGCCGCCTGCCAGTAGTCGACGCCCAGGGCGGAGATGACGTCGGTCAGTACGACGGCGGTGGTGCCGGTGGTGCCGATGGCCACGCAGTTGGTCGCCAACGGGCACACGATCTGGGACAGCGAGGTGACCCCGGTGAGCGCCGTGCCCGTGGAGGCGGTGGCCACCGAGGGGACCGCCGGGTTGGCGTCGACGACGACCGCGGTGCTCACCCCGCCGACCTGGTCGTAGCCGACGCCCTCGCACTCGACGGTTCCGGCGCAGGCCACCGAGGCGAGGCGGGTGGTCGGCGTGGGCAGGACGGCGTTGGACCAGGACGACAGGTTCGACCAGGTGAGCACGGCTCCCCCGCTGTTCTCCCCCCGGGCGATGCAGGTGATCTGGCCGACACCCGGGCAGGACACCCCGTCCGCCACCGATGTCGAGGACGGGTAGCCGAGGTTGACGATGCTGCCCTGGTCGTAGGCGGGGTAGGCCGAGGGATAGGTGGATGCCAGCCTGGTCACCGCCCCGATGTTCACGGTGACCCCGGACTGGGACTCGGACTGGGGCTGCTGAAGGACGTTGCCCGTCACCGAGCCGGTGCCGTTGGCCACGAACGAGGGCGTCCCATAGCTGGTGCCGGCAGGGATGCCGTTCGACGCGTTGGCCACGCTCACCGTGTAGGTGCCGGTACCGGCGCCGGTCGGGAGCACCTGGGCGAAGGCGCACCCGTAGCTGTCCGGGTAGATGGTCAGCGTCTGCAGCTGTCCGGCGATGCTCGGGGTGAGGGTGACCGGCGGCGCCTGCACCCGCTCGCTCCACGGGTTCCCCTGGCTGTCGAGGGCCGTGGTGTCACCACTGAACTGCAGGGCCACGAAGCCGAGGGTCTGGATGCCGTTGGGGGGGTAGTTGAGGATGACGCTGTCCTGGATGTTGTTGGCGTCGCTGTTCGGTCCCCAACCCACGAAGACCCGCATCCGGAGGAGCTGCGGGGTCCCCGACGTGCACAGGTCGGGCTGGGAGTTCTGGGTGACCGCACCCCCGGTGGCCATCGTGCCGGTACCCCCGGTCACTCCGGTGAGGGAGGTCGCGGTGGTCCCGGTGTAGGTGACCGTCTGGGCCCCCGCCGAGGTGGCGACCACCGCGGCCTGCGGGTTGCTGACCGACGCCCCAGAGAGCGTGGATGTCGAGACCACGTTGACGGTGGCCTGGGGGAGGGTCTGCCCGTTCGATGCGGCCGCGATGGTGGTGGCGCCGACCCCGGCGTTCTGCGCCGTCGTCCACTCGTACTCGGCCTTGAGGGAGTAGGTGGTGTTGCCCCGGGTCTCCGACGTCGTGGGCTGGGTCACCGGGCACCCGGTGGTCATGGTGCCCGTCCCCGAGTTGAGCGGGATGGTCAGGCTGGTGCCGGTCACGCCGGTGTAGGCGACCGTCTGCAGACCGGTGGTGGTGGCCACCAGGGCGGTGCCGCTCGGGCTGGTGAAGCCCGAGGTGGACGCCACGTTGACCGCCGTCTGGGTGGCGAGGTTCTTGTTGTTCGAGAGAGCGGCCACCGTGGTGGCGGGCGCGTTCGGTCCGGTCGGCGGGACGGACTGGTCGACCACCGCCTCGCCGTTGCAGTTGACCGGTGGGGTCACGTTGGACCCGATCTCGACCCACTTCTCGGCGATCGAGAGGGCGGTCTGCTGGTTCTTCGACTGCCCGGCCTGGATCACCGAGGTGGTGAAGAGATAGGACATCGGGACCAGGACGATCATGAGCACGGTGAAGGCCACCACTACCTCGACGAGGGTGACGCCTTCGTCGTCGTGGCGTGGGCGCGCGGAGACCCGCGAACGGCGCCGAGGTGTCACAGGAGAGCCCACAGACCGCTTATATCGGCCTCTTCCTGCACTTTCTATAGCGAAACTGACGATTTATTTCGGATGCTGGCGCGTCGGCCCTCCCGGCGACGATGATCGGCCGGGACCGGGTAGCCCCCGGCCGGGTCGCCGGTCCTCCGGGCGCGGTGCCCGCCGCGGGCCCCGTGGGCACGTTCCGGAAGGGATTCCGAGCCCCGGACCAGGGCCGTCGAGGTGCCCGGGCGTTGCCGGCCGGGCCCCTCCCGGAGGGGCCCGGGGCCGGCCGGCCCTCAGTACGACTTGGGCAGGCCCAGCGAGTGCTGGGCCACGAAGTTGAGGATCATCTCGCGGCTGACCGGGGCGATCCGGAGCAGTCGGGCCATGCCCCACAGGTCGGCCAGGCCGAACTCGGTGGACATGCCGTTGCCCCCGTGGGTCTGGATGGCCTGGTCGAGCGCGGCCAGCGTGGCCTCGGCGGCGGCGTACTTGGCCATGTTGGCCGCCTCGCCCGGCGGCGGCGGTGTCGCCGGCGTGGTCGCACAGCCAGGCCGCCTTGTCGGTCATCAGCCGGGCCAGCTCCACCTCGATCTTGGCCTTGGCCAGCGGGTGGGCGATGCCCTGGTGCCGGCCGATGGGGGTGCCCCACACCTCGCGGCCCCTGGCGTACTCCGCCGCCTTGTCCAGGGCGTAGCGGCCGATGCCGTTGGCGGTGGCCGCCGACAGGATGCGCTCGGGGTTGAGCCCGAAGAACACCTGGCGCAGGCCCTCGCCCTCGTCGCCGATCAGCCGGTCGGCATCGACCTGCGACGTTGTCGAAGAACAGGGTGTACTGCTTCTCCGGCGCGGTGATCTCGACCGGCAGCACCTGCTTGTCGAGTCCCGGGGTGTCGGTGTCCACCACGAACAGCGACAGCCGCCCGCGGCCGGTGTCGGGGTCCACGCCCGACCGGGTCACCACCAGGATGGCCTCGCACTCGTCGACGCCGGAGATGTAGTACTTCGAGCCGTTGAGCCGGTAGATGTCGCCGTCCTTGGTGGCGGTCAGCGACAGGTTGTGGGAGTTCGAGCCGGCGTCGGGCTCGGTGATGGCGAAGGCCATCTTGAGCTCGCCGGTGGCGAAGCGGGGGAGCCACCGCTGCTTCTGGGCCTCGGTCCCGAACTTGGCGATGATGGTGGCGCAGATGGCCGGCGACACCACGATGACCAGCAGCGGGCAGCCCGGCGGCGGCCAGCTCCTCGGCCACCGCGGCCAGCTCGGTGATCCCGCCGCCGCCGCCGCCGTACTCCTCGGGCACGTTGACCCCGAGGAAGCCCGGCTCGGCCACCGCGTTCCACAGCTCGTCGGTGCGCTCGTCGGCGTGGGCCTTCTCGACGTAGTACTCGTGGCCGAACTTGGAGGCGATGGAGCCGACCGCCTCGCGCAGCATCTGCAGCTCGTCGGATTCGATGAAGTCCATGGGCGCTGCTCCTCGGTCGGCGTGATCCGGCCACAACAGGCCGACCGGGATGTCGACCACTCGACATGCTCCGAAGGTACTCGCCCAGGCCCTTGGCCTGGGGGTCGGGGCGGGTGGAGGAGGCCACCCCTTCGCCCAGCAGGCCCACCACCACGAAGTTGAGGGCCGACAGGTTGGCGAAGGCGTAGCGCCGGACCTCCAGGTCGTCGGCCTCGGGCAGCAGGGCACGGAACTCGCTCGAGGGTGAGGTAGGCGTCGAGCCAGGCCCACGCCTCGTCGGAGCGGGCCCACAGCCCGACGTTGGCGTTGCCGCCCTTGTCGCCCGACCGGGCCCCGATGAGCGGTGCCGAGGGGCAGGCGCCGGGTCGGCACCCGCCTCCCCGACGCCCGGCGGTGGGGGTTGTGGGTCGGGCACCAGCGCGGGGGCGACGACGGCGTCGGGGGCGAGGGCGAGGTCCGGGGCGGCGTCGACGATCCCGCGCCTCGCTCCGGCCCGGTCGGCGAGTGTGGGGCACCTCCACCCGCCGGCCGTCGGCGTGGACCACCACGGGGCACCACCAGCCGGCCGGGACCAGCGCCGGCCAGTACACGCCGTAGGCGCTGCCCGGCCGTGGGCGGCGCGGTGAGGTGGAGGCCGGGGTAGCCGGCCAGGGCCAGCTCGGTGGCCGCGCCGGAGAAGCTGCCGGCCCACCCGGTCGGCGTCGGCGTCCTTGACCGTGATCCGCAGCTGGGCGGTGGCCTCGACGTTGACCGGCGGCGTCGGCCTTGTCCGAGCGGATGAGCCGGGCGTCGAACTCGGCGAACTGGTCGGCCCCGCCCAGGGCCGCCTCCAGGGACCGGAGGGTGAGCGCCGCCTTCGCCTCGATGTCGAGCCCGGTGAGCACGAAGGTCATCGAGTTGCGCCAGCCGCCCAGCAGGTTGAGGCAGACCTTGACGTCCTCGGGGGCGGGGAGCCCGCGGGCCCCCGAGATCCGCACCCGGTCCGGTCCCTCCTGGGCGACGGAGATGGTGTCGAAGCGGGCCACCACGTCGGTGTTGGGGTAGTGGTGGCCGCCGATCTCGTAGAGCAGCTGGGCGGTCACCGTGCCGACCGACACCTCGCCACCGGTGCCCGGGTGCTTGGTGATCACCGACGAGCCGTCGTCGGCCACCTCGGCGATGGGGAAGCCCGGATGCTCGACGCCCGCCACCTCGGTGAAGAAGGCGTAGTTGCCCCCGGTGGCCTGGGGGCCGCACTCGATCACGTGCCCGGCCACCACCGCCCCGGCCAGGCGGTCCCAGTCGGTGGCCGACCAACCGTGGTGCCAGGCCGCCGGCCCCACCACCAGCGAGGCGTCGGTGATCCGGGGGCAGATGACCACGTCGGCGCCACCGGACAGCGCCTCGACGATGGGCCAGCCCCCGAGGTAGGCGTTGGCCGAGACCACCTGGCCCGGGGCGTCGGCCAGAGCGGCCGCCCGGTGTCGAGGTGGGACGAGGGGGTGGCCGGCCCGGCCCAGCTCGTCGATCCGGGGGAGGAGGTCGTCACCCTCGACGTGGGCCACCGCGACCGTCGATCCCGAGCCGCTCGGCCAACAGGCGCACCTGGTCGGCCAGCCCGGCCGGGTTGAGCCCGCCGGCGTTGGTGACCACTTTGATGCCGCCGGTCGACGCAGGTGCCGAGCACCTCTTCCATCTGGGTGAGGAAGGTGTGGGCCCAACCCCGGGACGAGTCGCGCTGGTAGCCCTTCCACAGGATGAGCATGGTCAGCTCGGCCAGCCAGTCCCCGGTGAGGACGTCGATGGGGCCGCCCTCGACCATCTCCCGGGCCGCCGACAGCCGGTCGCCGTAGAAGCCCGAGCAGTTGGCGATGCGGAGCGGCTCGGTCACAGCGGCCCGGTCACAGTCGGGACGCCGTTCAGCCGCCGGCCGCGGCCCGGTCATGCCGGGGCCTCGACGACCACCAGGATCCGGCCGGTCTCCACCTGGTCGCCCTCGGCCACGTCCACCTCGCTCACCGTGCCCGGGGAGGAGGCGTGGACGGCGTGCTCCATCTTCATGGCCTCGAGCACCACCAGCAGCTGGCCGGCCTCCACCTCGTCGCCCGGGCCGCACGGCCACCCGGACCACGCCGCCGGGCATCGGGGCCAGCGCCGAGCCCTCGGCCACCTGCTCGCCGGCCTGCGGCAGCCGGACGTGCTCCTCGAGCGTCGAGCTGCCGTCGGGCCCGTCGACGTAGGCGATGGTCCCGACCCGTTCGACCCGGTAGCGGCGGGTCACCCCCCCGGTGGTGAGGGCCACCCCGCCGGGCGGCCACGACCGCCCCCTGGATGGGCGACGGGTGTGCCGTCGACCTCGACCTCGGCCACCGACCGGCCCGCCCGGTCGAACCGGTAGCCGACGGTGATGCTCGCCTTCTCCCGCGCCGTAGACGACCTGCTGCAGGGCGAAGGGGTTGTTGCGGAAGCCGGAGGGGATGGTCGGCTGCACCCGGGCCTCGCCCCGGCGGCGGGCCTGGCCGGCCAGGGCGGCCGCCACCGCGTGTCGCTGCCTGGCCCCCGCGTCGGCCAGCGGGGCGGCGAGCGTCTCGAGACCGTGGCGTTCGAGGAAGCCGGTGTCGGTGTCCCCGGCCAGGAAGCCGGGGTGGCGGAGGGTGCGGACCAGCAGGTCGCGGTTGGTGGTCACCCCGTGGATGCGGCCGCCGGCCAGGGCGGCGGCGAGCGCGGCGGCGGCCTCGTGCCGGGTCGGGGCGTGGGCGACGACCTTGGCCAGCATCGGGTCGTAGTGGGGGCTGACCACGCTGCCGGACTCGACGCCGGTGTCGACCCGCACCCCGCCGACCGGCCGGCCCGAGCTCGAACCGGTGCAGCGTCCCGGTCGACGGGAGCCAGCCGAGGCCCGGGTCCTCGGCGTAGAGGCGGGCCTCGATGGCGTGGCCCTGCGGGCCGGCGGACCGGGCCGCGTGCGACCTCGGGGGGCAGGGGCGCGCCCCCGGCGATGAGCAGCTGGAGGCGCACCAGGTCGAGGCCGGTGACCGCCTCGGTGACCGGGTGCTCGACCTGGAGCCGGGTGTTCATCTCGAGGAAGAACGGTTGCCCGCTCCCGTCCACGACGAACTCGACGGTGCCGGCGTTGACGTAGCCGACGGCCCGGGCCGCGGCCACCGCCGCCTCGACCAGGCGGGCCCGGAGCTCCGGCGAGACGAACGGCGAGGGGGCCTCCTCGACGATCTTCTGGTGGCGCCGCTGGATGCTGCACTCGCGCTCGAACAGGGCCACCGTGTCGCCGTAGGCGTCGGCCAGCACCTGGACCTCGATGTGCCGCGGGTCGGTCAGGTAGCGCTCGAGGAAGACCGTGCCGTCGCCGAAGGCCGCCTCCGCCTCGCGCCGGGCGCCGGACAGCGCCTCGGCCAGGTCGCCCGGGCCGGCCACGATGCGCATGCCCCGGCCGCCGCCGCCGGCCGAGGCCTTGACCAGCAGCGGCCAGCCGAGGGCCTCCACCGCCCGACCGTCGGGCGGGGCGATCGCCGTCGACGGTGATCGAGGGCAGGGTGGGCACCCCGGCCGCCCGCATCAGCTCCTTGGAGCCGATCTTGGAGCCCATGGCGTCGATGGCCGCCGCCGGCGGGCCCACCCAGATGAGGCCGGCGTCGAGGACCGCCCGGGCGAAGTCGCCCGACTCGGACAGGAAGCCGTAGCCGGGGTGGACGGCGTCGGCCCCGGTGCGCGCAGGCGGCGTCGAGGATCAGCGTCGAGCGCAGGTAGGTGTCGGCCGGCGAGGTGCCCGGCAGGCGCACGGCCAGGTCGGCCTCGGCCACGTGGGGGCTGTCGGCGTCGGCGTCGGAGTAGACGGCCACCGTGGCGATCCCCATGGCGCGGGCGGTCCGCATGATGCGCCGGGCGATCTCGCCGCGGTTGGCCACCAGCAGCATGCGACCGGTGCGGATGCGGTCCGGGCCGGTCATCGGTACGGGCCGGTCCGTCCGGCTGGGCATCGGCTCACGGTTCGCTCATCGGTGCTCGCCTCACATCCGGAACACGCCGTAGCCGCGGGTGCCGGTGGTCGGCTGGTTGTCGATGACCGACAGGCAGATGCCGAGCACGGTGCGGGTGTCCCGGGGGTCGATGATGCCGTCGTCGTAGAGGCGGGCGGTGAGGAACAGGGGGAGCGACTCGGCCTCGATCTGGGCCTCGACCAGCTCGCGCATGGCCTGCGTCGGCCTCCTCGTCGAAGGGGACGCCCTTGGCCGCCGCCGACTGGCGGCCGACGATGGACAGCACGCCGGCCAGCTGGGCCGGGCCCATCACCGCCGAGCGGGCGTTGGGCCAGGCGAACAGGAAGCGGGGGTCGTAGGCCCGGCCGCACATCCCGTAGTTGCCGGCCCCGTAGGAGGCGCCGATGTTGACGGTCAGGTGGGGGACCGACGAGTTGGAGACGGCGTTGATCATCATCGCCCCGTGCTTGATGATCCCCCCCTGCTCGTACTCCTTGCCCACCATGTAGCCGGTGGTGTTCTGGAGGAAGAGCAGGGGCACGTCGATCTGGTTGGCCAGCTGGATGAACTGGGTGGCCTTGTGGGCCTCCTCGGAGAAGAGCACCCCCCGGTGGTTGGCCAGCACGCCGATCGGGTAGCCGTGGATGGAGGCCCAACCGGTGACCAGGCTGGCGCCGTACAGCGGCTTGAACTCGTCGAACCGGGAGCCGTCGACCACCCGGGCCAGGACCTCGCGGGGGTCGAAGGGGACCTTGGGGTCGGCCGAGGCGATGCCCAGCAGCTCGTCGGGGTCGTGGACCGGGCTCGTCGGCCGGCTGGCTCGGGCCCGGGCCCGTGCTTGCGCCAGTTGCAGCCGGCTCACGATCTGGCGGCCCAGCCGGATGGCGTCGAGCTCGTCGACGGCCAGGTAGTCGGCCAGGCCGGACACCCGGGCGTGCATCGAGGCCCCGCCCAGCTCCTCGTCGGTCGACTCCTCGCCGGTGGCCATCTTGACCAGCGGGCGGGCCGCCGAGGAACACCTTGGACCGCTGCTCGATCATCACGATGTAGTCGCTCATGCCCGGGACGTAGGCCCCGCCGGCGGTGGAGTTGCCGAAGACGAGGGCCACGGTCGGCAGGGCGGCGGCCGAGCTGCCGGGTGAGGTCCCGGAAGGCCCGGCCCCCGGGGATGAACAGCTCGGCCTGGGCGGGCAGGTCGGCGCCGCCCGACTCGACCAGGTTGATCGACCGGGAGGCGGTTCTGGCAGGGCGATGTCCGAGGCGCGGGCGCCCTTGCGGAAGGAGTAGGGGTTCATGGCGCCGCCCCGCACCGTCGGGTCGTGGGCCGAGACCAGGCACTCGACCCCCTCGACCACCCCGATCCCGACGATCGAGGACGCCCCGACCGGGTACTCGGTTCCCCAGGCGGCCAGCGGGCGAGAGCTCGAGGAAGGCCGAGTCGCGGTCGAGGAGCAGCTCGATCCGCTCCCGGGCCAGGAGCTTGCCCCGCTCCCGGTGCCGGGCCACGTAGCGCTCGCCGCCGCCGGCCCGGGCCGCCGCCAGCTGCTCGTCGACGATCTCGAGCGCCTCGATGAGGGCGCGCTCGTTGGCCCGGAAGGTCTCCGAGCTCGGGTCGATGGTGGTGGGGAGGACGGGCATGGGGTGGGTGGTCGCCGCCGACCGGGCCGGCAGCGGGTGGGTGTGGTGTCGGTCGGGGCCGGAGGGTCCGGGTGCCGGGTCGCACGCTCCCGCCGACGTGGGAAGAATAGGCCCATGAACTTTGCGCCGCGCCACGGTTGGGGGCCGACCACCGTGGGAGCGGTCCGGGAGGGGCGGCCCGTGGTGATCCGCACCTATCCCCAGGGCGCCCCGGTCGCTCCGGCCCTGGACGCTCCAGCCGGCCGCCGGGTCGGCAGGGAGCCGGGGCGCCGGCTGTCGGCGGTGGTGCTGGCCGCCGGGGAGGGCACCCGGATGCGCTCGGCCCGGCCGAAGCCCCTGCACCGGCTGTGCGGCCGGCCGATGGTCCTCCACGTGCTCGACGCCCTGGCCGAGCTGTCGGTGGCCCGGGTGGTGGTGGTGGTCGGCCACCGGGCCGAGTGGGTGACCAAGACCCTGATCGAGCACGCGCCGGCGGGCATGGCCATCGAGTTCGTCGAACAGGTCGAGCAGCGGGGGACCGGGGACGCCATGTCGGTGGCGCTCACCGGCCTGCCCGACGACGAGGGCGACGACGACGGGGACGTGGTGGTCCTGCCGGGCGACACTCCGCTGCTCCGGCCGGCCACCCTGGCCGGCCTGGTCCGCCAGCACCGGGCCACCGGTGCCGCGGCCACCCTGCTGACCGCCGTGCTCGACGACCCCACCGGCTACGGCCGGGTGGTGCGGGGGCGGGACGACACGGTGGCCCGGGTGGTCGAGCACGGCGACGCCGTCGGCGAGGAGCTGGACGTCCACGAGATCAACACCTCGATCTACTGCTTCCGGCGGAGCGTGCTGGCCCCCTCGCTGCGCCGGCTCAGCCCGGCCAACGCCCAGGGCGAGTACTACCTGACCGACGTGGTCGGCGTCCTCTACGAGGCCGGCCACAGGGTGGGGTCGCTGGTGGTGGAGGACCCCATGGAGGTGGCCGGGGTCAACGACCGGGCCCAGCTGGCGGTGGCCGAGGCCGAGCTGCGCGACCGGATCAACGAGCGGTGGATGCGCCGGGGGGTGACCATGTGGGACCCCGAGCGGACCTACATCGACGTCGACGTGGTGGTGGAGCCGGACGTGGTGCTGCTGCCCGGGGTCATCCTCCAGGGCGCCTGCGTGATCGGCGCGCACGCCGAGATCGGGCCCGACGCCCACCTGGTCGACACGGTGGTGGGCGAGGGGGCGGCGGTGGCCTCGAGCGTGTGCCGGCGGTCGGTCGATCGGCGCCGACGCCCGCGTCGGGCCCTTCGCCGTCCTCGAGGAGGGGGCCGAGGTGCCGGCGGGAGGGGTGGTGGGTGCCGGGCCCGGGTACGGCCCGGGTGCGGACCCGCGGGCCGGCGACGCCGGAGGCGGGGCGGGCTAGCGTCATGGCCATGGAGTTCACCCCCCGCCGGCGGCTCGAACTGGTGTCGGGACGGTCGCATCCCGAGCTGGCCCGCGACATCGCCGCCCAGCTGGGGGTGGACCTCGGCGAGGCCAACCTCCGCGAGTTCGCCAACGGCGAGATCCACTGCCGCTTCGACACGTCGATCCGGGGGAGCGACGTCTTCATCATCCAGACCCACTGCGGCCCGGTGAACGACTCGCTGATGGAGCACCTGATCATGATCGACGCGGCCAAGCGGGCGTCGGCCAAGCGGATCACCGCGGTGTGCCCCTACTACGGCTACTCGCGCCAGGACCGCAAGGCGACCGGACGCGAGCCGATCACCGCCAAGCTGGTGGCCGACATGCTCTCGGTGGCCGGGCGCCGACCGGGTGGTGAGCGTCGACCTGCACTCCGGGCAGATCCAGGGCTTCTTCGACGTGCCCTTCGACCACCTGACCGCCGCGCCGGTGCTGGTCGACTACCTGCGCAGCCAGCGCAGCGACGACCTGGTGGTGGTGGCCCCCGACGCCGGGCGGGTGAAGGTGGCCGAGCGGTTCAGCCAGCACCTCACCGCCGATCTGGCCGTGGTGCACAAGCGCCGGCTGCGGGGGGTCGGCCAACCAGGTCGAGGCGCTCCACGTGGTCGGTGACGTCGAAGGGCGCCAGTGCGTGCTGATCGACGACATGATCGACACCGCCGGGACCATCGTGGCCGCCGCCGACCTGCTGGCGGACCGGGGAGCCGCCGAGGTGTGGTGCATGGCCACCCACGCCGTGCTGTCGGACCCGGCGGTCGACCGGCTGAAGAACTCGGCGCTGACCAAGGTGGTGGTGACCGACACCCTGCCCATCGCCCCAGGACCGGCGGTTCGACAAGCTGGAGGTGCTGTCGGTGGCCAAGCTGATCTCCGACGCCATCGACGCGGTGTTCGAGGACACCTCGGTGTCGGAGATCTTCGGCGGCGAGAACCTGGCCTGACGCCCCTGCCGGCAGCCCCCGACCGCCGGCTGACCGGCTGACCGCCGGCTGCCCGACCCCTGTGCCATCCTCGGTGGGCGCTCGTCTATCATGGTGGGCCGTCAGCAGCGGTCCCCTCCCATCGCCGTGACAGGCATGGTCGACCGGGAGGCCGCCGCCCCCTTTGTCAGCGTCTCCCGAGGAGTTCCCGCATGCCCGAAGTCACGCTTGCCGCCGAAGCCGGCCGCGAGATCGGATCGAGCTCGACCCGCCGTCTACGGGCCCAGGGCAAGATCCCCGGGGTGGTCTACGGCCACGGATCCGACCCCATACCCGTGGCGGTCGGCGCCCGCGAGTTCCAGATCGCCATGTCCGGCGAGGCCGGGCTCAACACCCTGCTCTCACTCGAGGTGGGCAAGGGCAGCTACCTGACGCTGGCCCGGGACATCCAGCGCCACCCCTTCCGCAACGTGGTGACCCACGTCGATTTCCAGATCGTCCGCCGCGACGAGGTGATCTCCGCCGAGATCCCCATCAACCTGGTCGGCGAGGCGATCGAGGTGCACCACGGTGACGGCGTCGTCGACCAACAGCTGTTCACCCTGCACATCAAGGCCAAGCCGGCCGACATCCCGCCCTCGGTGGACATCGACATCTCGGGCCTGACCATCGGCGGCTCGCTGCACGTCTCGGACATCACCATCCCGGGGGGCGTCGAGCTCGAGACCGATCCGGAGGCCACCGTCGTGGCCGGCCAGCCGCCCCGGGTCCAGATCACCGAGGAGGAAGAGGCCGAAGCGGCCGGCGTCGCCGTCGAGGCGGCCGAGGAGGCTCCGTCGGAGGCCTCCGACGAGTCCGAGCCCTCAGAGGGGTAGTCCTCCTGCTCCGCAACCGGCGCGGGCCGGCGCCGCCGCGGCGGGGTGCCGCCGTCGACTTCCTGGTGGTCGGGTTGGGCAATCCCGGCAGCGAGTTCGTCGGCTCCCGCCACAACCTGGGAGCCGAGGTCGTGACCGAGCTCGCCCGGCGCCACCAGGGGCGGCTCAAGGCGGAGCGGGGACTGCACGCCCAGGTCTGCAAGGTCCACATCGGCCCCCGCTCCGTGCTGCTGGCCATCCCCCAGACCTTCATGAACGAGTCGGGCCGGGCGGTGGCCCCGCTGGTCAGGCGGGCGGGCATCGAATCACCCGACCGACCCGGATCACCCGACCGGCCCGGGGAGCGGGCCCTGCGGCCGCGGGTCCGGCCGCCCGGCTGATCGTGGTGCACGACGAGCTCGACCTGCCCACGGCCCGGGTCAAGGTGAAGTCGGGTGGGGGCAACGCCGGCAACAACGGCCTCAAGTCGATCGAGAGCCACCTCCACACCAACGCCTACCTGCGGGTGAGGGTCGGCATCGGCAAGCCCCCCGGCCGCCAGTCGGGCGTGGACTACGTGCTGAGGCGCCCGGGCGCGGCGGAGCGGTCGCTTCTGGCCGTGGCCGTCCAAGAGGCCGCCGACGCGGTGGATGCCATCGTGACCGAGGGGGTCGAGGCGGCCATGAACCGGGTCAACGCCGACGGTTGAGCCCGGGTACCGCTGATCGAGAACGCCCGAGCCGCCGGGGAAGGCACCTCCCCGGGTCGCGGTAGCGGCTGTCGTCCATTGCTACACTTGGCAGGATCGGATTCCTACCAAGTGGAGTGGGTCCATGGCTCAGGCTCAGAAGTTCAAGGTGTCCACTTCGGGGCAGATGTCGCTCCCAGCCGGGGTCCGCCACCGCTGGAAGCTCGAACGGGGGGGCCACGTCGATGTGCTGGACCTCGGTTTCGGCGTGCTCACCGTCCCCGCAGGGTTCGCCAGCCATCTGCTCGACGAGCTGATCCCCGCTGAGGATCACTACGTCGCCGTGGCCGGCGAGGAGGACCCGGACCTGATCAGCGGGTGACGGTCCTGCTCGACGATCATCTGCTTCGCGACTGGATGACCGGACCGGATGGAACGTTGCGCTCGGTGGTCGGCGGCGATGATCTGGCCACTACCAACCTCTGGTATGCACGATTGTGCAAGAGCGCAGCCCGAGGTGGCCATGGCGCCTTGCTCGGCGGCTTGAGCCCGCCGGAGCGT
Organism: uncultured Acidimicrobiales bacterium; assembly: GCA_963806285.1. Classification (GTDB taxonomy): domain Bacteria; phylum Actinomycetota; class Acidimicrobiia; order Acidimicrobiales; family RAAP-2; genus Bog-756. The sequence goes on from CAWDXJ010000006.1 coordinate 75,371, forward strand.
CAGGCCGTTGCCGCGGCACTGGTCAGGCTGCCCGACGACATCGCCATCGTCCCGATGCGGCAGCTCGCCTCGCGGATGGGGACCCTGGTGTTCGAACAATCGGGACTCTCGACCCTTGGCACCGAGGCTGTGGCCGCCGCGGAATTGCTCGCCGCCCGCATCCTGGCCTCTGACCGGGACGACAGCCCGGGCATCCGATCGGCATGCGATCGTCTGGGGATTCACTACCGTACGGTGTCACGCTGACCCGGACAGGATCCGCGCACGTGCCGCTGCGGAACGAACCCGCCACGACGTGGGCTCACCTGCTCCCTCCGGACGGCGGGGACCGGTCGACCGAGCGGTTCACGGGGCCTCGACCGGGCCCGGAGACCTCGAGAGGTCATCCGCCCGAGTCGGGTGATGAGTCGCTGCATGGGACGGGACAACTCGCCGGGACCGACCGACCGCTGGGCCCGGCGCAGCGTGACCCCGGTCAGCACCGGTCGGACCCCGGTACCCTGAATCGGTGAGCCTCCGCTCGCTCCCCCCGCTGCTGCGCAACGAGCCCGCCATGACGCGGGTGATCGGCGCGCCCGACGCCACCTTGGCCGTGGCCACTCCCGCCCAGGCCTTCGTGCTGGCCGGCCTGGTCCGGTTGGGCGCCCGCCGCCCGGTGCTGGTGGTGACGCCCACCGGGTCCGCCGCCGACCAGCTGGCCCACGACCTGGCGGCCTTCACCGGCGCCGGGGCCTCGGCGCCGCCCGGGGCCGATGACGGCGGAGGCGCCGTCGAGGTCTTCCCGGCCTGGGAGACCCTGCCCTTCGAGCGGGTGAGCCCGGACGTCTCGACCATGGGTCGTCGTCTCCGGCTGCTGTGGCAGCTCGGTGGGGGGACCGGGAGCGCCGACGGCGCCCGCCCGGCCATCGTCGTGGCCCCGATCAAGGCGGTGCTGCAGCGCCTGGGTCCCTGGAGGCTCGCGGCCCGTCCGGTCACCTTGGCCAAGGGCCACCGGGTCGTGGTCGACGAGCTGGTGGCGCAGCTGGTGTCCATGGGCTACCGGCGCGAGTCGATGGTGGAGCACCGCGGCGAGCTGGCGGTGCGGGGCGGCATCGTCGACGTGTTCCCCTCCACGGCCGACGACCCGGTGCGGGTCGACCTGTGGGGCGACGAGGTCGACCGGCTGACCCGTTTCGACGTGGCCGACCAACGCTCGATCGACGACCTCGGCCCCGTCGAGCTGTTCGGCTGTCGCGAGCTGGTGGTCGACGAGACCATGCAGAAGCGGGCGGCCGGGCTGGTCGGCTCGGCCCCGTGGGGGCGCCATCAGTGGGACCGGCTGGCCGACGGCGACCTGTTCGACGGGATGGAGTCGTGGCTGCCGTGGCTGTCGGACTCCGACGAGCTGGTCACCGACCTGCTCGCCGACGAGGGCCTGGTGGTGGTGGTGGAGCCCGGCCGGGTCCGCGACCGGGCCGGCGAGCTGCTGGACGAGGAGTCCGCGCTGGCCGACGCCCTGGCCTCCACCTGGGGGCTCGAGGCCGGCGAGGGGGCACCGCGGCTGCACGTCCCGTTCGACCGGCTGCTCGCCGACACCGGCGCGGGCGTGCTCTCGCTGGTGCCGACGGCCGAGGGCCCCGGGGTCCCGCTGGTGGAGTCGAGGGGGTGGGAGCCGATCCTCGGCGACGGGTCCAAGCTGGCCGGCCAGGTGGCGGCCCTGGTCGGGGACGGGTACTCCGTGGTGCTGTGCTCGTCGAGCGCGGCGGGGGCCGAGCGCCTGTCCGCCATCCTGGCCGAGGAGGGGGTCACCGTTCCCGTCGCACCCCACGAATCGGATGGGCCCCGCCCCGCCGGCGCGGGGGTGCCCGACCTGACCGCGCCGGGGGCCCGCATCGTGGTGGCCCCGGTCGATCACGGCTTCGTGCTGTCGGGGTCACGGGTGGCCGTCCTCAGCGAGTCCGACGTCACCGGCCGGCACCGCCCCCACCGCCGGGCGCGGACCCGGGCCCGGCCGGTCGACGGGTTCTTCGACGACCTGGCTCCGGGGAGCTACGTGGTCCACCGTCAGCACGGCGTGGCCCGATACGGCGGCATGGTCACCCGCACCATGGGGGGTGCCACCCGCGACTACCTGCTGCTCGAGTACCGCGGGGCGGACAAGCTGTACCTGCCCACCGATCAGATCGAGCTGCTGACCCCCTACGCCGGGGGCGAGTCGCCCACGGTGAGCCGGCTCGGGGGCTCCGAGTGGCAGCGCACCCGCGCCAAGGCCCGGGCCGCGGTGCACGAGGTGGCCGAGGAGCTGGTCGCCCTCTACCGCCGCCGCCTCCAGATCCCGGGCCACGCCTTCGGCCCCGACACCCCGTGGCAGGCCGAGCTCGAGTCCTCGTTCCCCTTCGTCGAGACCGTCGACCAGCTCCGGGCCATCGAGGACGTGAAGGCCGACATGGAGCGCCCCCAACCGATGGACCGGCTGGTCTGCGGCGACGTGGGCTTCGGCAAGACGGAGGTGGCCATCCGGGCGGTGTTCAAGGCGGTGCAGGACGGCTACCAGGCCGCCGTCCTCGTGCCCACGACCCTGCTGGCCAGCCAGCACGCCCAGACCTTCGCCGACCGCTACGCGCCGTTCCCCCTCAGGGTGGAGCTGCTCAGCCGGTTCCTGACCAACGCCCAGGCCAAGGCGGTGCTGTCCGGCCTGGCCGACGGGTCGGTGGACGTGGTGATCGGGACCCACCGCCTGTTGGGCGGGGACGTCGCCTTCAAGAAGCTCGGGCTGCTGGTCGTGGACGAGGAGCAGCGCTTCGGGGTGAGCCACAAGGAGTCGATCAAGGCGTTGACCGACGGGGTCGACGTCCTCACCCTGACCGCCAGCCCCATCCCCCGCACCCTCGAGATGGCCCTGACCGGCATCCGCGACCTCTCGATGGTCAACACCCCCCCGGCGGCCCGGCGGCCGATACTCACCCACGTCGGGGAGTTCGAGGAGGCGGCCGCCTCGGAGGCGATCCGCCGCGAGCTCCTCCGGGAGGGCCAGGTGTTCTACGTGCACAACCGGGTGCGGGACATCGAGGCGGTGGCCGAACGGGTCCACCGCCTGGCCCCCGAGGCCCGGGTGGCCGTCGCCCACGGGCAGATGGACGAGGGGACGCTCGAGCGGGTGGTGCTCGACTTCTGGGACGGCGCCTACGACGTGCTGGTGTGCACCACCATCATCGAGTCGGGCATCGACATGCCCACCGTCAACACCCTGGTGGTCGACCGGGCCGACCTCTTGGGGCTGGGCCAGCTCCACCAGATCCGCGGCCGGGTGGGTCGGGCCGGGCAGCGGGCGTACGCCTACCTGTTCCATCCCGTCGACCGGGTGCTGTCCGAGCAGGCCTACGAGCGCCTGCGGACCATCGGGGACCACACCGAGCTCGGTTCCGGGTTCAAGATCGCCCTGCGCGACCTGCAGATCCGGGGGGCGGGCAACCTGCTCGGCCGCGACCAGTCGGGCCACATCGCAGCCATCGGCTACGACCTGTACGTCCAGATGGTGTCCGAGGCGGTCGCCGAGCTGAAGGGCGAGCCCAGACCGCAGCCGGTCGAGCTCTCCCTCGACCTGCCCGACGCCGCCCACCTCCCCGCCGGCTATGTGGAGGCCGAGGACGTCCGCCTCGAGGCCTACCGCCGGCTCACCGCCGTGCGCAGCGTCGAGGAGATCGCCGACGTCCGGGCCGAATGGGAGGACCGGTTCGGGCCCCTGCCCGCTCCGGCCGTCGCCCTGTTGGACGTGGCCCGGCTGCGGGTCGAATGCCTGCGCCTCGGGATCACCGACGTGGTCGTGAGCGTTCCCCGGCGGGGGACGGCCGCCATGGGAGGGTCCCCGGACCGGGCCGCGGTCAAGGTGTCGCCCGTCACGCTGGCGGCCTCGGCCGAGGTCCGTCTGCGCCGGCTGGCCCCGGGCGCCACCTATCAGGCCGACATGCACCGGCTGCTGCTGTCGGTGGCCGCTCCGACCGGGGGGAACGACTACGCCCGGGCCCTGGTGGACCTGCTGGCCGAACTGGTGCCCCCGGCCGCCGCGTAGGGGCGGGTCGGGACCCAGCCGATAGCATCGCCGCCGATGAAGCGCCATCTCTCCGGGGCCGCCGCCGCCATCGTCGTGCTCGCCCTGGCCCTCCTGGGCACGGCCTGTGACGTCACCCCGCCGGCGGCCATCGGCCAACGGGACCGCCATCTCCACCAGCACCCTCAACACCCAGCTCCACACCCTGCAGGCCACGGTGGCCGGCAATTGCCTGCTGGAGCTGGAGAACGCCCAGATCACCCCCCTCTCCGCGGTGGGAGCCGGCGGCCCCGGTACCTACGCCATGCCCTTCGCCGTCAGCGTGCTCGACAACCAGGTGGGCGACCTCCTGGCCGAGCAGTACGCCGCATCGATGGGCATCTCCCTCTCGTCCTCCGACCTGACCGCGGCCAAGTCGGACTTCGAGTCGACGTTGGACGGCGAGATCGCCGCCGCCGTCCAGCAGGCGTCCTCGTCGGGCACGGCGTCGTACTGTCAGGACCCGACCGGTGCGAACCTCACCGGCGCCGCGCTCCTCTCCGGCCTGCCGAACCCGGTACGGGCCGCACAGATCCGCAACGAGGCCGTCGACGAGAAGCTGCTGGCCCGGGGGGCGGACCTGTCCGACGCCGCGGTGGCGGCCTACTACGCCGCCAATCAGCCACTGTTCACAGCCGTTTGTGTGAGCGTGATCGCCACCGACACCCAGGCCCACGCCGGCCAGCTCATCGCCCAGTTGAATGCGGGAGCGGCCTTCGCCGATGTGGCCAGGGCCAGCTCGCTCGACTCACAGACCGCGGCCAACGGCGGATCGCTCGGCTGCAATTACACCGAGGCCCGGGTGGATCAGGCGCTGCAGCAGCAGTCGATCGCCGTGGGCCGGCCCGTCGGTCCGGTGCAGGACACCTCCACCGGTCAGTGGATCATCTACGAAGTGACCAACCGGACGGTCGAGCCGCTGTCGGCCGCCGCCCCCGTGGTGCGGCGCGAACTGCTCCAGGCCACCCCCAACGTGACCCGGGTCAGCAAGGAGATCGTCGGATTCGCCCGCCACTCCGACGTGTGGGTCGACCCCATGTACGGGAGCTGGAAGGCACTGACCATCGTGGCCCCCGTCGCCCCGCCGGAGCAGTACCTGCTGGCCGGCGCCTCGGCTGATCCGACCGCACCGACCGCACCGACCGCACCGACCGCACCGAGCGCACCGGCCGCACCGACCGCACCGGCACCGCACCGACCGGTCCGACCGGCTCGCCGGGGACCGCCGTCCCGGGGGGCAACTGATCCCGACGGCGGCCACCACCGCCACGCGGTCGGGTGAGCGGAGCCGTCCGCACATCGACGTGGTCGGTCTGGGCCCGGCCGGGCCCGAGCTCGTCACCTCGGGTGCCCTGGCCACGATGGCCGGGGCCGCAGCCCTCTTCCTGCGCACCTCGAGGCATCCGGCGGCGGACCGGTTCCCCGGGGCCGACTCGTTCGATCACCACTACGAGCGGAGCCGGACCTTCGACCAGGTCTACCGGGCCATCGTGGCCGACCTGGTCGCGGCCGCGGCCGAGGCCGGTTCCGTCGCCTACGCGGTGCCCGGCTCGCCCACGGTCGGCGAGCGTACCGTCACCCTCCTGCGGGAGCATCCCGGCGTGACCGGCGGCCGGGTGACCCTGGCCGTGCACCCGGCGGTCTCCTTCCTCGACCTCGCCTTCGACCGGCTGGGTGTCGACCCGATGGCCGCCGGCGTGAGGATCGTGGACGGCGGGTCGTTCGCCACCGGCGCGGCCGGGGAGCGCGGGCCGCTGATCGTGGCCCAGTGCTGGAGCACGGCGGTGCTGTCGGAGATCAAGCTGTCGCTGGACCCGCCGCCGGGGGGAACCGTGACCCTCCTCCACCACCTGGGGCTGGACGACGAAGAGGTGAGGGAGGTGGAGTGGGACGAGCTCGATCGCGATCTCACCCCCGACCACCTGACCTCCCTGTGGATCCCCCACCTCGGCGACCCGGTGGGAGCCGAGCTGATCCGGCTCGACGAGCTGGTCCACACCTTGCGCCGGCGCTGCCCGTGGGACCGCCGCCAGACCCACGGCTCCCTGGCCCGCCACCTCCTCGAGGAGTCCTACGAGGCGCTCGAGGCCATCGACGCCGTCGTCCGCCCTCGACGCCGGCGTCGGCGCCGCCGACGAACGGACCGGCGAAGGGACCGGCGAAGGGACCGGCGAAGCCCTCGTCCACCGACAGGGCGGTGCCGAGGAGCAGGCGGTGGACCATCTCGAAGAGGAGCTCGGCGACCTGCTCTTCCAGGTGTACTTCCATGCCGCCCTGGCCGCCGAGGCCGGGCGCTTCACCCTCGCCGACGTGGCCCGGGGGGTGCACGACAAGCTGGTCTCCCGCCATCCCCATGTGTTCGGCGACGTCACCGCCGACACGGCCGAGGAGGTGGCGGCCAACTGGGAGGAGCAGAAGTTGGCGGAGAAGAACCGGTCGAGCGTGACCGAGGGCATCCCGGTCGCCCTGCCGGCGCTGGCCCTGGCGGCCAAGCTGCAGCGGAAGGCCCTGGCGGTCGGGATGGTGCTCCCCGACCTGGACGACGAGGCCGGCCGGGTGGCGGATGTGATCTCCCGCCTGGCCGGTGACGTCCGGGCCGATGACGGCTCGGGACCGGGGCGGATCACCGACGGTGAGGGCGGACCGGCCGACCAGGCCGGGACCATCGGGGAGTTGCTGTTCTCCCTGGCCAGCGTGGCCAGGTCCCTCGGTGTCGACCCGGAGACGGCATTGCGGTCCCGCGCCACCCGCTTCCGGGCATCGGTCGAACGGCTGGGCTGACGGGCGGGCGGGGCCCTCGGAAGTGCACCCGTGCGTGGCCGGGCCTCGGTGGAATTGGCACGAATTCCCAGGTCCTCGGGTTCCCGGATGGTAACTTTTCCCACACCGGCAACAGGAGTGACTACGTACAGTGAGCTTGATTGAACAGGTCATCGGTCGCGAGGTCCTCGACTCCCGGGGCAACCCCACCGTGGAGGTGGAGATCGTGCTCGACTCCGGGGCGGTGGGCCGGGCGATCGTGCCCTCCGGGGCCTCCACCGGCTCGTTCGAGGCTGTCGAGCTCCGCGACGGGGGGGACCGCTTCGGCGGCAGGGGGGTGCTGGCGGCGGTGGCCAATGTCAACGGTGAGATCGCCGACGTCCTCGACGGGGCCGATGCCCTGGACCAGCGCGGGGTCGACCTCGCCCTGGTCGACGCCGACGGGACCCCGAACAAGGCCCGGTTGGGGGCCAACGCCGTCCTCGGCGCCTCGTTGGCCACGGCCAAGGCCGCGGCCGACGAGCTCGGCCTGCCGCTGTTCCGCTATGTCGGGGGGGCGGACGCCCACGTGCTGCCGGTGCCGATGATGAACGTGGTCAACGGAGGCGTCCACGCCGACAACTCCATCGACCTGCAGGAGTTCATGATCATGCCGGTCGGGGCCGCCTCCTTCTCCGAGGCCCTGCGCTGGGGTGTGGAGACCTACCACTCGCTGGCCCGGGTCCTGAAGGTCCGGGGCCTGTCCACCACGGTCGGCGACGAGGGCGGCTTCGCCCCCGATCTCGCCTCCAACGAGGAGGCGGTCCGGATCCTGGTGGAGGCCATCGAAGCGGCCGGGCGCACCCCGGGGGCGGACATCGCCATCGCCATGGACCCGGCCACCAGCGAGCTGTACAAGGACGGGAGCTACGTGCTGGCCGGCGAGGGACGCACCCTCACCTCGGAGGAGATGGTCGACTACTGGGTCGACCTGGTCGGCCGCTACCCGATCGTCTCCATCGAGGACGGGATGGCGGAGGACGACTGGGACGGGTGGGCGGCACTGACCCGGGCCCTCGGGGGGACGGTCCAGCTGGTGGGCGACGACCTCTTCGTCACCAACGAGGAGCGACTGCGCCGGGGCATCGACGCCGGCACGGCCAACGCCGTGCTGATCAAGGTCAACCAGATCGGGTCCCTGACCGAGACCCTCGGGACCATGGCGCTGGCCACCCGTTCCGCCTACGCCTGCGTGATGTCGCACCGCTCCGGCGAGACGGAGGACACCACCATCGCCGACCTGGCCGTGGCCACCAACTGCGGTCAGATCAAGACCGGGGCGCCGGCCCGGTCCGACCGGGTGGCCAAGTACAACCAGCTGCTTCGCATCGAGGAGATGCTGGGTGAGTCGGCCGCCTTCCGGGGCGGGGACGCCCTGGCGGTCCGGAGCGCCACACCGTGAGCGGTCGCCTCCACGCCCGCTCGCAGCGATCCAAGGCCAAGATGGTCCCGGCGAGGGCACCCCGGGCCTTCGGCCCGGCCAGTGACCCGGAGGTGGCGGCCCGCTTCCGGGCCGCCACCGAGGCAAAGGCGAAGGCGTCCCGAGGGGCGAAGCCGGCGAAGGACCGGAAGGGGCCGGCAGGAAGGGCGGCGAAGGCGGGGCCCCTCCCGGGGCCACGGCGGGGACGGAGGCCGAAGGTCCACGGAGCCGTCCACCACGTCCGACTCGTCCGGGCGGATCCGCCCGACGGCGGCCGGGAGCGGGTCCGGCCGGCTCCGTGACCGGAGACCCGGTGTGGTAGCGGCTGTGGCCGCGGCCGGTGCCTCGGCAACGGCCAGGGCCAGGGCCAAGGGCCAAGGCCCGTTCGTCGTCGTCGACCGATGCCCAGGAGGCGGCCCTGGCCCGTCGGCGCCGGATCCCACTGGCCCTCGCCACCACCTTCGCGGTCGTCGTGCTGGTGGCGGGCTTCCCCCTCGGCGCCCTCTTGTCCCAGCACCACCAGCTTTCGGCGGCTGCCGCCCAGCTCCGTCAGCTCCAGGCCACCAACAGGTCGTTGTCCGAGCAGCAGCGGCAGCTGAATTCCAACGCCGCCATCGATCGACTGGCACGCGAGGACTACCAGATGGTCCCGCCGGGACAGACCCTCTTCGTCGTCCTGCCCCCCGGCGGCAAGTCGAGGGGGACCGCCCGGGGCGGGGCCACCGTCGGTGACCCGGGCACGCAGCCGTTGGTGGCGCCGGCCAACGCCCCTGACATGTCCCCCGACCCGGGCCTCTCCCAACAGCCGTCTTCCGGCGGATCGGGCTCCTCGGCCCGGCCGGTCGGAACCGGGGTCAGGGCCGCCGGCGGCCCGTCGGGTACTGCCGGAGCGCAGAGCACGACCAGCTTCTGGGGCCGGGTCACCAAATCGCTCGAATTCTGGAGTTGACCACGGGACCCGGGGCCGACCCCGGCGGGCAGGATGGCGCTCACCCCGACCGGGAGGCCGTCGCCGGGCTGTTGGGGCGGGAGCCGGCCGGGGAGTTCGCCGTGGTGGTCCGGGGGGACGGCGGGATGCCCGCGGTCATCGAGAACGCACCGTTCCTCTTCGACGGCACCCCGATGCCCACCCGCTACTGGCTGGTGGATCCGACCCTGCGGGAGGCGGTGAGCAGGCTCGAGTCGACCGGAGGGGTGCGCCAGGCCGAAGCCGCCCTGCCGATCGAACGGATCGAGGCCGCCCACGCCCGCTACGCCCACGAGCGGGACGCCCTGATCCCTCCCGACCACCGGGGTCCGAGGCCGTCGGGGGGAGTCGGCGGGACCCGGCACGGCGTCAAGTGCCTCCACGCCCACCTGGCCTGGTGGCTGACCGGTGCTGACGATCCGGTGGGGGAGTGGACCGCACAGCGGATCGGTCTGCACCCGTCGTAAGGGCCGGGGAGCGATCCACTCTGTGGGTCATGTCCGGCCGGCCGTGGTAGCAAGGGACCATGGAGCCAGTGGGCCCGGTGGCGGCCATCGACTGCGGGACCAATTCCACCCGCTTGCTGGTGGCCGACACCGCCGCCCGGCCCCTCGAGCGCCTGACCAACATCACCCGGCTCGGTGAGGGTGTCGATGCAACGGGGACGCTCACCTCCGATGCGATCGAGCGGTCCCTGTCGGTGCTGGCCGAGTACCGACGGATCATGGACGGATTCGGGGTGGTCCGGGGCCGGCTGGTGGCGACCTCGGCGGCCCGCGACGCCTCGAACGGTGACCAGTTCCTCGACGCAGCCGGCAAGGCCACCGGGCTCAGCCCGGAGATGCTCACCGGACTGGAGGAAGGAAGACTGTCCATGGCGGGGGCGGTCTCCAACCTCGATCCGAGCGGTGGACCGTTTCTCGTCCTGGACATCGGTGGAGGCTCCACCGAACTGGTCACCGGTTCCGGGCCCGAGGACCCCGACCTGACCGCCGTCTCCCTACAGCTCGGCTGCGTCAGGATCACCGAGCGCTACCTCGTCTCGAATCCACCCACGCCGATCGAGCTGACCAGCGCCGAGGTCATGGTCGGCGAGATGTTGGACCGGGTGACCACCGAGCACCCCCGGTTCCTGGCCGCACATCGGCTGGTCGGCCTGGCCGGCACGGTCACCACCCTGGCCTCGCTGCAGCTGGGCCTCGACGAGTACGAACGGGACCGCATCCACCACGCCGTGCTGTCGGTCGCTGAAGTCAACGACTGGTATCGGACACTTGCCTCCGAGGTCCGCAGCGCCCGGCTCGATCGCGCCGGCATGGTCGCCGGCCGCGAGGACGTGATCGTGGGGGGCGCGATGATCCTGGCGGAGGTGATGACCCGGTTCGGGTTCGACGAGTGCCTGGTGTCGGAGGCGGACATCCTCGACGGGATGGTGATCGGCCTCCTGGCCCGCTGGTGAGTCGGCGACGACCAGGTCCTCCGGACTGAGCGGGCGCTGCGTCCCGGCCGGGATTTGCCGTGCCTTCTGATAACTTGACCCTGGTGAGGGCTCGATGGACCGCCGATGTGACCGTCCTCGGTGGCTGCGGACACGTGGGCCTGCCGCTGGGGCTCGCCCTCGCCGATTCGGGTCTGCGGGTGGCCCTCTACGACACCAACCTGGCTGCGGTCGACCGGGTCCGGTCGGGGAAGATGCCACATCTCGAGCCGGGTGCCCCCGAGGTCCTGGCCCGTACCTTGGCCGACGGAACGCTCTCAGCGTCGACGGATCCTTCCACCATCGGAGCCAGCGAGCACCTGGTCGTGGTCATCGGGACGCCGGTCGACGAACACCTGAACCCCGATCCCCAAGCCGTGGTCAGCGCTCTCGAGATGGTCTCCGACCACCTGGTGGACGGTCAGCTGCTCATCCTCCGCAGCACCGTGTTCCCCGGGGTCACCCGCCTGGTGGAACGGCTGATCGACCGGTTGGGCAAGTCGATCGACGTGGTCTTCTGTCCCGAGCGGATCGCCGAGGGCAAGGCGATGGAGGAGCTGCACTCCCTTCCCCAGATCGTGGCGGCACGCAACGACCGGGCCTACGGGCGGGGTGCCGCGCTGTTCGGCCATCTGACCGGGACGATCGTCCGGGTCGAACCGGAGGAGGCCGAACTGGCCAAGCTGTTCACCAACTCCTACCGCTACATCAAGTTCGCAGCCGCAAACCAGCTGTACATGATGGCCAACGACTTCGGGGTCGACTACGAGCGCATCCGGCGGGCGGTCATCGAGGACTACCCCCGGGCCGCCGATCTGCCCGGGGCCGGATTTGCCGCCGGGCCGTGCCTGTTGAAGGACACCATGCAGCTGGCCGCCTTCAACAACAACAACTTCGCCCTGGGCCAGGCCAGCATGCAGATCAACGAGGGCCTGCCCCTGTACCTGGTATCGAAGATCGCCGCCCGCTACGACCTCGACTCGATGACCGTGGGGATCCTGGGCATGGCCTTCAAGGGCGGGTCTGACGACAACCGCTCGAGCCTCTCCTACAAGCTGAAGCGGGTGCTGAACGTCCGCGCCGCGGCGGTCTTGACCACCGACCCGTTCGTGACGGTCGACGACTCCCTCACCCCGCTGGAGACGGTCCTCGAACGGGCCGACCTCATCGTCATCGGGGCACCGCATCAGGCCTATGCCGACATCGCCATCCGTCAGCCGGTCGTGGACATCTGGAACCTGCGGGGGGACGGGGTGGTGGTGTGAAGCCCAGGGTCTCCATCGTCATCCCCGCCTACAACGAGGGCTCGGACATCGAGGACGTGCTCACCCGGCTGACCGAGGCGGTGCAGCTTCCCCACGAGATCCTGGTGGTGGTGGACGCGCCCGACGACTCCACCGTCTCCAGCGTCGAGAAGTACGCCCGTCAGCACCCGACCACCTCCGTCGTCGTCAACGACGTCGAGCCCGGGCCGGCCCAGGCCATCCGCTACGGCATCGACCGGGCGGCCGCGGACGTGGTGGTGGTGACCATGGCGGACGGGTGCGACGACCCTCAGCAGATCGACCAGATGGTCCGCCTGGTCGAGCGGGGGGTGGTGATCGCCGCCGCTTCGAGGTACTCGAGGGGCGGACAACAGGTCGGTGGCCCTGCTCTCAAGAGCCTGCTGTCCCGGGCGGCGGGCCTCTCCTTGTGGGTACTGGCCCGGGTGGGCACGAGGGACGCCGACCAATTCGTTCAAGGCCTACGACGTCGACTTCGTCCGGAGGGTCGGCATCGCCTCGAGCGCCGGGTTCGAGATCGGCATCGAGCTGGTGGCCAAGGCCAGGCGGGCCCGGCTACCGGTGGCCGAGGTGCCCACCATCTGGCTCGAACGGAACCACGGTGTGTCAAACTTCAAGATCGTAAGCTGGCTCCCGCACTACCTCGGCTGGTGGCGGTTCGCCTTCGGTCCTCGCCTCGAGGTCGACCAGGTACGCGCGGCGGCCGAGCGGAAAGGGATCTCATGAGCAACGTTCTGGTCACCGGGTCTGCGGGATTCATCGGCGGCTATGTGGTCAAAGAGCTGCTCGACCGCGGCCACAGCGTGGTCGGGATCGACAACTACTCGAAGTACGGACCGGTCAAGCGCTCCTATGACGACCATGACGGCTATCGGTTCATCGAGGGCGACGCCCGGGACGTCGACCTCATGACCGCCGAGCTGGCGGGCTGTGACCACTTCATCGCCGGGGCCGCCCTGATCGGTGGCATCTCCTACTTCCACACCTACGCCTACGACCTGTTGGCCACCAACGAGCGGATCACCGCCTCGTCCTGTGATGCCGCCATCAAGGCCCGGGAGAGCGGCCGGCTGCAGAAGGTGACCTATCTCAGCTCGTCGATGGTCTTCGAATCGGCCGACGCGTGGCCGTCCCACGAGGGGCAGGAGCACGAGATCCCCCCACCCGTCTCCTCCTACGGCTTCCAGAAGCTCGCCGTCGAGTACTTCGCCAAGGCGGCCTTCGACCAGTACGGGTTGCCGTACACGATCGTCCGGCCGTTCAACTGCGTGGGGATCGGCGAGCGGCGGGCCCTGGGCGACGTCGAGATCCTGAGCGGCAACGTCAGTCTGGCCATGAGCCACGTCGTGCCCGACCTGGTACAAAAGGTGGTGAAGGGCCAGGATCCCCTGCACATCCTGGGCGACGGCACCCAGATCCGCCACTACACCTACGGTGCCGATCTGGCCGAGGGCATCGTCGACGCCATGGAGCATCCCGACGCGCTGAACGAGGACTTCAACCTCTCGACGGCGGAGTCGACCAGTGTGCTCGAACTGGCCCGGGCCATCTGGGTGGCCATCAAGGGCCCCGAGACCCCCTTCAACTGGGTGTCGGATCCTCCGTTCGAACACGACGTCAACCGGAGGGTGCCCTCGACCGACAAGGCCAAGCGGGTACTGGGCTTCGAGGCCACCACCAGCCTCGAGAAGATCCTGCAGGACGTCGTGCCCTGGATCGAGAAAGCAGTCGCCGACGGCACCATCTGAACCGTCCGGGCTGCGGTCGTCAGGTGGAGATTGTTGCCGGATCGGCGATCGGTTTGAGACCGCAGGCCTCGACCACCCGCTCGATGAAGGCGTCGGTCGAGCCGTACTCCTCCTCGGCATAGGTCCGGCCCTGAGTGCTGAAGACCTGGCGGGTCGAGGGCTCGAGCAGAGCTTCGACACACCAGGCGAGATCGGACGGGTTGGAGAACCAGAGGCCGCCCCCACCCCTCTTCGCATGCTCCTTCGCCCGGCTCTGTTCGGGCACGACGATCGGTGTGCCGAAGAGTAGGGAGGTCACGCAGCGACGGGCGAGCAACCGGCCCGGGCGCAGGTCGACGGTCATCCTCGCCCAGGCCATCAGCCGGTCGAGGTCGCTGGATCGCTCGATCGGCCACCCTCTCGTGACCCGCCCCTCGTGCCAGGCGCAGAAGGCGTCGTTGTGCGCGATCCCCACCGGGTTGTCCGGGAACCTGACCCGGAGAAGGCGACTGAGCTCGTTCTCCTCGTGCTCTCCCTCTTCGTCCACCCCCGTGAGGACGAGTACGTAGTCCGTGGCACCCACCCACGGGTTCGGCTCGGTCAGCACGCTGGGGTTGGCGTCCAGTGCGGCTCCGATGCGTCGCACCTTGCCCGGCGATCCGTGGTGCTGGGCGATCAGCGAGCGTTCCGTCTCCGTTGAGGCAAGTACTGCGTCGGCCCGGTCGAAGAGCGGATCGAAGTGCGGAAAGGCCAGCGACCGGGCATCGGAGCCGAGTGCGAGAAGGACGACCGGTACCTTCGGACTGTGGTGGTCGACCGCCCTCAATGCCCCGACGTTCCGGTGGTCGGCGATGACCACCAGGTCGGGGAGAAGCGCGGTGAGGACACCCGCTGCGCCCGCCCACGGTTCGATCAGGTCCTCGTCGAGGATGGCCCCGAGCTCCGGGGTCATCGCCAATTCGCCGGTCGTACCGGTCTCCGAGATCCCCTCGACGAGGAGCTCGCGCCGGAGCTCTGCGGCCCGGGAGATGGGCGTCCCCAGCCGATGAACGGTGAAGACTCCGTCCACGGCGACAGCGGGACCGGTGCCGTCAGGGATGACGACGTGGACGTCGGCGGAACACGCCAGGGCCCCGGCTACCTGCCGGGTGATCCATCCGGCTTCGCTGGTGGTCTCCCAGCGGGTCGGCAGTACGGCCACCACTGGGCGGCGGGAATCAGGCTGGTGGACGGAGTTCGTCATCTGCGGGTCACGGGTGAAGACGCAAGAGAGGTTCTGAGCTCCTCGTGCATCAGTACTACGTGCGACTCGGTGGACGGACCTCGTTCTGTGCCTTCCTGACGCCTTGTTCCGTCGAGGGCGTCGTACCTGGAGGTTCGAGGTGAAGCCACAGCGCCAGCTTCGCCTGGTTGGCCGCCTCGGCGACCTGCCTGTCGATCATGTCCTGATTGAGTTGCTGAAGCTGGAGAGTGAGTGCGTCGCATCGCTGTTCGAGGGCCTGGTTGACCCGCACCATGTGGGAGAGCAGCTGGCGCTCGTCGTGGAGGTAGCGAACGAGAACCTGAAAGGTCAGACGGGCAAAGAGCGACAGCATCCTGCCGCGGATGCCCCGGCCTGCGTCGTCGGGATCGAAGGACTCAGGCAGAACCCAGTGGGAGTGCAGGTACTCGAGTGAGGCCCGATTGCGCACCTGATTGGTGTCCGAAGATCGCATGCCTTCAGCAGGCAATGGCTCCCACTCGAGAATCTGGTGCTCTTCCTTCAGTCTCCGGAGGAATTCCTCCGGATCGATGGCAGGCTGTTCCAAGTTGTGCTTCTCCTCCGATTGGTCGGCATGCGAGGTCGCTCCAGGGACCATGCGCAGGCGGTCACTCGTGCCCGAATCGGCCGTTCTGGCGTGTTTGATGTGGGACTTGCAGTTGAAGCTGATCCGGACTGGACATAGTACCGTCCTCCGAACATTCGGAGAATGATGGGTCAACCGATGGCTGGCAGGACTATACCCGCGCCGGGCTGTCGGCCAAGGGACGCACCGAGTGCTCCATGGGGCCGAATCTGTCCTGGTAGTGTGCCGCGGCGTGCCGAAAAAATCGAACAGGCCGACGGAGCGGTGGGGACGGGCTCCGATCCGAATCTTCACTCCACTGCAGGCTCGATTTCGAATCGGGTTCTTTGAGGGTGGATGATGACGCCGATCGGTGACGGGCCGGTGCCGACGCACGAGGTCACCGAGGATCCGTGCGACCCTTTCCACGGTCACCCGGGCTCTTGGGTGGATGGCGGAACGATTGGCGGACACCGCTTCCGAGTCCGAGGGCTCGCCCCCGAGCGAAGATTCATGGGGCAGGGACGCATCTTCATTCGCGCCCGATTACTGGAACTGGAAGCATCTCCGCCACCAGTACCGAGTCGACCACGCTGAGGACCAGCCGCCCGCCGACCTCCCGACCACGGGGCCGCTGCTCAGCGTTGTCGTCCCGGTCTACCGTCCGTCGATCTGGTACTTCAATGATTGTGTTCTCTCGGTGCTCAATCAGTCATACCAGAACTGGGAGCTCTGTCTGTGCGACGACGGATCCGGCGACCCGGAGCTCACCAAGTCGATGGACGAGTTCGCCGCCGGAGAACCAAGGATCAAGGTCCTGGCCATGGACCACAACGGGGGCATCTCTCGTGCTACCAACCGGGCACTGGATGAGGCCACCGGTGAGTTCATCGTGCTCCTCGATCATGACGACGTCCTCGCAATCGATGCGCTGGCTGAAGTCGCCGCAGTCATCACCTCGGAAGGCGACGTCGATGTGATCTATTCGGACGAGGACAAGCTCGACGAACTGGACAGACCTTTCCACCCTCATTTCAAGCCCGACTGGGATCCCGACCTGCTGCTGGCCTACCCCTACCTGGGGCATGTCACCGTGGTGCGTGCGGAGGTTCTGAAACGAATCGGCGGATTCCGCCCGGAGTACGACGGAAGTCAGGACTATGACGTGATGCTCCGGGCCACCGAAGTGGCTCGACAGGTCGTCCATATACCGAAGGTCCTTTACCACTGGCGAGTGGTCGCCGGCTCAGCCGCCGGGGACACGGACGCCAAGCCCTGGGCCCACCTGGCCAGTCGGCGCGCTCTGGAGGATGCAATGGTTCGTCGAGGAATCGAGGGTTCGGTCGAGACCGGTCCGTTCCAGGGCGCCTACCATGTCCGGAGGACGATACGCGGGTCGCCGACGGTCAGCGTCATCATCCCCTACCGCGACCAGGCCTCGTTGACCGTTTCCTGCCTCGAATCGTTGGACCGCGACCCCGGCTACCGAAGTCGCCGAAATCGTGCTCATCGACAACGGGAGCACCGAGCCCGAGACCCGGGCACTGCGCCCACGGTTGGAGGAGCGACCCCATACCAGAGTTCTCGACTATCCCGGATCTTTCAACTGGGCCGCCATCAACAACTTTGCCGCGGCCAGCTGTAGAACGGACATGCTGCTTTTTCTGAACAACGACATTGAGGCGACATCACCCGGTTGGCTCCATGCACTCGTCGAGCTCGGCCAGCGTCCGGAGATCGGTGCGGTCGGTGCCGCGACTGATCTATCCCGACGGAAGGCTTCAACACGCAGGGGTGGTGCTGGGCCTGGGCGGCGTGGCCAGCCATATCTTCATCGGTATGCCCAAGGGGACACGCGGCTATTTCTCCTGGGACCGGGTTGTGCGCGGCTACAGCGCCCTGACTGCCGCTTGCATGCTGGTCCGTCGTAGCGTCTTCGAGGAGATGGGTGGCTTCGACGAGGCATTCGCTGTCGCCTTTAACGATGTGGACTTCTGCATCCGGTTGGGTCGGCGCGGCTATCGACTTCTCTACACACCACATGCAGAGCTCACGCACTACGAGTCGGTCAGCCGTGGACTCTCCGGTTACGCACGTGACTACCAGGAGTTTCTTCCGCGATGGGTTGGCCGCCTGCGACAAGACCCCAGCTACAACCCGAACCTGGGTCGGCTGCAACCCTGGTGCCCCTTGCGGCCTCCGGAAGAGGATGAAGAGTGGTACTCACTTGTCGCCGGTCTAATCGAAGGGGTGCCGCTCGAGGATGAATCGAGGCTTGTGAGCTCTGAGTGAGAGCACTCCGGAATTCCGGTGCAGAGCCTCGCTGTTGAAGATCCATCACGTTCGGGCCGTGAATGGCCGCGAGCGCGCCCAGAAATTGGAGTGCCTGTTTGGCTCAGACCTCGTGACACAGCAACGCTGTCGAAGCTCGGTCCTGGCCCTGGCCCTGGAGGATGTCGATCCCAGGAAGGGACGCCTTGACCTCGTTGCACAGCGCCTCAAGTTGGAAGCGCTCTTTGATGCTTGGACTCAGCGCAGGCCGCTCTCAAGGCATCCCAGGCCATTGCCGGAGCCGGCATCCGAATGAGGCAGAATGAGTCCGATGGAAGCGCGCCTGTTGCAAAGCCCTGAAATTCGTCATCTCTTCGGCGCCCACCACCTCATTCGAAGCGGCTCAGCGGCACCAACGAGTACTTCCTCACGCAGCGCAAGACGCTGCCATCGGTATTGGTGATCCTCGGCTACGTCTTGATTGGCGCCGTCGCATTCTGGCCGGTGTTTCCGATCTCGGACCATCCTTTTGGTGCCGGTGGGGACTTCGCCCTGGTGCTGTGGCTCCTCGCCTGGGTTCCACATGCCGTTGCCCACGGCTTGAATCCGTTTTTCAGCAACGCAATGTATGTGCCGACAGGTTTGAACCTGGGACAGAACACAGCGAGTCCCCTCCTCGGCCTGATCACGGCCCCGCTCGCCCCGGTTGCCAGTCCTCTCGTCAGAGCGAACCTGATGACGGTTCTGGCCATGCCGGCTTCTGCCACCGCCGGGTTCGTGGTGCTGCGAAAGTGGGACGTGTGGTGGCCTGCGGCCGCGCTGGGCGGGCTGATCTATGGGTTCTCACCCTTCTTGATAGGTCATAGCCTCGGTCATCTGTCGCTGATCTTCATGCCGGTCCCACCGTTCATCGCACTGACTGTCGCTTCAGTCTTCCGGCAGATGGGTTCACCCCGGCGGCGCGGTGTCCAGCTCGGCCTTCTCCTCTGTGCCCAGTACCTCATCTCGCCGGAGGTCTTGACGAGCGTCGCTGTCCTCATCGTTGCCGCGGTGGCATGCGTGATGATTCGCCGTCCCGCCAAAGCGCCGGAGATGCTACGCGCCGCGTGGTACCCGGTGGGCATCGCGCTCGGCCATCATGGCGGTGTTGCTGGCCTATCCCATCTGGATGATGCTTGCCGGGCCGCAGCATATTGCGGGACCAACATTTTCGACCGTGAATCCTTACCACAACGACCTGTTGAGCTTTGTGGCCCCGGGACCATTGCAGAAGGTGTCATGGGGAATGCGGTCGCTCGGAGCCAAGCTGGCCGCCGAGAGCGAGGTGACTGAGGCGAGCGGCTATATCGGCGTTCCCCTCCTTGTCCTGACCGGATTCCTCGCCTGGCGCTCCCGTCGCAGTTCCCGCACCCAGCTCGCAATGGCGCTAGTCGTAGTTGCGGCAGTCCTCTCGCTCGGACCTCACCTTGCCGTCGATGGCCGTCTGACCGGCATCCCGCTTCCCTTCCTGTTGCTCGACCACATCCCACTGGTCGACAACCTGTTACCGAGTCGGTTCTCCTTCGAGATGAGTGCATGTCTGGCTGCGGTGGTTGCGTTCGGGTTGGACGATTTGCACCGGGCACCTGCGCGCCGAGGTCACCAGCACGCTGCGGCCCGAAAAGGGCGGGCGGGAGCGGCCTTTGCGGTCATCACCCTCGCTGTACTGATTGGCACCCAACTACCGGAATGGCCCAACCAGTTCGGTGTAAAGCCCACCGTGACGCTCCCAGCGAGTCTTCAGCGGGCCATTCCAGCCGGAGACCCGGTGGCCATCACCTATCCGTACGCCACCTATTTGACGGCCGAGGCGATGCTTTGGCAGGCCGATGCCACCTTTAGCTTCCGGCTCCTTGGCGGCTACGGCTACCACACATCAACCCCTGATACTGGGCCGAGCATCTTGGGCCCGAACTTCATGAACCCACCCGAGCTCCAGCAGTTCCTCGCTGGCCAGGACCCGCCGAGCTCCTACGGACCGCCGTTGCCGGTCACCGCCGAACTCGTGAAAGAGACCCAAACCACTCTGGCCCGATATCATGTCCGCCTGGTAATCGTGGACCGCTCAGCGCCCGGGAGTGGCCCGGTCATGGCATTGTTTGTAGCTGCACTGGGCTCCCCGCACAGCTCGGCAGGTCCGTTTTCCCTATGGGCAGATTGGTCCGACACAAGGCCGGGTCCGACCGGTTCGAACCTCATGAGCCTCCGTGCCGAGGGTGTGCCTTGTCACCGGAGCGAGGTCGTCGGGCAATGCTGTGCTCGATGCCGACGCTAGGGACCTCCTCGCGTGACCATGAGAGGTCGCTTGACCGACCAAGGCCGACCGGACACACCCCCGCTTTCCGTCCTCGTCGGATGGATCGCACAAGGTTGCGGACGCATTTGCCGACGGTATCCACAAGGCGCCATGTTGTCCATAAGGGTATTGGTGCGGAGCCATCGAACTCCGGCATCGACAGCCGCTAGCGAAGTGAAGTCAGGATTGGTCCTGCTGGCTCCGCTTGGCGCTGGATGCACGCTGGCGCCCCGCTGCGCTCAAGCGCGACGTTCAACTTCCAGGTTCTCCTGAAGGCCTATCGGCCCAATACGGTCAGGCTAGCCTTCACTACTCAGAAGAAGGAGGTAAAGCTAGTGACGTTCACCGCCTGCACCATCGTGGCCCGCAACTATTTGCCTTTTGCCCGGGTGTTGGCAGAGTCTGTTCGATCGACCAATCCAGGGTGCCGGATGGTCGTACTGATCCTCGACGACCTGCAACGCGATGTTGACCCGACTGTTGAGCCCTTCGAGGTGCTCCGACCCGAGGACCTTGAGATTGACGCTGCAGAACCGCACCGGATGGCTGCAATCTACGAGGTGATGGAACTGGCGACTGCGTTGAAGCCGTGGCTCCTCGAAACATTGCTGAAGAGGGGGGACTCCGAGGTTCTCTATCTCGATCCCGACATCCAGGTGTTCTCCCGCCTCGATCCGCTTGGCGACTTGGCCGCTGAGCACGGAATAGTCCTCACGCCTCACACCCTCGTACCTTTTCCCCGGGATAACAAGAAGTGCGAAGAGGACGGAATCCTTGCTGCTGGGATGTACAACCTGGGATTCATCGGCGTCAGTCAGAAGGCCGTGCCCTTCCTATCGTTCTGGAAGGAAAGGCTCCGGCGCGATTGCGTCCTCGACCCGCAGAATATGCGCTTCGTGGACCAACGGTGGGTGGACTTCGTCCCATCGATGTTTGACCATTCCATCGTCCGGGACCCTCAGTACAACGTGGCCTACTGGAATTTGCACGGACGTGAGCTGAACTGGGATGGAACCTCCTATGGTGTCAACGGACATCCACTCGCGTTCTTCCATTTCAGCGGCTTCTCACCAAGCGCGCCCTACCTTTTGAGCAAACATCAGGGTGACCGGCCGCGGATCCTGTTGAGTGAGCACCCAGCCCTCGCAAAAATTTGCAATGACTATGCCGCACTGCTCACTGAAGAAGGCTACGGAGTCGACAGCCGCACCCCCTATGGGTTCGCTGAAGCTTCAAATGGTGTGCGTTTCGATGCGGCAATGCGCGCCGTGTATCGGGATTTCCTTGAGGCCGCAGACGAAGACTCTGATCTGGAGGTCCCCGACCTGTTTTCGCTGCGAGGTGCGCGGACTCCTTCATCGATCTCCTGAATCGACCATCCGATCTTAAGGGGTGGGCGAATGTCACCGCCTACCTGGCAACCACCTGGTTGATGCGTCCTGACCTCCAGCACCACTATCCGAATCCTCGAATCACAGATCATGGCGGATTCTTGGCGTGGGCGCGCAATGAGGTGGCCGAGGGTCGCATGGAGGCCTCCCTGGCAACCACGCCTGGAGGTTCGGATTTGGAGGCGGACCGGCAATCCAACTATGGCCCGCTCGAGTGGGCCTCGGCAGACCACCTTCGACCGGGCGTAGTCGTTGCCGGCTACTTCGCCGCCGAACTTGGCGTCGGGGAGGGCGGTCGGCTCACCAGTCGCCTCATCGATGCGGCGGAAATTCCCTCTACAACCGTCACCTGGACCGCCACTTCCAGCCGTCAGGAGCATCCGTTCCGAGGCAAATCCGAATCGGTCGGTGATTTCGACACCAATATCGTGGCGGTGAATGCGGACCGCTTTCCGGAGTTCGCTCAGAACATGGGTCAAGATTTCTTTTCCGGCCGGTACACCATCGGACAGTGGGCTTGGGAACTCGAGGAGTTCCCACGTCAATTCTGGCCCGCCTTCGACTTTGTTGACGAGGTGTGGACTCTTTCCGAGTTCAACCGGTCGTCCATTGCGGAGGTCACGGACAAACCGGTCCATGTGGTTCCATTGCCAATCCTCGAGCCACCAGTGAACCCCAGCATCGATCGCACCATGTTGGGCCTGCCAGACCGATTCACCTTCCTGTTCTGCTTCGATCTGTTCAGCATCCTGGAGCGCAAGAACCCGCTCGGCCTCATCCGTGCATTTCGGTCAGCGTTCAGACCGAATGAGGGTCCCGCGCTTGTTCTCAAGATGATCAACGGGGATCGTCGCGCTGCAGATCTGGAGAGGATCCGCTGGGAGGCACACGACAGAGCTGACATCATCGTCATCGACCGTTACCTACGGTCAGAAGACCAGGCATCCATGATGGCATTGTGTGATTGCTATGTCTCGCTCCATCGGAGCGAGGGGCTCGGTCTGACCATGGCCGAGGCCATGGTGCTCGGGAAGCCGGTGATCGCCACGGGCTACTCGGGAAACCTGGACTTCATGACCGAGGAGACAGCCCATCTGGTCCCTTGGAAGAGGGGTTCGGTCCCGGAAGGATGTGATCCGTACCCGCCGGGCGCCCGGTGGGCTGAACCCGATGTTGAGGAAGCGGCGTCACTCATGCGCACGGTCGCTGGAGACCCCAAAGCCGCTGCTGCTCTCGGGTCCCGGGCGAGAGAGACCATTCTGAGGGAACATGGTCTCTCACGGGGAGTGGATTTCGTTCGCGGTCGATTTGATGATATCCAACGAACCCGATCGCGGATGATTGAACTGTCGGCTCGCCACCAGACGGCGCGCTCGGTCCCCCCCGACAGGACCCTCCTACGGGAAGGAGGCACATCTCGTCGCGGGTGGTGGATAGGGCCCTACGAGCGAGGGATCGAGAGATTCAGGCTTTGACGGAAGAGCTGGCATCTCTGACAGATCGGCTTCAGAGTCGTATCGATGTCTTGGAGAGTGCATCGGAGAAGGGATCGGCGCGGGTGGACCGCCTCGTCGACCGCCTGCGTGCAAAGGACGAGCAACTGGAGGTGGAGATCGACCGGGTCCTCCGACAGCAGCAACGGTTGCAACAGGCGATGGCAGGTGACGGGGCCGGTGCACCATCGTGGTCGGTCGTCCAGCAATCGATTGCCGGATTGAGGGCGATCCCCTACATGAGCAACTCCGATCTTTCGATCAAATCGGAGAACGGCGAAGATGTCATTGGATTCAGCTCTTCGAATAGTTCTGAGTCGGGTGGCTATGCCGCGTTCGAAGACCTGTTCCGTGGAACTGAGGACACTGTGAGGGGGATTCTTCAGCCGTACCTCTCCATCTTGTCGAACTGCTCCTCGGTTGTTGACTTCGGGTGCGGGCGCGGTGAGATGCTCGACCTGCTAGCCGAGTCTGGCATCAGTGCCATCGGTGTGGACAGCTCGAAGTCGATGATCGAGCGATGCGAGGCAAAGGGCCACAAGGCGCTGTTGGGAGACGGTCTCGCCTATCTGGCTCAACTCGAGGCCGCATCAGTTGGAGCAGTGTTCTCCGCTCAGGTGGTGGAACACCTCGATCACGAGGGATTTCTGGAATTGCTGCGGCAGGCCAAGCGCGTTCTCGAACCAGGCGGTCTCTTCATCGCAGAGACGGTGAATCCCCATGCGGTCCATGGATTCAAGACCTTCTGGGTCGATTTGACTCATCGTGTCCCCATCTTTCCGGAGGTCCTGGTTGCCCACTGTCGTGACGCCGGATACGCGGAGGCAAGGGTCATGTTCCCTGGAGGAACGGGAGACTTCGATCTGGACCGCTGGTCGGTCGGTCAATATGCGGTAGTGGCCCGTGCCTCCGCCCCAAGCTGATGGTCGACCAATTGGCCAGTCAACCGCCGGAGGAGTTCACGCGTTCCCTGATCTGCCGTCGGGTCTTCGTCCGGAGCGTGTGGCGGCTGTTCGGCCTCCGTCCTCCTGACCCTTGTTGTTCTGGAGGTTACTGCCGAGCCCGTAGTTGACGTAGGAACCGACGAG
>CAWDXJ010000007.1:0-120737 GCA_963806285.1 uncultured Acidimicrobiales bacterium
TAGACCCATACCTTCACCCCTCGTTGGTGGGCGAGTTGCACTGCCTCGCGGGAAACCTGCTGGCTCCACACGGCGACTTTCGCCCCGGCCTTTTGCAGCTCATCCAGCCACGCGACGTTCAGTTCCCTGTCAATGCCTGAAGGCTTCTTGCCGTCCGCCAAGCACTCCGGCGGCCCAAGGGCGCCGAGCACCTGGTCCGGCTCCTGCTCGTGGAAGCCGCGGAGGTATCCCCAATCAAACGACTGGACCACCACCCGGTTAATCAGCCTTTTCCCGCGCAGCAGCTTGATGCAATCCGCCGGAGCGCCGGCCTTGCGTTCAATCAAAGTGATGCTTCCCTTTTGGATCGTGTCGAGCGCCTTGGCCAGCAACGGGATCCTGGTCCGGGCATATTTCGCATCAAACCAACTCCCGGCGTCTAGTCTCTGAATCTGCGCTGCGGTCTTGGTCTCCACTTTGATATGCTCCTGAGCCCACCGGTTGGTGGCGTCCGTAGTGCGGTCCAATTCGCCGTCATGGATGACCACCAGCTTGCCGTCTTTGCTCTGGTGGTAATCGAGCTCCACCAGATCGGCGCCGGCAGCCACCGCGAGCTTGAAGGACGGCAGAGTGTTCTCCGGTGCAAGCTGGCAATAGCCGCGATGGCCGATCACCAGCGGCCGTTGGCTGGCGACGAGCTTCAATGCCGGAGCGTTCGTGTCTGAGGCGTTCATAACCAGAGCACCCGGGAACAGGCTAAGGCCAAGGGCGGCTTTGACCGCGCCGCCGCGGAAGAGGTTGACCATCAAGCGCACGCGTCCAACCTGCGGAAGTCTTTGGGTCGCAGCAAGTGCAAAGCGGTGGCCCGAAACATCGTCTGAGCGGGAACCTCTTGGCCGACGACACCGGCGGCGGCGCCCATGCTCGAAGCTTCCTGCCCCCTGAATTCGTTTGAATAACGACCCCGACCACACCGTCCCTTTGATGCTGGGTCAAGGTGGAGACCCCGCTGCGCCGCCGAAGTGCAGGCGGGAACGCGACGCAGACCCATGGGAGACCTAAGGGAGACCCAAGGGCTATCCAAGGGATGCCCAAGGGATGCCCTACGGAGCGCTTCCAAGTCTTCGCCAGACTAATACTGGGGCAGCGTGCTGGCCACGCGCTCGAATCAGGCTGCTCCGTCAACCGCCTCCAACTCCAGATAGAAGGTGGCGCCAAAGCGAGGTCCGTGCGCTCGCGCACCACCGCCGCGCCATTGCACTTTGCATGGTCTCATCGGGCACCCAATGCATTTTGCGGGGCTGGGACGGCAGGGGTTCGAGTCCGAGCATCCAAAAGTCCTGAATAGACGCGCTTCCGCTGGCATTACGGCTCTAGGTATGGGCCATGCTGCTGATCTTCCGACATGCAGCGGCGCATGAAGCGAAAGGCATTACGTGCATAACAATTTAATTACATTCTTGTTAGTATCAATCACCGCCGGCGCAGCCAGCGCCCAGGTGGCCGGCTCATCGGGTAGCGAATCAAAGGCCCTCCTGGATGATCCATTCCCGGCTAAGGTAGCGCCCTCATACGGCAACATGACGAACACCTTCCAACCCGGTTCCGCCCATTGACGGGCAGGGCTCTTTCGGCCTGGCACTCGCGCTGGGCGAGCCGACCGACCGGGGCAGTGGGCTGTGGCGGCCGGTCGCAATAGCCAGGGATGCGGGAGAGGACCGGTCGTTGGTGGACACTGACGGCATCCAGGTCCAACGAGGCGCGTTGTTTCACCAGCTCGATCTGCTAAGCGTCGATACTAGCCGCCCGCCCGCTTATTTTGGTTTTGGCCGGCGGATTAAGATCGTGCCGCGTCAGGATCACCAGCCCGGTATTCCAGCGCCAGTCGGCATGTCCTATCCGATGCGAGAGCAGCGGTTGGAGTTCTTTGCCGAACTCGCACCGATTTTCGATCTCGAGCCCATACTTCCCTGGGGTGGGGTGGAGGGGTTGGTATCAGGCTCAACTTCGGCCGGTAGGCTGCGTCGTGCTGGGCAAGCCGGGCTGTGCCGCGGCATGGGTGGCGAGGGATGTTGACAGTCAGAACGGGGCGAACGATTATCCCCGGGGCGTGGTTACAGCCTCTGAAATCCGAAAGATTGCCTTCCTCGGCGATTACTTGCCGCGCCAATGCGGCATCGCCACGTTCACCTCCGACCTGCTGACCGCGGTGGCCGCTGACCCATCCCGAAAACCAGTGCTTCGCGGTGCCGGTCAACGACCTCAAAGGCGGCTACGAGTACCCGGACGTGGTGCGCTTCGAGATCGAGGAGCAGGACCTGGCCTCCTACCGGCGCGCGGCGGACTTCCTGAACATCAGCAACGTGGACGTCGTCTGCCTGCAGCACGAGTTTGGCATTTACGGCGGGCCGGCCGGCAGCCATGTGCTGGCGTTGCTGCGCGAACTGCAGATGCCCGTCGTGACCACGCTGCACACCGTGCTGCGCGAGCCCAACGCCGACCAGCGGCGCGTGATGCAGGAACTGATTGCCCGCTCGACCCGGCTGGTGGTCATGGCCGAGCGCGGGCGGCAGATGCTGCAGGACATTTACCAGGCCCCGCCGGCCAAGATCGATCTGATCCCGCATGGCATTCCCGACATGCCGTTTGTCGACCCGAACTACTACAAGGACCAGTTCGGCGTGGAAGGGCAGGATGGTGCTGCTCACATTCGGACTGCTCTCGCCGAACAAGGGCATCGAGCACGTCCTCAACGCGTTGCCGGCGATTCTGGCGGAGTTCCCCGACGTCGTCTACATCGTCCTCGGGGCGACCCATCCGAACGTGGTGCGCGAGCAGGGCGAAGCCTACCGGCTGAGCCTGGAGCGGCTGGCCAAGAAGAACAAAGTCCAGAAGAACGTCATCTTCTACAACCGCTTCGTGGAACTCGGAAGAACTCAAGGAGTTCATCGGCGCGGCGGACATCTATATCACGCCGTATCTGCAACGAGGCGCAGATCACGTCGGGCACGCTGGCCTACACCTTTGGCGCCGGCAAAGCCGTGGTCTCGACCCCGTACTGGCACGCGGCGGAATTGCTGGCGGAAGACCGCGGCGTGCTGGTGCCGTTCGCTGACCCGCCAGCCATCGCGCGCGAGGTGCATCGGCCTGCTGCGCGACGAGATGCGCCGGCACGCCATTCGCAAGAACGCCTACAAGCTGGGCCGGGAGATGGTCTGGAGCAACGTGGCCCGACTCTACATGCGCTCCTTCGAACTTCGGCCCGGCTCGAGGGCGCGGTGCTGTCGCGCAAGACCTTTGCCACCAAGACCCTCGACCAGCGCCGCGCGAATTGCCGGAGTTCAAGCTCGACCATCTGTCGCGGATGACCGACTCGACCGGCATGTTCCAGCACGCCATTTTCACGGTGCCGAATTTCTCCGAAGGCTACTGCACGGATGACAACGCGCGCGCCTTCATTCTCGCCGTGCTGCTGGATGAGCTGGAAGAGAAGCCGGAGCGCGCGCGGACACTGGCCACCACCTACGCGGCCTTCTTGAATCACGCCTTCGATCCGAAAACAAAACGGTTTCACAACTTCCTGAGCTTCGACCGCCGCTGGCTCGATGAACAGGGCTCGGAGGATTGTCATGGCCGCGCGCTCTGGGCGCTGGGCGTGGCGGTGGGGCGTTCGCCCGTATCGGAGTTTCCAGGTGATGGCCGGACAGTTCTTCGCCCAGGCGTTGCCCGTGGTCGACGGAGTTCACCTCACCGCGAGCGTGGGCGTTCAGCCTCCTCGGCATCCACGAATATCTGCGCCGGCTGAGCGGCGATCGCGTCGTCCAGCAAATCCGCGAGGCGCTCACCGAGCGGCTGATGGAGCTGTACGACCGGACCGCCCAGCCGGACTGGCCTTGGTTTGAGGAGGTGCTGACCTACGACAATGCCAAGCTGGCGCACGCGCTGATTCTTAGCGGACAAGCCACCGGTCAGAAAGCAGTGCTCGAACGGGGCCTGCAGAGCGCTGCGCTGGCTGGTGGAGGTGCAAACCTCTGAAAGCGGGCACTTCCGGCCCATCGGCAGCAACGGCTTCTACCGGCGCGGCGGCCCACGCGCCGACTTTCGACCAGCAGCCGATCGAGGCGCATGCGATGGTGTCGGCCTGCCTGGAGGCCTACCGCTGCACGGCGGATGCCTGGTGGTACGAGCAGGCCCAGCGCGCCTTCGACTGGTTCCTCGGCTGGAACGATCTGGGTCTGGAGCTCTATTCCTCCAACACCGGCGGCTGCCGTGATGCGCTGCACGTGGATCGCGTCAATGGGAACCAGGGAGCGGAATCAACGCTCGCCTTCCTGCTCTCGCTGGCCGAGATGCAGCTCATGCAGAACGCCGTCACTGTGTTTAACCAGCCGGCGGTTTAGCGCAATCGCCCCGGTTGCGCCAGGGCCAAACCTGTGGCAGTTAGAGAAGACCAACAAAATTCCTGATGCCACTGGAACACACATGGATGGGACTGCGACAGTTCTTGATTAGCCTGCTCCTGGTTATGATGCTCATCGGGCACGTTGCCGCAGCCGAACAGGAGGGGAAGCAGCTCCGGCTCGGCTATTTTCCCAACCTCACCCACGCGCAAGCCCTTTACGCCCGGGCAACCGGCGCATTCGAACACGTTGGCGCTCGAATCCAATGGGCCGCGTTCAATGCCGGCCCTACGGCTATCGAATCGCTCTTCGCCGATGCAGTGGACGCGACCTTCGTCGGCCCCAGCCCGACGATTAACGGCTATATCAAATCCAAGGGAGAGAAGTTCGTGGTTGTGGCCGGCAGCGCCAGCGGCGGGGCCGGCCTGGTCGTGCGCGGCGACGCCGGGATCAGCACGGGAAAGGATTTTGGCGGCAAAGTGATCGCCACCCCGCAGCTCGGCAATTCGCAAGACGTTGCCGCTCGGGTCTGGCTTGCGGAGCAGGGCTATCGTTTGCGCGAGCGGGGCGGCAACGTGTCCCTTGTGCCGCTGTCCAATGCGGACCAGCTTACCATGTTCAGGAAAAGGCAGATTGACGGCGCCTGGACGGTCGAGCCCTGGCTGGCCCGGCTGGAAGTCGAAGGCGGTGGCAAGGTGTTCCTGGAGGAGAAAGCGCTCTGGCCCGGCGGAAGATATGTGACCACACACCTGGTCGTGAACAAGGTGTTCCTGGCAGATAATCAGGCCGTCGTCAGGAATCTGATCGCCGCCTTGGTCGAAGTCACCGCTCACATCAACGCGGACAAGGCGGCAGCCACCCCCATCTTGAACGACCAGCTCAAACGCGAGACCGGCAAGGCGCTCAACCCCGAGGTGATCCAAAAAGCCATGGCGCGCATTGAACTTACCTGGGACCCGATTTGCTCCTCGTTGAAGAGATCAGCCGAAGCTTCCCATCGCATCGGCTTGCTTAGGACGGCGCCGAGGCTCGAAGGGCTCTACTCTCTGAGCCTCCTGAACGACGTGTTGAAAGAAAAGACGCTGCCGCCGGTTGAGGGGCAATCGCCGTGAACCTGCGCAGTCGATGCCACCGCCAACATGCCTGCCACTGCTGCGAATCTTGAGGCTCCCGCGGAGGCGCATCCGGTCAAACTCAGACTGATTAATGTCTCGAAGGTTTACGCGAATGCGAACAAGCCCGTTGCGGCGTTGCAGCCGATTAACGCGGAGATTCACGCCGGGGAATTCGTGGTGTTCTTTGGTCCTTCCGGCTGCGGAAAGTCCACCCTGCTCAACCTGATTGCGGGATTCGAAGAGCCGACTGCGGGAGAGATTACACTAGACGGCGCGCGGGTGGAAGGGCCGCATCACGATCGGCTCATGCTGTTCCAGGAGCATGGGCTGTTCCCCTGGCTCAACGTCATCGAGAACGTGCTGTTCGGCCTGCGACGCCAGTTTCGCTTCAAGCCCAAAGCGCGCCGGGAAAAGGCCCGGCAGTTCCTCCAGATGGTCCACCTCGACCAGTTCGAAAAGGCGCCCATCCATGAACTTTCGGGCGGCATGAAACAGCGAGTCGCCCTCGCGCGGGCGCTGGCTCCCGATCCGAAAGTGCTGCTGGTTGACGAGCCGTTTCCAGCGCTGGACGCGCTGACCCGCAACAAGCTTTACGGCGATCTCCAGGAGATCTTCCTCCGCACCCGGAAGACGATCATCCTCGTTACGCACGACCCGCGCGAGGCCGCCTGCCTGGGAGACCGGGTGCTGGTCTTCTCTGGTCGGCCTGGCCGGATCAAGTCGGATATCGCCATCAACCTCCCCCGCGTCCGCGACATCAACGATCCGAGAGTGGCCGAGTATGCCAAGGCGATCATGGACCAACTGGAAGGGCCGGCGTATGAAACTCCAGAAATCTAGGATCAAATACTACGTCCTCTGCTTCTACCTCTTGCTGTTGGCGATTTGGCAGGGAGTTTTTGCCGCCCAGGTCCTCCCTGACTACCTGTTCCCCTCTCCCTGGCAAGTGGTTCGGCGTCTCTGGGAGCTGGCCGCCGATAACTATCTTTGGCCCAGTCTGAAAGCCACCTTTCAAAGGATGGGCATCGGCTTCTCGATCGCCGCGGCGGTCGGATTGCTCATCGGCTTACTCATGGGCATGAGCCGCGTGGTCAATAGTTGCCTGCGCTCGCTGTTTCTGGGCTTGCAGACCCTCCCGACCGCCGCCTGGGTGCCGGTTTCCCTGCTGTTCTACGGCCTCAGCGACCGCGGCATCTATTTCGTCATCATCATGAGCTCGGCGCCCGCGGTCGCCATCGCCACCTCGGATGGTGTCCTGCACATTCCGCGGATTTACCTCCAGGTGGCCCGAACGCTGGGCACACCGGCCTACGCCATGCCCGCGCGCATCATCCTGCCGGCTTCGCTGCCCAGCATCGTCACCGGGATGAAGCTGGGCTGGACGCTTGCCTGGCATGGCGGCGTCTCCGCCGAATTGATCAAATCGACCATTGGCTTGGGTTTCCTGCTGCAAATGGGCCGCGAACTCAACGACGCCGCGCAGGTCATCGGGATTATGCTGCTCACTGTGATTTTCGGGGTGATGCTGGACCAGTTCGTGTTTGGGTCCATCCAGAAGCGCATTCTCGTCCGCTGGGGCCTGGCACCGAAGGCCTGACTAATTTATGAAAGCAATCAACCTCCGACGCACCAACGTTACTCTCCATCCCGATCCGGCGCGCGTGCTGGTCCGGCCGTTCTATCCCGCAACTGACGAACGCGCCGCTAAGGTTTGCGGGCGCGTGATGGCGCTGCCGGAAACCGCAGTCCGGACCTTGCTGGACCAGGTGCTGGCGGAATTCGGCGAGCGCCACCTCAAGACGCGTGAGTTCTTGAAACGGCGCTTCGCACAGGTGCGGAAGCACCTGTTGACCAACCGCAAGCTCTCCGAGGAGCGGGAGCTGCTGATCGCCGCCTATTTTACCCACGAGTATTCGCTCGAAGCCGCCGCTCTCTTCAACCCTTCCATCGTGCCGCATCCCGACCAGTCGGACCTCCCGCCCGGCTCCCTGCGCTTCGTCTTGAGCCTGCGGGCGACCGGCGAGGGCCATATCTCGTCCATTACCTTCCGCACCGGATTCCTCGATGCGGCAGGGAACATCACTATCAATGCCCCCACCCGCTACTGCCTGGAGGCGACGCAGGTGCCCAACGCTTCCTACGAAAAGGGGCTGTTCGAGCGCAAGCTCCAGGAGCTCGGCCTGACCGGCGACTTCAACCGCCAGGTGCTGCAGGGCTCACGGAATCTTTCACCCTGAAGGACCTCCGTGCCGGCCTGGCCCAAGGGTTGAAACGCCAACGGGCGCGCGACCAGGAAGCCGCGGCGGTTGCCCGCAAGACGCTCATGCTCGCCCAATCCAACTACGAAGTGCAGTTCGATCCCGACTCGCGCCTGTCCGAGCGCGTGCTCTTCCCGGTTACGCCGTCGCAGAGCAACGGCATTGAGGACGCCCGGTTCGTCCGGTTCCAGAATGACGATGGCACCCACACTTATTACGCCACCTACACCGCGTACGATGGGAAGACTGATCCTGCCGCAGTTCATCGAGACACCGGACTTCCTCCAATTCCGGTTCTTCACACTCAACGGGCCGGCGGTGCAGAACAAAGGCATGGCGCTCTTTCCGCGAAAGATCGACGGCCAGTACGCCATGCTCTGCCGGCAGGACCACGAGAACATCTACCTGATGTTCTCCGAGCATCCGCACTTCTGGCACAAGACGCAGCTCGTCCTGAAGCCCGAGTTCCCGTGGGAATTCATCCAGTTGGGCAACTGCGGCTCGCCCATCGAGACCGAAGCCGGCTGGCTGGTGCTCAGCCACGGCGTGGGACCCATGCGGAAATACTGCATCGGCGCCTTCCTGCTCGACCGCGACGACCCGTCCAAGGTCATCGGCCGCCTGCGCGAACCGCTGATCACGCCCAATGAACAAGAGCGCGAGGGCTATGTGCCCAACGTGGTGTATTCCTGTGGCAGCCTGTTGCGCGGGCGGCAGCTTATCATCCCCTATGCGATGTCCGACTACGCCACCACCTTCGCCACGCTATCGCTGGACGAAGTGCTGTCCGCGATGGAGTAGCGCGAAACACTGCTTATCGCGGTCTAAGCCGTCGTTGACCCATATGCTGCTCACCGGCCTCTGACCCTGGAGTTTAGACTTTAGGCGCTAGGACATTCGACGGCAGAGCCTGCTCTATGCTACGTTTGCGTGTGCGACAACTTATGGGCGCGATAAGTCGAGTTCTCTTTGGCCTGCGGTGCCGGCTGCTCTTGCTGGTGCTCCTGGTGTGCGCCCCGCTGATCGCGCTGACGCTGCATACTTTCATGCTGCAACGCCTGGTTCGAGTACGTATTGCTCCACTCGCGGATCCCCACCGGCGAGCTCAACCGTGCGCTCAAGTCGATCCAGATGGCCCACCCCCCGGTCGGCGCCAAGATCCAGTACGCGGTGCAGGGGGCCGACGACCCGCCGACGTTCACGCTCTTCACCAACGGCCGGCTCCAGGCCACCTATCTCCGCTACGTCGAGCGGGGCCTGCGCGAGCGGTTCGCCCTGGGCCCGACGCCTATCAAGCTCCGGGTCCGGGCCAAAGGTGCCAACGGGGGCGGGGGTCGCCGCCGGTGAGCCCGGCCACCGGTGTCGGGGCCGGGGGCAGCCACCCTCCCCGCGACTCGGGCCGACCGGCATGAGCCCACCGGCTGTCCACTGGTGGAGGCCGAGCCGTGCCGTGGTGTGAGCAGTGCGACCAGCGCCTCGAGGCCGAGGAGTTGACCGCAGACGGCACCTGCCCCCGGTGCGGTACCGAGCCCCTCGAGCACCGCAGGTCACCGTGGTACTTCAAGTTCATGTTGGTCGCCACGGTCATCTATCTGGGCTACCGGGCCTTCCAAGGGGTGACCTGGGTCATCCACCACATCTGAGTGGCTCGGGCCGACCTCTCTGACCCGGTCCCGGACCGGGCGGTCCGACAGCGCTGCCGCAGCGTGTCGCCCCTCCGAGCCGGTCCCTCATTTGCCACTGTGGGTAACCGGCCGCCACTCTCCGTGGATCAGGCGGCCGGCCCGCACCACCCCCGACGCCGATGAGGCGATCCCTGTGCTAGCAAAGGGGTCGTCCATTTGTGCCATCACGGCGAGAGACGACCCCGGGGGGACCAACCATGCGCAGACGATCGAAACTGACTGTTGTCGGAGCCGTTCTGATCGCCGCCAGCGTCGCCACCGTCGGGCTGGTGGTGACCCCGAGCGTGAGCCAGGCCGTGAAGCCGCCGAAGCCGCCGAAGCCCTACTACCTGTCATTGGGCGACTCGTACTCGGTCGGGTACCAGCCCGGTATTGGTGCGACCGCCGGCTACACCTCGTATGTGGCCAAGAAAGCGAAGATGACCCTCGAGAACTTCGGATGCGGCGGTGCTACCACCGCTTCCATCCTCGCCGCCATCGGCTGTACCGAGTCCGGATACGGTCCGACGGCGATCATCGATCCGGTGGCCTATCCCACGACGACCCAGGAGCAGGCGGCGGTCGACTTCATCGCCGCTCCGGCCAACTACGGCCTGGTGGGGCTGATCACCGTCTCCATCGCCGGCAACGACGTGACCGCCTGTGGATCCGCGCCCAACCCGATCACCTGTGTGCTGGGCGCGGAGTCCGTCATCCAGACCAACGTCACCTCCCTGGTCACCACGCTCGATGCGGCCCTGACGGCCAATGGGGACAGCAGCGCCAAGATCGTCGGCCTGACCTATCCCGACGTGATCCTCGGTGACTACGTCTACCCGCCGGGGAGCCCCGACGTGACCCTGGCCAACGAGTCCGTGCTCGCCTTCGACGCCCTGATCAACCCGACACTGAAGACCGCTTACACCTCGGTCGCCGGGGGGAGCTTCGTCAACGTGACCCAGGCCCCGTACAAGAAGGCGACCTCCGGGGACGACACCGCACTGACCACGACCACCAAGCTCAGCCCGTACGGCACGATTCCGGCCGCAGTGTGGGAGATCTGCAAGCTGACCTATTACTGCGCCCTGGGCAACATCCACGCCAATACCAAGGGATACACATTCATCGGCAAGCTGGTGGCGGCCGACCTGTAGCGTCGCCGAGGATCAGTCGGGGGAGGCGCCCGGGCAGCCGGTGGCCACGCCGCCATCGGTCTCAGGTAGGATCTGGTAGCGGTCGGTCCTGAACCCTCGTTCCAGAGGCGCCAGCAACTGGCCTATTCTGGTCGGCCCAGTGCGATCCGCATCCGGGCTGTCCAGGAGCGGGCTGTGGCGCAGCTTGGTTAGCGCGCTTGACTGGGGGTCAAGAGGTCCCGGGTTCAAATCCCGGCAGCCCGACCATCAAAGTGCAGGTTAGAGGCTAAGACCGTGCTGGTGACAATCGGTGACATTCCCGGTTGTCACCAATTTGTCAGCCACTGGAGGTTCTCATGGCAATCGCAGACCAATTGGAAAAGTGGCGAATCGAACTCGCCTACCTTGAACAGGACATGTCGGCAATCCACATGCACAAGGCGTTATGGCGCACCACCGTGGATGCGATCGCCGAGAAGGTGGATGCCAGCACTCCTCGAGTGTGGCCGAATCACTACACGCATGCTCTACGTCGCCACTCAGGCAATGGCGGTACGACGCTTGATGCGTAGTTCCAAAGATCCGATCTCATGGTCCCGACTCCTGGCAGAATTTGAACCGGCCCGGGTCTGATGGAGACTCGCTGGTTTAATTTCTCATGCCACATCTGGCTGCTCTTGGACCATGCGCACGGCCCGCTCCTTCAGCTCAGGCGGGTACCGCTTCGATGAGGGAAACTTTGCTTCCATGACTCCAACTTTTCCAAGGTTTGGAGCCTCCAGGAAACCCAGGCCGATTCAGATACGTCGATCTCGGCCGCAGCCCTTGTCGTGCAATGGGGAGCGGCGGTGAGCGGTTGTCATTCCAGCGAGTGTTTGCTATACACGCTTTGGGGACGGTTTTGGCTGGGATCCCGGACCGTCCAGGTGGCTTTGGCCCTCCTGGTCGGGCGCAGGAAGGAGGGATCTCGATGGTGCGGATATTTGCATGGCGCGTGGTCCTGGTTGGCCTGCTCTTCCTCGGGTCCATGGTGGTTGCGGCGGTCGTAACCTCCGTCCAACCGGCAGGGGCGGCAACGGCCGTCACCCTCTACGTCTCGCAAGGATCGACTGGGACAACCTCCGCGATTTCCGACCAGTGCGGATCGGTAAGTAAGGCGGTTAACATCGCGACGGGCGGCTCCTACAACGGAGACGACGTCACCATCCAAGTAGCCGCAGGCGCCTACGGCGCTCCGGGGAGCGGGGATGACCCGAGCTTTGACGCTTCCTCCCTCCACTCCCTTACGATCGCTGGGGCGGGTGCTTCGTTGTCAACCGTTGACGGTGGCTTTGCTGGATCCGTCTTTACGATCCTCAACGGCACCGTTACCATCATGGGGCTCACCATCACGGACGGGGGTGGGGGGCTTGGCGGCGGTGGCATTTCGATCGCTGGCGGCACGATCACGATCGAGAACGACACCATCAGCAACGACAGGTCCACCCAATCTGGAGGTGGTATTTCCGATACCGGCGCTGGGACCGTCCTGGTCGAAAATGACACGCTGACCAACGATTTGGCGAATGGCAACGGCGGTGGGATAGCGGCGTATGCAGGGGCTGGTCACCTCACCCTCTTCAACGACACCCTGAATGCGGACAGAGCGGAGGTTGGTGGGTCCGTGTATCTGTCCGGCAACACGTCGGGATCCCTCGTTGACGACACAGTGGCGAACGGTGATGCCCAAATCGGTTCACAGTATGGCGACGGAGTCACCGTGGACCAGTTGGCGTCGGCCACGCTCTCCAGTTCGATCTTCGAGTCTGCAAGCTGTGGCACCTTCGGTCCGATCACCGACGGTGGCTACAACGTCGAGACTGGTCCAGACACTTGCGGGTTCCAGACCAGCTCCACGAACGTCGTGCTTTCGAGTTCGACCGTCCCCGGGCTTGCCGATTCGCTCGCCGCCAATGGGTCGTCGGGTCCCGAGACCTTAGCCCTTGCACCGGGCGATTCGACCACAAGCCCGGCCTTCGAAAAGGTGCCGGCTTCGGTCTGCACCCTCATGACCGATGAGCGGGGCGCTCCGCGACCCGGCATACCCGGCCAGAACTGTGACGCCGGGGCTTATGAGTACGACCCAGCCAGGGACGTAGCCATCACAACCGCCTCTCTGCCCAACGGTTCCGTCTATTCCAAGACCAGCAAGGTCACCTACTCGGCGACGCTCCAGGCCGAAGGGGGCAATCCCCCGTATAAATGGTCATTGCCTACTGGGTACTCCAGTCACTTCCCACCGGGCCTGAAGCTGAGGAAATCGACCGGGTTGATCTTCGGCAAGGCAACGACACCTGGGACCTACTACTTCACCGTCCAGGTCGTCGACCAGAAGCCTAAAACCAAACCTCACACCCAGAACTTCGCAACGGCCTCACTCTCAATCACCATTGGGTAGCTGACACAAGGTCGGGCGGAGGGCCCTTATTGCTCGAATACGTTCGATACTTCCTCGGACGTGCGCATCAGAGGCAACGGACCACTTCCAGCCGGACCCAAGGCGATCGTACGGATCACTTGGCTTTGGAGCCGCGTTTGCGCCTTTGCGATTTTGGACCTATAGCGGTGTCGTATCGCAATGAGCAGGGGATTCTCATCCCCCGTGAATCAACGGTGGATCCCCTCCGGCTTGAGGACTAGCCTTGCCGGCGCAAGCTAGTGCGCTCCAAGCGATCACTGGTTGCACTCAAAGGAGGGCGCCATGCCGTCATTCGGCAAGTCGAGGCGTTTCGGGATCTGTTTGGTTCTCGGAGTTGCGCCTGCATTTGCGCTCGTGGCGTTGGCTCCAGCGGACTCGGCAGCAGCCCGAGTACCGAGCCGCTGCAGCGCTCCACCCCAGGCTGGTGCGGACTACGCGAAATTGTAATCTCACTGGTGTCAACTTCAGCGGCGCCGACCTGATGGACGCGAACTTCAAGAATGCGACGCTCACGTCCGCCAACCTCGCCACCGCCGACCTTTCCGGTGCCACGCTCACCGGCGTCGTCTCCGGAGGCATCATCGGAACCCCGGCCTCACTGCCATCGGGTTGGGTCGTCGTGGACGGTTACCTGGTGGGCCCCCAGGCCAACCTCACCAGCGCCAACCTCTCGGGCGCCAACCTCACGAATGCCGACCTCTACAAAGCCAACCTCACCAGCGCCAACCTCACCAGCGCCAACCTCACGAATGCCAACCTCGAAAAAGTGGTCTTGACGTCCGCCAACCTCGCCACCGCCGACCTTTCCGGTGCCACGCTCACCGGCGTCGTCTCCGGAGGCATCATCGGAACCCCGGCCTCACTGCCATCGCATTGGGTCGTCGTGGACGGTTACCTGGTGGGCCCCCAGGCCAACCTCACCAGCGCCAACCTCTCGGGCGCCAATCTCATGGGAGCCGACCTCTACAAATCCAACCTCACCAGCGCCAACCTCTCGGGCGTCAACCTCACGGATGCCAACGTCAAAGGCTCCAAACTGCAAGGCACGATCCTCGGCACCGCCACGCTCACCGGTCTCGTCTCCGGAGGCATCCACGGAACCCCGGCCTCACTGCCATCGGGTTGGGCAATCGCGGGGACACTCCACTATCTGGTAGGCCCGACGGCCAACCTCACCAACGCCGATTTCTACGGCGCCAATCTTGCGGGAACCGACCTCGCCGATGCCAACCTATCCGGCGCCAACCTGACCTATGCCAACCTGTCCGGCGCCAACCTGTCCGGTGCCAACCTGTCCAGTGTCCTCTGGTCATACACCACCTGCCCGGACGGGACGAACAGCAACAACGATGGAGACACCTGCGTCAATAACCTTGGCTGACCAAGCTTGCATCGCCGCCGGCCACTATCCACCGTTCTAACGGAGACGGTATGGCTTGGGGCTGGCCCGTCGCACGGCGTTTCCACACAGGTTGCACCTACCGGCGTTCAGCATGTCGAGGATGGCCCGAAAGTCCCTGGAGATTGTGGCGTCCGACACTCCAAGGGTGGAGGCGATCTTGGTCTGGGAGCTACGGGCGATCCCATAGACCCTCATCATCTTGGCGACTTCGGCGACGGTCGCCGGCGGAGCGTGCAGGCCTGGGGGTTGTGGCGGAGCATGCCGCTCTGGTGCGTCCCGTTGACGGGCTGCCGGCCCGTTTTACCAAGTCCGTGCCATTCCCGCTGGCAAGATTTGAACCTCGGGGAGCGGCGAGTTGTCTGTGGGTGGGGAGTTTCACACCTCCTAATCTCTTATCCCCGCATGCGGTTGACCCCTGTTGGACCCTGAGGGCTGTCCGGACCACGGTGCTGGCCCTCGACTCCCGTCCGCTCACGGTGAGCGCTCTGCCCGGACACGACGATCCCCGTGGCGAGCTGGGTGCACTGCTCGAGTCGTGCCGACCCGGGAACAGATCCGGGAACAGATCCCGGAACAACCGGGAGGCGGCCGCAGCGCTTCCCGGGTGGGCGTTTCGAGGCTGCCGGTCTGACCGAGCTCGGAGAAGTGAGGCACTCCTGCCCGGTCGAGTCCCTCTGGGCGGTGGTGGCGACAACTTCCGCCGTCAGGTGACATCGTCGCCACTGTTCGTAGCAATTCGAGGCAGGAGTTCTCGGAATTTCGTCGCTATTGACGATGCTTGAAGAAGACGACTGTGTGAGGATGTCGAAAGGGCACTAGGCGGCTCCCGGTGGCCACGGCAAAGCCTGCCACGACAAGAGGAGAGTCATGGAGCGCAAGACAGTAGTGGCGGGTTCACGTCGTGGCTCGCCCCGGGTGGTCTGGCGGGTCCTGTCCGCTGCTGCGGTCGCACTCGCGTTCACCACGTCGATCGTGGGTGTCTCCCAGGCGGCCTCGCCGGCGCCCGGCTCGGTCTATGCGTGGTTCGACAACGATGCGGGACAGCTCGGCATCGGCAGCTATACGAACAGCCAGGTCCCGGTGCCGAGTCAGATGCCGGCGGGGATCACGTCCACAGCAGTGGCGGCCGGCCAGAGCCACAGCGTGGCGCTCACCTCGACCGGCACCCTCTACGCGTGGGGACGGGACGGTTCGGGTCAGCTCGGGAACAACAGCAAGGTCAACACGACCGTTCCGGTTCCGGTCGACCTGCCGGCCGGGGTGACCGTGACCGCGATCGCATCCGGATGGGACCAGACCCTGGCACTCACCTCCACGGGGGCGATCTACTCGTGGGGTTTGAACAAATACGGTGAGCTCGGTGACGGGACCACCATCAACCGGGATGTCCCCGTGCTCGTCCACCTGCCGGCCGGGGTGACCGCGACCGCGGTCGCGGCGGGCCAGTACCACAGCCTTGCCGTGACCTCTACCGGCGCCGTGTACGCATGGGGAGACAACGCCACCGGTCAGTTGGGGGACAACAGCACGACCAACAGTTCCGTCCCGGTGCTCGTGAGTCTGCCGGCGGGAGTAAAGGCCACGGCGGTCGGGGCCGGTGACAGCCACAGCTTGGCGGTGACCACGACGGGCGCCGTCTACGCGTGGGGAAAGAACACGTTCGGGCAGCTGGGCAACGGTGGCACCAGCGAGAGCAACGTGCCGGTCCTGGCCGCCCTGCCGGCGGGGACGGTGGCCACGGCGGTGGTGGCGGGCGGGGTGTCACCGACCGCCAAGGTACCGGGAGCCGACTACAGCCTGGCTCTCACTTCGACGGGCGCCGTCTACGCGTGGGGCGGAAACGGAAACGGGCAGCTCGGCAACGGAGGCACCACGGGCAGCGACGTCCCCGTCCTCACCCACCTGCCCGCCGGAGTCACGGCCACCGCCATCGGGGCCGGCCCCAACTACGGTCACGCGCTCACCACCAACGGCGAGATCTACTATTGGGGGGCCGACGCCGGCGGCCACCATCAGGAGCTGGTTCCGGCGCCCACCCCCTTGCCGACGGGTCTGCACGGGGACGCGGTCAGTGCCGGGCCGGACGGCGAACAGATCCTGGCCATCATGGTGCCGTCAGCGCCGGTGGCGTCGCTCACCTTGTCGCCGGCCACGAGCACGATCGCCGCCGGGGGCACCCAGACCTACACCGCGACCGGCTACGACGCCTCGGGCAACAACCTCGGCGACGTCACGGCCAGCACCACATTCACCGTCACCAACGGAACGTGTGCCGGCAACTCCTGCACCTCTTCGACGGCCGGCGATCAGACCGTCACCGGCACCGACGGCGCGGCCCACGGAACCGCGAAGCTCACCGTCAACTCGGGGCCGACCTGGAGCCCTCAGGCCGTCCAGCCCCAGGCGGTGACCGGTGCCGGTGGTGCGGCCACCTCGCTGAACGGCGAGCTGTGGGTGGCCTGGCATGCCCTCAATGACCAGGTGGGCTACGCCTCCTACGACCCGGGCACCGCCACCTGGTCGCCTCAGGCGCTCCAGCCCCAGGCGGTCAGCCACGACGCCCCGGCGTGGCCGCACTGAACGGGAAGCTTTACATGGATGTGGACGAAGCGTGCCAACTGTATCAGCTCGCCATCTCCTCCTACGATCCCACCACCTCGTCCTGGACACCGGTTACCTACAACACTCAGGCGCTGTCCAACCACGATCCGGCGCTGGCGGTGCTGAACGGCCAGTTTGGGTGCATGGGCGACCACCACCAACAACCAGATCGGCTACGCGTCGTACGATCCGACCACCGGCGTCTGGTCCACCCCGGCCCTGCAACCCCAGGCGACCACCCTGCACCGGCCGGCGCTGGCGGCGACCAGCACCACTCTGTACCTCGACTGGCAGACGCCGACCCACCAGCTTGGCTTCTCGTCCTTCGACCCGACCACCTCGGTCTGGTCGAGCCAGACGGTCCAACCCCAGGCCGCCAGCATCCGTTCGGGCCCGACGCTCACCGCGGCGTCGGGACTCGTCTACGCCGCCTGGACCACCCACACCGGTCCGGTCGGGTACTCCTCCTACGATCCCTCCACATCTACGTGGTCACCCCAGGCGTTCCATCCTCAGGCCCTGGCGGACAGCGGGCCGGCGCTCACCGTCGTCTCGGGCCAGTTGACCCTGGTCTGGAAGGTCCAGGCCCTCAACGAACTCGGCTACTCGTTCCTGGGATGATGGTCTCGCCCGACCGCCCGTAGGTCGGGCGGACCCAGAGGCGGCCGGCCGGGACACGGAGGCCACCACGGTCGAGGGCATCGGGGGAATTCGAGCCACCCTCCGATCGGGGGGTGGTGGGCCAGGGCGGACTCCCGGTGGCTCCCGGTCAGTCCCGCCGCTCCTCCCGGCGGGCCACCCGACGCCGATGGCGGCGAAGGACCCCGAGTCCGAACCAGACCAGCGCTCCGAACATCGCGGTGAAGAGAGTGAGCAGCCACAGAGGCCAGGTGAAATTCCAGGCCAGGAAGTGGAGTGTCACCTTCTCGGTGTTCTGGACCATGAAGATGACGAGCAGCCCGACTCCGGCCAGCGAGGCGATGGCGCCGCCGCTGAGTCGTGCCCGGGAGCTGTTGCCTCCAGGACTCTGCTGAACCATGTGACTCCCTAGAACACCGACCTCAACCGGACGGCTGTTCAGCAGAGATTAGCTGGCTCTGGGACCACCGGCCCGGGGGACGGCATCGGAGCCGTAAGGGAGTCTTGTCGCGGTGGCAACCGGATGCTCCCGGTGTCCGAGCTGGGAACGCGCTTTCGACGCCCCTTGCCCATGGCTCGGGGTCAGACGGTGGTCGGTCCATGAAGGAGCCGACCGTCTGGGTCAGTCGGCTCCCAGAGGCACTGCCCGCTTGCGACCGAAGAGAAGGTAGGCGAGCGACCAACTCATGTTCGTTGCGCTCAATGCGCGCCAGAGCCGTTTGCTTCCCCGGATCTGGTCTGCGGGCCGGCGGCGAATGTCCCGCCAGGTGACCGACGTGACGACCAGGTGCGCGACCACGAGGACTGCGATGGTCGCCGGGCTTGGTCTGCGTCGTGCCACCCGTCGAGTATGCCATCGTCGTCCGGGGGACGGGTCGCGGAGTCGAGCCCGTCCGCAGTTGCCGCGCCGGCAACCGTCGGCCGAGCCTCGGGGCCTTCTCCCCGGCCCGTTCGCCACGACCGGGACACAGAGCCGATGGTAGCGTGGGGCGGCCGCCAAGACCGGGGGCTCAGCCCATCCAACGGAGCGCCGATGCTGATCTGGATCCTGATGGCCATCGGGCTGGTGGTGATCGTCGCCGGCGGCTTCGTCGGGCGAGCTCGGCGGGGTCGGCACGACGTACCGGCCACACGAAATGCCGGTCACCCGACAACCCACCACGGCAAGGGCGCCCGCCGATCGCGTGGCCGCGCGGCCGCGGGCACTGATCCACCGGTTCTCGGATACTGGTCGACCAGCGTCCGGGCAATCAGGTCGGCTCCTCCAGAGGGTCTCGGCGGTGCCGCCGGTGGTCCGCTCGACGATGCCGCGCTTGACCACGGCGATCCGACCCGACAGACTGCCCGAGGGGCGACTGGACGGTGGATTTCCGAAGTCGACTGCGCAGGTGCGAGTATCTCCGTCGGAGGATCGGGGCGGACCCGAAGATGGAGGAGCGCTCCGGGGCGCGGGCGTGACCGGGGACCCGCCCATGAGTATTGGAGGCAGAGCGTGGCGATGATCGGTGGAAGGACCAGGGGCGACCGGGTGGGGCCCGGAGGGGCGGAGGGTTTCCGGGTGCTGTCGATCTCGCTCATTGCCGCGGCGCTCATGATCGTGCCGCTCGGCCTGGTGGTGGCGGCCGATGCCGCCTCGGCTGCAACCCCGGGACCGGCCACCTGCACCGGCGCACTTGCGGCCGGGACCTACAGTTCGGTCACGGTTTCGGGTACGTGCAAAATCAGTGCCGGACAGGTCGTCGTCACCGGCGACGTGACCATCCCGGCCGGCGCAAATTCCCTGCTGGCGGCCTACGCGTTGAACGGTAACGTTGCCGGGACCACGTCGGGGTTGACCGTCGACGGGAATGTGAACGTCGCCAGCGGAGGGACCCTGATCCTCGGGTGCAAGGCGGCCGACGGCGCCTGCTTCGACGATCCCGCGACGACGCCGACGCTCAACTCCTCTTCCACCGTCCAGGGCAGCATCAACGCCACCGGTCCGCTGGGCGTGGTGGTCACCAACAGCACGATCGGGGGAGACGCCGCCCAGTCCGGTGGAGGCGGCAACCTCGCGAGCTCCGGCCCCGGTTGCCTCGCCCCGCCCTACCCCGGGGTCTTCGGCACCTTCCCCCGCCGCGCGGATCTCCCGTCTACAGCGACTACGAGGACAACACCATCGGTGGCAACCTGCGTGTCACCGGTCTCAACTCGTGCTGGCTGGGGAGTTTCCGCAACCAGATCGGTGGCAGTGCCACCTTCAGTGGCAACACGTTGGGCGACCCCGATGGCAGCGAAATCCTGGCCAATCAGATCGCCGGGAACCTCCTGTGCACCGGGAACTCGCCCGCGGCCCAATACGGGGACTCGGCGGGCACCCCCAACACGGTCGGGGGCTTTGCCACCGGTGAGTGCGGGTTCAGCGTGATGGTCCACAATCCCTCGATACCGACTGGGCCGCTCGCCCCCATCTCGAAGCCGGGGGCTGCCCCGGGCTACTGGCTCGCGGCCAAGGACGGCGGGGTGTTCTCCTTCAACGTCCCGTTCCTCGGCTCGCAGGGCGGCCAGGTCCTCAGTCAGCCGATCGTCGGCATGGGGACCGTTCCCGGGGGGAGCAACTACAACCTCGCCGATGCCAACGGAGCGGTCTACGGCCATGGTCCTCGGGCCTCCGACTGCGCCGGTCTGAACGCCA
Organism: uncultured Acidimicrobiales bacterium; assembly: GCA_963806285.1. GTDB lineage: Bacteria > Actinomycetota > Acidimicrobiia > Acidimicrobiales > RAAP-2 > Bog-756. The sequence continues at coordinate 20,324 of CAWDXJ010000007.1, forward strand.
CCCTCAACAAGCCCATCGTGGGCATTGCGCCTGCACCCGGTGGGAACGGTTGCTGGACGGCAGCCTCTGACGGCGGCGTGTTCACCTTCGGGTCGAACGCGACGTTCTACGGATCGGCCGGGGCCATCCACCTCAACCAGCCCGTGGTCGGGATCGCCTCCACCCCGAACGGGGACGGGTACTACCTGGCGGCCTCCGATGGCGGGGTCTTCAGCTACGGACCCGGAGCCAAGTTCTACGGCTCGATGGGCGGAGTGCCCCTCAACAAGCCGGTCGTCGGCATCGCCGTCGATCCGGCAACCGGCGGGTATTGGCTGGTGGCCTCCGATGGGGGGGTGTTCAGCTTCAATGCCCCGTTCTTCGGCTCGACGGGCAACCTCAAGCTCAACCAGCCGGTGGTCGGCATTGCCGCTGCTCCGACCGGCGACGGTTACTACCTGGTGGCAGCCGACGGCGGGATCTTCACCTTCGGAACCGGGGCCCACTTCCAGGGCTCGACCGGGGCCATCCGTCTCAACCAGCCCGTGGTCGGGATGGCGCTCGGATAACTGGGCCATTCGGGTCCGGGGACCCAGGGGCCCCCGGACCCGGTGCACGAAGCGTCCGGTCTTCTGTTGCCGAGGATCGGTCAGCCGCCAGGGTCCTGGTGGACCCGCTCCCGCGTGGGGGCGGGTCCCATCCTCGACGGAGTCGCTCAGCGCCGTCCGGGGAGCGCTGAGCGGGTGCGCCAACCGGTTCACCGTCCGGGCTCCCGGCCGTGAAGCGACGGGTCAGGACCATCCTGCCCTTCACCGGGGGCGACCGGGTCCTGCGCTTTTCGGGTAAGAAGCGGTCGTCGGGTCCCGCGGGCAGCTCGGGGATACACGGCACAGAGGACGAGCTCCACCGTTCGCTCGGACGCATCGCCGCCAACTGGTCGCTCATCGAGATCGCCTCCGGGCTCGTTCTGATGGGATTGGTCGGCACACCCGACGAGACCCTGGCTCGGGCGGTGGTGGCCGGCCAGCGGGTCGAGAACGTCTGGGAGACGATCGAGTCCCTGCTCTCCGCCTACGGCGACGAGACCGCCGAGGAGCTTGCGGCCTTCCGGGCGTGGAGGAGGAGCGCAAACAAGTACCGGCGGCGCCGCAACGAAGCCATCCACAGCGCCTGGTCACTGACGTCCGAGCGTGGGGGGCCGGCAGCATGGGATGTGATGAGCCAGAGGGCGAAGCGTGGAGCTCGGGCGGATCTGTTCCCGGGCGGTGTCCCCGAGCTCGAGGAGCTGGCCCGCGACATTGCCGCCTGCGAGGAGGAGCTCAGTCACATCCACATGGGCGTCCTGGCCAAGATGGAGGAGCGCGACCGGGGAGGGACCCGGTGACCGCGGTAGCCGGGGAATCTCCCGGCCGTCAGGTGGGTCGCAGGGTTATCAGCCCGGCAGCGTTGTCATGGAGGATCCTCCGACGATCATCGGGGCTGAACTCCTTCAGCTCCACCACGTAGTCCCGCGGTTCGGGCAGCGCCTCGATGTGGGGCCAGTCCGATCCGAAGATGACCCGGTCCGTGCCCATGCACTCCGCGACCTGGTGGACATCGTCCTCCCAGAACGGGTTGATCCACACATGGCGCCGGAGCGTCTCGACCGGGTCGGTCTTCCAGTAACCGGGCATCTTGTTCGCCATCGACCGGATCTTCTTGATCAGGTCGGGAAGGTATTCGGCACCATTCTCCACCGAGGCCAAGCGCAGGTTGGGGAACCGTTCGAGGTGGTTCTCGAAGATGAGGGTGAGCAGGTAGTCCCGGATCGCCTGTTCAATGGCGAAGGCCTTGATGGACGGCTTCCAACCACTCGAGAACGTCGCGCCGAACCCGTCGACGGCGTAGCCGTTCGAGCTGCCGCCACTGTCGGCGGCGTGGACCACCACGGCAATGCCGGCCTCGTTGGCCAGACCCCAGAACGGATCGAACATCGGATCGAACGGATTGCGCCGGCCCACCGCCGTTGTCGGTGCAGCCGGCCGCATCACGACGGTGCGGGCACCGCGGTCGAGGGCCCACTCCAGTTCCTCGGCGGCCCAGACGGGATCGGCCAAGGTCAGATATGGCGCCGCAAAGATCCGATCCCGGTAGTTGAAGGACCAGTCCTCGGCCATCCAGCGGTTGAAGGCCCGGAACAGATGGCACACCGCCGGCGGGGTCGTGGGCCAGCGGCTCCTCGTAGATCATGCCCAGGGTGGGGAAGAGGAGACACCCGGCCAGGCCTTGTGCGTCGAGGGCCCGGAGCCGCGCCCCGGGCTCGCGGTAGGCCGTCCGGATCGGTTCCCGGCCGGACAGGAACTCGACCGGATTGCGCTTTTCGGGGTTGCCCCTGAAGTAGTCGTACATCGCACCGGGCAGGGCGACCGGGTCGAAGGTCGGGTTGGTGACCGCACGATTGACCCGTCCGCCGATCACGTGGTAGCGCCGCCCGTCGATCTCGCTCCACTGGATGACCCGCGACCCCATCGAAGGGTCGAGGTGGCGGGTGAAGGCGTCCAATGCCTCGTAGTAGTGGTTGTCGGCATCGAATACCGGGTGACCGAGCTCCTCGATCGTGCTCATGCACTTCCTCCTCGCCTCCGGGTCTTGCGCGGCGCCCCATACTAAGCCTCGATCCACCGACCAACGACCTGGTGGTGCGCCAAGTCGAGTGAGCGCTGACCGACAGGGTGCTTCGGCGGCACAGTGACTCCTTCAGCAGGCATCGGGGCATGCGAGACCAAAGATTTGTGATTCTCATCGGTTGTCAGCGCCGTCCTGCGATCGTCTGCGGTGCGCCTGCCGCGGATGGGGCGACTACACCGGGACTGGTGGAAGGGCACGCAGACGATCGAGCGCCCGCTCGAACTTCTTGGCCCACGGCCACTGAGCGGAGCACGCAGTGTCGGCGTGCCCGAGATATTGACCAGCCGTCCGGGCACCGACAAGAACCGGGTGCGCACGGTGCGGGCCACGACGAGGTGGTCCTCGGGAGTGATCTCGCCGAGCATGGCGCTCCAGCGAATGAGGTCGTGGGTCAGGGCGGCGCACACGAGCCAAGCGGCGTTGGCGCTGAAGTTTCCCGAAGGGACATGCTCCATGCCTGCCCCCTCCTTCAGGTCCTTGATGGCCAGCTCCACGGTGGCGTGAGCCCGGTGGAAGGTGTCCACCTCGACGGTGGTGCCTGGCTGATCGGTCAGGAAGGCGAAGTGGCGCCACTCGGGCCAGAGTGTCGCTTGACGACCCACCAGTCGGGTCCGACGCACAATGAGACGGCGTCCTTTATAGAGACACTCGGCCACCTCGGCGATGCCGTCACACGTGTAGTCGATGGGCGTCCAGGCACCCTCGTCGATGGTCGACACCGCTGTGACCACGGACTTCACCATGCGTACTCCCATGGTGTAGCCGACCCCGAGCCGTCCGAGGGTGGCGATGGTGGCGTTCGACCAGAACCCCGAGTCGAACCGCATGACCAGTTCGCCGCTGGCTCCTGCTCTGCGGAGCCGGGCCACCAGCTCTTCGATGAACCGCTTGGTCCCCCGCTGGGTGTTGGCCGATCCCTTGCGCATCCGGACGTGGAGAAGCTCACCGGTGCCTGCCCGGGTGGCGAGGAGGGGGTGGTAGCCGAGCTCTTTGGTGTACCCATAGCCGGCACCGTGCTTGGCTTTGCCGCACACCGCACAGATGGTGGAGTCGAGGTCGACGACCAACCGATCGGATCCCGGACCCGCACCGAGCGACCACGCACGGCGCAGCGCCTCGGCGAGCACCCGATCCAGCTGGCGGATGTGGCCGAAGGTGAACGCACGCAAGAACGTGCCCAACGTGGACGGCGCCATCACCCGGTGGGGAAGCACCGCCTCCGTGGCACCGGATCTCAGCAGGTCGGCATGGTCGATGTGGCTGCCGCCCGCCGCCATGGCGTGGACCAGTGTCAGGACCTTGCGTCCCGGAAGGGCTCCACCCACACGACCGGACAGGTCGACCATGTCGTTGATCAGGCGTTCGAGACGAAGCCGGACCACCAAGGTGGCCACCAGCAACAGCCCGGCATTGGCCACCAGGTGCGGGTCATCGAAGGTCACCTCGATGCGGTCGATTCCGCGCGATACTGAACTCACTGGAAGTGCCTCCTGGTTCTGGTGCGAATCGTGACTTCGACAATCGACAATTCTCCCAGGCAGGGAGGCACTTTCCGCGGATACGCGGCCTTCAGATCAGGCTATTGATCGGTGCTTCCAGGCTAAGGCGGGTCCGCGCTGGTCATCTCCGTGTCGGCCGGCAACTGCGGGCGGTCGGGACCACGCTGAGCGGCAAGTCGTTCTGCAACGATCCGGGTGCGTGCCGTAGGGTCAGTCCATGGCCATCTACCAACTCGGGGACCTGGTCCCCACCATCCACCCCGGGGCATACATCCATCCCGATGCGGTGGTCATCGGCGATGTCACCATCGGATCCGATTCGAGCGTCTGGCCCGCGACGGTCCTGCGGGGGGACTTCGGAACCATCACCATCGGTGACCGGTCGTCCGTACAGGACGGGACGGTCATCCACGCCGGGCCCGGATTTCCGACCTTCGTGGGCGACGGTTGTGTCATCGGCCATCTCGCCCACCTCGAGGGCTGCATCCTTGAGGACGACGCCCTGGTCGGCTCGGGATCGGTCGTCCTCCACCACGCCGTCATCGGCGCCGGTGCCACCGTCGGTGCCAACGCCGTCGTCCCCAATGGGATGGAGATACCTCCCGGGGCACTGGCCGTCGGGGTGCCGGCCACCGTCCGGCCCGGGCGGTCGAGCCTGGCCATGATTCAGCTTTCGGCCGCCGAGTACGTCTCGAACAGCCGCCGCTACGCGGAGCTGCTCACCCGTATCGGCTGAGCCCCGGTGCCCGGCGGCACTCCGAGCATCCCCCCTCCGACTACCCGCGCCGCCACGGCTCCGGGACGGGAGGATCTCACTCTGCAAAGAACGTCCTCGGGAGGGACGGTCGCCGTCATGGAACAGGTCGGCGGGTGCCCGGCAGGTCAGCGCTGGACGGGGTTTCCGGCCGGGTCGACCACGTACCAGCGCCCCCCGGCATTGGTCAGTGCCTGACCGGTCGCCTTGCCCGGGGACCGGTCGGGAGGCCACAGGTACAGCGGCCAACCGTTGTAGGTGACCTGCGTCGTCCCGTCACTCCGGGGGGCGGTTCCGAGCAGCCTGGTCTCGATGCCGGGGCCTGCGATCGGGGACACCGACCCCCTGGCCAGGATGAGCGCCGGCCACTGCACGGCGCAGATGTCGTAGCAGCGGGACGGAGTGCCCCGCTGGTCCGTCGTGAACATGTACAGGGTGAGTCCCTGCCCGTCGACCAACAATGGCCCCAGCCCGCTGACGCTCCCGGCCATGACCTCGTAGACCGGGTTGTGCTCGAGCGTTGGTGGCGCCGTGCTGAACGGGGCCGTCACCGCCGTCCCGGAGCTCGTGCACGCCGAGGCCGACAGGACGACGAACAGCACCGCCGCCGCCGGGAGGCCTCGGGTGACGGCTCCCCGCCGGTGAGGTTCAGGTCCCCGAGGGGTCACGGCGCGCTGCTCCCACGACGGATGTCCTCGACCGGGAGCGACGGGTACGGTCCGGTGCCCGGCCGCCAACCCGCGGCGAGCTTCTGATCGGCCACGCCGCCCTCGGCCCACACATGGCAGGAGTCCCTCGCCCACGGGCTGCCCGGGCCCGACAGCAGATCATCCGACTCCCCCCGGCTGACGGCCAGCGCCCGCCTCGAGGTCACGGCTTGGATCACCACCGGCCCCAGGGAGCGGGCCAGCTGTTCGAGATGGGTGCATCCCCTGGGACCCCCGAATCGGCTCTGGACCTCCCGTGTGTAGCCCCGGGCCACGCTCAAGCCGGCCAGCCCGGCGAACGCCTGGACGATCGCCGGGCACTCCGAATGGGGAAAGGTGTGCATCTCCGCCGTGGCCTCGGTGATGGTCATGTCGCTGACTCGCACGGTGACCCGAAGCGCCATGTCGTGGACCATGGCCACCGCGTGACCCTCTTCGGCCCATGGTCGCGTGTCGCGCAGCTTCCCTACGACGAGCAGGTCGTCCCCGACGTCGAAGGCCTCGTAGTCGATGGACCGGCGGTGGAGGGGGAGCGGTTCGCCTGCCGGCCGGCGATCGCCGGTCATCCGAGGGCGGGGAGGTCGACGATGTCGTAGGACCACAGTTCGCTGTGCGCACCCACCGGCGGCGGATCGCCGTCGGCCGGCGCCCCGGAGCCGGCGGCATTCCGGCGTGAGCGTTCCATCTCCCCCCGGTGGCCGTGAGCGAAGGCCGGAGAGGCCACCCAGGCATCGAACGACTCCTCGTCCCTCCACCGGGTGAGCACCAACCAGACCTCACGCTCGTCGCTCGGTCGCAGCAGCTCGAAGCCCTCGAAGCCCTCGGCGTCGTCGACGGCCCCGGTTCGCTCGGCGAACCGGCGCGCCAGCTCGTCACCCGAGCCTCTCCGGACGGTGATGGCGTTGATCTTGACGACGGTCATGGTCCGATCATTGCCGTAGGCGCCCGGTTGACCCAAATCCGGGCGTCACCCGGCCCCCCGGGTGGTCACATCCACGTAATTACGGTTGTGTGATACCGTAATTGCGCAGGCTGACCGTGAGGTTTCGGTTTACGGTCAACCTCTGATCGAGGTGGAGGATCGGCAGTGCCCGACGGGAGAATCGACAGCGGTCATCAGCTCCGAGCGGAACCCGATCAGGGCTTCCGGGGATCCCAGGTCTGCTCGTTGGTCGGAATCACCTACCGCCAGTTGGACTACTGGGCCCGTACCGGTCTGCTGCGACCGTCGATCACCGATGCCACCGGCAGCGGCAGCCAGCGACGCTACTCGTACGGTGACGTGCTCGAGCTCAAGGTGATCAAGCGGCTCCTCGATGCCGGGCTGAAATTGCAACAGGCGCGCCAGGCGGTGGAGTGCCTCCGGGGGGACCTGGGTGCAGATCTGGCCTCGTCCCAGCTGGTGCTGGTCGGCAGCCGGTCGGTGTTGGCCCAGTCCGACGGTGAGGTCGTCGACCTGTTGGCCGGGGGACAAGGCGTGTTCAACATCCTGCCGCTCTCCGCCGTCGTGTCCGAGCTCGCCGCTGGGATCGTTGAGATCCGCAAGGCTTCCCCGACCGAGCCCGGACCCGACCATCCCGCCGCCCGCCACCTGGCGGCGGAGCAGGCGGGTGAGCGGTGAGCGGTCCGGCCGCACAAGGCGAGTCGACGGCCCTGGCCCCGGTGAACCGCTTCGCACACGATTCGGAGCTCCGGTTCGCCCGCATCCTCGACTTCTACGGTGTGCTCTGGGAGTACGAGCCAGTCGAGTTCGCGTTGGACTGGGACGGTAACGGCCGGCCGACCTCTGGTTTCCGACCCGACTTCTGGCTTCCCGACCTCGGTCTGTTCGTCGAGTTGACCACGCTCAATCAGCGATTGGTGACGAAGAAGAACGGCAAGGTGCGGCGGATGGGCCAGCTGTACCCCGACGTCAGGGTGACGGTCCTCTACCAGCGGGACACACTGGCCCTCCTGGCCAAGTACGGCCTGGCCGGCGGGGGAACCGGCTGTCCGGCCATCGCCCGCACCGCCTGATCCCCCTCGCCGGTAACCTTTCGACGTGGGCGACACCTCGACGGCACTCGGCGGAGCATCTCCACCCGGGTCCGGCGAAGCGCTCCGTCACACGGCATTGATCGACGCCCATCGCCGCCTGGGGGCCAAGCTGGTCGGGTTCGGCGGTTGGGAGATGCCCCTCTCGTACGGGACCGGGACCATCGCCGAGCACCGCGCCTGCCGCGAGGACTCGGTGGTCTTCGACGTCAGTCACCTGGGCACCGTCAGGGTGGCGGGCGGCGACGCCCTCGAGCGGCTGCAGGCGGTACTGTCCAACGACCTCGCCAAGGTCGCCCCGGGTCGGGCCCAGTACACCCACCTTCTCGACGAAGGGGACGGCTCAGTCGTCGACGACATCATCGTCTGGTGGGTCTCCGAGGACACCTTCGATGTGATGCCCAACGCTTCGAACACCGACCGGGTCGTGGAGGCCATCGGTGGCGAGGACACCACCGACGCCCGCTGCGTCATCGCCGTACAGGGTCCCCTTGCCCGGACCCGCATGGCCCCGGTCGTCCCGGAGGCTGCCGCCGTTCCCCGGTTCGGGGTGGTCCCCTTCGTCTGGGAAGGCGTGCCGTGCGTCGTCGCCGGGACTGGCTATACCGGCGAGGACGGCGTCGAGTCCGCGGTGCCGGTCGATGCCGCTGACGCCATGTGGACGGCCCTGCTGGCCACCGGCATACAGCCGGCCGGGCTCGGGGCGCGAGACACGCTCCGGCTCGAAGCCGCCCTTCCCCTCCACGGTCATGAGCTCGGACCGGGCATCACCCCATTGCAGGCCGGACTGGGTTGGGTGGTCGGCTGGGACAAGCCCCGGTTCCGCGGCCGGACGGCTCTGAGGGCCGAGCGCGACCGCGGCGTCGGTCGGCGGTTGGTGGGGTTGGCCACTGCCGGCCGTCAACCCCCCCGCGAGGGCGCGGCGGTGAAGGTGGGCGGTCAGGCCGCCGGAATGGTCACCAGCGGCAACTACTCGCCGATGCTCGGCCACGGGATCGCACTGGCGCTGATCGGTTCCTCCTTCGGGCCCGAACCGGGCATGGCGGTGGAGGTCGAACAGCGGGGGAGGGCGCTGCCGTCCACCGTCGTGAGGACCCCGTTCGTCCGCGCCGGCCAGTGGGCATCCACCCGGTGAGCGGCGGTCGGATCGCCGGTTGGGCCTGTGGGCCTGCGGTCAACTAGACACGTTCAACTGGACACATCAAAAGCAGCGTTCGAGGAGTGACCCCGTGGGCACGTACATCCCGCACACCGATGACGAAGTGGAGAGCATGCTCGCCTTCCTCGGCCTTACCTCCCTCGATGAGCTCTTCGCAGTCGTCCCCGAGGCGCTCAAGCTCCAGCGTGGACTCGAGCTGGCCGACGGCATCGGTGAGCCCGACGTCATGGCCCGCATGGAGGCACTCGCCGACCAGAACCGGGCCCGATCGGACCGCCTGATCTGCTTCGCCGGCGGTGGCGCCTACGACCACGAGATCCCACCGGTGACCCGGTCACTGGCCGGGCGCTCGGAGTTCGTCACCTCGTACACGCCCTATCAGCCCGAGGTGGCCCAAGGGGTGCTGCAGGCGGTCTTCGAGTACCAGACCATGGTTGCCCGCCTGGCCGGGCTGCCGGTGGCCAATGCGTCCCTCTACGACGGGGGCAGCGCCGCGGTCGAGGCCGTCAACCTGGGTGTCGCCGTCTCCGGCCGGGCGGTGGTCTGGCTGTCAGCGGGCATCCATCCCCACTGGCGCCAGATGCTCGCCACCTGCGCGGCCGGTACCGGCCACCGGCTCGCCACCGTTCCCCTGGTTGACGGAGTGACCGCCTGGCCCGACGAGGGAGTGCATGCCGACGACCCTCCCGGGGTGCTGGTGGTGGGCTACCCCAACTATCTGGGCTGCATCGAAGACCTGGCCGAGGCCCGGGCCATCTGCGACCGCACCGGTGCCCTCCTCGTCGTGGGCGCCGATCCGGTGTCCGCCGGGCTCCTCAAGTCTGCGGGGTCGTGGGGGGCCGACGTGGTGGTGGGGGAAGGGCAGGTGTTCGGGACCGGCCTGGGGTTCGGCGGCCCGTACCTGGGTCTCTTCGCCTGTGCCGGCGCCCACGTGCGTCGCCTTCCCGGCCGCCTGGTGGGCGAGACCCTCGATGTCGAGGGACGCCGTGCCTACGTGACCACCCTGCGCGCCCGGGAGCAGGACATACGGCGCGAAAAGGCCACCTCCAACGTGTGCACCAACCAGACCCTGATGGCCGTCACCGCCGCCATCCAGCTCGGATGGCTGGGAACGTCCGGCCTGGTCGAACTGGCCCGGCGGTGCGCCCAGGCCACCAGGTACACCCGTGACGCCGTCCTCGCCCTGGATGGCGTCACCGCGTTCGCCGGGGCACCCGTCCTCCGGGAGTTCGCCATCCGCCTTCCCATTCCGGCGGCGGTGGCGGTGGAACGGATGGCCGATGCCGGATTCCTGGCCGGCATCCCGCTCGCCGGGGACTTCGATGACGGGGAGCACGGCCTCCTCGTCTCGGTGACCGAACGCCGCACCCGAGACGAGATCGACTCCTACGTGACCGCTCTGGCCAAGGCGGTGGCGTCATGAGCGCAGCTCCGCCGACCCCGGCCGGAGCGCCGGGGGGCAAAGCCGCCAGCGCCCCACTGTTGGGCCGGGAGGCCGAGCCCACGATCTTCGAGCTGTCCCACCCCGGGAGGCGGGCCTGGTCGTTCCGGACGTCCGGTGTCCCGGAGCTGCCCGTCGAGGAGCTGGTTCCCGACGCCCATCGCCGCCGCCAGCCGGTCCCCCTGCCCGAGGTCTCCGAGCGCGATCTGGTCGCCCACTTCACCCGGCTGTCCCACCGTCAGTTCTCGGTGGACCTCGGTGCCTATCCCCTCGGCTCATGCACGATGAAGTACAACCCGAAGGTGTGCGACGCGGTGGCCGGCCTCCCGGGTCTGGCCGGGGTCCACCCGGCGGCGCCCGCTTCTCTCACCCAGGGCTGGCTGACACTGCTCGTGGAGCTCGAGGAGACCCTCTGCGAGATCACCGGGATGGCCGCGGCCACCCTGCAGCCGGCGGCCGGTGCCGCCGGCGAGCTCACCGGGCTGCTGCTCATGCGGGCATGGCACGAGGCCCGGGGCTCGAAGCGGTCCAAGGTGATCATCCCCGACTCGGCGCACGGGACCAATCCGGCCTCGGTCACCTTGGGGGGGTACGAGGTGGTCACCGTACCGAGCGACGACCGCGGCTGCGTCGATATGGCGGCACTGGCCACGGTGCTCGACGAGGACGTGGCCGGCATCATGCTCACCAACCCCAACACCTTGGGGTTGTTCGAGGAGGAGATCGCCGCCATCGCCGCCGCCGTCCACCAGGTGGGGGGACTGCTCTATTACGACGGCGCCAACCTCAACGCCATCCTCGGTGTGGTCCGTCCCGGCGACATGGGATTCGACATCGTCCACATGAACCTCCACAAGACCTTCGCCACCCCCCACGGTGGGGGAGGGCCCGGGGCCGGACCGGTAGCCGTCTCCGAGCGGCTGGTCCCGTTCCTCCCCGGTCCACGGGCCATGCGGGTGGACTCCGACGGCCAGTCTCCGGTCTACGAGTGGACGGTGCCGCCGCAGTCGATCGGACGAATGCACACCTGGCACGGCAACGCGCTCGTCCTGGCCCGGGCGCTCGCCTACATCCTGGCCAATGGGGGAGACGGCCTCCGGACGATCGCGGAGACAGCGGTCCTCAACGCCAACTGGATCCGACGGCGCCTGGCCGGGACCTACGACGTCCCCTTCGACCGGCCGTGCATGCACGAGGTCGTTCTCTCGGTCCGCACCATCAAGCAGGCTCACGGGGTCCGGGCCCTGGACGTGGCCAAGCGCCTGCTCGAGGAGGGATTCCATGCACCCACCGTGTACTTCCCCCTCATCGTGGAGGAGGCGCTGATGATCGAGCCCACTGAGACCGAGAGCCCCCAGACCCTCGAGGCCCTGGCCGAGTCCCTCGAGCGGATCGCCTCCGAGGCGAACGATCGACCGGATGGATGGATGGCGGAATTCCCCCACGGGACACCGGTGCGCAGAGTGGACGAGGCCCGGGCCGCCCGGACCCTTGTCCCCACATTCGACGCCCGCCACTGAGGCGGGCACTCCCGACCCATGGACGGCATCTTCACCACCCGATTCGTGGATCCCTACCTGCGGTTCCACAAGTACATCTACGAGAAGTCCGACGGTCGCATCGGCAAGCACAGCAATCGGGTGCCGGCCCTGCTCCTCACCACGACCGGGCGCAAGTCCGGGCTGGCCCGAACCAACGGCCTGACCTACTGCCGCGACCGGGGTGACCTCGTCGTGGTCGCCTCCAACGGGGGGAGTGACCGGCCGCCGGCGTGGCTGCTGAACCTCCAGGCCGATCCCGTAGTGACCGTGCGGGTGGGCCGCAGGGTGATGACCGCCAGCGCACGGGTGGCCGACACCGGGGAACGGGCACAGCTCTGGCCGCTGGTCAACCGGACCAATCGGGGAATGTCACGTTTGTTCCACCCGGGGGTCAGCGGCCGCTACGACGTCTACCAGCGCAACACGTCGCGGGAGATTCCGGTGGTCATCATCACCCCTGACCGCGAGCCCTCCCGAGGGGTCGCCCCTGCATGAACACACCGCCAACCGGTCCGCAGGTACCGGCCGCGCCCGATCAGTCGAGGAGGTCGGGTTGCTCCCGCACGATCCGATCGAAGAGGGGCTGGAAACTGAACCAGCCGGCCGAGTGGGAGCCCACCTGCTCGTGCGTGGTCCGAGCCATCTCCGGGTCGATGAGCACGGGTGTGCCCGCCGAGGAAGCGAGGAGTTGGGCCTGGCACGATCGCTCCATGGTGATGAACCACCATGCCGCCTCATCGACCGAGTGGCCCACGGTCAGCAGTCCGTGGTTCCGCAGGATCGCAGCCTTGTTGTCGCCTACGGCGTGCGCGATCCGCTTCCCCTCCTCGAGGTCGAGGACCACGCCCGTGTAGTCGTCGAAGACGGCGTGGTCCTCGTAGAAGGCGCACACGTCCTGGGTGATCGGATCAAGGAGGCGTCCCATCGCCGACCACGATTTCCCGTAGATGGAGTGGGCGTGGGCGGCGGCGACAACGTCGGGACGGGCCTCGTGGACGTTCGAATGGATCACGAACGCCGCGGTATTGACCATGGCATCACCCTCGACCACCTTGCCATCCCGATTCACGCAGATCAGGTCGGAGACCCGGATGTGTCCGAAGTGCATACCGAGGGGATTGACCCAGAAGTGGTCGAGTCGTTCCGGGTCGCGGGCAGTGATGTGACCGGCGACACCCTCGTCGAAGCCGAATTTCGAGAAGAGCCTGAAGGCGGCCGCCAACCGCTGCTTGCGGTGGAGCCGCTCCGCGTCCGGATCTCTCGAGGTCGTGGCCCTCGTCATCGCTACCTGGGACATGGTGGCCTCCCGTCGTATCAACGCAGCTTCCCCTCGGCGTTGCACCGAGTCTAGGCATCCTCACGAGCCGCCGGCGAGACTTCGGCGACACTCGACGCCGACGGCCTGCCCGACCACCCAGATCGGCGAGCGGCCGCCCCGCCGCTCCCGCTCCGGGGCTCCATCTGCACCGACTCCGAAGCACCCTCGGCACAAGGGGTGGCGGTCCGACCGAGCTACGCGGTTTCGACAGCCTGAGGTCCCTCATCTCTGCTTGACATCCTCCCCCTTGCTCCTTAACCTCCGACCCGACTGCTTCAACTACCGACTAGGGGGATTCATGCGCAAATTTGTTCCTGTCCGTGCTTTGGCCGTCGTCGCACTGGCCGGGTGTGCGCTTGCCGGCACCGTGGTTGCGACCTCCGGTCCAGCCTCGGCCGTCAAGGGGCCCGTCGCCGCAACTTGCACCGGAATCAGCGGATCGGCAACCGTCGCGATCGAGGTTTCCGGAGTCGCCAGTTCGATCATCAGCGGCTGCACCGGCGGACACACCACGTCCCAGGGAATCAGCAGCACGACGCTCAATCCGGGGCTCACCTCTGGATCGACCACGATCACCTGGCTCAACAAGAAGACCACCACCTATGACTTCTCCATCGCGACGGCAGCGTTCACCTGCCCGACGTTCCTCGGCCTGACGGCTACGGGGGCAGAGACCCTTACCGTCACCAACGTCGCCGGCACGGCAAAAATCAACGCCGGGGGCAGTTTCAACGCCTGTTACTGGTTGGGTGGAGACGGAACCCTCTACGAAGCTTCCGTGGGTACTGTCACAATCTGATCGGGGGCATTCAGCACCGTTTCGAGAGCAGCCCCGGCACCTGCCGGGGCTGCTCCGCGTTCGGAGGGGCGACCCCTTTGCGCGACCCCGAGACGGAGACAGGGTCTCGCTCCGGCCTGCCACTCTGCGGCCAACTCACCGGTTCAACGTGGCCCGCACCCCCGTAGGCCAGTCACCGGCGACCACCTGGGACCGGTCCGAACTCCGTCAACAAGCTCAGGGGACCTCACCGACGCACGTATCCGGCCGCCCAGCCGGTACGGCGGACCGTCATCTCGGCAACCATCGACAGCGACGACGGAGCCGGTGCAGCGCCCGGACCGTCTGCATCCGGGGCGGACGTGCTCCGTGTCCGATCCGACCCTACTGACGAGAGGACTCCCGAGTGGCACGGCGATATTCCCTGGTCGGGAAGGTGTGGGGCGTTCCCCCGGGCAAAGTGCACCACTCGAGATGGCCACCCTCTTGAGTTGACATAATATATATTATCGGCGGGCTAGATCGGAAGGCGGGGGACGGGCGGGGTGCATCCCCATGTCGTCTCTACTCCCTGCGACTGGCCATCAATCCATGAGGTGGCGCCGACAGGAGACGGAGCGTGCCCCGAGGGCGCTCTGCGGAGTGCTCCTGGGTCTGGCCTCCGACTGGCGGAACGCTTCTCGGAGTTGCTCCGCTGGCTCCTCGGCCAGACTCGACCGACGGAGTCGGCAGACGATTCGCGACGCCGGCCGACGATTGCAGACGGCGCCACCGCGTCGGGGGTCGACTTCGGAGCGATTTGCGTCACTGTGACGTATCATGAGGAATGCCCCGTCCGAAGCGGGTCGAGTGGTTGCCGGCGGGGGCGAGTCGGTACCGTTCGGCGCCCAGCAGCCCGACCGGGGATCCCGGTGCGAGAATCCTCGGATGCGAAGGGTCCGAACCGCAGAGGCGGCCGACAAGCGAGCGGTCGCCGGCATCCATGTACGGTCGTGGCAGGCGGCCTACCGGGGCCTGATGCCCGATACCTATTTGGACAGCTTGGATCCCGAGGACCGCGCCGCCCGGTACACCTTCGGATCCGATGACCCGCTCGGTCGATCGACCATCGTGTCCGTCGAGGACGGGATCATCGACGGATTCGCCACCATGGGACCGACCAGCGATGCCGACCTTCCCGATTCCGGTGAGGTCTATGCCGTCTATGTCGACCCCGGATCATGGGGGCTCGGTGTCGGACGGCGCTTGATGGCGGAGACCCGCTCGCGGCTGAGCCATCTGGGTTGCACACAGGCGCTTCTCTGGGTGCTGGAGGGCAACGGGCGCGCCCGGCGCTTCTACGAGATCGACGGATGGACCCCCGACGGTGCCCGCAGGAGCGAAGAGCGCTGGGGCGTGGCGACCAACGAGGTCCGCTACCGGCGGCTACTGCCCTGATCGGTGCCGGGTCCCGACCGAGAGCGGGTCGATTCGTCGCTCGTTCCCGGAGTTGATCTGGGACAGGGCGAACGGGAGCACTCGCAGTCATTTCGACCGGACTGCCATTCGGTCCGGGGCCGGTACCGAGCCGGCGATGGCTGGACCATGCGCCATCTCCAGGGACACAGCCGGGGGCGCTCAGCCAGAGAACCTCACCGCTGGCTAGTGTGCTGGGACACTAGGAAGGGGCGTTGCGTGGCGCTGCAGAGCACAGCGGTGGTCGGTCCGCGGTACCTCGCTTCGGGCGACGAGGCGGGGACTGCCCCCGGCGATCGACGCTTCAGGCCTGATGTCGAGGGTCTACGTGCCGTTGCAGTGCTCTTGGTCGTCCTCTTCCATGCCGGTGTGCCCGGACTCAGTGGGGGTTTCGTAGGCGTCGACGTGTTCTTCGTCATCTCCGGCTTCGTGATCACCGGCGTGCTCTTGCGGGAACGTACCTCGGACCACCGTACGTCCATTCTCGCCTTCTATGGTCGTAGGTGCCGGCGCATCATCCCCGCCGCGACCCTCGTCATCATCGTGACGACGGTTGCCGCCTATGCCGTGCTCGGGGTGGTGGGCGGCAATCAGACCGCGGTCGACGGTAGGTGGGCGGCTGTCTTCCTTGCGAACTTTCACTTCGCTTCCATAGGGACGAACTACCTGACAGCGACGCAACCCCCTTCGCCGCTCCAGAACTTCTGGTCCCTCGCCGTGGAAGAGCAGTTCTACCTTGTCTACCCCACCCTCTTCCTACTCGTGGCCTGGGTGCCGGTCCGTTTTGCATTTCGTTCCCGCTTGGCGATCGGGCTGATTGCGGTCATCGTCGTGTCATTCGCAACGTCGGTCATTCAGACTTCGACGGAGTCGACCATTGCCTATTTCTCGCCGTTCACCCGGGCTTGGGAGTTGGCGCTCGGCGCGCTGATCGCCGTTGCGACTCCGTGGCTGTTGAGCGTCTCCAATCGATGGGCGGCCACGATGACATGGGTCGGGCTGGGCGCCGTCGTGGTGGCCGCGGTCCGGTTCAATGCTGATACGGCCTATCCCGGGTGGCGGGTGGCGGTTCCCGTCGTCGGAACCGGCCTCGTGATCGCCGGCGGTACTGCCGCTCCGGCCAGGGGGGCCGAAGCGCTGCTCCGTCTCGCTCCCTTCCGGCAGTTGGGACGGCTCTCCTACTCGCTGTACCTCTGGCACTGGCCGATTCTGATACTGGCCGCTGAAGCAGCAGGCAAGTCCACGTTGCCCTTGCCAGAGGCCATGGGATGGCTGCTGGTGGCCCTGGTGGCGTCGGTTCTGACCTACCACTTCGTCGAGAATCCGATCCGGCACCTGAAATTCGCCCTCCGTCACCGATGGGCCAGTGTGGGACTGGGAATAGGGCTGATAGCGATCACGCTGTCGGTCGTGAGCGTCCAGCTTCACGTCCATGCAGGCAGCGATGTTGCTGCCGCCGCCCCGGCGGGTGCCGTCAACTCTGCGTCGAGCGACCAAGTCGAGCAACTGGTCGCCTCGGCAGTGCGCATGCGGTCCCTTCCACCCGGCTCCGTTCCTCCGTCGTGGGGTGGCCCTCCGCAACCGAGCGGAATGTCAACTCAGCCCCGGCCAGACGAGTGCTCCGAGCTGCGTCTTCGGGGACCCGCACGGAGATCACACGATGGTCATCTACGGAGATTCGCACGCAGCCATGTGGTTCCAGACATTGAACGACATTGCCACCAGGGCTCACTGGAGACTGATCATCTTGTCCAAGGGGTCATGCGCTGCCGACATGATTCATATTGTCAATCCACCGGGATGGGGCACGCCGGGTGGTGAGTGGCAAGCTTGCGACCAGTGGCACCGGTGGGCGCTCAACCGCATCAACCAGATCCACCCCAACCTTCTCATTGTGACCCAGTTGCCGGCCTTGGGCCCCCACGATGCCGATACTCAAGCGTCAGTGGCAGGGAGGCCTGGAAGCAGTCTTCAGGGCCATCACGGTGCCGAACGTCAAATTTGCAGTCCTCGGCAATATCCCTCTGTCGCCAAAGGACGGACCGTTCTGTCTTGCGCAATACTCGAATGACGTCCGAGTTTGCTCTGGCAGTTCCTCCGACGTCGAGACTCCGTGGCGCACTGCGGAGAGGGCTGCTGCCGCCGCGCTCTCTGTGAACGCCATCCCTGTCAACTACATCAATACGATCCCCTGGTTCTGCTCCGGAGGTGTCTGTCCCCCGGTGATCGGGCGATACGACGTCTACACCGACCTGTACCACGTCTCGAGCTCGTATGCCAACTACCTCGAAGGGGTGTTGGCCCAGGCACTCGGGTTCCCGACACGCCACCGTTGACAGCGTCCTGGATCCGACGAATGACGCGATTGCACCGCCCAATGACGCAGTGCCCGTGTGGTCGCAGGTCGCGTTCCTGGGACCGGTGGGTGCTCGAATCCTCGTTCATGTCGCAAGGACAAGGGCCGCATCGGCTCCGTCCTCGTCGCGTCCCGACCCGAAGCAGAGGCAAGGTTGGCGCCGAGGACAGTCTGGAGTCGTGGTGGGCATCCTTGGTTTCCTGACACAGACCACAGTGACCCAGTGACCCGCATGTGTTGTCGGCGATGCGTTCGAGGCGTCCGGCGAGACAAGGATGGATGTCGTTTCCGCTCCGCCGTGTGGCGCTCCCGCCGATTCGGCATCCGACTCCGACCCTCTCCCCCACTTCCGACGGGGGGTAGGGGTTGTAATCAGTACCTCATCGGCTCCACAACCACTCCGAGGAGGTCGTTCGCCGAGTCGTAGAGGTGCTCGAACGCCTCCCGGTAGGCCTGGGCCCCGGGTTTGGGGCCGAGGTCGGCACGCACATCCTCGATGGCCGACTCGAGCCGGTAGAGGCGATCGTGCAGTGACTGCAGATTCGCCTCGCTCACGACGGTCTGCCCGACCGGGATCCCCAGTGCGTCGGCCCGCCGGCGTGCCTCGTACGCCCGCTGCCGGTGGGAGCGGCAGCAGAAGACCCGGGGGCGGCCCGCCCGGGGCAATTGCTCGATGGGGCGGTGGCACCAGCCGCACAGCGGCGGATCCGATGATTTCGTCACGGTGACGATACTAGCCTGATCTTCCCGTAGGGCCCGCCCCGGGCGGGGCCCGGTCGGTGGGCACCGGGGGTCGCCGCCGGAGATATCCTCGGAGCGGAGCCACCCCATGGAGTACGACCCCGACGACCTGAGCCTCGACGACCTCTACGCCGACCGGGGCTACGTCCGTACCTGCGGGAAGTGCGGTGCCCGGACGGTTCCCCGGTGGTCCGAGTCGGCCAGCCTCGAGGAGGCCCGCCGCTACGGGTGGCGGAGGGTGGCGGCGTCGGATCGACCGGGCGCCCGGCGGATGGACCTGTGCGGCCTCTGTGCGGAGGAGGCGGGCCTCGGCCCTCCCCTGGCCGGGTGGGGCTATTGACCCCGGCCCGGCGGTGCCGTTGATCCGGACGTCAGGCGACGTCGACTACGGGCGGCTGGGCGACGGCTACGCCCGTCGGCGCCGGCCCGATCCGAGCATCGCCGCGCTCATCCACCACGCCCTCGGGTCGGCCCCGACCGTCCTCAACGTCGGGGCCGGTGCGGGCTCCTACGAGCCGGGGGACCGTGCGGTCATCGCCGTCGAGCCCGCCGAGTCGATGATCGCCCAGCGCACCGGCCGCTCCCCCGCCGTCCGGGCCGTGGCCGGAGCCCTCCCCCTGGCCGACGGCGCCGTCGACGCCTCGATGGCCGCCGTGACCGTCCACCAGTGGCCCGACCCGGTCGCCGGCGTCCTCGAGATGCGCCGGGTGACCGCCGGCCCGGTGGTGATCCTCACCTTCGATCCGGTGGAGCTGGACCGCCTGTGGATCGCCGCCTACGCGCCGGAGCTCGTCGAGGTCGAGGCCCGCCGCTATCCGGCGGTCGCCACCCTGGCCGGGGCGTTGGGCCCCGGCACCGGCGTACAGGCGGTGCCCATCCCCATCGACTGCCCCGACGGCTTCACCGAGGCCTTCTACGGCCGGCCGGAGGCCTTCTTGGACCCGCAGGTGCGCAGGGCCCAGTCGGCGTGGTCCTTCCTCGATCGCGACGTCGAGGAACGGGCCGTCGCAGCACTCGCCGCCGATCTGGCCTCGGGACTCTGGGACGAGCGTCACGGTCACCTGCGGACCCAGGCCCGCTTCGAGGGTGCCGTCCGGCTGATCGTCAGTGGCTCGTGACCGTTCCGGCCCGGTCCGGTGACCCGTCGGTGCTGCCGTCCTGCGACCACGGATCCTCGCCGATGTCCACCTCGAGGCCGATCCCCGGGTCGGCTGCATGGCGGGCGACCCGCACCTGGTAGCGGCCGGGGCGGACGACCATCGAATGGGAGCGGACGTCCCGTTCCGCCACCGAGGAGGGGCCGATACCGATGCGGACGGTGGCCGAAGCGGCGGCCCCGACCTCGAACCGGGCGAATCCGGCCAGGCGGGCCGGACGGGGCGAGTCTCTCCGGTTGACGTAGACCTGCAGGACGTCGGTCCCGGTACGGTCGCCGGTGTTGCGAACGGAGGCCTCGACCCAGAGCATCCCCCCGCTGACCTCGGCACCGGCCCCCTCCAGGACGAACCGGGTATAGCTCAGGCCGAATCCGAAGGCATACGCCGGTGTGGTCCCCTCCCGCTCGAGGTGCCAGTATCCGTGCCAGCCGTCGTAGACGAAGGCGTCGGTGTCGCGCTCGAACCCGGGCAGGTCCGAGGCCGACGCCGGCACCGAGAAGGGGAGGCGACCGGTGGCGTCGACCTTGCCCGACAGGACATCGGCCAACCCGTTGCCGCCCTCCATCCCCGAGTACCAGGTCTGGACGATGGCCGGTACGGCGGTGTCCCACTCGGAGATGACCACCGCGCTGCCGGCCACCAGTGCGACCACCGTGCGCGGGTTGGCGGCGGCCACGGCCCGGATGAGGGAGACGTCGTGCTCGTGCAGATGCAGCGAGACCCGGTCGCCGCCGACGGCGAACCCGCCCGGCCCCGGTCGGTCCATGACGTGGGCCGGAGCCCGGATCGAACGCTCCGCGGCGATCTGGGCCCCGAACCCCTCCACCAGCGCCGGGTCGTCCTCACCCGGGAACAGGTCGGCGAGACCGGCGGACCCGGCCTCCCCGATGAATTCGCCTTCGTCCTGTCGTGTGTAGCCCGCCACCACCACGGCACACGCCGCGGCCGCGGCCACCGACGAAGCCCGCGCCAGGTCGGCTCCGTCGTCGACGGCCAGGGTTGACCCGGCTCCGGCGAGGAACGAGCGGAGCCCGTCGACCACGGTGACCACCTCCGGGGCCCACACGTCGCTCGATCCACCGTCCCCCAGGTTCACCTCGGTGGCGAGCCTCCCGAGAACCGCCACCGAGGTGCCCGCCCGGATGTCCAGGGGCAGGACGGGCGAGTCCCCCACCACCTGGTTCCGGAGGAGGACGACCGACTTGGCCGCCGCCTCCCGGGCCAGATCCCGGTGAGCCGCACAGGCCAGTACCTCCCGGCCCGGGGCCGGGCGGCCGAGCACACCTGCGAAACGCTCCCGGGTGGCGATGACCCGCTCCACCGCCCGGTCGACCTCGCTCCACCCCTCCGGATCGTCCTCCAGGGCCCGGCGGAGGTTCCCCGCCCTGATCATCCGGTAGGGCATCTCCACGTCGAGCCCCGCGTGCAGCGAACGGGCCGCGTCGCGGAGGCCGAAGATCCAGTCGCTGATCACGAATCCATCGAATCCCCACTCTCCTCGCAGCACGTCGTGCAGCAGCGGCCGGCTCTCCCCGCACCACTCGCCGTTGACCCGGTTGTAGGCAGTCATCACCACGGCCACGCCCTCATCGATGATCCTCTTGAAGTGCGGGAGGTAGACCTCGTGCAGGGCCACCTCGTCGACCGAGATGTCCACCCGGAACCGGGAGTTCTCCATCGAGTTGCACGCGAAGTGCTTGACACAGGCCATGGCGTGGCGCTGCACCCCCCGGGCCAGCGCGGCGCCCATCTCGCCCACGTGGTGGGGGTCCTCGCCGTAGGTCTCCTGGGCCCGGCCCCAGGCAGGATGGCGGAGGATGTTCACGCACACCCCGCCGAAGAGGTCGGCGCCGACCGCCCGCAACTCCCGGCCGATGGCGTCGCCGATGCGTTCCTCGAGTTCGACGTCCCAGGTGGCGCCCCTGGCCATGCTCACCGGGAAACAGGTCGCCTGGTCGATGACCACACCGCGGGGACCGTCGGAGAACGCGAAAGCCCGGAAGCCCCAGCCGGTCCACCTGCGCCGCCCGGAAGGGGCTCTTGTGGTACCCCCCCTCTCCCAGATAGGTCAGTCCGGCCCAGAACGGCGCATCTCCGTCCAGGCACCAGAGCTTCTCGTCGTCGGTCATCGCCTCGAGGCTCCGCCGGGCCTTCTCCCCCGCCTCCCCCGCCTCGGCGGAGCCCGGCTCGTCGGTCATCGGCCCACGCTCGACCGCCGGCCGCTACCGGCCGAAGGGTCGGTTGTCGCCGCCGACCACGGTGACCAGCTCTCCGAGGGTGGGCCCGTCGACGCCGGGGCCCCTCCCCCGTGCCGGCTCTCCGGGCGAACCGAGGTTGATCCACCCGAGCAGCCGTTCGTGCTGGGCGAGCGCGAACAGGGCCCGCACCGGCGCGGTGTCCAGCACCGCTGCGCTCTTCCACACCGCTCCGAGGCCGAGGGCGGTGCCCGCCAACACCATTGCGTACCCGGTGCAGGACGCCGAGGCCATCTGCTCCCACTCCGGGACGTTCGACTCGAGTCGGGGAGAGGCGATCACCATCACCGCGCACGGTGCCGCATGGGCCTTGCCGCGCATCTTGGCGACCATGGCGTCGGGGAGCTCCGCGCCCCTCACCGCATGCAGACCTGCGACCAGGGCGTCGGCGAACCGCTCCTGTCCGGCCCCGGTGATCACGGCAAAGCGCCAGGGCCGGAGCCCCCCGTGATCGGGAACGGTGGTGGCGGCCGAGAGGATCCGGGCCAGGGTCCGGCCATCGGGCGCCGAACCGCCCCGGGCCGGTTCGGGCCGGGGGGCCGACAACTCCTCGATCCATGCCATCTCAGGGGCCGGATGGGGGCACGGCCTCACCGGCCGGCGGTGTCGATGATCGGTAGGTGTGCTGGGTCGGGATCCACCCACGGTAGAGGGAAACCGGGTGAACGCCGCGCCATCGGGCCGGCGCCGGCTCAGCCCGTCGGCTGCAGCTGGGACTGGCTGGTCGAGCTCAAGGTGGCGGTCACGGTCATCTGGGCCTGGCCCCGGTAGAGCCCGATGCTGACGCTCTGGCCTGGCTTGTCGGCCTGGATGGCGGTGCGCCAGCTGGTCGGCACTGGTCACCGGCTTCCCGTCGAGTGAGGTGATCACGTCGCCCTGTTGGAGGCCGGCCACATCGGCCGGCGAGCCGCTCTGACCTGCAGGACCACCGCGCCCTGGGTGGGCACGAAGTTGTACTCGCTGCGCAGCTGCGGGGTCAGCGTCTCGAGCGACACCCCGAGGTAAGCCGTGCCGCGAGGCCTGGTGTGCTGATCGACTTGTTGCGCGCCCGGAAGGAGCTGGTTGATCTTGCTGGACGGGATGGCGAACCCGATGTTCTGGGCCTGCGTAGTTCCAGTGGAGTCGGAGGCCACCGCGGTGTTCATGCCGATGACCTTGCCAGAGCTGTCCACCAGCGGGCCACCCGAGTTGCCCGGGTTTATGGCGGCATCGGTCTGGAACATGTTGGTCAGCGTCTCGGTCCCGGTCCCCGATGAGCTGCTGGCCTGCACGGTGCGGCCCTTGGCCGAGATGATCCCCTGGGTGACCGTCGGCGACCCGGCCTGGAGTCCGAGAGCGTTGCCGATGGCCACCACGGCGTCACCGACCTGGACGTTGTCCGAGTTGCCGTAGTTGACGGTCGGGAGGTTGGATGCGCCGGTGATCTGCAGCAGGGCCACGTCGTTGGTCGGATCGGTATCGACCAGGGTGGCCGGCATCGACGTCGTCTTGCCGAACAGGGTGACCGTGATGGTGGTGGCCCCCGAGATGACGTGGTTGTTGGTGACGACCTCGCCGTTGGGGGTGATGATCATGCCCGTGCCCTGGTCCTCTTGCACTCCGCTCGCCGAGCCGCCACCGAAGATCGAGTTGGACACCGGTGCGGGCGACTTGGCGTCGATCGACACGACCGCCGGCAGCACCTTGGCGATGACCGATTCGATGTTGGTGGTGCCGTTGAGGAGAGCCGGGCCCGGCGGAGATCTCCTTCACCGTGGTCGAGGAAGCGTTGTTGTTGAGGCCGGCCACCACGCCCCCGCCGATCAGCGCGCCGATCAGCGCGGCGGCGGCGGAGACCACCACCCACATCCAACCGGGACCCCGACCCCCGCTCGAAGGTGATGCCTCCGGGCCCGACGAGGGCGGGGAGACCGGGCCCCAGACGGGGACCACCGGGGCGCCGGTCCCACCGACACCGGTCGGCTCCGGCCCGGACGATGCGGGAACAGCGCCGGGTGACCGCTCCTGCCACCCGTCGGGGAGGAATGGCTGGTCGGGCCCGCTTGCGGCGACCGGCACCGGCTGGGTTGGGACCGGGGACGCGCCCGGCACCTCCTGGGTCGGTTCGGCCCCGGCCGGGCCGAGGGGCACCGCCGCCACGGCCGGGGAGGGATCATCGGCCGGCGTCCCTGTCGGGCGCTCGTGCCCTTCCGGTGCGTCACCGTCGGTCTCGGACTGCTCCATCACTCGCCCTCCTGGGGCCGCGCTGCTCCCGGGTGTCCCGACCACCCGACGGCGGCCACGCGACGACATCGTATGGTGGGATCACCACGGCAAACATGCATTTCAAGGGGTTCTTAGTGCCTTCTTAGGGCGTGGCCGACGACGTACTCCCGGGTCTTCCTCCCGGGTCCTCCGCACCAGCCACTAGCCTTTCGGCCGGTATGGCCCATCGCATCGAAGTCGAGCTCACCTCCCAGACCGCGGACGACACCTGGACCTGGCGCGCCGCCGGCGCCAAGCAGCCCCGCGGCACGGTCGAAGCCGGCCTGGTGCCCGAGGGCGCCGCCGTGGGTGCGGTGCTCCGGGCCGAGGTCGAGACCACGCTCGATGGAACCACGGTGACCGCCCTGCTCCCGCCCAAGGCCAAGGTCGGGGTGCGCTCCGACCAGCGGATCGAGGTGCTCGGGACCCCCCGTCGCGGTCCCGACGTCAACGTCGTCCTGGCCGCCAAGGCCAAGCGGCCCCGTCGTGACGATCGACCGGACCGGGCCGGGGAGGGCGCCCGCCGGGCGACCGGTCATCGGTCGGTCCCCGACGGCGCCGGCCGACGTTCCCGGAACGAGCGCGGCTCGGGGGGCGCACCCGGCGAGCCCACGGACGCTACGCCCGCCCGGAGGGCCCCCGGCGCTCCCCGCTCGAGGCGGGATCCGGGCGGCCGGGACAATCCCAGGCGGCCGGCTGTCTCGAACACCTACCGCAACGCGGCGTTGGCCGGCCTCAGGCCCGAAGAGCTCCCGGTGGCCGAACAATTGCTCCGCGGCGGGGTTCCCGGGGTTCGCCGGGCCATCGAGGAGCAGAACACCCGGGCCCGGGACGAGGGGAGGCCCGAGGTCAACCCCGGTCCGCTCCTGGCCATGGCCGAGACGCTCCTTCCGGTGGTCAACCTGGCGGCCTGGAAGGACCGTGCCTCGGCGGCCAGGGCCGCCGGCAAGGAAGTGCCGCTGCGCGAACTGCGATCGATCGTCGCCTCCGCCTCGACCGTCACCCTCGACGAGGAGGGCGTCGAGATGCACTCCGCCCTCCGCACTGCGCTCGATCAGCGGGTCACTGCGCTCCGCGATCGCTGGGTCGAGCGGATCACCGCAGCCCTGGGCGAGGGACGGATCGCCGACGCGGTGCGGGCTTCGATTCGTCCCCCCGAACCGGCGGCCCGGCTGTCGTCCGAACTTGCCGTCCGGCTGGCCGATGCTGCCGGTGGGGCCATGACCGGCGAGACCCCGCCCGACGAGTGGCTCGCCCTGCTCGAGGTGGTGGTCGAGTCCCCGGTTCGCCGGACGGTCAAGCCCCGGGGCGTTCCCACCGGGGCGGACGAGTCCCTCCTGGCCGCGGCCCGCCAGGCATCCGGCCACGTACCCGAGTTGGCGCGGCTCATGGGAATACCCATTCCGCCACCGCCCGGTCCCCGTCGTCCGGTCCCGGCCCGGTCGGGCCAGGGCCGACGCGCTTCTTGACGTGGCCCCTGCCGATCAGTCCAGGGAACGATACATGGTGAGCACCCGCGCCTTGAACCCGGCCGACTCGAAGAAGTTCTTCGCCTCCCGGTCTCCTGGCAGTGCGGTGCCGTCCACCCCGGTACAGCCCTTGCCCTCCATCCAGGCGACCGAGGTGTCCAACAGCAGCCGTCCGACCCCCACCCCCCTGGCTCCGGGCTCCACGTAGCAGGCGTCGAGGACGCCGCGCCTTCCTCGGCTGGTCGCCTCCAGATGGCAGAGCGCGAAACCGGTGACGGCATCGTCGATGGTGCCGACGAGCACCAGCCGTTCGGCGTCCCCGAGCACACCGGGGAGCCGCTCGGACAGAGTGGCCCCGCCCGGCGGGCCCGCGGCCCCGCCGACCAGCAGCGATCCCCCCCGCCTGGAGACCAACCCGGCCAGGAACTCCTCTGACAGCCGCCCGAGGCGCTCGGCGTCATCGACCGTTGCCGTTCGCACCGCTTCCATACGATCCTCCCGCCCGACCCGCTCCCCGATTTGCGGGCTCAGGACCGCTCGTCGAGGAGTTGGTCGACCCGGCTGAGAATGGTCCGGCGCCCACGGGTCGATGCCTCGTAGGTCCGGACCGACACCAGCTCGGAACGGTTCAGCCCGTCGAGGCGTTGGACGACCTGGGACGCGGACAACGCATCGAATCCGGGGATCGACAGGGCCGTCACCGGGGGAACGTGGCCGCTCCCCGGCGAGGGCCGGGATGGAACCGCCGGGTCCACGGGTCGGGCCCGTTCGGGTCGGCTGGTCACCACTGCGGACTCCGGCGCCCCCGAGCCGCTGCGGTCCCCCGTACCCTCACCGGCCTTGGACCGGACGGCATCGCCGGTCACCGGTCCGGCGCGGTGCACCAGTCCACGCGAGCGCCGATGGAATTCGCGCCGCCCGGTCCGGACCGCGAACTCCCCCATGGCCCGGGCCGAGGACACCCGGATGCCCAGACGCTCCCGTCCCCGGGCGGCCAGCTTTGGCAACTCCTCGACCACCGACACGGCGATGCCGGCCGGGACGAAGACGAACACGTCCAACAGTCGTTCGTTCAGGGGGACTTCCCCGCGGTGGTCGTCGTTCGGTTCTGGCATCGCCGGCTCCCGGTCAGACACAGTCGCGGCAGAGCATCTTCTTCCGGTCCGCCAACTGGTTCGGGTGCTTGACCAGGAAGCAGGAGCGGCAGACGAACTCGCCCGGCTGCTTCGGCAGTACCCGTTCGACCCCGTCCCCGGTGCGATCCTCGGGCTCGGGCGCCTCCTCGTCGTCCTCGACCACCTCTTCGACGACCAGGCGCTCCTTCAAGATGGTGTCGAGACTGGCCTCGACGTCCTCGTCGTCGGGCTCTTCCTCCTCGTCCTCGTCGGACTCCTCTGCCGGCTTGGCCGGCTTGGCCGGCTTCACCGCGGCCTCGGGCACGGCCTCGACCTCGACCTCGTCCTCGACCGCGGCCAGGTCGTCGTCGTCCTCGTCCTCGATGGCCAAGCCGTCTTCGGCGATCAGGTCGTCGTCGTCCGCCAACTCGTCGAGGTCACCCTCGATGAGCTCCTCAGGTCCTTCGACTTCGTCGAGTTCTGGTGCCATCTTGATCTTTCAGTGGTGAGTTGGCGGGAGCATAGACGCTTCGGTGGCGACCTCGTTCAACTGTCGCCCCACGACGGTCGGCGACCGCCCGTCCTTCGTGCCGCCTGTCTCGTGCGGAACCCCACTGCGGCCTTCAACAGGACGTGGGCGCCGGTCATTCCCGCTCCCCGGCGGCCCTACGGTGGGCCGGGCCGGGCCGTCCACGGGAGGATCCGATCCTCCGCTCGCTCGGGGCCAGGCGGTCGGACCCAGGGGTCTTTGGCACCATTCCCCCGTTGCCTGCGGTCGACACCGCCCGCCTCGGGGGAATGTTTTCTACTCGATCCCCTGGGTCTCCCTCCGCCTCTCACAGCATCCCCCCCTCAAGCCGGACCGTTCGATCGGGACCGATCGGGGCGCTCTTCGGGGCGACTGGGACTGGGCGCACGTTAGGCCACTGACACCGCCGGTCGTCAAATGGCAGCGACCCCTCTCCACCTGGGCATTTCCAAAACCTCCCAGGTCAGGGGTTTGCGCGATTTCCTGAAGCCGCCATCGAATTCCGCCGTACCTCGGCGCGGCGTTCCGCCTCGAGTCGCTCGAGGTCCTCGGCGCCGAAGTCAACGTGGGACATGGCCTCGGCCAACAGGCGGTGGCCGGCCTGTCCCGCGATCAGGCGGTGCATCTCCTGGGCCACCCAGCGGTAGCCGGGGTGGCCCTGCGGGCCGGAGCGGAGCTCGGTCAGGTGCATGGCCTCGCGGGCGTTCATCTGCATCGAGTACCGGATGCGGAAGGCGAGGGCCACCGCGTAGGCCGACTCCACCGGGAACGCCGGGAGCAGGTCCTCGCACAGCCGGCGCGAGCGTTCCATGGATCCCACGTAACGCTCGGTCAGCCCGGCTCCCTCGACCACCTCGGGCACGTCGTATCCGAGGGTGGTGCCGAGCGGCTGCCACTCGATGGTCAGCATCCGGTGCCGCTGCAGATCGCGGAAGGCGCCGTAGTCGGTGACCACGTCGAACCGGTAGTCGGTACGCTCGAAGGCCCGGCCCGGCCGGTGCCGCCGGTTGGCCCGGTCCCCGACATAGGCCCGGAGCAGCGAGCGCTTCTCCTCGGACCCCAGCCGGCGGACCCGCGACAGCACCTCCGCCTCCGGTCGATCGGTGTGGGGGGCGCAGATGGCGGCGATGACCTTCTCCTCACCCTCGGGATCGAAGTCCACCAGCGTCACCGAAGGCGCCCCCGAGGGACCGATCGGTGGCTGATCGGCCGGGGAGACCAGGTCGGGGAAGAGCTCCTCGACCACATCCCCGGTCTCCCGCCGGGTCCGCTCCAGGTAGGCCGACCACGCGCCGCCCCGGTCGGGCAGGTCCACCCGCTGGAGGAAGGAGGGGATCACCTTGCGGAGCTCGGTCAGCATCAGGTCGGCGTAGTGGCGGGCCTCGTCCAGGGGGTGCGACCGCATCCGGAGCAGCAGCATCTCGTACGACTGCCCGGTGGCGTAGATGCCCACGTTGGAAAGGGAGGCGGCCGGCAGCAGGCCGCGGACCGCGTCGAGCGCCTTGGCCCGGATGGCCTGACGGTGGACGAAGTCGGAGTCGCCGGTGTGGCGCGGGTGACGGGCCGACAGCCAGGCCTGGGCCTCCTCGAGAAGCTCGCCGTAGGTGTCGAACATCCGGTCCAGATCGCCGACGTAGCGGGCGCCGAGCGGCGAATCGAGCAGGCCCGGGTGGCGGTAGTAGCGGTAGTGGCCGGTGGTCAGTCGGTGGTTGTAGGCGATGTACCGGGTCGACTGTTCGAGATAGGCCATCAGCCGGCCCCATTCGAGAACCTTGGTCAGCACGTTGGAAGCCTGCTCGCAGGCCAGGTGCACCCCTCCCAGCTGGGCCACCGAATCGTCGCCGTATTCGAAGAAGACCTTCTCGTAGAGCTGCTCGGCCCGCTTCAGCCCGACGGTGGCGTCGACGGTGGCGTCACCGGAGACGTCGAGCTCCCCGACGAACTCGTCGAGGAACAGCCGGCGGAGACTCTTGGGCGAGCGCGAGTAGCGGGCAAAGAGCGCGCCCTTGACGACTTCCGGCAGGTTGACCAGGGCAAACACCGGCTGGTCGAGATTGGTGACGTATCGACGGAGGACGTCCTCCTCGTCGGCGCTGAACGTCTCGGTGGCGTAGGGGAACATGCCCGGATCACACTAGGACGGCACCGACGGCTCAGGCGCGGACCCCACCGGCAACCGGATCGTCCGCCCCCACCACTCCCCGCTTGAGGAGCACCGCCGCCGCCCGGGCCGCCTCCCGGGTCGTCGGGTCCGGAGCCACCTGGCCCAGCTGGCGCACCAGGTCGATCAGCTGGCGGATGTTCCGTACGAAGTCGCCGGGGGCGACCTCGGTCTCTTCGAGCACCGAATCGAGCGTGCCTCCACCCGCCCACCCGATGGCCGCCCGGGCGAGCCCGGCGTCGGGCCGCCGGGTGCGGCGCAGGCCGACCCGGCGCTCGTCGGCGCGGAGGCCGGCGCCCAGGGCGTCGAGCCCGGCCAGGCGCTCGACCACCTGTCGCTTCCGGGGTGGGCGCCCATCGTCCTCCACCCGACGGGCCTCGAAGCTGAGGGCGGACGCCACCCCGGCGAGCGACGCCGGGTCGAGCCCGTCGAACAACCCGACCCCCAGGGCCTCGGCCACCAACAGATCCGACTCGTGGTAGATGCCGGCGAGGGTCCGGCCCGGGCCGGTCAGACGCCAGCCGTCGACGAACCCCCGCTCCTCGAGGATGGCCAGACGACGGTCGAGCTGGGCGGAGAGCGAGACCGAGCCGGGGGGGGCCTGCCACTGCCCGTACGACGCGGCCAGGAGCCCGCTGGCCTCCTCCCTCGACCACCGTCGCACCAGGTTTACCGCCAGGTTGTAGGTGGGATGGAAGGAGGAGACCAGATCCGGCGGGGCGGCGACGGCGGTGCGGGCCACCAGGGTGAAGGGGGTGGCGGCCGACCACAGGACGACGGCGTGCCCGACCGTGTCGATCCCCCGGCGGCCGGCCCGGCCGGTCAGTTGCAGGAACTCGCCGGAGGTCAGCGGCGAGCTGTCCGATCCCCGGAACTTGGCGAATCGCTCCACCACCACGGTCCGCGCCGGCATGTTGATGCCCAGCGCCAGCGTCTCGGTGGCGAACACCACCTTGAGCAGCCCTTCGGAGAAGCAGCGCTCGACGGCCTGGCGGAATGCCGGGACCAGTCCGGCGTGGTGCGGCGCGATGCCCGCCTCCAGTGCCGCCGACCACGGTCCGTAGCCCAGGGTGCGCAGGTCGTCGTCGGTGAGCCGTTCGACCGCCGCCTCGGTCAGCTGGCGGATCCGCGCCCGCTCCGGTCCCGTGGTCAGCCGGATGCCGTCCTGGAGGCATTGACGGGTGGCGTCGTCGCAGGCGGCCCTCGAGAAGATGAAGGTGATGGCGGGGAGCAGGCCGGCCTCGGCCAGGTACTCGACCACCTCGCCCCGGCGCGGCGTCCGGTACCGGTGCCGGGGATTCCGCCGCCGGCGGTCATCGAGGGCGACACCGTCGGGGTTGGGCTTCCCGTCGCGGAGCATCGGCACGAGAGTGATCCCGTCACGGCCCCGTTCGGCGACGGCGTAGTGGTTGTGCAGGGTGACCGGCCGGTGGGTGGCCACCACCACCCGGGTCGTCCCGCGCACCGAGTTGAGCCAGGCTCCGAAGTCCCGGGCGTTGCTGACGGTGGCCGACAGGCTCACGAAGGCCACGGCCGGAGGCGTGAGGACGAGGACCTCCTCCCACACCGAGCCCCGGTAGGGATCCTGGAGGTAGTGCACCTCGTCGAGCACCACCACCCGGAGCCCGTCGAGGATCGGCGAGCGACTGAAGAGCATGTTGCGGAGGACCTCGGTGGTCATCACCACGATCGGCGCCCGGGCCTGGTGGGAGACGTCGCCGGTCAGCAGTCCCACCCGGTCCGCTCCGTAGCGTTCGGACAGTTCGGCGAACTTCTGGTTGGACAGGGCCTTGATCGGCGTGGTGTAGAACGTCTTCCCTCCCAACTCGAGGGCCCGCGCCGCGGCATAGTCGGCGATCACCGTCTTGCCCGACCCCGTGGGCGCCGACACCAGCACCGACTCGCCCCGGTCGACGGCGTCCAGAGCCTGGTGCTGGAAGGCGTCCAGGGAGAACCCGATTCCCTGCTCGAAGCGCCGCCGCAATCCCTCACCTGTCCCGTCGCCGGCGTCCCGGGCCGTCCCCCGGACACGCCCGGTGGTCATCGTCGGATGACCTTCCCGATGACGATCGAGATCTCGTAGAAGAGGTAGAGGGGGACGGCCATGGCCATCATCGAGAACGGGTCCGAGCTCGGCGTGACGACGCCCGGCCACCACCACGATGAGCACGATGGCCCACCGCCTCCACGAGGACAGCTTCTCCGGACTCAGGACGCCGGCCACCTGCAGCGACACCAGGAGGACGGGGAACTCGAACGTCAGCCCGAACACGGTCATGAGCAGCACGATCAGGCTGAGGTACTTGGTCGGGTCGAGGATCTGGTGCAGGCTCGGGCCACCGATGTTGTCCAGGAAGCTCAGTGCATGGGGGAAGGTGAGGTAGGCCACCACGCACCCCAACGCGAACAGGGCGATGGAGGCCACGATGAACGGGATGGCGTACTTCTTCTCCTTGGGGTTGAGTCCCGGGGTGATGAACCTCCAGAGCTCCCACAAGAGCACCGGGGAGGCGAGGAAGAGCCCCCCGTAGGCCGCGATCTTCACCCGCAGGGCGAGTCCGTCGAGAGGCCCGGTGATGTAGAACCCGCAGTGATGGGGCGCCACCTGGCAGTAGGGGTGCTTCAGAAAGGAGAGGATCCAGGGGTAGAGGAGGAAGGCCGCGGTGGCGGCCACCACGAAGGCAACTGCACAGATCAGAACCCGGCTGCGGAGCTCGGTCAGGTGCTCCACCAAGGTCATGGCGTCGGGCTTGGGCCGGGCCTCGCTGCGGCGCTTCAGGGAGATGGCCATGGGTCTCGGGCTCCAGTCGGTGGGGTCGCCGGCCGGGGACCCTCTGGGGTCAGTTCAACCCCGGGTCGTCGGGGACGACCCCGCCGGTGGACCGGACCTGGTGGACGATCCCCCCCGCGTCGGGGATCAGACCTCCGGGCACCAGGGAGGGTCTCCCGGCGGCCTCCGCCGTCCGGCCCGGCCCGGTGGGATCGGTGGCGGACCCGGGCGGGTCGCCGTGCACACCGGGCTGTTCGGAGCCGTCGAGGGGTCCGGATGGCCCGGACTGCTCGCCGGTGTGGGCGTCGGCCAGCGTGTCGAGGAAGGACAGGGGCGAGCGCACCGCCTGGGAGATCTTCTCGGTGGAGGGCAGGTCCGGGAACGATCCCCGGACGTCGGATTCGAGCCGTTCGCGGAGCTTCCGGAAGTCGCCCCACAGCCCACCGATCTGCTTGGCCATCTTCGGCAGCTTGTCGGGGCCGAGGACCACCAGCGCCACCACCAGGATGACCATCACCTTCGCCGGGCTCAGGAACGGCACCGGGCCAGTGTACCGGCGTCAGGGGCGATTCGGCGCCCCGGGGTGGCGAGCGGGGACCCCGGGACGGGCCTATGTGGCGTTCGGTCCGGCGGGCGGCCCACGCCGGGACGTCCCCCGGTCCGGGCCGGGCCGACGCGGGGCCCGGAGGGCCAGCAACAACAAGATGAGCACCACCCCCGCCACCGCCGACAGGATGACCAACCAGGCCGCCCGGTCGAGCGGCCAGACCTTGAAGGCCATCTTCCCGACGATCAGGCCCTTGGCGATGGGTCCGAAGTAGCGGCTGTCTTCCGAGTCGGTGCGATTGTCGCCCATGACGAAGTACTCGCCTGCGGGGACGGTAAAGGGATGGGCGAGGCTGAATCCGTCCGGAAGCGGGCTCGGGGAGGTGACCGGGAGGTCCGGCAGCCAGGGCTCGGCCAAGGGCTGGCCGTTGATGTAGACCTTCCCGTCGACCGACGCCACCGTGTCGCCCGGCAGGCCGATGACCCGCTTCACGAGGTCGCTGTAGTCCGCCTGCTCGAGCGGGGGGCGTCGGAAGACAACCACGTCTCCCCGACCCACGCCATGGAGGCGGTAGCTCAGCTTGTCGACCACGATGCGGTCGCCGATCTGGAGCGTGGGCAGCATCGACCCCGAGGGGATGTAGAACATCTGGGCCACGTAGACCCGCACACCAACGGCGAGCAACAAGGCGACTGCCAGCACGACCAGCCACTCGATCAGCCACCGGGCCTGGGGACGGGGCCGGGCCCGCTCTGCCCGGTCGCCCGCCCCGGCCAGGCCGTCGAGGCCTGCGTGCCCGCCAACCGTCGCCGCCCCCGGGGCAGCCACGTCCACCGCTGCGCTGTGAAGGTCGGGGTCCACCAGGGTGCGAGGCTACTCGACCGCCACCGGCGCACCGCTGCGGGCCGTTCGCTACAGGCCCTTCGCATGGCTGATGGGCCACACCACCGCCACCGCCCGCCCGACGATCAGGGATCGGGGAATCGGCCCGAAGAACCGGCTGTCCTCCGAGAAGCGGCGGTTGTCCCCCATCACGAAGTACTCGCCCGCGGGTATCTTGACCGGCCCGGGGAGGTCGAACTGCTGATGGGGGTCACCGCCGGTAAGGGCACCGCTGTAGCTGTTCGGTCCCGGGGGCAGCCAGGGCTCGGCCAGCCGCTTCCCGTCGATGTAGATGTCGCCGTTGCTCGACGAGATGGTCTCCCCGGGCAGCCCGACGACCCGTTTCACCAGATCGGCGTAGGCCTGGTCCTCGAGGGGCGGGCGGGCGAAGACCACCACGTCGCCGCGGTGGGGATCGTGGAAGCGATAGCTCAGCTTGTTGACGATGATCCGATCACCGAGCTGGAGCGTCGGGAGCATCGACCCCGACGGGATGTAGAAGGACTGCACCACATACGTGCGCAGCACCACGGTGGACAGCACCACCGCCATCAGGATGATCGCCCATTCGATCACCGCTCGATGGCTCCGGCTCCTCATCGGGCCGGCCGTCGCCTCGCCGTCACCCTCCTTTGCCAGGAGGTCCGACCCTGTCGGCCGGGATCCCCCGGGGAGTTGAGTGGCCACAACCAGGGGACGCTACCGCACCGGGACCGCCGTCCCGGGTGCAGGGAGGCGA
Source organism: uncultured Acidimicrobiales bacterium (assembly GCA_963806285.1). Classification (GTDB taxonomy): domain Bacteria; phylum Actinomycetota; class Acidimicrobiia; order Acidimicrobiales; family RAAP-2; genus Bog-756. The sequence continues at coordinate 54,621 of CAWDXJ010000007.1, forward strand.
TCGAGATGCAGCTGGCGGTGGCGGTCGCGGTGGCGGAAGGTGCTCCAGCCGCCGCCGGCCGGGTCACAGCCCGGCGATGAGCTTCTCGACCCGCTCGTCCTTGGCTTTGAACGGGTCCTTGAGGAGCACCGTGCGCTGCGCCTGGTCGTTGAGCTTGAGGTGGACCCAGTCGACGGTGAAGTCGCGCCGCCGCTCCTTGGCCCGCTTCACGAACTCCCCCCGGAGGCGGGCACGGGTGGTCTGGGGAGGCGTGGACATTGCCGCCGCGATGTCCGCGTCGTCGCACATCCGATCGAGCTGATCGTGGTGCTGCAGCCGGTAGTAGAGCCCACGCGACCGGTCGACGTCGTGGTACTGGAGGTCGAGCAGCGACACGTTGGGACTGTGCAGCGAGAGCTGGTGCCGCTGGCGGTAGCTGTCGATGAGCCGGTACTTGGCGACCCAGTCGCACTCCCGGTGGAGCGACAGCGGGTCGGACTCCAGGCCCTTCAGGCAGTGCTCCCACATGTCGAGGGCCCGATCCTCCTGGGGCGACAGACCCTGCCTGTCGCGGTAGCGGACGGCCCGCTGCAGGTACTCCCCCTGGATGTCCAGCGCGCTCATCTCGCGGCCGTTGGCCAGGCGGACCGGCCGACGGCAGGTGATGTCGTGGCTGATCTCGCGGATGGCCCGAATGGGGTTCTCGAGGGTCAGGTCGCGCATGACCGTCGAGGGGTCCTCGAGCATCCGCAGCACGATGCTGGTCGCGCCCACCTTGAGGAACGTCGCGTACTCGCTCATGTTGGAGTCGCCCACGATGACGTGCAGGCGCCGGTACTTCTCGGCGTCGGCGTGGGGCTCGTCACGGGTGTTGATGATCGGCCGGCTGCGGGTGGTCGCCGACGACACCCCCTCCCAGATGTGCTCCGCCCGCTGGCTGAGGCAGAACACGGCACCCCGTGCCGTCTGGAGCACCTTCCCCGCTCCGGCGTAGACCTGCCGGCTGACCAGGAACGGGATCAGCACCTCGGTGTAGTGGGCGAAGTCGTCGCGCCGGCTGGTCAGATAGTTCTCGTGGCAGCCGTAGGAGTTGCCCGCCGAGTCGGTGTTGTTCTTGAACAGGTAGATGTCCCCCCGGATGCCCTCCTCGCGGAGGCGGGCCTCCGCTCCCTCGACCAAGGAGGAGAGGATCCACTCTCCGGCCTTGTCGTGGACGACCAGTCCGGCGATGTCGTCACATTCGGGGGTGGCGTACTCGGGATGGCTCCCCACGTCGAGGTAGAGCCGGGCCCCGTTCTCGAGGAACACGTTCGAGGAACGCCCCCAGCTCACCACCCTCCGGAACAGGTACCTGGCGACCTCGTCGGGGCTCAGCCGCCTCTGCCCGCGAAGGGTACAGGTCACCCCGTATTCGTTCTCCAAGCCGTAGATGCGCTTGTCCATCTTCCTCACGGTACCGTGAGGAAGGCCGGGGGCTGCGAACCGGGCCTCGGCGGCGGCCCGGCGGGCATGGATCGCTCAGCCCAGCAGGGACTCCAATTCTGAGTCGACCAGCCGGCGGAAGGCCCTCCGACCGTTGCCCTGGGCCAGGACGGCCACCTCGAGATCCGATCCGGCCAGGGCCCGATCTGGGCCGGCCAGCGCGCTCACCGCGGCGTTGAGCGCGCCACCGAGGGCCCACCCGGAGGTCCACTGCCCCTCGAGGCGCTCGGCGATCGCCTCGGTCTCACCACCCAGCACCGCGTAGCGGTCCTCGTCGGTGATGGTGCCCTCGTAGGCGATGTGGTACAGCTGGGCGGGATGCACCCCGCTGCCCAGCTCGGCCACCAGGATCTCCACCTCGAGCGGCTTCATCTCATGGGTGAAGACCTGGCCGAGGTACTGGGCGTAGAGGTTGGCCAGGGACCTGGCGTCGACGTCCTCGCGGCTGTAGGCGTACCCCTTGGTGTCGGCATGGCGGATGCCAGAGACGCGCAGCTGGTCGAACTCGTTGTACTTTCCCACGCCGGCGAAGGCGATCCGGTCATAGATCTCGCTGATCTTGTGGAGCGACCGCGACGGGTTGTCGGCCACGATGGCGATGCCCATGTCGTAGGTGGTGGCGATCAGGGAACGGCCCCGGGCGATTCCCTTCTGGGCGTATTCGGCCCGATCCTTCATCACCTGTTCCGGGGCGACGTAGTAGGGCATGGTCATGGCTGGCGCCCCTCGGCCCGCCGGCGTTCGATGAGGGCGGCGAAGCGTTCCGCCACCTCGTCCTCGGGCACGGGCTCGAACCCGGCCGCGGTGACGGTGGCCACCAACGGATAGATGCCCCGGATCAGGTCGGGCCCACCGGTGGCCGAGTCCTCGTCGGCCGCCTCGTAGAGGGCCTCGATGGCCAGCTCCACCGCATCGTCGCGGGCCATGCCGACCCGGTACCCGAGCTTGATGGTGGTACGGGCGTCCCGTCCGCCGGATCCGGTGGCATTGTGCTCGGTCTCCTCGTAGTGGCCACCGGTCACGTCATAGGTGAAGATGCGTCCCGTCTCGCGGGTCAGGTCGTAGCCGGCGAACAACGGGACGACGGCCAGCCCCTGCATGGCCATGGGCAGGTGCTCGCGCACCATCTGGCCCAATTGGTTGGCCTTTCCCTCGAGGCTCAGGACCACGCCTTCGACCTTCTCGTAGTGCTCCAGCTGGGTCTGGAAGAGTCGGACCATCTCGACGGCCGGGCCCGCGGCGCCGGCGATGGCCACCGCCGAATAGCGGTCCGCGGGGAAGACCTTCTCCATGGCCCGATGGGCGATGGAATGGCCCTCGGTGGCCCGACGGTCGCCGGCCATCACGATCCCCTCGGCGAAGCGCAGCGCTACCACCGTGGTCCCGTGCCGGAAGTCGACCGGGCCACCCCCGGTGGGAGAGGTGCCGGGGGCCGCGGCCACCATCGGATGGACCGGGAGATGGAGACGTCGGATCAGCCCCGCAAAGTCCGGTCCCGGGTCTTCGGTCGTCGAGAAGAGCGGCAGCGTCACCGGGCCTACTCGCCGCCCTTTTGCACGTAGTTCCGGACGAACTCCTCGGCATTGTCCTCGAGCACCTCGTCGATCTCGTCGAGCAGATCGTCGAGCTCGGCCTTCAGCTTGTCGCCGGTGGCCGAAGTGGCCGGCACCTCCTCGACCACCTCGTCGGCCCGCTCGGCCGTGGCCTTCTTCTTCTGTTCGCGTTCAGCCATCTCGTTCAACCATCCCCTACTCTTCTAGCTGTTCAGCCGTTCCAACAGCTCGGACGGACCTGTGCACGCCTGCAACAGCTTCTCGACGTGATCGGCCGTGCCCTTCAGGGGGTCCATCATAGGGACGCGGCGCAGCGGGTCGGTGCCGAGGTCGAACACCAGCGAATCCCAATTGGCGGTGACGACCGCTGATGGCCATTTCTTGAGGCACTGGCCCCGGAACCAGGCCCGGGTCCCCCGGGGCGGCTCGGTGACGGCCGCGGCCACCGATTCCTCGCTGATCAGTCGCTCGCTGTCCATCCTTGCGAACAGGGACCGGGACGGCCGCAGGTCGTGGTACTGGAGATCGAGGGCAGCCAGACGGTGGTCGTCCCAATCCAAACCGTGCCGGTCGCGGTAGGCCTCGATCAGTTGGAGCTTCGCCACCCAGTCGAGCTGGCGGGCCAGGGACATCGGATCGCCCTCGAGCCCGTGGAGGACCGCCTCCCAGCGATTCAGCACCTCCTCGCCCACCGACTCGTCGCCCATGCACTCGAGACCCTGGTCGTCCGCGTACTTGCGAGCCAGCGAGAACAGCTCCCACTGGATGGCGAGGGCGGTGGCGGTCGAGCCGTCTTCCATCAGCAGGGGACGGGTGAACGTCCGGTCCAGGGCCACGTCGTGCATGGCGCCGACCGGATCGGCCAGGGCCAGGCTCCGGCTCCCCGAGACGTCGTCCTCGATCATGGCCAGTACCAGCGAGGTGGTCCCGACCTTGAGGAAGGTGGCCACCTCGCAGAGGTTGGCGTCGCCGACGATGACGTGGAGTCTCCGGTACCGGTGGGGATCGGCGTGGGGCTCGTCGCGGGTGTTCACGATGGGGCGCTTCAGGGTGGTCTCCAGGCCCACCTGCTCCTCGAAGAACTCGGCCCGCTGGGAAAGTTGGAAGTCGACCCTGGTCCCGTCGTGGACGGCGGTCTCCGCTCCCACCTTCCCCGCACCGGCGAAGATCTGGCGGGTGACGAAGTGGGGGGTCACCCCGGTCACGATCCGGGTGAACGGCGCCGTCCTGTCCATCAGGTAGTTCTCGTGGGCCCCGTAGGAATTGCCCTTGCCGTCCGAATTGTTCTTGTAGACCACCAGGCGCGACCCGTCGGCGACGGCCAGGTCGGCTGCCTCCATCGACCGGGTGAGGATCAGCTCGCCGGCCCGGTCGTAGCGGACGCATTCGAGCGCGTCGCGGCACTCCGGGGTGGAGAACTCGGGGTGGGCGTGGTCGACGTAGAACCGGGCCCCGTTGGTGAGCACGGTGTTCACCAGATGGGTCTCGACCTGTGGCGGCATGGAGCCCTCGCGGGCGAAACCGCGGGCGTCGTTCCCCGGGGCCTCGTCCTCGAAGTCCCAGCCGGTCTGCTGGCGCGCCACATCGCGCGCGTAGGCGTTGATCAGGACCGATGACGCCGCAATCGGGTTGGGATCGCCGTGCAGCACCTGGATGCCGTACTCGGTCTCGATGCCACAGACCTTGGGGATGGCCACGCGTCGACCCTATCCTGGCCGGTGCCCCCGAGAGAACGATTCCGGAGGCTCAGAGATACTGGCCGGTCCCCACCCGCTCGATGGACCGCCCGCCCTTCGTCTCGTCCTGGTCGCTGATAAGGGTCCGGATGTAGACGATCCGTTCGCCCTTCTTGCCGGAGATCTTGGCCCAGTCGTCCGGGTTGGTGGTGTTGGGCAGGTCCTCGTTCTCCTTGTACTCCTGGCGGATCGACTCGAGGAGGTCGGCGGTGCGGATCCCCCGTGTCTTGTCGGCGATGGCCCGCTTGATTGCGAGCTTCTTGGCCCGGCGGACGATGTTCTCGATCATCGCACCCGAGGAGAAGTCCCGGTAGTAGAGGACCTCCTTGTCACCGTTCTGATAGGTGACTTCGAGGAACCGGTTCTCCTCGTCGTTTCGGTACATCTCGCCCACCGTCGATTCGATCATGGCCTGGGTCGCCTTGGCCGGGTCTCCCCCTCCGAGTGTCCGCACCTCGTCGGCGTCGAGCGGAAGGTCGGCGGTGAGGTAGCGGGAGAAGATCTGGGCTGCCGCCGCCTCGTTCGGACGTTCGATCCGGATCTTCACGTCCAGCCGTCCGGGACGGAGGATGGCGGGATCGATCAGGTCCTCCCGGTTGGAGGCACCGATCACGATTACGTCCTTCAGGGTCTCCACGCCGTCGATCTCCGCCAACAGCTGGGGCACGATGGTCGACTCCATGTCCGAGCTGATGCCGGTCCCCCGGGTGCGGAACAACGAGTCCATCTCGTCGAAGAACACGATGACCGGGACGCCCTCTTCCGACTTCTCCCTGGCCCTCTGGAAGACCAGGCGGATCTGCCGCTCGGTCTCACCCACGTACTTGTTGAGGAGTTCGGGGCCCTTGATGTTGAGGAAGTAGCTCCGGGCATTGGTGTTCCCGGTCACCTCCGCCACCTTCTTGGCCAACGAGTTGGCCACCGCCTTTGCGATCAGCGTCTTCCCACACCCTGGTGGGCCGTAGAGGAGGATGCCCTTCGGAGCAGGAAGCCTGTGCTCGGAGTAGAGCTCCCGATAGAGATAGGGAAGCTCCACCGCGTCGGTGATCGCCTCGATCTGGTCATCGAGCCCGCCGACATCGGCATAGGTCACATCGGGGACCTCTTCGAGCACCAGCTCCTCCACCTCGGGCCGGGCCAACTTCTCTATCAGCAGGCCGGTCCGGGTCTCCATGAGGACGGTGTCGCCGGCGCGGAGCTTGACCCCGATCAGCGCGTCGGAGAGCTCCGCCACCCGCTCCTCGTCCGCCCGGCCGAAGACCATGGCCCGCCTGCCGTCGTCGAGGATCTCCTTCAGCACCACCACCTCGCCGGAGCCCTCGCCCTCGCGGGCGAGGATCACGTTGAGGGATTCGTTGAGCACCACCTCGTTGCCCCGCTTCAGCCCGCCGACCTCGATGTCCGGATGGAGGGACACCCGCATCTTGCGGCCCCCCGAGAAGACATCGACGGTTCCGTCGTCGTTGGTGCCGAGGAATGTCCCGTACGCCGCCGGGGGCTGGGTCAGCTTCTCGACCTCGTCGCGCAGGTTGGCCACGTGCTCCTTGGCCGTCTGCAGCGTGAAGGTCAGCTTCTCGTTCTGCGAGATGGCCTGGGCCAGCTGACCCTTGGTCTCCAGCAGCTTCTCCTCCAGCGTCTGCACGCGGCGGGGGCTCTCCTGCAGGCGACGGCGGAGCAGGGTGACCTCTTCCTCCGCCTCCTGGGCCCGGAGCCGCAGCGCGTCGTGGTCGCCGTCGTCCACCGGTCCGGTCCGGCGGTCGTCGCTCGCGTCCTCGAATTCAGCCGTCGGAATCACCTCGTTCGCCTCTGTGCCCTGTCGGCGACCCTACACCGGCACCCCTGGCGGCACGGCACCGTCTGCGCCGGGCGGGAGCACGATCTGACGGATCGTCAGCCCCAGTGGGTACAGTTGGAGGTAGGATTGACGCCAGGGCATGGTCCTCTGACCGACGGTGACCCCGGCTGCACCGCGAGCCGACGGATGGACTGAGGCCGGTCGGACCGGGGCGAGACGCCCCCGTCCGCCGCAGAAGCGTAGGAGAGACGGAGCTGATGAAGGTCTGGATTGACCAGGATCTCTGTACGGGGACGGCCTGTGCGAAGAGATCGCGCCCGCCGTGTTCACCCTGCTCGACGACGGACTTGCCTACGTCAAGGACGGGGCCGACGTCATGAACGAGCCGGGGGGATCGGCCGGCATGGCCGCCGTACCTGGCGACCTCGAGGACGCCGTGGTCGAAGCCTCCGAGGAGTGTCCCGGCGAGTGCATCTTCATCGAACAGAGCTGATCAGGCTCGGTCTCCCTTCCCCGTCGGTGACCGGCGCGCCCGTCCCCCCGGGACCGAGGAGCCGGGCCGTGGTGAGGAAGCCGGTGTGGCCGACCATCCGGTGGTCCGGACGGACCGAACGGGCCTCGACGTGCCAAGTCCGGTGCAGCACCTCGAGGGTCGAGGCCATGGCGAACCGGCTGTGCTCCATGGCGTTGCGGAGCTGTGCCGTCTGATTGATCGAGGGAAGGTAGGCGCACAGGATCCCGCCCGGCCGCATGGCCTCCTCGGCGTGGGGCAGCACCTGCCAAGGCTCGGGCAGGTCGAGCACGATCCGGTCGAGGCCGCGGGCCTCGATGCCCTGGTAGACGTCCCGCAGTTCGACCCGGTACGGAACCTCGCCGCCGAGCATGGCCTCCACGTTGGCGAGGGCCCGCTCGGCGAAGTCCTCACGGAGCTCGTAGCCCACGACCTCGGCGCCGGCACGCAGGAGGGCCATCGAGAGGGCCCCTGACCCCACCCCGGCCTCGAGGACCTTGACCCCGGGGGCGATGTCGGCCTCGATGAGGATCGCACCGAGGTCCTTCGGGTAGATGACCTGGGCACCCCTCGGCATCTTCAACACCATGTCCGACAGCGTCGGCCGCACCACGAGGAAGCGCCGCCCGGTGCTCCCGATGATGGACGAGCCCTCGGGGGCCCCGATCACCTCGTCGTGGTCGACGATGCCGACATGGGTGTGGAACGAGCTGCCACCACGAAGGGTGATCAGGTAGCGCCGCTCCTTCGGGTCGATGAGCAGCACCCGGTCGCCGTCCCTCAGGATGCTCCGATCCTCGGAGGGGCCCACGGCGCTCAGCGGCTGGCGGGGGCGGGCTTCGAGGCCTCGACGGTCAGGCGCTCGCCCGGCTTCAGCCGGGTGCGGTAGACCACGTCGTTCTGGTTGCGGGCCCTATTGATCATCCAAACCGCGACACCGACCACCAACCAGGCGGTGTGATAGCCCCGCAGTCCCCGGCCGAACGCCTTCACCTGGATGTACCGCAACAGGGTGTCCATGGTCCTAGATCCGCCGCACCTCGACGACGGCCGACTTGCGCCGCCCGCTCCGCCGGCCGATCAGGAACACCGCGGCCACCAGGAGGACCACCGCGGCCAGGCCGGCCGTGACCACCTGCGAGCGGGTCGACTCCACCTCGTCGGCCACGTCCCCGGTCAGCTCGCGGAACTTCGCCTCGATCTGGTCACGGGTGATCCGTTCGGTTGCCGGGCTCATCTGGTCTCCTCCTTCGGCGTGGCGGCGCTGCGGCGCTGGCCCCTGCTCACCGCCCGGACGGCGATGGCGGCCACCCCCACCACCGCCACCGTGCAGATCAGATAGGGAGCCCAGGACCAATTGCCGGCGAAGGTGCTTCCGGTCTCGCCCTGGAGCAGGCGGAGGAAGGCCACCGACAGGATGACCAGGCCGATGGCCAGCGCCACCGAACCGGCCACACCGAAGAGCATGAACCGGCCCAGGCCCTTCAGCGGCTCGAGGGTCTCCTGCTTGACGTAGTCGATGACCAGCTGCAGCGCCTCGCGCCCTTCCGATCGGAGCGCGCCCAACCCCTTGCCTCTGTCACTTCGACCTCGGGCCACGGTCCTCCCCGCTCTCCTTGGAGGACGCGGCACCAGCCTGCCTCTCCACCGCAACCGGCTCGTTGCTGGCCACAACTATACGCAGGGCGTGCCCCCGTCCGGCCCGGACGCCTGGCACACGCACCGGAGGCCCACCCACCCGGTCGCGCCCTCCGGACCCACTCACCGGGCCCCCACCCGCCCGCCGACCCGGCGTCCACTCGGCCGAGCTCATTCCCTGGCGGTGAACAGGTAGGTCGAACTGGCCCTGGCCACGATCGTCCCCCGGTCGTCGACCACCTCGGCCTCGGCGAAGGCGACCCGGGCGCCACCCGAGACGACCGAGGCGGTGCACTCGAGCAGAGCGCCCACACGCACCGGGGCCAGGAAACTGGTCTTCATCTCGACATTGGACGAGAACACCGCTCGACCCTCGCCCCGGGCGAAGGTGACGGTGGCCGACCCCATGGCCGAGTCGGCCATGGCGCCGATGAACCCACCCTGCACGATGCCGGCGGGATTGGCGAAGCGCTCGTCGGCCCGCATCCGCCACACCGTCCGGCCGGGGATGGATTTGTCCGCGCAGGTCATTCCCAGGGTCAACTCGCAATTGGGGGGGACTTGGATCCGCAGATCAGGCACCATGTGACGCTACCTCCCCGCCGCTCGTCGATACTGGAGGGGATGCCCGATCGCCCCCCGGTACCCGAAGGCCCGACCGTGCTGGTGGGCGAGGCCGTCGAGGACTGGACCGGGGATGCGGTCTTCTACGAGTACTCGGTGGCGGCGGATCCCATCGGGTCCGGAGCGATCAGCCGGGTCCCGGTCCGCAGTTTCCCGCCCGGACTCCACGACGCCGTACCGTCCGGGATCGTCCCCCTCGACCTCTCCGCCGACCTCGGCGTCGCCTATCCGGCCACCAGCCCCGCACTCCTGGCCTCGTTCGTGGTGATCGAGCCGGGCGAGCAGGTGACCACCCGGCCCGAGGCCACCAGCGAGCTCTACTACTGCCTGCGCGGCGAGGGCCACAGCGACTTCCGGCGTCCGGGATCCCGAGGCCGCATCGAATGGGGTCCCGGCGACTTCCTCGCCCTGCCCGCCGGGTGCACCACCGGCCATGCGGCCCATCGGTCGCGGGTCCTGCTGTACCAGGTCACCGATGCCCCGCTGCTCCGCTACCTCGGCGCCGCACCCCACGAGGGCCGGTTCGAGCCCACCCGCTTCGACGGGGCGGAGGCGAGCGAGCGGCTGGCAGCGGTCGAGCGGGATCCCGCCGCCTCGGCCCGCAGCCGGGTGAGCGTGCTCCTCGGAAACAGGGCCACCCCCCAGACCCTGACCGTCACCCACACGCTGTGGGCCATGCTCGGCGTGCTTCCGGCCGGGCGGGTCCAGCGGCCCCACCGCCATCAGAGCGTCGCCCTCGACCTCGTCACCGAGTGCTCCCCCGGGTGCTACTCGCTCATCGGCGCCCACGTCGGTGCGGACGGCACCATCCTCGATCCGGTTCGGGTCGACTGGGAGCCGGCCGGTGCCTTCGTGACCCCGCCCGGCCTCTGGCACAGCCACCACAACGAGTCCGGGAGGCCGGCCTACCTGGTCCCCGTCCAGGACGCCGGCCTCCACACCTATCTCCGATCCCTCGACATCCGCTTCGTGCGGGCGGACGACTGAGTGCCGTGCCGTTTGCCGGCGCCCTCTCCGAGCACCCCATCGCCGCCCTGGCCACCGGGGAGGTCTGCGGGGCCGTGCTCGAGGCCATCGGGGAACGCCCGGACCTGGTGGCGGTGTTCACGACGCGACCACACGCCGGGGCGCTCGAGGACATCGTGGGCACGGTGTCCGCCGTGCTCCACCCGTTGGCACTGATCGGCTGCGCGGCGGAGTCGGTGGTGGGCACCGGACGGGAGGTCGAAGAGACCCCGGCGATCAGCCTGTGGGCGGGCCGGGTCGGTCCCCTCGCCCCGGTGGCCCTCACCGCCACCCGCCTCGGCGCCGACTCGTGGGAGTTCGACGGGTGGCCCAGGCACCTCGGGTTCGAGCCGAGCGCACTGGTGCTCCTGGCCGACCCGTTCACCTTCCCCGCCGAGCACTTCCTGGCCTGGCTCGAGGAGGTCCGCCCCGGGCTACCGGTCATCGGCGGCAACGCCTCGGGTGGGCGGGGTCCGGGTGGCAGCCGGCTGGTCGTCGGACACGCGGTCGTCACCTCGGGGGCCACCGGCGTCCTGATCGGAGCCGGTGTCGGCATCGAGACCCTCGTCTCCCAGGGCTGCCGGCCATACGGGAGTCCCCTCACCGTCACCCGCTCGGACCGCAACGTGGTCTACGAGGTGGCGGGCGTTCCGGCCATGGAGTGCCTCGTCGACCAGATCAAGGACAATCTCGGCCCCGTGGATGTGGCCGGCATCGAGTCCAACGGGCTCTTCATGGGACGGTTGATCGACGAGCACACCCAGGATCCGGGGCCGGGCGACTACCTGATCCGCAGCGTGGTGGGCGTCGACCGCTCGACGGGCGCGGTGGCCGTGGACGACCGGGTGCCGCTGGGCAGCACGGTCCGCTTCCACCTGCGGGACGCGGGGACGGCCGACACCGAGCTGGGCCAGCTGCTCAGCGGGCGGCGGGCGGGCGGCGGCCTCATGTTCACCTGCAACGGACGGGGTACCAGGCTGTTCGACGACGCCGACCACGACGCCCGGGCTCTTGCCCACTCGGTCGGGCCCGCTCCCCTGGGCGGGTTCTTCGCCGCCGGCGAGTTCGGACCCGTCGGCGGGCGCAATTTCGTGCACGCCTTCACCGCGTCGGCCGCACTCTTCCACGACCGGTAGCCGGCCCGTCCCCGGCACGGACCACCACATCGGCCGGTAGGGTGGCCCTCGAATGGATAGGGTGACCCCCAAATGACCGACCGCCTCCGACAGACGCCGGACCCGGCCGTCGGCGGCGATCTCGAACGGCTCGGGATCAACGTCATCCGCGGCCTGGCCATGGACGCCCCACGGGCCGCCGATTCCGGGCACTCGGGGACGGCCATGGCCCTCGCCCCGCTGGCCCACGTGCTCTTCACCAGGGTCATGCGCCACGACCCCTCCGACCCGCACTGGCCCGACCGCGACCGCTTCGTCCTGTCCAACGGGCACGCCTCGATCCTGCTCTACTCCATGCTCTACCTCACCGGCTACGGGCTGACCCTCGACGACCTGCGGAGCTTCCGCCGCTGGGGCAGCCGCACCCCGGGGCACCCGGAGCTCGGCCACACCACCGGCGTCGAGGTGACCACCGGGCCCTCTCGGCCAGGGAGTGGCGAACGGCGTGGGCATGGGGATCGCCGAGCGCTGGCTCCGGGCCAACTTCTCGCCCGAGGTATGCGACCACCACACGTTCGTGATCGCCGGCGACGGATGCTTCGAGGAGGGCATCTCGCACGAGGCGGCCTCCCTGGCCGGCCATCTCCGCTTGGGCCGGCTCGTCTACGTCTACGACGACAACCACATCACCATCGACGGTCCCACCGAGCTGTCCTACTCCGATGACGTGGCGGGGCGCTTCGCCGCCTACGGATGGGCGGTGGACGACATCGGCGAGGTGGCCGACGACCTCGCGGCCCTGGAGGCCGCACTCGTCCGGGCCCGGGCGGAGGAGGACCGGCCGTCCCTGATCATCCTCCGCAGTCACATCGGCTATCCCTCGCCCCACCTCACCGACACCGCCAAGGCGCACGGCGACCCCTTCCCCGAAGAGGAGATCCGCCTGACCAAGGGCATCCTCGGCCTGCCCGAGGATGAATCGTTCTGGGTCCCGGACGAGGTGCTCGGGATGTACCGGCGGTGCATCCCGCGGGGGCAGGCATGGCGGTCCGAATGGAAGGGGCGCTTCGACGCGTGGAGCGGGGACAAGGACCGGTGGGAGGCGGCCCAGCGCGGCCACGGCATGCCGGGATGGGAGGCGAAGCTCCCCACCTTCATGCCGGAGGACGGGCCCATGGCCACCCGCAAGGCCATCAAGGCCTGCCTCGACGCCACCGGCGACCTGATCCCCGGAGTCATCCCCGGCAGCGCCGACCTGACCGGCAACACGGGGATGGCCATGGCCGACGCGGTGGCCCAGTCGGCCGAGGAGCCCGGCGGGGACCTGATCCACTTCGGCATCCGCGAGCACGGCATGGCCGGGGTGATGACCGGCATGGCCGCCCATCGCGGCGTCGTGCCGGTCGGCGGCACCTTCTTCGTGTTCAGCGACTACATGCGGGGGGCGGTGCGGGTGGCGGCCCTCTCCGACGTCCACGTCATCTACTCGTGGACCCACGACTCGGTCGGGCTGGGCCAGGACGGCCCCACCCACCAGCCCATCGAGCAGCTGGCCGCGGTCCGGGCCATGCCCGACCTGCGGGTGATCCGCCCGGCGGACGCCAACGAGACGGCCCAGGCCTGGCGCCATCGCCGTCGACAGCGACGGCCCGACGGCCCTCATCCTCAGTCGCCAGGCGATCCCGGTGCTGGCCGAGACGGCGGAGCGGGCCGGGAACGGCGTGCCCCGGGGCGCCTACGTGCTCCGGGACGCCGCGGGCGGGCCGCCCCAGGTGGTGCTCATCGGCACCGGCAGCGAGGTGCACGTCTGCCTGGCCGCCGCCGACCTGCTGGCTTCGACCGGGGTGGCCGCCAGGGTCGTGTCGTTCCCCTCGTGGGAGCTGTTCGCCGCCCAGCCCGACCGGTACCGGGACGAGGTGCTCCCCGCCGGGGTCCCCCGCCTGGCGGTGGAGGCGGCCAGCTCGTTCGGCTGGGAGCGGTACGCCGACGCCACCGTCTGCATCGACCACTTCGGGGCCTCGGCTCCGGGGGACGTGGCCCTCGAGGAGTTCGGCTTCACCGCGCGAGAACGTGGCGGCCAGAGCGGCCGCATTGCTCGAGCCCGCGGCCGGATGACCGTGCGGGCCCACCGAAGGGATTGTCAATGAGCCTCCTCGATGATCTCTACGACCAACAGGGCCAGAGCCCTTGGCTCGACAACCTGCGGAGGGACTGGCTCCGGGACGGCACCATGGCCGGCCTGGTCGCCCAGGGCATCCGGGGAGTGACCTCCAACCCGACCATCCTGGCCAAGGCCATCGCCGGCCAGGACACCTACGACGAGCAGTTCGGTGAGCTGATCAAGACCAAGTCGGTCGAGGATGCCTACTGGGACCTGGTCGTCGAAGACATCGAGGGGGCCCTCGCCCTGCTCCGCCCGGTCTTCGACTCGTCGCAGGGCGGCGACGGCTTCGTCTCGATCGAGGTGGCACCGGCGCTCGCCCACGACACCGACGGGACCGTCGAGGCGGCCCGGGACCTCCACGTCCGCATCGACCAGCCCAACGTGCTGGTCAAGATCCCCGCCACCGCCGAGGGTGTCCCGGCCATCCGCCAGATGATCAGCGAGGGCCGCAGCATCAACGTCACCCTGATCTTCAGCATCGCCCGCTACGACGAGGTCATCGAGGCCTACCTCTCCGGCCTCGAGGCCCTGGCCGCGTCGGGGAGCCGGGACCTCTCCCAGGTGGCCAGCGTGGCGTCCTTCTTCGTGAGCAGGGTGGACACCGAAGTGGACCGCCGGATCGAGGCCGCGGGACCGTCGGCCGCCGACGGGAACGAGCTCCCGACGCTGCGGGGCCAGGCCGCGGTGGCCCAGGCCCGGCTGGCCTACCGGCTGTTCACCGAGCGCTTCTCGGGGCCACGGTGGGAGGCCCTGGCCGCCAAGGGGGCGCGGGTCCAGCGGCCGTTGTGGGCGTCCACCTCGACCAAGAACCCGGCCTACCCCGACCTCGCCTACGTGGACACGCTGATCGGCCCCGAGACGGTGAACACCATGCCCGAGGGGACCGTCGCCGACTTCTTGGACCACGGCACCGTGGCCCGCACCGTCGACACCGGCGTGGACGCGGCCCGCTCACGTGATCGCGGCCTGGCCGCCGCCGGCATCGACATGGAGGACGTGGCCCGGGTCCTCGAGGCCGAGGGCGTGGCCTCGTTCGCCAAGTCCTTCGACGAGCTCATGCAGTCGCTGTCCGACAAGGCCAACGCCCTGAACGTGGCGGGTAGGCCCGGGCCGGCCGCTGTCGACCGGGCCACCAGAGCGGGCCCCCGGATTCCGCCGTGCGGTGACGAGCCCCGCCCGGTGGAAGTCAGAGCACCGCACCGTCCACCACACAGAGGAGTACGAGATGAAGATCGCCATGGTCGGCCTGGGCAAGATGGGCGCCAACATGACCCAGCGCCTCATCGAGCACGGCCACCAGGTCGTCGCCTTCGACCTCTCGGAGAAGGCCCGGTCGGCGGCGGCCGCCATCGGAGCCGAGCCGGCCGCCACCCTCGAGGAGGTGGCCGGCCAAGCTGTCCTCGCCCCGGGTGGCGTGGGTGATGGTGCCGGCCGGCGAGGCCACCAACTCGACGATCACCACCCTGGCCGGACTGTTCGAGCCCGGCGACGTGATCATCGACGGCGGCAACTCCAATTACAAGGAGACCGCACCGCTGGTGACCAGCTGGCCGCCAAGGGCATCGCCCTGGTCGACGCCGGGACCTCCGGCGGCATCTGGGGACTGAAGGAGGGGTACTGCCTGATGGTCGGGGGCACCAAGGAGGCGGTGGCGGTGGCCGAGCCGGCGTTCCTGGCCCTGGCCCCCGAGGGCGGATACGCCCACGTCGGTCCGCCCGGGGCCGGCCACTTCGTCAAGATGGTCCACAACGGGATCGAGTACGGCCTCATGCAGGCCTACGCCGAAGGGTTCGAGATCATGTCACGAGGCACCCGAATTCGACCTCGACCTCCACCAGATCTCCGCCATCTGGCGCTACGGGTCGGTGGTTCGCAGCTGGCTCCTCGAACTGGCCGAGCGGGCCCTCCGGCCCGGGTCGGGCTTCGACCAGATCGAGGCGGTGGTCATCGACTCCGGCGAGGGGCGCTGGACGGTGGACGAGGCCATCGACCGGGGCGTGTCGGCCCCGGTCATCACGTCCGCCCTGTTCGCCCGGTTCGCCTCCCAGAGGAAGGATGCCTTCGGCCTGCGCCTGGTGTCGGCCCTCCGCAACCAGTTCGGCGGGCATGCCTTCACCACCGCGGACGGCACCCAGGGCGGCGAGACCTCCACCCCCAGATGACCATCCACCGGGTTGCGGCACGGTCGCCGCGGGTGAGCGTGAGCGGATCGGGCGCGAATGGGTACTGACACGGGCACGGCGACGAGCCCGGGCACGGCCACCGACGAGACCCCCTCCGACGGCGGCCCGTCGGAGACCGTCGCCCCGCCCGCCCCGGGCGCCGGGAGGCGGCGTTCCCTCCCACCGGTCCTGTCCAAGGCCCCCCCGGCGGCCATGGTCATCTTCGGCGCCTCCGGGGACCTCACCGCCCGCAAGATCCTCCCCGCCCTGGCCCGACTGGCCGACCGCGGCGTGCTCGACGACGGCTTCACCGTCATCGGGGTGGCCCGCACCGCGTGGACCGACGAGGAGTTCCGGGCCCAGGTGGCCGAGGCCACCCCAGAGGGCGGCCCCAAGTGGAAGGCGCTGGTCGGGCGGTTCAAGTACATCACCGGCGAGTACGACCACCCGGACACCTTCGCCCGGCTGCAGGACCATCTGGACGAGGCCGACCGGGTCGACGGGACCGAGGGGAACCGCCTCTACTACCTGGCCACCATCCCGAGCGTGTTCGGGCTGGTGGCCTGGGCGCTGGCCGAACACGCCTGCACCCGCCCCGGCGACGGGGGCGCGTTCGCCCGGGTGGTGGTGGAGAAGCCCTACGGCCGCGACCTGGAGAGCGCCATCGCCCTCGACGAGAGGATGCACGCCGCCTTCGACGAGAGCCAGATCTACCGGATCGACCACTACATGGGCAAAGAGACCGTCCAGAACGTCCTCGCACTCCGCTTCGCCAACGCCATCTTCGAGCCGATCTGGAACCGGCGCTACGTCGAACAGGTGCAGGTGACGGTGGCCGAGAGCCTCGGGGTGGAGCACAGGGGCGGCTTCTACGAGACGGCGGGGGCCCTGCGCGACATCGTCCAGAACCACGTGATGCAGGTCCTGGCCCTCACCCTGATGGAGTCCCCCACCAGCACCGACGCCGACCGGGTCCGCGACGAGAAGGTGAAGCTGCTCCACGCCATCGACGTCCCCACCCCCGACGAGGCGGTCGACAAGTCGGTGCGGGCCCAGTACGCAGCCGGCGTCATCGACGGCCGACCGGTCGTCGGCTACCGCCAGGAGGAGGGTGTCGCCCCCGACAGCCAGACCGAGACCTACCTCGCCCTGCGACTGCGGGTGGAGAACTGGCGGTGGGCCGGGGTGCCCATCTTCGTGCGCACCGGCAAACGGCTGCCGGCCCGGGTCACCGAGGTGGCGCTCACCTTCCGTCAGGTGCCCTTCTTGCTCTTCGACCATCGGACCAGTCGGGACCTGCGGCCCAACACGCTCATCCTCCGGATCCAACCGGACGAGGGCATCAGCCTCGAGTTCGGGGCCAAGGTTCCGGGCGAGAAGTTCCATGTGCGGTCGGTGGCCATGGACTTCTCCTATGCCGAGGCGTTCGCCGGAGCCGAGGCGGCGGACGGGTACGAGCGGCTCATCCACGACGCCATGGTCGGCGACGCCACCCTCTTCATCCGGACCGACGAGGTCCGCCAGGCCTGGAGGATCGTCGACCCCTACCTCAAGGCCTGGTCGGAGCCGGGTGGCGGGATGCACTTCTACCCCGCCGGCACCTGGGGACCGCACATGGCCGACCTGCTGGTCGAGCGCTCCGGGGACGAGTGGCGCAATCCGGTCGTCGACCTCGAATTGAGTGGTGGGCGCCTCACCGACCTCCCGCAGTGACCGGCCGCCCGGACCGGCCCGCCCTCCACCGCGACCGGGTGGCGTCGTGAACGGAACCGTCGCAGTGGTCGAGTCGGTCCCGGCGGCCTTCGCCGACCTGGTGGCAGCCCGGCTCCCGAAGGCCCCGGACGGGATCGCCGGCGGTGGCGGGCTCTCCCTCTTCCTCTCGGGGGGCCCGACGGCGGAGGCCTCCTACCGGCAGCTGGCGGCCCGATCCGGACCGGGCGCCGGTGATGGGCCCCGTGCGGAATGGACCGGCGTCGACGTCTACCTCGGCGACGAGCGCTGCGTGCCCCCCGACCACCCGGACTCCAACCACCGGATGGTCGCCGAGGTCCTCCTGGCGGCGGTCGGGCCGGTGCGATCGGACCACCCGATGTACCGCTCCGGCTCCCCCGAGGAGGCGGCCGCCGCCTACCAGCAGCTCCTCGACCCACTGGGCCATTTCGACGTGGTCCACCTGGGCATGGGGCCCGATGGCCACTGCGCCTCCCTGTTCCCCGACTCCGCAGCCCTGGCCGTCGAGGACCCCGCGGTGCTGGTGATGGCCAATCGCGACCCCCAGGCCCGCAACCCCCACGACCGGATCACCCTCACCCTGGCCGGCCATCGCCCGGGCCCGGCTGGTCGTCTTCACCGTCTCGGGTGACTCGAAACGCGACGCCTTCCGGCGCCTGGTGGCCGGTGACGACCTCCCCGCAGGCCGGGTGACGGCCGGCGAGGTCATCTGGCTCGCCGACACCGCCGCGGTCGGGGACACCCGGCTCCCGGAACGGACGGGCCGACCCGCTCGTCCGGCGTGGCCACCGGAGTGACCGCCGCACCGGGACCACGGCGGGGTCCTCCGGTAAGGTGTCGCCGATGCCCGCCGACCCCGGCTCCGGCCCCGTGAGGACGCCCGGCTCGCTTGCGGAACCTGGCCTCGACGACCTCGTCGGCACGCCACTCGACGCGCTACGGGCCAGGGCCCGTGAGGTACGCGACATCGCCCACGGCAACCGGATCACCTATTCGCCCAAGGTGTTCATCCCGCTCACCATGCTCTGCCGGGACCGCTGCGGCTACTGCACCTTCGCCAAGGCGCCGGCCAGGGTCGGGTCCCCATTCCTGACCCTCGAGGAGGTCCTCGCCATCGCCCGGGCCGGCCGGGACGCCGGCTGCAGCGAGGCCCTCTTCACCCTGGGTGAGGGCCCCGAGGACCGCTATCCGGTCGCCCGCCGGTGGCTGCGCGACAACGGGTACACGTCCACCGTGGACTATCTGGCGGCAGCCTGTGGCGCCGTGGTCGCGGAGACCGGCCTGCTCCCCCACGCCAATGCCGGCGCCCTCGATGGGGCCGACGTGCTCGCGCTGCGCCGGGTGTCGGCCAGCCAGGGGATGATGATCGAGTCGGTCAATCCCGACCTTGCCGCCCACCGCTCGGCGCCGGACAAGACACCGGCCCGGAGGCTGGCCACGCTGGAGGCGGCGGGCGAGGCACGTGTGCCCTTCACCACCGGCCTCCTGGTGGGAATCGGCGAGTCGCGGGCCGACCGGCTGGCGACCTTGGCGGCCATCGCCTCGAGCCACCGCCGTCACGGTCACGTGCAGGAGGTGATCATCCAGAACTTCCTGCCCAAGCCCGGGACCGCCATGCACCGCTCAGAGGCATGCCCGACGGACGAGTTCCTGTGGACCATCGCCGCAGCCCGGCTGGTACTCCCCCCCGACATCCACCTGCAGGCTCCCCCCAACCTCTCCGACGACCTCGCCCCACTCATCGACTCCGGAATCGACGACTGGGGCGGCGTATCACCGGTCACCGCCGATCACGTCAACCCGGAACGGGCATGGCCGGCGCTGGAGATCCTCGAGGGAGCGACCGAGGCGGCCGGGTACACCCTGGCACCGCGACTGACCCTCTACCCGTCGTTCGCCCTCCAGCCCGAACGGTGGCTGGACGAATCGATGCGGTTTCCGGTGCTCGACGCGTCGGATGCAGAGGGGCTGGGGCGCGACCATCCGTGGTGCTCGGGCGGGGAGGCGCCGCCCCCGGCGCTACTCAGCGGGCCCGTCGATCGCCGGACCTCGGCGATGACAGGGGTGGCCACCGGCGGAGCCGTTGGCGGCGCGACCGGCGGGGCGATTCACGGCGCGGTGGACGAGGTGCTGGCAGCCGTGGTCGATGGGGACGAGGTGGGCGAGGACGAGATCGTCACCCTGTTCGGCGCCAGGGGGTCCGAGGTACGAGCCGTGGCCGAGGTCGCCGACCAGCTCCGGTTCGAAGCGGTCGGGGACGAGGTCACCTACGTCGTCAACCGCAACATCAACTACACCAACGTCTGCACCTTCAAGTGCAAGTTCTGCGCGTTCTCCAAGGGCCCGCTGTCACTCAACCTCCGGGGAAGCCCCTACCTGCTCGAGCTGTCCGAGATCTCCGATCGGGTGCGGGAGGCGGAGGACCGGGGGGCCACCGAGGTCTGCCTCCAGGGCGGAATACACCCCAAGTTCGACGGGGGGTACTACCTCGAGGTGATCAAGGCGGTTCGGGAGGCATCGCCCACCATCCACATCCACGGGTTCACCGCGCTCGAAGTCACCGAGGGCGCCCGCCGCTCCGACATGGCCCTGGCCGACTACCTCGTCCTCCTGCGCGACGCCGGCCTCAAGACCCTGCCGGGCACGGCGGCGGAGATCCTCGACGACCCGGTCCGCCGGGTCCTCTGCCCCGACAAGATCGACACCGAGGAGTGGCTCGAGGCGCACCGCACCGCCCACATGGTCGGACTCCGCTCCAACGTGACCATCATGTTCGGCGCCGTCGAGCAGCCCCGTTCGTGGGCCAGGCACCTGGTCCGGACCCGGGACCTCCAGGACGAGACCGGCGGGTTCACCGAGTTCGTGCCCCTGCCCTTCGTGCACATGGCCACGCCCATCTACCTGCAGCGCCGATCCCGCCGGGGACCGACGTTCCGAGAGACGCTGCTGATGCATGCCGTCGGGCGGATCGCCTACCGGCGGGCCATCGAGAACATCCAGATCAGCTGGGTCAAGATGGGGGTCCAGGGGGTGCGCGAGCTGCTGCGGGCCGGCGCCAACGACCTCGGCGGCACCCTCATGGACGAGAACATCTCCCGGGCTGCAGGCGCGAGCCACGGCCAGATGATGGATGCGGAGGGCTTCGGTGCCATCGTCACCCCGCTCGGGCGGACGCTGGCCCAGCGGACCACCCTCTACGGACGGGTCCCTGACCGCGGCGGGACCACCGAGATGGTGGCGGCGGCCAACTGAGGCCGGAGGAGATGGGCCCCGACCCGAGCCCGGCTGGGCCGGAACCTCCAGAATCGGTTGCCGCCGCCATCGACCGGTTGACCGACGCCCTGGTGTCGGGCGAGACGTCTCGGGCCCAGCAGCGTCTGTACCGGTCCATGCTGGACACGGTGGCCGGACTGGCCGCCACCGGAGCCGAGGTCATCGATCTCAAGGTGGCCGACTCCGCCCTGGCCGAGATGGCCGAGGCGTTCGGGGTGTTCCGTCCGTTCCGCCGGCAGCGGAAGGTGACCATCTTCGGATCGGCGCGCACCGAGCCCGACCACGCCGCCTACCGGAGCGCACGCGACCTGGCCCGGTCGCTGGCCTCGGCCGACTGGATGGTGGTCACCGGGGCCGGCCCGGGCATCATGGCCGCCGGGATGGAGGGTGCCGGCCGGGACCGGTCCATCGGCGTGAACATCCGGCTCCCGTTCGAGCAGGGGGCCAACACGTTCATCGCCCAGGACCCCAAATTGGTCGAGATGCGCTACTTCTTCACCCGGAAGCTGATGCTGATCAAGGAGTCCGACGGCTACGTGGTCCTTCCGGGTGGGTTCGGTACGCTGGACGAGGGCTTCGAGCTGCTGACGCTGCTCCAGACGGGCAAGGCCGAGCCGGCGCCGGTGGTCATGCTCGACCTGCCGGGGGGGACCTTCTGGCAGGCCTGGAACGGGTTCCTCGACACCCAGGTCGAGCCGCGGGGCCTGGTGTCGCCCGACGACCGGGCCCTGTTCATGATCACCGACGACGTGGGCGCGGCCACCGAGGAGCTCCTGGGCTTCTACCGCAATTACCAGTCGTGCCGGTGGGTCGGCGACCTGCTGGTCATGAGGATGCTGGTGGCACCCGACAGGGCAGAGCTGGCCGAGCTCAACCGCCGGTTCGCCGACATCGTGGCCGGCGGCGTCATCCGCCTGTCCAAGCCGTTCCCCCCCGAGCGGGCGGACCGGGACCAGCTCGACCTGCCCCGGGTGGCCCTCCGGTTCGACAAGACCCATTACGGACGGCTCCGGCAGCTGATCGACGCCCTCAACCAGCTCGGTCGGTGAGCCTCCGCCCTCGGGGCAGGGACATCGGTCACCGGGGGTAGTGAATTTGCCACGCTCTGTGTCACCAATTGACAGTGCCGGCCGGGGACGGATGGACTGGCCGCGGGCAGGCGAGCGACAAACGGATCGGGGCGGAGGGGATGGGTACCCGAGCCCTCAGGGTGGGAGGGGTGCTGGTCATGCGGAGCGACGGAGCCGACAGGGTGTTCCCCCGCAGGGTGCGGGCGATGGCCCGGTCACGGATGTTCGCCGGATTCGCGGTCGTCGTGTTGCTCGGGACGCTGTTGGTGTCGGCTGCAGGGGAGCGGCCGGCCGCGGCCTACGGCCCCCCGGCATGCAGCGGCTACCGGTGGAACGTGAAGACGGGCCAGGACTCCCAGGCCGGCCAGGTGAACCTGGGCTCGGTGACGCCGACCACCGTCGGGTATCTCACCGGCCTTCCCGCACAGCCCAGCCTGCCGGACAACTATCGCCTCCCGCCGACCGAGCTCACCCAGTACCAGATCACCGGGACGATCGTCGACTACGGAATCGAGCACGACAACGATTACCACGTGGTGATCCAGGACAAGTCCTCGAGCAATGTGATGATCGCCGAGATACCCGATCCGTCCTGCGTGCCCCCGTCCAGCCCGTTCGCGGCGATGGCCGCCAACGCCCGCAGCGCATTGACGGCCCATCTGGCAACGGCCATCGGGGCCACGGTGGCGATAAGGGGTGTCGGATTCTTCGACAGCAACACGCTGACGTCGAACGTCGCGCCGAACAAGATCGAGCTGCATCCCGTGCTCGACATCAACTTCAATCCCGGGACTCCCCCACCGACGGACTACTTCACGATGACCACCAACCCGAGCAGCGTCAGCGCGATGCAGGGACAGAGCACCACGTCCTCCATCACCACCCAGGTCACCGCCGGCTCGGCCCAGAACGTCACGCTGAGCGCAAGCGGCCTTCCCTCCGGAGCCACCGCTTCGTTCAGCCCCAACCCGATCACCTCCGGCCAAGGCTCGACCATGACGATCTCCACGTCGTCGTCCACGCCGACCGGGACGTACAACATCAACGTGATGGGGACGGGAACGGCTACGACCTATACCACCTCGACGAGTCTCACCGAGACCGCCCGCAACGACTTCTCCCTCAACTCCAGTCCGAGCAGCATCACGATTCCCCAAGGTCAGAACGGGACGACGACGATCACCTCCGCCGTCACCAATGGCTCGGCCCAGGCCGTCTCGCTCAGCGCCAGCGGCCTTCCCTCCGGAGCGGCCGCGTCGTTCAACCCCAGCTCGATCACGACCGGGGCAAGCTCGACGATGACGATCCGGACCTCGCCATCGACACCGGTCGGCGAGGACTACGCCGTGTCCGTGACCGCGACCGGACCGTCGGCCACCCATAGCATCTTGATCAGTCTGGGAATCGACCCGGTCGTCAGCCTGCCGTTCTCGCCCACACCCGGCTACTGGACAGTGGCGTCCGACGGCGGCATCTTCGCCTTCGGAGGCGCAGGGTTCCTTGGCAGCGAGGGTGGTCATCCACTCAACAAGCCGATCGTCGGCATGGCCGCGACTCCCGACGGCGGGGGCTACTGGCTGGTCGCCTCCGACGGCGGCATCTTCTCCTTCGGCGACGCCGGGTTCCACGGTTCGACCGGGAACATCGCCTTGAACAAGCCGATCGTCGGCATGGCCGCGAC
This sequence comes from uncultured Acidimicrobiales bacterium, assembly GCA_963806285.1. Lineage (GTDB taxonomy): Bacteria > Actinomycetota > Acidimicrobiia > Acidimicrobiales > RAAP-2 > Bog-756. The sequence goes on from CAWDXJ010000007.1 coordinate 78,140, forward strand.
TCCCGACGGCGGGGGCTACTGGCTGGTCGCCTCCGACGGCGGCATCTTCTCCTTCGGCGACGCCGGGTTCCACGGTTCGACCGGGAACATCGCCTTGAACAAGCCGATCGTCGGCATGGCCGCGACTCCCGACGGCGGGGGCTACTGGCTGGTCGCCTCCGACGGCGGCATCTTCTCCTTCGGCGACGCCGGGTTCCACGGTTCGACCGGGAACATCGCCTTGAACAAGCCGATCGTCGGCATGGCCGCGACTCCCGACGGCGGGGGCTACTGGCTGGTCGCCTCCGACGGCGGCATCTTCTCCTTCGGCGACGCCGGGTTCCACGGTTCGACCGGGAACATCGCCTTGAACAAGCCGATCGTCGGCATGGCCGCGACTCCCGACGGCGGGGGCTACTGGCTGGTCGCCTCCGACGGCGGCATCTTCTCCTTCGGCGACGCCGGGTTCTCCGGAAGCGTGGGCGGGCAGCCGCTCAACGCCCCGATGACCGGAATGGCGGTCTCCTGAGCCGAGCCCGACAACCGGCCGCTGGGCTCGGCTCCTCACGTCGAACGATCGTCTCCACCGAGGACGGCCGGTACTCGCCTTCCTCAGGCATCGCGGATCGACGGGGGCCTCCCGTCCGTTTCCCTAGCTGCCGTTGCGCTCGCGGTGGGTGCACCCCGGCCAGCAGCAGGGCCGACGCTGGCCTTCCTCCAGCTCCTCTTTGGTCCGGCGAATGCGTCGTTCTCGGGTCGGCTCCCGCTTGGCGTCCTCGACCCAGCAGATGAACTCGTTGCGGGCCAGAGGCGTGATGTCCTTCCAGGCATCGAGTGCCGTGAGGTTGGCGACCAGCGCCTTGCGCAGGTCCCCGGGCAGCTTGTGCACCACACCCCCAGGCACTCGCGGGCTGCTCATACCGCCACGGTAGCGGGTCGGTCGGGTCCCGACCGGGCGTCGCCCGACCAGCGCCGCCGGGGAGCCGTTCAGGGGGATTCGTCGGCGGCCGCCGTCCCGCCCAGGAGCACCGCCGCCTTCTCCACCGAACGGCGGGCCCGGGTGATCCGCTTCTCCTCGGCGGCCAACGCCGGATCGGGATCGCCCCCGGCCCGAACCGAGTCGGCCGCCTCACGGAGCCGGTCGAGGGCCAGGTCGGCCAGCTGCTCCCCGATCCCGGACAGGCGGTCCGCGATCTCGGCGAGGTCGGCAGCCACCCGGTTCAGCGCCCGGTCTGGATCATGACCTCGACGACCTCGAAGGCGCCGTCGGCGTGCTGGGACCGGAGCAGCTTCTTGTCGAACTTGCCGACGCTGGTCTTCGGGACCTCGGCGATGAACACCCACCGCTCGGGGAGCCACCACCGGCTCACCCGGCCGGTCAGGAACTCGACGAGCTCGTCGGCAGAGGGAGGTGCATCGCCCTCGACCACGACCGCCACCAGGGGCCGCTCGCTCCACCGCTCGTCCGGCACGGCGATCACCGCTGCCTCCAGGACCCCCGGGTGGGCCATCACCTCGTTCTCCAGCTCCACCGACGAGATCCACTCCCCCCCCGACTTGATCACGTCCTTCGTCCGGTCGCTGATCTGCATGAAGCCCCGGTCGTCGAGGGACCCGATGTCACCGGTCCGGAGCCAGCCGTCGTGGAACCGCTCCGGCGTCGGGTCGCCGTAGTAGGAGCCGGTGATCCAAGGTCCCCGGACCTCGAACTCCCCGACCGACGCCCCGTCGTTGGGAAGGACGGTGCCGTCCTCGCCGACCACCCGCACCTCGACGCCGGGGACGATCCGGCCCGTCTTGGCCCGCCACTCCATCTCCTCTTCGGGTGGGATGCCCCGGGGGGGCAGGGCCAGCGAGCACAGCGGACTGGTCTCGGTCATGCCCCAGCCCTGGACCATCTCGATGCCGAGCTCGTCCCGGAACCGCTCGATCAGCAGTCGCGGGACCGCAGCCCCTCCGGCGGTGATCATCCGGAGCGACGAGAGGTCGACCGCGTGGGTCTGCGCATAGCGGAGCAGGTCGCTCCAGATGGTGGGCACCCCGGCCGAGATGGTGGGCCGGTGCCGGGCGATGGTGGCGGCCAGCGGCTCGGCCTGCAGGAACATCTGGGGCATGACCAGGTCGGCCCCGGTCAGGAATCCCCCGTAGGGCGTCCCCCAGGCGTTGGCGTGGAACATCGGGACGATGGACAGCACCCGGTCCAGCTCGTTGATGCCGAGCGAGGACCCCGAGGTGATGGCCATCGTGTGCAGGTAGGTCGAGCGATGGCTGTAGACCACGCCCTTCGGGTTGCCGGTCGTCCCCGACGTGTAACACATGGCCGCCGCCTGGCGCTCGTCGAAGGTCGGCCACGGGTAGCCCGGCTCCTCGGCGGCGACCAGCTCCTCGTACGACAGGGTCTCGCCCAGCGCAGTCGCATCGCCTTCCCCTGCCACCACGATGTGCTTCACCGTGGTCAGCTGGTCGCGAACCCGGGCCAGCAGCGGGATCAGCGATCCGTCGACGATGATCACCTTGTCCTCGGCGTGGTTGATCACGTAGGCCAGCTGCTCGGGGAAGAGGCGGAGGTTGAGGGTGTGGAGCACCGCCCCCATGGCCGGAACGCCCAGGTACGCCTCGAGGTGGGTCTGGTTGTTCCACAGGAAGGTCCCGACCCGATCGCTGTCGCCTACACCCAGACGCTCGAGGGCGGCGGCCAGCCGCTCGGCCCGCTCGGCAACCTCGACGAACGACGCCTCGGTGTACTCGCCCGCCGGCCCGGTGATGGTGATCACCCGGCTGTTGCCGTAGACCTGTTGGCCGTGGCGAAAGATGCCACTCACCAACAGCGGAGCGTCCTGCATGGTGCTGAGCACGATCGGTCCTCCCCCGTACACTCCGGAATGCCGGATGACCGAGCATACCGACCCGGGTCGGTTCGGACACGGGCCGCTATCGGTGGCGCGGTCGGCGGGGGTTGCGCCGGGTGTGGCCCGGTGATGGACTGGGAGCCGCCGCTGGATCCCGGGGCCGCGAGCCCCCCACAGGCCGGCACGGGCTGTCCGACAACGGCCTCCGGCCGGCGACCCGGCCCCTCTGAGCGAGGCTGCTCACCCCTTCCGTCCCCCGGCGCCGGAGGTCGCGGCCATGGGCAGGTTCGTCTCACTGGTGGTCATCGCCGTCGTCACGCTGGCGGTGGGGCTGTCGCTTGTCGTCGTCGTCGCCGCCGGGGCGGGGGGTGGATCCACCGGTCCCCCACCACCGGGCCAGGGTGGCACCGTCGCCGGCGGGGCACCGGGCTCGGGCGGGGTGCAGCCGGGCGCGGCGATCCCGACCGGATGGCTTGCGCTCTACCAACAGGCGGCCGCCTCCGCCTGTGCCGGGCTGCCCTGGTCGGTTCTGGCGGCCATCGGTACCGTCGAGACCGGCAGCGGGCAGTCGGACGCCCCGGGGGTCTGGTCCGGTGCCAATGCCGCCGGCGCCGAGGGCCCCATGCAGTTCGAGCCGGCCACCTTCGCGGCGTACGCCACGGTCGGGCCCGGTGGTCTGCGGCCCGCGTCGCCCTACGACCCGGCCGACGCCGTGTACACGGCCGCAGCGCTGCTGTGCGCCAACGGGGCCGGATCCCCTTCGGGCCTTCGGGGCGCGGTCGTCGACTACAACCATTCCGACGCCTACGTGAACACGGTCCTCACCCTCTCGATCGCCATCGGGGAGGATCCCGGCGCCTCGGGCACCGTCGTCGCCGCCCTCTCCTTCGCCGCCCGCCAACTCGGCACGCCCTACGTCTGGGGTGGCACCGGCAACGGCGGGTTCGACTGCTCCGGGCTGGCCCAGGTCGCCTACCGGAGCGCCGGCATCATCCTGCCCCGCGTCGCCCAGGACCAGTTCGATGCCGGACCCGCGGTCACCTCCGGCTCCACGGTGCGGCCGGGCGACCTCATCTTCTTCGGACCGGGCCCGGGTAGCGTGGACCACGTCGGGCTCTACGTGGGCGCCGGGGAGATGATCGACGCCCCGCACACCGGAGCGGCGGTCCGGTTCGACAGCGCCGCATGGCCGGGCCTGGTCGGCGCCACCCGGCCCGGGTGACGTCGGCCCCCGGGCTAGCGGAGCGCGAGCTGGCCCGGGGTGATCGGGGCAACGAGGGCGGTCCCGCCCATCAGGTACCGGTCGACCGAGGCGGCGGCCGAGCGACCCTCGGCGATGGCCCACACGATGAGGCTCTGGCCCCGGGTCATGTCCCCGCAGACGAAGACACCGTCCACGTTGGTCGACCACGACCGGTCGGCGGCCACGCCGCCCCGGGCGTCCACCTCGAGGCCCAGCTCGGCCACCACGCCCCCCCGCTCCGTGCCGAGGAACCCCATGGCCAACAGCACCAGTTCACAGGGCAGCTCGAACTCGGAACCGGCCACCGGACGGAACTCGGGCCGGCCGCCGTCGCCGTGGACGAACTCCACCTCCTCACCCCGGAGCGCCCGGACCCTCCCCTCCCCGTCTTCCAGGAACTCGGCGGTGGTCACCGAGAAGATGCGCTCGCCGCCCTCCTCGAGGGCGGCCGAGGTGCGCAGGATCAGCGGCCACGTCGGCCACGGATTGTCGCCGGCCCGATCGGTCGGGGGCTCGGGCATGATCTCGAGCTGGCGGACGCTGAGGGCCCGCTGGCGGTGCACGGTGCCGAGGCAGTCGGCGCCCGTGTCCCCGCCACCGATGATGACCACGTGCTTCCCCTCGGCCGAGATCGGCGACCGGTCCAACAGGCCCTCTCGCACCAGGTTGGACGGCTTCAGGTAGTCCATGGCCAGATGGATCCCTGCCAGCTCCCGCCCCGGGACCGGCAGGTCGCGGGGCAGGGTGGCCCCTCCGGCCAGCAGGAGGCAGTCGAACTCGCCGGCCAGGGCGCGGGCGCTGACCACGCTGGCGTCGGGAGCCATCGCCCCCCGGACCGGAGCGTCCGTGTCCCCCACCGAGACCCCGCACCGGAACTCGACTCCCTCGGCTGTCAACTGGTCGAGCCGGCGGTCGAGGACCGCCTTCTCCATCTTGAACTCGGGGATCCCGTAGCGCAGGAGCCCCCCGGGCTTCTCCGCCCGCTCGAAGACGACCACCTGGTGGCCGGCCCGGGCCAGCTGCTGGGCGGCGGCCAGTCCGGCCGGTCCCGACCCCACCACGGCCACCCGCTTGCCGCTCGCCGCCGTGGCCGCCACCGGCTCGACCCATCCTTCGGCCCAGGCCCGCTCGACGATCTCGTACTCGATGCGCTCGATCGTGACCGGGTCGTCGTTGATTCCCAGCACACAGGACCCCTCGCACGGGGCCGGGCACAGCCGACCGGTGAACTCGGGGAAGTTGTTGGTGGCGTGCAACCGCTCGACGGCCTCGGACCAGTCGTCGCGGTAGACCAGGTCGTTCCACTCGGGGATCAGATTGCCCAGGGGGCAACCCTCATGGCAGAAGGGGATCCCGCAGTCCATGCACCGGGCCCCCTGCTGGCGGGCCGCCTCGACCGGAAAGGGCTCGTAGACCTCCTTCCAGTCGCGCAGCCGGACCGGGACCGGTCGCCGGGGCGGGAGGTCGCGCCCGTACTTCAAGAAGCCGTGGACGTCACCCATGGGAGGCCTCCATGACCGCCTCCTCCACCGAGCGCCCCTCGGCCACGGCCAGCTCGGTGGCCTCGAGCACCCGCCGGTAGTCCTGCGGCATCACCGTGACGAATTGCTCGGAGGCGCTGATCCAGTCGGCCAGGAGCCGGGCGGCGACCTCCGAGCCCGTCTCCTCGTGGTGCATGGCGATCCGGTCCTTCAGCCACACCCGGTCCTCGGACGACAGCGGCTCGAGATCCACGTACTCCCGGTTGTAGGCGCCCGACAGTCGACCGTGGGGGTCGTAGACGAAGGCCATCCCGCCCGACATGCCCGCGGCGAAGTTGCGCCCGGTGGGGCCGAGGACGACCACCCTGCCGCCGGTCATGTACTCGCAGCCGTGGTCGCCGACGCCCTCGACCACGGCGATGGCCCCGGAATTGCGGACGCAGAAGCGCTCCCCCACCTGCCCGCGCAGGAACACCTCCCCGGCGGTGGCGCCGTAGAGGATCACGTTGCCGGCCACGATGTTCTCCTCGGCGGCGAAAGTGGACTCCAGCGGAGGACGGACGATGATCCGGCCACCGGAGAGGCCCTTGCCCAGGTAGTCGTTGGCGTCGCCCAGGAGGCGCATGGTCACGCCCTTCGGCACGAAGGCGCCGAAGCTCTGCCCGGCCGAACCGTGGAAGGTGAGGTCGACGGTCCCTTCGGGCAGTCCCACCCCGCCGTACCGGCGGGTGATCTCGTGGCCGAGCAGGGTGCCCACGGTGCGGTCCACGTTGGTGATCGGGAGCTCCATCTCGACCGGGGTGCCGTCCTCGATGGCCGGCCGGCAGCGGTCGAGGAACGCGTGGTCGAGGGCCCGGTCGAGGCCGTGGTCCTGGGCGTTGACGCAGAACCGCACCGCTCCTTCGGGCAGCTCGGGCTGGACCAGGATCGGCGACAGGTCGAGGCCCTCGGCCTTCCAGTGGTCGACGGCCTCGGACGAGTCGATCAGGTCGGCCCGGCCGATCGCCTCGTCCAGCGAGCGGAGCCCCAGTGCCGCCAGGATCTCACGCACCTCCTCGGCGATGTACTCGAAGAAGGTCTCCACGAACTCCGGCTTGCCGGAGAAGCGGGCCCGGAGGGTCGCGTCCTGGGTGGCGATGCCCACCGGGCAGGTGTCGAGGTGGCAGACCCGCATCATGATGCAGCCGGAGACCACCAGCGGTGCGGTGGCGAAACCGAATTCCTCCGCCCCCAACAGCGCGCCGATGACCACGTCCCTGCCGGTCTTCATCTGGCCGTCGACCTGGACCACGATGCGGTCGCGGAGGTCGTTGGCCAGGAGTGTCTGCTGGGTCTCGGCCAGACCGAGCTCCCAGGGGATGCCGGCATGCTTCTGGGAGGTGAGTGGCGTCGCCCCGGTCCCCCCGTCGTGGCCCGAGATCAGCACCACGTCGGAGTGGGCCTTGGCCACCCCTGCCGCCACCGTTCCCACCCCGACCTCGGCGACCAGCTTCACGTGCACCCGGGCGGCCGGGTTGGCCGACTTGAGGTCGTGGATGAGCTGGGCGATGTCCTCGATCGAGTAGATGTCGTGGTGGGGCGGCGGGGAGATGAGGCCGACGCCCGGGGTCGAGAACCTGGTCCGGGCGATCCCCGAGGTGACCTTGTAGCCGGGGAGCTGGCCCCCCTCGCCCGGCTTCGCCCCCTGGGCGATCTTGATCTGCAGGTCGTCGGCGTTGACCAGGTACTCCGACGTCACGCCGAACCGGCCCGACGCCACCTGCTTGATGGCGCTGCGCCGCAGGTCGCCGTTGGCGTCCGGCGTGAAGCGGTCGGGGTCCTCGCCTCCCTCGCCGGTATTGGAGCGGCCCCCCAGCCGGTTCATGGCGATGGCCAGCGTCTCGTGGGCTTCGGCCGAGATCGACCCGAGGGACATGGCCCCCGTCGAGAACCGGGCCAGGATGCCCGACGCCGGCTCCACCTCCTCGATCGGGACGGCCGGGAGCGCCCCGACCCGGAGCCGCATGAGGCCGCGCAGGGTGGCCAGTCGGGCCGACTGGTCGTCGACCGCGGTGGTGTACTCCTTGAAGATGTCGTAGCGCTTGGAGCGGGTGGCGTGCTGCAGCTTGAACACCGTCTTCGGGTTGAACAGGTGGATCTCGCCCTCGCGCCGCCACTGGTACTCTCCGCCGACCTCCCGCTCGCGGTGGGCGAGTTCGGCCGGCCGGTCGAGGTGCGCCATCCGGTGTCGGACCGCCACCTCCCCGGCCAGCACGTCGAGGCCGACCCCGGCGATGCGGGACACCGTTCCGGTGAAGTACTCGTCGATGACCTCCGGGGCCAGGCCGATCGCCTCGAAGGCCTGGGCGCCGGTGTACGAGGCCACGGTCGAGATCCCCATCTTCGACATCACCTTGATGATCCCCTTGGAGGCCGCCTTGATGTAGTTCCTCTGGGCCTGGCGGGGGGTCACCCCGGTGAGGGTGCCCGAGGCGATCATGTCGTCGATGGTCTCGAAGGCCAGGTACGGATTGATGGCCGCGGCGCCGAACCCCTTGAGCAGGGCCATGTGGTGGACCTCGCGGGCGTCGCCGGACTCGACGACCAGACCGACCCTGGTCCGGGTCTTCTCCCGCACCAGATGGTGATGGACCGCCGAGACGAGCATCAGCGAGGGGATCGGGGCCCACTCCGCCGTCGAGTTTCGGTCGGAGAGGACGATGACGTCGGCCCCGTCGGCGATGGCCGAGCCGACCCGGGCCCGCACGTCATCGATGGCCACCCGCAGGGCCGCTCCCCGCCCTCCACCTCGAACAGGCCGTCGATGGCGAAGGCCCGGAAGCCGGGCGTGCTGCCGTCCTCGTTGACATAGAGCAGCTTGGCCAGATCGTCGTTGTCGATGACCGGCATCGGGAGCACGATCTGCCGGCACGAGTCGGCGGTCGGGTCGAGCAGGTTGGCCTCGGGACCGAGCGTGGACAGGAGGGAGGTCACCAACTCCTCGCGGATGGCATCCAGTGGAGGGTTGGTGACCTGGGCGAACAACTGGGTGAAGTAGTCGTACAACAGGCGGGGCCGGTCGGAGAGCACGGCGATGGCCGTGTCCGTGCCCATCGACCCGAGCGGTTCGGTGCCCGACTGGGCCATGGGCCCGATGAGCAGCCTCAATTCCTCATTGGTGTACCCGAACAGGCGCTGGCGGCCGACCACCGAGGCGTGCTGCGGGGTGAGCATGTACCGGGGCGGCAGGTCCTCGAGGTCGATCTGGCCGGCGTCGAGCCACTCGGCGTACGGCTGCTCGGACGAGAGGGCATCCTTGATCTCGTCGTCGTCGACGATCCGCCCCGCGGCGGTGTCCACCAGGAACATCCGACCGGGCTGGAGCCGGCCCTTGCGCACCACCTTCTCCGGCGGGACGTCGATGACCCCGACCTCGCTGGCCAGTACCACCAGACCGTCGTCGGTGACCCAGTACCTGGCCGGCCGGAGCCCGTTGCGGTCGAGCACGGCACCGATGACCGTTCCGTCGGTGAACGCCACGGCCGCGGGACCGTCCCACGGCTCCATCAACGAGGCGTGGAAGCGGTAGAAGGCCCGGCGGGCCGGGTCCATGGTCCGGTGGTTCTCCCACGCTTCGGGGATCATCATCAAGACGGCATGGTGCAGGGGCCGGCCGCCCAGGTGGAGCAGCTCGAGCACCTCGTCGAAGGAGGCCGAGTCGCTGGCACCGGGGGTGACGATGGGGAAGGCCCGGTCGAGACCGGGGATCAGCTCCGATGCGCACAGTGCCTCGCGGGCCCGCATCCAGTTGCGGTTGCCGGCCAGGGTGTTGATCTCACCGTTGTGGGCCAGGTACCGGTAGGGATGGGCCAGCGGCCACGATGGGAAGGTGTTGGTGGAGAAGCGCGAATGGACGAGGGCCAGACCGCTGATCAGCCGGTCGTCGGTCAGGTCGGGGTAGAACTCGGCCAACTGGTGGGAGGTCAGCATGCCCTTGTAGGTGATGGTCCGGGCGGACAGCGAGGGGAAGTAGCACCCGTCGATCTCGTGCTCCGCCCGTTTGCGGAGGACGAAGGCCAACCGGTCGATGGCCAGCGCCGGGTCGTCCCCGGCCACGGTGGTTCCCGGGGCGGGGCCCACGAAGAGCTGGTGCATCGACGGCATGGCGGCTTCGGAGATCGAGCCGAGTGAGCCGTCGTCGATCGGCATGTCCCGCCAACCGAGGACCACGAGTCCCTCCTCGCCGGCCAACCTGCCCAGCGCCGAGCGGGCCGCGCCGGCCTCACCGGCATCCCTCGACAGGAAGGCGACACCCGTGGCGTAGTGGCCCCGCGCCGGAAGCTCGAAGTCGACCACCGCAGCGTAGAAGTCATGCGGGACCTGGATCAGGATCCCGGCCCCGTCGCCGCTGTCCTCCTCGCTGCCGGTGGCACCCCGATGGGCGAGGTGCTCGAGGGCGGAGAGGGCTCGGCGGACCAGGGTGTGGGTCGCCCGGCCCTCCAGGTCGGCAACCAGGGCGACCCCGCAGGCGTCGTGCTCGAAGCGCGGGTCGTAGAGGCCGGACCGGGGAGCGGAAGGCGCCACCGGTCGGAGGTGCTCGTCGGTCCCCGGAGGGGAGCCCGGCGGTGCCACCGGCACCGCCGTGGGAACACGGCGGGCACCTCGTTCTGTTCCAGCGGAAGTCGTCATCGGGTCGCTCCAACGAGGGAAGTGGATCCACCCGCTCGGGACGACGTTGGCCCAATGCGTGGTCCGAAGATTGTACACGACGTCCGCGCCGTTCCACCCTGTCGCGGCCCCCGAACCGCCCTCGAACCGCCCTCGGGAGGCCCTCGGGAGGCCCCGTTGCGGCCCTGCCGGAGGGTCGGCCGAGCCGGCCTTAGCATGAGGGCATGGCCACCCTGGCGCCGGCTGACGCAGTCGTGGTCGGCGGCGGTGTCATCGGACTGTCCATCGCCTGGAGGGCGGCCGCCGGCGGAATGGCGGTCACCGTCGTCGACCCCGAGCCTGGCCGCGGCGCCAGCTGGGCCGCGGCCGGCATGCTCGCACCGGTCGGCGAGGCCCATTTCGGTGAGGAGGCCCTGACCGCGCTCAACGTCGAGGCGGCGGGTGCCTGGCCCGGGTTCGCCCGTGCCCTGGAGGCGGCATCGGGCCGGGAGGTGGGCTACCAGGCCACCGGCACCCTGCTGGTCGCCCTCGACCCTTCGGACCTGGCCTCCACCGACGACGTCCTCCGCTTCCACCTGGCCCACGGTCGCAGCGCCCGGCGCCTCTCGGCCCGGGAGTGCCGGGGTGACGAGCCCCTGTTGGCCCCAGGGGTGAGAGGAGGTGCCGACCTGGCCGGTGACCACCAGGTGGACAATCGTCTGGCGGTGGACGCCCTGATCGCCGCCTGCCGGGCGGCCGGGGTCTCCTTCGTCGACGCCGAGGTGGCCGCCGTCGACACCACCGGGGGCCAGGCGTCCGGGGTGCTCCTGCGCGGCGGCGGCTCCTGCCCGGCCGGCATGGTGGTGGTGGCCGCCGGCTGCCGGTCCGGCCAGCTGGGCGGCCTCTCCGGGTCCACGCTTCCGCCGGTCCGGCCGGTCAAGGGAATCACCCTCCGCCTGAAGGGCGCTCCCGATCGGCCCTTCCTGCGCCGGCCGGTGCGGGGCCTGGTCCACGGACGGAGCTGCTACCTCGTCCCCCGGAGGAACGGGACGGTGGTGGTCGGGGCCACGGTCGAGGAGAAGGGCTTCGACCTCACCGTCCAGGTCGGGGCGGTGAGCGACCTGCTCAACGATGCCCGGCGGCTGATCCCCGCCCTCGAAGAGTACGAGCTGCTCGACACCACCGCCGGGCTGCGGCCGGGGTCGCCCGACAACGCGCCCATCGTCGGCACCACCGACGTTCCCGGGCTGATCGTCGCCACCGGGCACTACCGCAACGGCATCCTCCTCGCCCCGGTGACGGCGTACGAGGTGGTCAGGATCCTGCTGGGCGGCACGCCGACCGGGCCCGGACGTCCGACGGGTATCGACGCCGCCGGGCTCACCTCCGCGTTCGCCCCGTTCCGGCCCGAACGGTTCGCACCGACCGCCGGCCAACAGGAGGACCCGGGCCCACTGGCGCGGGTCCTCGGTCGGGGGTTGACGGGTGACCGAGGTGACCGAGGTGACCGTCAACGGAGCCCCATGGACCGGGCCGGCGGGGACGACCGTGGGCGACCTGGTGGCGGAGTGGTGCACGTCACCTCGGGGCATCGCCGTGGCCCGCAACGGCGACGTCGTCCCGAAGAGCACCTGGGACGCCACCCGGATCGCCGGCGGCGACCGGATCGAGATCGTCACCGCCGCCGCAGGCGGCTAGCTCGGCGGTACCGGTGGTGGCGGTACGGTTGGAGACGATGGATGCTCCGATCCCCGGACCGGCCCTGCCCTCGGCGGCGGCAGACGCCGGTCTCGTCATCGCCGGACAGGTCGTGGGGTCCAGGCTCATCCTGGGTACCGGAGGGATGACCAGTCCGCAATCCCTCCGGGACGCCCTGGTCGAGTCGGGAGCGGCCATGGCCACCGTGGCCGTGCGCCGGGTGGACCCGACCACCCCCCACTCCCTGGTCGACCTGCTCGGGGAGTTGGGGATCCAGGTACTGCCCAACACAGCCGGGTGCTTCACCGCTTCGGACGCCATCTTGACCGCCAAGCTGGCCAGGGAGGCGTTCTCGACCGACTGGGTGAAGCTCGAGGTCATCGGCGATGAGTCCACGCTCCTGCCCGACACCGTCGAGTTGGTCGCGGCCGCCGAGGAGTTGGTGGACGACGGATTCGTCGTGCTTCCCTACTGCGGCGACGACCCCGTCGCCGCCCGACGCCTCGAACAGGCGGGCTGTGCCGCGGTCATGCCCCTGGGCTCACCGATCGGGAGCGGCCTCGGCATCCGAAATCCCCACAACATCGCCCTCATCGTCGAGCAGGCGACGGTGCCGGTGGTGCTCGACGCCGGCGTCGGGACCGCTTCCGACGTCTGCGTGGCGATGGAGCTCGGCTGCGACGCGGTGCTGGTGGCCTCGGCAATCACCCGGGCCCACCAGCCGCCTCTGATGGCCCGAGCCATGCGGGAGGCGGTGAGCGCCGGGCGGGCCGCCCGGAACGCCGGCCGGATCACCCGTCGCTTCCACGCGGACGCTTCGAGCTCCTTCGAAGGGATGGCGGACCTGTGACCGCCGGCGCGGACGGCGGGAGCACCGGATCTGACGGTGACGATCCCCCGGTGGCCCTCAGCATCGCCGGATCGGACTCCGGGGCCGGGGCCGGGATCCAGGCGGACATCAAGACCATGGGAGCCCTCGGGGTGTTCGCCACCACCGCCGTCACCGCGGTCACCGTCCAGAACACCACCTCGGTGCGCGAGGTCCACTACGTGCCCGCAGAGGTCGTAGACGCCCAGATCGGCGCCGTGCTCGACGACCTCCCGGTGGCGGCGGTGAAGACCGGGATGCTCGGAACCCGGGCCGTCGTCGAGACGGTGGCGCTGCCGGGCGGCCGCCGGCGACCTGCCCCAATTGGTGGTCGACCCGGTCATGGTCGCCTCGAGCGGCCGGATCCTCCTGTCCGAGGAGGGGATCGACGCCTACCGGTCGGATCTGGTGTCCCAGGCGCTGATCGTCACACCCAATCTGTGGGAGGCCGCCCTCCTGGCCGGCGTGGCACGCTCCGAGCTCCACGACGTCGATTCCATGATCGGTGTGGCCCGCCTGATCCACGGACTCGGCCCGTCATGGGTCCTGGTCAAGGGAGGCCATCTCCCCGGGGTCGAATCCCGGGACCACGGCACGGCCCCCCAACGGGTGGAGGACGTCCTGTTCGACGGGGCGGACGTCGTCGTCCTGAGCGGCTCACACGTGGACACACCCAACACCCACGGGACCGGATGCTCGCTGTCGTCCGCCATCGCCGCCTACCTGGCTCACGGCGCCGCGGTCGACACCGCGGTGGCGGCCGCCAAGGAGTACGTGCACGGTGCGCTGCTCGGGGGTGCCGGGTGGCGCCTCGGCGGAGGCCACGGGCCTCTCAATCATCTGGGGTGGAAGGGGGAGCCGCCTTCCGGTGTGACCGCCCGGCGGTGACACGGTGTGACTGGATCTGCGGGTCGGGTTCGGGTGGACTCGGGTCCCGGGCGCAGGAGTGGCCGGGTCGTGATGACCCGGCCACTGCCCCCCCATTCCAAGGATCCCTCCGCCAGTGCCGGATCAGGAGCCCCTCCACATCGCGGGCACATGCCGCTCGTCGATGCTGATGGCATTGTGAACGAACGTCGGTCAAAAGTAAACATCGGGTGGATGGATGGCGGACCGGCCGTCACCGGACGTGTCGGGACGGCCACCATGGGTACCCGATGTGCCCCGAAGCGGTGGGTCAGGGCCCGGCGTGGTTCGGACCCTCGGGCGCCCGCCCCGCGGCACCGGATCGCCGACCGGGGCCGGCCCGGGTGCGCCGTTACCATGGGAGCGTCATGGTCGGCACCCCTGAGCTCGCGCCCCGTCCCCCGACGAGGCCTCCGCCCTCGACCCCGAGAACCGTTCGTACCAGCCGATGTCCCTCCGAGGGCCGGCCCTGGCCGTGCTAGGGATCGCGGTGCTCATCGTCGTCGCCGGGGTGGTGGCGTCCACCTTCGGCTCCGGATCCAGCCCGACCCTGTCGATCCGGCGCATCACCATCCCCGACGGCACCGTCGTCAGCCTCACCCCGGCCACCACCGCCCTGCGGTCGATCGTGGGTGCGGGGGAGCCTCCCGCCGACATCCTGGGCAACCTGGCCGTCCCGTCGGGGAGCCCGGTCACCCGAACCTTGAACATCGACCAGAACGCCGGCCAGTTCGACCGGACCGTCGCCTTCCGGACCGGTCTGTCCTCCGGGCAGGTGGTCGAGGTCTACCGGGCACTCCTTCCCCGTCTCGGTTGGCATGTGAACTACGTGGGATCCGGCTCTCAGCGAGGGTCGTCGGACACCGAGGTGCTGGCCAAGCGGGGCAGCGGCGACGGCTTCTACTGGGAGGTCGGCGTGGTGGTGTCCCCCACCACCACCGCCGGGACCACCCCGCTGTCCCTCCAGCTCTTCGAGCAGTCCGACGACAACTGACCCTCCCGGGGTTGTCCGCGTCGTCCGGTGGTCGGCGCTGTCGACCCCGAGCTCAGGGGGAGTCGTCCATCCGTGCGCACTGCCGGGTCGGCCGCCCGGCTCAGCATCCAGGCCCAGACGAACAGGTTGATCGGGTACAGCAGGTACCCGACCCGGGTGGCGGGCGCCAGCAGGATGGCGACCAGCATGATCCAGCCCGTGAGTCGGGCCACCTCGGAAGGGTCCCGGGGTGGCCGCCTGAGCATGTGCCGGACCAGTACCGCGACCCCGGCGGCACCGGCCACCACGACGTACGCCCGATGGATACCCGGGAGGACCGAGATCAGGATGTGGCCGGGAAGGGCGCTGGCAGCAGGCGATGACACCCCGGCCAGGCCAAGGGGGAACCGGATGACGTTGTCGACGAACGCCGAGGGGTTCCGGAGGGCCAGCGGGACCACCACGGGCACGGCGACGGCCACCACCCCGATCGCATAGCGGCCGATGGCCCGCCGCCGCCGCAGGTCGTAGGCGGCCCAGAGGGCGATGACCACCAGGGGCCACGCAGAGAACTTGAGCGAGGACGCCGCCCCGAGAGCGAGCCCGGCGAGCACCGGCCGCCGCCGCTGGAGCGCGACCAGCCCGAGGAGCATCAGCGCCACGACCGGCATGTCGTCGCCCCCGGTGGCCAGCGGAAGCGCCGCTGTCGGCAGCACGGTCATGACCTGGAGGGAGCGCCGACGTGCATCGGTCGCGCGGTGGGAGCAGGCTCAGGGCCACGAGCGCGACGAGCGCGGTGAACACGAGGAACTGGATCCGTGCGTCGCTCAGGCCGTTCCCGACCGTGCTGCCGCTGAGGACACCGAAGAGGATCATCCCGGGCAGATAGGGGTAGTAGAGCTCGTAGGTCGGGACGGCGTGCTGGTGGATCAGGACCTGGCCCCCGCGGTCCACCAGCCGGTAGGGATCCATGCCATGGGCGGCCCGCACCCCGGCCCGCTCGACGACCGTCACCTCGGGCTGCACGTGCAGGGATGCGTCCCCCTCGGTGCGCCACACGACCTCGGCGGCCAATGGGAGGACGGTGGCCCCGAGGAGCACGATCAGGAAGGCGGCGACCCGGGCCGCCTTCAGGCGGCCGGGCACCCGTCGCGGCGAGCGGTCGGCCATCCGTCGGGCCACCAGGACCATCAGGCACCGTGGCCAGGGCGTAGGGGCCTACGGCCATCTGTCCCCATTGGCGATAGAGCGGGATGCTCACCGCGAACGAGATGATCCCGGCGAACAGGGCCGAGCACCCGTAGAGGAGCGCATCCCTCGACTCGGGTGAGAGGGCCCTGAGGGCGTCGAGGACCCGCCGGCACCATTCGGAGGCCCAACGCAACCGCGAACCGCCGGAGGGGGCTGCTCCACCCCCGTGCGCCAGCAGACGGTCGGTCAGCACGGTCGAGGGTACCACCGGGGTCTCCGGCCTCACCGCCGTTTGGCGACGGCGGTGGTCGATCCAGGTGGGGCCGTGGGACCGGGTAGGCGGTCAGCGCCGCTCGGACGGTCTGCCGAAGAGCGACCGGTAGAAGTCGAGCTCGATGTCGAGACTGGCCTCGATGGTTGCGGCCCGGCGGAAGCCGTGGGCCTCCCCTTCGAAGATGACCAGCCGGCACCGGACGCCGTGGTCGCCGAGCACGGCGGCGAACCGCTCCGACTGGTCGCGGGGCACCACGGGGTCGTCGGCGCCCTGGAGCAACAGCACCTCCCCCGAGATCCGATCGGGGTGGTGGATGGGCGAGCGGTCCCGGTAGGTCGGCGCGGCCTCCGGCCAGGGCCCGACCAGCGAGTCGACATACCGGGACTCGAAGTCGTGGGTGTCCGCGGCCAGGGCCTCGAGGTCGGTCACCCCGTACCATGCGGCGGCACCGGCAAACCGGGTGGCCCGGACCAGCCCGGCCAGGGCGGTGAGACCGCCGGCGCTGGTGCCCCGGATGGCCATCCGGCCTCCGTCGACCCAACCGGCCTCGTCCAACGCGACGGCGTAGCCCACGCAGTCGTCGACGTCAGCTTCGCCCCACAGGCCCTCGAGCTGCTGTCGGAACGCCCTGCCGTAACCGCTGCTCCCCCGGTAGTCGACGATGGCGACGGCCAGGCCGCGGCTGGTGAAGAACTGGACGACCGGGTCGAACCCGCGTTCCGCACAGGCGGTCGGCCCCCCGTGGCAGAACACCACCAGGGGAGGGAGCCCCGTCGCCCCGGCATCCACCCGGGCATTGGTGGGAGGGAAGAAGATTCCGGGGACCGGGCCGGCCGGCGTCGACGCGGTGAAGGACCGCGCCACCGAGACGTCCCCGGCCGAAGCCGGGACCGGGGGAGGCGCCGACACCCTCCGGGCCGGGAACGCTCCGTCCAACGAGACCTCGAAGACGCTGTGGGCCTCCGTCGCCGTCGAGCCGAGCAGGAACACCCGATCTCCCGGGTCCGGGGATCCCCCCGGACCTCCGGCACTGTCCGGTCCGGCGACCGCCACACCCGAGATGCTCACACAGGGCTGGGCGATGAGCTCGATCGACCAGCTCGATCGGCCCGACCCGGCCGGGAGACCCGGGTGGCGGAGCCGTACCAGCCCGTCACGCCCGTCCTGGCGCCGGCGGCACACGATCGACCCGTCCGAGAGCTCGGCCATGGTCGCCTGGCCGAGGACCCAGTCGGGCGAGTGGAACTCGGCCCGGACCCGGACCAGCGGTTCGGCCTCGGGCCGGCGGGCGCCCAGTTGCCGCGGGGCCAACCGGTGGGGCAGCCACCATCCGCTGCGGTCGTCGACGAACAGGAGGCTCCCGTCCCGGCACCAGAGGGGCTGGCCGACCGATGTTCCCCCACCCCCCGCCACCCGACGTCCACCGTGGAGGCGGACGGTGCCGTCCGACTCGTCGATCCGTGCCACCCAGACCTCGGAGCAGTCCCAGGGCATGTGCGGATGGTCCCAGGTCACCCAGGCCAGCCACCGGCCGTCCGGGGAGGGACGGGGGGCGGCCACGAATCCCCGGTCCCCGACCAGCGGGACGATCCGCGGGGAACCCGACGACCGCGACCGCCACCAGCCGGTGGTCCGCGCCCCCGTCGTGCAGGCGCTCCTCCGCGGAGACCAGCCAGTGGCCCGACCGGGTGATCCGCCCGTCGGCATATCTGGTGCCCGGGTCCCGGGCCGGCGGGTCCGGGAGGAGAGGGACCGGAGCGACGGGATCCGTGCGCCCCGGGCCGGGACCCACCCCGACCTCCGTCCGGTACCACCCCTGGTCGGCCTGGTCCACGTGGAACAGGACCCCGCCCGCCACGGTGGCCGCGCCTCCGCCGTACTCGTGCACCCGGGAACGGACACTGGTCCGTGGCGGGGAGAGCTCGCCAGGAGGCAGATCGCCCTCCGCCCGGACCACGACCTGGCGGCCCCCCTCCTCGGGTCGGCTCTCGACCAGTAGACCGTGCCGCCGTCCGCCTGGAGCCCGCTTCTGGTGACCTTGCCCGCCGCCACCACCGATGCCGGCCACGGCGACGGCCACCAGCCGGAGGTCCCCTCGGACGGTCGACCGGCGCCCTTCACAGCTTCTCGACCATCGAATCAGTACGGTACCCGCGATGACCCCGTCTCCTCCGCCGACCCCCGCGCCCGACCCCGCCGACCCCGGAGCGCACCGGAGCCGGGCAGGAGGCCGACGCCCCGGCCGGCCCGTTCTCCGCCTTCGTGGTCGCCCGCACCGGGGCCGGCGTCGAGGCCGGCGTGCGGAGGCTCGACCCCGCGGACCTCCCCCCGGGCGAGGTGACGGTCGGGGTCGACTGGTCGGTCGTCAACTACAAGGACGGCATGGTCACCCGACCCGGCAATCGGGTGGCCCGGGTCGACCCACTCGTCCCCGGAGTCGACCTGGTCGGGACCGTGCTCGCCTCCGACGACCCGTCGTTCGGGGTCGGCCGGGAGGTGATCGTCCACGGCTACGGCCTCGGAGTGGCCCACCACGGGGGCTTCTCGGAGCTGGCCCGGGTCCCGTCGGCCTGGGTGGTCCCCCTTCCGGACCACCTGACCCCCCGTCGGGCGGCCGTCATCGGCACCGCCGGGTTCACCGCCGCCCTCTCGCTCAGACGGCTCGAGGACCACGGGCTCAGGCCCGGGGACGGCCCGGTCCTGGTGACCGGGGCCACCGGCGGGGTGGGCAGCCTGGCGGTCTCACTGCTGGCCTCGCGGGGCTACGAGGTCGTGGCCAGCACCGGAAAGCCCACCGAGCGCGGCTATCTGCTCGGTCTCGGGGCCGCCGGGGTCATCGACCGGGCCGAGCTGGCGGGCGAATCGCAGCGGACCCTGGGCTCCGAGCGCTGGGCCGGGGCCGTGGACTGCGTGGGTGGGTCCGGCCTGAGCGCCATCCTCCGAACCCTCCGATACGGAGGGGCAGTGGCCGCCAGCGGCCTGACCGGGGGCAGTGCCTTCGAGTCCACGGTCTACCCGTTCATCGTTCGCAATGCGTCGCTGCTCGGGATCGACACCGTGCAGACGCCGATCGAGGAGCGGCGGTCGGTGTGGGCGACGCTGGCCTCCGCCTGGCCGCCTCTCGCCCTGGACGGCATGGTCGACGGCGAGGTGGGCCTGGATCGAGCTCGGGCCGGCCCTGGAGCGGATCCTGGCGGGCGGGGTCAGGGGCCGGATCCTGGTCAGACCCGCCGGCTGACCGCCCGCCGTCCCCCGCCAGCCCGCCCGGATCAGCCCCCCACCGTCCCGGTGGCCGCGTTGGCGGATCCGGTCGGCCGCGAACACCGGCGACACCACCAGCGTGCCTCCCCCGCACGGGGACAGCACGGCCGGGACCACCAGGTGATCGGTCGCATCGGGAGGGGTGACCTCCAGCGAGGTGGAGCTGGGGCAGCTCGTTTCGGCACCCACCGGGACATCCGAATATCCGATGTTGAAGTAGGCGGACTGACCGTCGGTCAGGGTGACGGTGGCCGGGGCCATCGAGGTGAAGCTGTAGCCGCCATTGCGCACCACCTGGGTGGGCAGGCCGGTACCTGTCGGGCCGAGCATCTGCAACCCGGGGTAGCCGGTCAGCACACAGGGGGTGGCCGACGTGCTCTGCAGGGCGACGGTGAACTCGATGGTCCCCGCCCCCCCGCTGCGGCCGGCCACCGAGCCGCCGAGCGCAGAGGTGGCGCAGCGGGTCGGACCGCTCGCCACCGACGACGTGGACGAGGGTGGCGTCCCCGAACTGGTCGACGTCGAGGGTGCGGGCGAACCACTGCTCGGTACCGGGGGACGGCTGGACGACGACGAGGAGGACGCACCAGACGAGCAAGCCCCCGCCAGGGCTCCGGTGAGGGACACGGCCACAAGGGCGCCGGTCAAACCGGGCCGACGGCTACCCATCCCCGGGACCGCGCTGAATCCGACTGGGCAACCGTTCGTCGACCGGGGACGTGCTCAGGAGGAGAAGTCCTCCGGACGGATCGAGTCGAGGAAGTTCCGGAACTCTCCGACCAACTCGTCGGGGTTGGCTCCCTCGTCGTCGGAGTCCTCGTCGTCCTCCTCGTCCACCGCCAGCATGATGCCCTCGCTCTCCATGAGGTCGTCGGCCACGTACAACGGTGCTCCGGTGCGCACGGCCACCGCCACCGCATCCGACGGGCGGGCCGACACCGGTTGCTCGCGTTCGGCATGGCGGAGGACGATCTCGGCGAAGTACGTCGCCGTCTTGAGCTCGGTGATGACCACACGCACCACGTCGGCACCGAGCGCCTCGAGGAGGTCGCGGATCAGATCGTGGGTCATGGGCCGCGGGGTGTCCATACCCTGGAGGGCGAAGGCGATGGCGGTGGCCTCCGGGGCTCCGATGAAGATCGGCAGCGTCCGGCCGAGACCCTCCGACTCCTGCAACAGCAGCACGGGCGTGTTCGACTGGAGGTCCACACGCACCGCCCGAAGCCGGACTTCGACCATGCGGCCAAACTTACTCGCCGGGGACAGTCGTCGGCGCGTTCACAGGTCCGCACACAGGAGTTACTCGGGCCCGCGCGATCGGTCAGCCGTTCAACAGGTTTCCGAGGGCGCTGCGGAGCAGGGAGGCCCGGAGCTGTTGACCCAATCGCGCCAGCTCGTCGGCGGTCTCGTGGGCACGGGCGCGGGCCTCGGGATTCCTCTGCCTGACCAGCGGCAGGACGATCTGCTCCACGAATCCGGCCTCGCGCTCGGCAGCATTCCGGTAGAGCCGGAGATGACGGGGCTCGATGCCGAACTGGGCGAATCGAGCGGCCAGGTTGGCCACGGCCAGGGCTTCTTCGTCGAAGCACTCCACGCCGGCGACGTTGTCCGAGGTCAGGAGTCCGTACTCTTGCAGCTCGCGCAGGTGGGCGACGTCCAGGCCGCACGCCGCCGACAGGTCATCGGCCGAGAGACTGGCCCCGCTCAGGTCGACCGGGTCGGAACTGCCCTGGCCCTTCGCCGCCGGGCCGGGGGCGGCCGGGGACGGGTCGTCGGGGTCCGGACCACCCGCTCGGGTGGAGCCCGTCCGCGAGGACTGTGATGTCGCGGTGGACGGCTTCGATCTCGTTCCGCTCGACTTCGGGGCCGGAGAGGCCGGCCCGGCCGGGCCGGTCCGCGCCCGGCGCGGGGCGGAACCCGTCGAGGTCGCCCCGGTCGGTCCCACCGCCTCCGATTTCGACTCGGCCCGATCCGATGGGGTTCGGTCGTCCATCACGCCACGAGCGGCGGACCGGTCCGGTTGCCGATCCTGGGAACGGGTGCGGGGAGCCGAGGAGCCGGCGGTCGACGTCGCGGAATGGTGTGCCGGATCTTCGCTGCTCCCTGCCGCCGCGGTCTTCGGCCCCGCGGCCACAGGAGACGGGGCGACCGCCGACTCGATCCCGGGAAGTGTCGGCCCGTCACCGACCAACGTCGATGCAACGGCGCGCCTCCGCCGGACCCGGCCGGCTCGGCGCCGTGCCCCGTCGATACACGGTGACCCACCAGCACGGGCTCCTTGGTTCGGTGCTCGTCGGTCGATGCTTCGATGTGCTCCTCGAGGGCCGACGCCGGGTCGGGGTACTCCGGGGTGGAGAATGCGGACGCGGAGGCCGCGGCACCGGTGCGGCGAACCGGGGTCGGGCACCGGTGCCGTGGGCCCGCCAGGATCACCGTCCAGTCGATCCTTGATGACCTTGAGAGGCAAGAAGTGCTCTCGCTGCTGCCGGAGCACCCAACGGAGTCGCTCCACGTCGTGCTGGTAGAACTTCCGGTAGCCCGAGGGAGTCCGCTCGGGGTTCACCAGGCCCTGGCTCTCCAGAAACCGGATCTTCGAGATGGTCACATCGGGGAACTCCTGGCGCAGGAGCGTCAGGACGTCGCCGATGGACAAGTACGACCGTGCGCTCATCGACCGTCCCCACCGTCGGCGGTCTGATCAATCAACAGCATCATTCGCCGGTCGCCACCAGGTACAACAGCTTGAACTTCCCGATCTGCACTTCATCGCCGCTGGACAGCCTGGCCTCTTCGATGCGCTCGCGATTCACGTAGGTCCCATTGAGCGATCCCACGTCCCTGACGGTCGTCACCTGGTCGCTGGTCACGAACTCGGCGTGGCGCCTGGACACCGTGATGTCGTCGAGGAAGATGTCGCTCTCAGGGTGGCGCCCAGCTTTGGTGATGGCAGCGTCGAGCGCAAATCGGACTCCGACGTCCGAGCCCCGCTTCACCACCAACAGCCCCACGCCTCGCGGCAGCTCGAGCAAACCGACGACGGCATCCTCCGGGCCACCGTCGCCGAGGTCGTCCACCGGGACGTTGGAGACCGAGGTGTCGGGAACGGACGTCACGAGGGCTGTGCCACATGACGAACAGAAATTGACGCCGGCGGGATTGCGATGACCGCACCTCGGACAGAACACGTCCACCACGGTAGTCGGTCCCCGCTGACCGCTCGCTGGTCCCACCGGCCTTCGGGCCGTCAGCCGTCGATGAGTTGCCGGTAGCCGCTCGAATCGAGCAGCCCGTTCACCGAGACGGGGTCGGACGGCGCGATGTCGCATATCCACCCGTCCCCGTACGGATCGGCGTTCAGGCGCTCCGGGGAATCGGCCAGCGACGAGTTGACCGAGACGACCTCGCCGGCGACCGGTGCATAGACCTCGGACACCGACTTGGTCGATTCGACCTCGCCGAGCATCCCCCCGGCCTCCACCACCTTCCCCACGGTCGGGAGGTCGACGAACACCACGTCCCCCAGCGCATCCTGGGCGAAGTCGGTGATACCGACCCGGATACGGTCATCCAGACGTCGAACCCACTCGTGGTCGGTGGAGTAGCGCAGGTCTTCGGGTACGTCCATACAGCGGACGATACCTGACCCGGGGGCGGGGTGCGGAGGGACCCGGGGCGCCCGTTCCGACCCTCATCGGGGCCGCCCCGGGCCCAAGTCGGCGGCCCAGCACGGATCAGCGCAGAAGGTGCTCCAGGCGGACGGCGTACTCCTTGGCCCGGGCCTCGGCCTGGGAGTCGCTCGGTGCCTCCGCCCAGACGTGGGTGACCGGCTCCTCCGGGTCGGGCAGCACCAGCGCCCACCCGTCGTCCTCCAGCACCTTGACCCCGTCGACCAGCACCAGGTCACGCCCCAGGGAGCGCTCCACCAGTGTCCGCATGACCATGCCCTTCTGGTCCCACGGCGTGTGGACCGCCTGATGGACGATGTGGACGCTGGGAAGCTCGGCCACGAGCTCCGACAGCTTCCTCCCGGTCTTGGTGAGCATCGCCACCAGGTTCACCAGGGTGGCAGCCCCGTCGAAGGCGGGTAGGAAGTTGGGAAAGATGAAGCCGCCGGACTGGCTGGCGGCCAGCGTCACCCGTTGCGACCGTCGCCACTTCCATCAGGTGCGATGCCGAGAGCTTGGTCCAAACGATGTCGGCGCCGGCCTTGCGACAGATCTCCTCCGCTACGCCGCTGGCCGCCACCGGGAGGGCCACCCTGGCCCCCGGATGGGCTTCGGTGACCAGGGTGAGGACCACCAGCAGGGCCTCGTCGTGTGAAAGGGGGTGGCCCAGGTCGTCGACGATGGCCACGTGCTCGCCCCCGGGATCGAGGACCGCCCCCAGGTGGGCCCCCGACGCCCGCACCAATTCGGAGACGCGGGCGGCGCCGGCCTGGCGGTCGAAGGCCACCACCCCGGCGGTATTGGCGTACGGGTTGACCACCAGTACCTCGGCCTCGAGCTTGGCCAGGAGATTGGGCATGACGAAGCTGCTGGTCCCGAACGAGTAGTCCAGCACCAGCTTGAGGCCGGCCTCCCTCGCCTCGGAGAGGTCGACCGAGTCGATGAGGGCGGCCGTGTAGAACTCGAGGGCCCGGGGTGGAAAGCCGATGTCGCCGATCTCGCGGGCCAGGACCCGGCGGAAATCCTCCCGGTGGTACAGGCGCTCGATCCGGCGCTGCGTGGTCTCGTCGACGTCGATCCCCTCCTTGTCGAAGAACCGCAGGACCACCGACTGGGGGTCGTCGGGAGAGAGCCGGACGGTGATGCCGGCCATGCTGGTCGACGAGGTGATCTGGAACCGGGTGACCGGAACGGTGGCGGCTTCGAGGTCATCGACGTTGACCCCGGCCGCGTTGCAGCCGACCATGATGGCCCGCTTGAGCACCCGGGCGGCGCGACTGGTGTCCCGGGAGGCGGTGACCGTGGCCCCTTTTTCGAAGGTGGACGCCCAGGCCATGGACAGCCGGACGGCCAACTCGGGGCTGATGTCCACATTGGCCAGGCCCTGCACCCCGTCCCGGCCGAACAGCGAACGGGCCCCCATCGACTCCCACACGATGGAGGAATTCACCGTGGCCCCGGCCTCCACGGTCTTGAACGGGTAGATCTTGACGCCCGCCTTTATCTCGGCATGGGCCCCCACCAGGCACTGGTCGCCGAGGACCACCCCTTCCTCGCAGCGCACGCCCTGGCGGAGGTCGGATCCCCGGCCCAGTACGGCCCCGTCCACCCGGACGCCCGATCCGAGGTAGGTGTTGTCATGGACCACCGACCGCTGGAGGACGGCGTTGTCCCCGATGCGCACGTTGCGACCCAGGGTGCAGTACTGGCCGAGACGGGCGCCGGGCCCGACGACGCAGTTGTCGCCGATCACCGCCGGCCCGTCGATGACCACGCTCGGGTCGACTTCGGCCCCCTTGCCGAGCCACACCCCGGGCCGCAAATGGAACCCGTTGACATCCACCTGTACCTGCTGATCGAGGATGTCCTGGTGGGACTTCAGGTACGCCTCGAGCGTCCCCACGTCCTCCCAGTAGCCGTCGGCCACATACCCGAAGAGACGCTTGCCGGCGGTGAGCGCGGCCGGGAACGACTCACCGGAGAAGTCGACGGCCTGGCCTTCAGGGATGAAGTCGAAGATCTCGGGCTCCAGCACGTAGATGCCGGTGTTGATGGTGTCGCTGAAGACCTGCCCCCACGTCGGCTTCTCGAGGAACCGCTCGATCGAACCGTCCTCCCGGGTGATGACGATTCCGAACTCGAGGGGGTTGTCCACCGCCTTGAGGGCCAGGGTCGCCAGACCACCCCGCTTCTCGTGGAAGTCGACGACCTGGCTCAGGTCGATGTCGGTCAGCACGTCGCCCGAGATGACCAGGAAGCGCTCGTCCAGCTCGTCACGGGCGTTGCGAACCGATCCGGCGGTGCCCAACGGCGTCGACTCGGTCGCATAGACCATGCGCACGCCGTACTCGGACCCGTCCCCGAAGTAGGTGCGGATGGCGTTGGCCATGAAGGCGACGGTCACCACGACGTCCTCGAACCCGTGTTGGCGGAGGAGGTTGACGACGTGCTCCATCATCGGGATGTTGGCCATGGGCAGCATCGGCTTGGGCTGGTTGGAGGTGAGGGGACGGAGCCTGGTCCCCTCACCGCCGGCCATGATGACCGCCTTCACGTTGCCCCTCCCGCCCTCGACCGTCGCCCGTCGGCGAGAGCGCGGCGGGCCACCGGCACATAGGAACCCGCCGCGATCCAGGCCAGGGCCAGCCCGATGATCCCGGTGACCCAGGCGACGACCCGGACCGGGTCCTGCCACGGGGCGCTGCCGTGGCCGAGCAGGAACGCCGGATAGGAGAACATCAGGGCGAACGTACCCGCCTTGCCCACCCACAGGACGTCGATCCGCTGGGCCCCGAGCGAGGCCAGCAACAGCACCGCCCCCGACACGACCACCTCGCGGGCCAGGGTGGCCGCCCCGAACCAGACGGGTACGGCGCCGTGGACGGTGATGGCCACCACCGCGGTGACCACCAGCACTCGGTCGGCCACGGGGTCCAGCACCTTCCCGAATGTCGAGACCTGGTGGTAGCGGCGGGCAACGAATCCGTCGACCCAGTCGGTGGCTCCGAGCGCAGCCAGCAGCAGCGCAGCCGCGGTCTGGCGCCCGGCCCCGAACAGGACCCACAAGAACAGGGGGATGCAGGCCAGCCGCACCAGGGTGATCGCGTTGGGCACGGTGACGATCCGGTCGAGGCCCGGCTCCTCGGCCGGGCCCCCGACCCCGGGCACCCCCGCCGTCCCGCCACCGGGCCGACGACCTGCCGCCGGGTCGGTGCCTGCATTCCCCCTGGCCTTCACGCCGGCTTCCTTCACCGGGCCGAGTCTACGAGCCGGGTCGGACCTGCCCGAACCGGGCCGGCCCCCGGGTCCGGAGCCGGGGAGGGGACGGCCCTCCCGACACCGGTTTCGGGCGCCGGTCGGGTGCCGGTCGGGCGCCGGTCGGGCGCCGGTCGGGCGCCGGTCGGGCGCCGGTTCTCATACGCTGGGGATCGTGGTCCTCCCCCTGCCGGCGTCGATCGGGCCCGTGCCGTCCGACCGCGCCGTCAACCCGGCGGTGGGAGCCTGATGCCGCCCTCCCCGACCGGCTCCCGCATGGGCCCCGGGATGGTGGCGCTGTTCGCGGTGTCGTGCGGCATATCGGCGGCAAACCTCTACTACGCCCAACCGCTCCTGCCTCGGATCTCACGCGACCTCCACGCCGGCTCGGGACAGGCCGCGCTGGTCATCACCGCGGCTCAGATCGGCTACGGGATCGGCCTGGCCCTCATCGTTCCGCTCGGGGACATCCTCGTCCGCCGTCGACTCGTCCCGGGGATCCTCCTGGTGGCCGCGGCCGCGCTCTTCGCCGCGGCGGTGGCCCCGGACATCACCGTCCTGATCGTGGCGGTGACCGTCGCCGGCCTGTGCTCGGTGGCCGCACAGATCCTGGTCCCGTTCGCGGCGTCGCTGGCCGGCGACCGGGAGCGCGGTCGTGTGGTCGGCGCGGTGATGAGCGGCCTGCTGCTCGGCATCCTCCTGGCCCGGACCTTCTCCGGACTGATCGCCCAGGCGGCCGGATGGCGGACCGTCTACGTGGTGGCCGGCGGGGTCGTGCTCGTCCTGTCGGCCCTGCTCGACCGTCGGCTGCCCGGCGAGGCCCGTCGGCCGCCGATGGTGTACTCGGAATTGCTCGGCTCCGTGATCCACCTGATGCGCACCGAGCCCCTCCTCCGGCTGCGCTCGGCCATCGGAGGACTGGCCTTCGCCACGTTCAACGTGATCTGGACCAGCCTTGCCTTCCTACTGGCCGGTTCGCCCTATCACTACGGCGAGGCGGTCATCGGACTGTTCGGGCTGCTCGGAGCGGCCGGGGCCCTGGCGGCATCGTTCAGCGGCCGCCTCGCCGACCGGGGCCTCGAGCGGTGGGTGACCGGGGGGTCGCTACTGATCATCGTGGGCTCGATCGGGCTGTTGGCCATCGGCGCCCACCAGCTGTGGGCGCTCGTCGCCGGGATCGTGGTCGGTGACCTCGGCATCCAGGCGGTCCACATCCAGAACCAGCAGCTGATCTTCGGCATCGATCCGTCGGCACGCTCGCGGCTCAACACCGGATACATGGTCACCTACTTCATCGGTGGGGCCGTCGGGTCGGCCACCACCGGCCTGGTCTACGCCGCGTACGGCTGGCCGGGCGTCATCGTGCTCGGGGCGTGCTACTCGGGGCTGGGCCTGGCCCTGTGGCTCACCAGCCAGGCCCGACTCATCCACCCGGGTTCCAAGGGCCGGGCCGCAGCCCGGTCGACCCGTTCACCGTCCGCGGCCTGAGCAGGGCAAACTGATGGGGATGCGCAAGATCAGCCGGATCGACCGGGTCATCGCCGGCCTGCTCCTGGCCCTTCTGCTCGGACTCCTCGGGCTGGCCCTCAGCAATCGCTCGGTCCCGGCCCGCTCCGCCCAACCCGACGTCACCTCCCCCGCCTCGGCGTCCTCGTCGGGGTCGGGCCCGGCCGCAGGAGCCACGGCGGCGGCTCCCCCGCCGACCGGGGCGCATACCGGGTCGACGGTGACTGCGCCCCCGGCCTCGGGCTCCTCCCCGTCGGGGGCCGTGCCCTCGTCCACGACCCCGGTCCCGTTGGCCGGTCCCGTCTCGGCCGTCGGCGATTCGATCATGTTGGACATCCAGCCCGACCTGCAGGCGATCATCCCCGGGGTACAGGTCGACGGACTGGTCAGCCGGCAGTTCGAGACGGGCATCGGGGTGGTCCAAGCCGAGCGGGCGGCCGGCACCCTGGGCACGGTCCTGATCGTCGAGCTCGGCACCAACGGCTCGGTGACATCGTCAGACTTCGACGCGATGATGCAGGCGGCGGCCGGGGTCAAACGGGTCGTGTTCGTCAACATCAACGTTCCCCGGTCGTGGATGGCGCCGGACAACGCCGTGCTGGCCGCGGGCGTCGCCCGTTACCCGGGCGTGGCCGTGCTGGCCGACTGGAACGGGCTCTCGTCCGGCCATCCCGAGTGGTTCACCCCGGATCAGGTGCACCTCCAGCCGGCCGGGGCCCAGGCCATGGCCGACTTGGTGGCAGCGTACGCCTGACCCTCCCTGACCCTCCTCACCCGCCGTCAGCCGGGGTCCAGCTCTGACAACAGCTGGTGGTAACGCGCCGACTTCTCCTCCAGCGACTGCATCATCGCCGTCAGGTGTCGCTGGCGACGGGCCACCACCGCGCGGAATTTCCCGTTGATGCCCGATGCCTCGAGGAGGATCTCCCTCCGGCGCACCGCCTCGGCTCCCGCGTGGTACTCGCGGCGCAGCCCGTCCAGGGCGTCCTCGCCGAGCAGGATGTCCCGGATCTCCCCCAGGTCGAGCCCGAGGAGCGACTGCAGCTCGCGGATGTGCACGATCCGGCCGAGGTCGTCCTGGCTGTAGCGACGGGCCCCACCGCTCGAGTGCCCGGCGGGTACCAGCAGCCCGATCTCCTCGTACCACCGCAGGGTCCGCGGCGACACCCCGGCCCGCTCGGCGGCCTCACCGATGGGTAGCAGCTGCGGCTGGGCCCTGTCGTCCATGGAGCCATTCATACTTCCACCACCTCCGGGAGCGCGGCCTCGAGACCGTTGATCGGCGCCGTGGAGTGCCCGTCCACGAACGTCTCGTGGCGCTGCGCCTCGGCCACCTCCTCGGGGTCCGGCCGGCAGTCACCGGCCCACCAGCTGAATGCCGCCGCCAACCCGCACAGCACCGCCGAGGCGGCGAAGGCGATCGCGAGCCCGCTGTGGAACGGGCCGGAGATGAGCGACGGGAAGAACGAATTGCCGGTGATCACGTTGGCCTGGGCCGTCCCCACCTGGTGGAGGACGTGGGGGCCGAGCAGCTGCCTCATCGGGTTGACACCGAGGAAGGCGGCAAAGAGGGTGGCGACCGCCGGGAGGCCGGCAACCTTGGTCGCAGTGGCCGCCGGAACCCCGTGGGAGGCCAGGCCGTGGCTCATGGCGCTCGGCAGGCCCGAGGAGAGCCCCACGATCATCAGGGAGAAGAAGATGCCGATGGACAGGACGAAGCCCGCGTTCATCGACGTCGCCCGCATGCCCGACGCCGCCCCTCGGTCCCCGGCGGGGACACTGTTCATCATCGTCGTGGTGTTCGGCGCAGAGAACATCCCCACCCCGAGCCCGTTGACCAGTATGAGCAGGGCGAAGACGGGATAGGGGAAGTTCACCGGAAGGAGGAGCAGCAGGACGAAGGTGGAGGCTGCGGCGGCCATCCCCAGGGTCGAGAACCACCGCTGCCCGTAGCGGTCGGAGAGCTTGCCCGAGATCGGGCCGGAGGCCAGGAAGCCGATCGACAACGGCACCAGGTAGATGCCGGCCCACAGCGGCGTCGACTCGAAGGAGTACCCGTGCAGGGGGAGCCAGATCCCCTGGAGCCACAGGATCAACATGAACTGGAGGCCGCCGCGGCCCATGCTGGCCAGCAGTGATGCCACGGTCGCCCCGAAGAACGAGCGGATGCGGAACAGCTCGATGTGGAACATCGGATCGACGACCCTGGACTCGATGATGACGAACAGCGTCAGGAGCGCCACCCCGCCCGACAGCTCGGCGTCGACCCACGGGCTCAGCCATCCCATGGAGTGGCCGCCGTAGGGCTGCAGCCCGTAGGTCAGCCCCACCATGACCAGCACCAGGCCGCAGGCGAAGGTGAGGTTCCCCAGATAGTCGATGCGGGCTGGACGACGGACGCCGGTGTCGTGGAGCTTCAGATAGGCCCACACGGTGCCGAACAGGCCGAAGGGCACGCTGACCAGGAACACGAGGCGCCAGTCGATGTCGGCCAGCAGGCCACCGAGGATGAGACCGATGAACGAGGCGGCCACCGCGGCGATGATGTTGAACCCGATGGCGAAGCCCCGCTTCTCCGGCGGGAAGGCGTCGGTGAGTATGGCGGTGGAATTGGCCATCAGGAGAGCCCCACCCACCCCCTGGACCACCCGGAGCCCGATGAGCGTGGAGGCCCCGAGCGACCCGGAGAACGGCATGGCGGCCAGCGCGATCGAAGCTGCGGTGAAGATGGCGAAGCCGGCGTTGTACATGCGGACCCGGCCGAAGATGTCGCCGATGCGCCCGAGCGTGACCACCAGCACGGCGGTGACCACCATGTAGCCCTGGAGCAGCCACAGGAGGTACCCGATGTTGGACGGCTGGAGAGGGTCGAGATGGATGCCGCGGAAGATGGCAGGCAGGGAGATGATCACGATCGACTGGTTGATTCCGGCGATGAAGACACCGAGGGTCGTGTTGGAGAGCACGATCCACCGGGCGCGGCTGGCGGCGGCCCCGTCATCCCCTCCGGTGGTCGCTGCCGGGCTCATATATGCAGTTTACGTCAACGTATGAATTGGCCGGCCACGGTCCGGTCGCGCCCGGGCTGGGACATGTGCTACGCAGGGGCCATGCCTCGCTTCGAACCGTTCGCCGGGCTCCGCTACGACGCCGGCCGGGTGGACCTGTCCCTGGTCGTCGCCCCTCCCTACGACGTGATCAGCCCTCAGGAGCGGGGCGAGCTGGCCGCCCGACACAGCGCCAACGCCGTCCGGGTCGAGCTGCCCGAGCCCGACCACCGTGCCGGCCTGGACCGCTACGCCAACGCGGCCAGGCAGCTCGAGCGGTGGCAGGAGGAGGGCATCCTGGTCCGGGACCCGGCTCCGGCGCTCTACGCCTACCGGATGACCACCCCCGACGGCCACGCCACCAACGGGGTGATCGGGGCGCTCGGCATCGACGACGACAGCGCCGCCGGGATCCTCCCACACGAGCTCACCCTGCCCAAGCCCAAGAGCGACCGGCTCGACCTGCTGAGGGCCACCCAAGCCAATCTGTCGCCGATCTGGGGGCTCTCATTGAGCCCCGGGCTGAGCAAGACGTTCGTGGTCCATGACTCACCCGACGGAATGGCCGTCGACGCCGATCGGATCCGACACGAGCTGTGGGTGATCGAGGATCCGGAGGTCATCGCCGCCGTCGTCGACGCGGTCGGGGCGTCGCCGGTGGTCGTCGCCGACGGGCACCACCGCTATGAGACCGCCCGGGCCTATCGCCGCGCCCTCGGCGAGGGGGAGTCGGCCCCGACCGATGACGGGGCGCGGGGCGCGGGACTGGTGATGGCATTGATCGTGGAGCTCACCGAGGAGCAACTCGACGTCGGCCCGATCCACCGCGCCCTGTCCGGGCTGCCCGACGGCTTCGATCTGGTCGACGCCTTCTCGTCCTGGTTCGACGTCACCCGGGCCGGTGACTTCGACGGCCGCACCACCAGTGCCCTCGGGGAGACCGGGACCCTGGCCCTCGTCATGCGCTCCGGCGCCTGGCTGCTCTCGCCCAAGGACGGGACCTCCGAGGCTGCCGGATCCGAGCTGGACTCGGCCATGGTCGCCCTGGTCATCGCCGAGCTCCCCGACCACGAGCTCGAATTCGTCAACAGCTGGCGTGCGGGCATGGAGGCGGTCGACTCCGACCGGGCCCAGGCCGTGGTGCTCCTCCGGCCCGTGACGGTGGGGCAGATCGCCGAGTGGGCCCATGCCGGCCGACGGATGCCGCCGAAGAGCACCTACTTCCATCCCAAGCCCCGGACCGGGATGGTCTTCCGGACCCTCGGGGCCGGATCGTAGGCAGCGGTCTGGCCCCCGGCAACGGGCCGGAATGCGGCGTCCGGTCATCCAGGAGGCTTGTGCACGCCCCTCTTTCATGCCCCGGACATCGGGCCAAAGCGGACCGGTGTCGTTGGACTCGCACCAGATCCCTGAGACGGGTGGTGATCCGTCGGCACGAAGCGTGGCGACCGTCCTGTGTACCCGCATCCATCAGGTTCCTGTGGCGACCACCGAACTATGTGGGAACCACCGAAGCGCCCACCCCGGACAGACCGGAGCGGAATCGAGGTGGCGGGAAGGTGCCCCACCGGTGCGCCGGGCGCATCAACTTGCGGCGCACGAGGGCTCGGGGCGCCACCAGACCCGGTTGACTCCCAAGAACCGGCTCGGAGCGACGCTGCGCTGAAGGCACCGGGTTCAGGCCCCGGCCCCTCCAGCAGGCACGCCGGCAATGTCGGCCAGTGCGAGGACGGTGCGCCAGTTGCGGGTGGTGGCGACCACGCCCAGGCGCCGCTCGAGAAAGGCGTTGGTCAACTTCGTCTCGCCGTATCCGCCCGGGCAGTGGAGGAAGACGTCGCAGCCCACGACCTGGAACCGGTCGGTGCCGAATCGACCGTCCAGTGCCACCAGCCCTTCCACCGCCTTCGGCTCGGGGAGCCCGGCCAGGAAGGTGACGTGTCGCGTCTTCGGATCGACGCCCCGGTCCGAAAAGGGCGCGCTTTCGATGGTCTTCTTCAGTTGCTGTCCGCTTCTCACCACCACCGGCACCTCGAGCCCGAGGCCGGTGGCGATCTCCTGCCCGATGGCCCGGGCCACCGCCTTCGGGGTGCCTGTCCCGGAGAAGACGACGTTCCCGCTCTGGAGGTAGGTGGTGACGCCCTTGAAGCCCAGGCCCGACACCAGGGCCCGGAGGTCGGCCATCGGCAGCCGGTTCCGGCCGGCGACGTTGACGCTCCTCAACATCGCCACGAAGGTCGCCATCTGGTCGGTTCTCGGGAGTCCGGTGCTCGGTCCCGGTGACCTACTCCACCGTCCAGGAGGATCCCGACCGCAACAGCGAGTGGAGGTCTCCCCCGCCGCGCTTGGCCGTCGCCTCCTCGATCTGCCTGGCCATCCCCGCCCCGTACTCCGGGCGGTCGACGTCTCGGAAGACACCGATCGGTGTCGGCTCGTAGGGCCCACGCGACAGCCGGCTCAGCTGGAAGGCCAGGCCCGGGTTGTCACGGTGCTCGTCGTGGACGAGCAGGGCGGACTCCCCGACCTCGGCCACTTCGACGACCTCGACCGATCCGTCAGGATGGAGCACCACCCCGTGCTCGGTCTCGGGCCCGAACCGGATGGGCTCACCGTGGACCAGCGGGATGAGCATGTCCGACCGGTGCTCCTTGCCGGTGATCTGCTCGAACGCACCGTCGTTGAAGACGTTGCAGTTCTGGTAGATCTCGACGAAGGATGCCCCGCGGTGGGCGTGGGCCCGCCGGAAGGTCTCGATCATGTGCTTGCGATCGAGGTCGTGGGTCCGGGCCACGAAGGACGCCTCCGCCCCGAGGGCGAGGCTGAGCGGGTTGAACGGCTGCTCGAGCGAGCCGAACGGGGTGGACTTGGTGACCTTGGCGACCTCGGACGTCGGAGAGTACTGGCCCTTGGTCAGCCCGTAGATCTGATTGTTGAACAACAGGATGGTGATGTTGACATTGCGCCGCAGGGCGTGGATCAGGTGATTGCCCCCGATGGAGAGCGAGTCACCGTCGCCGGTGACCACCCACACGTCCAGGTCGGGCCGGGTCGTGGCCAGCCCGGTGGCGATGGCCGGCGCCCTCCCGTGTATGGAGTGCATGCCATAGGTGTTCATGTAGTACGGGAAGCGGGCCGCGCACCCGATGCCGGAGAGGAAGACGGTGTGCTCGCGACGAACACCGAGCTCGGGCATGAGCATCTGCACGGCGGAGAGGATGGAGTAGTCACCGCAGCCGGGGCACCAGCGCACCTCCTGGTCCGAGGACCAGTCCTTGCGGGTCGTCACCGGGACGGGGACCGGGGCCCCTTCGGCATTGGCCAGGTCGGTCATCAGTCGGACGCCTCTCCGGCCGTGACGCCCGTGCCGTCCCCCCGGCACCGTCCCCCCGGCGGCGGGGGTGACCTTTCCGTTGGCCGGCCCGACGTCGGGCGCGGCCTCTCCGATCTGTTGGAGGATGGCCGCTTCCATGGCCGCGGCCCTGAAGGGAATGCCCTGGACCTGGGTGAAGGAGACGGTGTCCACCAGGTACTCGGCCCGGAGCAGACGACTGAGCTGGCCCAGATTGACTTCGGGCACGAGGACGTGGTCGTAGCGACGGAGCAGGTCTCCGAGGTCAGCGGGGAAGGGATTGAGGTGCACCAGGTGGGCATGGGCGACCCGGTGCCCCCTGGCCCTCACCCGCTGGACGCCGGCGGCGATGGCTCCGTAGGTCGAGCCCCAGCCGATGACGAGCACTTCGGATCCGCCGTCGTCATCCACCTCGGTCGGGGGGATGTCGTGGGCGATGCCGGCGATCTTGGCGGCACGCAGCCGGGTCATCCGCTCGTGGTTGGGCCCGTCGTAGGCCACGTTGCCGGAACCGTCAGCCTTCTCGAGGCCGCCGATGCGGTGCTCCAGACCCGCCACCCCCGGGGGTGCCCAGGGGCGGGCGAGCGTCTCCTCGTCGCGGATGTAGGGCCAGAAGACCTGGTGGCCGTCGGAGTCGGTGTGGTTGGTATCGGTGGCGAACCCGGGGTCGATCACCGGCAGGTCGTCGAGGTCGGGCAACCGCCATGGCTCCGTGCCGTTGGCCAGGTAGCCGTCGGAGAGCAGCATCACCGGGGTCCGGTACTTGACCGCCAGGCGCACCGCCTCCAAGGTCGCCTCGAAGCAGTGGGACGGCGTCTTGGCCGCCACGATGGGGAGCGGCGCCTCGCCGTGGCGCCCGTACATGGCGTGCAGCAGATCGGCCTGCTCGGTCTTGGTGGGCAGCCCGGTGGAGGGCCCTCCCCGCTGGATGTCGATGATCAACAGGGGGAGCTCGAGGCTGATGGCCAGGCCCATGGTCTCCGATTTGAGGTCGATCCCGGGGCCCGAGGTCGTGGTCACCCCGAGGGCGCCACCGAATGCCGCACCGAGGGCGGCGCCGATCCCCGAGATCTCGTCTTCGGCCTGGAACGTCCTGACCCCGAACTGCTTGTGCTTCGACAGCTCGTGGAGGATGTCCGATGCGGGGGTGATCGGGTAGGTGCCGAGGAAGAGTGGCAGCCCGCTCCGGGTGGATGCGGCGATCAGTCCCCATGCGGTGGCGGTGTTGCCGGTGATGTTCACGTACTCACCCGGCTGAAGCGCTGCGGGCCTCACCTCGTATGACGACTCGAACAGCTCGGCGGTCTCGCCGAAGTGGTACCCCGCCTTGAAGGCCCGGAGGTTGGCCTCCATCACCAGGAGCTTTCCGGCGTACTTCTCCTCGATCCATCCGATGGTGGCTTCGATGGGCCGCGTGTAGAGCCAGCTGATGAGTCCGAGGGCGAAGAAGTTCTTGGACCGCTCGGCGTCGCGGGGCTTCACCCCGGCGTCCTTGGAGACCTCGGCGGTGATCGAGGTCATGGGAACCTCGTAGACGGTGTACCCCG
Source organism: uncultured Acidimicrobiales bacterium (assembly GCA_963806285.1). Lineage (GTDB taxonomy): Bacteria > Actinomycetota > Acidimicrobiia > Acidimicrobiales > RAAP-2 > Bog-756. Next base: position 113,855 of record CAWDXJ010000007.1, read on the forward strand.
CCAGGGAGCCGTCACCCAGCGGATCGGCGTCGTAGCCGGCTTTGGCCAGGTTGCGCTCCTCGAAGGCATCCACGTTGACGATGACCGTGGCCCCGCTGGGAAGCGAGTCGATGTTGGCCTTGAGCGCAGCGGGGTTCATGGCCACCAGCACGTTGGGGGAGTCGCCCGGCGTGGAGATGTCGTGGTCGGAGATGTGCACCTGGAAGGCCGAGACCCCCGCCAGCGTCCCGGCGGGAGCCCGGATCTCGGCAGGGAAGTCGGGGAAGGTGGCCAGGTCGTTCCCGAGGAGCGCCGACGTGGTGGTGAAGCGGTCGCCGGCGAGCTGCATTCCGTCTCCGGAGTCCCCAGCGAACCGGATCACCACGCGATCGATCGAGTGCGGGGACTTCGGATCGGTGGTGGTGTCGGACACCATGCTCCTCTTCGTGCTGCGTACCGCGCTCAGTCGCCGGATGCGTGCTCGGCGCTGTCACCTATCGCTGGTGTTCGCCCGGATGAACACCCAAGACTCCAGTTCGGTCCTGAACGGCAGTCTACCGTCGGTACCCCGCACCGTAGTGACAGGCCCGGGACCACTTGGGTGATACCGGGCGGGAGGATCCCTGATTCCGGGCCCATCGGGCCGATTCGGGCTGTTCGCGGCCGACTCGGGAATATCCACGGCTGCGTGCCGGCCGGGACTCGGTCAGGCGATCGTCACCGTCTCGTCGAGGTAGACGTCCTGTATGGCGTGGATGAGGGCGACTCCCTCGTCGGTCGGTCGCTGGAAAGCCTTCCTCCCCACGATCAGGCCCGATCCCCCGGCCCGCTTGTTGATCACCGCGGTCCGCACCGCCTGGGCCATGTCGTCGGCCCCCTTGGACTCCCCGCCGGAGTTGATGAGGGGGATCCTCCCGGCGTAGCAGTTGACCACCTGCCAGCGGGTGAGGTCGATCGGATGGTCGGTGGTGAGCTCGCTGTAGACCAGCGGGTCGGTCTTCCCGAAGTCGAGGGCGTTGTAGCCGCCGTTGTTCTCGGGCTGCTTCTGCTTGATGATGTCGGCCTCGATGGTCACTCCCAGGTGGTTCGCCTGACCGGTGAGGTCGGCGGAGAGGTGGTAGTCGGTCTCGCCCTGCTTGAAGGCTGCGTTGCGCAGGTAGCACCACAGGACGGTGAACATTCCCCGCCGGTGGGCCTCGGCGAAGGCCTCGGACACCTCGACGATCTGGCGGTCCGCCCCGTCCGAGCCGAAGTAGACGGTGGCGCCGACTCCGACCGCCCCGAGGTCCGCCGCCTGGCCCACCCCGGCGAACATGATCTGGTCATAGGTGTTCGGGTAGTTGAGGAAATCGTTGTGGTTGAGCTTCACGATGAAGGGGATCTTGTGCACGTAGCGGCGGGACACGATGCCCAGTCCCCCGACCGTGGTGGCGATGGCGTTGCAGTCGGCGGCGATGGCCAGGTCGCAGAGTTTGGCCGGGTCGAAGTAGGCGGGGAACTTGGCGAAGCTGGCCGCTCCCGAGTGTTCGATGCCCTGGTCGACGGGGAGAATGGACAGATAGCCGGTGCCGCCCAGGCGCCCGGTGCCGTACACCGTGCCCAGGTTGCGGAGCACGGTCGGCGGCCGGTCGGATTCGACGAAGATCCGGTCGAGGTGCCCCGGGCCGGGAAGGGAGAGCTGGTCCGCCTTGAAGGCGGTGGCCACGTGGTTCAGCAGCGAGTCCGCCTCGTCGCCCAGAAGTTGTTCGAGATTCATGGTCACAGAGCCTAACGGGCGGCGCGGGCACTTCGGCGCCCGCCGGGCCCGGGTGCCGGGCCGAGCGACTCGAGACGATCGACGACGTCGTAGGCGTCCTTGTCGACGGCCCTGATCCGCAGGAAGAGCTCCCGGGCCTTCGGGAGGTCGCCCGAACGCTCCATCAGGTCCCCGAGCACGTACCACTGGCGGAGGTGCCGCTCCGCGGGATTGCGGACGAGGCGGCCGGCTCCGGCCTCGACCAACACGGCGACCGCACCGGCCAGGTCGCCGTCGTCTGCTCGGGTCCCGGCCAGCACCAACCGGCCCTCGGAGAGGACCTCGGGCTCAGGTGACCCCTGCCGGAGCTCGGCGAAGAGGGCCTCCACCCGTTTGGGGCGGCCCAGCGCCCGATGACAGTCCATCCGCACCGGATGCTGGTCCACCGAGCCGGTGAGGGCGGAGAACGCCTCGAGGTTGGGGAGGGCGGCCCTCCAGTAGCCCTGGTGGTACTGGCTCAGTCCCAGGAGCTCCCGGGCCGACGGCGCATTCGGGACGGCGTCGACCACCGTCTTCAGGATCCGGGACGCGTCCCGGTACCGTTCGCGCTCGTAGGCCCCGATACCGGCTGCCATCCGTTCGGTCATCCGCCCGCGGAGATGACTCCAATCCGGACCGGCGGCCGAGGCCAATTCGTTGGCGATGTCCGCCGGCAGCTCGGCCGGCGCCCGCACCGTCCTGTGGGCAGGCGGGCGCAGCGGCTCCGCCGCGGTCCCCCTTCCACGGTCCCGGGTGTCCGTGCGAACCCAGCGCTCGGGAACGTACTCGTCCTGCCTGGCCTGCTTACGGCGGCGGCCGTCCGGGGTCTTGTCGTCTCCTCGGAGGGTGCCGGACCCCTCCCGCACCGTGCTCGCGCCCCTGCGGGCGACACTCCCCCAGCCCTTTCGGACCACCGGCGAGCGGGAGCGGTCCTCCCGGCGTGACCCCGTCCGCTGCCGGCCGTCCGACCTGTCCGTTCCTGTCCGTCCGGTCCGACCTCTCCGCCGGAGCGCCCCGCGGGCGAGCACCCGGACGACGAGCCCCGCGCCCTGGCCCGTCCCGCACGCCACCTGGACCTGCGCCTGACGTGGAGCCCGATTCTGAGCGCCGGCCGCCGGGGCCGGAACCATCCCCCCGGCCGGCATCGGCCCGTCGAATTCCCTTGTCTCCGGCGCCACGACCACTGCTGGCGCCGCTGCCGTGTCCGGTACCGGTACTCGGGGGGCGACCGGACCGTGTCGACCGACCCGACCCCGAGGCTCCTCCGCCCCGTCCACCCTTCCCTCCGCCGCTGCTCCCCTTGTCTGCTGCTGGCTCTGCTGCTGGCTCTGCCCGTGCCCGCTCGGTGGGATCCCCCACCAGCGCCACCCGATCCTCGCGGGCGCGGCGGACCAGGGGGTTTGCTCGCTGCCATGTCCGCGAGCCTATCTGCAGGCCAGAAGCGCTCCAGTTCGAGGGAGCTTCGGATTTCGCGCCGTCCCTACCGATCTCTCGGTCCCGACCGATCTCTACAGTTCGGCGGCATGGCGCGTCGCCAGCACCTCTGCCCAGCTCCCACGCCCCGTTGCCCGCAGGCGCTCGAGGTAGGGGCCCAGATGCCTGCGGACGTGGAATGGTCCCCCCTCGTCCCGCACCGTGTCCAAGGGGTCGCCCACTCCTGTCCGAGCAAGCTGTTCGGCCGACCAGTCGCTCAGCAGGCTCATCCCTGCCCGAGCCGTGGCTCCGTCTTCGCCACAGATGTCGTCGGTCTCGTGCGGATCGCGGGCCACGTCGAAGAGCATCTCGTCGGCCCAGTGCCCGTGGTAACCGTCGTGCCAGGTCCGGAGGTAGAGGTGATTTCCGAAACGGACACCGCGTTGGCACGACCAGGCTCCCTGGGACAGCACGAGGTGGTCCCGGCCCGTACCACCGTGGCGATCGACTGGCACACCGTCCCAACTTCCCGGGATGCGCAGTCCCGCCAGATCCAGAACGGTGGCGGCGACATCGAGGTGGTACTGCAACCCTTCGTGGACTCGTGGTGCCACACCGGGCCAGCGCAGGACAGCCGGGATGTGACACGTCGCCTCGTCGGCCGCCTGGTGGTCGGCGTACACGCCCAGTTCGCCGAACGCCTCACCGTGGTCGGTGCTGACAAGAACGGCCGTCTCGTCCAGGACGCCGAGGTCGTCGAGCTTGTTCAGCAGCGCTCCGAGTGCGTCGTCTGCGTACCGGACACCCACGTCGTAACCGTCGAAGATCGCCTTGACCGCCTCCACGGAGCTCGCATCCCACGGCTGGCGCGGCGGGGGCTCGCCCCATTCGTCGGGGGTGAACCCCCAGGGCTCCTGGGCCGAGTGGGGGCCCGCCAACTCCCAGTTCCGGGCTCGCACCTCCTCGGTATGCCACTCGGGCACATCGTCTGATGCGAAGGGGTTCCCGAACTCGTCTGGCGTGTTGTAAGGCGTGTGCGGGTCCCAGAGGTGGACATGGAGGAACCAATCGTCCGAGTGGCCCCGACGCTCCAGCCAGTCGAGGGCCACGGGCACTACCTGGTCGGCCCGCTCGGCTCCCATGCCGCGCATGAGATTCACCGCCTCCATGAACCCGTGGTTCCACCAGGTCGCCGAGTGCCGGAACGGGAAGCTGGAGATCGAGGCCGTCTGCCAGCCGTTCCAGTACAGGGTTCCCACCCAGGACTCGAGCGCGTAACGACTCACGAAGCCACGGCGGGAGCCCTCGCCCCGAAGCTCCGCACCGCTTCCGCCGTGGTTCACCACACCGTTGCGGATACCGAACGTGCCGGACATGAGCGCGGCACGGCTCGGTAGGCACGGCACGTCCGAGGCGTAGACGTTGGAGAACCGCACGCCGCCGGCGGCCAGGGCGTCGATGTTGGGCGTCGTGGCCCGGTGATAGCCGTAACAGCCGAGGTGGTCGGCCCGGAGCGTGTCGATGTCCAGGTACAGGAGGCGCATGCGGGTCCGTTCGTCGGGGATGGACTCCAGTCCGGCCGCATCCTGGCACAGGAAGTCGACGAGGAGTCCTGCTCATCCCGATGGTCCCGGACGCCGAACCCGGGCCTGGGCCTGGGCCTGGGCCCGGGCCTGGGCCTGGGCCCGGACGCGACCATGCCCCCCACGATCGGGGGGGCATGGTCCTGGAGAAATCCCGGCGGCGTCCTACTCTCCCAGGGGGCTACCCCCCAAGTACCATCGGCGCTGGCGGGCTTAACTGCCGTGTTCGGAATGGGAACGGGTGTCTCTCCGCCGCCATGGCCACCGGAAACTGTGCGCCCTCCGGCTCGCAGACGTCCTCCACCAGGGAGTTCACGTCCGAGCCCGGCGTGATCGAACGTCGATCACCCCTGAGCGTTCCATAGCGAGCACGAGCAAGTTCCCAAGCCCTCGGCCGATTAGTACCGGTCAGCTGAATGCGTTACCGCACTTACACTTCCGGCCTATCAACGTGGTCGTCTGGCCACGGGCCTTACCAGGTTGACCCTGTGGGAGATTTCATCTTGGAACGAGCTTCGCGCTTAGATGCTTTCAGCGCTTATCCCACCCGAAGGTCGCAAATCAGCAGTGCCCTTGGCAGGACAACTGACACACGAGAGCTTCGTCCATCCCGGTCCTCTCGTACTAGGGATAGCCTTCCTCAAATCTCCTACGGCTGCATCGGATAGGGACCGAACTGTCTCACGACGTTCTAAACCCAGCTCGCGTACCGCTTTAATGGGCGAACAGCCCAACCCTTGGGACCGGCTTCAGCCCCAGGATGCGACGAGCCGACATCGAGGTGCCAAACCTTCCCGTCGATATGGACTCTTGGGGAAGATGAGCCTGTTATCCCCGGGGTACCTTTTATCCGTTGAGCAACGGCGCTTCCACAAGCAACCGCTGGATCACTATGCCCTGCTTTCGCACCTGCTCGACTTGTAGGTCTCGCAGTCAAGCTCCCTTGTGCCATTGCACTCGACGGCTGATTGCCAACCAGCCTGAGGGAACCTTTGGGCGCCTCCGTTACGTTTTAGGAGGCGACCGCCCCAGTCAAACTACCCACCTGACGCTGTCCCTGATCCGGATAACGGACCGAGGTTAGGGTTCCGGCACATAAAGGGTGGTATTTCAAGGTTGACTCCACACTGGCTGGCGCCAATGCTTCAAAGTCTCCCACCTATCCTACACAATATGTACTAAAACTCAACAGCAAGCTGTAGTAAAGGTCCACGGGGTCTTTCCGTCCTGATGCAGCTAACGAGCATCTTTACTCGTACTTCAATTTCGCCGGGTCTGTGGTTGAGACAGTAGGAAAGTCGTTACGCCATTCGTGCAGGTCGGAACTTACCCGACAAGGAATTTCGCTCCGCGCTGTTACAACTAACCCGAAATAAGTTTCAATTCCGGGCCAGCGGGCCGGTCGTTTCCGCCGGCCTCCCTGCGTCGCCGCAGGGCTCGGACCATCTCTTCATCTCAGCAGGACTCGCTGAGATGGTCGGCGTATGGTCTCTGAGGATTCTCAGAAACTCGGATGGTTTGCGTCGGTTCATTGTCTCAGTGATGGCGGCAATTTCAGCCATTCCTTCGACCGTAAGATGTCGCTGCAGTCCCATGAGACAGACAACCTTTGCAAACTTCCCGAAGTTGTCACGCTTCGAGGTTCGCAGTGGGTGCTCTTCGAAGAAGGGGATGATGATCTCCCGTAGATCCGACAAACGGTGAACGCAATAGTGCGAAAGATATTCGCGGTGATTATCGTGCCGTTGGTTCGTACCCACTCGTCCGCAACCGAAGAAGCGGACAAGGTCTTCGAGCACATGGCGACTCGACTGGCCTTGCACTACCACAAATCGTGGTTGTACCTGCCAGCCGAGTCTTGTCTTGGGGCTGCGATGGAGGGGGCAGCTGAAGCAGCCCTCTCCATCGACAAAACCGACTACCCATCCGTGGTTGCAGAGTCTTTCCTGCTGATTGTCCGCACCTCTCACATTGTTACTTTCATCCATGCTCCAACGATACGTTGAAGCTGTATCACCGGGCTCTGGATGACGAGTAGTGGAGGATTCACCGGGTTTTCCAGCATATAGCCGACTGCTCACGTACCGTCACCGGTACGAGGGGCAGCACCCTTTGCACGTCAAAGGGCATTCCT
>CAWDXJ010000008.1:0-323793 GCA_963806285.1 uncultured Acidimicrobiales bacterium
AATCCAGTCAGCCTGGCTTCCGCGATGTTCGATCGCCCTGGTTGCCAGCCTCAATCTGCTGAGGCAGAACAGTTGGCGACGCCGGTGCTTGGGTCGAGCAAAGACATCCGCCACCAGGCAGACTTGTGAGCCGTGGACGTCGGAGCTGAACCTCCTGAGACAAGGTACGTGCGCGTCGGCGACGCCGACGTCGCCTATCAGGTCCTAGGTGATGGATCCCCCGACTACCTCTATTGCTACGGATTGGGCAGCAACGTCGACCTGGTCTGGGACCTGCCCGGCGTCGCTGCGTACTTCCGGCAGTTGGCTTCGTTCTGTAGGCCGATCTTCTTCGACCGCAGAGGTACCGGAGCGTCTGACGGTCTCCTCCAGCAGGAGATGCAGACTTGGGAGGAGTGGACAGAGGACATCGGAGCCGTCCTCGATGTAGTCGGATCCACACAAGCTGTCCTGGCCGCCGACCTCGACGCTGGACCCTTCGCCATTTTGTATGCTGCGCTCCACCCCGAGCGGGTAGCAGCGCTCGTACTGACCAACACTGCCGCTCGCTACGTGCGAGGAGACGACTACCCGATCGGCGTGGAACCGGAGGCAGTTGACGCACTCATCGAACTTGTGGCGACGTCGTGGGGCACCACTCAGCTCACCGTTGTTGGCAACCCTAGTGTGACCATTGACGACCCAATAGCTCGACTGTCGGCGCGGTGGCGAGCGTCGGCCACCCCTCGAGCGGCGGCCGCTCAATACGACTACATACTGCGAAACCTCGATGTGCGTCAGGCTCTTCCACTCATCCAAGCACCGACTCTCGTCACGCACACGAGCGGCAATCTCATAATGCCAGTCGAGCTCAGCCGGTACTTGGCCGACCACATCGAAGGGGCGTCGTTTCTCGAGGTCCAAGGCACGGATGTCGGTGCGATCTCGGCTGCACCCGTCGAGGAACTCGAGACGATTGCCGAGTTCGTGACGGGTGAACGCCCACCAGTCGAGGTGGAAAGTATCCTCACCACCATCCTTTTCACAGACATCGTCGACTCGACACGGACAGCAGCTGATCTCGGCGATCGGCGCTGGCGATCTCTGCTCGATTCGCACGATGGTCTTGTGCGCGATCAACTTCGCCGATTCCGTGGACAAGAAATCAAGACCACCGGAGACGGTTTCCTAGCCAGCTTCGACGGACCGGCTCGTGCCATTCGATGCGCAACCGAAATCGTCAAGGCAATACACGGTCTCAGAGTCGAAATCAGAGCCGGATTGCACACCGGCGAGTGCCAAGTCCGGGGCGACGATCTCAGTGGACTGGCCGTCCATATCGCCTCTCGGGTCGGCTCGATAGCGACGGCCGGGGAAGTATTGGTCTCCGGGACGGTGAAGGACCTAGTCATTGGTTCGGGAATCGAGTTCGTGGAGCGGGGCGAGCGCGAACTGAAAGGCGTGCCGGGGTCCTGGAAGCTGTTCGCGGTTCGGGCTTGACCGGCACGATGGATTGCAGCGGCCGGTCAGAGGGGGTATCCCTGATCAATGACACTGTGCTTAGGGTCCACCGCTTCGACCCGGGCTCTCAATATTCAAGAGCACAGTCAAGGGAACGGCACGCCCCGTCTCGAAAGAGGGTGATTGGTCCGGGTTGCAGCAACAACTCGGACCGCCCGTCACTCCGATCCGGAACGGCCGAGCCACCCCTCACCAGTTAACGAGAGAAGGGATGACCATGACCATCGTAGAACCTCCGCGGGCTGTGACCGGTGGTGTCGATACACACCTGGAGTTCCACGTCGCTGCTGCTCTGGATTCGGTCGGAAGCCTGCTCGGCACCGCACCGTTCCCGACCACTCCCGGCGGCTACCAGGCCTTGCTCGACTGGCTCGAGTCCTTCGGTCCGGTCGCCAAGGTCGGCGTCGAGGGCACTGGATCGTACTGCGCGGGGCTCTCGAAGTACCTGGCCCGAGCCGGCATCAGCGTACTTGAGGTCAACCGACCGAACCGAGAAGAGGGGTGACGCAGTGGCAAGTCCGACCCGCTCGACGCCATCGAGGCAGCCCGGTCGGCGTTGGGAGGCCGGGCCAAGAGCATCGCCAAGTCCAAAGACGGCGCCGTTGAAGCCATCCGGGCCCTCCTCGTCGCCAAGCGCTCGGCCCGCACGGCGCGGACCAGCGCCCTCATCCAGATGCGAGAGCTGATCGTGACCGCCCCGGACCAGCTGCGCAGCCGTCTGCGAGGCCTGAGTATCAGCGCCTTGACCAGCGAGGCGGCACGGCTCCGTCCCGCCCGCCACGGCAATCCGGTCCTGATCGGCACCAAGGCTGCGCTGTCCTCGCTCGCGCACCGGGTTCAAGAGCTCGATGGTGAGCTGGCTGATCTCGACACCACATCGAGGCACTCTTGCGCGACACTGCCCTGACCTCCTCGGCCTCTTCGGCGTCGGTCCCGACACGGCGGCCGGCCTCGTGGTCTGTGCCGGGGACAACCCCCAGCGCTTGCACTCTGAGCCCGCCTGGCCCCGCCTGTGCGGCGTGGACCCCATCCCCGCCGGCTCGGGGCAGACCTCTGGGAGGGTCCGGCTCATCGAGGTGGCGATCGCCAGGCCAACGCAGCCCTGTGGCGAATCGTCATGGTGCGCATCGCCCACCACCCCGAGACGACCGACTACTACCACCGCAAGCTGCGCGAGGGACGATCCAAGCCCGACATCGTCCGCCTCTTGAAGCGCTACGTCGCCCGCGAGGTCTATCGCCACTTGCCTCGCTGAAGACCGCGGCCGTGGGTCTGGCTCATCCCTGATCTGTCGCCCGATTGGGCTGACTTCCCGGTGACTCGTCGACCCACCGCCCGGACACACCATCGCAACGCGTGGCTTGATAGGAGCTTGTCCTCGAGTTCGAGTGACTCATCATTGATCTGCCCGTCGTTTGCACCAGTTCAAATTCCACCTTGACAAGTGATAGGAGCGTCACCGGATCGGTGGGGCACATACCGGCCCGCCTAACGCCTGGTGCTTGCTATCGCGATCGTCGGACCCCGCTCATTTCCGAAGTGCCGTGAAACGCGCATGGTGGAACGCGCATGGTGGAACGCGCATGGTGGAACGCGGATGGCTGGGAACGCGCATGGTGGAACGCGGATGGTGGAACGCGCATGGTGAAGCAGAGTCTCGCTCCCGGCGACGTGGGACACCTGCCATCGACCGTGCAAGCTCGGTGATCAGGCGTCCCGCTTCACCATCCGCCAGGCGCCGAGCACCGACCACACCAGCGACCCAGCCCACCACGACGCAGATGGCGACGGTGGTGGACTCGGTCACCCCGGCTGGGCCGTTCACCCCGTTGTGTGGGCCACCGAAGACGGACGGCAGGCCACCGGGTTCGATGTGGGTGACGGCGATACCCACCAGCGCACGCTGGAGGTTGACCAGGTGGGTGATGGGCGAGTGCGACAGCAACGGGGTCAGCACGATCTCCAGCACGATCATCAGGATCACCGGGACCGTCCGTTGGCCCATCAGGGAGGACAGGCCCAGCCCGACCAGGAAGCCGACGGCCGCATACAGCTCGATCCACAGCCCGGACTTGACCATGAGCGAGATGGACGGGGACAGGAACCGACCCGAGTAGTCGGAGTAGTTCAGCGCTGGCGATCTGCCTGGCCGCATCCTCGATCTGGGCCTGGGTGACCGGGGGTGAGGTCGGAGCGCTGGGGCCGATCTTGACTCCCGGACCGTTGGGTCCCCCACAGGGGACGCTGTTGACCACCTGGACGAGATCCGAGTTCGGGCCGAACGTTGAAGCCGAAGTTGCAGATGACCTCGTCGGCGTGGCCGGCGGCCCACGTCTCCAGGGCCGGCTTCGACAGGCCGACGGGCACGTTGACGTTGTTGAAGCTCAGCTGCGTGGGTGCGGCCAGCACGCACACCGTGCACACGAAGGCGAAGCCCACGGCCACCAGAGGCACGATGATGGCCAGCCCGGCCGGGATGCGGGCCAGGTACAGGGCCAGGCGAGAGCGGCCGGTCACCACCAGGTGCCGGAACATGCCCTCGGTCAGGTCGACCGACCCGGCCGTGCAGCCGAGGGTGGCCGCCACGATGAAGCCGAAGATGAACAGCACCCCGGCCACCAGGGACGGAGAAGATGTCGTAGCCGCCGGCCGGCCCGTAGGAGTGGGGGGCGACGGCGTGGGCCACCAGCCGGACGGTCAGGAACACCACCGGAATGCCGATGTTCACCAGGATGAGGGCCGCCATGAGCCCCCGGCGCCTGCGGAGCTCCATGAACCGGGTGGCGACCATGGCCCGGTTCGGGCACCCACGACCCCCGGTGGTCGGTGACCCGGCCGGGGGTCGGCGCAGCTGGGGTCGGCGGCGGGGCGTCCGTCGACGGTGGTGGTGCTCACTGGTCCGCCCCCAGCCGGGTCGTGACCTCGAGGAACCAGGACTCGAGCGAGGCGTGGACCTCCTGGAGGCGGTAGACGGAGATGCCCCCTTCGACGAGCAGGCGGTTGACCTCGGCGACCACCTCCCGATCGGTGCCCGGGGCCAGACCCACCCGGAGTCCGTCCGGACCGACCACCACTCCCGCGCCCCACTGCGTGCTGGCCAGCAGGGTGCCGGCCCGGTCGGGAGTCGAGCAGTCGATCTGGAGCTCGAACGCCGAGTCGGCCAGCAGGCCGGCGATCGGGCCCTGGCGGATGACCTTGCCCCGGTCGACGATGGCCACGGCGTCACAGGTCCGCTCGACCTCGTCGAGCAGGTGGGACGAGAGCACCACCGTGCGGCCCTCGGCCACCAGCGAGGTGATCATCTCGCGCATCTCGAGCATGCCGCCCGGGTCGAGTCCGTTCATCGGCTCGTCGAGGATCAGCAGCTGCGGGTCCCCGAGCAGGCAGGCGGCAACCCCCAGGCGCTGGCGCATGCCCATCGAGTACTTGGACACCTTGTCGTCGGCCCGCTGGGTCATGCCCACCCGGTCGAGCGATGCGCCGATCCGTCCCCGGGCCGCCGGCTCGCGGGCTGCGGCCAGGATCTGGAGGTTCTGGCGGCCGGTGAGGTGGCCGTGGAACCGGGGCTCGTCGACGATGGCGCCGATCCGGGCCAGCGCCCGGTCCCGGTTGTGCGGAACCGAGTAGCCGAGCAGGGACATCGAACCGGCATCGGCGTGGGTCAGTCCCAGCAGGACCCGGATGAGGGTGGTCTTGCCGGCGCCGTTGGGACCGAGGTAGCCGAAGGCACACCCTCGGGGGACGAGAAGCTCGACACCGTCGACGGCGACGTTGTCCTTGAACCGCTTCGTCAGCCCGTGAGTCTCGACCGCCCACTCGGGGTCCGCGGCGGCCAGCGGGTCGGCCCCGCCGATCGTGGTGGTGCTCATCGTTTCCCCCTGTGTTGAGGTTTGTCGCACGGAGAACGGGCGATGCTGGCCGACACTGACTCGATCCGCATGGTCAGTCGAACCATGTCGGCGCAGGGGGCATGTGAGATCGGCCCATGGACGTGGTGATGCGTACGGTGCCGACCGCGGCCAGGACGAGGCCGGACAGCATGGTCGATCCCAACACGATCATAGCGAGTGGTGCCGGCGTGGCTGGGGAACGCGGAACGAGGCTTCCGAAGAACCACGGTGCATGGAGGGCGGTGGAGATCCACCAGAGCAGGGCCCCGGCGAAGATGACGACGAGGACCATCGTCATCGCCACAGCGAGCACGCCCAGGCTCCGGGTAGCCCGTGGGGAGAGGCGGAGGCGATACACGATGGCGACCGCTGTCCCGCAACACACGGTCAGGGCACCCACCACCACGAGCCCTCCGAGTACGCCCACAATCCGCAGAGCCAACGGGGTGCTGGTGCTCGGACCGAGCTTCCCGTTCCACGCAATGATGCCGATCGAGACAGCTCCTGCCGCCGCCGAGGCGACGGCCATCGGACGGGCAAGTGACCACAGCGGCCTCCAGCCATCTGACCTGACGAGCGCGAACAGCGCCGGAAGGATTATGACGCCGGCGACGATGGTGATCAGCACCCCGGTGGCGGCGGCCACCTGGACGGCGGCCATCCCGGCTGCGGGCAACCGGTGATCGGCTTGTGGGGTAGCCAGCGGCCAATGTTCCGTGTACTTGGCGAACGCCGATCCGGCGACGACGAAGATTGCCCAGGCGCACAGGACCAGGAGTGAAGCGCCCCGCACCCGCATGTCGGCGTCGGCGGTCGTGCCGATGATCCCTCCGGCACGTAGTCGCTCGACCGTCCCCGAGCCCACCATCGAGAGCCGAGCCGACAGGGGGAGCGGACCGTCCCCGTAGCGATCCTCGAGAAATTGTTCGATGTCATCGCCATACCGTGCCCTCCAGGAAGGGGGATACCACTTCAGTTCGCCACGGCGTTCGAAGTTTGAACGGGTCACGCCGGCCTGCCTTGCAGAAATCCCAGCCGGTGCGTGCCCACATCCACGATCTGGCGCATCTCGCTCATCGCCCGGGCAAGTTCGGTCGAACCAGCAACGGTTACCCGGTACGGACGTCGACGTTCGACTTCAGGGAGCGCCTCGATCAGCCCACGCTCTTCCAGCCGAGCGATTGCGCCGTACAACGCGCCGGGACTCAGCTGGATTCCGGCGAACTCGCCGATGTCCCGTGCCAACGCATACCCGTGCTTCGGCCCGTCGGCGAGGCTCGTCAGGATGAGCAGCGGCGGATCGTTGACCCGGCGGAGGCCCCTTGCACCTGCCGGCTTTCGCATGAACCCTGTATAGTACGCCATGAGTAGTACCGCAAGGAGTAGTACCGCAAGGATTAGTACTTGCAGTGTGAAGACAGACACCCCGGCGGAGGCGACCAGGGGCGGCGCACGATCGGTGAGCCGACCGTACCGGCGATGCCGGGTCCGGTCTGTCCGGCTGATCCCCACACGCCCGCTTGTGCCGGTCGGGGACGTGCATATCCCGAGTTCGCGGGCTCTTCTTCCCGACGAGCCGGGTGGCGATGACGATGTGCTGGTGGCCCACGGCGGCGACGCCGACTCAATCCCGGACGAGCTTCAGTGCCAGCCTGGGAACGAAGAAGGATGCCAGAAAGATCGGCAAGAACCTCTTCCCCGTGCACCGGAAGGCGACGCTCTCGCCCTCGGCGGCGTCGAAGGTTTCAGTGCTGCTCGACTTTCGGCCATTGCGAAGCTTGCAGGGTATGACGTCCAGGCTCGATCGGAATCTCGATCGTGTCGTTCATGTCGACCGACCCGAGCCGCTCGCCGTCGACCACGACATCGTACGAGCCACGACGTACCTCCGCACCGATCGCCTTGTGCGTCAACTTCAGCGTTGTCGACATCTGTCGATCTCCTCTTGTCTCCGTACGGCCCAGCCGTTGTCCGGGTACTCGGCGGCATCCGGAGTGGATCTACAGTCTCGGCGATTCGCTCCGTTGTAGCCATCGATCGGGTGGTGGGTACACGAATCTGGCGATCGTCGCCGACACCCAGCAGAGGGTCCAGCCAGCGAACACCAGGAGAATGTTGTGGAACGCTCCGTTCTTCGCCTCGGCGGCGGCGAGTGCAAGGAGCAGGCCCCACACCAGGAAACTGCCGACGCTGTAGACCCAGTAGTTCCGTCGCTTCAACATGTGGCTCGACTCCCTCGTCAGCCGACATGCCGAGCGTATTGCCAAGAGGAGATCGTTCGTCGACTGGCAATCACCGTCCAATGACAGTAGCCCGGCCGACTGGTGGCGTCGTGAGCGACATGACGCTCGCGACGCCCACAGGGCCCAGGCTCCAGGCCCCCGCTGAGATCCACAGGACCGTCGTCTCTTTGTGGTGGAGGGAGCGACGTCGAAGCTGTGTCCGCCTTCGAGACGGCGTCGTCCCTAGAGCACCAACTCGGCCATCATCTCCAGCGTCTCGGGAGAGCCGGACACCAGCAGGGTGGTGGCGATCGACTCCCTCCAGCCCTCGAGGTCGTCGCGGATCTTCTCCCTGGGCCCGATCAGGGCGGTGTCCTCGATGAGGGAGGTGGGCACCGCGGCCGCGGCCTCGTCCTTGCGGCCCGCCAGGTAGAGCTCTTGGATCTTGCGGGCCTCGGCCTCGTACCCCATGCGGGCGAAGACGTCGAAGTGGAAGTTCATCGACTTGGCTCCCATGCCGCCGATGTAGAGGGCGATGAACGGTCGGAAGCTGTCGGCGGCCCGCTCGATGTCGTCGTCGATCAGGGTCGGGGCGAAGGCGATGACCTCGAAGTCGTCGGCCGTGTGCCGGGCTCCCGGCCGGCCGAACCCCTCGGCCAGGGCCGGCTCGAAGGCCTTGACCGCATTGGGCGAGAAGAAGATGGGGAACCACCCGTCAGCCACCTCCGCGGCCAGGGCCACGTTTTTGGGGCCTTCGGCCCCCATGATGATCGGGATCTCCTTACGCAGGGGGTGCACGATGGGCTTGAGGGGCTTGCCCAACCCGGTGCCCCCGGGGAAGGGGAGCGGGTAGTTGGGCCGGTCATTGGTGACCGGGGCCTCCCGGGCGACGACCTGTCGCACGATGTCGATGTACTCGACGGTGCGGGCCAGCGGTTTCTCGAACGACGCGCCGTACCAACCTTCGACCACCTGGGGACCGGAGACGCCGAGGCCGAGCACGAACCGTCCTCCCGAGAGGTGGTCGAGGGTGATGGCGGCCATCCCCATCGCGGTGGGGGTGCGGGCCGAGAGCTGGCAGAGGGCCGTGCCGAGGCGCACCCGCTTGGTCTGCGAGCCCCACCAGCTGAGGGGGGTGAGGGCATCGGAGCCGTAGGCCTCCGCCGTCCAGACCGAGTCGTACCCGAGCCGCTCAGCGGCGGCGACCATCTCGGGTGCATCGGCCGGTGGACCGGCACCCCAGTAGCCGAGCTGCAGTCCGAGCTTCATGTTCTTCATTGGTTCCTCCATGGCTTCTCCCCCGGGCGCTTCTCCCGGGGTGCTGCTTCGGGGCGGACTCCGCTTCGGGGGCGGACTCCCCGGACTCCCTGGATTCCCTGGGCTCCGGCGGACTCCCTGGGCTCCCCGGACTCCCCGGTACCCCGGGGACGACGCGCCCCGACCCTACCGGGGATCGGTTCCCCGTTTGGCATGATTGACAAAGGAGGCCTGCACGGTTTCACTGCTGGGACCGGGGATCTCCCCCCGGCGTCGCAACCGACCGGCCACCCGGGAACGATCCACCCAGTCCGCCTGGAGGACAGCGCCAGTGTCAGCCATCAGTGTCTTCGACGGGACCAGGCCCAGCCGCCAGGGCGATATGAGGGTGGAGACGGCCGGCATCGTCCCGATACCCGCACACGCCCGCTACGGCGCCATGCGCCGCAATTTCACCGTGTGGTTCGCGCCCAACATGGAGCTGTCCGGGGTGTTCACCGGCACCCTGGCGGCCACCCTGGGCCTCGGCCTGTGGACGGGGCTCGCCGCAATCACCATCGGCGTCCTGCTCGGAGCCGTCCCGGTGGCGGGGCTCTCGCTGTGGGGGCCGCGGACCGGCATGGCCCAGCTCCCGTTGGCCCGCCTCCCCTTCGGGAAGACCATCGCCATCCCCGCCCTGGTGCAGTGGCTGTCCTCGGTGGCATGGGACGGCCTGGTCGGGCTGTTCGGGGGCGAGGCCGCCCAGATCCTGTTCCACGTGCCGTTCGCCGCCGGAGTGGCCGTCGTCCTCGCCATGGAGGGGCTGATCGGCGTGCTCGGCTACGAGTACATCCACCGGCTGGAGTCCTGGGGCGCGGGCGTTCTCACGGTGATCTTCGTGATGCTGTCCTACAAGGTCTTCCAGCACGGCGACTTCCCGACGCACAACACCGTCCACGGCGGAGCGGCCGTCGGGATGTTCGTCCTCATGGCGACCATCGCCTTCAGCGGCGGCTTCAGCTGGGCGACGTATGCGGCCGACTACAGCCGGTACATGCCGGTGGACACGCCGCGCCGGCCGCTCTTCTGGTACACCTTCGCCGGCTTGGCGGGCTCGTTCCTCTGGGTGTACACCATCGGCCTCCTCGGAGCCAAGGCCCTCACCAACCAGACCGCTGCCGGCGTGCAGAGCCTGATGGGCGGCGGGTTCCTGGGCGGGCTGGCCCTGGTGGCGGTCATCTTCGGCGCCGTCACCTCCAACGCCATGAACGACTACTCCGGATCACTGGCGGTGCAGGCCGGCGGGGTTCGGATCAGACGGGATCTCTCGGCCGCCATCGGCACGGTGATCGCCTTCTTCCTGATCCTCTGGCTCCACACCGGCGACGTGTCGGCCAAGTTCCAGAACGTGCTCCTGTTCACCGCCTACTGGATCGCGCCGTTCCTGGCGGTCGTGCTCATCGACTGGCGGGACCGCACCCACCCCCGGGACCGCATCCACCCCGGCGGCCGAGTCATCGGCGTCAACCGCCACACCCTGGTCCACATGCTCCCGTGGGAGAACCTGCGCTCGGGGTGGCCCGCCCTCCTCTCCCTGGCCGTCGGCTTCGGTGCCATGGTGCCGTTCATGAACACCGGTCTGGTGGTGGGCCCGATCGCCACCAGGCTGGACGGTGCCGACATCTCGTTCTTCGTGGGCTTCGCCGTCGCCGGCCTGTTGTACTACCCGCTGCGGAGACTGGCTGCCCATCCGGCCCAGCCGGCGGTGGGATCGGACACCGAATCGCCCGAGCTCGTGGACGGCAGCGCCGCCAGCGACAGCAGCGCCGACAGCGACGGCGGCGCAGTCCGCGGAGTCAGCCCGCCGCGTGGATGAAGTGCTCGGCGAACTGCTCGCAGGCGGCCATGCGGGCGTCGTGGATCGACTCGGGTGAGTCGCCCTCCCCGGCCCGCACCGACATCCACGGGGCGCACAGGAGGTCGGTGACGCCGGCGTCTTCGAGACGACGGTAGAGGTCGAGGTCGGGGAAGGCCCGGACGGCCAGGTAGAGGGAGAACGGCTCGTTCTCCCGTCCGGCCCGCTTCAGGGCGTCCTTGACTTTGGCCACCTGGAGGAACGCCTCGTCGGGGGTGGCCGCGCCGGTGTTGACCCAGCCGTCGCACAGGGTGGAGGCGCGGAGCAGGGCCGGCTCGGAATCGCCCCCGCCGATGAAGGGAACGGGCTCGGTGGGCGACGGGTTCATCTGGCAGGCCGGCACGTCGTAGTGGGTGCCGTGGTACTCGACCCAGCCGCCCTGCCACAGGGCCCGCAGCGCCGGGATCATGTCGTTCAGCCGCTTGCCGCGGGTGGAGAAGTCCTGGCCGGTCTGGACGTACTCCTCCTCGCACCAGCCCACCCCCACTCCGAGGCGGACCCGGTTATCCGAGAGCACGGCGGCGGTGCCCACCGTCTTGGCCACCGTGATCAGGTCGCGCACCGGAGCGATGTAGACGCCGGTGGTGAAGGTCAGGTCGGTGGTCACCGACGACAGGGCGGAGATCAGGCACATCGGATCGGGCCACGATGTCTCCTTCTCCCAGAACGGGGACCCGTCCGGTGCCTTCGAGTACGTGTAGCGCGACTTGAGGTCACGCGGGGTTGAAGAGGTGGTCCGACAGGTAGATCCCCGAGTAGCCCATACCCTCGGAGGCGACCGCCAGGCTCAGGGCCTCGTCGAGGGGGAGGAAGGTGACTGCTTGGTGGAAGCGCATGGCGGGGTGATCGCTTTCTGTTGGGCGCGGTGCGGCCTGACGGTTCTGACTCCGCAGTCCGGTCAGCGTCCGATCGGGGCCGACGGGGTGAAGGCCACCGGGATGTGCTTGACCCCGTTGATGAAGTTGGAGCGGAGCCGCTGGACCTCGCCGTCCAGGCGGATGTCGGGGACCCGTTCGAGCAGGCGGTCGAACATGACCCGGATCTCCATGCGGGCCAGGTTGGCCCCCAGGCAGAAGTGGGGCCCGCCGCCGCCGAAGGCCATGTGGTTGTTGGGGGTGCGGCCGATGTCGAACGTGTCGGGCTCGGGGAACACCGCCTCGTCCCGGTTGGCCGAGATGTGCCAGAACACCACCTTGTCGCCCTCGGCAACCAACTGGTCTCCGATGGCCACGTCACCGGTGGCCTGCCGGCGGAAGTGCATGACCGGCGAGACGTAGCGAAGCATCTCCTCGACGGCCGTCGGGAGGAGCGAGCGGTCGGCCCGCAGGCGATCCCACTGGTCAGGGTGGTCGAAGAAGGCCACCATGGCGCCGGAGATCAGGTTCCGGGTGGTCTCGTTGCCGGCCACCGACAGCAGAAGGAAGAACAGGTCGAGCTCGAGCTGCGAGAGCCGGTCGCCCTCGACCTCGGCCTGGGTGAGGACGCTGAACAGATCCTCGTGGGGGTCGATGCGCTTCTTGGCGCACAGCTCGTCGGCGTAGGCGAAGAGCTCCATGGCGGCCTGGGCCCCGGCGTCGGGGCCGAGCTGGTACTCGGGGTCGTCCGAGCCGACCATCTTGTTGGACCAGTCGAACACCAGGTGGCGGTCGTCCTGGGGCACTCCCATCAGGTCGGCGATCACCTGCAGCGGGAGCTCGGCCGAGATCTGCTCCACGAAGTCGGCCGATCCCGTCTCGCACACCGCGTCCAGGATGGAATCGGTGGAGGCCACCACCTTGGCCTCGAGGTCCCGGATCATCCTCGGAGTGAACCCCTTGTTGACCAGACGCCGGTAGCGGGTGTGCATGGGCGGGTCCATGTTCAGCATCATCTGCCGCTGCTGGGCGAGGTCCTCCTCGCCCATGTCGTGGAAGAGGGCCGCCGACCGGTAGGACGAGAAGTGCTCGTAGTCGCGGTTGACCGCCACGCAGTCGTCGTAGCGGGTCACCGACCAGAAGCCCTCGGCGAACCCCTGCGGATCCGGGTGCCACTGCACCGGCGCCTCCCGGCGGAGGAGGGCGAACCACTCGTGCGGGACGCCGTCGACGAATTGCTGGGGGTCTCCGAGGTCGATGTCTGCCAGGTCCATGCTGCCTCCCCTGCTGGGATCGGGGCCTCCCCCGATCGGTCCCGGTGGGCCCGCTCCGGCCGGCACCCCGTGGCGCCAACCCGGCCCACCCTCCTCGGCGATGACGTTTCTAGAACGTGTATCAGTTATCATAGGCGAGCAGCACCAGGGCCTCCAGATCGGCCACGGCCCACCGGCGCCGGATTCGTCCCGGTCCCCCGTGGCCGTACTCTCGGTGCGTCACCGGTCTCCGCCGGCAGGCGAGGGGCCGGGCAGGTCATCGGAGTCGGACGTCGACGAGTGGAGGGATCACACGGCATGCACCTCGAGGAGACACCCGAGCAGCTGGCCCTCCGGGCCGAGCTCCGGTCCTATTTCGCAGAGCTGCTGACCGATGACGTCCGGCGGGCACTCGACACCCAGAGCGAGGGCGGCGAGGCGTTCCGGGCCTTCGTGCGCCGCATGGGCAAGGACGGCTGGCTCGGGATCGGGTGGCCGGAGGAGTACGGCGGCCAGGGCCGGCCCGCCTCCGACCAGTTCATCTTCTTCACCGAGGTGCAGCGGGCCCGGGCGCCCTTCCCGTTCGTGACCCTCAACACGGTGGGGCCGATGATCATGCGGAACGGGACCGACGAACAGAAGCGCTTCTTCCTCTCCGGCATCCTCTCCGGCGAGATCAACTTCGCCATCGGCTACACCGAGCCGGAGGCCGGCACCGACCTGGCCTCCCTGCGCACCCGGGCCGTGCTGGACGGCGACGAGTGGACCATCAACGGCAGCAAGGTCTTCACCAGCGGGGCCGACCAGGCCGACTTCATCTGGCTGGCCACCCGGACCGACCCCGACGCCCCCAAGCACAAGGGGATCTCCATATTCCTGGTGCCCACCTCCTCTCCCGGGTTCTCGTGCACCCCGTTGGTCACGGTGGGCGGGGTGGCCACCACCGCGTCCTACTACGACAACGTCAAGGTGCCCATGTCGGCACTGGTCGGCGAGCTCAACGAGGGGTGGCGCCTGATCACCGGCCAGCTCAACCACGAGCGGGTGGGCCTGGCCGCGATCAGCGCGCTGGCCGATCGGCTGTGGGCCGAGGTGGGGGAGTGGGTGGCCGACAACAACCTGGCCGGGGTGGGGTGGATCCAGGCTGAGCTCGCCCGCACCTACGCGCTGCTCGAGGCCGGGAGGCTGCTCAACTGGCGGATGACCGGAGCCGTGGCCGACGGCACCCTCGGGCCGGCCGACTCCTCGGCGGTCAAGGTCTTCGGCACCGAGTCGACGGTGGAGATCTACCGCCGGCTGCTGGGCGTGGTCGGCGCCGCCGGGTACCTCAGCCCGGGCTCGCCCGGCGCCGCCCTCCGGGGCGACCTCGAGCGGGCCGGCCGCCAGGCCCAGATCAACACCTTCGGCGGCGGCGTCAACGAGGTCCAGCGGGAGATCCTGGCCATGGCCGGGCTGGGTATGAAGAGGTCGGCCCGGTGAGCACGGACCAGGTCAGCGCCGGCCCGACCTCGGATCCGGCCTCGGACGGCCCATCGCTGGACGAGCGGCTGCAGGCCTTCGTCGGGCAGTCGACCGGCGCCGCCCCTGCAGGCCCCGGACCCGGTGAACCAGCCGATGATCCGCCACTGGGTGGAGGCGACCGGTGACTACAACCCGGTCTACGTCGACGACGCCGCCGCCCGCGAGGCCGGGATTCGACGGGGTCATCGCCCCCCCGACCATGCTGCAGGCCTGGATCATGCGCGGCCTCCGCCTGTCCCAGCAGTCGGACTCGGCCCGCGCCCGGGACGACCACGATGGCGCCTCGCCCACCGACCAGCTGATGGCCATGCTCGACGAGGCCGGGTTCACCTCGGTGGTGGCCACCAACTGCGATCAGCACTACGTCCGTCCGCTGGTGCCCGGCGACCTGCTCAAGTGCACGTCGGTCATCGACGCGGTCTCCCCGGAGAAGGCGACCGGGCTGGGCACCGGGCACTTCCTGACCACCCGCATCGAGTACACCGACCAGAACGACGAGCCGGTGGCCACCATGCGGTTCCGGATCCTCAAGTTCAAGCCGCGGCCCGCAGCCCCAGCCGATTCAGCTGCCGACTCGACGGCACCCGCAGAGCGACCCAGGCGGCCCCGTCCGGCCCTGACCCAGGACAACCGTTTCTTCTTCGACGGGGCCAAGGAGCACAAGCTCCTGATCCAACGGTGTTCCGGGTGCGGCACCCTGCGCCACCCGCCCCGGCCGTCGTGTGCCAACTGCCGGTCCTTCGAGTGGGACACGCTCACCGCCTCGGGCCGGGGCACCGTCTACAGCTTCGTGGTCAATCACTACCCGCAGGTCCCGGCGTTCGACTATCCGCTGGTCGTGGCCCTGATCGAGCTCGAGGAGGGCACCAGGCTGGTGGCCAACGTCGACGGCATCGCCCCCGGGGAGGTGGTCATCGGCATGCCGGTGGTGGCCCGGTTCGAGGCGTTCGACGACGACCTGACCCTTCCCGTGTTCCACCCCGACCCCGGGGCTGCCGCCACCGACGAGACGAGGACGAGCTAGTGGACTTCACGTTCAACGAGGAGCAGCGGGCGGTCCAACAGGCCACCGACGGCATCTTCTCCGGACTGGTCACCCCCGACCGGGTGCAGCAGGTGGAGTCGACCGAGGAACGGTTCGACCGGGAGCTGTGGGCCGACCTGGCCCGGGCCGACCTGCTCGGGTTGTCCATCCCCGAGGCGTTCGGGGGAGGCGGCTACGGCCTGGTCGAGCTGGCCCTCGTCCTCGAGGGGCAGGGCCGGTCGGTGGCGCCGGTGCCCCTTTGGGCCACCACGGTCCTCGGCGCCATGCCCGTCGCCGAGTTCGGCTCGACGGACGCCAAGGGGGCCCTCCTTCCCGGCGTGGCGGCCGGTGAGGTCGTGCTCACCGCGGCGCTGACCGACGTGGCCGGCGACGTCGCGGTGGGGGGGCCGGGACGGCCCTCGGTGTCGGCGAAGCCGGTCGGGGCCGGGATCGTCCTCTCGGGCACCGCCTTCGCCGTGCCCGCCGCCCATGTCGCCGACCGGGTGCTGGTCCCGGTCGCACTGGACGAGGGCGTGGTCGTCGCCGTGGTCGACCCGAGGGCCGAGGGGGTGACCCTCGAGCGGGCCGAGACCACCAACCGCGAGGTCCACCCCCACCTCCGCCTCGACGGGGTGGAGGTGGCCGCCGCCGACCTGCTGGCCGGCGGGGATCCGACCCGGGGCGGCGAGGTGGTGACCTGGATGCTCAAGCGGGCCTGGACCGGGCTCTGCGCGTTGCAGGTCGGGGTGACCGAGGCGGCGGTGTCCCAGACGGCCGCCTACCTGAACACCCGCCAGCAGTTCGGCCGGCCGCTGTCGACCTTCCAGGGCACCATGCTGCGGGCCGCCGACGCCGCCATCGACACCGAGTCCATCCGGGTGACCATCTGGCAGGCGGCGTGGCGCCTCGACAACGGGCTGGACGCGGACCTGGCCGTGAGTGTGGCCTCGTGGTTCGCCGCCGAGGCCGGCCAGCGGGCGGTGTTCGCGACCCAGCACCTCCACGGCGGCATGGGGGCGGACATCTCCTACCCGATCCACCGCTACTTCCTCTGGGGGAAGCAGATCGAGCTGATGCTCGGGCCCCCGAGCGCCCAGCTGGCCCGGCTGGGGCGCCAGGTCACCGACCCGCTGCGGGCGGGCCGGGCGGTGCCGGCATGAGCGGCGCAGCCCGCGGCCGCGGGCCACCACCCTGCGCTTCGAGGAGGTGGCCGTCGGCGACGCCCTGCCCGAGCTGCCCATACCCCTGACCCGCACCCTGATCGTGTCGACCGCCATCGCCTCCCGCGACTACCAGGACGTCCACCACGACCCGGTGCTGGCCGCGGCCCGCGGGTCGAAGGACATCTTCATGAACATCCTCTCGACCAACGGCATCGTCGGGCGCTACGTGACCGACTGGTCCGGCCCCGGTGCGGTGCTCACCGATGTCCGTATCCGGCTGGGTGCGCCGAACTACCCCGACGACACCATGACCCTGACCGGGTCGGTGACCGCCAGGGACGAGGTCGCCGGTGCCGACGGCTACGGGGGGGTCGAGGTCACCCTGCGGGGAGCCAACAGCCTGGGGGACCACGTCACCGGCACCGTGAGCCTGCGCCTGCCCGGCGAGGGGAGCAGGGTCCGATGAGCGGGGAGCACCATTCGTTCACCGGCAACACGGCCATCGTCGGCATCGGGGCCACCGAGTTCTCCAAGGAGTCCGGCCGGAGCGAGCTCCGCCTGGCCGCCGAGGCGGTCGACCTCGCCCTGCGCGATGCCGGCATCGAGCCGGCGGAGGTCGACGGCATGGTCACCTTCAGCTCCGACACCAATCCGGAGATCGAGATCGCCCGGAGTCTGGGCATGGGGGAGCTCTCCTTCTTCAGTCGGATCCACTACGGGGGCGGCGCCGGGTGCGCGACCATCCAGCAGGCGGCGATGGCCGTGCAGTCGGGGGTGGCCGACGTCGTCGTCTGCTACCGGGCGTTCAACGAGCGGTCGGGGAACCGGTTCGGCGCCGGCGTGCAGAACCGACCGCCGGCGCCCAACGCCGAGACGGCCAACTTCGCCTGGTATGCGCCGGTGGGCCTGCTGACGCCGGCGCAGTGGGTGGCCATGGCCGCGCAGCGCTACCTCCATGTGTCGGGGGCGACCTCCGAGGACCTCGGCCGGGTGGCGGTCGCCGACCGCCGGCACGCGGCGACCAACCCGAAGGCCTGGTTCTACGAGCAGCCGATCACCCTCGAGGACCACCAGGCCTCGCGGTGGATCGTCGAGCCCCTGCACCTGCTCGACTGCTGCCAGGAGACCGACGGGGGACAGGCGCTGGTGGTGACCTCACTCGATCGGGCCCGTGACCTCCCGACCACGCCGGCGGTGATCGAGGCCGCGGCCCAGGGGGCGGGCCCGGGCCAGGAGATGATGACCTCCTACTACTACGACGACCTCTGCGGCCTCGGGGAGATGGCGGTCGTGGCCCGCCAGCTGTGGCGGACCTCGGGGTTGTCGCCCGCCGACATCCAGACGGCCGTGCTCTACGACCACTTCACCCCCTATGTCCTCTACCAGCTCGAGGAGCTCGGCTTCTGCGGCAAGGGCGAGGCCAAGGAGTTCGTCCGGGACGGCAACATCGAGGTGGGCGGCGGGCTGCCGGTCAACACCCACGGCGGTCAGCTGGGCGAGGCCTACCTGCACGGGATGAACGGGATCGCCGAGGGGGTGCGCCAGGTCCGGGGCAGCTCGGTCAACCAGGTTCCCGACGTCAGCCACGTGCTGGTCACCGCGGGCACCGGCGTGCCCACCAGCGGGCTCATCCTCGGCGTGGACGGCTGAAGGTCCGGACGCCCCAGGCACTCACCGGGCGGCCCTCGGCGTTCGGTAGTGGACCCCCGCCCGTCAGTCGATGGCCCCTTCCCCCTGCGCCTCCGCGCCAATCTCCATCATCTCCTTCTCATGCCTGGCCACGCCGGCTCGACCCGCGGGATCGCCTTTGGCGTAGTGCTCGTCCGCAGCCGCGTCCTCCTCCTCCGTGCCCGGACGGTCGGCAGAGTGGTCGTCGCCGACCCCGGCTCCGTCCACGTTCCTGGTTGTTTCATCGGGTTCCGTGTGTTGGCCCATGGATACGCCTCCTCTTCGGTCGGGTGCGCTCGGTTCGATGTCAGCCCCCTACACCTACCCGCGGGTGGCCTTGACTAACCGACCTCCGGAATGGGGTGGTCGCCTCCCCAACGGTCAGAGCAGCCACTTGGACCTTGCTTTCCACCTACTCGGGCCGGAGCCCTCGGCGGGAGCTTCCTTGAAGGTCCACCGGGGAGGCCGGCTGTGTCGTCTCCAGCATCGGACCCGGCACGCTCGTGGTGCCTGCATCGGTCATTTCCCGGTGCTGCCCGGCCCAAGCACCAAGCTCGCTGCTCCGAGGATTGTGCTCACGGCTCACTGCTCGGGGGCAGGGGCAGGGGCGGGTTTGGGCCCACGGCCCAGGGGTAGAGGCGCTGTGTGGGAGTCGCGTCGGTCCGGACCGATAGTCACGGTGCAGCGGAGTTGCCTGCTCGGCAAGCTGCGGATGACCCTGGTCGATCGGAGTCCGAGGAGGAGCGGGACGATCGCAACCTGATCGAGCTGCTCCAGGAGTTGAGGGTCGCCAGTATCGGAGTGCAGGTCCTGTTCGGGTTCCTCCTCGCTCTGCCCTTCAGCGCTCGGTTCGGGCGACTCGACCTGACCGATCGACATCTCTATCTCGCCGTCGTTCTGCTGGCGGCGTCGTCCACGGCCCAGCTGTCTGCGCCCGTGGCCTACCACCGAATGGTCTTTCGTCGGCATCGGAAGGCACAGTTGTTGCGGGTGGCCAACGTACTGGCGCTCACCGGTTTGGCGACTGTCGGGCTGGCCGTCTGCGGAGCGGTCCTTCTGATCGCCATCACAGTGGCCACCGGCCTCGCCGTGCCTCTCATCGCCGTCGGGACCACGGGCGTGTTCCTGGGGCTTTGGTTGGTTTTGCCCCTGGCAGGCCGGCGGGCGGCTGTCCGGCGTGCGGCGACCGCTCCACCGACACGAGACCGATCGTTGGCATCCGGTCCGAGCGAAACGGGGACCCGAGGGTGAGCCGGCCCGGGCGAGCTGGGGTGCTCTTCGACCTGGATGGGACGCTGGTGGATACCAACTATCTCCATACCGTGGCCTGGGCGCGCGCGTTCGCCGATGTCGGAGAGTGGGTCCCGATGAACGCAATTCACCGGCTGGTCGGCATGGGTGGCGATCAACTCGTCTCCGAACTGCTCGGACACGGGAGTCAGCGGGCAGTCAGGGCCCGGTCGTCCCGGTACCGCGAGCTTCTTCCAGACGCTCGGGCATTTCCGGGTGCGGCGGATCTGGTGCGTGCAGTGAAGCACGAGGGCCTGGCGGCCGTGGTGGCCACGTCGTCCCCGGCGGACGAGCTCGATGTCGTCATGGACCTCCTGTCGATCGGTGAGGAACTCGACGCAATAACGACGGCGGACGATGTCCGACACTCCAAGCCCTCACCTGAGGTGTTCTGCGTTGCCATGGATTCGGCCGGCCTGGATCCGGCCAGAACCGTCGCAGTTGGAGACAGTGTGTGGGATGTCAAAGCGGCCCGGTCCGCCGGAATCGCCTGTATCGCGGTGGAAACCGGAGGCTTCAGCCGGCACGAATTGAACGAGGTTGGGGCCCTCAATGTCTTTGGCGATGTTCAGGAGCTCCTGCGCCAACTCCACGCCACCCCATTGGTGCAGCTCGCCAGCGACCCGACGAGGAGCTGATCGGACGCTTCCCGAAGCCGACGGGCGGAGAGGCCCTCGTGTGGTCAGCCGCCCGAATGGTCACGCCGGAGGAGGTGGCCGAGCAGATCCCTTGTGGACCCGATGTGGACCCGATTTGGAGCGGTCACCTTGACGGGTATCTGGTTCGCCAAGACCGGGTTGTCCCATCTGGCTCTGGTGCGGGTCGGTGCAACAGTCCGATTCCCCTCAGTGCGCGTCCGAAGCCCCTGTCGGAGCGCCCGCGGGCCCTGACCCACGCCGGTCACCTCACCCTTCGTGCGGGCGGTCCCAGCTGAGCCAGACGATGGTGGCGTCATCTCGGAGTCGACGCTCCTGGAAGTCGAGGACACCGTTGATGGCATTGCGAAGGATTGCCTCGGTCGGTTGGCGGGCGGCGGAGGCTCGCTGGATCAGGTCGACGAAGCGGTCGATCCCGAAGGCATCACCTGACGGCCCACGCCCTTCGATGACGCCGTCCGTGTAGAAGACCACCGAATCACCGGGCTGAAGGACCGCCTCGGCCACTTCCTTCAGTCGACCGCCGAGTCCCCACGGCAACGACGGTTGGCAGGCCAGCGTGGCCAGGACCCGATCTCCCCGGAGATGGAGCGGAAGAGGATGGCCGGCGTTGATCCAGCTGAGGTGGCCGGACTGTACATTGAGTTTGGCCAGTTGGCCGGTGACGAACCGCTCACCCCCGAAGTTGTCGACCAGCACCTTGTCGAGCCGCTCATGGGTGACGGCCAGAGGTTGACCCTCTCGC
This sequence comes from uncultured Acidimicrobiales bacterium, assembly GCA_963806285.1. Lineage (GTDB taxonomy): Bacteria > Actinomycetota > Acidimicrobiia > Acidimicrobiales > RAAP-2 > Bog-756. The sequence goes on from CAWDXJ010000008.1 coordinate 20,938, forward strand.
CGGTCGTGCCGGTAGCTCTCCACGGCCAGCGACGACACGATGCTCGACCCTAGGCCATGGCCCACCGCGTCCATGATGGCCACATCGAGGGAAAGGCCGTTGACGGCATGGTCGAAGCAGTCGCCACCCACGTCATAGGCAGGCTCAAGTACGCCGTTGGATGAGGCCTCCGGCGTCTTCAGACGCAATGGCGGGAGGAGATCCCACTGGATACTGGCCGGGAGGCTCATGGATCGGCGTCGACGAACCATGTTGAACAGATCGGTGTACCGGGCGGCGATGGAAATAGCCGCTCCGGCCAGCAGACCGAGTTCTTCACAGCGACTGCTGGCCCTGTCGTCGAGGGGGCCCGCCACGGTGAAGGCAAGGACCCCGGTGCAGTCAGATCCTTCGATGATCGGAACACAGACGCGGGTGGTGTCGCCGACCGCAAAATCGACCAGTCGTCGTTCGAGGAAGGCCCGGCCTTCGGGTGTCCCCGCCGTGGCCACGCCAATGGGGACTTCGATAGGGATGTCTCGAACCGGCACGGGAAAGAGTGTCGAGTTCCCGAAGTCGACGAGAAAGATCGTCATGTCGTAGGCGCCCATGCGCCCGGCCACCCTGGAGAGACTGTCAGCGATGTCCGATGGGGCGAGTTCGTGCAGCGAACGGAGGGCGGATCCGAGGTCGAGGGCGTCCACGTCAGATCACCGGCCGCCCGGCGCCGTCATCCATGGCGAGCCTTGGCCTGACAACCGCCTACTCCTCTGGGTCCTGCTGATCCTCTGGGTCGGGCTGCGCAAATCGGACAAGAACGGGGCGGCGGTCATCGATGACAGAGCGGGCGGTGTCCTCACGCAGAGAGGCTACTGGAACCCGGCGGTCCGCCTCACACGGCGAACTGCAACTGGGTTCGCCCCAGCTCTGCTCCGGTCGGTGAGCGGGCTGCGGGTACACGTTCGTCATCGAGTGGCCCCGAAGCCGGACGCGACATTGCTGGTGGTCGGCCGGGTCGTAGATCGCCGGCCGGGCGGGTCCCATGGCATGGATGTGGCGCCGATAGGGTGAACGGTCGAGCACGGTCGACGTGCACACCGTGCCGGACGCCACCACCGGTTGGCGGTGCTCGACGAATGGGGAGGCATGGAAATGGCACAGAGCGCAGGACTGCACGAGCCGGCGGACCAGTTGCGACCCGAGACGATCGATCGCCATCGAGCACTCACCTCCATCCAGGAGGAGTTCGAGGCCGTCGACTGGTACGACCAGCGGGTGGACGCCACCGGCGATCCCGACCTCGCCTCCGTCCTCGCCCACAACCGAGACGAGGAGAAGGAACACGCCGTGATGACGCTGGAATGGCTCCGGCGCAACGACCCGGTACTCGACGGACACTTGCGAACCTACCTCTTCACTTCCGAACCGGTGGTCGCTATCGAGGGTGATCCTGAGGGAAACCAGACCTCCGATGGCGGGCCCGGCGACGGATCGCTCGGCATCGGTGACCTCCGTGCCAACTCCGGGGCCCCGATTCGGCCCTAGTGTCGTGCTCCCTGTGACCCGTTACCGGGCTGCGGATGCGTCGTGATGAAGGCTCGGATGGCCAGTCCCACTCGAGGCAGCTCCATTCGGCGGTCGCGGACGGCGCCACCCCACGTGGACAGGAGGTGGCCAAATCGAGTGGGTGCTCGATGACCTGGGAGGTCCGATTCAGCTGGCGATCCAGACAGGGAACTCTGGTGCCACGACGGGACCTCTGGTGCCACGATGGAGCGCGACTGTATGTTCAGCGGAGCCCGATGGCGGCGGCGAGGGACGTATTCGGGTTTACCCGGCACTGGCAACCGGGACCCCGGCGACGGGAGCTGGGCGTACCCGCCTGCGACTTCGCGGGTGTGGGCATGGGGGTCGCCGGAAGGGCATGGGTCTGGTCACCGCGCCTGGTGTCGACCGTCGGGGAGAGGGCGGCATCGCGGCGCGGGCCATCCGTCCCCGAGGGATCCAAGGACATGCGGAACCACACTGTTTTCCCCTCGTCCGAGGTGGAGGAGATCCCCCACTCGTCGGAGAGGGCGTCGACGATGCGCAGGCCGCGTCCGTGTGGCTCACTGGACTCTGGTGACTTCAGAACCGGTCTGCCACCCCCACGATCGCTGACCGAGACGACGACGGTGAGATCGGAACGCTCAATGGAGAGGTCGAACCCGCTCGCCGCATGGATCAAGGCATTCGTGGAGAGCTCCGAGACCATCAAGGACACCGAATCCCGCACGTGCTCGGGAGCGTCAGCGATAACCCGGGCGACGAATCGTCTGGCCGCGCCTACCGACCCCTCGGAGGCTCCGAACCTTCTTCGTGCCATCATGGTGTCAGCCCGAAGTGGCCCAGAAGGCCCGTTGCCTCCAGTACTCGATGCACGATCGGTGTCACGTTGATCAACGACACCTGTCCGATATCGTTTGATATCTGTACCAGCAGGGCGATTCCCGAACTGTCCATAAATGTGAGCTTCTCAAGATCGAACGTGACCCGTTCCGGCGCAATGTCCAGGTACTGTTCGATACCCGCTTTTGTCGTCTCCACACTGGCCAGATCGAGCTCACCGGCCAGGTGGATGACCGGTGCGGCGGGATCGTCGAGAGTGGCGCTGACCTGCACTTCGGGCCTTTCCGCTACCATGCCGGCTCTTCGACTCGCGGCGGTGAGGCCCGGACCGGGGTAGCAGTGTTCGGCCCGGTCCCGCCCGTCCCAAGGCGGGGAGGTACACCAGCCACACGTCCAGAAGACCGGCGCGTGGTCGTCGCCTTCATCTCACCGTCTCCTCATGGATTCCACTCGCCCCGGACACATTGGCCGATCCGCCAAGTTACCTGGTGGAGTTCGGTCTTGCGAGCCACGACCGCTCTCGGAGACCGAGACCGGGAGGCCGCGAGAAACCTGACCCGGCGGATTCATGGGGTCACGCGGTCAGTATTCAGCCGCTGCTGACACGCGGGAGGTTTCATGCACCTCGGTGCGGGTACCTCCACCGCATGGAGGACCCCACAGACCCTCAATTCGACGGGATCGTCGACTTCCTCGAACGGGAGGCTCCATGGGAACTCGAGAGGTTTCGTTCCCTCGATGAGTTGGCGTCTTCAGCTTTCGATCGGGCCGGAGAAGGAATCCACAGAGTGGAAGGTTCCTATTCGTGTTGGCTCCGAGAGTGGTTCGTCCTTTTCCGTAGGACCACTACACCGGACGGGTCGATCTGAATCCATCACTTCGGACCACGAGTCGGAGGTTATTCGTCCCCTGCCTAGACTGTGCGGTCTTCTATTGCATTGCAGTATCCGCCGATGCCGCCCCCGACCGAATTCGCCGGCGAGCGTCCCGAAACGGACCGCCGCGCGGAAGTCGACCGACTACGCTCAGCCGACCCGATCCAGATCGGCCAGCCCGATGTCCGAGTCGTCTGCCGGACCCGTCCAACGGAATGCCAGTACGGCGACATCGTCGAGGCCGTCTGGGCCCAACGTGCCGAGAAGACGGGCGAGCAGGTCGTCGATCGTCGCGGTCGGTTGGGTTGCCGTACGGAGCAGGCGTTCCAGCCCGATGTCGATGCTCTCGCCGCGGCGTTCCACCAGCCCGTCCGTGAATGCGACCAGGGCCGATCCGCTGGGCATGTGGAGGGTGCTGGTCCCGTAGCGGGCGGGGGCCACCCCCAGGGGAAGTCCCACGTCGGTCCGGACGAAGGCCGCCGTGGTGCCGGAGACCTGCAACGGATTCAGGTGCCCGGCATTGGCCAGGATGAGTACCCCCGAGTTCGTGTCTCCCATCCCGACCAATGCCGTGGCCAGATGTCCGTCCCGCGTGACGCTGAGTTGATGAGAGCACATCTCGAGGACGACATCGGGTGGATGTCCCTCGATGAGGTAGGCCCGGATGGTGAACCGCAGGCGAGCCATGATGGCCGCGGCCTCAACTCCCCTTCCCGAGACGTCACCCACGACAAAGGCGAAGCGGTGCTCATCGATCTCGATCAAGCTGAACCAGTCACCGCCGATCTCCACGCCGTTTGCCCCGGCCAGGTACCGAGTGGCGACCTCCAGGTTTGGGACGGGCGGATTGCGCTGGGGCAGAAGCGCCCGTTGGAGCGTCTCCGCTATCGAGCGCTGCTCTCCGAAGAGACCGTCGAGCTGTTGGTAGAGATCGGCGATCGTCCGGGCGTCCTGTTCGGCGTTGCGCCTGCGTCTGACAAGTTGGTCGGTGACCACCGCGGCACCGACGGTGACGAGCACGCCACCGACCAGGAACACCCAGGCCAGCGCACCGCCCAGCGTGCCGCCGAGAGGTCCGTGAGGGGCAACGACAAGGGTGACGCTGGAGTCGCCGAAGGGTATGGAGGCGGTTACGGATTGGCCGCTGATGGGGAGTTGGTTGAGTGGGAGGTCCGTTGTGGTCAAAGCGGAGAGGCTGGTGCTGGGACCGAGGTAGGTGGCGAAGTCGAGGTCGGAGAAGGCGGAGCCGCTCTCCACCCGAGCCTCGCGGTTGGCCGGGATGGCCTGCTCGGCGTAGAGCGCGATGGTGGGGTGGTTGGGGTCGGCGATGGCATAGCCGACCCTCACGGGACGTTTCGCCGGAACGGGAAGCACAATGAATGTCGGGCTCCTCAGCGCCTTGCCAACCAGCGCCTCCTGGGACTGCGGATCGATCAGGGCCTTGGCCCCTAGCTGGGCAACGGGCTGCCAGGTGGCCCCGTCGGACTTCCACGCGATGGCAGACGCGAAGAGCCGGCCCTGCCCCACGTAGGTGGAAGCAAATCGGCTGAACTGCTGCGCGCCGCCTCCTGTGGCATTCTCGACCTGCAGGGCGGTGTCCAGTGAATCCCGCAGGGTCAGGATCGTCACCTTCAGGACGGCAACCGCCTGCCGGGACTGGACTACCAACAGGCGGTGCTCATTTTGACGATTGAGCGTCCAGGCCGTCCAGGATGCAGAAAGAGTGATCAGTAGGCCCGCCAGAACCACGCACACAGTGGCCCGAATTGGGGTGATGTCCTTCTCGCGGAGTGGACCGGCAGTGGAAGCTCGGTCCGTGGCAGCGGAACCGTGCCGTCTAGTCCTTGTTGTGACTACCACGCGACTCCCTGGCTCGTTCTGGTGCCGACAACTCGACACCGACTGCGGTTGGGCGACAATTTTTGCAGCCCAGGTCGTCGCGGGCAACCGACGGCCTTATCTCTTGTATCTCATTTATCTCTTGCATCTGCGGTGGTCGGAGCCCGGGCCGACCTGATGTCATAGCCAATGACACAGGTGGTCGTGACGCAGCCACAGCCCGCATCCACAGGCCGTGGGCGCCAGGTTGTGGCGGGATCGAGCACGCCGACATCCTGCGCCGCCCCGGGGATCGGGTGATCCGGCCTGACATGCGAGGAGTGGCCGTGCCGTTCGACGCCCATGCTGGGTCGACGGTTGGCCGACGTGTGGCGGGACCTATTCGCGCCGGTGCTCCGTCCTTCAATGAGCGCCGGAATCCGTCAGTCCGGTACCCAGGCGCCCATGCCGTCCTCGGCCGTTCCGAAGGTCCGAGGATCGCAGCTCGACCCAGCCGGAGGTAAGGGGGTCGGAGCCTTCGTGGGCCCGGTGTCGAGAAAGTACTCTGGTTGTACGAGGGGCGGAGCGTGGACTGGCCTGCTCTGGACCGGACCGTGATCCCACAGTCCGGGCCGGACGAATCCGGTCCTCTTACGAGAGAGGGCGAGTGTGGACGAAGCATTTGGAGTAGATGAGCGGGACGCAAGTGGTATCGTGCATATCGTCGTTCGGGGTGAGCTCGACGTGGCGACGGCTCCGACCCTCAAGAAGCACCTGCAGGCAGCCGTCGACCGCGGAAGTGGGCCCCTTGTCGTCGATCTTCTGGCCGTGACGTTCATCGATTCCACCGCGCTCGGGGTCCTGATCGGCACCAAGGAACGTTGTGACCGGCGCCGGATCGACCTCCGGTTGGTCGTGGACGAGCCCCGCATTTTCAAGATCTTCGAGATCACCGGACTGACCGAATTGTTCTCCATCACTCCCACAGTGGCCGAGGCGGTGGCCCGATGAGCGACCCCGAGGACGGATCCTCCGAGGTCCGAACCATGAGCGAGCCGGTCAAGCTGAGCATCCCCGTCCAGTCGGATTTGATCCTCTTGGCCCGCCTCACGGCGGCCACCGTGGCGTCTCGCGTGGGATTCGACGTGGAGGAAGTCGATGACCTCCGCTTGGCGGTGGACGAGCTCTGTGTCTTGGTGGCTGGTGGCATGGGCGTCGGTCGCCTCGACCTGACGTTCGCCACCACCGGCGGGGCTGTGGAGGTGTTCTGCACACTCCACAGTTCGGACGCCGCAGTCGAGGAGAACGGGGGCGAGTACGGCGAGAGGGATCTCTCCGTCCGCATCCTCGATGCTCTGGTGGACGAGCACGGCCAGGAGGTCGACGATCGCCAGCGTCGCGGGTGGTTGCGCAAGCGGAGTGTCCGCCACGAGGCTTCATGACCTCGCCGACGCGCCACCCACAGGAAGTCCATCAGTCATTCACGGACTATGCCGACAGCCGTGACGAACGGCTTAGGAATCAGCTCGTAGAGGAGCACCTCGGGTTGGCACATCAGCTGGCGCGGCGCTTCACGAACCGAGGGGAGCCCTATGACGACCTCGTCCAGGTGGCGTCGCTGGCTTTAGTTAAGTCCGTTGACCGATTTGAGCCGGATCGGGGTGTCGAGTTCAGCACGTTCGCCACGCGGACCATCATAGGCGAGCTTAAGCGTCACTTCCGAGACAAGGGGTGGGCCATCCGGGCACCCCGACGGATTCAAGAGCTCTATCTCGCCGTCCGCCCCACCATCGACGTCCTCAGCCAGGAGCTGGGCAGGCCGCCGACGGTGGTGGAGATCGCCGACAGAGTGGGCGCCAGCGAGGAGTCGGTACTGGAGGCTCTGGAGGCCGGCCAGCGGTATCGGACGTCCTCCATCGATGCCCCCGACCGACACGACGGTTCGCTGGCACTCCGGCTTGGGCAGGTCGATTCCGGCTACATCGGGACCGACGACCGCATGTTCCTGGCCCTCTCGATGGCAGACCTTCCCGAACGCGAGAAGATGATAATCAGGCTCCGATTCGTCGATGGACTGACCCAGTCGGAGATCGCAGCTCAGGTCGGCATCAGCCAGATGCACGTTTCCCGCCTGCTGGCCTCCAGTCTGGCCAAGCTGAGGGAGGCGTTCTCCCGGGAGTCGTGAGGGCTGTCGGTCTCGATGTCGTGCCCGGAGGCGACACGGTTCTGCGAGCCACGCTCATGGACGTGCCACACCTCATGGAAGCCGTGGGCTCCCATTCGGGCCGGGTTTGGCGACAGCTCGAGGTTGCACTGAAGCAGTTGGACCCGGACGGGAGCGCCACTATCCCGGTAGCCACTGGACCTCGACGCCAACCCCGGAACGTCGAGAGCCCGGTCGCTACTCTACCCCTTCCCGACGGCGGGTCAGGGTGGGGAATTTCATTGATCGTGGATGGGGAATTTCAATGATCGTCGGCGTGCCCACTGGCCAGGTTCCAGCTATGACTTGGGCCTCTCTCTGGGGTGACCCTGGTGCGGGCGCGGCTCCGGTCGGTCGGGCACCCAGCTGCCGGTGGCGGGATCGGGGCCCGCGTTGATGCCTGAATGTCGAGTCGACCGGAACCGGCCCACCCAGGACTGCCGTGAGAGGCGTGACCCAAGTCGGATACCCCGAATGGCCTCCGCGGAAACCCTTCTGGAGCCGATCGGGGTCAATGCACGCAGATCGAAACCGGATGCAGGTGATCACGACTGCGGAGACAGGAAGTTGTCATCGTGCAGGGCACAACAGATGTTTGCTGCGGGGTCGTGGGGGAAATCATCCTGCTGATCCGCCGGCACCCAGCCGGGGGACAGGGCCTAGTGGTTCGAGCCGGGAGCATTCTGCCGGTCTAGTGAAAGGAGTGGTAGCGGTGCCACAAAAAGCATGGAGCCAAAAGCGACAACGCCAATACGAACACATCAAGGAAGGGCTTACCGACCACGGTCATGGCGAGCACAACGCGGAGGCGATCGCGGCGCGAACGGTCAACAAGGAACGGGCGCGGTCCGGTGAGTCCGAGTCAGCGAGCCGGCTGTCGATCGAGGACATCTCGTCGGGCCGTAGGGGGGGGCTCCGCTCACATCGAGGCCGAGGGGGACGCACTCGTCAGCAGCTGTATGAAGAAGCGCGCCGGCGGAACATCAAGGGACGATCGAGAATGTCAAAGGCTCAACTGGAACGGGCGGTCGGTCGGTGAGGAGGACCTGAGCCGGCTCCGAGATCCATTGCCTAGAGCGCACCGATCGATCTGAACGGTCACAACTGTGAACCAACCAGCACCGGGGAGGATCGCAATATCCTCCGGTGCTGGTTGGTTCCAGGCGAGGCACGGTTCTACCGCTGGTGGGAGCGCTCTTCGGCCTCGTGAGCCTTGGCCTCGGCTCGAGACTTATCGGCTTCGGCCTCCTTCTTGGCCACATCTCGTTGGGCGTCGGCCTTCTCCTGCTGTGCCCGGCCTTCGTCCCGCAGCGAGTCTCGGCCGGACACAACGCCCATGGCTTCTTTGGCCTTGCCCTTGACACCCTCAACCGCGCCTTTGGCTCCAGCCTCTGGGCCTGTCTCTTTGTTGCTCATGTGTGCTCCTTTCCTTCTCACTTCGCGAATCTCGTGTCTCGAAATGACTTGCTAGCTGCTCGCTTGAACGAGCAGTGCTACCAGCGATAGAAGCGCCTGTTGCCCGCACTTTCTCCCCGTCCCATGGCAAAGCCAATCAGCCACAGAACCAGGAGAAATGCAGCAACGATCCACAGAAAGTGCAAGGCAAATCCCAAACCGGCGAACAGCAGGACTACGAGGAATGCGAGCAGAATGACCATTGTCCAGAGATCCTTTCGTTGAGGAACCGATCTGGTTCGGCATCTCGTATTCCCGCCTGTTCGACAGCTAAACCAAAAATCGATTCTGGTCGGTGCTGCAGGACACGCTAACGAGCCACCGGTGTGCAGCTAAGGGACAGCAGGATGTCCGGGCTCAAATGTGGGTGCGGTCTGATTGGTCAGTACCCCCCGGCACCGACCGCTGTCGCCACGCAGTGGTCGCACCAGCAGGGCCTGATGGTCGCCTACACCGAACCGCTCGAGGATGCGGCACTCGACCCAGGCTGCGCACTCGACCAATACCGGAGCACCCGTGAGGCCATGGTGCCACTGACAGCGCCGGAATTTGTCGTCAGTATCGCCGGTTACCTCGCCAAACAGTGAAGCCAACTCGATCTGCTCCGACCCGAGGAGGTGGAGCACGATGCTGCCAGCACGTTCGGCAACGAAGTAGGTGTGATTCAGCTTGGAAATGCAGACAAGGAAGCGCGGCGGTTCGATGCTGCACTGAGTGGCGAATCCTACCAGGCACCCACTCAACTCTTCGGCTGAAGCCGCTGTCGTGACGACGAAGAGCGAAGACTCGATGCGGTCAGTGAACAGGGCAACGGCCGACTCCACCGAAGCCCTCTCCTCCGCAGCGGGCCGAATGGCGCCGGCAGAGTTCGACGGGTCAGGATCCAGGGCGCACAGCCTTTACCAGGTCATGGGCCTTGTCCATGACTCCCGAAATGGCTCCCGGCAGGAGATTCCCAGAGCGGCTCGTCCGGAAAGCGCGGATGCGGGCGCTTCGGTGCCTTGCGTTTGGCCAAGTTCAGCGCATTTCCGAGTTCTAAAAGGCGTTTGCGGCCAAGGTGGGTACGGAGCAGAGGAAAGAGCTCTCCCTCTTCTTCTCGCACGTGATGACGAACATTCTCCGACATGACGGACACCTTCGCATCGAAGCGCTCGTCGCTTGGGTCGGAGCCGATCAACTCCTGGAGCTCCCACTTGACGACATGGTGCTCCTCGAGGGCCTCTAGTATCTCGTCTGTCGATGATGGGACTTCGCCGCGCACAGCGGGATAGAGGATCGCCTCTTCGATAGCGGCATGCTGTGACAGATGGATTACCATCTGGTCAACCAACTTCCGCTTGGAAGCATATGCCGTCGGCCCCAGCCGCTCGAACTCGGTGAACAACTGCTCTACTTCCCTGTGGTCCGCTCTGAGGAGGGCGATGGCATCGGACTGGGGCTTCGTCCGAGTGACTTTTGGCGCTGATGCCTTGGCTCGCTTCGCTGCAACCGCTTTCGTCGTCCTGGTACCCACTGTGGCCCTCCTCACTCGTCAGGCGTCTCGTCGTGAGGCTTGGCCCTACCCGCAATGCGGGATCAGGAAACGTGTTGGCCTTACCCGCAAAGCGGGTCAAGAAATGTCGAGATTGTATGTATGAAAGCGTCGTGAGGGGGAAGAGCCAGCGAGGATGAAATGGCGTCGGCTGCAGATCGTCGGCGCTTCGACGAGGGCAAGATCGGGGAGGCTGGCATGAAGAATGTGTGGAAGGGCCTTGTGGTGGGTGGGCTGACCGGCGTCGCGGCCGGTCTCGTGCTCGACGGCTTGGCCCGTGGCGCCCGAGGGGCGTCGACATTGGGTGACAAGGTGGCGCATCAGGCCCCCGAAGTTGCGGAACGACTGCGGCATGCGGTCACGGAGGCGGTGGCTGAAAGCGCCCGCAAGGTCCGCGACCCTGAAGTTGCCGATCATCTCACGGAGATCTCTGACAAGGCGAGGAAGAAGGTGGTCGAGACCGCTGATGGCGGCAGGGCCAAGGCGAGCGAGGCGGCGGCCGATGCCAAAGAGAAGGTCGAGAGCGCGCTCGTCGACGGCGAGAGCAAGGCCAAGGCAGCGTTCCGCGATCTCAACGAAACGGCTGATTCGGTCCGATCCTGATCGACGAATCAACCTTCGTTCGAGAGGCACGTTTACGACGATCTTTTCCCGGGTACTTCGATGGTACCTGCAAATGGAGGTATCACAATGGTTGGTGGACTGGTAGCTAGCATCGTGGCCTTTACCGTCGGCGCCGTTCTCGACTTCGCCCTGACCGTGAGCCCCGATCAGCATGGATTCAACGTACACACGGTCGGGATCATTCTTATGGTCGTGGGCGTGGTGGGAGCGGTACTGTCCTTGATCGGGATGTTGGGTACCGGATTCCGGCGACACCGGACGGTCATAGACGACGGACGAGGCAATATTGCTCGGAGAGACGACACCTACATCTGAAGTTGCGGACCCAGCGGCCAGTAGCGAGCCGAGCCTGTGGTCAGGATTCTCCCACCGGAAGGTCCGAGTCGAGCACGTCCCGATAGGACCGTTGGTCCTCTTCAACGCCTCGGATCGTGTCGTCGGATGCTTCCTCCAGCATCATGAGACCGCTCTCCGCACCCGGAAGAGCGCGGAGCAGTTCATCCAACTTTCGTTGGGTGGCCACCTGTTCCCGGCCTTGAGTGTGCTGGATCACGAGTACCATCATCAGCGTCACAAACGAGGTACCTACCTCGAATGCGGCAATCCAACCCGCGGAGAAGCCGACTGCCGCCCCAACCGCGATCGCGCCAGCCAACCCCACACCGGCGATTACGACGGCAGATGGCAACGAACTGTAGTGGTCGATGCGGTACAGCCAGCGGCTGCTCAAAGAGAGTCGCTGGGTCTTCGGAACGATCCTGTCCCGCTGAGACCAAGCTCTCCATCGGGAAGGGAGGGTGCGTCGATTTAGTCGCATTTCTTGTCAGCCGACAACCCGGGTGGCTGTGCCTCGAGGGGCACCAACGGACACTGCAGGATGATCCCGCCCAGGGTGCGGCACGTTCCGCACCCTACCCCGGTGCAAGCCCGTCAAACTCGCCCAGAGAGCCCCGAGGTGGCGACTCATCCGGTGTGGGTGAAGCGCGGTTTCCGGAGATCGATACCGGCGGAGGCAGAACGTGGGTCGAGCTCACGGTTGTGGCCAACTCAGTGGAGGAGACCGGAGACCACATTGATGACCAGAGCAACAATCACTGCTCCGTACAGGTAGGACAGGAGCGCGTGGGCGAGGGCGATTCGACGAATGGCTTTGGTCGTGAGATTGGTGTCGGAAACCTGAAACGTCATCCCGATGGTAAGGGCCAGGTAGGCGAAGTCAAGGTACGTGGGAGGGTCTTCCTCGTTGAAGTCGATCCCTCCGACCGGTTTGGCATAGAAGGTGCGGGCATAGCGCAGGGTGAACACCGTATGGACCAGGCCCCATGTCAGCGCCACACTGACAATCCCGAGTCCGATCAGGTAGGCCTTCGTCCCCCCAGTGGCATGTCCGGCCCTGATGAGAACCAATCCCACGGCTGCCAGCAGGGCGACCCCTGAGGAGAGGACGATCAGTTCGGACTGGCGGATACTCGTATCTTCCCTGCTGGCGTGGGCCTTGCTCTCCTCGGCATCGAACCTGGCGACGGAGCTCCAGATCCAGATGACGAGACACAGCGCACCTGCATCCCAACCGATGAGCAGTGCCGCCTGCCAGAAGGTTGCCACGGACACCACCACCCCGGCGATCACGCCCAGGGCTGCAGCGGTGGCGACCCGGACTCCGGCACGTGTAGCGCGCACACGCTCCATGCCCGGGCTCATGCCTGCAGCACCGTTTGACGCGACATCAGTTGCCGGCCCCGAGTTGTCGATCTGGTCATGGTCGCAACTCTCGCACAGGACTTCGTCTCCGGCAGCCACCCGCAAGACGCGGTGTCCGAAGCCAGGCGGAATCGGCCATATGGGATGGACATCCACCGTGCGGGCGATCGTCCCAGCGGGATCTTCGAGGTTCCCAGCCGCATCTTCGGGATAGGGAAACTTCTCCATCGAATCGGCTCAACCCAAATGTGTGGCGAATCCGGCAGCCCGGGCATGGTCACCGCCAGAGGAGTGGCTGGATGCCGTGTGGCCCGCCAGACCCGGCGGTTCGATCTGGACCGGGGAACGCGCCGTGATTACCGCCTCCGGCGTCGCTCAGGGCTTCCTCATCGGGGGCCATCCCGGTCGTGTGCCAGCTCCGAAGTAGGGCGTGGAGGTGAGTCCGATTCCCGCAATCCCGGATCTCTCGGATCTCGCAGTCATGCCTCGACCGGCCGCCTCGAGGAGGGGGCCGGCGAGCCTGGTGGCGGTCGACCCGGACCGGTCACCGCTTCGCCGAGCCCGGCTGGATGCACGGACGATCCAGGTGATCCTCGGTCTGACCTGGATCGTCGCCGGCGCGCTTCAATTCCAGCCCTTCATGTTCTCGAGGGGGTTCGCAGCCCAGGTGATCGCCCCTACCATCAAGGGACAGCCGGGCTGGGTCGGCGCCCCGATGACCTGGTCGCTGCACGCCCTCGAGCACCACGGTCTGCTCCTCAACGCGGCCTGTGCCACGGTGCAGACCCTCATCGGCCTGGGCCTCCTCTTCCGGCGAACAGTGAAGCCGGCGCTGGTGGCATCGATCGGATGGGCGATAGGTGTCTGGTGGTTCGGGGAAGGATTCGGTGAGCTCCTGACCGGGACGGCGTCGCCCCTCACCGGAGCACCGGGGGCGGTCATCCTCTACGCCCTGGTCGGGGTGCTGGTGTGGCCCTCCGGGGTGCGGCAGGCGGGTGAGCCTGCCGCCGGTTCGGAACCCGGGCGATCGGGTGGCCCACCGCGGGCAATCTTCCGCACGGCTGGTCTGGGCGGCCGTGTGGTTGCTGGCAGCGGCCCTCTGGCTCACGCCGGCCAACCGTTCGGCCGGCACAGTCCACGACGGATTGCTCGGCGCATCCTACGGCTGGCTCACTCCATGGCAGCGATCGATGGCCCACTGGGCCCAGGGCCACGGATTGGGCATCGCCATCGGGTTGGCCACGATGTCAGCGCTGATCGGGCTGGGAGTGCTCGTTCCCGCTCTACCCCGGGCCGCCATTCTGACCGGTGTGGTCGTGTCACTGGGTTACTGGGCCCTCGGCCAGGGCTTCGGGGTGCTCACCAGCGGAAAGTCGACCGATGTCAACGCCGGGCCCCTCTTCGTGCTCCTGGCCCTCCGGCTGTGGATCGCGCCCACCCGTTGCAGGCGGGCGAAGCCGAAGCCGGGCCCGCCGCCGGCAGAAAATGTGGGCCGTTCCTCATCCGGCGGTGAGCCGTGGTCCGAAGACAGGCAGTGGCCCCTCGATCGAGCTCCGACCCTTCATCGTCGGCGAAGGTACCTGGGAGCCGGGAACCGAAATGGCGAGCAGCCCTTCAGGTGGCCGCAACACGCCAACGCTCATTGGACCTACAGGAACCGACCGGAAGGTGAATCCATTGCATCCAGACCCCCAACCCTCACTCCGGCGTGGACGAATCGGAGTGGTGCTGCTGGCCTCTCTGGCCGCGGTGCTGCTCGGTCTGTCCGTCCCGGGCAGTTTCGCGTCGGCCTCCGCCCAGGTCGGAGCCGTCTCCAATTCGCACTCTCTCCCGAATGGTGACAATGGGACCACCATCGATCCCCTGCAGTACAACTGCGGCAACGACGCCCCGACCTGTGGTCAGGTGGGCGAATCAAACGGCTACTACAACGGCACCAACGTGGACCTGCTGTACAGCCAGAACTTCTACTGCGACAGCAATGTCTCCTCCAGCGCCACCACCGGGTGTGAAGTGGGAGCAGGGCCCTCGGCTACTCCAAGCGCCACTTCTGCGGGAGGGACGGGCACCACGCTCGGGAACACCACCCACGGCGACACGCTGTATATCCCGGTGCCCCTGTTCGCCAACCCGCCGCCCACCCAGTGCGTGGCCACGGCGACCTGCATCGACCATCCGCCGACCATCGACCTGTCGCGGATCGCCGGCGCCCTGCCCGGCCCGCCGTCGATGGCCAGCGTCCGCAACGTGCCCATCCCGGCCCATGACCACGTCGTGGGCACCCGCAACAGCGGCAATCCGGAGTGGTGGAACGTGGAGGTCGTGGCCACCACGGACCCAGCGACCTTCGGCACCCTGACCAGTGTCGGCGCCATCAATTCGGCCGTGGCTGCCAGCAAGGCCATCACCGCCCCGACCAACGCCTTCCTGTTCTTCCAGATCCTGCCCGGGACCCTGTCGGCGTCGATGGCGGCCGACCTGACCGCCACCGCCCCGCCCGGCCCGGCCGTCGCCACGGCCCCGGACCCGTCGCCGACGGTCAACCAGACCGAGCCGGGAACCACCTTCAACAACCTGAAGAACGACTGCGGTGCGACCGCCCCTCTGTGCCAGAACGTCGGCATCAGCCGGGACTGGATCGACGGCCAGGACGTGGAGGCGCTCTACACGGAGCAGTTCTTCTGCGACACGACGGTCACCGCCGCCTCCTCATCGGGCTGTGAGGCCGGTGCGCCACCCAACCAGGTCCCGCTCGGCGTGGCCGACCGTACGCCGCCGTCCCCAACGGTGACCAACGGCAACATCGACCCCCTGTACATCCCGGTTCCGCTGTACATGAGCCCGCCGGTGACCTACAACCAGTGCTCGAGCGCCATCACCTGTATCGACCATCCGGCCACCATCGACCTGTCGCGGCTCGCCTCGACGCTCGGTGCCCCGGCATCGTCGCTGGCCAATGTGGCGCTCCCCGGCCATGACCACATCCTGACCACCCGCAACGGCGATCAGCCCGAGTGGTGGAACGTCATCGTCATCCCGGTGACGTCCGCCAAGGGGCTGGCCACCGTCGAGAGCGCCAAGAATTACAACGCGGTGAAGGCCCAGGAGACGGTGGCGGGCAGCGGCATCGGAGTCCCCGGGGCTCCCGAGGTCCCGACAAACGCCTACCTCTGGTTCCAGACCCTACCGGGCGGGAGCTCGCCGACTCCGGGACCGGTCCAGACCAACTGCATGAGCCACCTGCCGGCGGGCTCGGTGGTGGGATCGGCGGCCGTGGATGACGGAACCGGCTACTACCAGGTCGACAGCCAGGGCGATGTGGCCGTGTTCGGCGCGGCCACCTGCTACGGGGCCATGACCGGGCAGCCTCTCAACCAGCCGATCGTCGGCATGGCCGTCGACCGGAACACCGGGGGGTACTGGCTGGTGGCCGCCGACGGCGGCGTGTTCTCCTTCAACGCCCCCTTCTACGGGTCGACCGGAGCCATCAAATTGAACAAGCCGGTGGTAGGCGCGGCTCCGACCCTCAACGGCCTCGGGTACTACCTGGTCGCCTCCGACGGTGGGATCTTCACCTTCGGTGACGCCACCTTCCACGGGTCGACCGGGAACCTCGTCCTCAACAAGCCGGTCGTGGGCATGGGCCTGGACCGGGCGACGGGCGGGTACTGGCTGGTGGCCGCCGACGGTGGCGTGTTCTCCTTCAACGCCCCCTTCTACGGTTCCACCGGCGCCATCACGCTGAACAAGCCGGTGGTGGGCATGGCCCCGGTCTCGGATGGGAGCGGTTACCGCCTGGTCGCCTCGGACGGGGGCGTGTTCGACTTCAACACGCCGTTCTACGGCTCGACCGGTGGCATGTCGTTGAACAAGCCGGTCATCGCCGGCCTGAACAACAACTCCTACGACGGGTACTGGCTGGTCGCCTCCGACGGCGGCGTGTTCACGTTCGGACCGCCCGACCAGGGAATGCCGTTCTACGGTTCGGCAGCCTAGGGCGACAACCCGGGCCGACCGGCCCGGGTTGTCCATCCCCGAGGTGTTCGGGGGAGGGGTTGAGGCCTGTCGAGCCTACCCTCGTCCGCGAGCGCAGGGCCGGTCCGGTGCCGCCGGTGCCTCTCTGGGCCACCACGGTCCCGGTGCCATGTCCGTCGCCGGGTTCGGCCCGGGGGCCGGCAAGGACGATCCGACCCGGCGTGGCGGCTGGTGCACGCGGGACTCGGCGACGCAGGCACAGGTCCGGGCCGGCCCCGTGCGGTCCCCAGTTGGCCAAAATGTCCCCCGCTCTGAGCTCGTGCCCGCCACGGCGCTGGTCGAACGTGTGGGAGTCGGCGAGGCTCAGGTGGTCGGAACGGTGGTGGCCGGGAAGCCGTTGCCGGCCAGATCGGACCCGATGATCACGACGACATCCAGTCCCGCGGCCGTCGCCACCGGGACGGCTGAGCTCATCGGTTGGACCGCGGTGGTTGGTACTCCGATCTCGGTAGCGATGAGGGCGGCCGCCTGTTGCTGGGAGGGGGCGTAGTAGACCGTCGTCGTCGATGCCGTCCGAGGTGGCGTTCTGCGGAGTGGAGAGGCTCCATCCCCCCTGACTGAGTTGCTGGGTGAAATGGGCGCCGGCGTTGGGCTCCTTCGTGGCGTTGGCAACCAGGACCCTGATGGCCGAATGAGCAACGGTCGACGTGGTGGTTGACGGAGGGTGTGTCGAAGTGGTTGCCGGGCCGGAGGCCGATGAGGCCTTGAAGTGGGGGCCGACGAGTGATCCCACGAATCCCGCCGCCGCCAGTGCTCCAATGCAGCCGATGCCGACGACGATCCGTCGGCCCCAGGATTTCTGCTGATATGCGTGGACAGGGCTCACCGGGCAGATCTTAGAGAGCGCGACGGCGAAAAGTCCGTTTCGAAGTGTGCCCCCTTGCCGCTCACCCGCCTGACGGGGGCTGGTGGGGCTACGGGGGCTGAGGGGCTGGGGGGTTGCGAACGGCGAGCCGCCGGATCGGGCCGGGTCAGATCGCAATGCATGTCCGGAAGCGGTAAATGGATTCCCGACGCCCCGTCGGGGTGCGGCACTTTCGGCTCGACGGTGAGGCGAGGTACGCTCGCGCCGGTGACCCAGGTCCAAGACAGCTACCGCTCGGTGTCGGGCGGCTTCGATGCCGCGGTCAGGGCGGTGGGCCCCGACAAGTGGGAGGCCCAATCCCCTTGCGATCAGTGGACGGCCCGCGACGTGGTGGCTCACGTGGTCGAGGGCCATCGGAGCGTGATCGCCGGTGTCAGGGGCGGTGAGCCGGAGCCACTGGGTGCTGACGATGACCCGAGGCGGGCCTGGGAGGAGGTCGCTCGAGCGATCGACGAGATCACCGGGGACCCGGTGGCGGCGGCCAAGGAGATGGACGGTCCGACCGGCAGGATGCCTGCCGGTGAGATCATCGGCCGGTTCGTGACCATGGACCTGCTGGTCCACACGTGGGACCTGGCACGAACCGTCGGTGCGGACGAGCGTCTTGACGAGGACTCCGTCCGCCGGGCCTACGAAGCTCTCAAACCGATGGACGCCATGATCCGCCAGCCAAACGTCTTCGGACCCAAGCTGGAACCACCCGTCGATGCGGACCTCCAGACGGAGTTCCTCTACTTCTTGGGCCGGCGGGCGTAGGCAGTTCGTAGGCCCGGCGGACCTCGAAACGGGGTGGGGGGGAGCAGGCCGTCGGGTGAGCAGTCCGGCGAGATGGGCGAGCGAGTCGTCCAGGTGCTCCGGAGGGAAAAGCGGGAATCCGATCTGGCTCCGGACGGGGTCCGGGACGGGCCCGGGCCAACTGCTTCTTTCCCGAGGGCGTCGTGGACCCGGTCCCTTCCAGGCGGCCGGGACACTCCCCGCGAAGGAAGTCGTTCCGCGACGATGGCCTCAGAGGCAGGACGGCACTGCCGGGTGCGACCGAACGAGGAGGCATGTCCGGCGTGAACACGTCTCCAATGGGCCCGGACGGGATCAGCTGGCCGGCGCCAGGCACTCGATCGTCGACGACGCATCACAGCCGTGATCCCGGGACCGTCGGCGGCGGAGGGAGGAGGGCTCCTTGCCATCGCCACATTGGACGCATCGGTGCCTTCACGCAATGATGTGGACCCGGCGGACGTTGCGTTATCGCCGGCGAAAGGAGAATGAGCGTGACGCTGAAGGTCGTAGGTGCGGGAGTCGGTCGTACGGGTACCCATTCGTTGAAGATCGCCCTCGAACAGTTGTTGGGTGGCCCGTGCCACCACATGCTCGAGATCCTCGGAGATCCGACCCAGGCTCCAGTCTGGATCGACGCCATCGAAGGGCGTCCCGTTGACTGGTCGACGGTCCCAGCCGGCTACGTCTCCCTCGTGGACTGGCCCGGGTGTTCGTTCTGGCCCGAGTTGTCAGCCGCCAACCCGGAGGCGCTTGTGTTGCTCTCCGTGCGAGATCCGGAATCCTGGTACCGCAGCGCATCCAACACGATCTTCCAGTCGTTCGACAAGGTTCCGCCGGAGTTGGTCCCGTGGATGACTGCGGTCATCCGGCTGCTGGGCGATCGCTTCAGCGATTCGTTCGAAGACCCCACCGCCATGATGGACGCCTATGAGCGGCACAACGCGGCGGTTCGGCAGAGCGTCCCCGGCGATCGCCTGCTGGAATGGTCCCCGACGGACGGGTGGGATCCCATCTGCGACAGGCTGGGCCTCGACGTGCCCAGTGAGCCCTTCCCGGTCACGAATACGACTGACGAGTTCCGCGCGAATGGTTGGGATGCCATCGATCTCCTGACGTATCGGCGGGCACCGCTCGGCGCGACCGCAGAGTCCCCTCCCCAGGGCTCACATGCAGAGAGCACGCTGGATGCCGGTCTCGACCCTGGTGGTCGTCGACGTGTCGACGTGTCGACGTACTTCTCCATGGGTGGCCGAACCTGGGCCGGAGCATCCACTTGGTGGGGGCGTACCGACCCTCGGTCATCGTCGTGGGGTCTACGACCGGTGGCAGGACGGGGAGCTTCAAAATGTGCTCGAGGTCTGAACCTCTGGGAGGCCCACCGGTGCATCCTTGGCATCTCGGACTGCTGGTTCTCCAGGGGATGACGCCGGTCGGCGCATCCATCCTGGCGGTCACGGTCGGGTGACCACATCGACGCCGGTCGTCCCGGCCGGTGGCCGCCACACCAGGGCGGTGACGCCGTCGGCATCGACCAAGGTGCGGGCGTGGAGGCGATCACGCACGAAGGCGATCGCGTCAATGTCGTCGCTCGCCTTGGTCCCGGGGATCGGGTTCCCGGCCGCAGGATCGAACACGAACACCACCTCCCGGCTCTGTACCGGAAATGACCCGTTGGGATAGAACCAGTAGCAGTACGGGCGGGAGCAGAACCTGCCCATGATGCTGATGGTGCTGATCACCTCGGCATCAGCCGGGGTCAGGGCAAGGGCCCTCCTGATCTGGGTCGCCTGGGCCGCACCGATCTGGGAGATCCCGGAGCGGACGTCGGTGGGTGCCAGCCCCACGCCGTAAGAGAGGGCCTGCACCGTCACCATGAGCGCCACGGCGATGGCGGGGATCCAGCCGTAGCGGAACCGCTGGGCCGTCCACACCAGCACCATGACCGTTCCGAGCAGCACGAACGGGTACACCGCGGCGTTCTGGAACCCCTGATTGAGCAGCGCGGTGTTGGCGCTCAAGGCGTTGGTGACCATCACCACCACGGGGACCCCGAATCCCCAGGCGGAGGCCAGCCCGACCACACCGACTTGTTTGACCAGGACATACATGCTGTTCAGGCGCTCATGGAGCTGGGCGATGACCCGGGTCGGGTGGAGGAGCAGGCCGGAGATCAGGACGGCGATGCCGCTGGGCCCGGACAGCGTCCGGCGTCCGACGAGGTGGGCGTAGGTGGTGATGCCCGATCCGGAGTTGGCGCCGAGGACCGAGACCAGCTGCCAGCCAACCGATGGCGGCCGCGACCACCAGGACCCCCTGGCGCCGGGTCTCCCGGCCGGCCAGGAGGGCCGAGATGCCCAGCCCGACCACGGTGATGGCGGCGAAGGTGCCACAGGTCAGCGCCAGCACCACCCAGATCCACGCCCGCCGGTACCGGCCCGACCACAGGTCACGGCCGGCCAACAGGACGAACAAGGTGGAGATCGGCTCCATGTGAAAGTCGGAGAAGAGGATCTGGTAGGCGCCCGGACTGGCTATCAGCACTGCGAGCACCACCGATGCCACGCAGGCGGCAGACCACCACCGCACCGTGCGTCGCTCCAGGTAGTCCACGATCCAGAGGAAGACCACGAAGCCGCTGCCGGCCACAGCCAGGTCCTGGATCCACAGCAGGGCCACCGACCCGGGATACACCAGGTGGACGAGGGCCAACGGCCAGACGATCAGCTCGAAATCGCCTTTGAAGAAGGGGAAGTGGTAGATGGTGTCGTACGGATTCAGGTGGCCCTGGCCGATCAGGGTCCAGGCCTGGTTGTAGGTGGCGAAGTCCTCACCAAGATTGTCGTGGTGGAAGATGGCGGTGGAGTAGGCGACCAGGCCGATGCACCAGAGGCCGAGGACCACGGCGCCGGCCACCCGCAGCCACTTCCATCGCCGGTCGGTTCCCCGGGGACCGTCGTCGGTCGGAGGCAGAAGGTCCACGGCCGCGTCCTCACCGGGCAAGACGGTGGCGACGTCGGGCAGTGTCACGATGCGATCCGTGCTTCCGGGTGGGTCGGTCGGAGAGACACGTCGCAGTGTGCTCACCCGGTGGCCTCATGGCAAGTCAGCATGTCCGGAGGTGTCCGGCAACTCCGGGGGTGTTGTCCGGGGCTGCACGTCGAGCTGTCGGATTGGGGAAGGAAGTGGGGAGTTGGGTGGGGAGGGGGTATGGGTTGGCCCGGCGCCGGACGGAACGGATCCCCGGTGATCCCTCTGGACGGTCGCCCAGGGTGGAGAGGGGATCCACCCTCAGATCCACCCCTGGGATGACGAAACTCGGACTCCGATCTCAGAAACTGTCTCTATGACAATCACCGATTACCTCATGAACATCGGCCTTATCGCCTTGGTCGTCCTCCAGATCCGGGGGCACAAGGTGACCCGGGCCCGTCTGCTGTTCCCCCTGGTGGCCACGGTCTTCGTGGCCGGCCAGTTCCTCCACGCCATCCCTACTGCCGGCAACGACCTGGTGCTGATCGTCGGCTTGGCATGCCTGGGCGGCGCCCTGGGAGCGGGGGCGGGGCTCGTGACTGCGGTCCGGCTTGACGGGGTCAACGCATTCGCCAAGGCGGGCCTGGTGGCGGCGGTCTTGTGGGTGGCAGGCATCGGAGCCCGCATGGGCTTTGCCCTGTGGGTGGGACACGGCGGAGAGGCTGTCGTCGCCCGGTTCAGCGTTCTCCACCACATCACCTCCGGGTCGGCCTGGGGTGCAGCGTTCGTCCTGATGGCCATGGCCGAGGTGGCGAGTCGGACTGCAGTCCTCTACCTCAAGGCTCGCCGCGCCGGTGCGGTGATCGGGCGCGGCGGACTGCTCCGGGCTCCGGCGGCGGCCTGAGCATCGAGACGTCAGGATCACCGGGGAAGTGGGATCATTGTGCCCGTGGGGATGGCATCCCAACTCCGAGCCTGGCCGGGGACGCGAACCGAGCGGCTGCTCAGTGCCGCCCGCCTTGCCGGACTGACTGCGCTTCTCTGGACCACGGCACACCAACCCCCACCGAACGGAGTGGAGGCCGACCACCCGATGAAGTGGGTCCTGATGCTAGGCGCCGCAATCGGCTGGATCGGCTGGATGGCCAGCCGCCGGCGTCGGGCCCCGGATCACAGGACCTGGTGCTTCCTCGCTCTGCTGGCCGGGACGGGAGGTGCTCTCTCGGCCTTCGCTCCGATCGCCATCACCTTCACTGCCGTCGCCGGGCTCGGTGCCGGGGTCGCCTTCGAGGGCTTACCGGCGATCGGGGTGGGAGCGATCGGAGTCGGCGGGCTGGCGATGGCCACGTTGGTGGTGGGCGCTCCGCCCGTCCTCATCGCCGAAGGGGCGGTCTCCGCTGCCGTCGGGCTGATGGTCGGCGCCAGCCGTCGGCAATACGTGCAACGGACACTTCAGGCCGAGCAACTGCTGGCCGAGCGGGTTCGGGCTGACGCCGAGCGGGATCGGGCGGCAGCATTGGCCGAGCGCAACCGGATCGGACGCGAGGTGCACGACGTGCTGGCTCATTCCCTGGGTGCCCTGTCCGTCCAGCTGGACGCGGCCGACGCCCTCATGGAGAACGGCGACGACGACGCCCGGGCGAGACAGCTGGTCCGAGGGGCTCGTCGGCTCGCCGTCCAGGGGTTGGAGGAAACGCGCCAGGCCGTGCACGCACTACGCGACGAGCCGGTGGCTCTCGCCGAGCAACTGGCATCGCTGGCGGCCCGTGACGGTGCTGAGTTGACCGTGACCGGTGCGCCCCGCCCACTCGCACCCGACGCCGGTCTGGCGCTCTACCGCGTCGCCCAGGAGGCGGTCACCAATGCCCGGAAGCACGCGCCAGGGGCACCGCTGTCGATTCGCCTCGGCTTCGACCCGGAGTCGACGACCCTGAAGGTCACCAACGGTCTCTGCCCTGACACCGGCACCGCGAGCGAGTTGCAGACGACCGGTGGCGGATTCGGCCTACAGGGCATGCGCGAGCGCATAGAGCTTTTGGGTGGCCAGGTCGTCGCCGAGCCCAGCGCGCTCGGTTGGACCGTCCAGGTGGCGGTGCCGGGGTGAGGGTCGTCGTCGTGGACGACCAGACCGTTGTCCGCGAGGGTCTGGTCACATTACTGGATACGATGCCCGGGATCGAGGTCGTCGGGTCCGCCTCCGACGGTGAAGAGGCGGTCGGTTTGGTCGCAGATGTGTCCCCGGAGGTCGTATTGATGGACCTGCGCATGCCTCGGGTGGACGGGGTCGAGGCCACCAGGCGCATCCGCGCTGAGCATCCCGGAACGCAAGTGGTGGTGCTCACCACCTATGCCGACGACGAGTCAATCGTCGGGGCGCTGCGGGCGGGGGCGATCGGATACATCACCAAGGACGCCGGCCGTGAACACATCGGCCGTGCCCTCGAGGCGGCCGCCTCGGGCCAAGCCGTACTTGACCCAGCGGTCCAGGCCAGACTCGTCGACGTGGCGACCTTGCCCCGAACCTGGGACGGGGGTGGTCCCCTTCCGGACGGGTTGACCGAGCGAGAAGCAGAAGTCCTCCGTCTGATCGCCGCCGGGCGCTCCAATGCCGAGATCGGGGGGGACCTCTTCGTGAGCGAGGCCACCGTCAAGACCCATGTGAACCGCATTTTCGCGAAGACGGGCAGCAGGGACCGCTCCCAAGCAGTCGCCTACGCGCATCGTCGTGGTCTCGTCGGTTGACAGCCCGTGCCGGCGCACGATGGGAATTGGCGTCGCGGCGTCCTTGTGGAACAGATCTGGTCAGACCGGCTCGCCCTCTCTTCCCGGCCCCGTGATCGTGGGTTCGGATGACGGTGTCCGCTTGGGGATACCGCCCCGTAGGACGTCGTCGACGCCGGTGAACGAGTGGGCGGTGAGCCAGAGGCGTAGCAGATGGCGTCTGCGATCGGGACGGCCGTGCCGGCGGCGACCCACACCCCAGCAGACCGAATGGGCTGATGCGCGCTCAAGCGGTCAAGCAGTCACCCGACCGGCTGGAGGGCGGAGCGGAGTTCGGAGAGGCGTCTGCGGTCGAGCGAGTACCACACCCACTTGCCGCGGCGGTCGCCGTGGACGAGGCCGGCATCGCTCAGGATCTTCAGGTGATGGGAGACGGTGGGCTGGCTCTTTCCGAGCGGCTCCACGAACTCGCACACGCAGACCTCGCCCTCCGGGGAAGCGGCGAGGATGCTCAGGACCCGGAGTCGTACCGGGTCGGCCAGAGCCGTGAAGCCGCCGGCGAGCTCGGCCGCCTGGGCGGCGTCGAGCGGGGAGGACAGCAGGGAAGGACAGCACCGGTCGGCCGCGCTCGATGGTCGCAACCTGCTTCGGCATGGTCTCTCCAAGCGACAGTATTGACAGTGGTCAATGCATCGATCATAGTCCATGTATCGACAGATGTCGATGGACTCGGAGGTACGGCATGTCCAGAATCCAGCTCGCCCTGAACGTCGGAGACATCGATGCCGCCGTGGACTTCTACTCGAAGCTCTTCGGGACCGGACCGGCCAAGCGCCGCCCGGGCTACGCCAACTTCGCCGTCGCCGAGCCCCCGCTCAAACTGGTGCTGATCGAGAACCCGGTGGGCCGTGGCGACGGCGTCGCCGGTGCCCTCAACCACCTCGGGGTGGAGGTCGGATCGGCCGAGGAGGTCGGGGAGGCGACCAGACGGCTCTCGGCCGAAGGTCTCGCTCCCGAAGTCCAGGAGTCCACCACCTGCTGCTATGCCCTTCAGGACAAGGCGTGGGTGAACGACCCCGACGGGGCACCATGGGAGGTGTACACGGTCCTGGCCGACGCACCTCTGGAGTCGGGTCTGGGCTGCTCGACCGAGGGCTGCGGGGTCGACGAGCAGGCGGAGGCGGTCGCCGCACCGGCCGCTTCGGGCGCGTGCTGCTGAGCCGGCGGCACCCGCGCCAACAGCCTTCGAGGCCGGCGTGAGCGAGAACGTGCTGTGGCGGCGCCTGACGGCCGAGTTCCTGGGCAGTGCCTTCCTCGCCGCCATCGTCATCGGCTCGGGCATCGCCGCCCAGGAGCTGTCGCCGGGGAACGTGGGGCTCCAGCTGCTCCAGAATGCGGCGGCGACAGCAGCCGGGCTCTACGCCATCATCTTGATGTTCGGTCCCGTGTCCGGGGCCCATTTCAACCCGGTCGTCTCATTCGTCGATGCCGCTTTCGGGGGGTTGAGGTGGCGCGACGCCTGCGCCTATCTGCCCGCCCAGGTTGTCGGCTGCATCGGCGGGGCGGTCGTCGCCAACGTGATGTTCTCCAAGGCCGCCGTGTCGATCTCGACCCGTCACCGGGCCACGCCTGCGCATTTCCTCTCGGAGATCGTGGCCACGCTCGGGCTCATTCTGGTCATCTTCGCCCTGGCTCGGAGCGGCCGGAGCCGCAGTGCGGCGGCCGCGGTCGGGGCGTACATCGGCGCGGCCTACTTCTTCACCAGCTCGACGAGTTTCGCCAACCCGGCGATCTCGGTGGGGAGGATGTTCTCCAACACGTTCGCCGGGATCGCACCATCCTCGGTCCCGAGCTTCGTGGCCGCCCAGGTCGTCGGCGGTGCACTGGCAGTGGCGATCCTCAAGCTGCTCTATCCCGACATCACGCCATCCGAGGCCGCCGACATCGTGTTCCCCCACCACACGCATGGCCCCGACCACCGGACCGAATCAGGGTCGGACCGCCGTGCGCCGGCAGGCCCGGAGCCGCTCGCAACCGTACAGGAGGCACCGTGACCACCAAGCCCACCGTGCTGTTCCTCTGCACCCACAACGCCGGCCGTAGCCTGGCGGCCCGTGTGCTGCTCGACCACTATGCGGAAGGTCGCCTCGTGGTCGAGTCAGCCGGTTCCGAACCCGGCGACCAGTTGAACCCGTCGGTGGTCGCGATTCTCGAAGAGCGGGGACTCGATCCAACACGAGAGTTCCCGAAGCCGCTGACCGACGAGACCGCGCGGACCGCCGAGGTCATCGTCACGATGGGCTGCGGCGATACCTGTCCCGTCTACCCCGGCAAGCGGTATCTGGACTGGGAGCTCGAGGACCCGGCGGGGTTGCCGGTGGACGAAGTCCGTCCGATCGTCGGCGAGATCGACCGGAGGGTCCAGGCGTTGCTCGCCGAGCTGGTCCCCCCTGTCACATGAGGAGTTCTCGGGGCGGGTGTCAGTCGCCCGGCGCCGGCGTGGAATCCGGCTCGACGACTCGCCCGCCTACCGCCGGGCGACGGCCCGGTCGAGCCGGTCGGCGTCGGCAGGGGTGAGCGGTCGGTACGGCCCGTCCTTCTCCGGTCGCCACCACACCGGGTCGGGGCTCCGCCAGCCCTCGTTGCGGAGGACCCGCTTGAGCACCTTGGTGGTGGCGGTCACCGGGAGCTGGTCGGTGATCCGCACGTACCGGGGTGGCCACTTGGTCCCCATGTCCGGCTGGCCGGCCAGGAAGTCGGCGAACCCTGTGGGGTCGAAGTCACTTCCGGGACGCAGGAGCAAGGTGGCCATCACCTGGTCGCCGACCACGGTGTCGGGCACTGCGTAGACCGACGCCAGCACGACGTCCGGATGCCGCTGGAGCACCCCTTCGACCGGCGCGGCCGCAAAGTTCTCCCCGTCGACCCGCAGCCAGTCGAAGTCACGGCCCCCGAAATAGAAGAAGTCGTCCGCGTCCCGGTAGGCCAGGTCTCCCGTCCAGTACCAGCCGTCGCGGACCCGGGCCGCCTCGGCCTCGGCGTTGCGCCAGTAGCCTTCGAACCCGGCCCCCCCGGTCTGGTTGACCATCTCGCCGATGGCCTCGTCCGCGTTGAGCAGCCGCCCGCCCTCGTCGAACACGGCCCGTGGGCACTCCTCACCGGTGTCGGGGTTGACCACCAGGGTGCCAGGGAGCGCCCGGCCCAGGGCACCCCGGGGGGTGTCGGGGGTGCGCTGCACCGTGGCCCCTCCCTCGGTGGAGCCGTAGGCGTCCTGCACCGTGCAGCCGAACCGCTCGGCGAACCGGGCGACGTCGGCCTCGGCCGCCTCGTTGCCGAATGCCCGTCGGAGTGGGTTGTCGGCGTCGTCGGGCCGAACGGGTGTGGCCAGGATGTAGGACAGCGGCTTCCCGACGTAGTTGAAGTAGGTGACGCCGTACCGGCGCACATCGGGGAGGAATTGTGAGGCGCTGAACCGCTCGCGCAGGGCGGCGGTGGCCCCCGCGGCCAGCGCCGGCGCCCATCCGGCCATCAGCGCGTTGGAGTGGAAGAGCGGCATGGCCAGATAGCAGACGTCCCCGGCGGTGAGCTCGAACATCTGGGCCACGATGGCTCCGATCCTGGCCAGCCGACCCTGGCTGCACAGGCACGCCTTCGGGGCCCCCGATGTTCCCGAGGTGAACAAGAGGAGCCCGAGGGACTCCTCGGTGACCCGGGTCAGGGACCGGTCGGGGAGGGGTGCACCCGACAGGTCGGCCACCAGGGTGCCGTAGGCGGTCGTCGTGCCGGTGCCGATGTCACCGGACGGGTCGTCGACGACCAGGATGCGCTCTGCCGGCAGGGCCGGCCCGAGGTCGTGTCCCTCGACCAGGGTGCGGTATCCCCGGTCGGTGACCAGCAACTGGCATTCGGTGTGGGAGAGGTCTCGGGCCAGCTCGTCGCCCCGGTGGGTGGGGTTGCCCCCGACGAGCACCGCTCCGGCAAGGGCGGCCGCGCCCATCCAGAACACGTACTCGGGGACGTTGTCCAACAGGAGGGCCACATGGAACGGCCCCGGCCGCCGGAGTGACGCCAGGACCGCGGCGCGCTCCGCCTGGGCGGCCACCACCTGGCGGTGGGACCAGGTGCGGTCGGCCCACGCCAGGCCCACCGAGTCGTCCCCTGCCCGCTGTCGGATCAACTCGTCGATGGTCGGCATCGCTTCCCTTTTGGCTGGGCGACTTCCTGCTCCGCTCGGCTGCTCGGCTGCCCAACGGTCCGTACCGCTCCGCGCCGCCTGCTGTCGCCGCGGCGCGCTCATCTCGTTCCCGACCGCAGCCGTCTGCCGGTCCGCCCGAGAGTATGCGAAATCGGCCTCGTGTGGCCGGAGCCAGGCACAAATCTGGAACACGTTGCAATTTATCAGCCCCCCGTGTTACCGTGATCCGCGCCAGAGCGGAGCGAGAGGAGCACCAACGCCATGGAGTTCGGAGTCTTTCTCAACGGCTACCTTCCCGGCCAGGCCGCCCACGATCCCGCCTGCGAGCACGAGATGTACAAGCGTGAGATCGCCTACGTCATCGAGGCCGACAAGTACAACTGGAAGTACGCCTGGATCGGCGAGCACCACTCACTCACCGAGTACAGCCACATGTCCTCGCCCGAGGTGGTGATGGGCTACCTGGCCCACGCCACCGAGCGGATCCACATCGGGACCGGGATCATGAACCTCTCGCCACGGGTCAACCACCCGGTGCGCTGTGCCGAGCGGGTGACCATGCTCGACCACCTCCTCGAGGGACGGTTCGAGTGGGGGACCGGCCGCGGTGCGGGGAGCCATGAGATCGCCACCTTCAACAACCTCGACAAGAACTCCACCAAGGCGGAGTGGAACGAGGTCATCCGCCAGATCCCCCGCATGTGGGAGGAGAAGGACTACATGTACGAGGGCGAGAGCTTCACCGTCCCGTACCCCCACAACATCCTGCCCAAGCCCTACCGGGGCCAGGGGCATCCGCCCATCTGGGTGGGCTGCGGCAATCCGGGGACCTTCACCCAGGCGGGCGAGCTGGGCATCGGCGCCATCGCGTTCAACTTCGAGCCCATCTACAACCTCAAGGGTCGGATCGAGGCCTACAAGGAGGGGATCGCCAACTGTACCGAGCCCCTCGGCCAGTTCAAGAACGACAACGTGATGATGACCAACGCGGTCATCTGCCTGAACGACCGGAAGAAGGCAAGGGAGATCGCGCTCCGGAGGGGCCGCGGCTACCTCTACTCCCTGGTCTGCAACTACCACGACACCATCCCCCACGAAGAGGGCGTCCCGGTGTGGCCCGAGCGGCCCCACACGGTCACCGACGAGAGCATGCTCGACTACCTGATCAAGGAGGGTTGGATGCTCTGCGGCGAGCCCGACGAGGTGGCCGAGCAGGTCGCCAGGTACCAGACCGTGGGCTGCGACCAGGTCGTATTCGGGCTGCCGTCGGACTCGTTGATGGAGGACGAGGTCCACGAGATGCTCGAGGTGTTCGGGACCAAGGTGATCCCGCAGTTCGACTCCGACCCGATGCACTCGACCGACCGCTACCGCCAGACGGCCGAGCGGAAGTACCGGGACTTCAACTTCCCGGTGCCGGACATCACCGTGCAGGAGCTGCCCACCAACGCCATGATCCAGCTGGACGGCACCCGGGTCATGTAGGGAGCGCCGGTGGGGCGATCGCCGCCACCGGTACATCTCGCCGAACTCCGGCGATGCCACCGATCGCCGCGGCGTGGCGCCGTTTCAGTGGCATGCCCGTCGTCGGACGCGAACCTGCTGGCGACGTCAGCGCCTCCGTGACTCGGAAACCTGATGCGATTGCATTTATGATCAGGCGCTACAGACGTCCCGCCGGCTCCCATTTCCCCTCGACCGACCTTTCGCCGCTCCCACGCCACTCCCGGCGAGAGCCGACATCGACCCATCGTCAGCACATGCCCGGGCAACTCGAACCCAGGAGGTGGCATCACCCATGAATTTGAGCCGACGACAGTTCCTGGGTGGCGGGTTGGTCGGCGCAACGCTGGTGGTGGGGGGTTGCGGGGGGAGCTCGTCGTCTCCGACGACCACAGGCAGGCCGCAGAAGATCGTGCGGGCCGCCGGATCGATCCCTCGCCCCGATCTTGTTGCCGGAACCGACCTTGTGCCTCAGATCGAGCATTTCGTGGTCGTGATGATGGAGAACCATTCCTTCGACAACATCCTGGGCCTGATCGGAAGGGGTGACGGCTTCACCATCGCTCCCGACGGCCACCCGACGGCCACGAATCCGGACGGGGACGGGAACCTCGTCCGTGCTTTCCACATGCCGACCGAATGCCAGACGAACGGTGTCGGCAACGACTGGAAGGTGACCCACGAAGCCTATGACGGCGGCAGCTGCCAGGGATTCGTGACGAGCACATCGGCCGAGGCCATGGGCTACTTCACCAAGGAGGACCTTCCCTTCACGTGCGGAATGGCCAGCACGTTTCCGATTGCTGACCGTTACTTCACCTCGGCCATGGTCCAGACGGATCCGAATCGGCGGTACCTCATCGCCGGCACCTCGCTGGGCCTGGTCGACGACAAATTCCCGCCCGGACTGCCGCCCAACGGCGTCATCTTCGAGGAGCTGAACCGGCACGGGATCACCTGGAAGGACTACTACACCTCACTGCCGACGCTCGGGGTGTTCCTGGAGCTGCTGGGGGACAAGGCCCTCTCGCCGGGACTGGCCAAGATCGATCAGTTCTACGTCGATGCCGCCGCCGGGACGCTTCCGTCGTTCTGCCTGGTGGAACCGGACTACGGCCATCAGTCCGAAGAGAATCCCCAAGACGTCCAATTCGGCGATCAGTTCGTCGGCAACGTCGTCAATGCGGTGATGTCGAGCCCGAATTGGCCGACGACGATGCTGATATGGACCTACGACGAACACGGGGGCTACTACGACCACGTGGCGCCCCCGTCCGCCATACCTCCTGACGACATCCCGCCGATTCTGCAGCCGGGCGACCCCCCCGGCGGGTTCGACCGGTACGGGTTCAGGGTCCCATCCGGGGTGGTCAGTCCGTTCGCCAGGGAGAACTACGTGTCCCACGCCGTCTACGACCACACCTCGATTCTCAAGACCGTCGAGGAGAAATGGAACCTTCCCGCTCTCACCCGGCGTGATGCGAACGCCAACAGCCTCTTCGGCATGTTGGACCTCCACAACAGGCCTGCCTTCTTGAAGCCGCCGAGCCTCCCGGCTCCCCCGGATCCGACGGCCAGGGCCGGATGCCTCAGTACCGGGCCGGGGACGATCCCTCCACCCTCGGCTGTCACCAAGGCCTGATCGCCGGGTGGCGTCGCAGTGCCGGTAGCCTCGGCGGTCATGCGACTCAGGCCCGGTGGTACTCGACGATGACGTTGGTGCTCATCCACGGTGGGGGGACAACGGCGCGCTTCTGGGACCGATTGGTTCCGCTGCTCCCACCGTCCACGCTGGCCCTCGACCTGCCTGGGCGGGCGGGGCATCCGGCCGAACTTGCCTCTCTGTCGGTCGAAGAGGAGGTGGCGTCGGTTGTCGACGATCTCCTTGCCGCGGATCTCGAAGGTGCAATCACGCTCGTCGCCCATTCCTCCGGGGGACTCGTCGTCCCAGGAGTGGTCGCTGCACTCGGCGGCCGCGTCCGATCGGTCGTTCTGAACGCAGCGTTGGTTCCCATCGAGGGTGGTCGTGGAATCGACTGCATGAAGGAGCGGCATCGCGAGGGGCTCCTCCTGGCGCTCGCCGCCGCAGAGCGCGACGGAAAGGTGATCACCCTGCCCGGTGTGCCTGAGAATCCCGAGTCGTTTCGCACCTCCTACGGCGGTGATCCACTGGATGATGACACCCTGGCCTATGTCGTCGACCCTGTCCGCTGCGTTGAAGACACGGTGCACCACTATCTCCAGCCGGTCCGGTGGTCCGATGTCGCCGGCGTTCCGATCACCTACGTGGTCAATGGGAAGGATCGCCCGATACCCACGGATTCGCAGGAGGAGATGGCACGGCGGCTCCCACAGCCGGCAAACGTCGTTCGCATCGAGTCCGGCCATCTCCTGCCGGTGACTGCACCCTCCGTCTTTGCTCGCATCCTCGCTCAGGTGGAGGCTGGGACCGGCGACCTGCAGTCAGATTCGCTGGTGGGTGATCTCGAGTGACGATGTCGGCCGACGAGCTGCGCCACCCCGGCCCGGATGGGCGGCTATGGACACCAGTCAGGATCGCGACCCAGCCGAGCCAGGAGCTTGGTCTGCGGATCCGAGTCAGCCGGTGCCGCCCAGGGGCCGTCGTACATGCCGGTCTTGGCGAGGGCCCTCTCGTCGGTGGGCAGATCTCTGAGGAACACGCCGCACAGCCGTGGGTCAAGGGCAACCTCGTGACCCGTGGCCCGGGCGAGGTCCCAGGTATGAACCAGTACATCGAGACTCAGCATCGGGACGAGCCGAGCGGCATCGACCCGCGTCGGCGGATCATTGCCGACCGGTGGGACATCGACGACACCGTCGAATAGGCCAGGACGTCGAAACAGCCGATCGAGTGCTTCCAGGGTGACTGTCCAGCGACCCACAGGGTCGTCTTTCGGGCGCGGTGGCTTGGCACCCAGCGGCCTGAGAAGTAGCACGTCGTGAAAGCCGATCACGTGCTCCAGGACGCCCCTGGCGTCCCATTCGCGGCATGGCGATCGGGAGTGCCAGTGCTCACCGACGACTCGGACGTGGTCGGCAAAGGTCCGACAGACACCGAGGTGACGGTCAGCGATGTCGTCGGATGGGTCCGCCATGTGGACCTCCTTCCGCACCACTATCCCATCCTCGGCCCGGAAGCGCTGGAGCATCTCAGAACTCCCCGTCGGGCCCCGACGAACCGAAGGAGACCCTGGTGCCCCGGAGAGGAATCCGCCTCCGCCCGATCCACGGTCAGCCGGCGTACCCGCGGCCCTCAGGTGGGGCGCCGCTGAGGATCACTCCGTCGGCCTCCGCATTCGGGGAGCCGGGTAGATCTGGGTATCGACGTGGTGGGTGCCACGAATCCCATGTGCCGTAGAACGCCATGGCGTGCGGGTTGGCGGTCATTCCAGCGCCTTGAACCCCCGCGTGATCAGTTGCGCAGAGATGTCGAGCACCAGTCCTTCGGCGATGCGCTGCCGCCTCCACTGCGGGTCGACGAAGAGGTCCTCGAGCTCGGCCACTGCATCCCCGATCGGAACCGCATCCCCGATCGGAACCGCATCCCCGACCAGATAGGTGGCGAACCCGAGCAAAGCGCCACCCCCGTCCACCGCCACCCTCACCCGACCCTCCCGGACGCTCGTCTCCGAGAGCACCAGCCACTCCGGATGCTCCAGGAGTTGGTCCTGGTCGTTCTCATTCGACAGCGATGCCCTGCGGAAGACGCCTGCAGATCCTCCATGTCGGCCAGCGCTGCGTCGCGGATTGCAAAGCGCATCACACGAGTGTGGTCGGTAGCTCCCTGCCCACCAAATGTCAGGGACGGTGAAGGCGCAACCCTCGGTAGCCACCGTCTCAAAAGCCCCTCGAGCGCCGGAAGCTCTTGGAGGCGGATGGAGACGTGTGGAGACGCGTGGAGACGCGTGGGACGGGAGACGTGTGGGAGCTCTGCGTCGCTGAACGCTCAGGGCCCGACAGACCCAATCGACCTTCATCCGACCATCGGCAGCATCGCCCTCGCCCCTGGCCTCGCCCCCGACCATAGCCCTCGGCCTTGAGTCGGCCGTGTTTCGGGCCGCCGGCCCCATCACCCGTCCCCCGATGCCCCGGTTCAGGTCGACCCGTTCCCCCAGGCCTCGAGCAACTCGTCGACGGTGGTGAGGGTGGCGATGAGCGGGAACGTGTTGTCCAACACGGCATCGGCGTACCCATCGGGGATGCCGGCCACCGCGTCGCGGGGCACCACCACCCGGTAGCCGAGGTTGACCGCCTCGACGGCGAGTCCGAGCACCCCGAGGTTGACCGACACCCCGGTTGCGACCACCGTTCCGACACCGAGGCTGCGTAGCCAGGTGTCGAGGGCGGTGCCGGTGAACGGGGACACCCCGTGGAACCGGGGCGAGACCAGGTCGCCCTCCTCGGGTCCCAGCTCGTGGATCAGCTCCGTCGGAGGGGTGCCGACCAGCAGGTGGTTCGGATTACGGACCATGGCGGCGATCAGCTGGCAGTTCACGGTGGACCCGGCCCGGTCGGAGCGGAACTCCGCGGTGCAGTGGATCACCGGCACCCCGAGGCCCCGGGCCGCGGCCAGGAGCCTCGCCGTGTTGGGGACCACCCCGACCTGGCGGGCGGCTTCGGCCAACTGGGGGAAGGCGCTGAGATCCCCGACCACACCGCGTTGGATCTCCATGGTGAGCACTGCGCACTGCGCCGGTGCGGCCAGCTCACTCAGGTCGATGGGCATCGCACGCCTCGCGGAGCACAATCCGGGCAGTTCACTGCCCCGACGCGGTCCGGGCGCCCCCGCTGTCGGTCTCTTCCGGCACCTCGGCCACGATGTCGGCCGCCCACCGGTAGTCGGGTTTGCCGCTCGGGGAGCGGACGATGGCCTCGACGACGTGGAGTTGACGGGGCACCTTGTAGCCGGCGATGGCGTCACGGCAATGGGCCTGGATGTCGCCCAGGTTCGGGTGCCGGCCGGCCCGGGGTTGGATGATGGCGGCCACCCGCTGCCCCCACCGATTGTCGGGCGCGCCCACCACGATGGCGTCGAAAACATCCGGATGGGAACGGACGGCGGACTCGACCTCCTCGGGGAAGATCTTCTCGCCACCGGAGTTGATGGACACCGAGCCCCGGCCCAGCAGGGTGATGGTCCCGTTCGCCTCGACGCTTGCGAAGTCGCCGGGCATCACGTACCGGGTGCCGTCGACGGTGATGAACACCTCGGCCGTCTTCACCGGATCGTTGTAGTAGCCGACCGGAATGTCCCCACCACGGGCGATCTTCCCGATCACCCCGGAGCCGGGGACCACCTGGTTCAGGTCCTCGTCGAGGACCACGGTGTTGCCGAGCACGGAGACCGTCGGCCCGCTCTTCATGGCGGTGTCCCCCTTGGTCAACGTGGCCATGCCGTTGTTGCCCGACTCCGACGACCCGACGGCGTCGACGATCACGATGTCCGGGAGGTGGTTGAAGAACTCGTCCTTGACCGGTGACGAGAACAGTGCCGCCGAGGAGGTGACCGCCAGCAGGGAGGAGAGGTCGTAGGAGACACCCGGGTCGTCGAGCGCTTCGATCAGTGGCTTGCCCATGGCGTCACCGGTGATCATGACCGAGTTGACCCGTTCGGCCTCCACCAGGCGCCACACGGTATGGGGGTCGAACTTCGGGACCAGGATGGTCCGATTGCCCACGAAGCTCTGGCCCATGACCGACCACTGGGTGGCGCCGTGCATGAGGGGGGCGATGGGCAGCAGGGTGACCTGGCCGTTCGCACCCTTCTCGACCATCTCCTCGGGACGCTGGACCCTGGTGTTGGTGGAGGGGTCGACGCCTCCGCCCAGGGCGTAGAAGACATCCTCGTGCCGCCACACCACCCCCTTCGGCATCCCGGTGGTGCCCCCGGTGTAGAGGATGTAGTGGTCGTCGTTCGACCGGGGGGCGAAGTCCCGGTCCGGGCTGCCGGTGGCCAGGGCCTCCTCGTAGGGGACGGTGCCATCGGCGAGCGGTTCCCCCGACTCGTCGTCGATGCCGATGACCAGCCGGAGATCGGGGAGTCCGGGGAGGAGGTCGGCCACCCGCGGCCCGTATTCGGCCTGGTGGACCAGGGCCACCAGATCGGCGTTGGCGAACAGGTAGCGCAGTTCGTCCTTGACGTAGCGGTAGTTGATGTTGATCCACACGGCGCGGAGTTTGAACACCGCCCATGCCGTCTCCACCCACTCGACGCTGTTCAGGGAGTAGATGCCGACATGGTCCCCGGGTCGCACGCCCTGGGCGGCCAGGTAGTGGGCCAGCCGGTTGGCCCGCTCCTCCATCTCCGCGTAGGTGCGGCGTCGGCCGTCGGCCACCAGGTACTCCCGGTCGCCGAATGCGTCGACGGCCGCCTCGAACAGGTCAGCGAGGTTGAAGGTCATCGGGCAGTTAGTAGAACACGTTTCGGTTCAGGCGGCAAAAAGCGAATCGGGGTTCCCCGGGGTGCGCCACCGGCACCCGCCATCGACGGCGCAGCAGGCCGATCAGTCCAGGGTCTCCTTGGCGGTGATGGAGGCCGGCAGGGTGGCGGCGGGCTGGGACGGAGCCGGGCCGGCCGGTGACGAACGCCCCCGCTTCGGGGTCCGAACGCTCACGGCTTCACGGACCGACGCCAGAGCCGACCGGACCGAACCGGCCAGTCCGGGGCCGTCGAGCCCGAGCTGGCCGAGGATGTCATCGGCCTTGCCCTGGGGGATGTAGGCGCGGGGGATCCCGAGCGAGGTCACCGGAGGGGCGGCGCCGCCCGGACACGAAGTTCGGATGGCGTCGGCCAGGAACATGCCCGCCCCGCCCTGGCGGATGCCGTCCTCGGCGGTGATCACCGCGTCGTGGCGAAGTGCGTCGGCCACCATGGCCGGGTCGGGCTCCGAGACCACCCGGACGTCCCAGACGGTCGCCTCGATCCCGTCGTCGGCCAACAACAAGGCGGCCTCGTTGGCGGCCGTGACCATCTTGCCCACGGCCAGGATGCACACCGAGCCGTCCCCGGTCCTCGTGCGCCTGGCCTGCAGTCCGGAGCCGACCGTCCCCGGCTCCACCCAGGGTGCCGGGGTCTTCGGGAAGCGGATCACCGACGGTCCGTCGAGGGTGAGGGCCTCGGCCAACATCACCTCGACCTCCGGGGCCGACGACGGCGCGAACACGGTCATGCCGGGGATCGAGAGGGCCAGGGCCATGTCCAGCACGCCGTGGTGGCTGGGGCCGTCGTCACCGGTGATACCGGCCCGGTCGAGCACCAGCACGACCGGGAGCCGATGGAGGCCGACATCGAGGTTGGCCTGGTCGAAGGCCCGACTGAAGAACGTCGAGTACACCGCCACCACCGGCCGCATGCCGGCCATGGCCATGCCCGCCGCCGACGTCACCGCATGCTGCTCGGCGATGCCCACGTCGACGAACCGTTCGGGGAAGCGGGCCTGGAACGGGAGCAGGCCGGTGGGACCCGGCATGGCCGCGGTGATGGCCACGATCCGGGGATCGGCTTCGGCCTGGTGCACCAGCGACCGGGTGAAGGCATCGGTGAAGGTGGTCACCGGGAGCTGGGCGACGCTCTCGAGGCCGTCGCCTGCCTCCAGACCGGCCCCCACCGGCTCCCTCGTCCCCCCGTCGGACGGCGACGCCGACGGGGAGCCCGGTCCCTCCCCGGCGCCAGGGTCTCCGGCCGGCCCCATCGACACCTTCACGTCGTGGAGGCGTTGGATCTCGTCCTCCTCGGCCGGTGCGTAGCCCCGGCCCTTCTGGGTGACCACGTGGACCACGATGGGCCCCGGCCACTCGGAGGCGTTGGCCAGCGCCTGTTCCACCCCGGCGATGTCGTGCCCGTCGATGGGCCCGCCGTAGCGGATGCCCAGCGCCTCGAAGAAGGTGTGGGGGGTGACCACCTCGCGCAGGGCACTGGTCAGGCCGTGGACCCCCGAGTAGGCCAGGTCTCCGACGCCGGGCAGCTCGCGTATGAGGTGGCGGATGCGTTGGCGGGCCTGGACGTAGGCCGGGTTGAGCCGCAGGTGGGTGAGGCTGAGCGACAATCGTGAGATGGTCGGCGCATAGGAGCGGCCGTTGTCATTGAGAACGATGACGACCGGCTTGCCCGAGTGGCCGAGATTGTTGAGCGCCTCGTAGGCCATCCCGCCGGTCAGTGCGCCGTCGCCCACCACCGCGATCACTCGTCGCCGGCTGCCCTGCATCTCGAAGGCGCTGGCCAGGCCGTGGGCGTAGCTGAGGATGGTCGAGGCGTGGCTGTTCTCCACCCAGTCGTGCTCCGACTCGGTGCGGTTCGGGTAGCCCGAGAGACCGCCGGCCTGGCGGAGGCGGGAGAAGGCCTCCCGCCGGCCGGTGACCAGTTTGTGGACGTAGGCCTGGTGGCCGGTGTCCCAGAGCACGACGTCCCTCGGGGAGTCGAACGTCCGGTGGAGGGCGAGGGTCAGCTCCACCACGCCGAGGTTGGAGCCGAGGTGGCCCCCGGTGGCGGTCACCGCGTCGACGATGAACCCGCGGATCTCCTCCGCCAGGGTGGTCAACTCCTCGGGCGTGAGGATCCGCAGGTCGGCGGGGCTGTCGATGTGTTCGAGGATCATGAGCAGAGGAAACGGCCTTTCGACCAGGCTACCAGCGGAAGGTGCCGCCGCCCGAGGTTCGAGGGCCACGATCCGGTGGCCGGCGACGCCCCCGGTATCCCCGCCCCCGCCGTGACTTCCGAGCAAGATGAGGGCAGCGAGCTCCGGCACGGCGATCGGGCTCCCGTCCGACAAGGAGATCCCATGCAGGCCGAGGTCAAAGGGAGCACCCTGCCGCTGTTGGAGATGGTTCTCGAGTCCGGGGAGTCGATCATCTCGGCCCACGGCGAGCTCTCGTGGATGTCGTCCAACATCCAGCTCACCCAGACCACCGCCACCGGCGGGCAGAAGGGCCTGATGAGCGGGTTGAAGCGGGCCATCGGCGGCGGAGGCGTCTTCCTCACCAGGTACGAGGCCCAGGGAGGCCAGGGGATGGTGGCGTTCGGGGCCAAGCTGCCGGGCCGGATCTTTCCGGTGGCCATCGAGTCCGGACAGGGCTATCTGGTGCACCGACACGGCTGGGTCTGCGGCACGGACGGCGTCGTGCCCACCGTCGGCATGCAGCAGTCGTTCCGGGGCGGGATGTACGGCGGCGACGGGTTCATCCTCCAGCGGCTCGAGGGCCAGGGCCAGGCGTGGATCGAGCTGTCCGGCGAGATCACCACCTACGAGTTGGCCGCGGGCCAGACCATGCTGGTCCACCCCGGTCACGTCGGGCTGTTCGAGGACCGGGTCAGCTTCACCATCACCCGTCTCCAGGGCATCAAGAACCTCGCCTTCGGCGGCGACGGGTTCCATCTGGTGGCGCTCACCGGTCCGGGCAACATCTGGCTCCAGAGCATGCCGGTGCCCGTGCTGGCCCAGGCCATCGCCCCCTACCTGCCGCAGGGGGAGGACCACCCCGTGGCCGACGCCGGCATCGGCGGTGTGCTCGGCGGGATCATCGGCAAGAACATGTGACGCCGTGCCCCTGATCGCCACGCCGCGGACCCGACGCCACGCCCTGGTCCTGCACCATCCCCGCGCCACGAACTCTGTTCAGCGGGCGTTCTCCAGAAACGCCGCCCGGTCCACGATGACCCGGATCAGCTTCCCCGCTCCCACCAGCCCGGCGCTCTCCGACACCGAGAGGGTGAACACCAGCCGGCGCCCCTCGATGCGGTCGAGCGTGGACTCGGCCCAGACCTTCCCCCCACTCCCACCGGCACCAGATGGTCGAATTGCAGGCGCTTGGCCACCGAGGTGCAATTCCCGGGGAGCTCGCCGTCGAGGGCCCGGCAACTGGCCTCCTCGCACAGCGCGATCAGCCGGGGAGTGGCCAGGACCGGGACGTTGCCGGTGCGGAAGGACTCGGCCGTGTCCGCCTCGGTGACCTCGAGTTCGATTCGGGCGGAGAGACCGGTGCGCGGGGCCACGCCGGTACGATAGGTGACCCAGCAGGGCGCCGGCCACCGTGCGCCGGCGTCACCGAGGAGGCCCCAGTGATCGATTCCCCCGTGCTCGAGCGGGTCCTGTCCCATGCGCTCCGGCACGGCGGGGAATTCGCCGAGGTCTTCGCCGAGGACCGTTCGACCTCGTCGGCCCTGCTCGACGACGGGCGGGTCGAGGAGCTGTCCTCCGGGAGGGAGCGGGGCGCCGGCCTCCGGGTCGTCTCCGGGGAGACCACCGGCTTCGCCCACACTGCCGACCTGAGCGAGGCGGGCCTGCTCCGGGCGGCCGAGGCCGCGTCCGCAGTGGCCCGGAGCGGTGGCGGCGGCACCCGCACGGTGGCCGTGGGCCCGCTCGACGCCGAGGTCGACGCCGGAGATGGACCGGGCGCCGGGCGCCGGCCCGCCGGTCGGTCCTCGGGATCCAAGGCCGACACCCTCGACCTGCTCAACCGGGCCGACGAGGCGGCCCGGTCCACCGGCGGCGCCATCTCCCAGGTGCAGGCCGGATGCGGGACGTCGCGTCGCCAGGTCCTGATCGCCAACTCGGAGGGGCTCCTCGCCCGTGACGAGCAGGCCCGGACCCGCTTCACCGTCTCGTGCGTGGCCACCGGGGACACCGGCCTGCAGACCGGGTTCGAGTCGGCGGCCCGCACGTTGGGATTGGAGCTGTTCGACGAGGTCTCGGTGGAGGATCTGGCCGGGCTGGCCGCCAACCGGGCGCTGTCCAAGCTGTCGGCGCGACCCGCCCCCTCCGGTGAGCTGCCGGTGGTGCTGGCCGGCGGCAGCGGTGGCATCCTCTTCCACGAGGCCTGTGGCCACGGGCTCGAGGCGGACCACATCGTGAAGGACGCCTCGGTGTACACCGGGAGAGTCGGCCAGCTGGTGGCCAGCCCCCTGGTCACCCTGGTCGACGACGGCACGGTGGGCTCGGAGTGGGGCACCTACGCCGTCGACGACGAGGGCAGACCGGCCCAGCGCAACGTGCTGATCGACAAGGGCGTCCTCACCGACTACCTGTGGGACTACCTCCGGGCCCGCAAGGAGGGCCGGGTGTCCTCGGGCAACGGCCGCCGCCAGACCTACCAGCACCTGCCCATGGTGCGGATGACCAACACCTTTCTGCTGCCCGGTGAGGAGGAAGCCGATGAGATCGTGGCCCAGACCCCCAACGGCGTCTACGTGGCCAAGCTGGGCGGAGGCCAGGTCAACACCACCACCGGCGATTTCGTCTTCGGTACCACCGAGGCGTACCTGATCGAGGGCGGCAAGCTCACCGAGCCCCTCCGCGACGCCAACCTCATCGGCAACGGCCCCGAGATCCTCAAGCGGATCGACGCGGTGGCCACCGACTTCGCCATGACCCCGGGCACCTGCGGCAAGGACGGCCAGAGCGTCCCGGTCGGCTGCGGCCAGGCCACACTGCGCCTGACCGGGGTGACCATCGGGGGGACGGCGGAGTGAGCACCGCCGTCGACTCCGGGCCGGACCTCTCGGGACCGCCGCCCTCCGCGGACGAACTGCTGGCCGTCGCCGACCGGGTGGCCGGATGGGCCCGGACCGGCGAGGAGGTCGAGGTCTACGTGGCCCGGGGTGAGGAGACCGAGGTCCGGGCCTACGACGGCGAAGTGGAGTCGCTGACCTCGGCCACGTCGGCGGGGATCGGCGTGCGGGTGGTGGCGGACCACCGCCTCGGCTTCGCCTGGGCCGGGTCGCTCGACGGTGCGGTGCTGGCCGAGACCTTGGACGAGGCCCGGGACAATGCCAGATTCGCCACCGCCGACGAGCACGTGCAGCTGGCGTCGCCCGACGGCGTGGCCGCCGTCCCGGTCGACCTGTGGGACGAGGCGCTGGCCTCGGTCCCGACCGCCGACAAGGTGGACCTGGCCTTGGCGCTCGAGGCCCAGGCCCGGGGGGCCGACGACCGGATCCGCCAGGTGAGCTCGGCCGATTATGGCGACGCCTCGGTCCAGGTCGCCCTGGTGTCGACCACCGGCATCCGGGCATCGAGCCGCAAGACGTCGGGCTACCTGTCGGTGGGGGTCATCGCCGGCGACGGGGATGCCAGCCAGACCGGTGGCGGGTTCAGCGTGGGCCGGGGCTTCGACGGACTCGACCCCGACAGGGCGACCGCCGACGCCGTGAGCCGGGCCGTGCGGCTGCTCGGGGCGACCAAGGGGTCGTCGGGACGCTCCACGGTGGTCTTCGACCGTCGGGTCGCCAGCACACTGCTGGCCGTGGTGTCCTCCGCGCTGTCCGGCGAGGCGGTGGCCAAGGGCCGTTCGTTCTTCGCCGGCCGGGTCGGCGAGCTGGTCGGCGGTCCGGGTCTCACCCTGGTGGACGATCCCACCGACCCGCGGGCCTACGGGGCCGCCGCCTATGACGCCGAGGGCCTGGCCTGCCGGCGCAACGTGCTCATCGACCTCGGTGTGCTCCGCGGCTTCCTCTACGACACGGTGGCTGCGTCGCGGGCGGGGGTGTCCTCCACCGGCTCGGCGGTCCGGGGGGGTTTCGCGGGCACGCCTTCACCGGGTTGCCGCGCCCTGACCCTGGCCCCCGGCTCCGAGGGCTATGACGAGGAAGGTGTGCTGGCCGCGGTGGGGGAGGGCCTGTTCGTCCAGTCGATGACCGGCGTGCACTCGGGGGTGAACCCGATCAGCGGCGACTTCTCGGTCGGTGCCGAGGGCCTCATGATCCGCGACGGCAGGCTGGCCGAGCCAGTACGGGAGATCACCGTGGCGTCCACCCTCCAGCGGATGCTGCAGTCGCTGGTGGCGGTGGGCGCAGACCTCGAGTGGCTGCCGGGCGTCGCCGCCGGCCAGACCCTGGCCGTGGGCGACATGCAGATCAGCGGGACCTGACGACTCCGGAGCAGGCGGTTAGCCCTTGTGCACCAGCGCGGTCGCCCTGGTGCAGGCGGCGAGGGCGCTGGGTGTCGACGTGTAGTAGATCGATCCGGTGATGGACAGACTGTACGGGGTGGCCGCCGGCGACGTCGGTGTCCCGCCCACCCACAGCGGGGTGGCCCCGATCGCAGGTGCCGCGTTCGCGCCGGCCGATGTCGACGCGTTGGCGCCGGTGGGCGGCGCCGTGGCACCGATGCTGAGCACGAACTTCTGGATCACGAACAGGCGGGGGAAGGTGTCCAGCCCGTTGACGAAGGCGAGCATCTGACCGTAGGAGCCGGTCACCGAAAGGGTGGTGGGGACGGCCACGACGGACCCTGTTGCCCCTGACGTCCCGGCGGCGGGGGTGGAGACCGCGGTCCCGGCTGTCGTCGTGGCGGGAGCGAATCCGCTGAACTGGGTCAGGGCGACGCCGGTGGCGGCGGCCAATCCGTTGAACTGGCTCTCGAACGACGACTCCTCGGCATCGATGTCGGTCGGGCTCTGCACGCTGGGGATCTGGGTGGAGATCTTCTGGAGATCGGCGCAACTCGTGGACAGCTTCTGCTGCTCACTCCGAAGTGAGGCCAGCTTGGCCTGCAGGCCGGCCTGTTGCGCCTGGAGTTGGGTCTGCTGGGCCTGGAGAGACGAGAGCTTCGAGTTCTGCGGCGAGATGAGGGCCACCCACAAGAGCAGGGCGACGACCAGTGTGCCGGCAGCGATCAGGAGGGGCACCCGGTATTCGCGGACTGTGTTCGTCATTTCAGGCTCGCATTCTTGTCGAGGCTGGCACTCGGTGTGATGGAGACGGTGAACGGGAAGGAGATGGTCGAATCCGGGTTCACCGTCGTTGACCCCTGGAGCGGGTTGGCGAAGAGCTGCGATCCGGCGACGGCGTTGATCCAGGCCTCGGAGATGGAGAGGCTCGGGCCCGGCCCGGTGACACCGGACTGGACGGTACCGATGGCGGCCGAGGTGGTGGCGCTTCCAGCAGCCGCGGCGGGGCTGCCAGAGGCGGTGGCCGGGCTCGCCGTCGCACCCGCCGGGGAGCCGGTGCTGACGACTGCGGCACCGTTGAACGACTGGACCTTGGCGTTGGCCGGGGTGATGGAGATGAAGTTGTTGAGCACCAGGGGCCAGTCGATGGCCGAGTTGAGCACCGAGGCCCTTCGGGTGATGCCCGCCGTGTAGGCGGTATTGGCCGCCACCACCACGTCGTACTTGGGCACCTGGGTGTTCAGTGTGTTGATGCTGGTCTGGAGTGCGTTGACGCTGTTCTTGGCGTTGTGGACCTGGAAGATCTTCGAAGCGCCGAAGGCCAGGAGCAGGACCAGCACCGCTGCGCAACCCACCAGGGTCCGCTGCTGGATGCGCTTCATCCGTGCCCGCTGCGCGACTTCGGGCGGAAGCAGGTTGAACTTCTTCACGGACTTGTCGGGCTCGGAGAGGGCGAGACCGATGGGTGTGGAGAGGACCGGTCCGACTTCCTCGGCCTGCCCGGTGGACAGATCCAGTCGGGAGGTGTCGAGGCGGGCGAGGGGGGAGACCGCAAGAACCGGTAGGCGCACCTGGGCCGCGAGCATCTCGACCAGGCCGTGCAGGGCCGAACCGCCCCCGGTCACCAGGACCCGAGATATCGGCGGCCGGCCGGGGAGCGAGGCGAAGTACTGGATCGAGTTGCGGATCTCCCCGACCAGGTCGGCCATGCTCGCCTGGGCCGCGAGCTCGGCGGTCTGCTGCTGGACACCTTCCTCACCGATCCGCCGCTTCAGCCCCTCGGCGTCGGTGGTCGGGATGCCGAGAGCCGCCGAGATGGCCTCGGTGGTGGAGTTTCCGGCGGAGCCGACGGTCCGGACGAACTGCGGCCGGCCCTGTTGGTGGACGACGATCACCGTCAACCCGGTGCCCACCGACACGATGGCTTCGGGTTCGTCG
This sequence comes from uncultured Acidimicrobiales bacterium, assembly GCA_963806285.1. Taxonomy (GTDB): domain Bacteria; phylum Actinomycetota; class Acidimicrobiia; order Acidimicrobiales; family RAAP-2; genus Bog-756. Next base: position 65,419 of record CAWDXJ010000008.1, read on the forward strand.
GTCTGCTCCGGGTCCCCTATGGCCCGGACCAGGGCGGACGAAACCAGGTCGACACCATCGACGGTCAGCCCCGCCCGCTCGACGGCGTTGATGACGCCGTGCACCAGATCGACATGGGCGGCCGCCACCAGGACGCGCCGCATCTTGTCACCCTCGGGCGATGTGTAGTCGGCCAGCACCTGCGACGACAGGATGGTCTGGTCAGGAGGGAACGGGATGACCTCCTCGGACTGGAACCGCACGGCACTGTCGATCTCGCCGTCCGGGACGAAGGGAAGGTCGATCTCACGGGTGATGGCCCGGAGTCCGGCGATTCCTACGATCACCGACTTGGTGGAGAAGCGTCCGTTCAGCCAGAGCTTGGTGATGGCCTCGGAGACCGAGAGAGTGTCCTGGATCTCGCCGTCGACCAGCGATCCGGGAGGCAGACCGACCTGGCCGTAACTGATCAGGGTCGGAGGTGAGTGGCTGATGTCGAGCTCGGCGGCCCGCACCGCGCTCGTGCCGATGTCGAGCCCTACGACTACACGAGCCATGTGACACCCCCGACCTTCGTCGCCATGTTCAAGGTCTTGCTCCGGTCCCTCGCGTGGCCACTGGATGTGGCCACCTGCCGTGCCGGTGCCGGTTTGATAGAGCACCAGACTGTACGAAGCTCTATCGGACCGAATGGGCGTCACCTTGAGACACTCTCTCAGGTTGTTCGCCGAAGGTGTCGACCGGGTCGGCGCCGGATCGAGGCCCGGGCCGTTCGGGGGCGGCCGGTGATCGCATTCACCCCGCCCCGGTGGGGCGACAACCGCCCGGATCAGGTGGACCGGCCCGGATCAGGTGGACCGGCCCGGATCAGGTGGACCGGCGCGGATCAGGGGATGTTGGCGACCGCGAACTGACCGGTCTGCATGATGCCCTCGCGCTCCAGCATCACCTTGAGGTCATGCGGGTTCGAGGCCGTGTTCATGGCCTCGGCGAGGTCGATGGTCCCGTCTGCGATGAGGGAGACCAGCGACTGGTCGAAGGTCACCATCCCGTAGTACTGGCCATCGGCCACGATGCCCTCGATGTCCGCGGTGATCTGCGGATCGATGATCGCCTGTTGAATTCGGCCGTTGATCACCAGCAACTCGAGTGCCGGCACCCGGCCGGCGCCATCGGCGGTCGGGATCAGCCGCTGGCAGATGATCCCCCTGAGCGATCCGGCCAGGCTCACCCGTGTCTGAGGCTGCTGGTGGGGTGGGAAGAAGTCCACGATCCGGTTGATCGTCTCGGTGGCGTTGATGGTGTGGAGGGTGGAGAGCACCAGGTGGCCGGTCTCCGCAGCCGTGAGCGCGGCCGAGACGGTCTCCATGTCGCGCATCTCGCCGACCAGGATGACATCGGGGTCCTGCCTCAGCACCACTCTCATCGCCGCCGAGAAGGAGTCGGTGTCGAAACCGACCTCGCGCTGGTCGATGGCCGCCAGATCGTCGGTGTGCAGGTACTCCACCGGGTCCTCGATGGTCACGACATGACATGAGCGGGTGTGGTTGATGTGGTCGACCATGGCTGCCAGCGTGGTCGTCTTGCCCGAGCCGGTCGGGCCCGTGACCAGCACCAATCCCCGCATCTCGCCGGCCAGTCGGGTCACCGCCTCGGGAAGTCCCAGGTCGCTGACCGAGGTGGCGCTGGCTCGGACACGGCGCATGGCCAGGGCCACGGACGATCGCTGGTAGTAGGCGTTGACCCGGAAGCGCCCGGTTCCGTCGAGGCTGTAGGCGAAGTCCGCTTCGTGCCGCTCCGTGAATTGCCCGAGGATGCCGGGCTGCATGATCGATTCCGCGAGTTGCTTGGTCTCTCCGGCGGTGAAGGCGGGCTCATCATCGAGCGTCAACAGTGCGCCGGCGATCCGCATACGCGGCGGGGCTCCGGCTTTGATGTGCAGGTCAGAGCCATCCAAATCGGCGAGCTTCACCAACAGTCGATCGAGGTCGGAGCGGTCCACGGCAACATTGTACGGGCGCGCCCTGCCATTTGGCGAGGACCATTTCGGATTTCATGGAATCGCAAGACTCCGTCGGGTCACCCTCGGCGATCGCTTCCACACCACTGATCAGCGTGGCAAACCCCGACTCCCTGTAGCCGACACAGGTCCGGCCTGTGGGCGATAGGTGGGTCAGGAGCCCGCAGATCCCGAACCGGAGTCCTTGGTTCCCGAAGGTGCCGTCGCGGCGGGCGCCGGCTTCTTCGCGGGTGCCTCCGATTTGGACGACGACGCGTCGCCCGGCGCTGTCCCGTTGCCGTCCGAGGGCGACCCGGAGCTGTCCGATCCCGTGCTCGGAGTGGACGATGCCTCGCCGCCGGCCGCCTTCACCCCCGTCTTCTTCCGGCTGTCGTTCTTGTAGAACCCGGTGCCCTTGAACACGATCCCGACGTTTCCGAACACCTTCCGCACCGGCGACCCGCAGGTCGGGCAGGCCGTCAGTGGTTCATCGTGGAAGGACTGCACGACGTCGAAATTCTGATCGCAGCTGTCGCAGTGGTATTCGTAGGTGGGCAAGCGGGGTTCCTCTCCGGTCCGCGGTCTCGAGTCGTGCTGGCAGTCTACCGGAGAGAGTGCCAATGCCGCCCCCCGGCGGTGGTGTCCCGTACACTGTGGTCCGTGATCCCCGGCGCCGTCCTGTGACTGATCGAAGCCTCAGCCACCTCGACCCTTTCGGCGGCACCCGGATGGTGGACGTCTCACCCAAGGAGGCGACCCATCGGCGGGCGCTGGCCCGTTGCAAGGTCGCCATGAAGCCCGAGACCACCGCCAAGGTGGCCAACAATGCCATCACCAAGGGCGATGTGCTGGCCGCGGCCAGGGTGGCGGGGATTCAAGCGGCCAAGCGGACGGCCGAACTGGTCCCGATGTGCCACCCGCTCCTGGTCGGGGCCGTGCACGTTGACTTCACCATCGGCGACGACTTCGTCGAGGTCGAGGCCAAGGTGGAGGCGGTGGATAGAACCGGGGTGGAGATGGAGGCGATGACGGCGTGCGCCATTGCCGCCCTCACCGTCTATGACATGTGCAAGACGACCGACCGGACGATGAGTATCGGTCAGCTGATGCTCTGGGAGAAGACAGGCGGCAGTTCGGGAGTCTGGAAGCGCGAGCTGCAGATCTGATTCCCTCAGGTGGTGCCGGTCCGGAGCCTTCCGGGCCGGGCGGTCAAAGTCGGGGAGGGCCGTGGTCGGAACTCCCGAAGCAGGCCCATCCGGCCGAACCCGAGATCCCGTCAGCCGCGGACAGCGGAACGCAGGTCTCGGAGAGAGAGCTCCGAGGTCGCCTCACCGCCGCACTGCGAGCAGTGCTCGACGTGGCGCCAGCTGCGGAGCAGCCGGGTCCCTTCGGGATTGAGCAGCACGACGAACGACTCGGAGAGCGGATCGATCTCAACGCCGTAGCACGGCTGCCATTCCGTCGATGCCGGAGTGGCGTGGTGGCCCGATCCCTTGACCACACGACGGAACCGCGAGTTGTCCATGTCGATGATCCAGGTGCTGTGACACGACTCGATGATGATCTCTTCCACGGAGTCAGTATCCCACGAATTGATGAGATTCCACCTCCGTTTTGATGTCGGTTGGGTGACAGTTACCGACCCGGCCACACACCGGGAACCCGAAGGCTCGGCGGCACTACCGGTTGGCTCCGGCCCCGGTCGGAAGCGAATTCGTCGTATCCTCCCTTGCTGGACCCGAAAATCGTCGTCCAGGAGTCGGCCTCTGCTCTCGGTGTGGCCCTCGTCCCGATTCAATCGGCCGCCTGGGAATCAACCGTTGTGGGGATGCGTCCGACCCTCCTGAAAGCGCCCGGTGACCCGACCCCGTAGCCGGGAATCGGGAGGCCCACACAGAGCGCAATGCCCGGGTCCCTCCGGTATCGACGAGTCCTCGACGGTGCCTCGACGACGGCGCCTTTCAACACCGTGTCCGTCATCGGCGGACCTCAGTCGGTGCAGGTGTCCGCTGCGGGAGGGCAAGCCCGAAAAAGGGTCCCGTCATGCCTCCCGAGCACTGTCAGCCGCCAGCAGCCAGCGAAACGGCCATGGCGATGGCAATGGCGGTCACGAGGGGCACTCCCAGCAGCGGTCCCGCATTCCGAACTGAGGCGATGACGCTGGCCTGGGCCCCGGAGACCTCACGGGTCATGGTCCAGACTCCCAGCATGCAGACGAAGTAGGCAACGATCCACGTTCCAGCCCCGATGGCGGTGGCATGCAGGCCCAGTCCGCCGGACCAGCAGCCGGCGATCAAAAGGGCGCTGCGGCCATGTCCCCGGGGATCCAGGCATTCCGGGTCCCTGGCGCGGAGAACGGCGACCGCGACGCCCCCTGCCGCGGTACCCAGGACCGATCCGACGGCGATCCGCCAGTGGTGCTCCCATCCCGACCCCACGATGATGACCGCCAGACCGAGAGCGGTCCCGATGGCGGCAATGGAGAGCGGAGCTCGTTGTCTGCCGAATTCGATCAGGCTGACCGCGACCATGGTGGCGGCCAACGCGCAATAGGCCGCGGAGACGATGGAGCCGTGCCAGGCCCAGGTGACCAAGGAGAACGCGGCCCCGGTTCCCAACTCCACCAAGGGATAGCGCAGGGAGATCGACTGGTGGCAGGTTCGACAGCGTCCCCGCAGGCCGACCCATGAGGCGACGGGCACGTTCTCCCACCAATCCAGTTGGCGATTGCAGGTGGGGCAGAACGAACGGGGGCCGGCCACGGAGAGCCCGAGCGGGACGCGGTAGACGACGACGTTCACGAATGAGCCGACGAGCAGCCCGCTGACGCCGGCCAGGGCGATCTTCAACTGCAACGGAATAGCACTAGATGGCATGACAAGACATCAATACGATTGGAGGGGTCCAGGTTGGATGGTCTTTCTCATACGTGACTCTTCGTCATCGACCGTCCCTGCCTGTATCGGGGTCGGACGGTCCGGGCCTCCACCGTCAAAGGGCCGACTGGCTGTATCCGGCCCTTGTCGGGACCCGATCACGGCGATCGGGTGAGCTCTTCGATGCTTGAACCGGTGATCCCGGTACCGCTACCCCGGTGCGAGGGGCGACTCGGCGGAACTCGGGTGCTGGCGGCCGGAGGCGAGCCGAGACCGGGCACCGTAGCACCGCCTGGCCGGTGGGTGATGGCACTCCGGATGGGCGGCCGTCATCCCCACCTCGATATGAATTGAATTCGGGTTCAATCTCGGCTCCCAGTCTGCCGATGCTGGAGAAGTGAGCGATGTCGACACCATCCGCCGGATGGCCAGTGACCGCGATCTCGAGTTTGTCGATCTCGACAGCTACGGGATCGATCCTGCCGCGGGTGAGATTCTCCCGGCCACCCTGGCTCGACACCACCACGTCGTCGCCCTCAAGCGGAAATTCGGCACTCCGGTGGTCGCCACTTCGGACCCCGACGACCTCGATGCCCAGGAATCGGTGCGTACCTCCATCGGCCGAGACTTCATCTCGGTGATCGCCTCTCGAGATCAGATCGGCGCTCTCCTGGACCGGATGTTCGGGCTCGAAAACGGCGATCCTTCACTTCAGGGCATCACGGTCGACCTGCCGGTCAGCGATGACAGCGGCGCGGTGGACCTCGCAAACTCCAACGGCCATTCAGCCGGTGCCTCTACCGCCAAGGGCAAGTCCGCCGCCAAAGGCAAGTCCGCCAAGGCAAAGTCCACCGACAAGGACACTGCCCCCGACCATGAATCGACGATCTCCGAGGCGCCGGATGATCTGCCCACCTTGGCACCCGAGCCGGTGGTGTCGGATGCATCCGCACCTCCTCCGCCACCGCCACCCCCGTTCGCCAGCGCGCTGAGCGCGAGTGTGGACGAGTTGGCAGAGTTGGCTCGCAGCGCGCAGGAGGGAGAGGCGGAAGACGCGGACGGGGAGGAGTCGAGCGCCGCCGAGGCGGCCCGGACTGCCGACCTGGTGGATGAGGCGGTGGCCACCTACGAAGAGCTGCAGGGCGAGGAGAACCCTTCCGACCCTTCGCTGTTCGTGCCGTTGACCGAGGTCGCAGCCTATCCACCGCTGGCGAAGGCCCTCGTGGAGGGAAACCGGGTCTCGCTCGATGACATGAAGGAGGTGCTCGAGGAGCACTACCGGACCAACCAGAGCGTCCCCCGGATCCTGACGGCGAAGGGATTGGTGTCCGAGGCGGATCTCATGTGGGGGATGGCTCAGGAGATGGGGCTGGAGTTCGTCGACCTCGACACCGTCGGCGTCGACTTCTCCGAGGCCGGGACCATCCCGGAGACGACCGCACGCCATCACAATGTGATCGTCATCGCCAACGACGAGGGCACGCCCGTCGTGGCGGCCTCGAATCCGACCGATGTGTTCGCCATGGACGACCTCCGGACCATCATCGGGAGAAGTTTCATCGTCGTAGTCGCCACCCGGACCCAGATCACGGCCTACATCGGCCGGGCATTCAACAGCGGCGACGCCAGCGACATGGCGATGGAGGCATCGCTCGGTTTGGACGGCACCGCGCCCGACACGGGCGTCGACGACATTCAGGCCGTCACCGAAGAGGCCCCCATCGTCCGTTACGTGAACCTGCTCATCCTGCAGGCGCTGAACGAGCGCGCATCCGACATCCACATCGAACCCACCGAGAAGGACCTGCGGATCCGGTACCGGATCGACGGGGTGCTCCACGACGTGTCGACCGCCCCCCGGACGATCGCCCCGGCGGTGACGACCCGGTTGAAGGTCATGGCTGACATGAACATCGCCGAGCACCGGGTCCCACAGGACGGTCGGATCTCCCTCAACGTCGGGAGCAAGGGCATCGACCTCCGTATGGCGACGCTGCCGACGATCTACGGAGAGAAGGTGGTCATGCGGGTGCTGGACAAGTCGAGCGTGGTCCTGGGCTTCGCCGACCTGGGCTTCGAGGCGGACCTCCTGGCCACCTACGAGAGCCTCTACACCAAACCGTACGGGACGATCCTGGTCACCGGGCCCACGGGATCGGGAAAGTCCACCACCCTCTACACCACCCTGACCGCGCTCGAATTCGCCGGAGAAGAACATCATCACCGTCGAGGACCCGGTCGAACTGCCCCTCAAGGGGGTGAACCAGGTGCAGCTGAACATCAAGGCCGGCCTGAACTTCGCCTCCGCCCTTCGGGCCATCCTGCGTTCGGACCCCGACATCGTCCTGGTCGGGGAGATCCGGGACAAGGAGACAGCGGTCATCGCCATCGAGGCGGCACTGACCGGCCACATGGTGCTGGCAACCCTTCACACCAACAACGCCGCTTCGACCCCGATGCGCCTGATCGAGATGGGCCTCGAGCCCTTTCTGGTCACCTCGTCCGTGTCGGGCGTCCTCGCCCAACGGCTGGCTCGGCGTCTGTGCACTCACTGCAAGCAGGGATATCAGCCGACGGAGGCCGAGATCGTCGCAGCCGGCTGGAAATTGGAGGAGGTCGAAGCCGTGGGAGGGATGTCTGAGGTGTTCCGCTCCAGCGGGTGCTCCGCGTGCGCGAACACCGGGTACCGGGGCCGCAAAGCACTGGCTGAGCTGCTTCCGATGACCGAGGAGATCGAACGGACAATCATTGAAGGAGGATCGGTGGAAGAAATCCATAGAGTCGGTGTGGGCCAGGGAATGACCACGTTGCGTCAGAGTGGGCTCCGCAAGGCCCTCGAGGGTGAGACCACCCTCGAGGAAGTGCTCCGGGTGGTCGCATGAGCCCGGTCACTGCAGAGACGCGTGTTGAGTGGTCGACCCGTCTGGCCCAGGCGCTGGTGCAGGGCGGATACGACACGGAATCGAATCTGGCGCCACTGGTGGCAGAGGCGCGGGCCACCGGACAGACCCTCGCGGTCCTTCTGATCAGCAGGAACCTCGCGCTGCCTGGCGTCGTGGTCGGAGCGCTTGCCCACCTGTCCCAGCTCCCCGCAGTGGATCTGGGGGCGATCACGCCGACCGAGGCGGCCAGTGCCGCCCTCTCGCTGGACGTGGCATTGGAGTACGAGGCGGTGGCCCTGAAGTTCGACGGCAGCGTTCTGGCCGTGGCCTTCGGCGAGCCGCCTTCGACACAGGACGTGGACGCCATGGCCGCCAAGATCGGCTGTCGGGTCAAGCCGGTACTGGCCGATCCGGTCCTGATCGCACAGAGGCTGAGGACCGCGGAAGGCCTCGTGTCGGCCAGCGCTGCTGCTTCGGCCGAGGCCTCGGCTGAGTCCCCGGCCGAGGACGCCTCGTCCAATGGCGCCGCCCCTTCAAATGGCACCGCTCCCGCTCCGACACCCGTCGTTGCGGGGGGCCCGGCCGACGCGATCCCTGCAGGGTCCGGGGTCGAGGCGCTGCTGGAGCAGGGCCTTCCCGTGACCGCCGACAACGGCGACATGCCCCTGCATATCGACGACCTGCTCCGCTACGCGGTGGCGGTCGGGGCCTCCGATCTGCACTTGACCGCCCAGATGCCCGCCTCGATCCGGCTGCACGGCGCCATCCGTCCGATCGAGGGTTGCCCGGTGTTCGACAACGAGGCACTCCGGGACATGATCTTCGGCATCCTCCCGGGGTCCCAGCGCGAGCGATTCGAAGCGGAGAACGAGCTCGACACCTCTCACTCCATCGCCGGGGTGGGTCGGTTCCGGGTCAACGTGTCGCTCCAGCGGGGCACCGTTGCCGCTGCATTGCGTCCGATCCCCCACGAGATGCCGGAATTCGACTCCCTCGGCATCCCGGACTCGGTCAAGTCGTTCACCGATCTCCGAAAGGGGCTGGTGCTGGTCACCGGTCCGACCGGATCAGGGAAGTCCACGACCCTGGCCTCGCTGATCGACATCATCAACCGGACGAAACCCATGCACATCGTGACCGTGGAGGATCCGATCGAATTCCTCCATGACCACAAGCAGTCGATCATCACCCAACGGGAAATCGGGGAGGACACCAAGTCGTTCGCCGAAGCACTGCGGCGGGTCCTGCGCCAGGACCCCGACGTGATCCTGGTCGGCGAGCTCCGGGACCTCGAGACGATCTCCACGGCCCTGACCGCCGCGGAGACGGGTCACCTGGTGTTCGCCACGCTGCACACCCAGGACGCACCACAGACCATCGACCGGATCATCGACGTCTTCCCGACCAACCAACAGGAGCAGATCCGGGTGATGCTGGCCGCCACGCTCGAAGGCGTGGTCACCCAGCAGCTGATCGTGACTGCAGACGGTACGGGGCGTGTTCCCTGCTCAGAGGTATTGATGTGCACTTCGGCCATCCGCAATCTGATCCGTCAGGCGAAGACCCACCAGATCTACTCGCTCATGCAGGTCGGTGGGTCGTTCGGGATGCAGACGATGGATCAGGGTTTGGCCCAGCTGGTCCGGGATGGTCGCATCTCGGAAAGCATCGCCTACGACCGTTCCGCAAATGAGGAAGACCTTCGGAACCACCTCAACGCCTGATGCATATCAATTGTCTCTTTTGATCGACTGGAGCGGAACAAAATGGCACTGACATTCGAGTACAAGGTTCGGGACAAGGCCGGGGGACTGGTCGAGGGGCAGCTCGAGGGCGACAGCATGGCCCTCGTCGTTCGGCGACTGCGGGAGATGGGGTACATGCCCGTCTCGGTCACCCCCAAGTCGTCGGTCAGTATCAACAGGGAGATCAAGATCCCCGGGTTCTCCGACCGGGTCAAGCTCCGGGAGATCGCGGTCGTCACCCGGCAACTGTCGACCATGGTCGATTCCGGCCTGTCGGTGGTTCGCTCTCTCGGTATTCTGGCCGCGCAGGTGGAGAACCCGACGCTGAAACGGGTCCTCAACGAAGTCCGGTTGGATCTCGAACATGGCTCGTCGCTGTCCGTCGCCTGCGCAAAGCACCCGAAGGTCTTCTCGGAGCTCTATTGCACGCTCATCCAGGCTGGTGAGGTCGGCGGCAATCTGGACGAGGTCCTCGGCAAGCTGGCGGACACGATCGAGAAGCAGGCACAACTCAATCGCACCATTCGGTCGGCGATGACCTATCCTGCGGTCGTACTGAGCGTCATGGTGGTCATCTTCACCGCCATGATCGTGTTCATCGTGCCGGTCTTTCAGAATCTGTTCAATACTCTGGGTGGAAAGCTTCCTCTGCCCACCCGGATCCTGATCAAGATCTCGCAGACGATCACCAGCCTCTGGGTCCTCGTGATCATCGCGATGATCATCGGCGCGGATCATCGGCACGAAGAAGTGGATCGCTACGGAGGAAGGCAGGCGGCGGTGGGATCGGTGGATGCTCAAACCACCAGTATTCGGACCGCTGTTCCACAAGGTGGCACTCGCCCGGGTCACGGGCACCTTGGCATCGCTGATCAGTTCGGGCGTGCCGATCCTCGAATCACTCGACATCTGCGCCGACACCGCAGGGAACCGAACGGTGGGCGACGTCCTGATCGAGGCGAAGAACGGGGTGCGCGAGGGCCGGCCGCTGGCGGATCCGCTGCGTGAGCACGAAGAGGTCATTCCGACCCTGGTGACCCAGATGGTCGAAGTGGGCGAGCAGACCGGTGCACTCGACGGAATGCTCAAGAAAGTGGGCGAATTCTACGATCAAGAGGTCGAAGTGACGGTCAACAATCTGACCGCACTGCTGGAGCCCCTGCTGACGGTCGTCATGGGAATCGGTGTGGGAGCCATGGTGATCTCGCTGTACCTCCCGATGTTCAGCTACATCAAGCTCATCCACAACTGATCCTGCCGTCAGGGGGTTGGATTGCGGACGCCCCGGGGGAGATATGGCGCGCCGGAGTTCACGTGGACTTCTCCACTATCGGGCGGACAAAAGGTAGGAGTCGACGGCCTCCTTCACTCTGCGTGGCGGTCCTGATTGGTAGGGATTGCAGGAAGAAGAGAACATTTTTAGAGATTTCTAAAGTCATATCCAAGACGGGACGATGGGAACAATGGGTCCGGTTCAGGATCCGTCCATTGATGCATGAATACCTACGAGGAGGCTTCAAATGTTTTCATCCGTACTTCAACGCCTGAATGACAGGCGTGACGCTGCGGGGGACGCCGGTGAAGACGCCGGTTTCACCCTCATCGAGCTCATGGTGGTGCTGTTGATTCTGGCCATTCTGCTCGCCATAGCCATTCCGACCTTCCTCGGTGTGACGAAGTCGGCGAACGACCGGGCCACCCAGTCCAACTTGAACACCGCCCTTGTGAATGCAAAGGCCGCGTTCCAGCAGGCTGGTCAGACGTACACCACCCTGAACACGGCCACGCTGTCGTCGGCCGAGCCCAGCCTGAGCTACACGACCGGCACGAGCGGAGCCCAGTCGACCATCTCGCTCTTCACCTCGGCCGACGGAAATGGCGTCGTTCTGGTTGGGTGGTCGAAGTCGAACCAGTGTTGGGGAATTGCCGACAACTCCCAGGCGATCACGACCAGCCCGATTTCTGCGACTACCTACACCAACGCCACGGCCGCCGGGTCTGTGCCGGTCGCCCCGGGCGAGTGGTACGGCAAGCTGGCTGCTGGTACGGGCGTGACCACCGCCAACTGTGGCGCCGGTACCGTGTTGACCAACATGGTGTGGCAGCAGAACAGCTTCGCTCCCTGAGCGTGACCGAGCGATGAGCTAGCCGGTGCAGACCGGGTAGCTCGTGGTAGTGACTGAGGGAAAGGCCCCGTCCATCCGGGACGGGGCCTTTCCTTTTTGGATCCTGACCCGACGCGGCGGTCAGAGCCAGGCGGCCGCTCCCGGCGTGGCGCAAAGAGACTCAAGCCGGTCATCATTCGTCACGATGAAATGACGTGACCATCGCAATGCCCGCCATCACCCATGCCCCGGGCCCGTCGCGACTCCGAGTTGTCGGATCCCACCCTCTGCCACAAAATCGGATCCTCCATCGCCCGGCGCTGTTCCCGCAGGCGGTGGCCGCTGTTGCTGTCGATCGCCATGCTGGCGGCGGGGATTGCCTTCATGCTCGAGTGGAATCCGCTAGTCCATCACTCGCCAAGTTGGAATGTCGGGGGTGATCTCTGGAATACCTTTCGGGCCGCCCATTACGTCGGCTGGGGATATCTCGGTGGCGTCTACGACCCTGCGAACGGCATCATCACCTTTCCGGGGATGGCCACATTGCTCGCTCCGGTGGCGATGCTCAGCGGAACCCTCCACCTGAGCGAGTCCTTCTTGCCCTACACGTTGCAGCATCCGACTGCAGCCCTGCTGCTCGTCCCGATCGAGTTGGCGATGGCCGCCAGCGTGGTGTTCGCCACCGATGCGCTGGCGGAGCGACTGCAGGTCGGAACCAGTCAGCGGAGGGCACTCTGTGTCCTGGTTGCCGTGATCGCCTGGTTGACCGCCTCGGTGTGGGGTCATCCCGAAGAGTCTCTGGCCATGACCTTCGCCCTCTACGCAATGATCGCGATGCTCGACCGCAAATGGGTCCGCTGCGGTTGGCTCTTCGGCGTAGGCGTCGTGCTGCAACCGCTGGTGGCTCTCATGCTTCCCCTGTTCGTTGCTCGGACTCCGCGGGGGATGCGAATCATGTTGGCGGTTCGCTCATCGGCCCTGTCCGTTGCACTGATTGCAGTGGCGGCCGCAGGCAACTTCCACGATACCTACCGTGCCTTGGTCGAACAGCCGACGCCACCGGCGCTCAACCACCCGACCCCCTGGGTCTGGCTGGCTCCGAAGCTCACATCGGGAGGAGATCGCCTCACCAACTACGCATCCATTGGGCATCCCCATGGCGCCATGTCGGTCACCCATTCGACCGCCATGGCCCGATCGCTCGTCTTCGTGGCCGGTGGACCAGGACGGATGATCGATGTCGTATTGTCGGTGCTGCTGGGTGTGCTGGTCTGGCGGAGACCCCAATCCGATGTCGGCGTGCTGTGGTTAGCCTCGTGCGTGCTGGCTTCCCGATGCTTCTTCGAGCCGGTGATGACGCCGTACTACCTGGCTCCGCCGCTCTTCCTCGGACTGGTGCTGGCGGCACGGGTGGGAGGAGCTCGCTTTTGGGCGGCGGCAGCACTTTCGCTCGAGGTGACCATCCTTGCGTACCACCATCTGAATCCTTGGATCTGGTGGTCGTCGATCGTGCTCGGCCTCGCCGGCATTGTGGCACTCGGTCGATCCGACCGATCGCATGCCGGCGGACCCCTTGGATCATCGCCAGCCATCGATCGTTCCGGATGAACCGGCCCGTCCCGAGGTTGCCACCGCCGACGATCCTCGGGTACCTGTTCCGGCCTCCGAGCACGATCACCGTGCCCAATCAGTGTCGGTCTAGCCGACCGCCGGGTCGAGTCAGTAGAGTCGAGCGTGAACCGAGTCTGGATCGTGCAACACCTGATCCGCCGGTCCTGGCCCCTGGTGACGACGATCGTGCTGCTGGCCGTGACGATGGCCTACTCGTTCTGGTGGAATCCCGTGATCCATCATTCCCAGGGTTGGGTCATTCCCGGTGACCTCTGGTCGACGTTCCGTGCTGCTCACTGGGTGGGATGGGGAGACCTCGGCGATGTCTACGGGAGGGATACCGCGCTTGTCACCTTCCCAGGGATAGCCGTCCTGCTGGCTCCGGTGGCGATGATCTCCGGCGCGCTGGGGATGAGCGAGTCGATTGCCCCGTTCTTCCTGGCTCGACCGACGTCTTGGCTGCTGCTCGGACCCGTGATGTGCCTGCTCGGGTCGACATGCCTGTTCGCATTCGATGCGATGGCTGAGGAGCTGCACGTCGACAGGCGCAAGAGGGCGGTGCTGTGTTGGATGGAGGCGGCCATCATCTTCCAGGTGCTGGCCATCTGGGGCCACCCGGAGGACCTGGTGGCCATGGCCCTGGCGATCTACGCCCTTCAGGCGGGATTCCGTGGGCGCGTGTCGTTGTCGGCCTGGTTGTGGGGCGGGGCGATTGTCGTCCAACCGCTGGTGATCCTCATGTTCCCCCTGGCCCTCGCCCGGACGCCGGTGGGACGTCGGTTCCGGTTCTGCGTGGTCTGCCGCGGTCCCGTCGCTCGTCCTGGTCGGAACTCCGTTGATCGCCGAGTGGAGGGCCACCTCGAAGGTCCTGTTCCACCAGGCGAACTTCCCATACCTGGACCACGCGACCCCATGGGTGGCCCTCTCCCCCAGGCTCAGCAGCATCAGCGTTGGAGCGGGACCCGGCCGGTTGGTCGCCGTGGGTGCTTCCGTGCTGCTCGGGGTCCTCGCTGTCCGGCGCCGACCGTCTCCGGCAGGAGTCATTTGGCTCTGTGCCCTGGCGCTGTGCCTCCGATGCTTCTTCGAATCAGTCATGGTGTCGTTCTACCTGGGTCCGCCCCTGGCGATGATCGTACTGGCGACCTCGCTGCGGAACGGGTGGCGCAGGCTGTGGAGTGCATGGACCATCGCCATGATCGCCACCGTGGTCGCATGGCAGCGGCTGTCAGAGTGGGGCTACTGGATCCCGATGGTTCTCCTGCTGGTTGCAGGCCTCATCGTCGCGTGGCCCGGTAGAGACGCGATGGCACCATCTGACTCCGAGCGCAGCCGATGGTCGATGGATAATCTCCCCGATCCCCTCGCCGTGGGTCGGGTCCCCTCTTCCGCGGACCCAGGGTTGCCGGATCATGCGTTGGGAACGAGCCTGATCCCGTAGGGATCCGAGGCGCCGCCGACGCGTCGGTTGGTGACACCGCAGACTCGTTGGGGTCCGGTTACATCGGCCCCACGGTGTGCTTTCGGCCCGGCAGCATCTCCCTCGACGTCTCCAGCGCGCCGAGCGCATCGGCGACCACCGCCCGGGTGTCCGCCGGGTCGACGACCGCGTCGACGAACCCGCGCTCGGTGGCCTGCCAGGGGGTGAGGAACCGGTCGGCGTAGTCCGCCCGCAACTCCTCTTGCTCCTCGGGCCGGGCTCTCCGGTTCAGCACCTGGACCGCTCCCTCGGCCCCCATGACCGCGATCTCCGCCCCGGGCCAGGCGAAGCACAGGTCGTTGCCCAGTCCCTTGGAGTCCATGACGATGTAGGCACCCCCGAATGCCTTGCGCAGGATGACGCACACCCGGGGCACCGTGGCCTCGGCGTAGGCGAAGGCGAGCTCGGCGCCGTGCCGGATCATCCCCCGCCACTCGAGGTCCTTGCCCGGGCAGGAACCCCGGCGTGTCGACCAGCGTCACCAGGGGGATGTTGAAGGCGTCGCAGAAGCGGACGAAGCGGGCGCCCTTCTGGGAGGCGGTGATGTCGATGGTCCCGGCCAGGGCCTGGGGTTGATTGGCCAGGAACCCCACGCGTCCGGCCGTCGATGCGCCCGAGCGCGGTCACCAGCTGGGGCGACCACCTGGTCCACAACTCGGTCACGTCGTTGTCGTCGGCCAGGGCCGAGGCCACCCGGCGCACGTCATAGGAGCTGGTGGCCCGGTCCGGGATGATCTCGCGGAGCTCCGCCACCTCGCGATCGGCCGGGTCGCCGGTGGACCGCACCGGGGCCAACTGGTCCGCGTGGGCCGGGAGGAGGCTGAGCAGGTGGGCGACATGGGCCATGTCCGTCCTCCTCGGTGGCCGCCTCGATGGCGCACAGCCCGCTCGACCGGGCGTGCATGGCCGTGCCGCCCAGCTGGTGGATCCCGATGCGCACCCCGGTGAAGTCCTCGACCATGGCCGGCCCGGAGACGAAGGCGAAGGCGTCGGTGGTCATCACCACCACATCGGCGATGCCCAGCAGCAGGGCCGGCCCGGAGAGCGCCGGCCCGGTCACCACCACCACCACCGGCACGATCCCCGAGCACATGGCCAGCGCCCGTGCCGCCTGTCCCCACCCGTGGAGGGAGGCGACCCCGTCGGAGACGTCGGCGCCACTCGACGCCAGCACCATCACCATGGGGATCCGAAAGGTCAGGGCCGAGGCCGCCGCCACCCGGAGGGTCTCGCCGTCCTCCATGGACAGGGCCCCCCTCCGGTGCGAGGACACCGACCGCGCCACCATCGCCGGTCGCCCGCCGACGTCCTCGACCCCGGCCTGCACCGTCCCGGTGACCAGCCGGCGGAAGATCGGCGCGGCGGGTGCTTGAGGGTCACCCGCCCATGCTACGGACCCGCCCGCGCGCAGGGGAGCGATGCCCGGGTCACCGACCCTCGGGCGGGTCGCCCTCGTGGGGATCAACCGACGGCGACGGGTGCTCGGAGCGGTCGTGCCCCGGCACCGTCCCCTCCGGCCCCCCGAGTGCCCCCGACCGCCGCAACCGCTTCGACCGCGTCGACCGCTCCGACCGCTCCGGCTCCTTCGGGCCCCGGCGGTCGGCCCGTTCGAACTGCCGCTCGACGTCGGCCCACACCAGCGGGTCGTGGGGACCGAGCTCGTCATCGGTGGTGGAGGCGTGGGCGAGCACCACGCCTCCGACCGACAGCAGGACGAACAACATGGTCAGCTTCGAGACGAACCCGGCCATCTGCTGGTCGTTGAGCGGCCTGAGCCCGATGGCGGCGTGGGACCGGGCGAACGCCGGGTAGAGGGGGTGGACGGCGAAGATGTAGATGAACGACAGGAAGGCGGGGACCACCGCCTGGACCACCAGGTAGCCGAAGCGGACCACCGGCTTCAGGCGGAGGATGCCCGGGATCCGGCCGAGGACCGGGACCCACAGCACCAGCCCGGCCACCACGATCAGCGCGGCGAGCGAGTCCCCGGGCCACCGCCGACGTCGACTGCGGCCGGACCATCGCCGGGGTCATCGAGCCGACGAGGATCACGGTCACCGTGGCGATGGCCACCAGGGGCCGTTGCAGACGGATCAGCACCGCGTCCACGGCCGCCGGGCGGGTGAGCCACTGGATCAGGTCATAGGGGAGTCCGAGCAGGAGCATGGGGCGCCACCGCCAGCACCAGGATCAGCCGCTGGGTGACCAGGGCGATGAGCGACCAGTGGGCGGCGAGGTCGGCCAGCGGCCAGGTGATGGCCACCACCGAGGTCGTGGCACATGCCCCGGCGAAGAGCGCCGTCTGCCGACGGGTCCAGGGGATCGGGCGCTCGGCCCGACGCATCAGGCGCCGGTGGCCGCCGACGACGACAGGCGAGCGACCCGAGAGCGAGCACCGCCCAGACGGCCAGGTGGGGATCCCATGCGTACGGGCCGGTCGTCGGCCCCACGATCAGGTCGCCCGCCCTTCGGGCCCTAGATTGACCCGGATGCCACGACTCGACCGGCTCGAACGGGTCACCGACCTGTTGCTGGTGCTGCTGGACACGCCGCGCCCGCTGAGCCTGCGCGAGATCGCCGACCGGGTGCCGGGCTACCCCGACACCCACGGCGCCCGCCGCCAGGCCTTCGAGCGGGACAAGCGGCTCCTCCGCGACGAGGGGGTCCCGGTCCTGGTGGTGCCCATCGGCGGCGAGGACCAGCTCGGGTACCGGGTCGACCCCGACGCCTACTACCTCCCCGACCTCGGCCTGGAGCCCGAGGAGCAGGCCGCCTTGAACCTGGCCGTCGCCGGAGTCCACCTGGGCGAGCCTATCGGCCGGGATGCCCTGGGAAGCTGGGCTTCGGCGGGGAGTCGACGACCCGGGCCACGACGCGCACCCCTTGGTGGACCTGCGCTCGGTGGACGGGCTGCCCGCCCTGCCCGCTCGTGTTCGACGCCATCCGCCGTCGCGGCCTTCGTCGAGTTCGACTACCGGGGGGAGCCGCGGCATGTCGACGTCGGCCGGCCTCCGGTTCCGGGACGGCCGCTGGTACCTGGTCGGGTTCGACCGCGACCGGGGCGAGGCCCGGACCTTCCGGGTCGACCGGGTCGACGGGCCTGCCCGAGCCTCGGTGAGCCCGTGTCGGTCCGGGTACCGCCCGGCTTCGACGTCGACTCGGCCTTCGGGCGCGACCCGTGGCAGTTCGGTGACGGCGAGGACGATCGAGGTCGAGGTGCTCATCGACGGGGCGGAGTCGGCCCGGGTGGTCGCCGAGCTGGGCGAGGCCAGGCGGTGGTCGAGCGCCGGGAGGACGGCGCCGTCGTGGTACGGCTGACGGTGACCGACCAGTCGAGGCGCTGATCCTCTGGGTCCTCGAGCTGCTGGACCACGCCGAGGTCCTGGCGCCCTGCGGCCGTGCGCCGGGCGATGGTCGAGCGGCTGGTCGCCAGTGGCGGCCCGACGGCGGGGAGGGCCGAATGACCGTCGGTGGTGGACACCGGCGCCCGGCTCCGTCGCCTGCTGGCCATCCTGGCCTGGCTGGCCCAGGTGGGCGAGGCCCCGATCGACGACGGTGGCCGGCCGCTTCGACCTCCCCCGAGGCCCTGGTCACCGAGCTGGAGATGGCCGCCTGCTGCGGCGTCCCGCCCTACACGCCCGACCAGCTCATGGAGATCGTGGTCACCGAGACCACGGTGTCCACCCGGGTGGGCACCGCCCTGGCCCGGCCCCGCCGGCTCAGCCCGTCCGAGGGGTTCGCCCTGGCCGCCTCGGCCCGCGCCCTGCTGGCGGTGCCGCGGGAGCGACGACAGCGGTGCGCTGTCCCGGGCCCTGGCCAAGCTCGACCGTGCCCTCGGGGGGGAGGAGGTCGGCGTCGAGCTCGACGCCCCGGCACTCGCTGCCCGCTGGTGCGGGACGCGCTCGGCTCCGGGGCGGCACCTGGCCATCTCCTACTACTCGGCATCGACCGACAGGGTGACCGAACGGGAGATCGCGCCCCGCCGGCTGTTCGCCGCCGAGGGCCACTGGTACGTGGACGCCTGGTGCGAGAGCGCCGGCGACGTGCGACGGTTCCGGGTCGACCGGATCGGGACGGCCGAGCCGGCCGAGGTGCGTCGCGCGGGTACCGGTGCCGGCACGGGACGGCCCGCCCGGAGCCGGCCCTCCCGGATTCGAGCCTTTCGTCCCCGGTCCCGACGGCCGCCAGCGTGCGCCTGTCGGTCGACCCGTCGACGGCCTGGCTGGTCGAGTCGATCCCGTCGGCGGGCCCGCCCGAGCCGGTCGACGGCCGGGTCGAGGTCGAGATCTTCGTCGGCGGGGATGCCTGGCTCGAGCGGCTGCTCCTCCGGCTGGGCCCCGACGCCCGGGTGCTCGACCCCCCCGAGTACCGGTCGCTGGCCGCCGAGGCCGCCGCCCGGATCCTGCGGCGCTATCGGACCGGGATGATCTGAAATAGCACAGGAGAATCGATGATATTGATTGAAAGGTGCTGAACCGAGTAGGGTCCGGGGCGGAGGTCCCGGGTCGTGCTCAAGATTCATGTGGTCCACCAGGGCGGCCACCGCTACTACGTCGACGATCTGGTCCCCGGCCGGGCGGAGGGAACCCTGGTGGCCGGGGAGGAGCCCGGGAAGGTGGTCCGGCACCGGGTCGGCCGCCCTCGGCCTGCGGGGCATGGTGGAGGCCGGGGTCTTCGCCGAGGTGCTCGAGGGGCGAGACCCGCAGTCGGGCGGCCGATCGCCGGGCAGCCGGCCACCGATCGGGCGGCGGGCGGGTGGCCGGCTACGACCTGATCTTCTGCGCACCCAAGTCGGTGAGCCTCCTCCACCTGCTGGCCCCGCCGGAGATCGCCGCCGAGGTCGGCGCCGGTCACCGGGCCGCCGTGGCCGAGGCCACC
The DNA here is from genome assembly GCA_963806285.1 of uncultured Acidimicrobiales bacterium. GTDB lineage: Bacteria > Actinomycetota > Acidimicrobiia > Acidimicrobiales > RAAP-2 > Bog-756. The sequence goes on from CAWDXJ010000008.1 coordinate 84,971, forward strand.
GCCTACCTCCGGAGGGCGGCGGTCGGGGTGCGCCGCACCCGGGCCGGTCAGGTCACCCTCCTGCCGACCACCGGGCTGGTGGCCGGCGACTTCCTCCACCGGACCAGCCGTGCCCTCGATCCCCACCTCCACACCCATGCTGGTGGTGGCCAACGTGGCCCAGGGCGTCGACGGGATGGTGGTCGGCGGTGGACGGCAGGAGGATGTTCGCCCACGCCCACGCCGCCCAGGCCGTCTACCACGCCCGCCTGCGCATGGAGCTCAGCGACCGGATCGGTGCCGCCTGGGAGGTGCCGCCCGCGGCCTGGGCGACGTGGTCGGGGTCGACCCGACGCTGCGCCGGCTGTTCTCGCAGCGATCGGCGGCCATGGACGAATACGTGGCCCGGCGGGTCGGTTCCCACGGGGGGCATCCCGGTCGAGGGGCCCGGCCGGTCCAAGGTCGCGTTCCACGCCACCCGCCCGGACAAGGACCGCCACCGTACGGTCGAGTCGCTGATGGTCGAGTGGCGCAGCGGGCCGCCGACTTCGGGTTCGACCTCGGCGACCTGACCCGGGTGGTGGGTCCCGGGCGTGCCCGCCGGTCCGGGAACGAGATCGATGCGGAGCGGGTCCGTTCCCGGTTGGGCGACCTCGCCCGCCACCGCCGCACCCTGGGTCACCGCCATCTGGTGGCGGCCGTCGCCGACGCGTCGGTGTCGGGGACGTCCGCCCGGGTCGTCCAGTCGGTCGCCGACCGCATCGCCGAGGCGTCCGGCCCCGCGGTCGGCTCCGACCGGGTCGGCGGGGACCGCGACGGGTACCGCGGGCGGTTCCGGAGGCGTCGGGGGTCGGGCCCGGGCGAGGCGCGCTGGGATGCCGGGGCGGTGGCCCGGGCCGTGGACCGGCTGCCCGCCGAGCTCGTCAGCGGTCCCGCGCCGGGTGGGGACAGGGCGGCCGGTCTCGAGCGCCGCCGTCGACCGCGGCCGACGGCTGCGTCCGGGACCACCAACGCAGGGCCCCGGCCGCCACCGGGTGGGCACGGGAGGAGGCCGCACAGCTCGGGCGCTGAGCCGCCGGTCAGCGCCCGATGCCCAACGCCCGGTCGACAGGCCGACCGATCGTCCGGTGCTGTCGTCGGTCGAGGGTGGGCTGGTGGCGCAGGGTCCGCCAGGGTTCGGCCAGATGGGAGGGTGCCAGTGGGATCCAGCCGGCATTGTTGCGCTCGTCGAAGGCCAGCGCCCGGCCGGGAGCGCCCCGGGCGATCACATCGGCGGGCAACCGCTTACGCCACTGGGTCGACAGGCTCTCGCCGAACTGGGGACGGCCGCCGGTGACCAGGTCGACCATCGGCCGGTCGGTGAGGGTGCGCCCAGCGGAGACGGTCCGGGTCGGGATCTCCTCGTCACCGGCCAGCGTGGACAGCGCTTCGAGCGTCCTCACGTCCCCGATACCCGGGAGGACGACCGTGGTACCGAACAGCGAGGGGAACCCCTCGGCCTGGTCCGGCCACCGGTTCCGCGCCTGCGAGAGATCCTGGAAGCAGGCCAGCGTCACCAGTCCCTGGCCTCCCCCTTCGCTGACCATCGACGGCAGATCGGGGATGGGGGCGATGTTGGCCACCTCGTCGAGGGCGAGCAGGACGGCGGGTCCCGACGGCCGTCCGGTGTCGCCCTGGGCGGCGGAGCGCGCGTAGGTGGCGTGGCGGATGTCGTCGATCAGGCCGACCACCAGGGGGGCGACCAGGATCTGGCGGTGCGCCGGCGCGGCGACGTAGACGGTGTCGGACGAGCGGACGAACCGGGCCGGGTCGAAATCGGGGTCGGAGGTGGCCTCCAGGGCCTGGTCGGAGCGGAAGCCGGTCAGCGCCCCGGACGCCGTGGACCAGATGCCGCTCAATTCCCGTTCGTCGGTGGCCACGATTCCGTCGAGGAGGTTCCGGGCCAGCTCGGTGGTGCGGCCCGGCTCCCCGGCCAGGATCTGCTGGGCGGGGAGGGCCTGGTGGCGATCGACCCAGGTCAGGACGGTGCGCATCGTCGAACCGTCGAGTGCGGCGGCGTGGAGCAGGGGGGCCAGCAGCGCCTGGGCCCGCTCGCTCCAGTGGGAGCCCTCGACCCGCGTCGACCCCATGGTGCCCGAGGCCGAGCCCACCTCGACCAGCGACCGGGCCATGGAGAGCGCGCCGACCCAGGTGCGTGCACGACTGCAGCGGCGACCATCGGAGGGGGCGGACCGTTCCGGATGACTCGACCGATCCGGTCGGATCGAACAGCCAGCAGTCGCCGAGCGCCGAACGCGCCGGCGAGGTGGCATCCATCACGTCGGGCTTGGTGGAGGTGGACACTACCGGCCCATCGCTCGCCAACAGGTTGGGGATGATCAGGGAGGTCGTCTTACCCGACCGCGGCGGGCCGAGGACCATCACCGAATGCTGGGGTTTGGCGAAGCGCCAACCGTCTTCACCATGTCCCAGGTATGCACCGTGCCCCGCCTCCGAAGACGCGGCCAGCGCGGCACGATGCTGCGAACTGAGCAAATGTGGCGAGTTCGACGGGAAAAATTCCGGCATGGGATGTGCGCCGCCCGTGGCTTTCGTTGCGTCGATCGGTGGTGGCGGAGGGTTTCATCCCGCGAGGACGGCGAAATGACTGCCGTATCGAATAATCCTTCCAAACAAACGGTTTTTTGTCCATGGCCGCGTCCGCGCACGCGTCAGTCACGTCCACCGCGACGGTCGATCGGTCCCGATCGGTCGCTCGCTCGCGGATCACGCGCGGTCGCGTCGCGTGCGATGGTCCTTGACCTGGCCCTAAAAAGCCATTTTGCTGGTATGGGTTGCGTATCGCTGAGGAGGTGATCGTGAACAAGTCACAACTCGTCAGTGCTGTGACCGAGTCGGCAGTTTCGTCTCGGCGCGGCGTTGAAGATGTCGTTGACCTGTTGTTCGAAACGATCGTCACCGAGGTTCGATCTGGACGGAAGGTCACAGTGGTCGGTTTCGGGACATTCAGCCCGACCGCCCGTGGTCCCCGTGTGGGTCGGAATCCGCGGACTGGAGCAGTGGTACCGATCCCGGCGTCGAAAGGTGTCCGGTTCGCCACCGGTTCGGCGTTCAAATCGGCGTTGAACCCTAAGGAGGGAGTATCAATGGCAGTGAAGAAGGCAGCAGCCAGGAGGACGGTCCGTAAGGCTCCGGCCAAAAAGACAGCGGCCCGCAAGGCGACAGCCAAAAAGGCGGTGAAGAAGGCTCCGGCACGTAAGGCTCCGGCCCGTAAGACTGCAGCGAAGAAGACCGCCGCCAAGCGCACGGCCAAGCGGGCTCCGGCCCGCAAGGCGGTCAAGCGGACCACCAAGAAGCGGCCTGCCGCCCGGAAGACAGCGGCGAAGAAGACCGTCGCCAAGCGCCGGGCTGCGACCCGCAAAGCGGTCAAGAAGACCGTCGCCAAGCGCCGGACTGCGGTCCGAAAGGCAGTGAAGCGGACCGCCAAGAAGCGGCCTGCCGCCCGCAAGACAGCGGCGAAGAAGACCGCCGCCAAGCGCACGGCCAAGCGGGCCCCGGCCCGCAAGGCGGCCAAGCGGCCGGCCCGCCGCCGGTAGTTGACGGGGCGACGCACCCCCGGTGCCCGCCCCCGAGAGCGTCAGCGGGGGCCTGTGGGCCCCTGCTGACGCCTCTTGGCCACCAGCTCAGAGATCGGTCATCAGGCGGAAGGCTTCGGCCGACTGCAGGCCGGAGATCGAGCCGTGGGCCGCCAGCTGACGCCGCACCTTCGACGTGAACTCGGCGCGCTGGGCATCCGTTGGACCGTCCGCGGCCGTGATGATGCCCATGGTCGACTCCAGTTGGCTGTGGTGGCAGAGCAGCGCGGCGATCTTGGCCGCCTCGAATCCCCGGACGTCCTCTGCGTGGTTGGGCAGGTCCGCCTCGAACAGCAGCAGGGACTCCGGTCGGTGAGGGTCGAGCCCGAGCTCGGCGAAGAAGTGCGGGTCGCGTGCCGCCACCAGGCCGTCGACGGTGATGAAGCCGGCAGCCCGGTGGTCGGGATGAAGCCGGTACCGCCGCCACGGGTCGTGACCGAGCAGCACGGTCGGGCCGCATCGTGCGGATGACCCGGGTCATCTCCCGCCGCTCGTCGAGGCCGTTCTCGAGCTCGCCGTCCACCCGATCGAGGAACGAGACCCGGTCCGCTGGGTGGGCGGCACCATCCCGAGCTCCGTCGACCACGGCGGCGGCGGCGCGGCACTCGGCCCTGCGGGCCTCGACCAGTTGCGCCCGGTCGGCCTCCGGGTCCCAGCTGCCCTTGGAGCCGTCGGTGAGGATCAGGTGGTGGAGTCGGAACCGGCCGCGGCCCACTTGGCCAGCGTGGCGCCGCACCCGAACTCGATGTCATCGGGATGGGCACCCACGGCCAACACCACCGCCGGCACCGGGAGGTCGCCGGTGACCGTCTCTGGACCCAGGAGGTCACCCACCGGGAGCCCGCTGGCCGTGGCGTGTGGGCCCGCACCCCCTTCGCCGCATTCACGGGGTCGTCATGGTGCCGTCGTGCGGGTTGGCCACGGTGCCGTCGTGCGGGTCCGGGGCGGCGCCGTCATGCGGGTTCGGGGCGGCTCGCAGCCACCGGGACGACGTCACCGGGCTCGTCGATGTCCCAGGCCAGGTCGGGGCGGTCGAGCACCCGCAGCGGCAGACCGAGCCGGTCGGCTTCGGCCCGATGCCGGGCGAAGGAGCCAGGGCCGTAGGAGAACCGGAAGCCGGCGCCGGCGGGCAGGGCGATCACATTGGTCCCGTTGCCATAGCGGTCGGGCACCAGGGTGATGCCGGGTGCGTCGCCCACCCGGGCAAGGTCGGAGGCCCGGGGCAGGTCGGCGTGGGCCACCGTGATCTGGATGACGCCCCCGGCCGTCAGGTGCTCGACACCGGCCTGCACCGCACCGTTCAGGCCCCTGCCCGGCTCCCACACCACCAGTGCTCCTCGGGCCCGGGCCCACTCGGCCACCTCGGTGTCGTCACACACCACGGCCACCGGCAGCGGGTGGGCGGCGCTGACGACCCGGTCCGCCATCGCCCGCGCCAGCGCGGCGCGCTCGGGATCACCCAGGGCCAGGTGCAGCCGCCGCTTGGCCTGGCCGAAGGCTTTGACCGGAATGAGCACCGCACGGGGCCCGAACCGGAGCGGATGGCCCGGTAGCGACGGCCGGGGGGAGGCGGCAGCCACGGCGACAGTGTACGTGGCCCTCCACGCCGCCCTCGCCGGCGGTTCCCGGGCGGGTCCGACAGCGGATCCGAGAGCGGTTCCGACAGCGGATCCGAGAGCAGTTCCGACAGCGGGTCGCCGACATAGGGTGTGGCCGTGTCGGAGACGAGTACCAGCGAGGCACAGCAACGGATCGAGGCGCTTGGCCGGGTGCGTTCCCGGCTGCTCGAGCTCGGCTGCAGCGACGAGGAGATCGACCGGGCGGTGGCCGACGATGCCGTCGACCTCCTGATGGTGGACCGGATGCTCGTCCCGGCCGACATCCGGCTGACCCAGGCCCAGGTGGCGGAGACGACGGACATCCCGATCGAGGTGGCCCGCCGCTTCTGGCGGGCGCTGGGCTTCCTCGACGTCGGCGACGAGGACCCCGCATTCACCGAGATGGACATCGAAGCGGTCAGGCTGTTCCAGTCCATGGTGGCCACCGGCGTCGTCGACATCGACTCGGCGGTGCAGATGGCCAGGGTCATCGGCTCGGCCATGGCCCGCATCGCCGAGGCCCAGGCGGGACCGGGTCCGACCCCGGTCCTGATGGTGTCCGGTGACAGCATCATCGATGCCGACCGCTTCGCCCGGGGGGCGGGGGAGTCGCTTCCGACCATGGCGCGGCTGCTCGAGTACGTCTGGCGCCGGCATCTGCAGGCGGCCATCCGGCGGGCGATGCTGCTCCGGGCCCGCGGCTCCGACGAGGGGATCAGCCCGGTGATGGCGGTGGGGTTCGCCGACATGGTCGGCTTCACGGTGCTCAGCCAGCATCTGAGTGACGAGGAGCTGGCCGCGGTGGTGGCCCGGTTCGAGGAGCTGGCCCACGACACCGTCGTGGCACTGGGTGGCCGGGTGGTCAAGATGATCGGGGACGAGGTGATGTTCGTGGTCCCGAACGTCACCAGCGCCGCCGAGATCGGGCTGAGCCTGGCCGAGGCCTACGCCGGGGACGAACTCCTCTCCGACGTCCGGGTGGCCCTCGCCGTCGGCCCGGTGCTGGTGCAGGACGGCGACTTCTACGGCCCGGTGGTCAACCTGGCCAGCCGGCTGGTCGGAGTGGCCAACCCCGGGACCGTGCTCATCTCCGACGAGTTCCGCACCGCCCTCGGGGAGGCGGGGACCGGTGACTTCGACACCCGGGCCCTGCGGACCCGCAATCTGAAGAACATCGGCAGGGTACAGGTGTGGAAGCTGTCACGGGCCGGCACCGAGCCCGGCGCCGACCGACGCCGGAACGTGCGCTGGGAACGCCTGGGTGAGGTGCTGCGCGAGCTCGACGAGCTGCGGGACCGGGGTGAGCAGCTGGTGGTGCGGGCCTCGCGTCCGGCCACGGGCGGCTCCGGGCGGCCCGACGAGCCCCGGACGTCCCGTGGGCCCCGTCCCGACGTCGAGGGTGGTGGGTCAGTCCCGGTCCAGACGGAAGGTGGCGATGCCGTGGGCCCGGAGCTCGAAGCCCCCCTCGAAGGGGGAGACCGGCAGGCCCCGTAGGTCGAACAGCCATCCGGTCCGGCCCGGGATGGTCACCGCGGTGGCGGTCGGATGTCGGGTTGAACACCCGCACTTCGAGCAGTCCTGCCTCCCGGCGCACCGCGGAGACCTCGGCGCCGTGCACGGTGAGTGCCGATCCTCGATCGGGCCGGTCGCCGCCGCCGAACGAGGCCACCACGGCCAACGGGGCGAGCACGTCGTCGGCCATCGGGTGGGGATCGACGTCGCCGACCTGCCAGCGCGTAGTACGCCTCGACCGGGCCGATCAGCTGCGGGCCGTCGATCGGGGTCATCGGCCCCGCCGGCAGGGGACGGGTGGTCATTCCGAGGCGCGAGAGCATGCCCGTCGAGCGCAGCAGGGTGAGCGCCAGGGCCGTGGCCCTCGGCTCTCCGTCGCCGGGCCGGACCCCGGAGTCGCCTGGCTCGATGTCCACCAGCTCGTACTCGAGGAGGCCCTCGTGGACCACGGTCAGGCCCCCGGCCGACACGAACCGGCGGGACGGGAAGGTGGCGGTCGGGTACTCGTCGGCCCGGCCCTCGGCGGTCAGTCCGCGCTCGACGACGGTGAAGGCGCATTCGGCCCGGGAGGTCGTCGCCGGTCGGGGGAGGGGGAGGTGGACCCGGAGCCGGTGATCCCTCGACGGGTTGTCGAAGCTGGTGCGCACCCGCACGGTCGGCTCGTCGGCCCGGACCTCGAGAGTGGTCGCGACCTCCACCCGGTGGCCTCCGACCCGGGCCTTGGTGGCCGCGTCCACGCGGTCCGGCCAGGTGAAGGTGGAGGTGACGGTGACGGTGGCCCGCACCGGGCCCCGTTCACCGACGGCCACCGACACCGAATCGGGCGAGGTCGACCACCGTGTCGACCCGGGGCGGCGAGTAGTTGTAGGTGTCCCCGTGGTCACCGCCGTCGACCAGACGGCCGTATCCCGGGACGCCGTCGAGCGAGAACGTGCCGTCGGCGGCGTCGACGACCACCGTGACCAGCCCGTTGGCCAGCGTGACCCCTCCGGTGGCGTCGCCCTCCACCCGGACCGGGTGGGCCAGGGCGGCGGGCTCGAAGCGGGCCCATCCGAACCCGGGGACGTCGTCCTGTCGGGCCAGGATCCGGCGGACCGGGGGCTGGTCGAGGGTCAGCCGGACCTCGGTGTCGGGCCGGGCGGTGAGCCGGGTGTAGAGCTCCCGCTTGATCTCCTCGACCGGTACCCCGTCCCGCGGCTCGGTGCCGATGACCATGGTGACGTCCAGACCGGTGTCGTCCTCGGCCAGGGAGACGTCGGTGATGTAGGCGTCGTTGTCGATGCGCGCCCCCTGGATCAGCCCGAGCATGCTGAGGACCGTGCGTGCCGTCGAGGGTGATCGACCCGGGCAGCCCCAGGCGCTCGGACAGCACCTGGATGTCCGGTCCGGGCTCGCCGGCCCCGGGGACCACCACCTCGACGACGCCGCCCCGGTCGCGGGCCGACGGGTTGACCACCACCGGACCCGGCGATGCCATGGACGCAGCGACGGCCGCCAGGGCCTGGTCGGCCAGCCCCTGCCCGATCTGGCGGGCCTCGGCGTAGCGGTGCAGGACGGCGTCCACCACCTCGTCGATCGAGCAGGCGCAGATCGAGTCGTGAGCGGCGTTGCGGATCAGGGACTTCCAGGCCAGTCCCGAGGAAGGTCGCCGGCCAGGCATCGCTCGGGAGGAACAGGCGCGGACAGCGGCTCGGCCATCCGCTCGAGTCCAGTGCTCGGCCCGGGCGGCGGCCTGCTTGACGTCCACCCGGTTGGAGCCGACCCCCATCAACAGGTTCGACCGCGCACCCGAGCGGAGCTCGCCGCGCCATTCGGGCAGGTCGTCGCCGGGTGCGTCCCGGAGGTAGTCGGACAGCGAGGTGATGCGCAAGTCGAAGTCGCCCTGTATCTGGTTGGCTTCGGCCACCACCCGGCCCAGCCAGGGCTGGGGGCGGAGGTGGTCGGTGCCGTTCATCACCAGCAGCGGGTCCCCGGGCCGGAGGAAGGACCCGAACTCCTCCAGGTGCGCGTCCAGGCGGCGTACCAGGGCCTTGGCGTCCTCGGGGAGCGCGGCCCCGTTGCCGTAGCCGGCCACCAGGTACTCGGCCCGCACCGTCGAACCGTCAGGTGCCTGCCAGCGGAAGGCCGACCGGTCGACGGCGGAGGGCACCCCCCGCCACACCACGGCCTGGTCGAATCCGGCCTGGGTCAGGATCTGGGGCATCTGGGCGATGTGGCCGAACATGTCGGGCAGGTAGCCGACCCCGGTCACGCCGCCGAAGGCGGCGCCGCGGCCGATGCCGGCCTGCAGGTTCCGGATGATGGTCTCACCGGACACCAGGAACTCGTCCATGAGGATGTACCACGGTCCGAGGGTGATCCGCCCGGCGGCGCCCAGGGCGCGGAGCCGGTCCTCGTTCTCCGGTCGGATCTCCAGGTAGTCGTCGATGACCGCCAGCTGGCCGTCCAGGAGGAAGTGGCTGTAGGAGCTGTCCCGCTCCATCAGGTCGAGGAGGCCGTCGATCAGGCGGACCAGTTTGAGGCGGAAGGTCTGGAACGGCTCGTACCATTCGCGGTCCCAGTGGGTGTGGGGGACGACCGCGATGCGCCGGGGCGTGCCGGCCCGGCCCGGTGGCGGTCCCCCCTCGGCGACCGACGCACCCCCATCGGCCGTCGCTCCCTCGCCGGCGGCCCCGGGCGGGCTCACGAGGGGATCGGCCCGTACTCCGCCTCGTAGGCCTTGAGCTCGCCCACGATCCGCTCCGCGTCCTGGGTCAGCTGGTCGGATCCCCGACCGGAATGATCGGCGTAGACGGCGGCGCCGAGGTCGCGGAGCAGGCCGTCGGCCTTGTGCTTGGCCTGGGCCGCGTCGAGCTTGGCCTGCCCGGCCTTGCTGGCCTCCGTGGCCTTGGCCAGTCCGATCTCCGCCGATGCCTTGACCTTGTCCATCAATCCCATGGTCTGGCCTTCCTCCCGGTCCGGGCTCGTCGTTGCCGTTGGACTGAGACTAGGGCCCGTCACGCCCGACCAGGGCCGGCCGCCGCGGACCGGCCCCCGACACGCTGCCGACCACCGGGCCGGGCCGACCGGGCACCACCGAGAAGATCGGAAGGAGGCGACCCTGCGCCCCTGGCGTGACCACCTACCCCGTGGCACCGACTGCGCCGTCTCGGAGCTGGTCTCGGCGGGGACCGTACTGCGGGCCTGGTCCGAACGGTGGCGGGCCGACCCTGCAGCTCCGCTGTGGAAGACCGGCGACGCCGCCCCCGCCGACACCCGGGCCGGGGGGCGAGCGGGCCGCCGCGGATGGTGGACGGCGGGGGAGTTCGACGCCGCCACCCGGGCCGTGGCCGGGCGGCTACGGTCCGCCGGCCTGGTGGCCGGGGACCGGGTGCTGTGGTCGACCGGCTCGTCGGTGCCCGCCCTGGCCGCCCACGTGGGAGCCCTCCGGGCCGGTCTGGTGGTGGTCCCGGCCAACACCGGCTACACCGAGCGCGAGCTGGCCCAGATCGTGGTCGACGTCCGCCCGGCGGCCGCCGTCGTCGAGCGGACCGAGCAGTCCGAGTGGGTCCGTCGGGCCGCGGCGGAACCGCTGCTCGTGGTCGGCCCCGAGGTCGAGCTCCCCGACGGCGATGCCGGCACCCTCGACACGGTCGGACCGGACGACCCGGCGCTCATCTGCTACACCTCGGGGACCACCGGTGCCCCGAAGGGCGCGGTGCTTCGCCACGGCAACCTGCTGGCCGGCCACGGAATCGGTGCGGCTCGCCTGGCGCTGGGGCCCCGAGGACCGGCTGGTCCACTGCCTGCCCGTCTTCCACGCCCACGGTCTGTGCGTCGGCGTCTACGGGACCCTGTCGGCCGGGGCCTCCGCGGTGCTCCTCCCCGGCTTCGACCCGGCCGCCGTGGCCGGGGACGGTGCTCGGTGAGCGGGCGTCCCTGTTCTTCGGGGTGCCGACCATGTACCACCGGCTGCTCGGCTCGGGCCGCGCCGCGTCCCTCCGTCGGCTCCGCCTGGCTGTCTGCGGGTCGGCGCCGCTGTCCGCCGGAGCTCCACGCCGCGGCCAGCGCGGCCATCGGGATGCCGGTGCTCGAGCGCTACGGGATGACCGAGACCCTGATGAACGTGTCCAATCCCTACGACGGCGAGCGCCGGGCCGGGACGGTGGGGTTCCCACTTCCCGGCGTGGAGGTGGCCTTCGGCGTCGAGCGATGAGATCCTGGTCCGGGGCCCCAATGTCTTCGGCGGCTACTGGGAGAGACCCGACGCCGACGCCGACGCCTTCATTCCGGCGACGGACGGGGGAGCGCCCTGGTTCCGGACCGGTGACCGGGGTCGGACGACGACGGTTACCTGGTCATCACCGGGCGTTCGAAGGACCTGATCATCACCGGGGGCTTCAACGTCTACCCGACCGAGGTCGAGGACGTGCTGGCCGCCCATCCCGCGAGTGGCCGAGGTGGCGGTGACCGGCACCCCGTCGGATGAGTGGGGGGAGGTGGTCACGGCCTGGATCGTGGCCGACGGTGCGCCGCCGACCGTGGAGGACCTGGCCGAGTTCACCTCTGCGACCTTGGCCCCCACAAACGGCCCCGCAGGGTCTGCATCGTCGGCGAGCTGCCTCGCAACGCCCTGGGCAAGGTGGTGAGAAGCCGGCTCGGGCAGTGAGACACGCTGTAGGTTGCTGACGTGTTGCTGCCAGATCCCCTCGACCCGATCGCCCGTCCGACGTGACGGGGACGACGCCGGCCGCCCGGGGAACGGGGACCGCCGGGAAGAGCTCGGGAAGAACGCCGGGAAGAAGGCCCAGAGGAGCCCCGGAAAGAGGGCGTATGGACCGATGCGGAGGGCGACGGTCACCACCGGGTCCGGGCTGGCTCCTGACGACCGGCTCGAGCGTTCGCTGTGCGGCGAGGGCGTGCGCTCCGTCGCCGGCCTCGACGAGGTGGGGCGCGGGGCGTGGGCAGGCCCGGTGTCGGTCGGGGTGGTGGTGTTCCCCGAGGACCTCGAACCGCCCGTCGGCCTCCGCGACTCGAAGATGCTGACCGAGGAGCGCCGGGAGCACCTGTACCCGTTGATCAACGAGTGGTGTCCGGCATGGTCGGTCGGTCACGCGGGACCCCAGGAGTGCGATGCCCTGGGGATGACCGCTGCCCTGCGGTTGGCGGCCCGTCGGGCCCTGGCCGGCCTGGCCCTGCCACCCCGGGTCATCCTGATGGACGGTGCCTTCGACTATGTGAGCCCTCCGGTGGATGCCGGCGACGCGACCATGACGCCCCCGCCCTCGCCGCGGGTCCGCACGGTGGTGCGGGGCGATGCATCGTGCGTCTCCATCGCCGCCGCCTCGATCATGGCCAAGGTGACCCGGGACCGGATGATGCGCGGCCTCTCGGCGAGCTTTCCGCCCTTCGACTTCGACCGCAACAAGGGCTACCCCTCGCCGGTGCACCGCACCGCTCTGGCCGGTTTCGGCCTGACTTCGATCCACCGACGGTCGTGGTCGTTCGTGGACGACCTGGCCTTCCGCTGACCGGTCCCCGCCCGATGGGCCATCGGGTCACTGGGGGGCGGGATCCTTCGGGAGCCCGAGCACCCGCTCGCCAATGATGTTGCGCAGGACCTCGTCGGTGCCCCCGGCCACCCGCATGCCCGGCACGCCGAGGAGGTACTCGGACCAGGCGTAGGTGCCCCAGGCGCCGTTGTCGGCGACCAGCGAGGGGCCGAGGATCGAGGACACCATCTCGCAGGTCCGCACCATGTTGGCGGTCAGCGACAGCTTGCCCATGGACATCTCCGGGCCGGGCAGCTGGCCGAGCGGCGATCTTGGCCATGGCGCGCAGGTTGGTGTAGCCGGCCACCCGCTCGTTGATGATGACCGAAGCCAGCTGCTGGCGGACCAGCGGGTCGTCGGCGCGGCCCTTGGCCCGGGCCAGCTCCATCAGCCTCGCTGCTGGCGGGGAGGCCGAGACCGCCGCCACCGCCGATGGCCGCCCGCTCGTTCATCAGGGTGGTGAGGGCCACCGTCCACCCGCCGTTGACCTCGCCGAGCCGGTGGGAGTCGGGGACCCGGACGTCGGTGAAGAAGACCTCGTTGAACGAGGCGCCCCCGGTCATCTGTCGCAGCGGCCGGACCTCGACGCCCGGGGCGTGCATGTCGACCACGAAGCCGGTAAGCCCCCGGTGCTTGGGGAGGTCGGGATCGGTGCGGCAGATGATCTCGCCGATGTCGGAGAGTTGGGCGCCCGAGGTCCACACCTTCTGACCGTTGATGACCCACTCGTCACCGTCGCGGACCGCCCTGGTCTGGAGCGAGGCGAGGTCCGATCCGGAGGACGGCTCGCTGAACAGCTGACAGCCGACGATGTCCCCGCGGTACATGGGGACGCAGGTAGGCCTCCTTCACCTCCTCGGTGGCGTGGGCCAGGATGGTGGGTGCCACCATCCCGAGGCCGATCCCGTAGACGGACATCGACGGCGTCTTGTAGTCGGCGGCCACGGCGTTGAAGATCCGCTGGTAGTCGCGGGCCAGGCCGCGGCCCCCGTAGCCGGTCGGACCGGTGATCCACCCGAAACCGGCATCGAAGACCCGTCGGGCCCAGGTCCGGGCCGCCGCCAGGTCGGCGGCATCTTCGGCGGGCGTCCGCTCCGGAAAGAGGCCGACGTGGTCGGATCCCTCGCCCCAGACGAAGGTCTCCTCGGGGCGCTTGTCGGCGTTGGCCTCGAGGAAGGCGCGGGCCTCGAGCTCGAACTGCTCGGTACTGGGCGGTCCGGCGCCCTCTTCGGCCTCCGGCTGGCTCTGGCCCGCTACCGCGGCATGGGTCATCGGTTCCCCTCGCTCCTGTCGATCCCCTCTGGGTCGTGCCGACGACAGCGTAACGCCGGCGCGGAACGGAGCGAGGCGCCGGCGAGGCGGGAGGCCCCGGGGATCGGCCGGGTGGGTCGCCAAGCACTAGACCATGCAGATGGCCTTCACCCTCGCCGTGCTGGCGGCGTTCGCCAACGCCCTCAGCGTCGTCTTCCAGCGGATCGGCGTCCAGAACGCCCCGGAGGACGCCGCCATGGGCCTCAGCCTGTTCCGCGAGGGCTTCCGCCACCTGATCTGGTTCGCCGGTGTGGCCCTGATCGCAGGTGGTTTCGTGCTGCAGGCCGGGGCCCTGCGCTTCGGCCAGCTCAGCTCGGTACAGCCCATCGTCACCACCGAGCTGCTCTTCTTGGTCCTGATCCTCGGAGTGTGGTTCCGCTACCACCTGACCTGGAGGGAGTGGGCGGGAGCGCTGGCGGCCGCCGGGGGACTGGCCGCCTTCTTGGTGATCGCCGCTCCGGGTGGCGGGACCGTCGTGCCCACCCTGCGGAGTTGGACCGTGGTGGTCGTGGTGGTAGGTGCGATCGTCGTGGCCACCGCCGCCCTCGGCTTCACCGGACCCCGGTGGTTCCGTGCCGCCATGTTCGGCGCATCGGGCGCCATGATGTTCGCCCTGTCCGCCGCCTTGACCAAGCAGTTCACGACACTGGTCACCGACGGATGGGGCCATGTGTTCACCAACTGGGATCCCTATGCCCTGGTGGCCACCGGCCTGATCGGGCTGCTTCCTCATCCAGAGCTCGCTCCACGCAGGGCCGATCACCGCATCGCAGGCCACGCTCACCATCGTCGACCCGGTGGCCAGCGTGCTCATCGGGATCTGGCTGTTCCACGACCGGCTGCACACGGCCGAGTGGCGACTGCCCGTCGAGTTGGCGTCCGTGGGCGTCGTCATCGGCGGCGTGATCTTCCTGTCGCGCTCCCCGTTGGTGGCCGGGGCCAAGGACGAGTCGCAGACCGGCGACAGGTTGGTCCGCCAACCGCGGCGGGGGCCTCCGATGGAGCCGCCGAGGAGGATGGAACCGGTCCCCGAGTAGGGTTCCGACGGCCCGCCGGCCCGACGGCCCGCCGGCCCGCCGGTCAGCCCGGGAGCGCCAGTGCCGCCCGGACCGCCTGGTCGAGGCTCGGGTGGGCGAACCGGTATCCCCGGGACTGGAGCGCGGCGGGGATCACGTACTGGCCCCCGAGGACGAGCTCCTCGGCCATCTCCGCTCCCCAGGACCAGCCGCAGCGCGGTGGCCGGGACCACCACCACCGCAGGCCGGTGGAGGGCCGCGCCCAACGACCGGGCCAGCTCGCGGTCGGTGGCCGGATGGGGCGCCGTCGCATTGACCGGACCGTGGAGGGCGTCGTCCCGGAGGCAGTGGAGGATGACACCGACCTGGTCGTCGAGGGCGATCCAGCTGCGGTACTGGTCCCCCCGCCCCGTCCGACCACCCAGGCCGAGCCGGAAGAGGGGGAGTTGGCGCGCCAGCGCACCCCCGGCACCGCTGAGAACGATGCCGGTCCGGAGGCGGACGGTCCGGATGCCGCATTCGGCAGCAGGCTCGGCGGCCGCCTCCCACGCTCGGCAGACGCTCGGCAAGGAAGCCGGTCCCCGCGGGGGAGGCCTCGGTCAACTGCTCGTCGCCGCGGATTCCGTAGTAACCCACGGCCGAGGCGCTGACCAGGACCGGCGGGCGCACCGCCAGCCGGCACAGGGTCCCGGCCAGCAGCCGGGTCGATGCGGTCCGGCTCGTCCGGACGATCTCCTTTCGCCTGTCCGTCCACCGCCTGTCGCCGACCCCGGCTCCGGCCAGGTGGACGGCTCCGTCGAACGGCCCGGCCCGGTCGAGCCCGTCCAGGTCGATGGTGCCGCCTTCGGGATCCCAACCGACCTCGGTGGCGGCGGATCCGCCTGCCCGGGTGTCGCCCCCGTCGGTCGGTGCGCCCCGAACCAGTCGGCAGACGTCATCGCCTCCGGAGAGGAGGCGGTCGACCAGGGCGGTGCCGATCAGCCCCGACGAGCCGGTGACGAGGATGTTCATGGGGTGGTCCGGATCGGCCGGCCGGCCCTGGCGACGGCGGTCCGGACCAGGTCGGCGAATCCGCCGGGGTGGGTGAGATGAGCGCCGTGGGATGCGCCGGGGATCTCGACCAGTTCGGCGCCGGGCGTGTGCTCGAGCAGCCACGCCACCGCATAGCGATGTCGGGAGGCCGAGTGCTCGCCCCGTGCGAACGTGGCCGGAACGGTCAGCGCGGACACGTCGAAGGGGGCATCGGGCACACGAATGGCGTTGAGCTCGGCCTGCGAGGGCGGGACCGTCGGCCCGTCGTGCCGCCTTGGTGTGTTCGGGGAGACGCTCCCAGGCGGAATCGCCGACCATCCGCCGGAAGAACCGCTCGGCGGCGGCGTGCGTCGTCGTCGGGTCCACCGGTCGCGACGGTCGGCGGCGGCGCGGCGGTGGGCGCCGATCGGCGGTATCCGGCCAGCCAGGGCATCGGCGGCTCATAGGCGGCCACCGAGAGAATGGTCGATGGCCCATCGTCGCGGAGGGCGGCGCCCAGGGCGACGTCGCCCCCGAAGCTGTGCCCGACCACCACCGCAGGTCGGCCGTCGATGACCTCGAACAGGTCGTCGACGTGGCCGTCCAAGGTCGCGTTGAGCGGAAGCGCTCCGCGCGAGCGGTGGTAGCCGCGCCGGTCGTAGGCCACGGTGTGGAGGTCATCCAGGCGGCGGAGCACCCGTGTGAAGCTGGCCGAGCGATCGAGGGACCCGTGGACCAGCACGACCAGCGGTGCGTCGGCCCGGGACCCGTCCGGCCGGTGTTCGGTGATGGCCAGGGAATTGATCGGGGACACGGCCACGCAGCCTGTCAGGTGCGTTGCCCTCACGCCATACACGGTCCGTGACGAGGGTGAATGCGCCGGAGCCGGCGGGCCGGCCGTCCGGCCCGGGCGCCGGGAACGGTCGGCTTTCGGGCGCCGATCGGGGCCAAATGCGCACATGGGTGGTTCAGATCGTGCATTGTTGTGGCTTCCAAAGACGAAGGAGAGCCAGTGCCCCTCACAAAAACCGATCTCATCGCGGCCGTGGCCACCCACATCGGGTCGACCAACAAGGACGTGGCTTCCGTGCTTGGCGGCATCGAGGACGTCGTGGTGGCCAACGTGGCCAAAGGGGAGAAGGTGGTCATCACCGGATTCCTGACGTTCGATCGGGCCCAGCGTGCCGCGCGCACCGGTCGGAACCCGCAGACCGGGGAGACCATCAAGATCAAGGCGTCGAAGAGCCCCAAGGTTTCTGCCGGCTCGTCGTTCAAGAAGGTCGTGAACGGTCAGGCCCCCGCGCCGAAGATCACCAAGGCCAAGTAGTCGACCGACCGGTCCGTGACCCGGGGCAGCCCGGCGTCGCGGACCGGTCGGGCCATTCGGTCCGCACCACCGCCGTGCCGATTCGGTGCCCCGGTAGGCTGGAGGGCAATGGATGACAATGTTGGAGACGGATCGGCCGGCGTCGGCGATCTGAGCTCGGTGTCGGCCGCGGGGTCCGGGGCCTTCGGGCCGAACGCGTGGCTGGTCGAGGACATGTACGAGCGGTTTCGATCCGACCCGACCTCGGTGTCCGAGTCGTGGCGGGAGTTCTTCGCCGACTACCGCCCCGCCGGCACGGCCCTGCCGCCCACCGCGCCTCCGACTCCCCCGGAGGCCGTGAGCGACCCCGACCCCGCCGGCGACCACGGCGTCGACCACGGCCGCGACCCCGTCGACACCGGTCGCTCCGCCGACGTCCGGACCATCGGCGGCGGGGACCCCCTCCGAGCCCGACCGCTCCGAGCCTCCCGTCGCCCTCCGCGGTGCCGCCGCCCGCATCGTGGCCAACATGGAGGCGTCGCTGTCGGTGCCCACCGCCACCAGCGTCCGGTCCATCCCGGCCAAGCTCCTCGAGATCAACCGCACCGTCGTCAACAATCAGCTCTTCCGGACGACGGGGGGCAAGGTCAGCTTCACCCATCTCATCGGCTACGCGGTGGTCAAGGGGCTCATGGCGGTGCCCGCCATGAACGCCGCCTTCGTCGCCGACGCCGACGGGAAGGGGACACCCGGAGTCGTCCGACACCGCCACGTGGGGCTCGGACTGGCGGTCGACGTCGAGAAGTCCGACGGGAGCCGCACGCTCCTCGTGCCCTGCATCACCGATGCGGACGCGCTGGACTTCCGGGGATTCGTCGCCGCCTACGAAGAGCTGGTGCGCAAGATCCACACCAACAAGATCGCCCCCGACGACTTCGCCGGGACCACCGTGACCCTCACCAACCCGGGAACCCTGGGCACCGTGCAGTCCGTGCCCCGCCTGATGCCCGGGCAGGGGCTCATCGTGGGCGTCGGGGCCCTGGGGGTCCCGGCCGGGTTCGAGGCGGCCGACCCGCGGACCTTGGCGGACCTGGGCATCGGCAAGACGGTGACCCTCACCTCCACCTACGACCACCGGATCATCCAGGGTGCCGAGTCGGGCCTGTTCCTCGCCCACGTGTCCGAGTGCCTGATGGGCCGGCACGGCTTCTACCAAGAGGTGTTCGAGTCCCTGTCCGTCCCCTACGAGCCGGTCCGGTGGGAGAGGGACGTCAACGCCCTCGACGACGAGGGCGACGGCGCCCACCTCCGCCTGACCAAACAGGTGCACGTGCAGACCCTGATCAACATGTACCGGGTCCGCGGCCACCTCATCGCCCATCTCGATCCGCTGGACGCCGAGCCGCCCGAGCTCCACCCCGAGCTGGACCCGTTGCACTACGGCCTGACCATCTGGGACCTGCCCCGGCCCTTCGTCGCCGACGGGCTGGGCGGCAGGGCCATGGCCACCCTCGACGAGATCCTCCACCTCCTCCGCGACGCCTACTGCCGGACCCTCGGCGTGGAGTACATGCACATCCAGGATCCCGCAGCAGAAGCGGTGGATCCAGCAGCACCTGGAGGGTGTCCCCTCCGCCCTCGCGCCGGACGAGCAGCGCCACATACTCGGAAGGCTCAATGCCGCCGAGGTGTTCGAGCGGTTCCTCCACTCGCGCTACGTCGGACAGAAGCGATTCGGGCTGGAGGGCGCCGAGTCGGCCATCGTGCTCCTCGACGCAATCCTCGACGAGGCGGTGGGCGAGGGCCTGCACGAGGCGGTGATGGGGATGTCCCATCGTGGCCGTCTCAACGTGCTGGCCAACATCGTGGGCAAGTCCTACGGGGAGATCTTCGAGGAGTTCGAGGGCAATCTCGATCCCGAGTCGGTGCAGGGTTCGGGCGACGTGAAGTACCACAAAGGGGCCTGTCGGGACGTTCGTCGCCCGATCCGGCGCCTCCATCCCGGTGACCGTGGCCTCCAACCCGTCCCACCTCGAGGCGGTCGACCCGGTGGTGGTGGGCATGGTCCGGGCCAAGCAGGACGCGCTGGGTGGCCAGCGGGGGAACGGGATCCGCTCCGGGGGACGGACCGTGGAACCCCTTTCCGGTGCTTCCCATCCTCCTCCACGGGGACGCCGCCTTCGCCGGGCAGGGCGTGGTGGCGGAGACCCTCAACCTGTCCGGGCTGCCCGGCTACCGCACCGGCGGCACCGTGCACATCGTGATCAACAACCAGCTCGGCTTCACCACCGCGCCGGAGGCCGCCCGCACCTCGGTGTACCCCACCGACGTGGCCAAGATGGTCCAGGCCCCGATCTTCCACGTGAACGGCGACGATCCCGAGGCCTGCGTCCGGGCCGCCCGCCTGGCCTTCGGCTTCCGCCAGGCCTTCCACAAGGACGTGGTCATCGACATGGTCTGCTACCGCCGGCACGGCCACAACGAGGGCGACGACCCCAGCTACACCCAGCCGCTGATGTACGCCCTCATCGAGGCCAAGCGGTCGGTGCGCAAGCTGTACACCGAGTCGCTCGTGCGACGGGGGGACATCTCGATCGAGGAGGCCGAACAGGCCCTCGACGACTTCTCCGCCCGGCTCCAGGCCGCCCTGG
The DNA here is from genome assembly GCA_963806285.1 of uncultured Acidimicrobiales bacterium. Taxonomy (GTDB): domain Bacteria; phylum Actinomycetota; class Acidimicrobiia; order Acidimicrobiales; family RAAP-2; genus Bog-756. The sequence goes on from CAWDXJ010000008.1 coordinate 104,521, forward strand.
ACGAGACCCGGGCCGAGGCCGAGGCCGGATCGGCCGACCACGACGCACCGGTCCTTCCCGTCTACGTGGTTCCCGACCTGCGGATCCCGGCCGGTGGAGACCGGTGTGGGGTCGTCCGGTGCTGTCGGGCCTGGCCGAGGCGATCGGTACCGTGCCGGAGGGGTTCGTCATCCATCCCAAGCTGGCCCGCCAGTTCGAGCAGCGGGACAAGGTGGTCGCCGACGGCGAGATCGACTGGGCCCTCGGCGAGGCGCTGGCCATCGGCTCCCTGCTGGCGGAGGGGACCAACGTGCGGTTGACCGGGCAGGACACCCGGAGGGGCACGTTCTCCCAGCGCCATGCGGTGCTGGTCGACCACAACACCGGTGCCGAGCACGTGCCCCTGGCCGGGCTGGAGGGCGGCCGATTCACCATCTGCGACTCCCTTCTGTCCGAGTACGCCTGCGTGGGATTCGAGTACGGCTACTCGGTGGAGGCCATCGACGATCTGGTGGCCTGGGAGGCCCAGTTCGGGGACTTCTGGAACGGCGCCGAGATCATCGTCGACAACTTCTTGGTGGCGGCCGAGGACAAGTGGGGCCAGAAGTCCGGGTTGGTGCTGCTCCTGCCCCACGGCTACGAGGGCCAGGGGCCCGAGCACTCCTCGGCCCGGATCGAGCGGTTCCTGACCCTGTGCGCCCGGGGCAACATGCGGGTGACCGAGCCCGACCACTTCGGCGCAGTACTTCCATCTGCTCCGGTCCCAGGTCAGAGGGGCCGAGCGCAGGCCGCTGATCGTGTTCACCCCCAAGTCGCTCCTCCGGTCCCGACAGGCCCGGTCGCCGATCGCCGCGTTCACCGCGGGCTCGTTCGCCGAGGTGCTCGACGATCCCGGCGACCGCCGACGAGGACTTCGACGCCCGATGCGGTGACCCGGGTGGTGCTGTGCACCGGGCAAGGTGGCCTACGACGCCCTCGGCCGACCGCGACGAGCTGGGCGATGCGGGCAGGGGCGTGGCGGTGGTGCGGGTGGAGCAGCTCTACCCTGGCCGAAGGCGACCATCGAGGCCGTCCTCGACCGCTACCCCAATGCCACGGGAGGTGGTCTGGCTGCAGGAGGAGCCCGAGAACATGGGGGCGTGGAACTTCGTGCACGGCCGGCTGCACCGCCTCCTGCGGGACACCCACACGCTCCGCCACGTGAGCCGGGCCGAATCGGCCAGTCCGGCGTCGGGCAGCGCCGCCCTGCACCGGCTGGAACAGGACGACCTGCTGGCCCGCTCCGTCGGCTGAGCACCGCCGCCGGCTCCGGCGGAGCGGTCCTGGTCGAGCGGATCAGACCAGGAAGTCGTGGGCCAGGGCGATCCACATCTCGGTGGACAGATGGAGCGACTCGACGTCGACCCGCTCGTCGATGCCGTGGAACATGGCCCCGTACTCCTCGAAGCCGATGGCCCGGCTGTGCAGCCCGAACCCGTAGGCCACACTGCCGAGGGCCCGGTGGAAGCGGGCGTCGGTGGCCCCCACGGTCAGGAACGGGACGGTGCGGGCTCCCGGGTAGAACAGCCGGCTGACCCGCTCCAGCGCGTCCCACAGCGGTGTGTCGATCGGCGAGGTGGTCGACGGCTCCTCGGACCGGAAGTCGATCTCCACGTCGTCGGCCAGGTCGCCGATGACCTCGTCCAGCATGGCCCGCACGTCGGCGGTGTCCCACCCGGGCAGGGAGCGGATGTCGACGCTCGAGCTCGACCCGGTCGGGGATCACGTTGATCTTGGTCCCGGCCCGCATGACGGTCGGGGCCATCGTGGTGTGGGTGCAGGCGTGGGCCTGTCGGGCCAGGCCGACCAGGGGGAGCTCGTCGCAGAAGGCGTCGATGCGGTCGGGGTCGAGCAGCGGCTCGGCCAGCTCGGGCGGGAAGCCGATCCCCTCGATGAACCGGGTCCATGCCTCGTGCAGCTGGGCCTGGGGCCGGTACTCGTCGATCCGACGGACCACCTCGGCCGCCTTGACCAGGGCGTTGTCGGTCCGCAAGGGCTGGCTGCCGTGGCCCGGCGTGCCCCTGACGGTGAGGACGCACCAGTAGACGCCCTTCTCACCGACGATCACCGGCAGCCGGGTGGTGCCGTCGGCTCCGCCCATCGGGAAGCCCCCCGACTCGGTGATGACGTAGTCGGAGTTGACCTCGTCGGCGGCGTGCTGGCACAGCCACTTGGCCCCGTGGGTGCCGAGTGCCTCCTCGTCGGCCACGGCCATGTAGGTGAGGTCCCCGGCGGGCCGGAAACCGCTCGGTGCCAGGTGGCGGATGCCGGTGGCCATGGTGGCGGTGAGGTTGAGCATGTCGATGGCCCCACGTCCCCACACCACGCCGTCGATCAGCTCGCCGCCGAAGGGGTCGTGGCGCCAGTCGTCGGCGTTGGCCGGCACCACGTCGGTGTGGCCCGAGCAGCGTCAGTGACGGCGCCGTGGGGTCGGAGCCCTGGATCTTCGCCACCAGCGACGTCCGGCCCGGCTCGGGCTCGAAGGTCTCGATGTCGACGCCCGGAGCCCTCGAGGTAGCCGCCGGAGCAGGTCGGCGCTGCGGTGCTCATGCCCCGAGGCGGCCGTGCCGTCGTTGACGCACCGGTTCCGGATCAGGTGCTGCAGCAGGTCGGTGGCCTCGCCGGTCCGGCTGCTCTCCGAGGCCACCGGCCCATCCTAGGGTGCCGACCCGGTGTCGGATCCGGGCGGCCGGACGCCTCGGCCGCGCGACCGGGCATGGTCGGAGATCGCACCTGGTCAGATGGTTGACTGTGGTCCGCTATGGAACAGGATCTCCCCGAACGCCGGCGGATCGTCGTCGACGGGTCCAACATCGCCACCGAGGGCCGGAGCCTTCCCAGCCTGGCCCAGCTCGACGAGGCCATCCGGAGCTTCCTCGAGGAGTACCGCGGCTTCACCACCTCGGACGTCACCGTGGTGGTCGACGCCTCCTTCGGCCACCGGATCGACCCCTCCGAGGTGGCCGCCTTCGAGCAGGCGGTGGAGCACGGCGAGATGATCACGCCGCCGGCCGGCGCCAGTGGGCGGGGGGACGGGTTCATCCTGCGCATCGCCGAGAAGTCGGGCGCGCTGGTCCTGTCCAACGACTCCTTCCAGGAGTTCCATGCCGAACGGCCGTGGCTGTTCGAGCCGGGTCGGCTCATCGGCGGCAAGCCGGTGCCCGGCGTGGGCTGGATCTTCACCCCCGGACGCCGGTGCGAGGGGCGAAGAGCCGGTCGGTGACCACCAAGTCGAGGCGGCAGGCGGTCCGCCGACGGCGACGGGGCCTCGGCTCCGATCGACGGTGACGACGAGCGGTCCGAGGCGGAATCCGACGGTGTGACGCCACGTCGCGGGGCCAAGGCCACCAAGGCGGCGAAGGCCACCAAGACGGCCGAGGCCGCCAAGGTCGCCAAGACGGTGGAGCGACCAAGACGGCCAAGGCCGCCAAGACGGCGAAGGCCGCCAAGACGGCCAAGGCCACCAAGACGGCCAAGGCCGCCAAGACCACCGAAGGCCGCCAAGGCCACCAAGAGCCGCCAAGGAGGCCAAGGCGGACAAACCCGCCAAGGCCGCCAAGGCGACCAAGGCCGCCAAGACCCCGAACGCCGCCAAGGTCGCCAAGATCCCCAAGGCGGCCAAGGCGGACAAACCCGCCAAGGCCACCAAGACGGCGAAGACCGCCCCGGTCGACAAGCCGACCAAGGCGTCCAGGTCGGCCAAGCCGGCGAAATCGGCGAGGGGGGCCGGGTCGCCGGCAGCGGAGGCTTCCCTCACGGCGGACGGGCACGCGCCGGCGGGCACCCGGCGGGCGCCCGAGGCCCTCAACGACCCGATGACGCTTCCTCACCTTCGTGGCCGACCATCCGGTGGGCAGCACGTTCGACGGCACGGTCGTGTCGTTCACCTCCCACGGCGCCCACGTCGACGTCGGCGGCATGCTCTGCCACGTCCCTCTGCGGGACTGGCCGGCCCGCCTCCCAAGAAGGCCCGCCAGGTGCTGACCAAGGGTGAGGCGCGACCGTTCGTGCTGGTGTCCCTGGATGCCGGCCGACGGACGGGCCGAGCTGGCACTTCCGGGGGTTGAGGGGTGACGGCCTGACAGGACGGCCGGGCACCGGCGAGGAGTCCGCCGGGCCCACCGGACCGATATCCTCGGCAGTCGTGCGAGCCGAAGACTACCTGCCTCACCGCGATCCGTTCCTCTTCGTGACCGAGCTGCGATCCGTCGAGCCCGGTCAGTCGGCCACCGGCAGTTGGCAGCTGACCGGCGACGAGGCGTTCTTCGCCGGTCACTTCCCCGGCCGGCCGACCCTTCCCGGGGTGCTGATGGTCGAGGCGCTGGCCCAGCTGGGCGGCGTGGCCGTCCTGGCCGATCCCAGCTTCGCCGGCAAGCTGCCCGCTGTTCGGCGGCATCGAGCGGGCCCGGTTCCGCCGCCAGGTGGTCCCCGGCGACCTGCTCGAGCTCGAGGTCACCCTGGGCCGGATGTCGGCCCGGGCCGGCAAGGGGACCGGGACGGGCCACGGTCGGCGGCGAGTGGCCTGCCAGGCCGAGCTCCTCTTCGTACTGGTCGACTCGGCCCCGCCCGGCGCCGAGCTGATCGCCGGTCGCGACGTGCGCATCGCCACCTGGAACGTCAATTCACTGACGGCCCGGCTCCCCCGGGTGGAGGAGTGGATCGCGCTACGCCCAGCCCGACGTCCTCTGCCTCCAGGAGACCAAGCAGGCCGATGCGGCCTTTCCCCACGGAGCGTTCGCCGCCCTCGGCTACGAGACCGCCCACCACGGCGACGGACGGTGGAACGGCGTGGCCATCGTCAGCCGGGTGGGGCTGGAGGACGTGTCGACCGGGATGGGCTCGGACGACGATGCGCAGGGGACCCGGCTGGTCGCCGCCGACTGCGGCGGTGTGCGGGTGCACTCGGTCTACGTGCCCAACGGGCGCAGCCTCGACAGCGAGCAGTACCCGGCCAAGCTGGCCTGGCTGGCCCGCCTGCGGGCCCTGCTCGACGAGACGAGCGCGCCCGACCGCCCGGTGGCGGTGTGCGGCGACTTCAACGTGGCTCCCGAGGACCGGGACGTGTGGGATCCGTCCGCAGTTCGTGGGCATGACCCACGTCAGCCCGCCGGAGCGGGAGGCGCTGGCCGCGCTCGAGTCGTGGGGCCTGGTCGACGCCTTCCGCCGCCTCTACGACGACGACAGGCTGTTCACCTGGTGGGACTACCGGGCCGGTTCGTTCCACAAGCACCAGGGGATGCGGATCGACCTCATCCTGGTGACCGAGGTGCTCGCCCGCACCGGACGAGCTATGGCCTGATCGACCGGAACGCCCGCAAGGGTGAGAAGCCCTCGGATCACGCCCCGGTGTTCATCGACACCGACACCGAACCGTCCTGAGCGCCCCGTCCGTCAGCGGTTCGAGGCCGGCCCGGATCTCGGCGATCCGGTCCCCGGCGCTCCGCGGGGCGGCGCCGTGCCCGTCCCGGTCCTCGACGACCCGGGCCACCGCGGCCAGCCACGGCGAGGGCTGACGCTCCACCGCCGGCCGCCGCCCATCGCCGGCGCACGCGGGCCCACGAGCAGTGCAGGTCCCGCGAGGCCCGGGTGAGGGCCACGTAGAGCAGCCGGCGCTCCTCGGCCCGGGCATCGGAGCGACTGGGCATGGACGATGGGGACGAACCCGTCCTCCAGGCCCGACGACGCAGACCGAGGTCCCACTCGAGGCCCTTGGCCCGGTGGAAGGTGGCCAACTCGACGGCGTCGTCCGCCCCCGTCGACCCGGCCGCACGACTGCTCCGGCCCGGCCCCGCCGCTCCGGTCCGCCCACGCCATTCCGGCGCGCTCGGCCCGGGCCGGGCTCGCCGGTCGGGCCTCCGGGCCCGGGGCGATCCGGTGGGGGATGCCGGCCCGGGCCAGGGCCCGGCGCACCACGGCCAGCTGGTCGTTGGTGCGGGCCAGCACGGCCTGTTCCGACCAGGGCACGCCCGTCGTCGACCGGTGGCCAGCAGGCGCGACCACACCCTTCGGCCTCGGCGATCTCGTCGTCGTAGGCGGTGACCACCGGCATCGGGCCGTCGGCGGCACCGCCGAGCGGGGAGGAGCGGTCGCCGATCGGCCCAGGGCCGCCGCCGCCGCCGCCACCACCTGGGGCGTCGACCGGTGGTTCTCGTCCAGGCGGACCACCTCCATGCCCGGGACCAGGTCGGGCAGGCGGGCGAGCAGGCGCGGGTCGGCCCCGTTCCATCCGTAGATGGCCTGGTTCGGGTCGCCGACCGCGCAGAGGTCGACGCCGGTCCCCAGCAGGGCGCGGATCAGCCGGAACTGGGCCGGGTTCACGTCCTGGAACTCGTCGACCGAGAGGTGCCGGTACCGCCATCGCACGCCGCTCGGCGAAGCCGGCGTCGTCGTCGGAGCAGGTCGGCCGGCCCGGATCAGGACGTCGTCGAGGTCGAGCAGTGCCGCCGGCGTCGCAGCGACGCCTCGTAGGCGGCGAACGCCTCCGCCACCTGGTCGACGGCGACGCCGCCGGGCGGCCCGCGAGTCGCGCGCGCCTCGGCGTAGGAGTCCGGGGTCAGACAGTTGGCCTTGGCCCAGCCGATCTCGGTGTCGACGACCGAGGCGCTCGACCGGGTCCCCGACGAGGTCGCGGATGATCCGGAACCGGTGCTCGGCCACCACCGGCGGGGCCGCGCCGGCATCGAGAGGCGTGGCGCCGGAGCAGGGTCGAGGGCCAGCTGGTGGAGCGTGCCGGCCCGGACGCCCGGTCCCGGTGACGCCACCGGCGCCGCCGGGCGTGGACACGGCGACGCCGTAGAGGCGCAGGCGATGGCGGAGCTCGTGGGCCGCCTTGCGGGTGAACGTGCACATCGACGGTGTGGTCGGCGTCGGCCGAGCCGTCCCGGATCCGGCGGGCGGCCCGCAGGGTGAGCACCCGGGTCTTCCCCGAGCCGGCCCCGGCCACGATGCACAGGGCGCGGACTCGGGCGAGTCGACGGCCGGCGCTGGGTCCCGGTCAGGGTCGGCCACGGCCCGCTCGAAGTGCGCCGTCGGCCGCGGTGCCGGCGTCCGACTCGGACCGCCGCTGACTCCCGTGGTTCCACGGGAGGTGAGGCTATCGGTAGGGTGTGCCGGTGCTGAAGTCGTTCGCCGGCGGTCGCCTGTTCGGCGGGACATGGGGGACGGGGGTGCCGACGGTGCTCGCCCTCCACGGCTGGCGGCGCACCCACCACGACTTCTCCGCCGTGTCTTCGGCGATCCGACGACCCGGTCCGACGGATCAGCGCCGTCGGCCCCGACCTGTTCGGGTTCGGGGCCACCCCGCCGCCACCGGAGGCCTGGGGCACCGACGAGTACGCCCGGCAACTGCTCCCGCTGTTCGAGGAGCCAGGGCTGCTGGCCGACCGGGTGGTCGTGGTCGGGCACTCGTTCGGCGGCCGGGTGGCCGTCCGTCTCGCACGCCCTGGTCCCGGATCGGATCGAGCGGATGGTGCTGTACCGGCGTCCCCCTCCTCGATCGCCAGGGCCGGCGCGGTCCGGCCGGCCGCGGCCTACCGGCTGGCCCGCCGGCTCCACCGGATGGGCCTGATCGGCGACGACCGGATGGAGGCGATGCAAGGAACCGGTACGGGTCCCCCGACTACCGGGCGGCCCAGGGGGTCATGCGCGAGCGTGTTCGTGCGGATGCTGGCCGAGCAGTACGCCGACGAGATGGCCGCCATCGGGTGCCCGGTCGATCTGGTGTGGGGCGAGCAGGACACCGAGGTGCCCGGTCGAGGTGGCGCGTCCGGGCCCGGCCGCTGTTCCCCTCGGCCGACCGTGGCCGTCCTGCCCGGCGTCGGCCACCTGGCCCCGACCGAGGCGCCCGGACCGGCTCCGCCAGGTGCATCGGCGGGCCAGGTGCCGGGACCCCGGTCCACGGAGCACCGACCGGACGCCATCGACGAGGATCCGATGGCCGGCGACCCCGTGAGCGCGGCGACAGGTCGCTCCCGCTGGCTCTCGCCTGGACGCGTCCCGATTCCACCGCGGCGTGGCCTGGGTCACCGTCGCCGCTTGCGTGGCCGCCTGTGTGCCGGCCGGCCTGCGATGGCTGCGGGTGGCCCAGCGGGAGCACTACCTGGCCGGCTCGGCGACCCGTTTCGCCGTCCGCTGGTGGCGGTCGACGCCCGCCGACCTGGCCTCGGCCACTGGTGGCCGTGGCCGCGGCGGCGGCGTCGGTCCGGCTGGCCGATCGCCGGGGTGGCGACCGCCGTGCGTGGTGGCCGCGGCCCGCTCGGCCTGTCCGCTGCGGGGACGGACCTCGCCGCTGGCCTGGACCCGGCGCCTGCGGACGCTGGCGGCGGCGTGGGCGCTGGTCGAGGTCGTGGTGGTGGCCATCGGCGTGGTGACCGGGCTGGCCGCGCCCCTGGCGGTCGTGGCGGTCGCTGGCCGTTCCCCTGGTGGTGGACCTGGCCTGCTGGTCACCGCTCCCCTGGAGCGCCGGCTGTCGGCTCACTTCGTCGACGGGGCCGCCGCCCGGCTGCAGCGGGTCGACCCGACGGTGGTGGCGCATCACCGGGTCGTTCGGGAAGACGTCGACCAAGGGTCATATCGCCCACCTGGTCCGGCCGCACCCGCACGGTGGTGGCCACCCCGGCCAGCTTCAACAACCGGGCCGGACTGGCCCGGGCCGATCAACGAGCACCTGGCCGACGGCACCGAGGTGTTCGTGGCCGAGATGGGCACCTACGGCCCGGGGGAGATCGCCGACCTGTGCCGTTGGTGCCCGCCCGACATCGCGGTGATCACCGCCATCGGACCGGTCCACCTCGAGCGCTTCGGCTCCGAGGACCGCATCGTCGAGGCCAAGTCCGAGATCATCGAGCCGGCCGAGGACGTCGTGCTGCCGGTGGACGACGCCGCCTGGCCGCGGTGGCCGACCGTGCCGCAGGCGCAGGGGAAGCGGGTGCTCCGGTGTTCGGCCGTCGACCGGTCCGCCGGGGTCTGCGTGGTGCGCAGCGGCGACGGATCCCGGGTGTCGGCCTCCGCCCACGGCGTCGGTGCTGGCCGAGGACGTCGCCATGCCCACGGGCGTCCAGCCCACCAACCTGGCCTGCGCCATCGCCGTGGCCCTGGTCCTGAGGTGGACCCGGCCGTCATCGGCGCCCGGCTGCGACGACCTCCCACCGGTCGACCACCGGCTCTGCAGGCGGTGCGGTCGGCGTCGGGAGTGACCATCCTGGACGACACCTACAACTCCAATCCGGCCGGGGCCACCGCGGCGTTGGCCGCCCTGGCGGCATCGGGCCGGCGGGGCCGGCCGGTGCGGATGCCGACCCGGCCCGGCCGCATCGGTTGGCGGTGGTGACGCCGGGCATGGTCGAGCTCGGGTCGCGCCAATTCGAGGAGAACCGGCGCGTTCGGTGCCGCCAGCGGCCGCGGTGGCCACCGACCTGGTCGTCGTGGGCCGGACCAACCGGCGGGCGCTGATGGCCGGGCTGGCCTCGTCGACGGATCGGCGACCGAGGTCCGCCTGGTCGCGCGATCGTGACCAGGCGGTCGAGTGGGTGCGGGAGCACCTCGGCCCGGGTGACGCCGTGTTGTACGAGAACGATCTGCCGGACCACTACCCTTGAAAAGCCGAGCCCGGCCGGCCCGGGCCCTCGCCGGTGGCGTTCGACCACAGCCGTCGCAATCCACAGCCGCCGACCGGAGGAGTCCAGCCACCGTGCCCGAAGTCGCCGTCATCTTCGGAGGTCCGTCGCCCGAGCACGACGTCAGCGTGCTGACCGGCTGCAGGCGGCCCGCGGCCTGGCTGACCGGCTCCGACGGCTCACGGGGATCACCGTGCGGCTGTTCTGGACCAAGACCGGCGACTGGTACGAGGTCGATCCCGGCCTCGAGGCCGAGGCGTTCCTCGAGGGCGTGCCCCGGGGAGCGAGCGAGGCTGCAGTTCGATCGCCGCACCCGGCGGCGGGTTCTCCGAGCCGGCGGACGGCTCGGACGGCCCCGGGCCCTCGAGCTCGACGCCGCGCTGGTGTGCTGCCACGGGGGACCCGGGTGAGGACGGCACCCTGCAGGCCGCGCTCGACCTGGCCGGCATCCGCTATTCGGGCCCGACGGTGGCCGGCGCGGCGCTGGGGATGGACAAGCTGGCCTTCGGCGCGCTGGTGGCCGCCGCCGGCCTGCCCACCCTGCCCCGGGCCTGTTGGTCGCCGGACGCCGGGGCCGCCGCCGTTCGACGGGCCCTACATCGTCAAGCCCCGCTTCGGGGGCTCGTCCATCGGGATCGACGTGGTCGAGGACTTCGCCACCGCGCGTGGCCCGGCTGGCCGCCAACCCCCATCTGCGCTTCGGCGCCGTGCTCGAGCCCTACCGTCCCGACCTGACCGACCTGCAGGTGGCCGTGCGCACCTGGCCGGCGCTGGAGCTCTCGGCGGTGGAGCGCCCCTTACGGGCCGGGGCTCCGTCGGACATCCTCGGCTACCGGGACAAGTACGTGGCCGGCGAGGGGATGGCCGGGGCCAACCGCGAGCTCCCGGCCCGGATACCACTCCGAGCTGGAGAAGGCCCTCCGCCAGGCGGCGGAGCGGATCGCCGTCGCTGGCCGGCGTCCGCGGGGTGGCCCGCATCGACTACCTGTCCGACGGCCGAGGAGTTCGTGGTCAACGAGATCAACACCGTGCCCGGCTCGCTGGCCCGCTATCTGTGGGTGGCACCGCCGGTCCCCTTCGCCACCCTGCTCGCCGACCTCCTGGCCGAGGCGCGACAGCGGCCCACCCACGCCTACTCCGCGGCCGGTGCGGACGGCTCGGTGCTCCGTTCGGCGGGATCGATCGCCGGCAAGTTGGGCTGAGCCGCTTGGCCGTTCACCGGCTCCAGCTCCTTCCGGGCGAAAAGGTCCTCGTCGACATCAGGCCCCACTGGTCGTTCCTGTCCGGGCCGTTGGCGGTCTCGGTGCTGGTCATCGCCGTCGGGGTGGCCCTCGACATCGGCATCCCCCACACCTCGGTGGCCGTCCACTGGGTCGAGGGTGCTGGTGGTGGCGGTCCCCTGCGCTCTGGTTGGCAGTCCGGGTGGTGCGGTGGCGCACGACCCGCCTCGTGGTCACCTCGGCCCGGATCATCGAACTGTGGGGTGTGACGTCCGGCCGGCAGGCGGAGACGCCCCTGGCCGACATCGCTCGCGGTGATCGTCGTCCAGTCGCTCGCTCCGCCGGGTCATCGGCACCGGACGGCTCGAGCTGGAGATCAGGGGTGAGGACGCAGGTCCGCTGGATCGACGACGTGCGCAAGCCGATGGTCCTCCAGCCGGGTGATCAACCGACGGCTGCCGCCGTTCTCCCGATCCGGACGGTGGACCGGGTCCTGACCTCCGGGCGCAACCGGTCACGACCGGTGGCGACCGGCGACGGGCCCGGTAGCGCGCCCCGGTCGGAGGACGCCGTCCGTCCCGATCGCCTGGAACAGGTGGCCGGGAGGAGAGCGTCCGGCCGTACGACCGACTCAGCCGCGCCGGGCAACGGTGCCGTCCGCCGGGCGGACCCGCCAGGCCGCGTCGGGAGGACGGCGGGGTCGACGGCCCCCGGCCGGCACAGGGCCACCACGCAGCCCCCGAACCCTGCCCCGGTCATCCGGGCCCCGAACACCCCCGGGCGGGCGGCCAGCGACGTCCACCAGGTCAGTCGACAGCCGGGGTGGAGACGTCGAAGTCCTCGGCCAGGCTCCGGTGGCTCTCGGTCATCAGCGCTCCGGCGCCGGCCAGGTCGCCGTCCGCCGAGGGCCTCGGCGCAGCCCGCGCACCCGGCGGCACTCGCGTGACGACGTGGCGGGCCGGCCTGCGCAGCAGCGGGTCCGTGCAGCCCGGCCAGGTCGGACTCGTCGGCCGATCCCGAGGGGCCCGATGATGGCCGCCGCCGCCTCGCACTCGGCCACCCGGGCGGCGTAGTCGGAGGTGCGGCAGCGTCCGGCGCTGGCCGGAGTCGACGACCACGACCTCGGCCTCTCCGGGCATCTGGACCTGGCGCGTGGACAGGGTGGAGAAGTCGATGAGCAGGGCGTGGCCCCGCACGCCCCCCGGCGCAGACCAGGGGGTCCATGGCCCCGACCGGGACGCCGGTCAGGTGCTCGGCCTGCTGGCAGAGGCGCGGCTACGACCCCGGCGGTCCCGGTCGACGCCGAACACCTCGGCCAGGGCCACGGCAGAGCGCCGCACTCGAGGAGAGCCCGGCGCCGACCGGGAGGGTGGAGTCGATGTGGACGGCCGCCGCCCGAGTCGGGCCTGGCCAAGGCGACCATCGCCCCGACCAGCCGGGCCCAGGGCGGCTCGACGGCGGCCATCGGACCCGGCGTCGGCGGGATGTCCAACGGCAGCTCGACGCCGCCTCCGAACGCCTCGGACGTGACGCAGGACGGCCGGTCGGTCGGATGGGGTGAACGTGGACGGTGACGCCGAGGCCGATGGCCATGGGGAGGGCCAGGCCCTGGTTGTAGTCGGTGTGGTCACCGATCAGGTTGACTCGACCGGGTCCTACGGCTCGACGCGACCAGTGGCACCGGGGCTCCTCGTCGGGATCGATCTCTCCGGGAGCTCCATCGCCAGAGCTAGCGCCCTGGTCGAAAGCTGCTCGGCACCGAGAGTACGACGCGGCGGTCGCATTTGACCCCCGGGCGCCGGAGGGCCACCATCCGGCCATGACAATCGGAGCTCGCAACGACCCCGTCGTCGAATCACCGATCGCGCCCTCGGCGCGGCCTCCGGCCACCGGGCGGTGCCCGGTGAGCGGCCCGCTCGAAGGCATCCGGATCATCGAGCTGGCCGGCCTGGGCCCGGCGCCGTTCGCCGGGATGATGCTGGCCGACGCCGGCGCCGACATCATCCGCATCGACCGGTTCGACCGGGCCGTCTATCCGCCCAACCAGGAAGCCCACGTCGACCTGATGAACCGTGGCCGGCGGTCGGTGGCCGTGGACCTCAAGCACCCGAGGGCGATCTCCCTGGTGCTGCGCCTGGTGGAGCGGGCGGACGGGCTGATGGAGGGATTCCGCCCGGGCGTGGCCGAGCGGCTCGGGCTGGGGCCGGACGTCTGTCTGGGACCGAAACCCAAGCTGGTCTTCGGCCGGATGACCGGCTGGGGCCAGGAGGGCCCCATGGCCCAGACCGCCGGCCACGACATCGACTACATCGCCCTGGCCGGTGCCCTCGAACCGATGGGGCGGGCCGGCGAGCGCCCCGTGCCCCCGCTCAACCTGGTGGGCGACTTCGGTGGCGGCGGCATGCTGCTGGCGTTCGGCATGCTGGCCGCCATCATCAGCGCCCAGCGGACCGGCGTCGGGCCAGGTGGTCGACGCGGCCATGGTCGACGGGGCCGCCTCGTCTGATGACCATGACCTACACCCTGCGTGCCGCCGGCATGTGGAACGGCCCACGGGGCACCAACCTGCTGGACACCGGCGCCCATTTCTACGAGGTCTACGAGACGTCGGACGGCGGCTTCATCGGCGTGGGCGCCATCGAGCCGCAGTTCTACGCCGAGCTGATCCGGCTGATCGGACTGGAGGACGAGGAGCTCCCCCACCAGATGGACCGTGACTGCCTGGCCGCAGATGAAGGAGCGGTTCGCCGACGATCTTCGCCTGGCAAGACCCGAGGAGCGAGTGGGAGAAGATCTTCGAGGGCAGCGACGCCTGTGCGGCCCCGGTGCTGTCACCGGCCGAGGCGCCCGACCACCCCCACAACCGGTTCCGGGGGACCTTCACCGAGGTGGCCGGGGTCGTGCAGCCCTCGCCGTCGCCTCGGTTCTCGGCCACGCCCGGTGCTATCCGGAGGCCTCCTCCCAACCCGGGCCAGCACGGCGACGAGGCCCTCGCCGACTGGGGTCTGACCCAGGCGGAGATCGCCGAGCCCTGCGCCGGTCCGGCGCCATTCGCCTAGGTCCGACCCACCGCCCGAGCCCTCCGAGTCGGAGGCTCAGAGGTTGACCACCGGGCAGGTAACCGTCCGGGTGATCCCTTCGATCAGTTGGATCCGGCCGACCACCATCTGGCCCAGCTCATCGACCGTTCCCGCTTCGGCCCGAACGATCACGTCGTAGGGGCCGGTGACCCCTTCGGCGGCCACGATGCCATCCAGCGATCGCCACGGTTCGGGTGACGGACGCCGCCTTCCCGACCTCGGTCTGGATCAGGACATAGGCGTTGACCGGCATCGACTCCTCCCTGGACGGCTGGACGGCTGAACGGCTGGACGGCGGCGCAGGATGTTATCGCCGGCCCGGCCGACGCCTACCATGCCCTTGTGGGCGTTCGGGAGCGCGGTGACCAGTTCCGGCGCTTGGCCCGGTCGGCGATCACCGACCTGTTCGACCAGCGCTCGGCCGTTCGGGCGGCTGGCCCTGACCCACGTCCTGATGACCGCGGGCGACACCATGTTCGCCGTCTCCCTGGCCGGCTCGCTGTTCTTCTCGATCTCCCCGACCGCGGCCAAGACAAGGTGCTGCTGTACCTGTTGTTGACCATGGCCCGTTCGCCGTGGTGGCACCGGCCCTCGGGCCTGTGATCGACCGCAGCCGGGGCGCCCGCCGGGCGATGGTGGTGGCGTCGGCCCTGGGACGGGCAGTGCTGTGCCCGTTCCTGGCCCGGGACATCCACTCGCTGCTCCTGTTTCCCGAGGCCTTCGCCATGCTGGTCCTGTCCAAGGTCTACCTGGTGACCAAGGGCGCGCTGGTACCCGGAGATGGCTGCCCTGGGCATGCTGGACGACGGCGGCCGGAGCCGGGACCGGGCCCGGTGCGCCGACCCGGTCCGGGACCGTCGGGCACCGGGCGGGACCCGGGCACCCCTGAGGGAGCCCCACCGCCCGGCTGCCGGCGCCGGGTCGCGGCCCGGACCGACGCCCCCGTACGGCATGCCGGTCGTCCACGTCGACGACCCGGGCACCGGGACCGACACCGTCGAGCCGGACCTGGCCACCCTCAACGCCCGCCTCGGGCTGCTGGCGTCGCTGTCCGGCTTCGCATTCGCCCTGCCGGCGGTGGCCATCCTCAAGCTGGGGGGCGCGCCGAGCGTGCTGTGGGTGGCCGTCGTGGTGTTCGCCGCCGCCGCGGCGGCCGGGGCCCGGCTGCCGTGGCCCGGCGGCCGGTGAGGCGGACGGGCCGGCCGCCGCAGGAGCCGGCGGCCGCGTCGACGGCGCACGACGTCGGTCGGCCCGCCGTGTCGGTGGTCGTGCGGCCCCGGACGTCGAACCGACGTGGGCCGGGGACGAGGAGGACCTGGCGGCCTTCCGGCCGATCGCCGACACCGAGGTGATCCTGGCCCTGATGCCCATGTCGGTGCTCAAGGCGCTGGTGGGGTTCCTCACCTTCCTCTTCGCCTTCGGCCTCCGGCGGGAGGTGCCGCTCCACCTGGTGGTTCGGCCTGGTCCTCGGAGGGCTGACCGCCGGCGCGCTCATCGGCGTGCTGTCGGTGTCCAGGCTCCGCCGGGTGCTCACCGAGCAGCAGATGCTGCAGCGGGCACTGTGGCTGGTGGCGGCCTTCACCAGCGCTCGGGGCGCTTCTTCCCCGCAGCGCTGGCTCCAGGCGGTGGTGGCCATGGCGTCGGGCGCGGCGAGTGCGGTGGCCAAGCCCTCGTTCGACGCGCTGGTGCAGCGTCATGTGCGGGAGTCGAACCAGGGTCGTGCCTTCGCCCGGTTCGAGACCCGCTTTCAGCTGATGTGGGTGGTGGGGTCGTTCGTCCCGGTGGTGCTGTCGCTGCCCATCGGGGCGGCGACCTGGTCATGGCGGTGGTGGCCGCCGTCGGGGCCGTCTCCTACATGAGCTCACGCCGGGCGCTGGTGCCGAGTGCAGCCGCGCTCGGCCGGGCCGGTGGATGACCGACGCCCGACCGGCTCAGCCGAGTTGTCGCTCGAGCTCGTCCACCTCGGCGCGCAGCCGGGCCGGCAGCTTGTCGCCGAACGTGGCGAAGTGCTGGCGGATGCCCGGCAGCTCGGCCCGCCACTCGTCGGCGTCCACGGTCAGCAGCTTCTCCATGTCCTCGGAGGACACGTCGAGCCCCTCGGTGTCGATGGCGCCGGGGGATGGGATGAGCCCGATGGGCGTGTCGGTGGCGCCGCCGGTGCCGTTCACCCGCTCGAAGACCCACTCGAGCACCCGGGAGTTCTCCCCGTACCCTGGCCACAGCCACCGACCGTCCTCGTCCTTGCGGAACCAGTTGACGTAGAAGATCTTGGGCAGCTTGTCGCGGTCGGCACCGGCGCCCACGCTCAGCCAGTGGGCGAAGTAGTCGGCCATGTTGTACCCGCAGAACGGAAGCATGGCAAACGGGTCGCGGCGGAGGTTCCCCACCGCGCCCGTGGCCGCCGCGGTGGTCTCGGAGGCCATGATCGAACCGAGGAAGACACCGTGCTCCCAGTCCCTCGACTGGAACACCAGCGGGACCACCGAGGCCCGGCGTCCGCCGAACAGGATGGCGTCGATCGGGACGCCGGTCGGGTCCTCCCACTCCGAGGCGATGGCCGGATCCTGGGCGGCGGGGACGGTGAACCGGGCATTGGGGTGGGCCGCCGGCGCACCCGATCCCGGGGTCCAGTCCTCGCCCTTCCACGAGGTGAGATGGGCCGGGGACCTCGTCGCTCATCCCCTCCCACCACACGTCGCCGTCATCGGTCAGCGCCGTGTTGGTGAAGATGGCGTTGCCATCGAGGGTGAGCATGGCGTTGGGATTGGTGTGGACGTTGGTCCCGGGCGCCACGCCGAAGAAGCCGGCCTCGGGATTGATGGCGTAGAGCCGGCCGTCGGCGCCGAACTTCATCCAACAGATGTCGTCGCCCACCGTCTCGACCTTCCAGTCGGGCAGGGTGGGGATGAGCATGGCCAGGTTGGTCTTGCCGCAGGCCGACGGGAAGGCCCCGGTCACGTACCTCGTCTCGCCTGCCGGCGAGGTCAGCTTCAAGATGAGCATGTGCTCGGCCAGCCAGTTGGCGTCGCGGGCCATGACCGAGGCGATCCGCAGGGCGAAGCACTTCTTGCCGAGCAGTGCGTTGCCGCCGTATCCCGAGCCGTAGGACCAGATCTCGCGGGTCTCGGGGAAGTGCACGATGTACTTGTTCTCGGCGTCGCACGGCCACGGAGCGTCGGTCTCGCCCTCGGCCAGCGGCGCTCCCACCGAGTGGAGGCACGGCACGAACTCTCCGTCGGGCCCGAGCACCTCGAGGGCGCCCCGCCCCATGCGGGTCATGATCCGCATGGACACCGCCACATAGGCCGAGTCGGTGATCTCCACGCCGATGTGGGCGATCGACGAGCCGAGCGGGCCCATCGAGAAGGGGACGACGTACATGGTCCGTCCCCGCATCGACCCCCTGAACAGGTCGGTGAGGACGCCCCGCATCTCCGAGGGCTCCCGCCAGTTGTTCGTCGGGCCGGCGTCGGACTCGAGGCTCGAACAGATGAAGGTCCGGTCCTCCACCCGGGCGACGTCTCCGGGGTCGGAGTGGGCCCAGTAGCTGTTGGGCCGCTTGGCGTCGGAGAGCTTGGTGAACGTCCCGTTGGTCACGAGCAGCTGGCACAGGCGGTCGTACTCCTCCGCCGACCCGTCGCACCATTCGACGGCGTCGGGCTCGGTCAGCGCAGCGATCTCGTCCACCCAGGCGATCAGCTTCTTGTTGTCGGTGGGGGGCATGGGCTGCGTTCTCCTCCTCGGGAATCCGGCTCGGCGGCGCAGCGGGCCGGAGCACCGGCACGGGCGGTCCGCGTCGGAGGTCCATGGCTGCGCGCCGATTGTAGTTGGGACGATCCGCCACAATGCTAGGCAAGGGAGGTGGAGCGTCCCAATTTCGGGGGTCCCCCTGGCGATCGGGCAGGTGGCGTCGACGAGTTCGCCGCCATCGGGCTCCTCCGTGCCCGATTCGAGGCTGCTGCCCGGGTTCGCCACCCCGATGGCCCCCTCCCGCCCCCCGGGGACACCTGGATCGGGGACGACGCGGCCGTCGTGAGCATCGATACCGGTTCGGCCGGCCAGCCTGTGCCGTCCGGCCAGCCGTGCCGTCCGGCCAGGCGTGCCGTCCGGCCAGGCCGTGCTGGCCACCGACCTGGTCGTCGAGGGGGTCCACTTCGATCTCGGGCTCTGCGGTCTCGACGACGTGGGGTACAAGGCGCTGATCGTCACCGTGTCCGACCTGGCCGCCATGGGGGCCTGGCCCGAATACGCCCTGGTCTCGGTGGCCGGCCCGCCCGGGACCGACTTCGACCGGCTGGGGGCCGGCCTGGCCGCGGCGGCGGCCGAGACCGGGTGCGTGGTGGTCGGCGGGGACCTCTCGCAATCGTCGGCCCTGGTGGTCTCCAGCGCGGTGCTGGGCCTGCTCCGCGGCGATTCCAACGACGGCCCACTGCTCCGGGCGGGGGCACGACCCGGAGACCTCCTCTTCGTGACCGGCCCCCTCGGCGGGTCCTCGGCCGGCCTGCGCCTACTGCAGCGCCGTGGGGAGGGCGCCGACGGCGAAGGCAGGCCCGGCCTCCTGCCGCGCCTACCGGCGGCCGGCGGCCCGGCTCGTCGAGGGGGAGACCGCCCGCCACGCGGGGGCCGGGGCGGCGATCGACATCTCCGATGGCCTGGTTGCCGACAGCGGGCACCTGGGCCGGGCGTCCGGGGTGGGCATCGCCCTCGACGCGCTTCCGGTGGTCGACGGGGCCACCCGCGACGAGGCGCTGCACGGGGGCGAGGAGTACGAGCTGCTGATCGCCACCGGCGACCCTGACCGACTGGTCAGGAACTTCCGGGCCGCGGGCCTGCGCCCACCCCTGCCCATCGGGATCTGCACCGACCGGGCCGGACAGGCCACGCTCGACGGCGAGCCGCTGCCCGAGGGCGGCTGGCGCCACCGTTTCTGAGCACCGCCCTTTTGAGCACCGCCCTCCTGACGCGACCACCGGCGTTCGGAGCGTCACCGGCGTTCGCGGCAGGCCCCCGATGGCGTGTCGACGCACGGTGCCAGCGGCCGGTGCGACCGGCGGGAGGGACCTCAGGCGGGGATGTTCCGGACCGGTCGCTTGACGACCTTGCCCGAGCGGATGCAGGACGTGCAGGCGTTGAGGCGCTTGGGAGACCCGTCCACGAGAGCCCGCACCCGCTGGATGTTCGGATCCCAGCGTCGCTTGGTCCGTCGGTGGGAGTGACTGACGCTCATCCCGAACGACGGCTTCTTGCCGCAGACCTCGCACACCGCTGCCATGACGCTCCGACTCCCTCGTAGGATCCTCTGGGTTGGGCGCAAAGGTTAGCATCCTGGCCATGGTGGTCCTCGACGCCCTCGGAGCTGCGGACCTGCTGCAGCTCGTGACCACCTACCGCGACGGACTCCGGACCCACCAGGAGCTGATCAACCGGCTCAACGTCTATCCGGTACCCGACGGCGACACCGGGACCAACATGGCCCTGACCCTCGAGTCGGTGGTCGACGAGCTCTCCGGACTCGACATCCCCGACCTCGCCGCCACCTGCCGGGCCATCGCCCATGGCTCGCTGATGGGGGCGCGTGGCAACTCCGGCGTCATCTTGTCCCAGCTGCTCCGGGGCATCACCGAGGGGCTCGACTGCCCCTCCGGGCGGCCGGGTCCCCATGAGCTGTCGGAGGCCCTGACCGTCGCCGACCGGCTCGCCCGAGAGGCCGTGATGCGCCCGGTCGAAGGGACGATCCTGACCGTGGCCCGCGGCGCCGCCACCGAGGCCAGGCAGGCGGCGGAGGCGGGCAAGTCGCTGGTCGACGTGGCGGAGGCGTCCAGGGTCGGGGCCGCGGACGCGCTCGCCCGCACGCCGTCGCTCCTGCCCGTGTTGGAGCAGGCCGGCGTGGTCGATGCCGGCGGAACCGGTTACCTCCTGTTGTTCGACGCCCTGCTCGCCGTGCTGGACGGGCGTCCCATGCCGACCCCACCCGACCGGCCGGAGTCGGTCGTCATCCCCCTCGGCGCGCACGCCACCGGTGCCTCCTCCTCGTCGCCGGAGGGCGATGCCGCCCTCGCCGGCCTCCGCTACGAGGTCATGTACCTCCTCGAGGCGCCGGACGACACCATTCCGTCCTTCAAGGAGGTGTGGGCCGGCATCGGGGACTCCATCGTGGTGGTCGGGGGGGACGGGATCTGGAATTGCCACATCCACACCGACGACATCGGTGCCGCCATCGAGGCGTCGCTCGACGCGGGGCGGCCACGGACCATCCGGGTCACCGACCTGCTCGAGGAGGTCGAAGAGGAGCGTTGGGTGCGCGAGGGGGCGGGCACCGTGGGCACCGGGCCGTCGGACACCCCACCCGGCCCTCCTCCGACCACCGGGGTGGTGGCGGTGGCCAGCGGGGAGGGCATCGCCAGGATCTTCCGCTCGCTCGGCGTCCAAGGGCTGATCGCCGGTGGCCAGACCATGAACCCCTCCACCGCCGAGCTGGTCGAGGTCGTGGACTCCCTCCGCTCCGACGAGGTGGTCATCCTCCCCAACAACGGCAACATCCGGCCGGTTGCCACCCAGGTCGACGACCTCACCACCAAGCGGGTCTGGGTGGTCCCCACCGCCACCGTCGCCGAGGGCTTCGCCGCGTTGTTGGCCTACGACCCCGGTGCCCACGGTGACGTCAACGCCCGCACCATGGAGGAGTCGGCCCAGAGGGTGGTGGCCGGCGAGATCACCCGGGCCGTGCGCGATGCCGAAAGCCGGGCGGGACCGATCGCCGCCGGCGACTGGTTGGGCCTGTCGCGCCAGGGGATCGAGGTCGTCAGCGACTCGCTTACCGGGGCGGCCTGCCTGTTGCTCGACGTGCTGGTGGCCGACGGCCACGACCTGGTGACCATCATCGAGGGCGAGGGCACGGGCGCGGCCGACACCCGTCGGATCACCGAGTGGCTGCGGGACCACCGGCCCGATGTCGAAACGGAGGTGCACCACGGCGGGCAGCCCCTCTATCCCTACCTCTTCTCCATCGAGTGAACCCCTCGACGTCACCGCGGGCGGAGGCGCCCGGGTCGCCGACCGAGTCGGGGACGGACGGGAGCCGGGAGCGGAAGCTCCCCCAACTGGCAGGGCTCGGGGTGTCGGTCCTGCGGGGGGTCGGGGCCACGGCCGAGCGAGATCTGGCCGAGCTCGGCATCGAGACGGTCCTCGACCTCATCACCCACTACCCGCGGCAGGGGCGATACATCGACGGCACCCGGCTGGTCCCGATCGCTCACCTGGTAGAGGGGGACCGGGCGTCGGTCCTGGCGGAGGTCATCCGGGTCGGCCGGCCGTCGTCCGGCTACGGACGGGGCCGGCGCAGGGGACCGGCCCGGGTCGAGGTGGAGATCGCCGATCGCAGCGGCCGCCTCAGGGTGGTCTTCTTCAACCAGACCTGGCGGGCCAAGCAATTGAGCGTGGGAACCGAGGCCCTGTTCTTCGGCACCGTCGGCTCCTATCGGGGCGCCCTCCAGCTGAGCAATCCCACGGCCGAGGTGCTCCGGGCCGGCGGGGACCGGTCCGACGGGGCCGACGGGGACGACGGGGCCGACGGGGACGACGGGGACGACGGTGCGGACGGGGGCCGGGGGGAGGACGGGTGTTCCCGGTCTACCCGTTGACCGAGAAGGCCAATCTCACGTCCGCCCGCATCAGCCGCTACGTGGGCGAGGCGCTCGACCGGGCCGGCCGGTTCGCCGACCCGTTGCCCGAAGCCTCGCGCCGGCGCCTCCACCTGGTCGACCGGACCACCGCCTTCAACCACATCCACCGGCCCTCGGCGATGGACGAATGCGAGCCGGCCCGGCGACGGTTGGCCTTCGACGAGCTGCTCCGGCTCCAGTTGGCACTGGTGATGCGCAAGGTCCGCCTGCAACAGGACGCCCGGGGCATTCGCCACACGGTGGCCCGGGCCGACGGCGACCCCACCCTGGTCGAGCGCTTCCTCCGGCAGCTGCCGTTCCGCCCCACCGGCGCCCAGCAACGCGCCATGGACACCATCCTCGGGGACCTGGCCGGCCCCCTGCCCATGCACCGCCTCCTCCAGGGCGATGTCGGCTCGGGCAAGACGGTGGTGGCGGTGGCGGCCCTGCTGGTCGCCGTCGAGGGTGGCCACCAGGGCGCCCTGATGGCCCCGACCGAGGTACTGGCCGAGCAGCACGCCGCCGCGGTGGCCGCTCTGCTGGCCGGCCTCACCGTTCCCGACCCGGGCACCCTCGAGGGGAACCGGCCGCTCCGGGTGGAGCTGCTGACAGCCAAGACGCCGGCGGCCAGGCGCACGGCCATCCACGCCGGGTTGACCGACGGCACCGTCGACCTCCTCATCGGAACCCACGCGCTCCTCACCGACGAGGTCGGGTTCCGGTCGCTCGGCGTGGTGGTCATCGACGAGCAGCACCGCTTCGGGGTGGAGCAGCGTGCCGCCCTGCGGGCCAAGGGCCGCGGATCGGAGGGCACCGGCCAGGACCCCGATCTCCTGGTCATGACGGCCACGCCCATCCCCCGCACCGCGGCGATGGTGGTGTTCGGCGATCTCGACATGACCATCATCGACGAGTTGCCGCCGGGCCGACTCCCGGTGACCACCACCTGGCTCCGGAGCCCGATCGAGTCGGAGGAGGCCTGGTCCCGGGTGCGGGACGAGGTTGCCGACGGGCACCGCGCCTTCGTGGTGTGTCCCCTGGTCGAAGGGTCGGAGCGGGTGCAGGCCACCTCGGTCGTGGCCGAAGCGGAGCGCCTGGCCGTCCACGAGCTCTCCGGCCTGCGGGTGGGGCTGCTCCACGGCCAGCTGGCGTCGGCCGAGAAGGAGCGGGTGATGGCCGAGTTCCGCTCCGGGGCCGTCGAGGTCCTGGTGGCCACCACGGTGATCGAGGTCGGGGTGGACGTGGCCGAGGCCACGGTCATGGTCATCGAGGACGCCGACCGCTTCGGCATCGCCCAGCTGCACCAGCTGCGGGGGCGGGTCGGCCGGGGCCACGAGCCGTCCTGGTGCTACCTCCTGTCCGAGAACGACGCCCCCGAGGCGGAGGCCAGGCTGTCGGCCATGGAGCGGAGCACCGACGGCTTCGAACTTGCGGAGGTGGACCTCGGGCTGCGCGGCGAGGGGACCATCCTCGGGGCGCGCCAGAAGGGCCGGAGCGATCTCAAGCTGGCCAAGCTCTTCTCCGACCAGGACCTGGTGACCAGGGCCCGATCCACCGCCGAGGAGGTGGTCGCCGACGACCCCGGCCTGACGGCCCACGGGCTGCTGGCCGACGAGCTGCGCCTCTTCACCGACGAGGACGAGGCGGAGTTCCTGTTCAAGAGCTGAGCCTCCCGTGAGCCGGGCGAGGAGCCGGGCGAGAGTCGGGCGAGGAGTCGGGCGAGGAGTCGGGCGAGGCCGGGGACGTGCGCGCTGCCGGTAGCCTGGGGCGATGCGCGTGATCGGAGGAGAGTTCCGAGGCCGGCGCCTCGGTGCGCCCGTCGGTCCCGACCGTTCGTCCGACCTCGGACCGGGTGCGGGAGGCGATCTTCGACATCCTGTTCAGCCTGGGCGGGGTGGACGGCATGCAGGTCGCCGATCTGTTCGCCGGGAGCGGCGCCCTGGGGATCGAAGCCCTCTCACGGGGGGCGGCATCGGTCACCTTCGTCGACCGCGACCCTGCCGCACTGGGCGCGGTGCGGCGCAATCTGACCTCGGTGGGACTGGTCGACCCGGAGCGGAGCGGTGACGCCACCTTGGTGCGCGCCGACGTCGACTCCTGGATCGCCACCACGGCGGCGCGTTACGACCTGGTCCTCTGTGATCCGCCCTACGGCTACGACCGATGGGATGCGCTGGTCAGCCGTTTGCCGGCCGATCTGGCCATCCTCGAATCCGGGGGTGAGGTCTCGACGCCGCCCGGGTGGGGGGTCGTCAAATCCAGGCGCTATGGGGGTACCATCGTGACCGTGGCCCGTCCGGAACTGGTCACGGAGAAAGGTGCCTGGTGAGGAGAGCGCTCATACCCGGGTCGTTCGATCCGGTCCACAACGGGCACCTCGAGGTCATCGAGCGTGCTGCCCGCCTGTTCGACGAGGTGGTGGTGGCGACCCTGCGCAACCCTCAAAAGAGCGAGGCCCTGTTCGAACTGGACGAGCGCCAGGAGATGCTCGAGGAGTCCTTGAGCCATCTGGTCAACGTGCGCATCGTGTCGGTGGCCACCCTGGTCGTCAACGTGGCCCACGAGGTGGGTGCCAGTGCCATCGTGAAGGGCCTCCGGGCGGTCTCCGATTTCGAGAACGAGCTCCAGATGGCCCAGATGAACAAGCAGCTCTCCGGTGTCGAGACACTGTTCATCCCGACCAGCTCCGCCCACTCGTTCATCGCCTCGAGGCTCCTGCGGGAGGTGGCCCGCTTCGGCGGCGACGTGACCTCCTTCGTACCCAAGGTGGTGGCCAAGCGGCTCCAAGAGAAGTTCGCCGATGAGTGACCTCTTCGAGGACCTCGAACAGCAGCGCGCCGCGGGCGAGGAGCACGATGCCGAGACGTTGGTCCGGACCGCCCTCGACCTGGTGCAGACGGCCAAGGCCATGCCCCTGTCGGCATCGGTCCTCATTTCGCGCGAGGAGGTGGCCGACCTGCTGCAGGCGTCACTGGATCGGATGCCCGACGAGATCCGGCAGGCACGTTGGCTCCTGAAAGAGCGCGACGAGTTCCTGGCCGAGAAGGGTCGGGAGGCGGACGCCCTGTTGGAGGAGGTCCGGGTCCAGGCCGAGCGGATGGTTCAGCGCACGGAGATCGTGCGCCAGGCCAACCATGTGGCCCAGCGCATCCTGGACGATGCCAACGAGGAGGCCCGGCGCCTCCGTCACGAGGCCGAGGACTACGCCGACCAGAAGCTCGCCAGCTTCGAGATCGTCCTGGATCGGACGATGAAGACGGTTCGGGCCGGCCGGGAGAAGCTCCAGGTGACTCCGATCCCCAACGTGGCCATCGGCGACGGGGGCGACACCAGGGTGACGGACGCCGTCCTCGACGCCGGGGGCCAGCATCTCGACGAGCCCGAGGGGTTCTTCGACCAGGACCTCGACTGAGCCGGGCCGTCCGGTGAGAACCGAGTCCAGCCCGCGGGGGGTGCAATCGGCGACCGGGTCGGCCGCCCCTCGGCCCACCGCCGGGCGACCGTTCCTCGTCCAGGTGGCCGCCCTGCGCAAGCGGACGGGCACCTCCCGCCACGAGGTCCGACAGGGGGTCATCGACGGGCTGGGCGCGGTGGCCGTGGCGGTGCCCGCCGGCGCGCCGGTGGTGGCCGACCTCACATTGTCGTCCTACCCCGGAGGGGTGATGGCGGTGGGCGTGGTGAGCGCACCC
The DNA here is from genome assembly GCA_963806285.1 of uncultured Acidimicrobiales bacterium. Lineage (GTDB taxonomy): Bacteria > Actinomycetota > Acidimicrobiia > Acidimicrobiales > RAAP-2 > Bog-756. The sequence continues at coordinate 129,803 of CAWDXJ010000008.1, forward strand.
TGGGTCGGTGAATGCCGCCGCTGTGGCGGACCCGTAGGGGGAACGGTCACCGCCGGGGTGCGGGAGCACTACGCACCGACCGAGGCGGTCCGTGAGGACGACGACGCCTATCCCTTGACCGGGGACGAACTGGACCTCGAACCCCTGGCCCGTGACGCGGTGCTGCTGGATCTGCCGCTGGCTCCGCTGTGCTCGGAGGGGTGCCTCGGGCTCTGCCCCCAGTGCGGCACCAACCGGAATCTGGCCGTCTGCGCCTGCGCCGCCCCGGGCGATCCCCGGTGGTCGGCCCTGGACGCCCTGCGCCGTCGCGATCCTGGGGACGGCGACTTCGCCTAGGATGCCGTGCCTATGGCCGTCCCGAAGAAGAAGACCTCCAAGTCGAAGAGCCGCAGCCGCCGCGCATCCAATTGGGTGCTGAAGGCGCCGGCCCGCTCGGTGTGCCCGCAGTGCACGAACGCCAAGCTCCCCCACGTCGTCTGTCCCAATTGCGGGTGGTACAAGGGTCGCCAGGCGATCGAAGTCGAGTAGTCGGAGCATGGCGCGTGGCGGCGCACGGTTGACGGGTGACGCATTCAATTCACTGCCGGTGGCGGTCGACGCCATGGGCGGCGACCGGGCCCCGGGCGAGATCGTCGCCGGGGCGCTCGAAGTAGCCGCCAAGACCGACATCAAGGTGGTCCTGGTGGGCCCTCCCGGTGAGATGGGCGACATCGGTGATCTGCCCTTCCTCCCCGCCAACGAGGTCATCGGCATGGACGACGACCCGGGCCAGGGGGTCCGTCGCAAAAAGGACTCCACCCTGGTGCGCGCCGCCGAGGCGGTTCGGGACGGCAAGGCCATGGCCATGGTGTCGGCCGGGAACACCGGGGCCGCCATGGCGTCGGCCCTGCTGCGGATGGGGAGGCTCCCGAGCGTCATCCGGCCTGCCATCGCCACCCCGATACCCAACCTCCAGCGCTCGTGGCCCACCGTGCTGCTCGATTCGGGGGCCAATGCCGAATGCACCCCGCCGATGCTGGTCCAATTCGCCCAGATGGGGGCCGCGTTCGCCCGCAAGCGTTACGCCGTGGACAAGCCCCGGGTGGCCCTGCTCTCGATCGGGGAGGAGAGGTCGAAGGGGAGCCCCCTGGTGAAGGAGGCCCATGCCCTGCTGGACGGGGGCGCGGCCGGCGCAGGATTCACCTTCGTGGGCAACGTGGAGGGTCGTGACTTCTTCGAGCCGACCATCGACGTCATCGTCACCGACGGGTTCACCGGAAATGTGGCCCTCAAGACGCTGGAGGGCTCACTCCGTTTCCTGATCGGGGCCGTCACCGGGATCCTGGCGCGACCGGAGCTCAAGCAGGCGGCCGATGACCTCTATCCCCACCTGCTGCCCTTGGCCGCCCCGCTCGATCCCGAGAACACCGGCGGGGCCATGTTGTTGGGGGTGAACGGAGTCTGCGTGATCAGCCACGGTTCGTCGTCATCGGTGGCCATCGTCAACGCCGTCACCGTGGCCCATGACGTCGCCGTGGCCGGACTGGTCGACGCCGTGGCCGGGTCGGTGATCCCGATGTCCGCCGGCGATTGAGCGAGCGGGGGTCTCGCCCTTCATCCCCAGAACGCGGAGAGCTCCTTCAGGTCGTCGGTGGCCTGTCGGGTGCCCATGGCCAGCGCCCTGGGGACGGCCGCCGGTGACATCAGTTCCAGCAGGTCGACCTCCGAGGGGGTCCTCAGCACCACCGACGTCCCGGAGCGTTCGAGGTCCTCGACCTCCTGTCGGCCGTCATCCGGATTGGCGGTCATCATCCCCTCGGAGAGATCGGCCCCGTCGGTGAGGGCCAGGACGAGCACGCGTCCGGACCCGCCCAGCAGGTCGAGATGGGTACCGGTGCCGCTGACGCCGCCATCCATGCACCGTCGGTCGCCGATCGGTTGGGGGGCGAAGATGCCCGGGACCGCGCTGCTGGCCGCAACCGCCCGGGCCAGGGTGACCCTGGTGTCCCGGGTCACCACGCACCGCTCGCCCGTGTAGGTGTCGACACAGGTGATCTGCAGCGCTTCGGAGCTCAGGCGCGCCGGTCCGAGCACCAGCGACACATTTCGGCGCATGGCCTCGGCCCTCGGGGTCGCCGCGGCCAGGGCGGCATGCCCGATGGCCTGGACGGTGGCCGGCTCGCCGTCGGTGGCCTTGAGGAAGAGGTCGAGCGCCACCTGCTGGCTCGGCTTGAGCACCGATGCCGGCGCCAGGGCCGAGACCAGCGCCGGAACCCTGGCCAGGAGCGAGACCTGGGCGTGGAGGAGCTTGAGCCTCCCGCCGGTCAGGGCCGAGGCCACCATCGAACCGGCGGACGTCCCGACGACCCGATCGGCGCCGTCGAACCGGAGACCAGGTCGGCGAGCGTACGGAGGTAGGCGGCCTGCCAGGCCACGAAGAAGAGGCCCCCGCCACCCAGGCACAGTCCCCGCTCCACCTGCTGGCCGTATCCGGCCTCGAACGTCCGGGGGACGGCGAGGGCCGGGGGTGGGGATGCGGGCACGGCGTCACGGCGGGGCACCGTGCGACTGTACCTGGACGGGCGCCGATCAGCGGTTGAGCAGGTCCTTGGCGATATGGGTGACCTGGATCTCGTCGGTGCCGGCATAGATCTGGAAGACCTTGGCGTCCCTGGCCAGTTGCTCGACCCGGAACTCGGCCATGTACCCGTTGCCTCCGAAGAGCTGCACGGCCTCCATGGCCACATCCGAGGCGGCCCGGGCCGAGTAGAGCTTCATGGCGGAGGCCTCGGCCAGGCTCAGGCTCCGGCCCGCCGCCGAGAGCTCGATGTGGCGGAACACCAGGTTCTGCACGTTGAGCCGGGCGACCTCCATGTTGGCCAGCTTGAGCTGGATGAGTTGCCGGTCCCCGATGGGCTGTCCCCACAGCATCCGGCTCTTGGCGTACTCGACCGAGAGCCTGAGGCACTCCTCGATGAGGCCCAGGGACATGGCGGCCAGTCCGGCCCGCTCGGTGACGAAGTTGCCCTTGGCCGAGTCGCGGCCGCTCCCGGCCCGCGGCTCTTCGGTCTCGCCCAGCAGGTGGTCCCGGTCGACGCGGACGTCGGTGAGGAACAGCTCGCCGGTGGGTGAGGAGTGGAGGCCCATCTTGCGGAACGGCTTCGACTGATCGAGCCCGGGTGTCCCGGTGTCGAGCACGAAGGTGAGGACCTGCCGGTCGCGGACCGGCGTGTCCGACCCGTCATCGAGCTTGGCGTAGAACACGATCGTGTCGGCGTAGGGCCCGTTGGTGATGAACGTCTTGTTCCCGTTCAGGATGTACCCGTCGCCATCGCGACGGGCCGAGGACTTCATCCCGCCCAGGGCGTCCGATCCCGAATCCGGCTCGGTGATCGCCCACGCCCCCACCTTCTCGCCGGTCAGCAGGTCGAGTCCCCACCGCTCCATCTGGGCGGGCGTGCCCTGCTTCATGATGGTGCCGGCGGCCAGCCCCACGCTCACCCCCATGGCCGTCACGATGCCCGGGCAGTAGTGGCACAGTTCGATGATCGGGATGAGGGCCAGCGCCGCCGCCCCGCCGTCGCCTGCGCCCGCTCCGCTCCGATCCCGATCCGGCCGCCGATCCGGCCGCCGATCCGGCCTCCCTGCGCTCGACCTGCTTTTTGAAGCGGTCGCGGGCCAACTGGTCCATCCCGAAGGTCGCATAGAGCTTGCGGATGATGTCGTACGGGGGCAGGTCCCCGTGCTCGAGGGCCTCGATGTTGGGCACCACCTCGGCCTCGATGAACCGCCGGACGGCGTCGCGGACCATGAGCTGCTCCTCGGACCATTCGAACACTGGGACCTCCCGGTAGGGCCCTGATCTGCTGCAAAGGGCTGGTCCGAGGCTATCCGAGGTCCGCATACAGTCGGGGCGTGACCATCCGGATCGGGCGCGGGCCCGAGGAGTCCGCCTACGAGCGGTGGGGCGGGGAAGCGTTCTTCACCACCCTCGTCGAGCGCTTCTACGCCGGCGTCTCCGCCGATCCCTTGCTCCGGCCCCTGTACCCGGACGACCTGACGGGACCGAAAGCCCATCTGGCGCTCTTCCTCGGCCAGTACTGGGGCGGGCCCCGCCACTACAGCGAGCAGCGGGGCCACCCCCGGCTCCGGATGCGCCATGCGCCGTTCGTCATCGGGGAGGCCCAGGCCGCCGCCTGGCTGCGCCATATGACCGACGCCGTGCACGGGTCCGGCCTGGCCCCCGCCGACCAGGAGGAGCTCCTCGGGTACCTATCGATGGCGGCCAGGAGCCTGATCAACGCCCCGGGCTGAGGTCGGGGACCCGACGGCCGCATCTCGGCCCGGCGGCCCGGCGTCGCTCGGCCGGGGGAGTCCCCCGAGCCCGACGGCCGGCCGGCGTCGCTCGACCGGGTGAATGTCGTCGTCCGGTATCATCTCTCCAGGTGGCAGGGCTGCGGGCATCGGTCGGCGGCGGGTCCACGTCACCGGCCGGGCCGCCCCGCAGCGGCTCCTGCCCACCGGCGCCGACCCGGACGATCCGACCACCACCCACAGATACGACGACCACAGGAGAGACCGTGCCCGCAGAGACCCACATGGAGAAGGCTCCCCTCGACCGGACCCAGGTCCTCGACCTGATCCGCGACCTGCTCGCCGACATCCTGGAGATCGAACCCGCCGCGACTCGGAGTCGTCGTCGTTCGCCGAGGACCTCGATGCCGATTCGCTGGCGCTGATCGAGCTGGTGGAGGGTCTCGAGGAGGAGTTGGGGGAGCGGTCGGTGGGGTTCCGCATCGACGACGAGGACCTCGAGGAGCTGCGGACCGTGCGGGATGCGGTGGACTACGTCTTCGCCAAGCTCGGAGGGGCCTGAGGACCCCGATGGCGTCGTCCGCCGGCGACCCGGCAACGCCCGGGGTGGAGGACCGGCTGGCGGAGAGGATCGGGTACCGGTTTTCCGATCCGGCCCTCCTCGACCGGGCCATGGCCCACCGGTCGTGGTGCGCCGAGCAGGAGGGTCGCGCCTCGAACGAGCGCCTCGAGTTCCTCGGCGACGCCGTCTTGGGCCTGGTGGTCGCCGAGCACACCTACGGCAACCACCCCGAGCTCTCGGACGGGATGATGTCCAAGGTCAGGGCCTCGGTGGTCAACACCAAGGTGCTGGCCGAGGTGGCACTGGACCTCGGGGTGGACGAGTATCTCCGGCTGGGCCGGGGCGAGGACTCGTCAGGAGGCCGGACCAAGGACTCGATCCTGGCCGACGCCACCGAGGCGGTGATCGGGGCCGTCTACCTCGACGGGGGGCTGGCGGCTGCCGACCGACTGGTTCTCTCCCTGCTCGGGGACAGAATTGCCGCCGCCGTGGGCGAGCCCGGGGTGTCCGACCACAAGAGCCGACTCCAGGAGCAGTCCGTGCGCCTCGGGCGGGGCATCCCCCGCTACGAGGTGGAGGGATTCGGGCCCGACCATGCCCGGAGGTACCTGGCCACGGTGTACGTTGCTGGCCAGCGCCTCGGAGCGGGGGAGGGGCGGTCCAAAAAGGACGCCGAACAGGTCGCCGCCCAGGTCGCCTGTGGATCGTTGGAGGTTGAGAGAGGCGGAGGGGATGCCTGAGCTGCCCGAGGTCGAGACGATCCGGCGCGACCTTCAGAGCGAGGTCCTTGGCCGGAAGATCAAGACCGTCGAGGTGAGGAACGGTCGCACGGTCCGGCGCCATCCGAGCGCCAAGCACTTCCGCGCCCGGCTGGAGGGCCACACCATCAAGTCCATCGACCGGGCGGGGAAGTACCTGCTCCTCGGCCTGGAGGACGGCCAGACCCTCGTCGTCCACCTGGGCATGAGCGGGCAGCTGCAGCGGGCCAAGAACGTGAAGGAGGCCAAGGCGCCGCACACCCACGCGGTCATCACCTTCACCCAGGGCGGGCAGCTGCGATTCGTGGATCCGCGGACGTTCGGGGAACTGTTCGTGTCGGCGGCCCCCGAGGAGGGCCAGCCGGCCCTTCCCGAGCTCTCCCACCTCGGGTTCGATCCGTTGGAGGACGTCATGAGCTGGGAGAAGTTCTGGGTGCTGCTGGCCGCCCAGAAGCGGGGCCTGAAGGCGCTCCTGATGGACCAGGAATTCGTGGCCGGGATCGGCAACATGTATGCCGACGAGATCCTGTTCGCCGCCGGGTTGCGCTACGACCGCCTGTCCAACTCGCTCTCCTCCCAGGAGGTGCGGCGCCTGTACCGGGCGATGGTCGAGACCCTGGCCGAGGCGGTGAAGCGCCGGGGATCCTCGCTGGCCGACGAGCAGTACCGCGACCTGTTCGGCGAGGTCGGCGATTACCAGGACCAGCACCAGGCCTACGACCGCGAGGGCCAGGCCTGCCGGAGGTGCCGCGCCACCATCGTCAAGGTCAAGTCGGGAGGGCGCTCGACGTACTTCTGCGAGCACTGCCAGGTCTGAGGTCGTCGTCCCCCCGGGCGCTCCCGCGCCGCGACCGCACGTGCCGCACGCGCCGCACGCCCGCGCCGCGGCGCCCCGCCGCACCGATCCGGGTCGTCCCCGTCCACCGGTGGCTGCCGATAGGGTGAGCACCCGGTGTTCCTGAAGTCGCTCTCCCTCAAAGGATTCAAGTCCTTCGCCGACCCGGCCGTGCTCGAATTCGAGCCCGGCATCACCGTGGTGGTCGGTCCCAACGGGAGCGGCAAGTCCAACGTCGTCGATGCCGTGGCCTGGGTGCTGGGCGCCCAGGGCCCCCGCACCCTGCGGTCGGCCAAGATGGAGGACGTCATCTTCATGGGGACGGCCAACCGCCCGGCGCTGGGGAGGGCCGAGGTGGCCCTGACCATCGACAACAGCGCCGGCAAGCTGGCCACCGACCTGGCCGAGATCACCATCACCCGCACCCTGTTCCGGTCGGGCGACAGCGAGTACTCGATCAACGGCGCCCCCTGCCGGCTCCTCGACATCCAAGAGCTCCTGTCCGACACCGGCGTGGGCCGCCAGCAGCACGTCATCATCAGCCAGGGACACCTCGACGCCATCTTGGAGGCCCGACCGGAGGACCGGCGGGCGGTCATCGAGGAAGCGGCCGGGGTGCTCAAGTACCGCCGCCGGCGCGAACGGTCCGAGCGGCGCCTGGCCGCCACCGAGGAGAACCTCGAGCGACTGTTCGACCTGGTCCGTGAGGTCAAACGGCAGATCCGGCCGCTCGAGCGCCAGGCGGCGGCCGCCCGCTCGTACACGGGGCTGGCCGACGAGCTGCGCTCGGTCCGCCTCTACGTGGCCGGGTCGGAGCTCCAGGCCCTCGACTTCCGGCACGCCGAGGGGGCCGGGGCCCGGCCGAACTGCGGACCGCGGAGGAGCGGCTGCGGGAATCGCTCAGCCAGCTCGACGCCGACACCGAGCGGACCGCCGACGAGATGTCGGCACAGCGCGGAGTCCGATCTGGCCTCCGCCCTGGGCCGGGCCGAGGGGCTGGTCGAGCGGGCCCGCGGGCTCTCCGGCGTGCTCCGTGAGCGCCAGCGGTCGCTGGCCCAGGCGCTCGACGCCGCCGCCGATGCCGATGTCGTCTCGACGCTGGAGGCCGAGGGTGCCCGGCTGGCCGCAGAGCTGGAGTCCGCCGGGGCCGAAGCCGCGGTCGCTGGCGCCGGAGGCAGGAGGCGGTCGTCGCCGCCGAGCGGGCGGCCGCCGCCGAGCTCGAGGTCCATCTCGAGGCATGGGGGGACGGGGCCGAGCTCCGACAGGCCGAAGAGGCGGTCACCGTGGCCCGGGGCCAGGTCGCCGCCCTCGACCATGCCCTCGAGCGGGATCGGCGGGCCCTCGACCAACTGGGGGCCCGGCTGGCCGCCACCGAGCGCCGCACCGCGCTCCTCGAAGGCGAGGACCACGAGCTGGGCGAGCGCCTGGCCGAGACCGAGCAGGCGCGCCATCAGCTGCAGACGGCGGTGGCCGAGACCGAGGCGGCCCACGCCCGCGCCACCCGGCGGTTGGAAGTGGCCGAGGAGGCCCTGCGCCAGTCCGAACAGGAGCTCCACCGCTCGGCGGCCCGGGCCGATGCGCTCGAGCGGGCCCTCGACGAGGCCCGCGGGGCGGCCGGGGCCGAGCTGCTGGCCGGCATCGACGGGGTGGTCGGGACCCTGCTCGACGTGGTGGAGGTGGACGCAGGCTGGGAGGAGGCGTTCGAGGCGGCGGCCGGTGCCTCGGTGGCCGCCGTCGTCGTGTCGGGTCGGGCGCCGGCCAAGGCGGCGCTGTCCCGACTGCGCCAGGGCGGGGCCACCGGGGCCGTGCTGGCCCTCACCGAATCGTCCGCCGGCGACGCGGCGCGGATCCGGCCGAGCGCGCCGGACCGGGACACCGGCCGGGACCGAGTCGATCCGCCGGCATGTGCGGCCGCGCCCCGGCGGCCGCCACCTCCCGGGCCTGGAGGCCGCGCTCGACACGCTGCTGGCCGGGTCGTGCTGCGCCCTGGGCGGGTGGTCCGAGGCCATCGACCTGGCCCTGGCCCGTCCCGACCTGGTGGTCGTCACCCGGGACGGGGACCGGTTCTCGTCCACCGGCTGGCGGGTGCGGGCCGCGCGGTGGAGTGGTCACCGCCGCCGTGGTCGAAGAGGCCAGAGCGCGGGCCGACGACGGCCGCCGCTGCCGCGTCCGAGACGGCCGAGGAGCGCAACGGCGGCGCGGGCCGAGGTGGAGGCCACCAGGGCCGCCGCCGCCGAGGCGGTCCGGTCCGACGACCGCAACGAGGTCGCCCACCAGACGGCCCGGTCGGCCCGTCAGCGGGTGGCCGACGACCTGGCTGGCCCTGGCCGCCGAGCTCGAGGAGGTCCGCCGCGACCATGCCGAGCTCGACGACCGGATCGCCCGGGACATCGACGCGGGCGGTCGCAGCTCCGCGAGGAGCTGCCCGGCCTGGAGGCGGCCCGGGCCGGGGCGGCCGAGCGGGCGGCGAGCGGCCCGGTGAGGAGCGCGGCGGATCGACGAGCGGATCGCCGAGGCCGCCGTCACTGCGGGGCGAGTGGGAGGTCCGGTCGGCCGGCCTGGTCGAGCGCCGGCGGGTGCTGAGCCGAGCGGTTGCAGGAGGTCGAGCGGAGGCTGACCGGGCACGCCGACGAGCGCCGTCAGGCGGCCGAGCGCAGGAGGCGACTGGAGGCGGACGCCACCGCCGTGGAGCGGCTGCTGGTCGTGGTGGCCTCGGCCCAGGAACGCCTGGACTCGGCCCTGGCGGAACTGCGCGAGCGCTACCGGCTCCAGCTCGAGGCGGTCCGCGCCGGCGGGGCCAGGCTCGAGGAACTGCGCCGACAGCGCTCCGCCAACGAGCACGAACTGGCCGCTGCCCGCGGCCGTCTCCAGAAGGTCGAGCTGGACCTGGTCGAGGCGACCATCCGGCGTGAGTCGGTGGTCGAGGCGCTGCGCCGGGAGCTGGCCTGCGGACCGGATGGGGCCATGTCGGCCCCGGCGCCGGAGCTCCCGGAGGGCTCCGACCCGACCACCCGGATCGGCCAGCTCGAGGCCGAGCTGGCGGCCCTGGGCCCGGTCAACCCGCTGGCGCTCGAGGAGCTCGTCCGAGCTCAGCGAGCGCCACCAGTTCCTCGAGTCCCAGGTCGAGGACGTGCGTTCGGCCCGGCGGGAGCTCCACCACGTCATCCGGACCCTGGACGAAGAGATCATGCACGTCTTCGACGCCGCCTTCGCCGACGTCAACGAGCACTTCTCGCACCTGGTCACCTCGCTGTTCCCCGGGGGCACCGGCCGGCTCTCCCTGACCGATCCCGAGAACCTGCTCGACACCGGGGTCGAGGTGGAGGTCCGGCCGGCCGGCCGCAACGTCCGGCGGCTGTCCCTGCTGTCGGGTGGCGAGCGCTCGCTGGTGGCCCTGGCCTACCTGTTCGCCGTGTTCCGGAGCCGGCCTTCGCCCTTCTACCTGATGGACGAGGTCGAGGCCGCCCTCGACGACGTCAACCTCCAGCGGTTCCTCGGGCCTGGTCCACGAGTTCCGGGGGGAGGCCCAGCTGATCATCGTGAGCCACCAGAAGCGCACGATGGAGGCGGCCGACGCCCTCTACGGGGTCACCATGGCCCCCGGTGGATCCTCGAAGGTGATCAGCCAGAGGGTCCCTCGCCACGAGGGCGACTCCACGGGGATCGACGGCCCGAGCTTCGACGCCACGGGGATCGACGGCCCGACCTTCGACGCCACGGGGATCGACACCACGGCCCACGGCCCCACGTCCTTCGAGGGCACGGACGCCGGGCCCGGTGACGACTCCGGGCACGAGCTCCACTCACCGGTCCGGATCGGTCGACGGGTGCGGCCCCAGGCCGTGCCGCAGTCAGCCCCCGTCCTCGCCCAACAGCCTCCCGAGGACGCAGGGCCTCCGACCGCTCCGGGGAGCGGCGTGGTCGCGAGCGTCTCGGGGCCGAGCCTGTCGGCGGCAGCCGACCAGTGATCGACGCGTCCTGGTCGGCCGCCGCCTCCGACGTCGGCGATCGGCCTGGCCGTCGCCATACCTGTCTGGCCGTGGGTGGTGGCGTGGCGCTGGCGCTGCGACTGCGCGGCAGGGGTGCCAAGAGTCGCGTCCCCCAGGGCGAGGTGGCCAGCGACGCCGCCACCGATGTCGAGCTGGACCGCAGCGCCGAGGCCACCCGGATCGCCCAGGCCACCCCGGGCGCCGAGATGGCCCCGACCCGGGGGCCCGACGAGGGACGTCCCAGGGGAGCCGAGCCCCTGTCGGCCGACGCGTCGGGGACCGCGCCTGTCGCCGAGCCGGTCTCCTACCGGAGCCGCCTGGGCAAGGCCCGCGGCCTGCTCTCGGGCTACCTGGGGGCGGTTCGGTCCCGGGGAAAGGTCGACGCCACCACCTGGGACGAGCTGGAGGAGGCGCTGATCCGGGCCGATGTCGGGGTCGGGGCCACCGATGCCCTGCTCGACGATCTGCGGGCCAGGGTGAAGGGCGGCGAAATCGACGGTCCTGACGCGCTGGTCGACGCGCTCAAGTCCGATCTGGTGCCGTGCTCTCGACCGCAGACGCCGCCCTGGCCGTGCCCGGTTCGTCCGAGGGGCAGGATCGGGCGACGGACTGGATGGAGAGCCCGGTGGAGCGTCAGGGGCCGAGCCGCGCCCGGTGGAGGTGTGGCTGTTCGTGGGCGTCAACGGGGTGGGCAAGACCACCACGGTGGGCAAGGTGGCCAGCCGGATGTCGGCTGCGGGCACCAAGGTGCTCCTGGCCGCGGGCGACACGTTCCGGGCCGCCGCCGGCGAGCAGCTGTGCGATGTGGGCGTCGCGGGCCGGCGCCGACATCGTCCGGGGATCGGAGGGGGGCGATCCGAGCTCGGTGGTCTTCGACGCCGTGCAGCGGGCCGCGTCCAGGGGCCACGCGGTGGTGCTCGCCGACACCGCCGGCCGGCTGCACAACAAGGTCAACCTCGATCGAGGAGCTGAAGAAGATCCGGCGGGTCGCCGACCGTCCCCGGGCCGGGTGGTCGGAGGTGCTGTTGGTGCTGGACGCCACGACCGGCCAGAACGGTCTGGCCCAGGCCAAGGTCTTCCTCGAGGCGGTCGACGTGTCCGGCGTGGTGCTGACCAAGCTCGACGGGACGGCCAAGGGGGGGATCGTGGTGGCCATCCAGCGCGAGCTCGGGCCTCCCGGTCAAGCTGGTCGGGCCTGGGGGAGGGCGTCGACGACCTGATCGACTTCGATGCCGGAGGCATTCGTGGACGCGCTGTTCTGACCGTCGGCTCTGATCGGGCGGCCGGCCCTGATCGGAGCTCCGGGGAAGGCACGGCCCGAGCCGGGGTCCTGTAGCCTGAGGACCCCATGTTCGAGAGCCTGACCGACCGATTCGAGGGGATCCTCACCAGGCTGCGCAGTCGGGGGCGGCTGAGCGAGGCCGACATCGACGAGGTCCTCCGCGAGATCCGCACCGCCCTGCTCGAGGCCGACGTGGAGATCGGGGTGGTCCGCGGTTTCACCGATGCGGTCCGCCCGCGTTGCGTCGGCCTGGAGCTGGTCCAGAACCTGAGCCCCGGCCAGCAGGTCATCAAGATCGTCAACGAGGAACTCGTCGGCGATCCTCGGCGGCGAGACGCTCAAGATCACCTACGCCGGCAGGCCACCGACCGTCATCCTGCTGGCCGGGCTGCAGGGCTCGGGGAAGACCACCACCTCGGCCAAGTTGGCCCGCTGGTTCAAGCAGCAGGGTCGCAACCCGCTCCTGGTCGGGGCCGACCTCCAGCGGCCGGCCGCCGTCGAGCAGCTCCGCGTGCTCGGCCAGCAGGCGGGGATCACCGTCTTCAGCGAGCCCACCGACCCGGTGGCGGTGGCCACGGCCGGCCTCGAGGAGGCCAGGCGGCTGGGCCGGGACGTCCTCATCGTGGACACCGCCGGCCGACTGGCCATCGACGAGGACCTGATGGACGAGATCCGGCACATCGCCGAGCCGTGGACCCCCATTACACGTTCCTGGTCATCGACGCCATGACCGGGCAGGACGCGGTGTCGACGGCAGCGGCCTTCCATCAGGCCCTCGTCGCTCGACGGCGTCGATCCTGACCAAGCTCGACGGCGACGCCCGGGGCGGGGCGGCGCTGTCGGTCAAGGAGGTGGTGGGCAGGCCCATCGCCTTCGCCTCCACCGGCGAGAAGCTCGACGACTTCGACCTGTTCCACCCGGACCGGATGGCCGACCGCATCCTCGGGATGGGCGACGTGCTCAGCCTCATCGAGCAGGCCGACCGGACCATGGACAAGGAGGTCACCACCAAGGGTGCGGCCGCCATGATCGAGGGGCGGTTCACCCTCGAGGACTTTCTCGAGCAGCTCCAGCAGGTGAAGAAGATGGGCTCGGTGTCGGGGATGCTGTCCCTGCTTCCCGGGGGTGCCGAAGGACCTGAAGCAGGCCTCGTCGGCCATCGACGACCGCCAGATCGGCCAGATCGAGGCGATCATCCGCTCGATGACGCCCACGGAGCGGGTCGAGCCCGGCCATCATCGACGGCGCCCGGCGGGTCCGGATCGCCAACGGCAGCGGTACCGCCACCTCCGACGTCAACGCCCTCCTCAAGCAGTTCAAGGAGATGCAGAAGATGATGAAGGGACTCGGCAAGGGCGGCCTGGCGGGGCATGGGCGGGCTCGGCGGGATGTTCGGGCGGGGGGCCAAGATGTCCCCGAAGGCCATGGCCGAGATGGCGGAGATGGCCGAGATGGCCGAGATGGGCGCCGCCGGCGGGGACCGGGCCGCCCTGGCCGGGATGAGCGGGGCGCCGGCGGATCCCCCGGCGCGGCGTTCGCCCTGGTCCGGACCGGGCCGTGGGCGCCGGTACCCGAGGTCCGTCGAAGTCGAAGGGCAAGGGCGGGAAGAAGGGGAAGGGCGGCGGACGGGTGACCCCCAAGGCCCGCTGAGCGAGGGCCTTGCCGCCCACGCAGCGGGTCCGACCCGTGCAGGCATTGGCCGTGTGCGGCCGGTCCGACCGGCCGGCCCGATTGCGCGTCAGCCCCGGCATTGGTGGGAGACTGCTGGGCGCTATCGACAGAATGCAGAGGAGTTCACCGTGGCCGTAAAGCTCCGCCTGGTGCGGATCGGGAAGAAGAAGCAGCCGACCTACCGGCTGGTGGCGGCGGACAGCCGCTCGCCGCGCAACGGGCGGTTCATCGAGATCGTGGGCACCTACGCCCCCCGGGGCAAGTCGTTGGCCGAGCCCGACGCCGTCGTGCGAGATCGACAACGCCAAGGCCGTCAAATGGCTGTCCCAGGGGGCGACACCCACCGAGCGGGTCGAGAAGCTGCTGAAGCAGTCCGGGCGCCCTCGACGAGTTTGCGACGGCCAAGGCGGCCAAGTGACCGACGACCTCGCACTCGACTCGGCCGACGACGTCAACACCATCGACGACGTCGACGGCCACGAGGACGACGACGCCGGCAACCGGGTCTCGGGTGGGACTCCGCTGGCCGTGGTGACCTACCTGGTCAACTCCATCACCTCCGATCCCGGGTGCCGTGGTCATCAACACCGAGGAGCGGGGCGACTCGGTCCGCTTCCGCATCCACGTCGCCCCCGACGACATGGGCCGGGTGATCGGCCGTCGGGGACGGGTGGCCCAGGCCATCCGCACGGTGGTGGCCGCCGCCGGGGCCCGCGACGGGGTCCAGACCAGCGTCGACATCGTCGACGACTGAGGCCGCCGATTCGGTGCCCGGCGCCGCCCACCCCGCACCCGCTGGCACCACCGTCTCCCTGCTTGCCAGTACGTGGCCGTCGCGATCCGTCCGATCCGTCCGATCCGTCCGATCCGTCCGATGACCGGGACGGCCATGCTCGAGGTGGGCTCCATCGTGAAGCCCCACGGGCTCCGGGGCGACATGATCGTCTCGCTGAGCCACCAACCGGGACGAGCGGGTGGCGCCCGGCTCGGTGCTCAGCACGGATGACGGTCGCGGATCTCACGGTGCTCCGCTCCTCGCCTCACCAGGGCCGGTTCATCGTCACCTTCGACGGGGCTGTCGGGCATCGACGAGGCCGAGAGCCTGCGAGGACCCGAGCTGTTCGCCCCTCCGCTGGACGACCCCGACGCCCTGTGGGTCCACGAGCTGATCGGGTCCAGGGTCGAGGACAGCCGAGGGCGGGTGCTCGGCGACGGTGGAGGGCGTCGAGGCCAACCCGGCCAGCGACCTGCTGGTCCTCGACGGGGGAGCGCTGATCCCGCTGCGCTTCGTGGTCGGCAGCGAGCCCGGCGTGCGTGGTCACCGTGGACGTCCCCGACGGCCTCCTCGACCTCGTGCGCTGACTCCGGTGCCGTCTCCATGCGTGCACCGCTCCGGATCGACGTCTTCACGCTGTTCCCCGAGGTCATCGAGCACTACGCCGACGCCTCGATCCTCGGTCGGGCCCGGGTCGGGGGCCAGCTGGACCTGCGGACCCACGACGTCCGGGACGCCGCACCGGGATCCGCACCGGTCGGTGGACGACGCCCCGTTCGGGGGCGGAGCGGGGATGGTCCTGGGCCCCGAGCCGGTGTTCGGCGCGGTGGAGGCGGTGCCGGCATCACCCGACGGCCTGCCCCGGCCCCTGGTGCTGCTGTCGCCCTCGGGCCGGCGCTTCGACCAGCAGGTGGCCGAGGAGTACGCG
Source organism: uncultured Acidimicrobiales bacterium (assembly GCA_963806285.1). Taxonomy (GTDB): domain Bacteria; phylum Actinomycetota; class Acidimicrobiia; order Acidimicrobiales; family RAAP-2; genus Bog-756. Next base: position 144,896 of record CAWDXJ010000008.1, read on the forward strand.
GCGACGAGGGACGGGTTCTCGCTGCTGTGCGGGCGCTACGAGGGCGTGGACCAGCGGGTGGCCGACCATCTGGTCGACGAGGAGCTGTCGGTCGGCGACTTCGTGCTGGCCGGCGGCGAGCTGGCCGCCCTGGTGGTGGTCGAGGCGGTGGTGCGCCTGCTGCCCGGGGTGCTCGGGCAACGACCAGTCCGCCGACGACGAGAGCTTCTCGGCCGGCCTGCTCGAGTACCCCCAGTACACCCGGCCGGCCGAGTTCCGGGGCTGGGAGGTCCCCGAGGTCCTGCTCTCCGGGGACCACGGCCGGGTGGAGCGCTGGCGGCGGGCCCAGGCCCTGGTCCGTACCCTGCGGCGCCGTCCCGACCTGATCGCCGCCCGGGGCGGGCTGACTCGGCCGAGGAGGTCCGGCTGCTGGCGGAGCACGGTGAGGTGCGCCTGCTCCGCGAACACGGCTACGATTGGTGAGCCTCGTCGGCGCCGGTCGGCCCGGTGTTCGCACCGAAGGCCCGGACCGCTCGGCGCTCCCTTGGCGGAGCTCACCGGCGAGGGACGGGTGCCCGGCGGGAGAGTCCGAACGATCCGTGGAAAGACGCGCCCCATGAACCCGACCGACATCATCGACCGCGACAGCCTGCGGGACGACATCCCCGACTTCCGGCCCGGCGACACCGTCAAGGTGCACGTGCGGGTGGTCGAGGGCACCCGCGAGCGGGTCCAGGTGTTCCAGGGCGCGGTGGTCAGGCGCCAGGGCACCGGCGTGCGCGAGACCTTCACCGTCCGCAAGGTGAGCTTCGGCGTGGGAGTCGAGCGCACGTTCCCCGTGCACTCCCCGGTGATCGCCAAGACCGAGGTGGTGTCGCTGGGCGACGTCCGCCGGGCCAAGCTCTACTACCTGCGCGACCGCCACGGCAAGGCGGCCAAGATCAAGGAGCGGCGGACTGCCCGCCCCTGACCCGGTCGGTCCGCTGCCGGCTGCGGTCGTCGGCCGGGCGGCGCTCTGCCACCATGAGCGAAGAGGACCTCGAGCGGTACGAGTCGGAGATCGAGCTGGCCCTGGTGCAGGAGTACCGGGCCGTCCTCCCGCTCTTCGCCTACGTGGTGGAGACCGAGCGGCGCTTCTACCTGGCCAACAGCGTCGACGTCGACGGTGCGGTCCGACACCTCGCCGGCCTGCGTCGAGGTCAAGCTCAACGACGCCTGGGTGTGGGACATGTACCGGCCGGCCCGCTTCGTGCCCTCGGTGCGCATCCTCACCTTCCGGGACGTCAACATCGAGCGGCTGCCCGAGAAGGATCTGTGAGCCGGCCGGTTCCGGGCCGGCCAACGACCGGCGCCGGCCCGGGGGCAGATCGGCGGCGGGCGCTCGGGGCCGAGGGCGAGGCCCTGGCCGCCCAGTGGTACGAGGACCACGGCTACGAGGTCCTCGACCGCAATTGGCGCCGCCGAGAGGGTGAGGTGGACCTGATCGTGCGCCGGGGCAAGACCGTGGTCTTCTGCGAGGTCAAGACCCGGTCGAGCGACGGTTCGGCACGGGTGCCGAGTCGGTGCTCGAAGCCAAAGCAGCGCCGGATCAGGCGCCTGGCCGCACGGTGGCTGTCCGAACTGACCCCGGCCTCGGGCCGGGCCCGGGTGGAGGTCCGCTTCGACGTGGTGCTCGATCACCGCCGGCCAGGTCGAGGTCATCGAGAACGCCTTCTGAGGGCGGGTCGGCGATCGCCCGTCCCAGGGGCGTTCGCCTCCGGGAGCGGCCGATCGGCGATCTCCTAGGCTGCGCGGATGCCCGACCAGCTCGAGACCCTGATCGTGGAACGCGCACGACGGCGTGGTCACCGTCACCATGAACCGCCCGGCCCGCAAGAACGCCGCCAACGGCACCATGTGGCGCGAGCTCCTGGCCACCTTCGACGACGTGGCCGGACCGACCGGGACGACCGGGTCATGGTCCTGACCGGCGCCGGCGACGCCTTCTGCTCCGGGGCCGACCTCGGTGACCCGTCCGACGTGGCCGGCCGGCCGGGGGACCCGTACCTGGTCCAGATGCGCGCGCTTGGGAGACGTGGCCCTCCGACTGCACCGCCTCCCCAAGCCCACCATCGCCAAGGTCGGCGGCATGGCCGCCGGGGCCGGCATGAGCATGGCGCTGGGCTGCGACCTGGTGGTGGCGTCGGAGTCGGCCCGGTTCTCCCAGATCTTCTCCAAGCGGGGCCTGTCGATGGACTTCGGTGCGTCGTGGCTGCTCCCCCGGTTGATCGGCCTCCACCGGGCCAAGGAGCTCGCCTTCTTCGCCGACATCATCGAGCGCCCAGCAGGCGGCCGAGTTCGGGGTGGTCAACCGGGTCGTTCCGGATGATCAGCTGGACGAGTTCGTCGCCGAGTGGGCCAGGCGCCTGGCCGCCGGGCCCCCGCTGGCCCTGTCCATGACCAAGACGATGCTGAACAACTCCCTCGACCTCTCCATGGACCAGGCCCTCGAGGAGGAGGCCCGCTCCCAGGCGGTCAACTTCGGTACGGCCGACACCATGGAGGCGCATCGCTGCCTTCACCCAGAAGCGCGATCCCCAGTTCAAGGGACGCTGAGTCCGGACGGTCGCGCGTCCGGAGGGCCCTGTCCGAGGTGCCGACGTCCGGGGTGCAGGTCCGGAGGGCGCTCCGGATTTGCGGCCGTGGAGTGTGACAGCCTCGCCGTAGGGTGACCGGCGTGCCATCGAGTGGCCGCACGCACCCGATCCGACGAGCCCTCCATCCTCCAGAGTCCGACCCTCGATCTGACCATGTCCAAAGGCATGGGCGCGGGCAGCCGGACCGAGCTCGATCGGAGGCGCCATGATCGCCGCCATTCCCTCCGCCGTCCTCATCGGGGTCGACGGAAAACAGGTCTCCGTCGAAGTCCACGTGTCCAATGGACTCCCCGGGTTCACCGTCGTCGGCCTGCCCGATGCCGCAGTGCGGGAGTCCCGTGACCGGGTCCGGGCCGCCTTCCTGTCGAGCGGGCTTGCGTGGCCGCTGCGCCGGGTCACCGTCAACCTCGCTCCGTCGGGCATGCGTAAGGGCGGTGCCGGGCTGGACCTGCCCATCGCCATCGGCGTGCTGGTGGCCGCCGGTGAGCTGGACGCGGGCGCCGTCGACGGTACCGCCTTCGTCGGTGAGCTGGGCCTCGACGGATCGCTGCGAGGGGTCCCGGGGACGGTGGTGTTGGCCGAGGCACTCGGCCGGTATCGACTGGTCGTGGCGGCCGACAGCGGTCGTGAGGCGCGCCTGGCCGGAGGCGGTGCCGTCCGCACCTCGTCCACCCTCGGTGCCCTGGTCGATCGATTGTCGGGGAATCGTCCGTGGCCCGAGCCCGGCGATCCCGAGTCTGATGCGGTCCCAGCCCGATCCTTCGACCCGGCCTCCGGACAGCTCGCCGCGACTGTCGGTCTCAAGTCACCCGGGGCAGGACCTCGCTGACGTCCGGGGCCAGCGACTGGCCCGCCGGGCACTGGAGGTGGCGGCCGCCGGTGGCCATCACCTGCTGCTGGTGGGACCGCCGGGGTCGGGGAAGACCATGTTGGCCAACCGGCTCCCCGACCTACTTCCGGATCTTCCGACGGTCGACAGCACTGGAGGTGACCCGGGTCCACTCCGTGGCGGGGCTCCCACTGGCACCCTCCGGGCTCATCGAGCGTCCGCCGTTCCGCGCCCCGCACCACGGCACGTCCCCGGTGGCGATGATCGGTGGCGGCAGTAGCTGGATGCGGCCGGGAGAGATCAGCCTGGCCCACGGGGGAGTCCTGTTCCTCGATGAGATGGGGGAGTTCTCGGCAACCGTCCTCGACGCTCTCCGTCAGCCGCTCGAAGAGGGCCAGGTGCAGGGTGAGCCGGGCCCGGGGCTCCACCACCTACCCGGCCCGGTTCATCCTGGTTGGGGCCATGAATCCCTGCCCGTGCGGCGAGGGGGGTGCACCGGGGGCCTGCCGGTGCAGCGAGTTCGGCCCGGGAGCGCTATGCGCGGCGGTTGTCGGCGCCGCTTCTCGATCGGTTCGACATCGCCATCCGGGTCGACCGACCTCAGGTCGACGAGTTGATGGGTCGCAGAGGAGCGGAGGCGACCTCGACGGTGGCCGCGCGGGTGGCCCGGGCCCGTCGTCGGGCTGCCGGGCGCGGCGTCGCTACCAACGCGGAACTTGTGGGGTCGGTGCTCGATGAGAGGGTCCCCCTGTGCCGGGATGCGGCCCGCTTGATCGAGAAGGAAGTCCGTTCCGGCGCGCTCAGCGCCCGGGGATTGCACCGGGTGCATCGACTGGCCCGTACCGTGGCCGATCTCGAGGGCGTCGAGGGACCGGTGGGGGAGTCGCACGTGCGGGAGGCCCTCCTCCTCCGGTGCCGGCGGGAGCTGCTGCTCGGGGGCGAGGTCCGATGATGGCACCGATGGCCGGCCCGATAACCGGCCCGATGGCCGCCCTGAACCACGACCAGATCCACGCAGCCGCCCTCGCCGGTCTGGCGGGGATGACGCCGGTGCGTCTGTCCAAGGTGCTGGACGGGTTCCAGCCGGTAACCGCGCTGATGGCCCTGCGGGCCGGGACGCACCCCGCCGATCCTGCCCGGAGGTTCGGCCCGGCGGCTCGGAGGACCGACGTGGGGGAAGTGGAGGAACGGTACGCGCGGGCCGGGGTTCAGGTTCTCCTGCCCGGCCGGGCCGGATATCCGTCGATGCTGATCGGCGATCCCGGAGCTCCGGCCGTGCTGTTCGCCATGGGTGAGCCGGCCGCGCCCGAAGGCCGACCAAGGGTGGCCATCGTCGGCACCCGCTCCGCTACCCACTACGGACGACAGGTGGCTTCCGACCTCGGCAGTGAGCTTGCCTCTGCCGGGGTGGTCGTGGTGTCGGGACTTGCCCACGGGATCGATGGAGCCGCTCATGCCGGCGTGGTCCGGGGGGCCACCGACGGTGCGGCTCCCCCGGTGGCCGTGGTGGGCACGGGGCTCGATGTCGTCTACCCGTCCTCGAACACGGAGTTGTGGTCGGAGGTCGTCGCCCGGGGAGCTGTCTTCTCGGAGTCCCCCCTTGGCACCCGTCCCCATCCTGGCGTCTTCCCCGCCCGCAATCGGATCATCGCCGCCCTCTCCGACGTGGTCGTGGTGGTCGAGAGCCACTACGGCGGAGGCTCGTTCCACACGGCAGAGGCCGCCGCCCGCAGATCGATCCCGGTATGTGCAGTTCCCGGCTCGGTCCACAGCCGGGCGTCGGAGGGCTCGAATGCACTACTGGTCGATGGGTGCACTCCGGTGCGGGACGCCACCGACGTACTGGTGGCGATCTCGTTGGCCAGGGCTGGACGGGACATGGAGGAAGCCGATCCTGCTCCCTCCGACCTTGGACCCGAGTCCGAACAGCCCGAGGCCCCCACCCTCCGGTCTGGATCGACCCCGCGGTCGGTTCCCCGGCCGACGACCGGGTCGGCTCCGGGGTCGGAATCTCAAACGGGCGGGAAGCGGAGCTCGGTGGGAAGATCGGGTACCGCCCACCGTGCGCCGGGCACCGCCCACCGTGCGCCGGGCACCGCCCACGGGGCGCGGGGCACCGCCCACGGGGCACACCTGGAGCACCTGTCGATGACCGATCCCCGACGAGCCGTCTGGGCGGCGGTGGACGACACCCCGACCGCCTTCGAGACGATCTTGATCCGCACCGACCTCACCATCCCCGTCGCTGCAGAGGCATGCCAGAAGTTGGTCGAAAGCGGCGCGCTGTTGGCGGGTGCCGGTTGGTGGTCGAAGAAGTAGCTTCCGCTGGCCCAAGGGAGCCGGTGGGTTCAGGCGGACGACGGTCCGCCGCCGACCCAGGAGCGATCGAACCAGCGCTGGATCCGGCTCGTGCCGAAGTCGATCTTGTCGACTGCGATTGCCTGCGAGGGACCGTCGAGGGCCCCCGAGGGAGCTTGCCCGCTCAAGAAGGTCACATTGACGCGTGCGACCTGATCGTGGCCGAACTCGAGATAGCAGATCCCGTGCCCGTCGTAGGTTGCGGGTGCCGTGCCGCCGCGCACCCGCCAGACGATCTGCTCGGCGACGACCGACGCCTGACCCTCGGCGAAGACCCCCGCCTTCGGGGTGCCCACACTGGTCACGTCGCCAACGGCGTAGACGTTCGGGAAAACCGTCTGCAGGGTGAGCGGGTCCACCGGCACCCATCCGTCGACCGTCAGACCCGACTCCGCCACCACAGAAGGCACCGAGTGCTGCGGGACGCCGAGGAAGAGGTCGTAGTACATCTCGCTCCCGTCGCCGAACAGGACGACCTTCCGCTGGGGATCGAGGCCCGTCACCAGCCGGTCGGGATGCCAGCTGATCTCCCGGTCGGCGAAGGCAACCAGTAGGGCTTCCGACGCCGCCGGCGATGGCGGGATGGGAGAGCCGAAGGGCATCACCAACGAGATCGAAGAGCTGTCACGGATCCCCCGTTGGGTGAGGTAGTCGTGCATCAGGAGAGCGGTCTCGCTGGGTGCCGGAGGGCACTTGAAGGGGGTCGAGGTCACTCCGACGACCACGCGGCCGCCGGCGAAGTCCGACAGCACCTCGCGCAGAGCGAACGCTCCGGGGATCGTGTAGAACTCGTGGCCGGATTCGACCAGACCCGGGGTGGCGGAGGGATCCAGGTCGGCCCCCAATGCGATGACCATGATGTCGGCATCGAAGGCCCCAGAGTCGGTCTCGATCCGCACCGCCCCGGGGTCGATCGATCGGATGGTCGTCTGGACGAACCGGAGGCCGGGCTTGTCGATGTCGCTATAGGGGTGGACAACCGCGGCGGGCAGCGTCCTCCCGAACATGACGTCGAGTTTCGAGAACCCGAACACGAAGCCCTCGCTCCGGTCGATGAGGACGACGTCAGCATCCCCACCCAACTCCTCCGAGAGCCTCGTCGACAATTCGAGGCCACCAAACCCCGCCCCCAACACCAGGATCCGCATTCGGTCAAAGCTATCGGATCGGTCCGACGGTCGGGCCCTTCGCCCCGCTACCCCGGGCGGTCCCTGTCGTGTCGATGCTTCCATTCCGCCCGGCCCTCGGGGGTGTCGATGCCGAGGTCGGGCTCCTGACCGAAGCGGGGTTGGGCCTCGAAGCTCCACGCTGGGCTGCCGTCGGCCTCCGTGCCGTCGCGGGCGAGGGTCCAACCCTCGTAGGTCTTCAGGAAATGATGGTGACCGCAGAGGAGCGCGAGGTTGTCGAGCGCGGTGGGGCCGTTTTCGGCCACCGGGATCACGTGATCGATCTCGAGCCCGAAGCTGACACCGCAGCCCGGCACCACACACGTCCGGTCCCGATGGACGAGAGCCGTCCGGAGGGTCCGGTTGATGGTCCGTCCCAGATGGGAGACGGCTCGGATGTCACCTGCCCTGTGGAAGACCAGCCGCAGGAACGAGTCGTTGGCCATGTCCCTCGCCATGGGCACCGGGATCGGACCCTGCCCGTCGATTTCGCAGAGCTCACCCTCGACCGCATGGCCCCGGAGCAAGGCCGAGAGGTCCACCCGCACCATGACGGAGCAGGTCGGGGGGCGATCGATGATGTCGAGGGAGTCGGAGGAGGGCCCGTCGACGGTGTCGTCGAGGTCGCCGACGTCCCCGGAGGCGTCGTCGGGTTTCAGGTCGCCATCCTCGGCGGGTCCCGGGAAGGGATCGGTTGGTGGGCCCGGGCGAGGATCGAACGGCCCCGGAGGGTCGGTGGCCGGGGCCGTCGGCTCGATTGCCGTGCCGGAGCCGACCGCTTGTCGGGCCAGGAGGGGTTGTCGGGTCAGGAGAAGGAAGAAGGCATCGGCCCTCACCGCGCCCTCGGGCTCGTTGACCACCGCACCCACCGCCCGGCGTGCCCGGCGGATGCGGGAGGCCGCATGGTTCACACGCGTGAGGATCTGAGCCCCCCGGTCGGGGGTGTCCCGGCCCTGGTAGCAGAAGGCCCCGTCGGCATCGGTCCAGGACGAGAAGTGTCGGGATGCTCGGATCTCCTTGACCCTGGCAACGGGATCGGCCGTTCGCGACGTCGCCCGCGAGCGGTGGCATCGTTCCCTCACGTTTTGAAGGGGCGCCTGGTCCGCTCCTTCGAGCAGCTCTTCCTCCCGCTCAGGGTCGAGCACCCCCGCCCCCGTCAGCTCATTCAGCTTGGGGGCAGAGAGAGACCCCTTGCGGACCGCGTCCTCGGTGCCCGGCAGCTGATCCAGGCGGCGGCCGTTGGTCAGGGTGTTCTTCGCCTGGCCGGGCGAGACTCCCTCGAGGGAGGCCAGCATGGCCGCGGCACTCCGATGGCCACCCTCCCTCCAGATCCCGGAGACCTCGATCCGCGGCGCCAACAGTGTCTTGCCCGCCACGGCCAGGCGCTCGAATCCGGCGAAGGACCCGTAGAGCACCGTCGCATCCGCGCCGGTCAGGCAGCCCGGGTCCAGTTCGGACACCACGGCAGCCAGGACATCGAGGGCGGTCTCCAGACGGGCATGAAGGCCGGCTTCGGGTGAGATCGCGGCAAGGCCGGGAACCGTGCTGCCGGGACGGAGGGTACCCGGACGACGCTGGGCGGTGCCGACGGCTGGAGCCATGGAGGAATCGTCCCAGGCGGGTGCTACACCGGCCACTGCTACCGTGCCGCATGCGTTTCGGCGCCCATGTCCCGGGTGGAAGGGGCCTGCTCCCCGCCCTCCAGCACGGGGCCGACATCGGGGCCGAGGCCGTCCAGTTCTTCACCCAGAGCCCGCGGATGTGGAAGCCGTCCCAGTACGGCCCGGAGGTGCTGGCCCGCTACCGGGAGGCCCAGTCCGAGCACCCGTCGGTCACGTCCACCTTCTGCCATGCCACCTACCTCATCAACCTTGCGACCCCCGACGCCGAGCTGACGGCGAAGTCCCGGGCATGCCTCGACGCCAATCTGGCGGCAGCCCAGGCCATGGGCGCCGAAGGGCTGATCCTGCACCTCGGGAGTCACCGGGGGAGAGGGTTCGAGGCGGCCCTCCCGGAGATCGCCGAAGCGCTGGTCCGGGCACTGGACTCGGTGGATCCGGCCCCGCGGGATCCCAACTCGGCCCCGTGCCCGATCCTGTTGGAGAACACGGCCGGGGCCGGCAACACGGTGGGCCGCTCCCTCGAGGAGCTCGCCGCGGTCGTCGACGCCGCAGGCTCCGACGAGCGGCTCGGGCTGTGCCTCGACACCCAGCACCTTTGGGCGTCCGGCGTATCCTTCGGAACCGTCGACGAGGCCGATGCGGTGGTCGACCGGGTGTCGGACACACTGGGAGTCGACCGGCTGCGCTGTCTGCACCTCAACGACTCCAAGGTCGCCTTCGGGGCCAACCGGGACCGACACGAGAACCTCGGCGAGGGGACCATCGGCCGGCAACGCCTGGCTGCGCTCCTCGGCCACCCCGCCCTCCAGGGGGTTCCGGCGATCCTGGAGGTTCCGGGCCGGGGTGGGGGTCCGAGGGCCGGGGACCTGAGGACCGCTCGCGACCTGTGGGCGACGGGTATGGCCATCCGCTCCTGAGGTCCGCTCGTGAGACCGAGGGGGCCAGTGTGGTCGGGCGCACACCCGCCGTCTAGTAATAAGAATGATTCTCGACTAGGCTGACGAACATCGATCGAGGTCCGTGGAGAGAGGCGTGGAGAGAGGGCTGGAGAGGGCGGAGGCGGGCACTAGCAGGTTGATCATCGGAATCCGACGGCGGCCCGAGATGCGGCGGGAGGGGCCGGCAGCGGCGCGCCGAGCTGGCCTCGTCGGGATGGTGGCGATGGTGGTGGCGGTCGTCGTCGCCACCGGCGGCATGCTGAGTGCCTGCGGGGCCACGCATCCGGCGGCCACCCATCCGACGTCTGCGGGCAGCCGGCTCGGTCTCCGAACGGGTGGTCCAGGTGGCGGCGGCCGAGAACTTCTGGGGGAGCATCGCCGCCCAGCTCGGCGGGGCTCACGCTCACGTAGTGAGTATCATTACCAATCCCAATACGGATCCCCACGCCTATGAGCCCACTGCTGCCGATGCCCGCACGCTGGCCCAGGCACAGCTCGTCGTGGAGAACGGGATCGGCTACGACCCGTGGGTCCCGCGGCTGCTCGCCGCCGACCCGGGGAAGACCACCACGCTCGATGTCGGGGCCCTCCTCGGTGTTGCCGTGGGCGGCAACCCGCACCGCTGGTACGACCCGGCCGATGTCCAGACGGTCATCAGGCAGATGGTGGCCGACTATCAGAGGATCGACCCGACCGACCGTTCGTTCTTCGCCCGGCAGGAGAGCGCGTTCGTGACGGTCGACCTCAAGCCGTACTCCGAGACCCTCGGCGCCATCAGGGCGCGCTATGCGGGGACGCCGGTGGGAGCGTCGGAGTCGATCTTCGCCATGCTGGCGCCGGCGCTCGGGCTCGACCTGATCACGCCGCCGGCCGTCGCTCAAGGCGATCAGCGAGGGTTCCGACCTCTCGGTCGGGGACAAGGAGACCATCGACAGCCAGATCCGCGGCCACCTGATCAAGGTGTACGTGTACAACAGCCAGAACGTTACGCCCGACGTGCAGGCCCAGCTGGCCGAGGTCAAGGCGGAGCACATTCCCTTCGCCACCATCACCGAGACCCTGCAGCCGGCGAGTTCCACCTACCAGGCGTGGCAGACCAGACAGCTCCTCGGCATCCAGGCGGCACTGGCCCGGGCCAACGCGTCCGCCGTCGTCCGAACGCGGCCGGTGGGTAGCCCAAGGCGGCCAAGGCGGCTCCGACCCGGCCGGCGGTGCGGTTCGACGGTGCCGCCGTGAAGCTCGGCGGCCGCACCATCTGGTCGAACGTCGACCTCGACATCGGCCCGGGCGAGTTCGTCGCCGTGCTGGGCCCCAACGGGGTGGGGAAGTCGACGCTGATCAAGGCGATACTGGGCGTCCAACCGTTGTCCGAGGGTCGGGTGACCGTGCTCGGGCAGCCGCCCGGCGGGTCGGGGAAGGACATCGGCTACCTGCCCCAGCGGAGGAATTTCGACTCCGAGCCTGCGGGTCCGGGGTATCGACATCGTCCGACTGGGAAGTGACGGTGACCGATGGGGGCTGCCGTTCCCCGGGGGCGCCTCACTGTTCGCCGGCAGCCGGGCGAGCGCGGCAGCGGGTCGACGAGGTTATCGAGATGGTGGGGGCCACCTCCTACGCCCATCGCCCGATCGGCCAGGTGTCCGGTGGTGAGCAGCAGCGCCTCCTGATCGCCCAGGCGCTGGTCCGCCGGCCCCGGATGCTGTTGCTCGACGAGCCCCTCGACAGCCTCGACCTTCCGAATCAGGCGGCCATCGCCGGGCTGGTCTCCGAGATCAGCGACGAGTACGGCATCACCGTGCTCATCGTGGCCCACGACGTCAACCCCATCCTGTCCTATCTCGACCGGGTGGTCTACGTGGCCCGGGGCGGGACGGTCAGCGGGCCGCCCGAGGAGGTCATCACGTCCGAGACGCTCAGCGCGCTGTACGAGACCCCGATCGAGGTGCTGCGGACCTCGGACGGGCGGATGGTGGTCGTCGGTCAACCGGAGGCGCCCGCCCACCATGCCGATCGCCACACCGGGCACCCCCACTGATGGGCCGGGCGTGACGATGGCCGCTCGGCATCGACCTGCAGCAGATGTTCGGCCTGCATTTCATGGTCAACGCCTATCGGGCCGGGACGATCGTGGCGGTCGTCGCCGGCGCGGTCGGGTGGTTCATGGTGCTGAGGCGGCAGAGCTTCGCCGGTCACACGCTCGCCGTCGTGTCCTTCCCGGGTGCGGCCGGCGCCGTCTGGCTGGGGTTCAGTGCGACGGTCGGGTACTTCGCCGGGAGCATCGCCGCCGCCGTGGTCATCGCGCTCGTACCCCGTTCGTCCTCGGGTCGGGCCCACAGCCAGGAATCCGCGGTCATCGGTACCGTGCAGGCATTCGCTCTGGCGTGCGGGGTCCTGTTCGTCAGCCTGTACGGCGGCTTCCTCGACAGCGTCACCGGACTGTTGTTCGGGACGTTCCTCGGGATCTCGGACAGCCAGGTGGCGACGCTCGGGGTGGCCGCCGTGGTGGTGCTCGGCGTCCTGGCCGCCCTGGGCCGGCCACTCTTCTTCGCCACCGTCGACGCGGACGTGGCGGCCGCCCGGCGGGTCCCGGTCCGGGGGTTGTCCGTCGTCTTCTTGCTCCTGTTGGGGTGCACCGCCGCGGAGGTCAGCCAGATCACGGGTGTCCTGCTGGTGTTCGCCCTGCTGGTGATGCCGGCGGCGGCGGCCCAGCAGCTCACGGCGCGGCCGGCGGTGAGCTTCGTGGTCACCATCGTGTTGGCGGTGGCGATCACCTGGCTGTCGCTGGGTGCGGCATTCTTCTCGGTCTACCCGGTCGGCTTCTACGTCTCGACCTTCGGCTTCGCGGTCTATGTGGTGGCCGCGGGTTGGCGGGCCCTGGCTGAGCGGATGCGGGCCCGACCACTGCACCGGACCCGGACGCCCCAGTTCCCATCCGGATCGACGGCGGCGGCAGCGTCGGGATCGGCGCCGGGACCGTGATGCCGGCCCCCGGCCTTCGGGCCGTCGCGATGACGGCCGCCGGCACGCTCACGGAGCTCTCCCGCATGTTCGACCACCCGTTCCTGCGGGCGGCCTTCATCGCCGGGACCTGCATCGCCCTGGCCGCCGGCCTGGTCGGGTACGTGGTGGTACTGCGGGGCCAGGTGTTCAGCGGGGACGCCCTGTCCCACGTGGCCTTCACCGGGGCGCTGGCCGCCCTGGCCTTCGGCGTCGATCTCCGCCTGGGCCTCTACGGGGGGTGCGTGGCCTTCGCCGTCCTCATGGCCGCCCTGGGGCGGCGGGCGAGCGCCGACGACACGGTGGTGGGCAGCGTGTTCGCCTGGATCCTGGGACTCGGGGCGCTCTTCCTCTCCATCTTCACCACCGCCCAGAGTGGGACCGGCGCGGCCGGGGGCGATGCCGGGGTGAACGTGCTCTTCGGCTCGATACTCGGCCTTTCGACCGGCCAGGCCCTGGCCGACGGGGCGGTGGCCCTGGCGGTGGTGGCGGTCTTCACCGCCATCGGCCGGCCGCTCGTATTCGCCAGTCTGGACGAGGCGGTGGCCACCGCCCGGGGGGTGCCGGTCCGCCTGGTCGGCTACGCCTTCTTCATCCTGCTCGGCGTCACCGTCGGGGTGGCCACCCAGGCGGTGGGAGCGCTGCTGCTGCTGGGCCTGCTGGCGGCGCCCGCCGGCGCCAGCCAACGGATCAGCCCGAGACCGTTCGTGGCCCTGTGGCTCTCGGCCGGTGTGGCCGTGTTCTCGATGTGGGCCGGACTGACCCTGGCCTATCTGGCCCCGAGGATGCCCCCCAGCTTCGGGATCCTGGCCGTGGCCACCGGGGTGTACCTGGCGGTGGTCGCGGTCACCAGAGTCCTCGCCGTAGTGTCTCGGAGGTGAGCATGGACCCTTCCGTCCACGAGCAGGTCGCCCTGCGCCTGGCCGGTCTCGAGCAGCGGTACACCCCGATGCGCAAGGCGCTGGTGGCCACGCTGGCGGGGGCCGGCAGGCCGTTGTCGGTCCCGGAGATCCTCGCCTCCAGCCCCGAGCTGCCTCAGAGCAGCGCCTATCGCAATGTCACCGCGCTCATCGAGGCCGGAGTGGTCCGTCGGGTCACCGGGGTCGACGACCACGGACGGTTCGAGCTGGCCGAGGAACTGGCCGGGCACCACCACCACCTGGCCTGCGGCCGGTGCGGGAAGGTGGAGGACGTGGCGCCGTCGCCCCGCCTCGAACGGGCCATGGCCGAAGCGGCCCGGGTGGTGGCCGAAGAGCAGGGCTATGAGGTCACCGGACACCAGTTCGACCTGGTGGGACGATGTCCGGCCTGCCGGCTGGCGGCCGGTTGACACCAGGACCGCCGGTTCCACCCGTCGCACCGCTCCGCCGGAGGCGCCCCACCGCCGGAGAGCCCCGGTCCGCCGACGGGTCCGGGGGAGTGGGGACCGGGGGTCGACGTGTCCGGTCCGCGCCGTCAAGCTAGGGTCGCCGCGCACCCCCGGGGGATCCCGATCGCGACGACCGGAAGGAACCGACCATGACCACCGAGACCCGCCTGGAGACCGACAGCATGGGGGCGATCGAGGTGCCCGCCGACCGGTACTGGGGGGCGCAGACCGCCCGCTCGCTCCACCACTTTCCGATCGGGGACGACCGGATGCCCGAACCCCTGATCCGGGCGATCGGCGTGCTGAAGGAGGCGTCGGCCCAGGTGAACGCCGACCTCGGCAAGATGTCGCCGGACAAGTCGGCGCTGATCATCGCCGCCGCCCGGGAGGTGGCCGAGGGAAAGCTCGACGACCACTTCCCCCTGAGCGTCTGGCAGACCGGTAGCGGTACCCAGAGCAACATGAACGCCAACGAGGTGATCTCCAACCGGGCCATCGAGATGGCCGGCGGTGAACTGGGCTCGAAGGACCCGATCCACCCCAACGATGACGTCAACATGTCGCAGTCGTCGAACGACACCTTTCCGACCGCCATGCACATCGCCGCCGTCGAGGAGATCACCCACCGCCTGCTGCCGGCCATCCGGCACCTGCGGGACGCCCTGCACGCCAAGGAGGTGTCCCTGGCCGGAATCACCAAGATCGGTCGTACCCATCTGATGGATGCGGTCCCGATGACCTTCGGACAGGAATTCTCCGGTTACGTCGCCCAACTCGACGCCGACCTCAGTCGGATCGAATTCACCCTCGACGATCTCTACGAGCTGGCCGCCGGCGGGACCGCGGTCGGTACCGGCCTGAACACCCACCCGGAGTTCGGGACCCGGGTGGCGTCGGCCATAGCCGAGCGCACCGGGCTGCCGTTCGTGACCGCCCCCAACAAATTCGCCGCCCTGGCCGCCCACGACGCTCTGGTCATGGCCAGTGGGGCCCTGCGGACCCTGGCCGCGTCGCTCATCAAGATCGCCGACGACCTGCGGTGGCTGGGCTCGGGTCCCCGCAGCGGATTGGGCGAGCTCGACCTGCCGGCGAACGAGCCCGGCTCCTCGATCATGCCCGGCAAGGTGAACCCGACCCAGAGCGAGGCGATGATCATGGTGTGCATCCAGGTCTACGGGAACGATGCCGCCGTGGCCATGGCAGGGGCCAGGGGGAACCTCGAGCTGAACGTGTGCAAGCCGGTGATCATCCACAACGTCCTGCACTCGGTGAGGCTGTTGACCGAGGCGTCGGCGTCCTTCACCCGGTTCTGCGTGGAGGGCCTCGAGCCCAACGAG
The DNA here is from genome assembly GCA_963806285.1 of uncultured Acidimicrobiales bacterium. GTDB lineage: Bacteria > Actinomycetota > Acidimicrobiia > Acidimicrobiales > RAAP-2 > Bog-756. The sequence goes on from CAWDXJ010000008.1 coordinate 160,127, forward strand.
GCACGCATCCGTCAACACCTCGAGAACTCGCTGATGCTGGTGACGGCGCTCAACCCGCTGATCGGCTACGACCGGGCCGCCGAGGTGGCGAAGAAGGCGCACGAGGAGGGGAGCACCCTGCGGGAGTCGGCCGTGGCATTGGGTTACCTGACCGGTGAGCAGTTCGACGAGGCGGTCCGGCCCGAGTCGATGACCCACCCCTGAGGCGGCCGCCGGTGCGAGGAGGTGGACCCGTGGACCTGGCGGGCGTCGACCTCACCGATCTGAGCCTCTTCGTCGGTGGCTTCCCCGACGACGTGTTCACCCGGCTCCGTCGACCAGGCGCCCGTCTGGTGGCATGCCCCGACCGAGCACACGCCCGACGGTGAGGGGTTCTGGGTGGTGAGCTGCCACCGTGACATCATGGCGGCCGCCGGCGACGCCGAGCTCTTCTCCTCGGAGGGGGCCCCCGGTGCGGAAGGAGGAGGGACCATCATCCAGGACCTCCCCTTCGGCTTCGCCGCGGGTGTGCTCCTCAACATGATGGACGACCCCCGCCATCACCTGATCCGCCGTCTGGTCACCCCCGTCGTGGCGCCGAGGGCGCTGGCCCGGATGGAGGACGGGTTGAGGCAGCGGGCCCGGAGCATCGTCGACGCCATCGCCGACCGGGGCGAGTGCGACTTCCTGGCCGACGTGGCCGTGGAGCTCCCGCTCCAGGCGGTGGCGTCGCTCATGGGGGTGCCCGACGCCGATCGCCACGACCTGATGGCGTGGTCCAATACCACCCTCGACTTCGAGGGGCGCGAACTGGGCGAGACGAACCAGCAGGTGGCGGAGGCCGCCGCCTCGATGGCCGCCTACGGGACCGGACTCATCGCCGAGAAGCGGAAGACCCCGGGCGACGACATCATCTCGTCGGTGGTCAATGCCCGGATCGGGGACGGTGAGGGCCCGCTCCGCGCCCTCACCGAAGTCGAGCTGCTGATGTTCTTCAACCTCCTGGTGGTGGCCGGGAGCGAGACGACCCGCAACTCCATCGCCCTGGGCATGGTGGCGCTGATCGAGCACCCCGACCAGCTGGAGTCGCTTCGCGACGACCGTTCGCTGATGCCATCCGCGGTCGAGGAGATCCTCCGGTGGACCAGCGCCACCCTGTACAACCGGCGCACGGCGACCCGGCCCACCGAGCTCGGCGGCCAGGCCATCGCCGAGGGCGCCAAGGTCACGCTCTGGTGGGCGTCGGCCAACCGGGACGAATCGGTCTTCGACGAGCCGTTCCGGTTCGACATCCGACGGGCTCCGAACCCCCACCTCACCTTCGGGCACCGGGCCCATTTCTGCCTGGGGGCCAACCTGGCCCGCATGGAGATCCGGGTGATCCTGGACGAGGTCCTCGATCGATTGGAGGGCTTCGAACTGACCGGTCCGGTGGAGCGGGTGCGGACCAACAAGCATGCGGGCGTCTGCCGGGTGCCGATGCGATTCGACCGCCGGTCGGCTCGATGAGCCCCGCCCCGGAACAGGGGAGATCATCTCGGTGGGCCTGGGCACCCGTCTGTGCTCCGCCTCGCAGGCCGGCCGTATACTCCGGGGCATCCGCCACCGGACCGGGGTCCGACTGCGGGCTCGGACCGCCCACCCCGGGTCCGGCGTCCCCCTGCCAGCAGCCGAAGACAGGTCCGAGGAGACCCTCCGAGGGAGCGACATGACCACTGTGCCAACCGAGCTGAGCATCGGACTGACCGACGGGATGTTCTACGGCGGCGATCCCTTCCCGGCATTCGCCTGGATGCGGGATCACGCGCCGGCGTATTTCGACGAGTCCGCCGGCGTCTGGGGGATCACCCGGTACGCCGACATCAAGGAGATCTCCAAGGACCCGGACACCTTCTCCAATGCCGGTGGTATCCGCCCGGACAGCGACGCCCTGCCGATGATGATCGACACCGACGCACCCGAACACGTCCGCCGCCGCCGCCTGGTCAGTGAGGGTTTCACCCCGGGCCGGATCCGCGAGAGCGAAGAGGGGATACGCACCATCTGCGATGCGATCATCGACCGGGTCTGCGAGGCCGGCTCGGCCGACTTCGTCCGGGACATCGCCGCCCCGCTGCCGATGATCGTCATCGGGAACATGCTGGGAGTGGCGCCCGGCGACCGGGACGATCTGTTGCGGTGGTCCGACGACATGCTCAAAGCGCTGGGCTCGCCGGATCCGGGGGCGATGGACAAGGCCGCCCAGGCCGCCGCCGAGTACGCCGGATACATCACCGCGGTGGCGGAACAGCGCCGGAGGGACAGCCAGGCGGACGATCTGATCGGAACCCTCGTGCACGCGGAGATCGAGGGTGACCGCCTCGACGAGGCGTCGATCATCTACGAATCGCTCCTCATCCTGATCGGCGGGGACGAGACCACCCGTCACGTGATCAGCGGCGGCATGTACGAGCTGTTCCGGCACCCCGATCAACTCAGGAGGTTGGCGGCCGACCGTACGCTGATGTCCTCGGCTGTGGAGGAGATGCTGCGATGGGTGTCGCCGATCAAGAACATGGCCCGCCGGATGACCAGGGACGTCGAGTTCCAGGGGGAGACCCTCCGGCGGGGCCAGAAGCTCCTGTTGCTCTACCCCTCCGGCAACCGGGACGAGCGGGTGTTCGACGAACCCGGGCAGTTCGACATCACCCGCACCCCCAACGACCACATGGCCTTCGGATTCGGCTCCCACTTCTGCCTGGGCAACCGGCTGGCCCGGATGGAGCTGGCCGTGATGTTCGAGCGTCTGCTCGACCGGCTGCCCGACCTGGCCCTGGCCGATGACACCGAGCCGCCCAAGCGCGCCGCCAACTTCGTCTCCGGCTACGAGACGATGCCGGTGGTGTTCACCCCGACCCCCCCGGTGGGCGCGTCGGCCTGACTCTTCGCCGCGCCGTCCTCCCGGTTCGGCCCGACGGACACGCAGCCGGCGTGGGCGGTGGGACTACTGTCGGCGGGGTGGCCGACAGGGTGAAGCATCCGGTGCTGGGGGACAGCGGAGGTGGAGGCGGCCCTGGCCGAAGGCGACGGCCCGCAGTGGCACCTGGTCGGGGGCAAGCTGGTCAAGACGGTGAACTGTTCGCGGCTTTCTCGGGTCGCTCGAGTTCGTGGGAGAGGTCGGACGGCTCGCCGAGGAGGCGAACCACCACCCGACATCGACATCCGGTACGACCGGGTGACCTTGGCGCTGGTCACCCACGATGCCGGCGGGATCACCCGCTTGGACCTCGCCCTGGCCCGGGCCATCGACGGCGTCACCGCCGGCGTGCGGCCCGGCCCTGCCGGACGCTGACCCCGCCGCTACTCGGTCCACGCCGCCGGACTCGCCTGACGCCCCCGCTAGGCCGTCGGAAGTATGACACGACCGAATGGCCGTCGGCGCGGAGGGCGTCCACGGCCCGTCCGAGGTCCCCGTCCTTGACCAGGATGTGGTCCGTGTCGTACGTCGAGAGGACGAACACCCCCACCCCGGCCGCGGCCATCGGGGCAGTCAGCGAGGCGATCACGCCGATCGCGGAGAAGTCGAGCGGTCCCGCCACCGTGAGCGCCGCGCCATCCGGGTTCGATGCGGGCGTCAGGGGCGCGGCGTCGACCCGGCACACCACCGACAGTTCGGACCCGGTGCCGGTGACGGAGAAGAGGGACCCGTCGGCCGGCGGTGACGGCCACGGTGCGTCCGCGGGAAGGCGGCAGACGGCGAGGAACTCGGGTTGCACCGAAAGCTCCATGGATATCCCCGCCGGCGCTGGCTGCCGAGGGCGGCGTTCAGCCGACCGGGAGATCCCAGAGGGGGAACCATCGATCGAGGTCGGATTCGAGCGCCAGGTCCCCGGCGAGCAGGCTCTTGAGCTTGAGCTCCTGCTCGAGGTCCCGGTGCTCGTGCCCGTCGGGGACGAAGGGGTAGAAGGTCCCCCGTTTGAACAGGTACACCACGTAGGCGGACGACGGGAGCACGCGTCCGGGCCCGGCGGTGGGCTCGGGCATCGGGCCGTGCCGGCGGCCGCTCCGACGGTGTCGAAGGTGTCGGGGGTATCGGCATCCGGGGAGTCCGATGCCGTGAGCTGGGCCAGGCCGAACACGGAACACAACAGTTGGGGCCCCCAGCCGGCGTCGGAGAGGGACGAGTTGACCAGGTGGACCCGGGTCACCAGCTCCTCGATGTCGGCGATCCTCCAGGACGAGCCAGTGGTAGCCGTAGGCATCCTCGGCCTTGCGCAGCCCTCCGGTCCCGTCCATGGACAGGAGCTTGACCACTTCGGCCTGCATGTCCTCGAATCCCTGGCCGGTGGGCGGTTTGAAGCACACGCCGGCATGCCCCGAGCACGACATGGCTGCCGCACTCTGGAGGGTGATCGATGCAGACGGGAGGGCGAACAGCGCGTCCAGATTGGCCTGCACCGGCTTGGTCCGCCCGAGGATCGTGTCGAGCAGCCCCATCAGCCGGGCCGCCCCATCAGCCCCTCGATCCCATCAGCCGTTCCATGCTGTCAGCCGGTCCGCTGCCTGGGCGTCGATCACGAGGGACGGCCCAACTCGGCCTCGATGGTGGCGAGCTGGGCCAGCCGCTGATCGAGCGAGGGATGGGTGGAGAACAGCGTCGACAGGCTCACGCCCTTGGAGGCGATCGCCGGGGTGAAGTAGAAGGCGTTGAAGCTCTCCGCGGCCCGGAGGTCGCGGGTCGGGATCCGGGACATCTCGCCGGTCACCTTGACCAGTGCCGACGCCAACACCGACGGCTGTCCGGTGAGCAGGGCGCCGGAGCGGTCGGCCGCCAGCTCGCGGTAGCGCGACAGAGCCCTGGTGAGCAGGAAGCTGATGGCGTAGACGACCACGGACACGACCAGCACCGCCATCTCCACCAACGCAGCGTTCTCCCCGCTGTTGTCGTTGCCGCCACCCTGGTTGCCGCCGAATCCGCCCATCATCCCGGTCCAGAACATGACCCGGGTGACCAGGCCCGCCACCACGCCCAGGAAGCTGGCGATGGTCATCACGGCCACATCACGGTGGGCCACGTGGGAGAGCTCGTGGGCGAGCACGGCCTCCAGCTCGGGCTCGTCCAGCCGCCGCATCAGGCCGGTGGTGGCGCAGACCACCGCGCTCTTGGGGCTGCGCCCGGTGGCGAACGCGTTGGGCACGTCTGTGTCGGCGACAGCCACCCTCGGCTTCTTCATGTCGGCCAGGGCACAGAGCCGGTCGATGGCCCCGTGGAGCTGCGGCGCCTGCTCCGGTGTGACGACGTGGCCCCCCATGCCGAACAGGGCGATCTTGTCGGAGAACCAGTACTGGACGAAGATGAGCCCTCCGGCGATGATCAGCACCGCGGCGTAGGAGATGCCGACAGCGATCAGCAATCCGATGACGGCTGCATAGAGGATCACCAGCATCAGACCGGTGGTGAACATGCGGAGCGTGAGGCCCCGGTCCTGTGGGATGTTGCGTGCGGTACTCATGGGTTCGACCTCAGCGGTTGTCCGATCCGGAAACTTCGTCCGCCTCGGCCAACAGGTCCTTCGTCTCCTCGAGGGTCGAGTCGGGGAAGGGCACAACCAGGTCAGACGGGGCGAAAGCGTCGTCGGCCAGGGGCTCCCCCGCCTGGCGGACCGCGGCGGTGAGAGCGGCCAGGGCCGAGGTGAACGCCTTCCCGTCATTGGCGTCGACAGCCTCGACGATCACCGAGTCCAGTTTCTCGAGCGCACCCCGCTGCCCATCGGGGACCGAGTACTGACCCTCACCCAGGATGCGGACGATCATGATGTCTGGCCCCCAGGTTCTGCCGAACCGTCGGCGGCGGCGTGGTCGGCCGCCCCCAGCTCGGCCGCAGGCGGGGCGCCGGCGCCGACCTCCGCCTTCAGGGCCGCCAGCTCGGCGTCGACGGTCGAGCTCGTCGATGCCTTGTTGAGCTGGGCCTGGATGTCGTCCACCGGGTTGGTCAGGTCGGTCAGCGCACCCGAGGCCAGCAGCTCGTCCATGGCTCCGGCCCGGGCCTGCATGCCGTCGATCTTGTCCTGGGCCCGCTGCATGGACATGCCGGCGTCGCTCATCGACTCGGAGATCCCCGACACGGCCTCGCCGATCTTGGTCTGGGCCTCGGCCGCCGTGTAGCTGGCCTTCATGGTCTCCTTCTTGGTCCGGAAGGAGTCGACCTGCGCCTGGAGCTTCTGGGCGGTGAGGATCAGCTTCTCCTCCTGCCCGGCCACCTGCTCGTGCTGGGTCTGGAGCTCGCCGAGCTGGTCGGCCAGCGCGGTGCGCCGGCTCAGCGCCTCACGGGCAAGGTCCTCGTTGCCCTGGGTCAGGGCGGCCTTGGCCTGCTGTTGGAGCTTGTCCGCCTGCTGCTGGAGCTGGGAGGCCTGCAGCTCGATCCGCTTCTTCGCCGTGGTGACGTCGGCCACGCTCCGGCGGACCTTCTGCAGGCTCTCGAGCTGCTTCTGGTAGGAGAGGTCCAGGGACTCTCTCGGATCTTCGGCCTTGTCGAGGAGTTTGTTGGTCTTGGCCTGGACAATCCCGGACAGACGCTTCATCACGCTCATGCTGGTAGATCCTTCCTCGTTCGTCGCCATGAAGCTTAGGGCCTCGGTGCCCGATAGCGTGATCGGCGTGCCTGAACCGCTCTGCCTGCTGACCGTCCACGCCCATCCCGACGACGAGTCGTCGAAGGGTGCCGGCACCGTCGCCATGTACCACGCCGAGGGAATCCACACCGTGCTGGTCTGCTGCACCGGCGGGGAGGAGGGGGATATCCTCAACCCGGCGCTTGACACCCCCGAGGTGCGCTCACGGCTCGTGGACCTGCGCCGCGAGGAGCTGGCCAACGCCGCCGGGATCATCGGGTACGACGAGGTGGTCATGCTCGGCTACCGGGATTCGGGCATGGCGGGCTCGGAGACCAACGCCAATCCGGAGAGTTTCGCCCAGGCTCCCCACGAAGAGGCGGTGGAGCGCCTGGTGGCCGTGGTCCGCCGTTCCCGGCCCCAGGTCATGGTGGTCTACGGCGACGATCAGTCGGGATATCCCCACCCCGACCACCTCCGGGTCCATGAGATCGGAGTTGCGGCATTTGCTGCCGCAGGGGACCCGGCCCGCTTTCCGTCGGCCGGCCCGCCCTGGCAGCCGAAGAAGCTCTACTACACCGTGTTCTCGGCGAAGAGGTTCGAGCAGATCCACGAGAAGTTCGTGGAGCTGGGCCTCGAGTCGCCCTTCGACGACCAATGGCGGGCCAGGTGGAAGGACGTCCCGGCCGAGCCGATCAGCACGTCGATCGACATCTCGGCCTTCTCCGACGTCCGCCGGGACGCGCTGCTGGCCCACGCCACCCAGGTGGACCCGAACTCGCGGTTCTGGTTCGGATTGCCGCCCGAGGTGATGCGCTCGATCCATCCCTTCGACGACTACCGGCTGGCCCAGGTGGCCGGGCCCGACGGACCCCCGACCGAGGCCCCGACCGGACGGTCGGCCGGCACATCCGGAGGGCCGGTCGAGACCGACCTCTTCGCCGGCATCCGCCCGGCGCCCTGAGCGACCGGGCAGACGTGGCCGGGCACGGCGAGCGTCGGGAGGGAGCCCGGGTCTCCGGTCCGGGGACGCCGGTAGCATCAGAGGGGGCGGCGACGTTGACGACGACCAGGTGGGATGTGCCGTGACCAAGTGGCTCTCCACGGAGTGGTTCGACCAGACCCGGGAGATGGCGGCCGACCAGCCCGTCCGCCCCGGGCTCTCCGCCCGGATCCAGTACGAGCTCACCGGAGGCCCGGACGGTGACGTCCGCTACTACTGGGTCCTCGAGGACGGCCGGCTCCGGTCGAGTGCCGGGGGCGCCGTCGACGCCCCCGAGGTGACCCTGACCATGCCGTGGTCCGATGCGGTGGCCATGCAGAAGGGAGAGCTCGATCCGAACGTGGCCTTCATGCAGGGCCGCATGAAGGTCGCCGGTTCGATGGGGGTGATGATGTCACTGCTGCCCGTGACCAACACACCGGAGTACCAGGAGCTCCGTCGCCGGATCGCCGAGGTCACCGAGTTCTGAGGAGTGAGGGTACCGTCCCGGACCCGGCCCCTCCGAGGTAGGGCAGGTGGATGGTGCCCGCGCTCTGCAGCAGGATCAGGGTCACCGCGGTGGCGATGAAAAGGACCAGAGCCAGCACCAGGTAGGGCCGCACCTTGGTCCAGGGGGCGGGTGCCTGCGCCGAACGGATCCCCTGGCGCCGGTCGTTGCCGCGCCGGGGCCTGGCCACGGTGGTGACCGGGGGCACGCCGCCGAGGCCCTGGTGCCGCACGGCGAAATCGGTGATCCGGTTGGACAGGGCGTTCGGATCGCCCCCCGGCACGAGGAAGCGGTAGGTCCCGAACGGGGTCCGGACGGCGATCACCGCCCCGCGGTCGGCGTGGGGGAGCGCCCGACCGGTGGCCCCGGGTCCGTCGACCGGTGCCGGGCGCGCCGACCCCTCGTGCGACCCGGGGACCCCGTCGAGCTGCGGTTCGACCCAGTGGTCGGGAATGACTCCCCCAGCCCACCGCTCGACCATGTGGGCCGATACCGCCGACCAGGGCAGGACCCGGGGTTGGTCGCCCGGCGACCGGACCACTCCGATCCCCTCGTCGGTGATGACGATGGCTTCGATGCCCACCGGGTCGCTGCCGGCCGAGTCGAGGAGCAGCGGCCCATCGACGCGCAGCGGGGGCAGCGGGGTCCGGGTCTCGGCGCGGGGCGCCGCGGACCGGCCGGGATCCCGCCCCTCCGGCTGCTCTCCCTTCGCCACGGCCACTCCCATCGGTGGTTGTCAGGATACCGTCGCGTCCGGCGCGCCCGGAGGTTGAGCGATCGATGCCCTGGGCCAGGCCGTGCGGGACCACCCCATCCGGGGGAGGGTCGGACAGGCGTCGGTGCCGGCGGCGACGGCGACGCCGCCGGATCAGTTCCCGCGCATGGCGTCATGGAGCGGCCGGTAGCTGATCAGGGTCACGCCTGCATCGGCGATCACCTGGTCGAGCCCGCGGTCGGCCACCAGCAGCACGTGGTCTGCTACCCGCTGCCTCCAGTCCGAGGTGATGGCCCGGAGCTCCGGCGTGTCGATGGCGGGGTGCATGGTGAGCTCGGTGACCCCCGGCTCGAGACCGCCGACCAGGTCGAGGAAGGCCTGGCGGGTTCCCGTGGCCGGAAGGGTGGGAAAGCGGTCGGCGAACAGCACTCCTTCGTCGGCGGCGAGCTGACGCACCGGAAATCCCACGTTGGGCTCGGCTTCGGCGCCGAGGAGTCGGAGGGGCAGGGAGAACTCCACTGCCAGCTCGAGGTAGATGTCGAAGAACTCCGGCCGCAGCACGAGGGTGTCGAGATGTGCGTCGAGATGGCTGATGTCGAATCCCCACAGCACCGCCCGCTCCACCTGGGCGCGGCACTCCCGGCGCACCTCGTCGATGATCGGCATGGTCCCAGAGGTCGGTGACGGTGCGGGGGAACCCTCCGTCCCCGTCAAGCAACGACGGGGCCAGGGTCAGGGGCGCCCAGCGGTAGAGATCATGCTCGGCATTGAGGGTCAGCCGGACCCCGACGTCGTCACCCCGGAAGCGTGATGCCGACTCCCTCGCCCAGGGCGCCGGGACGATCAACGACGCGCTGGTGCCGATCCCTTCGCGCAGGGCGTCGTACACGCCCACGGTGGCAGCATGGCAGAAGCCGAGGTCGGCGCAGTTGAGGATGAGCAGTTTGGCGTCGGGCGGGTACCCGATGCGCTCGGCAACGGTCGGCATCCACCCGACCGTAGCGCCCGGCGATCTCAGGCGGCGCGGCCGGCCGGACCCCGCCTGCCGGCGCCGCCGTCACCGGAGCGGCCCTGGCCGTCGGCCGCCATGGCCGCCTCGAGTCGGGCACGGGCGTCGGCGACCCCCTGCCGGCCGATACGGCGCGTGCGTTCGTCGAGGCGCCAGCCGCCCGCCGCCCTCGATGGCCGTCCCCGGCGGTTCACCTCTGAGGCCCCTGATGCCGGTGATCCCCCCGGGCCCCGTGACACCACCGGGCCCCGTGACACCCCCGAGCCGTGCGATCCCTGGGGCGCATTCGACCCGGTCGGCATCTCGGTGCGTCCGGCTCCAGAGGAAGCTCAGGCTGGATCCCTCGGGACCTGGATCGGCGGTCTGTGGCCATGGGCCCATTGTGCCCGGAGGGTGTATTACCTAACCCATGACCGATGGAACCGTCACCGTCCCAACCGGCCCGCGCTTCGGGATCACGGTCCCCTTCGATGGGGTCACCCTGGCGGATCACCGCAGGTGGTACGCGGAATTGGTCCGGCTCGGCTACACGGATGCGTGGTCGGCGGAGACCGATGGATCGGACGGCTTCACCCCCCTGGCCCTCGCCGCGGCCTGGGAACCCTCACTCCGGCTGGGGGTGGCGATCATCCCCGCCTACACGAGGGGGCCGGCGCTGCTGGCCCAGAGTGTGGCCGCCATGGCCGAGGCCGCCCCCGGCCGGTTCAGCCTCGGGATCGGGACCTCGTCGGACGTGATCGTCAGCCGCTGGAACGGTTTCGAGTTCACCGAGCCCTACAAGCGGGTGCGCGACACCATCCGCTTCCTGCGATCGGCGCTCGCCGGCGAGAAGGTCGACCACGAATACGAGACGTTCACCGTCCGGGGATTCCGTCTCTCCAGGCCCGTCGGGCACCCACCGCCGATCTTCCTCGCCGCCCTGCGTCCTGGGATGCTGAGGCTGGCCGGCCGTGAGGCCGATGGCGTCATCCTCAACTGGCTGTCGGCCGAGGACGTGGCAACGGTGACACCCGAGCTCGGGGCGGACATCCCGGTCGCCGCCCGCATCTTCGTCTGCCCCTCGGAGGACGCCGACGCGGTCCGGGCCGTCGGCCGGCGGATGATCGCCGCCTACCTGAATGTGGGCGTGTACGCCGCGTTCCACCGCTGGCTGGGTCGGGGCCCGGTGCTCGAGCCGATGTGGAAGGCCTGGCAGGCGGGTGATCGCAAGGGGGCGCTGGCGGCCATCCCCGATGAGGTCGTCGACGCCTTGGTGGTGCACGGCTCCTTCGACGAATGCCGGGCCCACGTAGGCCGCTACGTGGCCAACGGGGTCACGTCCCGGTCATGGCGGTGATCCCGCTCGGCGTTTCGCTCGACGAGGCCGTCGACGGTCTGGCCCCGCCGTGGAACGCCTGACCTCGGCGGGACGGCGCCGTGCCCCGGTGACCGCGATCTGGACACGGCCGAGGTTCGGTACTGATCAGTCCGGGCGGTAGCGGGCCATGATCTCGGCGTCCATGTCGCGGACCTGGTCGGCGAGGTCCTCGACGAACCGATCGAGCTCGGCGGCCAGTCGAGGGTCGGAAAGCGCCATGATCCTCACGGCGAGCAGGGCGGCATTTCGCGCTCCGTTGACGGCCACCGTGGCCACCGGGATGCCCTTGGGCATCTGGACCATGGCCAGCAGGGAGTCGAGCCCACCCAGGTTGGCGAGGGCGATGGGCACGCCGATCACCGGCAGTGGGGTGGCCGCGGCGACCACGCCGGCCAGATGGGCCGCGCCTCCGGCAGCGGCGATGATGACCTGGATGCCCGCTTCAGCTGCACCTCGGGCGAAGGCGATGGTGTCGTCCGGGGTCCGGTGGGCGGAGAGCACCCGCACCTCCACCGGGATCCCGAACGACCGGAGGGTCTGGACGGCGTCGTCCATGATCGACGCGTCGGATGAGCTTCCCATCATGATGGCAACGGACATCTCCGCATTCTGCCCGAACCGTCGCCACCGGTCACATCCGGGCGGAGCCCGGTCGCCGACGGCCGGTGCGCAGGGGCTGTACGGTGGGCCGGTCGGTTTCAGCCGTGCGACGGTGGACGCACGACCGGTCAGGACCATCCATATCGGGCCGTAGCCAGCGGCCCCGCAAGGGAGGCACCGTGCGCATCGGCGTGATGTTCGACACCGAGGTCCCATTTGACGAGATGGTCGCCCAGGTCGCCTCGCTTCGCGATGCCGGAATCCAAACGGCCTGGTCCTCGCAGATCTTCGGCTACGACGCCCTCACCGCCATCGGCGCCATCGGGCGCGAGGTGACGGGCATCGACTTCGGGACCGCGGTGGTACCGACCTATCCCCGGCATCCGGTGATGCTGGCCGGGTCAGGCCCTCACCGTGCAGGCCGCGACCGATGGCCGGTTGACCCTGGGCATCGGCCTGTCCCACCAGATCGTCATCGAGAACGTCTTCGGCCAATCGTTCGAGAGGCCCGCCCGGCACATGCGCGAGTACCTGTCGATCCTCGTGCCCCTGCTCGACGGCGAGCAGGTGACCTTCGCCGGCGAGACCCTCCGTGCGTCCACCTTCGGGCCCCTGCAGATCGCCGCGCCCGCGCCACCGGTGCTGGTCGCCGCCCTTGGCGACACCATGCTGCAAGCTCGCCGGCCGACTGGCGTCGGGGACCGTCACCTGGATGACCGGCCCGGCCACCGTCGAATCGCACGTCATCCCGACCATCCGGGCCGCCGCCGCCGCCGCCGGCCGGCCCGAGCCCCGGATCGGAGTGGGGCTCCCGGTCTGCGTGACCGACGACACCGACGCGGCCCGGGCGAAGGCCGCCGAGGTCTTCGCCATCTACGGTCAGCTGCCGTCCTATCGGGCCATGCTTGACCGCGAGGGGGCGGTGGGTCCGGCCGATGTGGCCATTGTCGGTAGCGAGGCGGAGGTGAAGGACCAGGTCAGCCGACTGGCTGCCATCGGAGCCACCGACTTCTGCGGGGCGCCCTTCGGCTCACGCGAGCAGATCAAGGCTTCGGTCGGCGCGCTCGCCTCCCTGGTCTAGATCCTCCCGCCCCGAGGGGCGAGCGCCTGGTGGACGGGCGGTGACCCACGCGCTCGGAGCTCCTCGAGGCGACGAGGTCCGGTCGTGGACCCCGGCCTGCTCGGGTGCCGTCAGCGGGCGATGCGGGTGTGCTTGAACTCGTTGAGATCCGGATGCCCATCGATCAGCCCGAGTACGTGCTCGATGGTGGTACGGGCCAACCCGGCGTCTCCCTGCGGACGACTCATCAGTCTCACGAAGACGGCGTTGTCGCCGACGATGAAGGTGGGTACCCCGAAGACCTCCATCTTGTCCACGACCCCTTCGTGCTCGTCGCGGACCACTTTGGCGGGCCAGCCGGCATCGACTTCTCCCAGTACGGCGTCGGCATCGGCACCCGCCCGCGCAGGGCGCCGGCCACCACCGAGCGGTCCCGGAGGTCACCGCCCTCGTCGTGCCGGGCGGTGAACAGCGAACGGTGGACGGCCAACAGCCGGTCGGGGTCGCGGTCCCGGACCACGATGCCGGCGGCGAGCGCCGTCAGGTCCGGTTGCTGGAGCGGATCCTCCCACGAGGGGACGCCGCCCTCGGGGACATGGGACTGATTGAGGAAGAAGGGGACGAAGGTGACGTCCCATGGGGCACCGGCTTCCAGGGCCTCGATGATGTGCTCGAGGCCGTTCCGGGCGAACGGGCACCGGTAGTCCCAGGTCACTGCAAATTTCAGCGCAGAAGGCATGTCCTGGCAACCCCGAGGGGCGTCGATCCATTCCTCCCGCGCCGCCCGTGCCGTCCGCCGCCGCTCGTTGCGCCGGGCCGCCGTGACGCCGTGACGCCGTGACGCCTGACACCGTGCCGTCAGGACGGCGGGGGACAGGCCGGACCCGGCGTACCCGCCCGGTGATCCACGACCGATGGCCGTCAGAGCAGGCGTCGGCCGATCAGACCCAGGGCCGCGCCGATGGCGGCGCCGCCGACCACGTCGGAGGCATGGTGGGCTCGGAGGTGGAGGCGGCTGATCCCGACCAGGGAGGCCGAGGTGAACAACAGCACGTTGCCGGACCGGTCGTCCCGTTGGCTCATGACCGTCGCCGCGCAGAACGCCGCCAGGGTGTGCCCGCTGGGAAAGCTGCTCGTCGTCGGTTCCCGCACCGGGATCCCTCCCTCGGTCAACCGGAGCCCGGATCGGTCGGGGCGGGAACGACCTACGGCGGCCTTCAGGGTCCGGTTGACGATGCCCGACTCGACACCGGCGATGGCGAGGGCCCGCACGGCCCGCGCCCGCTCCGGGCCGGTGTGCCGGGCCCGCCACGCCGTGGTCGCCGCCCACATCAGCCCGTGGTCGCCGAGACCGGTGATCGCCTTGGCCAGGCCGTCGAGGGCCGGAATTCCCCGCGGCCGGCTCGAACCAACGGTCGATCCGCTCGTCGAGGGCCCGGACCACATCGGCGAGCCCGCGCCTGGGGCCGGCGGGCGGATCGGTGCCGGTGGTCCCACTGGTCGGAGACCGATCTGGGCCCGCCCCGCCGAGGCCCCGCCCCGCCCTGGTCCTGCTCTCGTGGGCCGCCCCGCCCCGGTCCGGTGCGTGGCGGCCGCCCCGCTCGCGGCCCGTGCCCGGGCCGTTCCCGCGCTCGGGGTCGACCCGGCCCGGGTGGCGGCGGCTTCGGCTCCCGACCGGGTCAAGCCGCACCGCCGACCGTGGCACCGAGGACCACCGAGGCCTGTTCGGGGTCACCCCCGAAGGCCGGGCAGAACTCCCGGAACCTGCAGTAGCCGCACAGGGGTGAGGGCCGTGGCCGGAAGTCATCGTTGCGACACGCCTGCTCGATGGCCGACCAGATGGCCGTGGCCTTCACCCGCTGTCCGCGGACCGCCTGGTCGGAGGGCTCGGCGGTGATGACCACCGGCTCCTTGAGATGGAGCAGCTTGACCTGCGCAGGCCTCTGGCCCAGGACCTCCTGGCACAGGAGCGCGTAGATGTGGACGCCGACGAGTTTCGACTGCTCGTAGGCCTGTGACGGCGCGCGACCCGGTCTTGTAGTCGACGACCACCAGTTCTCCGTCCGGGGTCCGATCGAGCCGATCGAGGATGCCCCGGAGTCTCATCGAGCCGACCCGCGCCTCGAGCATCAGCTCGATCCCGACCGGGGTGATCTCGTTCGGGTCCTCCAAGGCGAAATAGTTCTGCACCAGGGCAGCCGCCTCCGACCGGAAGCGGTCGGCATCGTCTGGCGTGAGGTTGAGGGACAGGTACTCCGGGTCGTCCTTGAGCTCCGACCAGGCCCGGTCCAGCTCGGCGGCGCCGGCAGCCGGGGAGCGCGTCCCCCGGTGGACAGCGCCAGAACAGCTCCTCGAGCGCCCGGTGGACGAGGGTCCCCTTGACGGTCCACACCGTCGGCTCCTCGGGCAGGTGGTCGATGGAGTTGAACCGGAAGGCCAGGGCGCAGTCGCGGAACGAGCTGACCTTGGACGGGGACAGCGAACGTGGTGGTTCGAGGGGCACGACCACAGACTACGCAGGGGGTGTGTCGTCCACCGCGTCAAACGCAGCGGCCACGGACCGCGGCGACCAGGTCTGGTCGCTGCAGCGGGCCGAAATGGCCGATGCCGGGGATGACCTCGACCGTCGCGTGCCGGAGCTGCGCCGCATCCGCATCGAGGAACGGGAGACCGAATGCGTCGGTGACCTCCCCGCAGCCCAGGGTCACATGGCAGCCGATCTCGTGGAGGTGGCCGAAGGCGCCGTGCGCCGACCCCCGGGCGTAGATCTCGGCCTCGTCCTCCCTCCGGCAGAGCAACCGGATGGACCGGCCGTCGCCGCCGTCGGCGGCGGGGACGGGTTCGAACCCGGCCTCGACATAGCACCGGAGCACCTCGGGATCGAGGTCGGAGAACGGTGGCTTGGAGGCGAAGTTGACGAAGGCGTCCTCTGCCGACGGGAAGGTGTCCCGCCGACGGCGGGCGCCGTTCGAGAGGGGATTGTCGTCGGCCAGGGCCGTACCGATCCCGCCGGCCGGTTCTGGGAACACGACGGGCTCGAAGCAGTAGAGGGAGGAGAAGGTGCCGGGCGCGACCTCTTCCGCCAACAGTGCGGAGGCCCCCCCGCACGAGTGGCCGAACGCCGCCGGTCGACGGAGCCCGAGATGGCCGATGGCGGCCAGCACATCGGTGGCGAACCCGGACCATGCGAAGTCCCCGTCGAGGGGCCGGTCGGACCGGCCGTGCCCCCTGAGGTCCAGGCCCCAGCAGTGGTGGCGGTCACCGAGGGCCCGGGCGAGCGGGCTGAACACCTCCGCGCAGAATCCGGTGGCATGGGCCAAGAGCAAATCGGGTCCCCGACCCCCGAAGTCGTAGACGGCGATGCCGAGCCCGTCCGGGGTGGTGCACCGGTCCTGTTCGGGGCGGTGCTGGTCGTCGACCAGGCTCACCATGGTGACGGTAGCCGAGGGATCGGCGGGGCGGTTCCGGCGGGTGGCACTCATGGCGGGGGGCGAGCGACTAGACATTGGTGGCTTATGGAGCATTTTCTTGCCACGTGGGGCTACCTCGCCGTCTTCGTCCTCAGTTTCGTCTCGGCGATGGGACTCCCGGTGGGGGCCGAGGTCGCCCTCATCTACGGGGGGGTGCTGGCCAGTGGCCAGGTCACCGGCGTCCATCCCTTGAACCTCGCTCTGGTCATCGTGGTGGCCACCCTCGCCGAGGTGTTGGGATCGCTGGCCGGCTATCTCATCGGCTACTTCGGGGGCCGGCCCCTGGTGGACAAGGTCGGCAAGTACGTCCTGCTCACCCATCGGGACCTCGACCGTGCCGAGGCGTGGTTCGCCCGCCGGGGCGAGCCTGTGGTCCTGTTCGGACGGTTCATCCCGCTGCTCCGGTCCTTCGTGTCGTTCGCCGCCGGGCTGGGCGAGATGGCGATCGCCAAGTTCTTGGTCTTCACGGTGATCGGGTGCGCCGTCTGGTGCACGGCGCTGGTCAGCCTGGGTTACAGCCTGGGCAGCACCTACAACCATGTCCTCAAGGCCTTCAGCTACGCAGGCTATGTGGCCGCCGTCCTGGTGGTCATCGCCGTGGTCGTGCTCTTCTTCCACCGGTTCCGCCAGGTCCGCGAGGAGCGGGGCTGAGCGGTGGGTCGCGCCTTCGGAGCGGCTGGTCCCGGTCGACGGCGGGGCCCGGTGCCGTGAGCCGGCCGCGCCGCCCCTCGGCCGAGCGTGCCGCCCTGGGGGCGGCCGAGCATCTGGAGCGCTCGGTCAGATGGAACGGTTTGTGCGCCGGCGACCCTGTGATCGTGGAGGGCCTGCACATGAGGGGCGCGGAGTGGGAGTTCAGGGCGCACATCGTCAACAGGCACAACGGCACGGAGTCGGTCGAGGTGGTCGGCGGACGACCCGGCGACCGGAAGATCCGGTCGTTCGGCCCGGATCGGATCTTCGCGGTGAGCGGACGCAAGGGCTCCCGGGTGAGCCCGGACCGGGCCATTGCCGGCCAGCTGTCCCTGGCCGAGGCGCCGCAGCTCCCACTCGGCTGAACGGTCGGCCGCGACGTGGTCGAATCACCCGGCCCCGCCCGCCGGTAGGGTCACGGCGATGGCGACCGTCACGTTCTTCCATGCCCACCCCGACGACGAGGCCATCGCCACCGGCGGCACCATGGCCGGCCTCGCCGACCAGGGCCATCGGGTGGTCCTGGTCACCGCCACCCGGGGGGAGCTCGGAGAGATCCCCGAGGGCCTCCTCGAACCGGGGGAGTCCCTGACCGAGCGCCGGACGGGCGAGCTGACCGAGGCCTGCCGGATCCTGGGGGTGGCCAGGCAGTGCTTCCTCGGCTACCTCGATTCCGGGATGGCCGGCGATCCCGCCAACGACCGGGCCGGCACCTTTGCCGGCGCCGACGTGGGCGAGGCGGCCGCGGCGTTGGCGGCGATCCTGGTCGAGGAGGACTCGGACGTACTGGTCGTCTACGACGAGCACGGCGGCTATGGCCATCCCGACCACGTCCAGGTGCACCGGGTGGGCATGGAGGCGGCCGACCGGGCGGCCACCCCGGTGGTGTACATGACCACCATGAACCGCGACTTCTTCCGCACCCTGGCAACCGTCCTCGAGGGCTCGGGCTGGCAGGCCCCGGAAGGGACGACCGACGGGCTGGAGACGATGGGGGAACCGGCCGGCCGGCTGACCACGGAGGTGGACGTCACCGCCTGGATCGAGGACAAACGGCGGGCCATGCGGGCACACGCCAGCCAGATCAGCGAGACCAGCTTCTTCCTGGCCATGCCCGACGATGTGTTCTCGACGGTCTGGGGGCACGAGTGGTACATCCGGGTCCGACCTGAGCCCGAGGCATTGCCCGGACAGCCGCTCGAGGCGGGGCTCATGGTCGCTGTCGGGCCCGGCGGAGGGGACGCTGCACCGGTAGTGGCAGGGGGGGTCCAGAGGTGACCGCCGACCATCGGGTGCTGCGTGTCCACGGCGGGCGGTTGGTGGTGGCCGAACGGCGTCTCGACCTCGAGACCGAGCTCGATTCCGCGGCCGCCGAGGGATACCAACTGGTGAGCTCCTTCACCGTCGACGACAACGTGTACCTGGTCCTCCGGCGCACCGGCTGAGCGCCGGGGGCCCGGTTCGGGCGGCTTCAGAACTCGGTGAAGGACTGGATGGACACCACCCGGTCGCGACCGGATTCCTTGGCCCGGTAGAGCGCCTGGTCGGCCCGCTCGATGAGTGAGGCGATGTCCTCGATCCCGTCCCAGCTGGTGAGACCGGCCGAGAGGGTGACGCCGAATTCGGATGTGGCATCCCGACCCCCCTCCCTGAGCTTGTCCAGGAGATGGTGGCCACCGAGTATGTCGGTGTCGGGCATGACCAGAAAGAACTCCTCACCCCCATAACGCACGACCAGGTCCTGGCGCCGGACGTTGGAGACCATGAGCGCGGCGATGGCCCGGAGCACCGTGTCGCCGGCCACCGATCCGTGGCGCTCGTTGTACTTCTTGAAGTGATCGAGGTCGATCATGGCCACGCTCAACGGCGACTCGGAGCGGATGGCGTGGTCCATCTCGATCTGTATGCGCTCATAGAGGATTCTCCGACCGGCCAGCCCGGTCAGCAGGTCCGTTCGGTCCTCGTCCTCGAGGGCCGTGAGGCAGTTGGCCCGGCTGCTCACCCGCAGGAATGCCGCTGCCAGCGCATCGGCCGCCTCGATGGCCTGCTGGTCGGCCTGGCCTCCGGGGGTGCGCCGGACCACCATCAGCAGTGCCCCTTCGGGGCAACGCCCGATCGGAATGGCGCAATATTCCGGGGTCAGGACGGTCGAATCGGAATCGAGGGCCCGGCTCAGCTCCGGGCGTCCGGTCAGATCCGGGGCATCGGCCAGCACGCCGGGCCACTCCGCCACGCTGACGAATCCACCCGGATTACCGTTGCGGGCGAGGACCACCACATGGTCGGCCGCCATGACGTCGGGCACCAAGGGGAGTCCGTGGTTGAACGCGACCTCGATCAGGCCTCCGGCGGCCTCATCGGGCCCGACCCCGTCCAGAGCCTCGTCCAGGGCCTCGTTCAACGCCGTCACCGATCGGTGGAAGTCGATGCGCCCGCTCAGCGCGACGACCGCCTGGGTGAGACAGGCGACCGACACCAGCACGCAGGCGAGCGCCCCGGCCGGATACCACCACGAGTGCGGGTCGAGCACGATGACGGCGAAGATGAGTGGAATGGTCATCGACACGGCAATGAGCCCGACGACGAGTCCCTGTTGGACGCCACGCTCAGTGGGTTGGGGGAAGTGGGGCTTCACCTTGGAGTCATCGGCTCCGCCGGTCCACTCCTTTACCGCCCAGTCGGCGGTCCGGATGCCGCTCACCGACGACCCACGGGCCGGCCGATCCTGGCCCGGGTCCGACCCCCGGGCGGATCCGGCGGCCCTTGGGCATACTGGACCGGTGCCGACCTTCTCAGTCGAGGGCATCCGGCTGACCCGGGTGCCGTACTTCGACGTCACCCTCGGCCCCGAGATCATCGGCTTCACCGCGGCCCGGGTAGCCGGGGTCCCCTGGGGAGTGCCGGACTGGGCCACTCCTGAGGGACGGGTCTTGGTGGGCCAGGCCGTCTGGGTCGTCGAATCCGACGGCCAGACCGTGGTGGTCGATCCCTGTGGCGCGGCCGATGCCTTCCTCCGGTCGGGACCCGAGGCGATCGGACACCAGACCGCCGTGGCCGACGCACTGTCGACCGCCGGCTTCCCGGTCGGGACGGTCGACTCGGTCGTACTGAGCCACCTCGACGGCATCGGAATGGCCGCCGCGGTCGACACCGAGGGCGGGTGGAGCCCCTTCTTCCCCAATGCCAGGGTGGTGATGAGCCGCGCCGAGCTGACCCATGTCGCCGCAGAGCCGGAGATCGGGGGCTCCGCCGCCCTCCGCCGCCTCATCGAGCAGGGGGTCGTGGAGGGAGTGGATCCACCGCGTGAGTTGGCCCCGGGGGTGACCCTCGAGCTCACCGGCGGGCACTCACCTGGCCACTGCGTCGTTCGGGTGGGGGAGGGTGCGGTGCTCGTCGGCCACCTGGCCATCAGTCCGCTCCAGGCCGGTGCCGGTGTCATCCGCGGCCAGCACCGGGACGACGAATTGGCCCATTCGGCGCTGGAGCGGGAGCTGGCCTGGGCAGCCGAGCGGGACGCTCTGGTCATCGGACCGTTGTGGCCGGTACCGGGGGCCGGCAGGGTCGCCGGGCCTCCCTGGGCGGTCGGCGCCGTCTGAGCCGCTCAGTCGCCGACCGGCAGCTCGAGGGCTTCCTTGCCGGTCAGCCAGGGCCGGCCGGCCGCGGCCAGGTCGGCCCACTTGTCGGGGCCGTTCCCGGTCTGGCCCAGTTCTGCAGGGGTGGGCCCGAATTGCTCGGCGAGCGGCAACAGGGCCTCCGTGTCGAAGTGGTAGCACTCGGCGGCGTTCGACCCGAGGATCTGCTGGGTCTCGTCCACCGGGATGTCGGAGAAGGCGTTGTTGAGCCACTCCCTGGTGTGCGGCCATGTGCCCTCGGGGTGGGGGAAGTCATTGCCCCACATGATGTTTCCGATGCCGATCTCGTAGCGCCGGGCCAGCTCGCGGCGCCGGGTGTTCGATGCTCCGATGAAGCAGTTCCGGTCGAAGTACTCGCTCGGTCGCATGGAGAGCGGCTCGTTCAGCTTGTTCCCGAGCTTCTTTGCCGCGTGCTCCCGGTCGTAGACGATGTCCGATGTCCACAGCAGGTCCGCCGCCCAGAAGGCGCCGCACTCGGTGGTCACGAAGGTGAGATCGGGGAACCGCTCGAAGACGCCGGACCACAGGAGGAACCACAACGGCCTGGTCGACCACCACCGGACCTCGGCGACGTAGATGCCCACATTGTCGCCGTACGACGCCCGGTCGGCGGCGCCCGAGTGGACATGGACCGGCATCTGGAGGTCGGCGCACGCGGCCCAGACCGGGTCGTACCGGGCATCATGGTACGGCTCGTACGGCTGCCACATGGAGGGGATGAGGATCCCACCCCGGAGCCCCGACTCCCGGGCCCGGGTGATCTCTTCCACCGCGGCGGCGACATCGAAGATGGGCACGATGGCCACGCCGGCGCGCCGATCCGGGCTCGCACTGCACAGTTCGGCCAGCCAGCGGTTGTGGGCCCGGGCCCCGGCCATCAGGAGATCGATGGGCACCTCGGCCGTGGCCGCCAGGCCGGCCCCGAACGGTGCCGAGGCCCCGCCGGTCACCGCGTCGGCATCGGGGAAGATGACCTCGCCGACCACACCGTCGGCGTCGAGCTCCTGATCGCGGCGACCGGCGTCCCAGCCCCCGAGGAGGCCCTCGGCGTTGTCGTGCTCCCACTCCTCGGCGAACTCCGGGTTCCGCAGGCCCTGCTCGGCCAGTTCGGACTCCATGGCTGCGCGCCCGGCCAGGTACTCGTCGAAGGTCTCCCGGTAGTCCGGGTCCAACCACTCGCGGTACTGCTGGTTGGGTAGTCCGGCATGGCAGTCGGCGGAGATCACCAGGTAGTTGTCCAATGGGGTGCCGTCCTCTCTCGGTCGGGTGGTCACCCTGGGACCTCCCGCAGGTACGTTGGATTGGAGCGTTTGAGCATCGAGTCCGCCCGCGCCTGGATCTGGAGGTCGGTCGAGGGGCTGGGCGCCAGGATCCAGAAGTCGCCGGCCCGCACCGCCGTCACCACCTGGTCGGCCACGTCGGCGGGCTCGGTGTAATTGACGGCGATGCCGGCCGCCGACATCTGGGCCTCGATGTCCTCGATGGTCGGGTACGGAGTCCTCCGCGGCCGCTCCTTGGCCAACTCCGGTGGCCGCACCCGCCAGGAGCTGAAGATCCCGGTGCGCAGCATGTGCGGGCCCGGGAAGAGGACCGATGCGCCGATCTGCGAGCCCACGTCCTGGAGCTGGGCGTAGAGGCACTCGGTCAGGGTCACCACCGCCGCCTTGGTCACTGCGTACTGGGGCGTTCCCCGCAGGGGCGAGACCCCGCCGTTTCCCGAGGAGGTGTTGACGATGTGGCCCTCTTCACCGCCGGCGATCATCGCCGGGACGAAGGCGTTGATGCCGTGGATGATGCCGTAGACGTTCACGTTGAAGGCCCACCGCCAGTCGTTGAGCTCGTGCTCCCAGAGGGCTCCCTCCGCCCCGGAGCCGATACCGGCGTTGTTGCACAGGAGGTGGACGGCACCGTGCCGTTCAAGAGCGGCATCGCGAAGTCCTGCCACCGAGCCATAGTCGGCGACATCGCAGAGCACCCCGGTCACGTCCATGCCCGATGTCCGCATTTCGTCGACAGCCCCGTCCAGGGCCTCCGACTCGACGTCGCCCAGGACGACCTTCATGCCCTCGCGGGCAAAGCGCTCTCCCATGGCCCGGCCGATGCCGCCGGCCCCACCGGTGACCACCGCTACCCGGCCGGCGAGCTCCCTCATCAGTCCTGCCCGACCGGCGAGAGGTCGTCGTAGCGCTGGTGGACATAGGGGCGGATCCATTCGCCGGGCACGGTGCCGTGGATCTCGCCCCGTTGAATGCTGCTGCGCTCGGCCAGGGTGATGCCGAGGAGCTCGCGCACCGGAAGATCGGACACCGGGTCGAAGCGGGACTCGCGCAGGATCACCTCACCGGCGACCTCTTCGATCTTCCGGGTCTGCTCGGTGCGGTGGCAGTAGACCAGGGCCGGGTCGCTGTCGAATCCCTTGCCGTCGGGAGAGGGGAGGAACTTGAAGTAGAAGTCGGTTCGCGTCTCGGTGTCCGGAGGATCGAGCTCGCGTACGACCCGGCCGTCGATGGCGACGATCTCGGTCCCCATCCGGGCGAAGGTGCCGGCCACCCGGTCCCCGTCTCGGTGGAGCTCGACCGCTCCCAGCTTCTTGGGCTCGCCGAACGTCTCGCGGCCACCGATGACCGACTGCTCGGTGGTCATCGGCATGAGGAGGGCGTAGAAGCCCTCGGTTCCCTCGTGGCGGGCCCGAACGGAAAAGCTCCCGGCGCCGAACGTCGGGTAGCCGGCGATGTCGACGGTGGCCACGGTGACCTTGACCATCGGCTCGGCGCCCGGTTCGATGGGAGGGGGCAGGACGGCGGCGATGACCTCGGGGTCGGTGAGATAGATGGCGACCAGGGTCGTGGCCCACACGTCAACCGAGGTCGCCTCGACCTCCCGATTGCGCAGTTGCTCTTCGGATCGGGCTCCGTAGCCGATGTTGCTCATGGCGCTCCTTGTGACTGGTGGGAGGTGGATGGACGCGGTCAGGCGGCGATTCCGGCGAAAGCCGGGCACTTTCCGGCCCCGGGAGGTATCTCCTCTGCTTTCAGCGGCTGGGCGATCTCCTGGTGGGTCGGCCCCACCCGGGCGGCCACATCGGCAAGGCCGCCCATGTCGAAGCCGAAGAGGCGGGCGGCGTTCCCCCCCAGCATCCGTTGGACCTCGTCCGGATCGATGCCGGCAAAGGAGAGCCGCAGTGCCTCCTTGCTGAACGGGTAGCTCGACTCCCGGTGGGGGTAGTCGCTGCCCCACATGATCTTGTCCACGCCGACCGAATCCCGCATGGCCGCCTCGGCCGGGCGCATGAAGCTCGAGCCGACATGGCACTGCCTGGCCCAGTACTCGCTCGGTCGCATCGAGAGCCCGGAGACGACCGCCTCCCCCCATTCGCGCTCCTGGGAACCGGTCGCCGCCCCCATCCGGGTGAAGAAGAAGTCGAGTGTGCCCAGGGTCTCGGGAATCCAGGCCGTGCCCTGTTCGGTGAAGACGAATTGGAGGTCGGGGTGCCGCTCGAGCACCCCGGCGAAGATCAGGTGCCAGAGGGACCGGTGGGCCCACCAGGTGACCTCGAGCATGAACATGACCTTTTCGATGTCCTGATCGCCCAGCGGCGGTACGGCACTGCCACTGTGATGGTTGATGGGGAGGCCGGCGACCTCGCAGGCGCGCCACAACGGGTCGTAGACCCTCGAGTAGAGCGGTTCGAGGCCCGATCCGGGCGGGGCACCGGGCAGGAGGACCCCGGCGGTCATGCCCGCCTCGGCCGCCCATTCGACTTCGGCGATCGCCTCGGCCACGTCGTGCAGCATGATCTGGACGATGCCCAGCCGCCGCCCGGGGACCAGTGCGCAGAAGTCGGCCAGCCACCGGTTGTGGGCGCGCAGCCCGGCCCAGCGAAGTCGGAGGTCACCCTCGCTCGCCCCCGGGGTCTGCACCTTGAGCGAGGGCTCGGGATAGAAGGGAGGGATGGTGTTGGGGAAGATCACCTCGGCGGCGATCCCGTCCGCCTCGAGTTCGGCCAGACGCCGTTGGGAGTCCCAGTTCTGGTTGGCATCCTCCCCCATGAGATCGTCGAACGGGATCCGGTAGGTCGCCGCCCAGTCGTCGAATTGGGGATGCAGCTTGCTCGGGAGATAGTCGCGGTAGTCAACGAGAGCGCCTCCCGCGTGGCAGTCGGCGGAGATGATCGTGTAGTGCCCACCGCCTGGGACGGTCCTCGCTGAGATGGGTCTCGCCTCCCTTGCCGTGCCCCGTAGCCTGCCCTGGGAGCTCCTGATCCGGAGCGGCGTCCACGGGCCTCGGTGACGTTCCTGTAACATCGTTACATGGCGACCCGGGCAGGTCAAGCAGCGGACGGGCGCCGGTCGGGTGGCGGGCTCTCCCGGGACCAGGTCCTCGACGCCGCCATGCAGATCCTCGAGACCGACGGCATCGACCGCCTCACCATCCGGGGGTTGTCGGGGAAGCTGGGGGTGGCGGCCACCGCCATCTACTGGCACGTGGGAGACAAGCAGGCGCTGCTCGACGGACTCGCCGAACGGGCCATCGTCCAGTTGGGTGACGTCAGGGCCCGGGGTCGCAACCCGGTTGCCCGGATCAGCTCGGTGGCCCGCGCCCTGCGCGTGACACTCCTCCAACGCACCGAACTGGTGGCGCTGGTCCATCGCCAAGGCCGCACCGCCGCCCTGTTCCAACCGGCCCGCCGGGTGCTGGTCAGCGAACTGACGGCTGCCGGCGTCGCAGGAGCCGACGCGGCGTTGGGCGTGCAGGCCGTGCTCAATCTGGTCGTCGGCTCGGTCCTGTTGGATCGTCAGGTCGAGCGCCAACCGGTTCAGCGCCAGACTCCCGAAGAGCTCTGGTCGAGCGCTGACGTTGCTGATGCGCCCGCGCTCCTCGAACACCTCTCACACCCGATCGACGAGGAAGAGCTGTTCGACTACACCTTGGCCGTGGTGGTCGGCGCCCTCGTGCAGCCCTGACGGCGCAGCCGTGACGGTGCCTATCGGTCGGCATCCAGGAGCAGACGGAGCTCGGCCATCTCCCGTTGGAGCCCTTCGAGGAGTTCGACGATGTGTGCGTTGCTGTACCGCTTGACCGCCGTCGGGACCCGGGGTGGTCCGTCATCGCGGGAATCCGGCGAGTCGTAGCCGGCCGCGGACATCAGTTCGCCGTAGGGGAGCACCCAGGGCTCGGGCGAGACCGGACAGCACTCTGGGCGAGGGAGTGCGAACCAGGTCGGCTTCGAGCTTGTGCACGTACCCCGGGGAGCAGCCGGCATGCTCCGCCACCTCCTGGAGGGAGAGACGGTGGGCCGATCGGGCTGCACCGAGCAGGGATCCGAGAGTTGTCTTCGACACGTCCGTCCTCCTCTATCTTCGTTCTATCTTCGTTCTACTATAGTGAAGCCAGCCTCTACTATAGTAGATACCCAGGCACTGCCCGGCAGCCACCGGAGGCGAGGAGGAGCTCATGATCCAAGGGGAGTCCGGGAGGAGGGCGCCCGCGCCGACGGTCCGCCCCATGGACCGGGACGAATACGCCGAAGTCGTCGCCGTGGCCGCCCGGGCGTTCTGGTGCGATCCGCTGGTGGACTTCTTCAGCCGGGACATGCTCCACGAGTACCGGCTGCTCCCGGCGGTCTTCGAGGTCTACCTCCGGGACCTCATTGCACCCGAGGCAGAGCTTTGGATCGGTGAGCACGGGGGCCGGCCCCGCGGTGTCGCCGGTTGGCTCTCACCGGGCGGGTATCCCCGGCCCGCCGTCCGAGAAGCAATCCGGACGGCGCGTTCGGCCGCGGTTCTGGCTCGAGGTCGACATCGCGGCAAGGCTCTCCGACTGTTCATGGAGGTCGATCGGCATCACCCGCGCCAACCGCACTGGTACCTGGCGTTGCTGGCCACGGACCCCGCGGTGCAGGGGCGAGGAATCGGATCCGCCCTGCTCGCACCCGTCCTCGAACGCTGCGACCGGGATCAGACCGTCGCGTACACGGAAACGCAGAAGGAGGCGAACCTGTCCTGGTACGCCAGAGCCGGCTTCGATGTGACTCGGGAG
The DNA here is from genome assembly GCA_963806285.1 of uncultured Acidimicrobiales bacterium. Taxonomy (GTDB): domain Bacteria; phylum Actinomycetota; class Acidimicrobiia; order Acidimicrobiales; family RAAP-2; genus Bog-756. Next base: position 186,758 of record CAWDXJ010000008.1, read on the forward strand.
ATCCGGTTGCCGGGTACTCCGACGGTGTGGTGCCTGCTGCGCCAGCCGGCTCGGGGGCTCTAGCTCCACCCGCAGTCGTGCGTCTCGCCGGTAACGGAATCCCAGTCAGCGGCGGACGGCGACGAACCAGAACTAGCGGGCACCGACGACCGGCGACCCAGTGTCCCGTTCCCTCACCATGGCGGGATACCGCCGGGCATCGAACGCGGCGACGAATTGCCGCACCGGTTTGGGAAGCTGGACCAATAGCCGACCGGCCGGGCGGAGATCCGACGGTTGGACCAGGTGGATGAGCAGGGAGCAGTGCCCTACGGCCACCGAGTGGATTCGGGCTTCTGATCCCAGCAGCGCGGTCAGGTAGAGGGCGACGGGACAGGAGCGGTTGCTCTGCGGTACCCCGCGAACGCCGGCTTCCTGCAAGGATGCGGCCACTTGGTCGGGGCTCCTGCCCAGTCCGGCGAGGAGGTCGGTGGACTGCCTCTTGAGTTGGCGAAGGTGGCTCATCGGGTCTCCTCGTGGTGTCGTCTCATCGTAACGCCCGCGACGGGGCGTGAGTCGGGCGTCGCAGGTGGAGGGCCACCCGCCGGGTGTCGGCAGTCCCCGCCGCCTCTGAGGTGTGGATCCCTCCGAGCCATCGGTGGTTCACTGAGGGGTGGCCTCGCCCGTGGAGGTGCGGCCGCCGGAGGAGGCGAACATGACCGGGCATGGGAGCGATATCGACCGGAGCGCGGAGTGGGACGGTCTGAAGGCCCGATACCTCCGGCCTCTGGGGGACCGGCCGGCGTCATCGGCGAGGGGTCTCCATCACTTCGCCCTGCTCTCGAGCGACGTCGAGCGAACCATCACCTTCTATCAGGACCTCCTCGAGTTTCCGCTCGCGGAACTGTTCGAGAACCGGGACTATCGGGGGTCCACCCATTTCTTCTTCGATGTCGGGCACGACAACTACCTGGCCTATTTCGACTTCCCCGGACTCGAGCTCGGCGACTACCGGGAAGTGCTCGGGGGACTCCACCACATCGCCATCTCGGTCGCCCCCGACCAATGGGAGCGGCTGGTGGCCAAGCTCGACGCCGCCGGAATCGAGACCCTCATCGTGAACGGCACCTCGGCCTACTTCCCGGGACCCGACGGAGAACGGCTGGAGCTGCTCTCGTATCCCCTCAATGACATGTACGGCACCATCGTCGGCTGAACCCCGATTCCACGTCGGGCCGGCTGCCCGGACGGCCGACCGGTTGCTACGGGCTCAAGACGCCGGCGTCCATGAGTGCCCGGCGAGCTCCGCCCACGCCGCGGACCTGCTCGGAGAGGAATCCGGACGATCGTGCCGCTTCCGTGTTCACCAGGTTGTCGTCGAGGAACAGCACCCGCTCAGGGCCGGCGGGCAGGCGATCGGACACCTCCTCGAACAGCTCGGAGTCAGGTTTCACCAGGCCGAGCTCGAAGGAGAGAAAGCGGAAGTCGAATTCGTCCAGGATGGGCCACCGGGCCACCTGGTGCTCCCAGTGCAGGGCATTGGTATTGCTCAGACAGCCGACCGGGACGATGCTCCCAACTTCGGCAAGCAGCTCCCACGCGCCTGGGGTGGGACGGCGTGGCCAGTCCCGGAACGTCTCGATGAACCTGCGGGGAGAGACGGGTAGCCCCCAGTCGGCGACCACGCCACGGGCGAACTCCTCCGCCGAACATTGTCCGCGCTCGAAGGACCGTACCCACGGACAGGCGAGCCAGCGCTCCCACACCTCGTCGTCACTGCCGATACCGGCCAGCTCCCGCATGACGGGTACCCCGCCGAGCTCGATGAGCACCCCGCCCAGGTCGAAGAGCACGATGTCGACGGCGCCGGCTGCCATGCCGGGGAGTGTAGGCCCGAGGTGGGACCCGACGACCCGTCGCCCGGCGACCGGTCGGGCGATTCCGGGGGATGGGCCGAGCAGGCCGATGGTCACCGGCGGTCGGGCCGAGTCCCCCGCTCCGCGGCGATGACCGTGTGCTCGATGAGCATGGCGATGGTCATGGGCCCGACCCCTCCGGGCACGGGGGTGATCAGGCCGGCCGTGGCGACCGCCTCGTCGAACGCCACATCACCGACGTTGGCCTCGTTGTATCCGGCGTCGATGACGACTGCGCCGGCCTTGATCCAGTGGCCCCGCACGAAGTTGGGCTTGCCGACCGCGGCCACGACGATGTCGGCCGTCTCGACGATGCCTGCGAGGCCGCGGGTGTGCGAGTGGCAGTAGGTGACCGTGGCGTCCCGGCTCAGGAGGAGCATTCCGACCGGCTTGCCGAGTATCGGGCTCCGACCGATGACCACCGCGTGCCTGCCCTCAGGGTCGACCCCGTATTCGTCGAGGAGCCGGATGATTCCGACCGGAGTGCACGAAGGAAAGCCGGGGAGATCGAAGGCCATGGCCGCGAACGAGTGCATGGTGACCCCGTCGATGTCCTTGGCGGGTGCGATCGCCTCGAAGACGGCGCGCTCGTCCACCTGGGGGGGGACCGGGTGCTGCACGAGGATCCCGTCCACGGCCGGATCCCCCGACAGATCCTCGATGACGGCGACCACCTCGGATGTGGTGGCGCTCGACCGCAGCTCGGAGACCCGGGACTCGACGCCGGCGTCCCGGGCTCGGGCCTGCTTCATCCGCACGTAGGTCACCGAGGCGGGATCTCCACCGACCAGCACGGCGGCAAGGCACGGCGCCCGACCCACCGCCGTCGTGAATTCCGCCGCCCGGACGGCCGCATCGGCCAGGAGCCTCCGCGCCAGGGAGGCGCCGTCCATGAGGCGGGCACTGACGGCATCGGGCATTGGCACTCCTCGGGTGGATGGATCGCCCAGGCGCACGGCGCACGGCGCACGGCGCACGGCGCACGGCGCACGGCAGGAGGCCGCCCGGGCCGTTCCCCGGTGGTACACCACCCGAACGCCAGTCACGGCCCCCCCGGGAGACTAATCGCCGGGGGGCGAGGATGGGTGTGGGCCACGGTACCCGGAGGGCGGATCTCGGATGACCCGGGGGAGACCGGCAGCATGTCGAAGTCAGCCGGCGAGTACCCGTGCACCCACCAACAGGGCCCGCGTGAAGCTGCTGATGTCACCGTCGCCCAGCTCGCTCGGTCGGAACCAGCCGACCTCGACGGTCTCGTCATGATCCGGAGTGGGTGTTCCCGACTTGATGAAGGCGTCGAAGACCGTGGACACGTATGCGGTCTCATCCCCGTTCGGATAACGGATCCGGAATCGGGGGCCACCGAGCACCGCTCTGATGCCTGACAGCCCGACCCTGACGCCGGCCTCCTCCTCCGACTCCCGGAGGGCCGCCTCCTCGGGCGACTCGTCCGGTTCCACCGCTCCGCCGATCGTCGCCCACAGTCCGGTGTCCGCCAGCCGAACCAGAAGGAGACGGCCGTCCGCACTCCGAGGGAGGACGGCCACCGACGGAAGGAGGAGCAGCTGATGGCCGATCTGGCCTCGGAGCTGGGCTATGAACGGAGAGATCCCCACGGGCCTCAAGCTATCGTCGGCGACATGGTGGTCACCGCCATTGCAGAGGGGAACCCGATGGCACCGGGTCCACCATGACCGGTCCGGACAGCTGGGATCCAGCCCAGTACAACCGGTTTGCCGCCGAACGCGAGCAACCCTTCTGGGATCTGGCCCGGCTGTTGGAGCCGGTCGAGGCACCGAGGATGGTCGATCTCGGCTGTGGCGACGGTCGTCTGACCGGATTGCTGCACCGGGAGCGGGGGGCCTTCGAGACGCTCGGGGTGGACAGCTCTCCGGCCATGATCTCGGCCGCGGCGGCGGATGTGACCGGCAGCCTCCGGTTCGAGCTCGGCGACATCGGCCCCTGGGAACGGCCCGGCGAGTACGACATCGTCTTCGCCAACGCCTCCCTCCAATGGGTGACCGATCATCGTCGGGTGCTGGCCCGGTGGGCCGGATCGCTGCGGACCGGGGGGCAGCTCGCGGTACAGGTGCCGGCCAACGCCGACCATCCCGCCCACCTGGTGGCAGCCGAACTCGGTGCCGAGATGCTCGATCGTCCACCACCCGATCCGGTGGCCCACAATGTCCTCGCACCGGAGGAATACGCCGCGCTGCTCGACGATCTCGGATTCGATCGGCAGCACGTCCGTTTGCAGGTCTATGCCCACCACCTCCCTTCGACCGCCGGTGTCGTCGAGTGGGTCAAGGGATCCACCCTGACGCGCTTCAAGGAGCCCCTCGGGAGCGACGGTTGGCACGAATTCGTCGATCGGTATCGGAGCCGCCTCTTGGTCGTGCTCGGAGACCGGTCACCCTTCTTCTACCCGTTCAAGCGCATACTCCTGTGGGGACGACGGAGTTGAGCCGGATGGCCGATGGGCCCCGGTCCGACAACTGACCGCTGGAAGGTCCGTTCGAGACCGTCGAGGGCAACGTTCTACGCCGCCTGGGATTCGAAGGGACCATCGCCTCCTCCAGCGTCGGGTGTGAAGCGTCTGACTCCGGCGTCGCAGTTCGACGTGGTCGGGTTCGCCGGCTACCGGGGTGTGAAGCCGATGGGACGCCCCGGCATCTGGTACAGCCGGACGTCCCGGTCGGCCACCTCGTCGGCCAGTCCGTACCGGACCGCCTCTTCGGCTGAGAAGAAGCGGCCCGTGGCCGCGTCCTCGCCGACCTTGTCCGCGGGTTGTCCGGTCGCCTCGGACAGTCGGGCGCAGAACGCCTGCCAGCGGTCCAGGTGCATGGCGGCCAGCTGTTCGACCTGCCGGGCGTTGCCCCGCACCTCCACGGACGGCTCGAACAGTCGGAGACGGGTGTGCGGGGACACCGAGCGGTGGCTTCCGACGGCCAGCACCCCGACCGCCGGTCCCACGACCTGTCCGATGCACGACACCCGGACCGGAATTCCCAGCAGGTCGACGATGTCCATGACGGCCAGCGCGGCGGCGACGGTCCCCCCGTCGCTGTCGATCTGAAGGTGCACCGGGTCATCACCGGTGGCGTCGAGGGTCATGAGGGCCAGACCTACGGCGTTGGCAGCCTCGTCGTCGAGGTTGCCGGTCAGCGACACGATCCGCCGCTCGAACAGCTGCCTCCGCATCCACGCCCGGGGGCCGTCGGGCTCGGACCCACCGTCGACCCCCATGGGGAACCCGGTGGGCATGGTCACCGGCAGTCCTCCTCGAGCGTCCATTCCAGTCGCCATCCCAGGGCGGAGGCGTAGCGGTCGACGGTCGAGATCAGCGCATCGGAGGTGCCCGGTCTCCAGACGGGCGACTGCAGACTGGGAAGTGCCCATGCGGGCGGCCACCTGGGTCTGCGAGAGCCCGAGGGCGTGTCGGCGCTCGACCAGTTCGTCGCTCAGGGCGCGTCGACGTTGGCTCATCTCCCGAAATCCCGGGAACACCGACTCGTGGGTCCGATCGCGCATCGCTTCCCTCCCCGATGGGTGCCTCGTGCGACCACACGGCCATCACACATGCGACCTCGAGCCGTGGTGGCCCCACGGTGCACCGATATCGCTCAGATGATATCTCAATTATAGGATATCATGACTGAGATCCCGGGCGGGACCTCCCGTCCGGCGGAGCGGAGGTGTGCGTCCCGTGTCCCTGCAACGATCCCTCATCCCCACCGTCCTCGAGGAGTCGAGCAGGGGCGAGCGGGCATTCGACATCTTCTCCCTCCTGTTGCGCGAGCGGATCGTGTTCCTGGGGCAGGAGGTCGACGACCAGATCGCCAATCTGATCATCTCCCAGATGCTCTACCTCGAGGCCCAGGACCCCGACAGGGACATCTCGCTCTACATCAACTCTCCGGGAGGCGCGGCCTACGCCGGCATGGCCATCTACGACGTGATCCAGCACGTCCGCCCCGAGGTCTCGACGATCTGCGTGGGAATGGGGATGTCGGCGGCGGCGATGGTTCTGTGCGGCGGTTCCCGGGGCAAGCGGCTGGCCCTGCCCAACGCGCGCATCATGATCCACCAGGGGAGCGCTGGGGCCAGGGGGGCACCGAGCGATATGGAGATCCAGTTGCGCGAGGTGTTGGCCACGACCCGGCGGATGGCGGAGATCATCGCCCATCACAGCGGCAGGGCGGTGGAACAGGTCGCCGCCGACATCGACCGCGACAACTTCATGACACCGGACGAAGCCAAGGCCTACGGGCTGATCGACGACATCATCGCGCCACGACGGGGCCTGTCGGTGTCCGTGGCCGAAGCCGCCAGCGGGTAGCCGGAGCCTGGCGCGGAGCACCGCGGCCCGGGAGGCGACGGCCCCCGAGTCGCGGAGGGGGATGACGGGCCCCGAGACGCGGAGGGGGATACGGTACTGACCACGCACGCTCCGGCAGCCGGGCCGACTCCGGTTCGGCCTGCCCGACCGCTGCGAGGAAGGAGACCGCCATGACCGCCCTCGAGTGTCTCGGCACGCAGATGGGCGGCGGTCCTCCTGAGCGCCTCGGCCACCCCCATCGCCGCCCGTGCCACCGACGGGGCTGCCGGTGAGCGGGACGAGCCGCTGGAATCCGCTCGGCGGCCTGGCCCGATCGTGGGGCCACTTCGTGAGACGGCCCCGTTCCACGCAGATCCGCACGCTGGCCGTCGTGGGAGCCGTCCTCATCGGGACGACCGTCTGGGTGGTGACCGCCCCGCCGGGCTCCACGACACAGGGGACGGCCGGCGGACAGTCGGCGCAGGGGGCGGTGCCGGTCAGCCAGGCCAGCACCTCGACCCGCGGGGTGACCCCCGACAGCATCAACGTCGCCTTCCCGATCGTCTCCCTGTCTTCCCTGGCCGGCCGGGAAGGGTTCGCGGCCGACCTCGAATTCGGCGAGCAGAGCAAGGCCATCCAGCTCTATGTCAAGGAGATCAACGACTCCGGCGGGATCAACGGGAGGATGATCAACCCGATCATCACGACATTCGACCCGCTCAACCAGTCGGCGATACGGGCGCTGTGCAAGACCTGGACCGAAGGATCCCCGGCTGCGTTCGCGGTGGTCGACGGCCTCGGCGACTGGAGGGACGACAACCAGCTGTGCATCACCCAGGAGGGCCACACCCCGTTCATCGGGCAGTGGTCGACGGTCACCAACTGGACGACCTTGGGCTCGCCCTACCTCTGGTGGACCGGTCCCGACCAGGCGGTCATCCTCAAGGCGGTGGTGGACTGGGGGCTGAGCGACGGGCTGCTCGGAGGTGGCCGAAAGGTCGGGGTGGTTGCCGGTGACCGGGCCTCGGACCAGCTGGCCCTCAACGACTATCTGCTGCCCGATCTGAAGAGGGCGGGGATCACTCCGGTGGTGGAGACCATCGCCTCCGATCCCTCGGAGACCGCCACCACCGACTCCGAGGCGCCCCTGGTCGTCCAGCGGCTGCGTAGCGACGGTGTCACGTCGGTCATCCCGCTGATCCAGTTCAACGTCTTCTTCCCGTTGCTCCAGGCCGAGACCGCCCAGAACTACTTCCCGCGACTGCTCCTGAGCGACTACGAGGCGACCATCCAAGAGGCCCTCGGGCTTCTGCCCGTTCCCTACGCCAAGGCGCTCAACGGCCAGGAGGGACTGACCACGATGACCCTGGGCGGCATCGACGACGACCGCCCCCAGAGCCAGGGCGGCTACGACCCGGCCCTCCGCAGCTGCTTCACCACCTGGCACAAGGCCTATCCCCAGATACCCCCGGGCGACCTGTCCTTCTATATCGAGGAGCAGGGCCCGGTGGCTTCCTGGTGCCAGGCCGTCCGCCTGTTTGCCACTGCGGCCCGGGCCGCCGGCCCCGATCTCAACCGCCGCACCTTCGTCACCGCCATGTCCAAGATCACCGACTACCCGGGCGCGTGGTCCCCGATCCTCAGTTACGGCCCGACCAAGCACTACGGCCCGACCGAGTACCAGGTCGTCCGGCTGCACATCAACACGCCGCCGTCGACCCAGTGCAAGATGCCGAAGAACCGCATCCCGCAGGGCACCTGCTGGGTCACCATCAAGCCGTTCGTCCCGCTCCCCAGTGGCTGACCGATAGAAGGGTGTCGAGCGTCATGACGGACGGACCACGCCCCTCCCGGGGGTCTGGAGCCCCCTGGTGGAGGACAGGGGTCCTCTACCAGGTCTACGTGCGCTCCTTCGGCGACTCCAACGGCGACGGCGTCGGCGACCTGCCCGGGGTCATCGACCACCTCGACCACCTGCAGTGGCTCGGGGTCGACGGCATCTGGCTGAGCCCGATCACCCGCTCGCCCAACGCGGACTGGGGCTACGACGTCGCCGACTACCTGGCGGTCGACCCGGTGGCGGGAACCTCGGAGGATGTCGACCGGCTGATCACCGAAGCCGGGCACCGGGACATCCGGGTGCTCGTCGACCTGGTCCCCAATCACACCAGCGAACAGCATCCCTGGTTTGTCGACGCCCGATCGTCGAGGGCCGCCTCCCACCGGGACTGGTACGTCTGGGCCGATCCCCGCCCCGACGGCTCCCCGCCCAACAACTGGGTCTCCAGCTTCGGCGGCCCGGCGTGGACCCTCGAGCCGGCCACCGGCCAGTTCTACCTCCACAACCACCTGCGCCGAGCAGCCCGACCTCAACTGGTGGAACGAGGAGGTCCGGCACGAGTTCGACGAGACGATCGTGTACTGGCTGGAGCGGGGCGTGGCGGGCTTCCGGATCGATGTGTGCAACATCATCATCAAGGACGCCCTGCTCCGTGACAACCCGCCGGCGACCGACACCGACCCCCTGGACGTCCAGCTCTTCGGGCAACGGCCCGTCTACAGCGGCAACCGACCCGAGGTGCACGAGGTCATTCGCAGGTGGCGGCGCCTGGTCGACGGCCACGGCGATCGCGTGCTGATCGGCGAGACACCCGTGCCGGAGATCGAGACCCTGGCCGGGTACTACGGGACCGGGACCGACGAGCTCGACCTGGCCTTCAACTTCCCCTTCATCAACGCCCCGCTGGACTCGGATGCCCTGCGTGCCGTGGTCGAGTCCACCGAGCGGGCCCTGCCCCCCGGCGCCTGGCCGGTGTGGACGGGGTCGAACCACGACATGTCGCGGCTGGCCACCCGTTGGGCCGAGGGCGACGCGGACAGGGCGCGGGTCGCCCTTTTCATGCTCCTGTGCCTCCGGGGGACCCCGGTCCTCTACCAGGGCGACGAGATCGGACTGGTCGACACCGACGTTCCTCGCCACCGGCTTCGGGACCCACTCGGGGTGAGGTACTGGCCGGCCTACGCCGGGCGCGACGCCATGCGGACCCCCATGCCCTGGAACGATCGTCCCGGCGGCGGGTTCACCGACCCGGGCGCGCAACCGTGGCTGCCCTTCGGTGACCTCGCCCGGTACAACGTCGAAGACCAGCGCAGCGACCCCGACTCGACGCTGACGATGGTCAGGGACCTCATCGCCCTCCGGCGGGGGACGCCCGGTCTGCACGGTGGTCCGTACCGGTCGCTGGCCACCCCTCCCGGGGTGTGGGCCTGGGCCAGGGGCGAGCGGATCGTGGTCGCGGCCAGCATGAACGGTGGGGAGGCGGTCGTCGACGGTGTGTCCGGCACCGTGCGGATCGGCTCGGACCGCAGCCGAGACGGAGAGCCGGTCGAGGGCACCTTGCGGCTGAGGGGATGGGAGGCAGTCGTGGTGGACCGGGGCGGACGATGATCCCCCGGATGCCGGGCGGGTGGCGGTAGGGGAAAGTTCTGCCGGTGGGTCAGAGGGACGCGGTCCCCGTGCTCCCCGCCGCCAGCCAGTCGAGGGCGCCGGCCAGGTGACGGAGGTAGTCCGGGCTCTCCCAGGCGTGGGGGAAGTGGCCGAGCGAGGTCGAGAACACCCGGCCGGATCCCTCGGTGAAGCACCACGACAGCGGGTAGCCGAACGGCGGAACCGGCTGGCCCGCTGCCGCCCCGGGATCCAATTCGGACTCGCGGGCCCGCAACAGCACTCGTGCGTCGGACCGCAGGTCCCGGAACCGGTAGACCTCGTCGTGCCACCGCCAGGTGGGGCCCAGGTGGGCGACGGCGGGATGGGTGGGGTCGACGACATCCAGCGTGCACCCCTGGGTCCAGGGGTGTCCGTCGAATCGGGCGCCGACCAGTCGCCCGTAGTCGTCCCACCCGTAGCAGGAGTCGGTGGCCGAGTGGACGGCCAGAACCGCAACGGCGTCCGGCACGGACCGAATCGAGCAGGACGGCCTGCTGGGCCGGCGACCAAGGGGTCTCCCCGATGGTGAAGAGGGCGACGACCGGCGCAGCCCCCAGCGCGGCAGGGTCCAGGGCACGCACGTCGGTCACCCGCCGGAAGGCCAGGCCGGCCGTTTCGGCCAGCTGGGCCAAGGCCGTGGCCGACTGGTCGAGAACACCGTGGACGCCGGCGGGGCCGTCGCGGTACGGGGAGACCTGCGTGACGTACAGCAGCGACGGTGCGGCCATCGCCGGATGATACCGCCGTGCCTGGTTCCACCGGGAAGGCCGGCCGGCCATCCCTCCGGCTCCAACCATCGGTCCCGGGCACCAATTAGGGTGCTCCACATGGGCGAGGGGGCCGACGACCGGGCACCGCTGGCATGGACGTTGAGCCGACGGCAGTTGCTCGGCGGGGGTCTGATCGGGGCAGCCGGCGTGGCGGCCGGCTGGTGGCCGGCTCGGTGGCCGGCTCCGCCCCTCCCGTCGGCGCCGTCGTCGGGCGGCCGGGAGACGGTCCGGGTGGTCCCGTCCGTCGCCCGGGCCCCCCGGGCGCCCTGACCGTCGACGGTCTGGTCGAGCCGATCGGCCTCGGCCCGGACGACGTCTACTTCGCCTGGCAGGTGGGGGACCCCCGTCGGGGCGCCGGCCAGAGCGCCTACCGCATCGTCGTGTCGGGGCCGCTGAGCGGGTCACACCGCGCCGCCGACGGTATGGGACAGCGGCCGGGTCGGCTCGGGTCGAGCAGGCGTTCGTGGCCTACGGGGGTCCTCGCGCTGGCGGCCGACTCCGCCTACCGCTGGACGGTGCAGACCTGGGACGGCGCCGGGCGTCGCCGGACCTCGGTCGGCGCCGGCCACGTTCGAGACCGGCCTCGACAACGGCGACTGGCGGGCCTCGTGGATCCGGCGGGCCGTCGACCCGGCGGCCGAGCCCGACCAGTACACCTACGCCCGCACCGAGTTCACGCTCCGGCGCGGTCCGGTCGACCGGGCCCGGGCCTACGTGTCGGGCGACCAGCAGTACGAGCTGTACGTCAACGGCGTCCGGGCCGGCAAGGGCCAGGCGTACAGCTATCCCGACTCGCAGTACTACGAGACCCTCGACGTCACCGCCCTGCTCCGGGCCGGCGCCGCCAACGCGGTGGGAGTGGTGTCCAACTGGCAGGGTCCCACCAAGGGACATCCTGCCGGCAGCCCGGGGGTGATCGCCGAGATCGCCGTCCACTACACCGACGGGCACGTCGACCGGGTGATCGACCGACGGGTCGTGGCGGGTGCAGAAGGGGGCCTGGCTGCCCGGGCACCCAGCGGGACCTCGAGGGCGACCTGGTCGACTACACCGAGGACATCGACGGTCCGGCCGTGCCGCCGGGTGGCTGCTCCCCGGATTCGACGACCGGGCCTGGTCGCCGGCCGGTCGCTCGGCCGGGCGCCGATCGGCGCCGTGGACCGACCTGGTGCCGGTGCGCACCCGAATCGTGGAGGAGCCGGTGGCGCCGGTGTCGCTCACCACGCTGGCCTCGGGTGCGGTGGTCGCCGACTTCGGCACGGTGTACGCCGCCGTCCCGACGGTGCCGTTCCACCAGGGGGTGGACGGCCGGGTGGTGGCCATGCGGGCCGGCTACCTCCTCGACGAGCCGCCGGCCGGCCAGCCGTTCACCGGGGTGCCCGGCCAGGTGTCGATCGCGCACGGCACCCAGCACACCGACATGAGCTACAGCTACATCCAGCGGGGCGGGAGCCGAGGAGTTCCACCCCTTCGACTATCTCGGGTTCCGCTACTTCCAGATCGACAACCCCGGGGAGGCGCTCGGCACCGCGCGACATCGTCGCCCTGACCCGGCACACGGTCGTGCCCGACGTGCCGCCGGCCACGTTCACCTCGGACCAGCCGGTCGTCGACGCCGTGTTCGCGCTCGGCGATGCATCGGCCGCTCTTCACCGCCCAGGAGCAGTTCATCGACACGCCCGACCCGGGAGAAGGGACCGTGGCTGTGCGACGGGTTCAACGAGTCGTGCACGGCGATGGCGGCGTTCGGCGAGCAGAACCTGACCCGGAAGTCGCTGCTGGAATTCGCCCAGTCTCAGGCCCGGTACTGGCCCAACGGGGCGGTCAACAAGATCTACCCGACCGGGCTGGGCGCCCTCGACATCAACGAGTTCACCGAGATCTACCCCGAGTGGGTGTGGCAGTACTGGCTGCACACCGGCGACCGCGGCCTGCTCGCCGCGGTCTACCCGGTCCTGGACCGGCTGGCTGGGTATGTCCACCGCGCCGTCGCGCCCGGGACCGGTCTGGTCACGTACCTGCCGGCGACCAACGTCTACTACGACCTTCCCGGTGGCCACCCGGCTCAACGTGCTCGGCGTCAACGTCTTCCGGCGGGCCGCCGACGTGGCCGCGGCGCTGGGCCGGCCGGCTGGCGAGGTGGCGCTCCAACGCGCGCCGGCATCGGCGCTGACGGCCGCCGTCAACCGGCGCCTGACCCGCTCCGACGGGACCTACGTCGACGGGCTGGCGGCCGACGGCACGCCACACGCCGACGGCGTCGCAGACGGCCAACGCCTCCGCCGCCGTCTACGGGGTCGTGCCGGCCCGCCGCCTGGGCGCCGTGGCCCGCTACGTGGCCGCCTGGGCATGCAGGCCCCGCCCCAGACCGCCGCCGAGGTGCTGCGGCACCCTGGCCATGGCCGGCCGGTACGACGACCTCGTGACCCGGCTCACCGACGCCACGACTGACGGCTGGGCCAACATCCTGGGCCGGGGTGCCACCTTCACATGGGAGGTGTGGAACCCCTCCGACGCCGCCGGGGACAGCATGTCCCACGGGTGGGGCTCCAATGTGCTGGTCCAGATCCAGCGGTCGCTCCTCGGCGTGCGGCCCACCGGACCGGGGTACGCCACCTTCGAGGTGTCGCCACCCGCCGGCGGCCTGGCCGGGGCCAGCGGTTCGCTGCCCACACCCCGGGGCGGGATCTCGGTCGCCTGGAGCGCGCCGACAGCCCCGGACCCCGCAATTCTCACTCGAGGTGACGGTGCCCCCGAACAGCGCCGCCGACGTGTTCGTGCCGGGGGTGGCGGGCGCACCATCACCGAGGGCGGGCGACCGATCTCTCGGGCCCCGGGGGTTCGCCTCGTCGGCGTCACCGGCGGTGTCGCCCACCTCGAACTGGGCGCCGGCACCTACCACGTCGTCAGCTCGCCAGTCCCGTGATGAAGGCGGGTGGCCCGACACACCGCGAGGTCGCCGGATGACCGTCCGCCGTCCGCGGGCTGGCTGGGATTGGCCATGGCCCTGCTCGCCGGATGCGGGGCCGGAGCGGGCGCCTCCAGGCCGGCGATCGGCCCGGCGTCGCCGCCGTTGACCGGCCGGGAGCTGGCGGGGGGCGCCGGGCACGCCTGCATCGTCGCCGGTGCGCCCGGTCCGGGCGTCGCCTGGTCGCAGCTCAGCAACCCGATCCTCTCCTACGGGTCGGGAGGGGTGAAGGACGAAGCTCTCACCTGGGCGGGGGGCCGGTGGCACATGCTGTTCAGCTACGTGACGGCAGACACCTCGCTTCCCGACGGGGTCCGCTTCCAGATCGCCTCGGCCACCAGCCCCGACCTGCGGCACTGGTCCGGCCCCCGTCCATGGCCGCGCCAGGCCGGCGTGCTCGGGGTGGCCTCGCCGGACGTCGTGCGGGACCCGAGCGGTCGCTTCGTGGTCACCTACCAGTCCGATCCGGGGGCTTCCGATCCGGCAGGCACCCAGGCCCGACTCTTCTACCGGACATCGCTGGACCTGGAGACCTGGTCGGCACCCCGCCCGCTGGCGTCGTCACTGGCCCCCTCGCCACAGGACCGGATGATCGACGGCGCCCTGGTGTCGACCGGCCACCAGCTGCTGTTGGGCTACAAGTTCTCCTCACCGGTCCAGCCCGACGTCTTCGAGATGGCCAGGTCGGCGACCGGCCGGCCCGAAGGTCCCTGGCAACCACTGGGCCGTCCCGACATCACGGTCGACGGCGGCACCGTCGAGAACTTCGAGTTCCTGACCGCGGCAGGGAGATGGCGGCTGGTCGCCACCTCCGACAACCTCGACCAGCCCTGGCTGTTCACCCTGGTCGGCGACCCTCGAACCCTCCGGGGTTGGCTGCACTGGAGCGCCGGGTACCGGTTGGACGTGCCGTCAGAACGGTTCAACAGCGGCCCGGGGCTCTCGAGCGTGGACTACGAGCACGCCAACTCGGCCTTCGTCTGTGACGCCAGCTCCCTCCCGGGCCATTTCTACTACCTGCTCTACGCCGGCAGCGACGAGCTCACCCGGCTGGGGGGGTGGGGCCTCGCCAAGATCGGCGTGGCCCGGAGCACCGACCTGGTCCACTGGCAGGTGCCCCCGGACTGAACCGCCGGCCGGCGCCGCCCGGGAGGCGGCCTCGACGTGTCCCGCGCACCTCCGGTGGAGCGGCCGGACGCTGGGTAGAGTGACACCCATGTCAGGTGGATTCCCCGTGGCCGGGCAGCGGGCCTGAGCGCCGTGCAGGTCACCATCATCGGCGGGGGCAGCTACCAGTGGACGCCCGAGCTCCTCGCCGACCTGCTGAGCACGCCGTCGCTGGGCGGGGCGCACATCGTGCTCGAGGACATCGACCCGGCACCGCTCGAGAAGATGCTGGCACTGGGCCGGATGGTCGACGACGCGCTGGGGTCCAAGGCCACGTTCTCCTCCACCACCGATCAACGGAGGGCACTCGACGGGGCCGACTTCGTGATCGTCACCATCTCCACCGGGGGATTCGACTCGATGGCCATCGACCTCGAGGTGCCGGCCCGCCACGGCATCCGCCAGTCCGTCGGAGACAGCGTCGGTCCCGGTGGCATCAGCCGGTCCCTCCGCAACGTGCCGGTGCTGGTCGGCGTGGCCGAGGACATGGAACAGGTCTGCCCCGACGCCTGGATGCTCAACATCACCAACCCGATGACCTGCCTCACCCGGGCCATCTGCCGGCAGACCGCGGTCAAGGCGGCGGGCCTGTGCCACGAGGTGGGGAACTGGACCATGGACCTGGCCATCGCCCTGGGCAAGCCGCACGAGTCGGTGCGGCCGACGGTGGCCGGGGTCAACCACTTCCCGGTGGTCACCGCCCTGGACGTCGACGGCGAGGACGGGTTCGCCGTCCTGGCCGCCATGGTGGAGGAGGCCGGCGGACTGGGGGCGCTGGCGCCCGGTCCCGGGCGTCCCGAAGCCCAGGAGTTCACCGCGCTCGACTTCGTCCAGCGCCACGCGCTCGAAGCTGACCCTGCTCGACCGGTGGGGAGCGCTGCCCGCCGCCGGCGACCGCCACGTGGCGGAGTTCGTGCCCTGGGTGCTCACCGAGGAGTCGGGGTGGGGCGCCGGGTTCAACATCGAGCTGACCTCCATCGCCCAGCGCCAGGACCACCAGTCCGGCTTCGTCGCCGACGTCGACGCCTGGCTGGGTGGGACCAAGCCGTTGCAGACCTGGCCGTCCGGGGAGCTCCCGGCGCTCGTCATCGACTCGCTGGTCACCGGGACCCCCCGGTGCCTCCCGGTCAACATCCCCAACGCCGGCCAGGTGCCCGACGTCCCACCCGACGTGGTGGTCGAGTCGATGTGCGTGGTCGACGGCGACGGGGTCCGCGGCCGCGATGTCGCCCCGCTGCCCGTGCCCTTTGCGGAGCTGGTTCGCCGCCACGTCGCCGTGGCCGAGATGACGGTGGCCGCCGCCATCGAGGGTGACCGGAGGCTGGCCGGAGCGGCGTTCCTCCTCGACCCCCTGGCCGGGCGGGGGGGGCTCCAACAGACCGAGGCCATGGCGGCCGAGCTCTTGTCGGCCACCGCGTCGTGGCTGCCGCAATTCGACCGCTGAACCGGGGCGCCGCCGCCCGGCCCGGGAGACAACCGACCAGCGATGAGGAGGACCCGGATGCAACTCGGCTTCATTGGCCTCGGGGCCATGGGCCTGCCCATGGCCCGCCATCTGCTCGAGGCCGGCCATCGGGTGACCGTGGCCTCGCGCAGCCCCGGCCCGGTTGAGCGCGCGGTGGCGCTCGGCGCCGTCGACGGCGGGTCACCCGCGGGCGTGGCCGCGTCCAGCCAGATCGTCATCCTGTGCGTCCCCAGCTCGCCGCAGGTCACCGAAGTGGTCGCCGGGTTGCTGCCGGAGCTCAAGGCCGGACATGTGGTGGTGGACTGCTCGACCATCGACCCGGAAGTGGCCCGGGCCGAGCACGAGCGGGTGACCGCCGCAGGGGCCGCCTTCCTCGATGCGCCCCTGTCGGGCGGGACGGCGGGGGCGGAGGCGGGAGCACTCACCCTGATGGTGGGGGGGACGAGGCGACGTTGTCCATGGCCCGTCCGGCCCTCGAGCCCTTCGCCGGCCGCATCGTCCATGTTGGGGGTCCGGGGATGGGCCAGGTGGTGAAGCTCTGCAACAATCTGATCTATGCCGCGCAGATGCTCGCCACCTCCGAGGCCACCGCGCTGGCCCTGAAGTCCGGGGTGGACCTGGACAAGTTCCACGAGGTGCTGGTGCACTCGTCCGGAGACTGTGTGGCCGTGCGCACCCGCCTGCCGGTGGCCGGTGTGGTGGCCGACAGCCCGGCGTCCAACGGGTGGCTCCCGGGCTTCATGACCGACCTGATGGCCAAGGACCTCGATCTCGCCCTCGGGTACGGGGCGAGCGCCGGTGTGCCCCTGGCCACCGCGGCGACGGTCCGACAGGCGCTCACCGCCGCCTCGGTGGCCGGCTACGGCCGGGAGGACTTCTCGGCCGTGGCCAAGGTCGTCTTCGCGCTGTCCGGGCTGGCGTGACCGACCGGGCGGCGGAGGGGGGGGCGGCGGACGGGTGGGTCGGCTTTCCGGCCCTGGTGCTGGCGGCCGACCACCGTGCCCGCGGAGTGCCGACGATCGAGCGGTACGCCGACTACCTGGCGGCGCTGCAGGAGGCCCTGCCCCACTGCGACGGCATTCTGGCCACGGTGCAACCCCTCACCGACCTGGCCCGTTCCGGTGCCGTCGGGACCGGGCAGCGGACCTATCTCTCGATCAACCGCACCGGACTCGCCGGGTCGGCGTTCGAGCTCGACGACCGGCTGGTGGCCACCGTGGGACGGGCCGCGGGGGACGGCTGGACGGGGATCAAGCTCATGACCCGCATCGATCCGGACGACCAGCACGGAGCGGCGGCACTCGAGCTGCTGGGCAGGGTGCTGGAGGACGCCAGGGCGTCGCACCTCGAGGCCCTGATCGAGCCGGTGATGTGGCGGCGCGGGCAGATGTCCAGGGTCACGTCCGACATCGTCCTGGCCGCCACCATCGCCCATGACCTGGGCGCCCCCCTCCTCAAGGTCCCGGTTCCCGACGAGCCCGGGGGGGAGGCCAGGGTCGCCGCCGTCCGCCGGGTGGTGGCCAGCGTGGGAGTACCGGTCCTCTTCCTCGGAGGCCCGCACCGGGAGGGGAGCGAGGTGGTGCTGTCGGAGGCCCGGGACGTCATGGCCGGCGGCGCCGCCGGCCTGGCCATGGGTCGGGCCATCAT
Source organism: uncultured Acidimicrobiales bacterium (assembly GCA_963806285.1). Classification (GTDB taxonomy): domain Bacteria; phylum Actinomycetota; class Acidimicrobiia; order Acidimicrobiales; family RAAP-2; genus Bog-756. The sequence goes on from CAWDXJ010000008.1 coordinate 204,475, forward strand.
CGGGGACCCGGCCCCCGGGGCCATGGCCTCGCGGCTGTCCGGGGTCGTGCACGGAAGGTGATCCTCACCGTCGACGCCGGCACCAGTGTCACCAAGGTGGCCCTGTGGGACGAGGCGGGGATGGTGGCCCTGGCCGGTACGCCCCTGGCCACCCGCCACCCGGCGCCCGGTCGCTCGGAGCAGGACCCGACGAAGTGGTGGCCGTCTGTCGTGGACGCCTGCGCCCGGCTGGGGGAACAGGTGCCCGGTGGGCTCGGGCCGGTCGAGGCGGTGGGGTGCACGGGCGCCCGTCAGACCTTCGCGCTGGTCGACGCCGACGGAGGGACGCTCGGGCCGGGAATCGTGTGGTCGGACCGGCGGGCCCCGGCCGGGGCCGAGCCGTCGGCTGGCCGTGCCGCGGAACGTGGCGTCGGGGTCCGGTCCGGGACCGGTGCGGATGCCGGGTCGGTGGCGGCGAAGATCGAATGGCTCGTCGCCCACGAGCCCGGGCGCGTCGAGGCCAGTGCCTGGATCCTCGGCCCGCGGGACCTCATCGCCTGGCGGCTCACCGGCACCGTGGCCACCGATGTCACCATGGCCTCGCGGACCGGCCTCTACGGAGCTGACGGCCGGGTGGCGGCGGACCTGGCCGGCACGGTGAGCGCGAGATTGCCGGCTGTGGTGCCCTCGGACCGGGTCACCGGTCACCTGCGGGCGGAGGCGGCCGCCGCGCTCGGGCTGGTCGCCGGGCTCCCGGTGGTCATCGGCGCCGGGGACCGACCGTGCGAAGTGCTCGGCGCCGGGGCGACCGAGTCGGTCCCGATGGTCAGCTGGGGCACGACCGCCAATGTGTCGGTGCCGGTGGGCAGCCGCCCGGAGCCGCCGCCCCCGGGGGTGGTGGCCTCGAGGGCGGCCGGGGGGGGATGGCTGCTGGAGGGAGGGCTGTCGGCGGCCGGTTCACTGCTGGCCTGGATCGGCGGGCTGACCGGGCGCCCGCCCCCGAGTTGGCCACCCTGGCCCTCCAGAGCCCACCGGGAGCCCGTGGGGTGGTGGCCACCCCCTGGCTCGAGGGGGCCCGCGCCCCGTGGTGGCGACCCGGCGCCGCAGCCGCCTTCACCGGGCTCACCTCGGCACACGGTCCGGCCGACCTGGCCCGTGCCGCCTTCGAGTCGGTGGGCTGGGAGGTGTGGCGGTGCCTGCATGCGTTCGGCGACCGGTCACCGCCGGGCCCCGCGGTGACCGGGTTGGCACTGGGGGGATCGGGCGCCGCGGTTCCTGTCTGGGTGGACGTCCTGACCGGCATCACCGGCCTCGGGGCAGGGTGCCGCCGCTCGGGTCAGGCCGCCTCGGCCGGCGCCGCCCTCGTGGCCGCGGCCGCCGTCGGCCTCGATTACCGGCTCGACCGGATCGACCCGGTCGCCACGCGGTCCGAGCCCGACCCCACGGCCGTCCACCGATACGCCGATCTGGCGGAACAGGCGGAGCATGTGGCTGAGGCCGTGGTGGGCCTGGCCGCGCCGGGAGGGACCTGGTGCGGGTGAGGTTGGCCTACGGAAGGGACGGGCTCGACGTCGTCGTGCCCGATGACTCGGTGGTGGTCGGGGCGACCGAGCCGGCCGCCCTGGTCGACGGGATGGCCGCCGTCCGCCGGTCGCTCCGGGCCCCCTGGTCCGGGCCGCCGCTGGGCGACCTGGTGGGAGGAGCGGGCACGGTGGTGGTGGTCTTCCCCGACCTCACCCGTCCGATGCCCAACACCACCGTGCTGCCGCCACTGCTGGCCGAGCTCGAAGGGGCCGGGCGCCGGGCCCGACCGGGTGGAACTGCTGTGCGCCACCGGCACCCATCGCCAGGCGACGCCGGCGGAGATGGAGGCCCTGGTGGGGCGCGACGTCGTCTCCAGATATCGACTCTTCGACCACGTGGCCGGTGACGGGCTCCACGTCCGGGTCGGAGAGGTCGGGGGCACACCGGTGCTGCTCGACCGCCACTACGTCGAAGCCGACCTCCGCATCGTGACTGGCTTCGTCGAACCCCACTTCTTCGCCGGGTGGAGCGGGGGCCCGAAGGCGGTCTGCCCCGGGCTGGCGGCCACGCCGACCATCCTCGAGGCCCACAGTCCGGCCCGGATCGCCGATGCCGGCGCCACCTGGTTGGCCATCGAGGACAATCCCGTCCACCAGTTCGTCAGCGCGGCGACCGCCCTCTGCCCGCCCGACCTCTCCATCGATGTGACCATCGACAGCCGGCGCCGCCTGACCGGTGTCTTCGCCGGCGTGCTCCCGGGCAGTCACCGGGCGGCGTGCGCGTTCGCCTCCCGCAGCGCCACCCGGGTGGTCGACGGGCACTTCGACGTCGTGCTCACCACCAACGGCGGTCATCCGCTCGACCGCAACCTCTACCAGGCGGTGAAGGGGATGGCCGCGGCCGAACGGGTGGTCGGCGACGGCGGGATCATCATCATGGCCGCGGCCTGCGGGGACGGACTACCCGAACAGGGTGCCTTCGCCCGCATCCTCGGGGCGGCAACGAGTGCCGGCGAGCTGGTCCGGCCCGGGGGACCGGCCGCGTTGGACGGATGGCAGGCGCAGATCCTGGGTCGGGTGCTGGGCCGGGCCGAGATCTGGATGTACTCGGACGGGCTCTCCGACGAGGCAATCGAGTCGGGCTTCATGACCCCCGTCCACGACGTGGGCGCCGCGGTGGCCCAGGCGCTCGACCACCGGGGACCGGGTGCCCGGCTCTGCGTGCTTCCCCGAGGGCCCCTGGTCGTGCCCAAGCCAGCGGAGACGGCACCGGTCCCCTGACCCGGGTCGGCCGGTCGGCGGGATCAGGAGGATACGTCGGTCACGGCCAGGTCCTCGGCCAGGACGACCTCCCCGGCGAAGTGGGCCGCGGCCTGGTCGATCCACTCCTGTTGGGTCCCGGGTGCCGGCGCGGGAACGAGATGGGTGAGGACCAGGGTGCCCACGCCGTTTCGGGCCGCGGTCCGGGCGGCGTCGGGTACCGATGAGTGGTAGTCGAGGACGTCGGCCAGGCGGGGCAGCCCGATCTGCTCGATGAGATCGCGCCGCACGACGGTGTGCACCAGGACGTCGGCCCCCGCACACAGGCGGTCGAGCCCTGGACACGGCACGGTGTCCCCGGCGATGACCACCGACCGGTGCTCCTCGTCGATGCGGAAGCCCACGGTGGGCCGCACGGGGGCGTGATCGGTGGGGGCGGCGGTGACCCGGACGGCGCCCTCCTCGAAGACGATGCCGTCCTCGACTTCGGTGACCGTGGAGGAGGGACGCCACTGCAGGTCGTCGTGGTGGGCCAGCCGGTAGCCGATGTCCGGCTCCAGCATCGCCTCGGTGGCCTGCACCAGCGCGGCCGGTGCCGACGGGACCGAACACGGGCAGCGGATTGGGCGCGAACGACATGGCCCAGCGCATGGTGAAGAGGTCGTTGAGGTCGGTGATGTGGTCGCTGTGCAGATGGGTCAGGAACAACCCCCGGATCGACCCCGCGGCCGCACCGACGGCGGCGGCGCGCATGAGGACGCCGCGCCCGCAGTCGAACACCAGGTCGCCGGCCGACGTGCGGACGAGTGTCGACGGACCGGCCCGCTCGGGATCGGGGAGTGGGCTCCCACTCCCCAGAATGATCACTTGCATGTCCCTCATCCCCTTGGGCGAGGAGGTCACCGGGGTGCGCAGCCCCACGGTCCGCCCATTAGCATTCGCGGTGCCAAGTGTCGCACACAATCCCCGTGGGAGGGGGCCGATGCCGTACGCCGAAGGCCGAGAGGTCCACGACGCCGATGCCCACATCATGGAGACGCCGACCTGGCTGCGCGACCATGCCGAGTCGAAGTTCCGCGACGCGCTGCCGGTGCTGGAGTACGCCGGTGGCAACGAGTTGCGCCAGACCGGGAGCCCCGAAGAGCAGCAGCGCGACCTGTTGGCGTCCTTCGACCGGCTGCGGGAGGTCCACGCCTCCGACGCGTACCGCGCCGTGGAGGACCAAGAGATCATGACCCGCAAGAACTTCGCCGCCACCGGCGGCTTCATCGCCGAGGACCGGTCCCGGGCGCTCGACCTCCTCGGGTTCAGCAGCCAACTGGTCTTCAACACGTTCCACAACGGCCGCCTGCACGACCTCGAGCACTCGACCGATCTCGACCTCGCCTACGCCGCGGCGCGGGCGCACAACCGCGGCATGCTCGAAATTCTGCTCGGTCGATCGCCGACTGCTCCCGTCCCTCTACGTGCCACTGGTGGAGCCGGACCGGGCCGCCGAGGCGGCCGGAGAGGCACTTTCGCTGGGCGCGGCCGCGCTGCTGGTGGCATCGGGCTGCCCGCCGTCGTTCTCGCCGAGCCATCGCGATCTGTTCCCGGTATGGGCCCAGGCCGAAGAGGCCGACGTCCCCGTCGTCTTCCACGTCGGGGGGACGGGTCCGCTGATCGACCCGGACTACTTCGTCAACGGCCTGCCCGTCCCGCCCGACTTCCACGGCGGGGACGAGAATTTCCGCTCCGTCGACTACATGGGGATCCCCGGACCGCCGGCCCAGACGATTGCAACGCTGATCTTCGACGGCGTGCTCGACCAGTTCGCCGGGCTCCGGATCGGGGTGATCGAGCAGGGGGCGATCTGGGTTCCCTCCTGGCTGCGCCAGATGGAGTCGGCATTCGAAGCCTTCGCCCGCCACGAGGATCGGCTGAAGGCGCTGTCGATGCGCCCCTCCGGCTACGTGCACCGCCAGGTGCGGTTCACGCCGTATCCCACGGAGGACGTGGGGTGGATCATCGCACAGGGCGGCGAGGACCTCGCCATGTTCTCCTCCGACTATCCCCACGTCGAAGGGGGCCGCAGGCCGATCGAGCGGTTCGAGGCGTCACTCGGGGATGCAGGGGCCGACGTCCGGCAGAAATTCTACGTCGACAACTTCCTCTTCCTCATGGGATCTGCCGGCATCGGCCTCCACCCCGAACTCGGGAGTTCCCGGGCCCACTGAGCCGGTCGGGGCGGTACCCGTGTCTGACGGCGGCGTCAGGGATAGTGTGAGGTCCGCATGCCCGACCAGGTGCTGTTCGACTTCGCCGTACCCGACGAGCTACTCGAAGAAGTCGTCGCCAAGAGCCGTGACCCCGAGGTCGTCGCCGACATCGGGGTGATGCCCGGGACCGGTGAGGGCAAGCCCCCGCCGCTCCTCGGGATCCTCCGCGGCCACGGCTTCGCCCCCCTGGTCCTGCTCACCGCGGCGGCGCTGGTGCCCGGCAGCTTCCAGAACGGCATCGCCATCATCGGCACCAACCTCGAGCATTCGTTCCACATCCACGACGCCGCCCTCGGGGCGGTCACCTTCGTGGCGTCGGTGGCCCAATTGCTGTGGGCGGTGCCCCTGGCCGTCTGGGCCGACCGGGGCAGCCGCAAGGTGGTGGCCGGGGTGGCCCTGCTCATCTTCTCGGTGTTCGCGCCCCTCATGGCCCTCGCCCCCAACGTCTGGGCGTTCACCTTCACCTACCTGGTGGCGTCGATCGGCTACGGCGTGAACAACACCGTCCACAATTCCTATCTGGCCGACGCCTATCCCACCGAGGGCCGGGGCCGGGTGTTCAGCTGGCACAACCTCTCCGACCCGTTGTCCCAGACGGTTGGCATCCTCGTCTTCGCCTACATCGTCACGTTGGCCCACAACTGGCGGTGGGGCATGCTCGTCGCCCTGGCCGGCATCCCCATCGGGCTCGCCCTGTTCACGCTGCACGAGCCGGACAAGGGGCAGAACGAGCAGAGCCACATCCTCAAGGCCTCGGGCATGGACCTCCACGCCCAGCAGGCCGAGGCGCCGCGGGTGCTGCTGGGCTCGGCCGTCACCCGGCTGTTGCGGATCCGCTCCATCTACTACGAGCTGGTGGCGGTGGCCATCCTCGGCTTCGCCGGCACCGGCGCCCCGCTGTTCGGCAACCTCTACTTCGTCCGGCGGTGGGGCCTCGACACCGCCCAGCGCGGCGAGGTGTACTCGATCATCGGCTTGGCCGCCTTCCTCGGACTCCCCGTGGCCTACGTGGTGGGGGACCGGTATTTCCGGCGGGCCCCGGAGCGGCCGCTGGTCATCGCCGCGATCTGCATCACCGCCTATGGGGGCCTGTACGTGGCATCCCTCTACATGCCGCGCCTGTGGATGGTGGTCACGCTCCAGTTCCTCGCCAACGCGGCCGTGTCACCGCTGGCCATCTGCATCTTCCTCACCCTGGCGGCGACGGCACCACCGGAGATGCGCACCATCTGCTTCGCCATGTTCGGCGTCTATTCGCTCGTGTTCGGCGCCTTCGGCGGCGGGGTCATCCTCGGCGCGGTGAGCGACGCCGCCGGGTACCTCCACGGGCCGACGGTGGCCCTCACGCTCATCGGGCCGGTGTGCGCGGTGGGCGGGGTCCTCCTGTACATCGGGTCCCGGCACGTGAAACGGGACATCTCGCTGGTCATCGAGGATGTCCTCGAGCGCTATGCCGAGGGCAAGCGTCGCCAGGCCGGTCGCGCCGTGCCGGCCCTGCAGGTCCACAACCTCGACTTCTACTACGGCTCGAACCAGGTACTGTTCGACGTCGACCTCGAGGTCGCACAGGGTGAGATCGTGGCCCTCCTCGGCACCAACGGCGCCGGCAAGTCCACCCTCCTGCGGGCCGTATCGGGACTGGACCACCCCCACCGGGGGGTCATCCGGATCTTCGGGACCAACTGCACCTATCTCGAGCCCGAGCAGATCATCGACCAGGGCGTCGGCCTGCTGGTGGGGGGGAAGATGACCTTCCCCGGGCTCACGGTGCGGGACAACCTGCGGGTCGGGGGCTACTCCATGCACCGCCAGGGCTCCCGGGCCGGCTCGGCCTTCGACGAGGCGATGGACCGGTTCCCCGAGCTCACCGGGCGCCTGAACCAATCGGCCGGGACGCTGTCGGGCGGTGAGCAACAGATGCTCGCGCTGGCCCGGGTCATGATGACCGGACCCAGACTGCTGCTCATCGACGAGCTGGCCCTCGGTCTGGCCCCCCTCGCCGTCGACCGGCTGATGGGGATCGTCCGGGAGGTGAACCGACAGGGGACGACCGTGGTGCTGGTGGAGCAGAGCGTGAACCGGGCGATGAGCCTCGCCGAGCGGGCGTTCTTCCTCGAGCGGGGCGAGGTCCGCTTCGACGGCCCGACCGCCGACCTGATCCAACGCGGCGACCTGTTGCGCCCGGTGTTCCTGGGTGCGGCCGCGAGCAGGCTGGGCTAGCGGGGAGACGGTGTCGGTCCCAAGCTTCGTCCTGGTCAGCGGGGTCGTCAACGGCCTGAGTTACGGGCTGCTGGCGCTGGGCCTGGTGCTCATCTACCGGACCAACCGGGTGCTCAATTTCGCCCAGGGCCAACTCGGGGTGGTGGCGGCGGTCTTCCTGGTCAAGTGCTACTACGACTTCGGCTTCAGCTACTGGTTCGCCCTGGCCCTGGCCCTGGCCCTGGCCGCGGCGGTCGGGGCGCTGAGCGAATTGCTGCTCCGGCGCCTCTTCGATCGACCGCGGATGCTGGTCATGGTGGCCACCATCGGCCTGAGTCAGGTCCTCTTCGTGTTCACCGCCCTGCCCTTCATCCGCCCGAAGAGCCTGTTCCGCCCGTTTCCGGTGCCGATCAGCGTGTCCTTCCACATCGGCACCTACCTGTTCACCTCCGGGCAGGTGATCACCCTGATCGTGGCCCCGATCGTCGCCATCGGGCTGGCGGCGTTCGTCAGGTGGTCGCGGTGGGGGCTGGCCATGCGGGCCATGGCCGACAACTCCGACTCGGCCCGCCTCTCGGGGGTCTGGGTGCGCCGCACCTCCACCGTGGCGTGGACGGTGGCCGGCGTTCTGTCCGCCTTCACCGCCGTGCTCGCCTCGCCGGGCCAGACCTCGTCCCTGACCGAGGTGCTGAGTCCCGAACTGCTCCTGCTGGCGCTCACCGCCGCCATGGTGGGGGCGATGACCAGCCTGACGGTGGCGTTCGTGGCGGCCGTCGTCCTCGGCGTCATCCAGGCGATCCTCGTCTGGAACCTGGCCAGCACCAGCCAGGTCGACCTCGTCCTGTTCGCCATCGTCATGGCGGTCCTGCTGGTGAGGATCGCGGCCTTGCGGACCGGGCCGCGGTACGGCGATCGTTCCGGCTGGCTGGAGAGCTCGCGCCGTCAATTCGCAGCCGAGGGCCCGCTCCGCCGCCGGGTGGGGAGGACCGGGGTGGTGCTGGCGGTGGTTGCCGCCGCCCTCCTTCCCCTCGTGGTGAGCACCGGACGCTCGTTCCTGATGTCGCAGATCTGCATCTATGCGGTGGTTGCGCTCTCCCTGACGGTGCTCACCGGGTGGGCCGGCCAGGTGTCCCTCGGGCAGTTCGGCCTGGTCGCCTGTGGGGCGCTGATGGCCGCCCACCTCGGGGCCAGCGTGCCGTTGGTCCTCCTCATGCCCCTCGCCGGCGCCGTGACCGCGGTGATCGCGGTGATGGTGGGCCTGCCCGCACTTCGGGTGCGAGGCCTCTATCTGGCCGTCAGCACGCTGGCCTTCAGCGTCTGGTTCATGGGATCGGTGCTGGCCACCCCCTGCTGGGACCTCCCCGTGCTCAACCGGCGGCTGTGCACCGGGCTGCCCAATCCCCAGTCGACCCTCGTCGCCCGGCCGAGCCTGCTCGGGATCAGCCTGGGGTCGGAACGGGCGTTCGCCTGGTTCTCACTCGGCGTCCTGGTGGTCTCGGCGCTGATGGTGAGGGTATGGCGCGACCGCGGGGTGGCACGGCGGCTCATCTCGGTGCGCGACAACGAGCCGGGGGCCGGCGCCATGGGCATTCCGCTGGCCCGCAGCAAGGTGCTGGCCTTCGCGCTCTCGGGATTCATGGCCGGCTACGCGGGCGTGTGCCTGGCGTTCGCCACCGAGCGCTTCTCGACGGCCACCTTCGACCCGACCTTCTCCATCCTGGTCGTCTCCATGGTGGTCATCGGCGGCCTCGACTCCATCGCCGGCGCGGTTCTGGGGGCGCTCTACCTGGTCGGCCTCCCGGCCATGTTCGGGACGACTCCCACCGTCCAGTTCCTCACCAGCGGGCTGGGTCTGCTGGCCTTCATCCTCTATCTGCCCGGCGGACTGGCCGAGCTCCTCCACCGGCTCGGGGACCTGGTCACCTTCGGACTCGAGCGGCTCGGTGGGGGAAGGGACGCCCCACCCGCCGCCGGGCACCGGGACGGCGATCTCGCCCCGATCCTGGGCGAGGCGGCAGGATGAGCCGGTCGGGGGTCGGCAGGGACAACTCGGGACCCGCACGGCTGGAGGTCGACAGCGTGGTGGTGGCCTTCGGCGGGCTGCAGGCGATCGCCGGGGTCGACCTCTGCGCGGAGCCCGGATCCATCGTCGGCCTCATCGGTCCCAACGGCTCGGGCAAGACGACCATGCTCGACGTCATCTCCGGACTGGTCACCCCCGACGCCGGGGCCGTCCGGCTGGACGGCGAGAGCCTGGTCGAGTACCTGCCCGAGGAACGGGCCTCCCTCGGCGTGGTCCGCTCCTTCCAGGACTGCCGGCTGTTTCCCGAGCTGCAGGTCGAGGACGTGTTGCTGCTCACTCAGGACGCCCTACGCCCGGTGGGCGTCCTCTCCTCCACGCTCCAGATGCCGTGGGCCCGCCGATCGGAGCGGTCCAAGCGCGCGGCGTTGGACCAGGTGATGGGGGCGTTCGGCATCGAGCGGTTCCGCCACCACCGCATCGCCCACCTCTCCACCGGCACCCGCCGGGTGGTCGACCTGGCATCCATCGTCCTCGCCCGGCCCCGCCTGCTGCTGCTCGACGAGCCCACCGCGGGGATCGCCCAGCGCGAGGCCGAGGCCTTCGTCCCCCTGCTGCGCCGGTTGCACGAGGTGGCCGACACCACCATCATCCTGGTCGAGCACGACGTGCCCCTGGTGTTCGAGCTGTCGACCGAGGTGGTCATGATGGAGACGGGCACGGTGGTGTCGTCGGGCACACCCGCCGAGGTTCGCCACGACCCGCGGGCCCTTGCCGCCTATCTTGGGGCCAGTGACGAGGCCCTGGCCGTCTCCGGCGCCGCACCGGCCACGGCGCCGGCCCCGGGTCCCGCGCTCCCCGGGGAGTAGCCGGACCGCTCAGCGCCGAGGCATGGCCGGACCGTAGGGTACGTCACCCCTCAGGGTCACCCGGCGGGCGATGCGGGTGGCATCGCCGTAGTCGTCGAGGGCGTAGTGGAGGGTGGCCCGATTGTCCCAGAAGGCGATCGAACCGGGGCGCCACCGGAACCGGCAGGTGAGTTCCGGTTGCTGGCAGTGCCGGTAGAGCATCTCCAGCACGGCGCTGCTCTCGTTCTTCGACAGGCCGAGGATCGACTGGGTGAACTGCGGGTTCACGAAGAGCCCCTTGCGGCCGTTCTCGGGGTGGGTGCGCACCACCGGATGGACGGCGGGAAGCAATTTCTCGTAGAACTCGCCGTTCCACTGGTAACCGCCCCGGGCATCGACATCGGCGGCGAACCACGGATCGAAGTGGACGGCGATCAGCGTCTCGCACATGGCCCGGACCGGTTCGGCCAGCCGGTCGTAGGCGTCCTGCAGGCTCGCCCACGCGGTGTCGCCACCGACTTCGGGGGCGGTCAGCATGTACAGGATCGAGCCGAAGGCGGGAGCCTGCAGGAACGTGACGTCGGTGTGCCACCAGCTGGCCCGGTCCTCGCGACTGTCGATGAGCAGCACCTCAGGGTTCTCCTCGGTGGCCGGGAGGACCGGGTGGCCTTCGGTGACCACGCCGAATTGGCGGGCGAAGTCCGCCTGCTGGGTGGGGGAGAGCTCCTGGTCGCGGAAGAAGATCACGTGGTGGGTGTTGAGGGCGAGACGGACATCGGCGACCGCCTGCCCGCTCAGCGGGACCGAGAGGTCGAGGCCGTGCACCTCCGCCCCTATGAGAGGAGAGAGGGGGTCGACGGCGAATTCGGTGGCCACCGTCACGGGATCCTCGCCATGCCCCATAGTGCCCCAAGGCCGGTGGCTTCTCAACCGCCACCGGGCCCGGACACCACCGCTCCGGCTGTTCGCCGGCCCGTTGGCGGCCACCGACCTGCTGCGGGTCGACCGGGACAGCGGGCCGATGTGGCAACCTGAGCCCCGGGCCCACCGGAGCGATGGGTGCCGCCGACCGGAGGTCGAACGAGGATGACACAGCTGCCCACCGTGCGGCGCAACTTCTCTCCGTGGTTCCAGGTGGTCAGCCGCCTCATGGAGACCGAGGAGGAGGATGCACTGCCCGTCGACGACCTGTCGCAATTGACGGCGTGGCTCGACCGGGTGCGCCTCCGGCTTCAGCGGACCCTGGAGCCCTGGCCCCGTCGGGTCCCCTTGGATCTGGAGGTCACCGAAGAGGAGCCATGCGACGGCTACCGGCGGCAACGGCTGGTGTTCGACACCGAGGACACCATGTCGGTGCCCGCCTATCTCCTGGTGCCCGACGATCGCCGGTCACCTGGTTCGGCGGTGCTGGCCCTGCACGGGCACGGACCGGGCAAGTCCCGGGTGTGCGGTCTGGACCCCGAGGCCGCACCCGGTGACGACTACGCGGCCGAGTTGGCCCGGCGCGGCCACGTGGTGCTTGCCCCGGACATGCGCTGTTTCGGCGAGCGTTCCGATTGGAACCCGTCCGACCACTACGCCTGCGACACCAACCTGGTCCACCAGGTGATGGGTGGTTGGAGTCCGCTCACCCAGAACCTGTGGGACCTCTGCCGTGCCCTCGATGTGCTCGAGGCGCATCCACTGGTGGATCCGTCACGGATGGGGGCGGCCGGCCTCTCCTACGGCGGCACGCTCACGCTGTTCCTCGCCGCCCTCGACACCCGGGTGGCGGCCGCCGTGGTCAGCGGGTACTTCTCCTCGTGGGCCGAAGCGCACAAGGTCCCCTGGAACATGTGCGGCTCCCAGGTACTGCCCGGGATGCTCGGACGCATCGAGCACGTGGATCTGGGCGCGCTGGTCGCGCCCCGCCCCCTGCTCGTCGAGACCGGGAGGGAGGACCTCATCTTCCCCCTGGCCGCCGCCGAGGACGCGGTGGCCCGACTGAGTGGCGTCTACCGGCACCTCGGAGCCGGAGGGCTCCTCGTGCACGACGTGTTCGACGGCGAACACGAATGGCACGGCGTCCGCGCCTACCCGTTCCTCGAGCGGCACCTCGGGACCGCCTAGCCGCCGGGGGCGGGCCGGCGGGCGCTCAGGATCCGACCGGTCGGTAGCTGCCGGGCTCGGGGGAGCCCGTGGTGATGGCGAGCCGGTTCCAGGCATTGATCTCGACGATGAGATAGAGGAGCCTGGTGAGCTCCTCGGGGGTGAACTCCGAGGCGGCCGCATCGACCACCGACGTCGGGACGTGTCCCGGGGCGATCAGGGTCACCGCCTCGCACAGGGCCAGCGCGGCACGTTCGCGATCGGTGAAGAACGGCGCTTCCCGCCAGGCGCTCAGGGCGTAGAGGCGCTGTTCCGACTCTCCCGTGACCTGGCGTCCTTCGAGTGCATGTCGATGCAGTAGGCACATCCGTTGATCTGGGAGGCGCGCATCTTCACCAGCTCGAGGAGCCCGGGGTCGAGCCCGGAGGTCTTGACGGCGCGGCTGAGACCCTGCAGCGCCTGATAGCCGTCGGGCCAATAGGGGAACGTCCCGGTGCGCACCTCGCTCATCTCGAAGATCGTACCCATCGCCCTCGGGTAGGGCGCGGCACTCGGGACCACCCCGGACGGTCAGGACCCGGACCGCCGGTGCTCCTGACCGGGCGACAACAGCTGCGCCGAATCCGGGTCGAGGAAGATCGTTGCGTGCGGGGTCGTCTGCAGAATGGAGGCCGGACATGCTGTGGTCACCGGACCCTCCACGGCGGCGCGCACCGGCACGGCCTTGCGCATTTCGGGGACGACGGCCAGGACCCGCTTCGCCCGGAGCAGGGCGGGGATGGTCACGGTGAGCGCCCGTGCGGGAACTTCGGCATCGCTGGCGAAGTGCCCTTCGTCGACCTGTTGGCGTCGACAGGACCGGTCGAGCACCACCACCTTCACCACGTGCTCGTCCTCGAAGTCCGCCACCGGCGGATCATTGAAGGCCAGATGGCCGTTCTCCCCGATGCCCAGGCAGCAGAGGTCGAGGGGGTGGGTGTCCAGGAGGTGCGCGTAGCGCTCGCACTCGGCGTCGGGAGGGGCCAGCCCCCGGAGGTAGTGGGTGGCCCGGGGTCGGGCGGGTTCTTCGATCCGCTCGCGGATCCAGCGCTGGAAGCTGGCGGGATGATCGGGCCCGATGCCGACGTACTCGTCCATGTGGAAGACGACGACGTCAGCCCAGGGCACCTCGGTGGACCGGGCCATGAGGGCGTCGACGAAGGCGAACTGGGAGTTGCCGGTGGCGAACATGGCGTGGGCCACCCCGTTCCGCGCCACCGCCGCGCCCAGCACATCGACCGCCTCGGCAGCTGCGGCGCTGGCCATGGCCGCAGTGTCGGGGAGCACGACCACCCCCGCCCGCCCGATCCTCCCGTCGGCTGATGGGGCCATCGCCCGGCGCCTATGGCACCTTCAGGGCCGGCACGACCTCGGCCATGAACCGCCGCAGGGTGCCGTCGCCCGGGTAGTCCCGTAGCCACAGGATGAGCCCGCGGCACCCGGCGTCCACGAATGCCTGGGCCTTCTCGATCACCTGGTCGACGGTGCCCACCAGGTTGTCGGCCAGGTAGCGCCCGGTGGGCGTGCCGCCCCAGAGATCGCCCCCGTCGTCGGACTCGCACCAGGCGAGGGTCTCCGCCTCGGTGTCGAACAGCCGGCAGTCGGGACCGTGGGTCCGGGTGATGTCGGCGAAGGGCCGTCCGATCTCCCCGCAGTACCGCTCCAGCAGGCCGGACTTGCGCTCGAAGTCGGCCAGGCCCACCTGCCAGTTGGTGAGGTCGGCCCGTCGGGCGGCGATGCGCAGATTGACCTTCTCACCGCCCCCGCCCACCAGCACCGGCGGCAGCTGCTGCACGGGCTTGGGATCGCAGTAGGCCCCGTCGAAGTGGAGGTGGTCGCCGTCGAAGGTGACCGTCTCCTCGGTCCACAGCCGCCGGATCACCTCGAGGGTCTCGTCGAGGACCGCCAGGCGCAACGGGTTGGACGGGTAGTCGTAGCCGTAGGAGTGGTACTCCTCGTGGAACCATCCCGCCCCCAGGCCGAGGATGAGCCGCCCGCCCGAATAGACGTCGATACAGGCCGCCTCCTTGGCCAGCAGGCCGGCGTTGCGGTAGGAGGCGCAGGTCACCAGTTGGCCCAGGCCCACCCGCGAGGTCTGCTGCGAGATCGCCGCCAGCATGGTGAAGGCCTCGAACACGTGGGAGGCTTCGCGCCGGGGCACCGTCTCGACGTGGTCGTAGACCCACAGGTCGTCGTAGCCCAGCGCCTCGGCCAGTCGGGCCAGCTCCACGGATCGGCCCCAGGCGTCGGGGCCGCTCCATCCCCGGTACTCGAGCTTCCACCCCTGGGGGATGAAGACCCCGACCCGGAGCCGGGCCTCACCCACGCGGCCCATGGTGGGGCTCACGCCGCGAACTCCCACCACTGGACCTCGCACATCATGGGCAGCAGGTACCGGACGTAGAGCGAGTGGATCTTCACGACTTCCTGGTCATCCATGTGCAGATCGATCAGGTCGACCCGGGCGTCGTGCCGGCGGAAGGAGGTGGCCCGGTCCTGGACCCCCTGCAGCTCCTCCATCGACCCCACCGAAAATCCGAAGTGGTCCATGCGGGGGCAGCGCATCGGGTCGTCTTCGGCAATGAGGAAGATGAACTGGTCCCAGTGGACGCACGACAGGATGAGCCGGTGGCGGTCCTCGGTCATGACCCCGATCTCGTCGAACCCGAAGACCTCGCTCCAGAATCGGCAGATGTCGTTGCGATTGTGCTCGTCGAGCAGGTCTGCGGGCAGGCTCATGGCCACGTGGTTGAAGCGCGGGTTGCCGGTGGGGTAGTAGGGATGGGCCATCACTCGCCTCCGTCGGCGAGGGGCACGGCCACCGCCCCATCGGACAGGTGCGGGACCACCATCACCTTGCCGGCGTAGCGGCCGGCGGCCAGACCGGCCAGGGCGTCGGACAGCCGGTCGAGGGGCACGTCCTCCGCCTCGATCAGCGCTTCGGTGGGGAAGCCGTCGGAGGCCAGCAGATCGAGGGCGCGCTCGAAGCCGCCCTTGTCGTAGACGAAGCTTCCCACCACGTGCAGCTCGTTGAGGATGAAGCGGTTGGGGTCGAAGGCCGGATGGTCGATGCCCGCTCCCACCAGGGCCAGGGTGCCGCCGCGGCGCAATTGGTGGAACGCCGCCTCGATTGCCGTCTTCTTGCCCGAGCACTCCAACACGACGTGGACGGCACGCTCGGAGATCCGCTCCGGGTCCCAGGGCGGAAAGGTCTCGAGGTCGGCCGGGTCCAGAACCTCGGCTGCACCCAGGTCCCGGGCCAACTGCTTGCGCCGCTCACCGGGCTCCACGACGGTGACCGGCCCGATGCCGGCCGCCACCAGGGCGGCGACCGAGAGGGCCCCGATGGGCCCGGCGCCGATGACCATCACCGTGTCACCCGGACCGGCACCCGAGCGAGTGATCCCGTGGAGGGCCACCGCCAACGGCTCGGCCAGGGCTGCCTGGCGCGCGGTGAGCCCCGCCGGAAGCCGGAGGAGCGAGGCCGCCCGCACCAGCACGTAGCGGGCGAAGGCGCCATCGTGGCCGTCGGTCACCGATCCCTCCCGGTCCTCGCACTGGGAGGGCTTCCCCTCCAGGCATCGGCGGCACCGCCCGCACCTGGGCGAGGTGCCCTCGACCACCGTCTCACCGATGCTCCACCCCTCCACCCCCGCACCGAGGGCGACGACGGTGCCGGTGAATTCGTGCCCGGCCACCAGGCCCGGCTTGTCACCCCAGCCTTCGAGCAGCATGTGGATGTCCGAGCCGCAGATGCCGCAGTGGTCCACCTCCAAGAGCACCTCGCCGGGGCCGGGTCGGGGTACGGGTCGCTCCTCCACCACGACCTCGCCGGGGCGTCGGTAGACGGCCGCCGGCATCACCTCGGGCAGTTCGATCACCTCTCCACCTCCCCCGACTGGGTCCGGTCCGGGCGGTCCGGCGCCGACCCGGCGCCTGACACCGGCGTCACTCTACGCCAGCAGACGGCGCCGGGCACCCTGTGGCACTGCCCGGGCCGGCTCCGGCGAAGGGGACGATCGATTCACACGCCCTCGGGCTCCAGCATCTCCGGTCCGTCGTTCCGCACGTTCCCGACGGCACGGTTCGCTCGGCGATGGACGAGGGTCCCCTCGACGCCGGGGCCGAGCAGCGCTTCCAGTTCATCGGAATCGGTCACCGCGGGGTCGAGCCAGCGTTCCCATGCCTCCGGCTCGAGGACCACCGGCTGGCGTTCGTGGATCGGCATGTCGGGCCCGGCCCGGGTGGTGATCACCGTGGCGCTCCGCAATTCAGTGCCGTCGTCAGCCCTGCCCTTCTGGCGCAGCCCCGCCAGCACCAGTGGGCCACCGTCGGCCCGGATGAAGGCAAAGGGCTGCTTCTCCTTCCCTTCGCGCTTCCATTCGTAGAAGGCACCGACAGGCACGAGGATCCGGCCCCGCCTGAACGCAGATCGGAAGACGGGCTTCACCGCCACCGTCTCGGCCCTGGCGTTGAACGTGTTCTTGATCGAACCGGCGTCCTTGACGCCCCAGGGCACCAGACCCCATCGGTAGGCACTGAGCATCCGCCCACCGGACCGGTCCACCGCCACACCGAGGATCGGGTCGGTCGGGGCGACATTCCAGCTGGGGGCCCATCCGTCGGCGAGGTCCGGATCGAGCCCGGCGTCGAGCCACCCGGCGATGTTCCGGGGTTCGTCGTAGAGGGCGATCCGTCCACACATGGCCCCAGACTACGGCGCAGGCGCCGAACCCCGGTGCGGAGTCGGTCGTCGGCCGGAGCCGAGGGCGGACTACCGCGTCCTTATCGACCCCCTTGGCCGGTGGAGCCCGGCGGCTTTCTTCCTGCCCCTCCGGCCTTTGCCGTGGGAGTGGCCCCGCGTCGAGGCCGTCAGGGTTCCCCGGACCGCGGCGGGCGTCGCCGTCGCCGACTTCCCGGTGTTCGGTGCCGCGGCATTGTTCGGTGCCACGGTGGTCTTCGGCACCGCAGTAGTGCTCGGAGCGGCGACGGTGCTCGGGACGGTCGTGGTGGGAGCCGGGGAGGAGAAGAGCGGCACCTGAGCTCCGCTCGCCGGGTGGTGACGGGTCGGGGAACTCGGAGCCAGTACCGTTCCGACGGCCACCAGGCCGATGAGCATCACCGCCGCCACCCCGAGCGCTCCGACGAGCTTCATCCGCGACTGCTTGTCGGGCAGCTTCGCCTGGCCCTCGAGCCAGCTCATCCACTTCCTCAATGCCTGGCGCCAATCGGTCACCACGATCCCCCCTGTGCCGAACCCTGCCCAGGACAGCCTACGACGTGGAGCCGGGGTCGGGGTAGGCGGCGCAATTTCGCCCACCGGACCAGGAGGGCCAGCCGTCGAGCGGGGCGATGTGCGGCCCGGCTGCGGAGGTGCCTGGTACCACCCGTCGGTGAGCCCGAGGCGCAGGCCTCGGGGGCCGGTTCGACGGAAAAGTGGCTCAAGTCCGGGGCCGATCGGGTCGTTCCTCCGTTGGGGGACCGGAAGTGAGGTTCGGAAGGCCGGCGATGCCACGCCACATCGACAAGCCAGAGATGACCGTCATCCGGGGACCCGCGGTTGGATTCGCCCGGCCACGGCCGGATTCCGAGACTCACGAAGTGACTCCGGCGGACGGCTCGGTGGCCCGATCGGACGACTGCGTGAGCGTGTACTGCGCCCAGTGCCAGAGGTGGGTCGACTGCTACGACGACATCCCGCCCGAAGCGGCCTTGGAGCGACACGCCACGCTGTTCCACTGAGCTATCCATCGGGCGACTCTGCCATCGGGTAAGGGTCCGGTGGAAGCCCTGGCATCGGATTGTCCCACCAAAGTGTGTGCTCTATCCGCTCTGCGATCCGCCAGCCGGCTGGGGTATCGACGATTTTGTCGTGGTAGCGACCTCCGACCGTGAACAGCCAGGGCCTGCCCCCGACTTCGAGGCGATTGGCGTTGAGGAAACATGATCTGGCGCAAATCCCGCCGGGGCCGCTCCTGAACTCACGATTCACCACGAGGTGCTGGGTCACGTGGAACGTGGGAAGGACGCTGGCGAGCCACTGGCGAACCTCGGGGTAGGTTCCCTCGACGCCACCCGCCGACCGGTAGTCGAGACGGGCATCATTCGTGAAAACGCTGTCGAGCAGATCCCAGTCGAGACTGTCGATGGCGGTGGCGTAGCGGGTCAGCAGATCATCCATCAGGAGCCGATCCGCCACGGCGATACCGTCGGTCTCCATGGCAGGGAAGGCTACCTCGGCTGCGCGCAGGTCCGAGGGCCGCCCAGACCGGTGGCCACCGGCTTCGTCATCAGGTGATGGCGATGGAAAGTGCCTGTGAAGCGGTGTTCTGAGTGGTCGGTTGGTGCTTCGTATGGACCTTCTTGTCGACCACGGTCACCGTGAAGGCGTAGATCCCACCGTCATGCTTGTTGGGCGTGCCCGAGATCGTCCCGGTGGTCTTGGACAGATGGAGTCCCTTGGGAAGTCTGCCCGATGACACCGACCACTTGTAGGGCGGATTTCCGCCGATGGCCGCCAGGGTGGCCGAGTACACCGAATTCAGAGCCCCCGCAGGCAGCGATGAGGTGGTGATCTGGAGATAGGCGATCGGCTCGAAGATGTACGCGGTGGACCCGGCACTGGTCCCGATTGTGAGACCGCCGACGTTGCCGACCATGGCGGACCAGTTGCTGCCCACGCCGACGCCCACGCCGCTCTTTATCGTCGCGTTGGGGTATTCAGCGACGAACGTGCTCCAGCTGATCGGAGCACCCTGCGGTGCACCGGTGAGATGGGTGCCCCACACCACGCCGTTCAGCACGTTCCATGTCTGCCAGGTATTGGGGACGACGGGGTTGGAGGGAGGCTGCAGGTACGGTTCGAAGTTGAGTGTCGAGAAGGTCACACCGGCATCGATTCCCGTCGTATTGCCGGGGTTGACCAACAGCTGGAGCCCGGGGTCGAGGATGCGCCCCGCATCATTGGTGAAGGTCGAGTACGAAAGTGAGGTGAGGCTGCTGAGGGTTGTGCCGTCGTGGTCGACGTTGAAGACGCCCCAGTGGGAGCCGGTGCCGGACACGGTGAGCTGGAGGCTGCCACTTGCCGGGGCCGGCCCGGTCACCATGGTGACCCCGCCGCTTCCGTCGCCCTCGTTGACTGCGGCGAACTGACCCGGAGCCGGTGTCGCCGGAGGAGTGATCAGGTCCGCCGACGTGACCGGTACGTAGGTCGTCGGTGGTCCGCCGGCCCAGGCCGCCGGCCCCGCGCCGAGGCCCATGGTCACGGCGATGATCGCTCCCGCCCCTACTGCGATGGCTCTACGCATGAAGACATCCCTTTCTGTCTGGAGGAGACTGTCTTCCCCCGCCGAACGGCCGGGCTGGCCCTGATGCAACTCGCCCAAAGTACCAGGCGATTCTTGCTCCCGCTCACCCCCATGGGCAACCTCAGATTTGAGGATCTCCCGGGCGCGAGCACGCCTGAGCCGCTCCTTCGCCCCCCACCGCTCGGAGCAGCGAAGTCCACCGCTCCGCCCCATCGTGGTCCGATCGGGATGGACCCTCGTAACCGATTCCGATCCCGTTAGTGTCCGATGTGGTGGCGGTGGACAACGCTGAGTTGCAGGAGGTGGTCCGGCGGCTGACCGGATCGCGTGCGGTCGGCTGGATCTGCGACGAGCTCCACGATCCGGTCGCCTCGGCCACCGTCGGGATCTGGCGGGTCCACGCCGACCGGTGGTCCGTCGTGGTCAAACTCATCGGTCAGGGCGATGCAGGGCACCCGAACTGGCCGACCGGGGAGCAGGCCGACCACTGGTACTACTGGCGCCGAGAGGCCCTCGCCTACGAGTCCCCGCTCCTCTCGTCGTTCGCCGGAGGACTGCGGGCCCCGACCTGCCATCTGGTCGCTGAGCGATCGGATGGGAGCGTGGCACTCTGGATCGAGGACCTGCAGTCTGCCTCCCCCGCCACCGTATGGCCGGTGGCGCGCTACGAGCAGTCAGCCCGCCACCTGGGGCGTGCCCAGGGAGAGTTCGCCGTCGGGCGCAGCCTGCCGGAGGAGCAGTGGCTGAGTCGAAGGTGGCTCCGGGCCTATCTCCGGCGCCGGGATGCGGACATCCCACTCCTCCGGGACGACGCCGCCTGGGCGACGCCCCTGGCCAGGCGTTGGTTGCCCGATGCGTTGGCCCCCCCGCTCCTCGAGATGCGCCGTCGACAGGAGGCCTTCCTCACGGCCCTGGAGCGGACCCCGCAGACGGTCTGCCACTTCGACCTCCATCCTGCAAATCTCTTCGGCCGGGACGACGAGACGATCCTCGTCGACTGGTCGTTCGTCGGCATCGGTGCGATCGGAGAGGACGCCGGCAGTCTCGTCCCCGACTCGGTGCTCGACTTCCACGTCCGGCCGGAGCACATCGGCGACCTGTACGAGGTGGTCTTCAAGGGCTACCTCGCCGGACTACGGGATAGCGGCTGGAGCGGCTCCGACGAGGTCCTGGATCTGGCCATGAAGGCCGCGATCGCCGCCAAGTACGCCTGGATCGCCCCGGCCATGCTCCGGGCCGCCCTCGATCAGCGCAGTGCCCTGAACCGGCGACCGATCGAAGTGGCGTTCGCCTGGTGGGCGCCGGTGATTCCCTTCCTCGTCCGGTGCGCGGGGAGGCCGGCCACCTCATCGGGCCTCACGCCTGAGCCCGTGATTCGGCGCCTTGATCTTGAACGGATCGTCGGCGGCTGATCAGACCCGCCGCGGGCGTCAGGGCAAACGGCCCGGGCAGGCGCCGAAGCCTGTCAAAGTCCCGCCGACCAACAGCAGACGCCCTCGAATGCGTGCCTAACGCGGGCTTCCACTCAGATCTGCAGCTCGGCGAGTCACATCTGCAGCTCGGCGAGTCCCGACTGGTTCAACCGACGATGCTTCTCGTTCGGGAACCAACCGGGGGACCGGGACGGTGGGCGCCGCCCCCAGCGTCGGAAGCCGACTGGGTCGACCGAGCAAGAAGCCCTGGCCAATCGGACAGCCCAGGGAGCGCAACGTGGCCAACTCACCCTCGGTCTCGATGCCTTCGGCAACGATCGTGGTGTTGTAGGTCTCCAAACCGAAGCTGAGGAGTGCCCGCCCGAGGGCCTGGCGCGCCGGATCCCTGTCGATGCCCCGGGTGAGGCCGATGTCCAGCTTGATCACGTCGGGATGGAGATCGAGGATGTGGCGGAAGCTGGAGAAGCCGGCACCCGCGTCGTCCACGGCCAGCCGGACACCTCTCGACCGCAGGTCCTGGATACTCCGGTCGAAGCGCAGATAGTCGTCGATCGGCGTGTGCTCGGTGAGCTCGAGGACGATCCGCTCGGCGGGAACACCGGCCAGGATCGACCTGAACTGCTCGGACACGATCGTCTCGGCTGACGCGTTCAGCGAGAGGTACAGGTCGGCCGGGAGCCGATGGAGTTGCTCCAGCGCCATGTCCAAGGCCGTGAGTTCGAGCTCGATACCGAGGCCAACGGATGCGGCTTCGGCGAACCATACGTCAGGGGGTCGAACCGGTGGCTGGGCGAAGCGGGCCAGCGCCTCGCTCCCCACCGCATTTCCGCTCCTGAGATCGACGATGGGCTGAAAGTGCGTCTCCAGGGACCGGTTGGCGATGGTGACGCGGATGAGCCGGTCCCGCTGTTCGTGCAGTCGTTCGGCTTCGCCCTCGTCGTGCGCGAGCCGCCGACCCGATGGGTGCGATCGCCGTGACGAGCTCCTGATTCGCTCAATTCCGCGGGTGAGCGCGCCCCTTCGGCCAATGAAGAGGTCACCATCGGTCAGGGAGGGCGTCCTCATCGTCTACAGGTCATCGACTTCGCTCGCCATCCCTACCTACTCGTCCAAGTCGCCCAGCATCGAGAGCCGGCCGAGATCCGCCATTTGCAGTATCGGCTCTCGGTGCCCCCATCTTGAGAGGGTGAACGAGGCAGGAGCACCCGCCTGCCGGTCCCGCCCGCCCAGCAGGGATCAGGTGGGGGAATACCCGCTCGCCGCACCACGCCCCACGGTTCGGGAGGAATGCCGGGGCGAATGCCGGGATGGTTTCGGCCTTCTGTGCCCTGGGTGTTCTCTCGATGACCCTCCAGTTGAGTCGCCTCGGACAGGGGTTCTCCAATCCCAAGCGCTGCGGGTATCTCCCATCCAGGGGATCCCACTTCCCTTCTGCGTCCGTGGCCTGAGTGTCTCATCCAGCAGCGACCCCATCGTCGGCCAGGACCACCTTCCCGGCGCAGGCAACTATTGGGTGGCGATTGGGGTGCCGGCGACGAGCTGTCAGCCGAATCGGCACCCAACTCCGGATGGGAACGAGCGAATCCGGAAGTGCTGCAGGCGTTTGTCGGGGCCCACTCCGATCCAAGCCCGTAGCCATCGAACCGAGTCGGCCCGGGGGAGCCTGCTAGCCCAGCTCATGGTTCGTGGAGCACGCCGAGGGGGTCCGGCGTTCCGCGGAGGTCCCGTTGGACGGCTGACAGTCGAGAGCGGCTGAAGGGGATCGAACCCTCGTCATCAGTTTGGAAAACTGAGGCTCTACCATTGAGCTACAGCCGCGTGATTCGGACCAGCGATTGTAACATCGACGTCTGGCTGGGGTTTCCTCCGATCAGCCGTGATGCAACGGGTTCGACGACCGGTTCGCAGACCGGTCATTGCGGACCGGGATGGGGACGGACTAACCGGGCGACCAGAGGGGCTGGTCCAACTCGAACCCGACCGGCGATCCCCATCGGTTCCGGTAGGAGACCTCTTGGACCGGCCGGCGGGGAGCCACCCCCCACCTCCCCGTCGGGTAGCCGAAGCTGACGCAGCAGGCCATCAGCCAATGCTCGTCGCGGGGGACGCCGAGGATGTCGAGGACCTCGTCGGGATGGAAGACACCGAGGACGACCGTCAGCGAGCTCCCGACCCCTTCGGCCCGGGCGGCCAGCTGCGCGCTCCAGATCGCCGGGAAGATGGACCCGCCGGTGGGGTCGGCCTGCACGAAGCCGAAGAGATAGAGCGGCACCTGTTCGAAATGGTCGGCCAACCACTGCGCCGAGCGTTGGACCTTGAGCATCTGGATGCTCTCCTCGGACTCGGGGTCCTTGGCCGCGGCCGCCAGGCGGTCTGCGTAGATGGTCTGCCACAGCTGCTCGATGCTGTGGCGATAGAGCGGTCCGATCCGAGAGATCACCCCGGGGTCGTCCACCAGCAGGAACCGCCAGTTCTGCGCATTGCCACCGGTGGGGGCCCTGATGGCCGCGTCGAGGATCCTGGCCTGCACGTCGAGGGGGACGGGGTCGGGACCCACCCTCCTCATGGCCCGGGTGGTGTACAGCGCCTCGTGCAGTTCCACTGGTTCATCCCCCTGCTCGGGCGGGCCCGAAGATCGGCCCGGTCGTGGGCGTCACCGTACCGTCCGCATCCGTATTCGGGGACGAACACCCCGGCGAAGTGGGGAACCGGCGCCTCGACCCGCCCGGCGTCCCGGGGGTGCTAAGCCGGGGGAATGCCGCCCGGCGCAGGAGCCACCCAGCCGGAGGCGACAGGGGTTCCCGCGGTGGAGGTCCGGCCCCGCGTGGGCACCTCCGTCGAGCTGGTGACCGGGGCGATGGCCGCCGGCGGCGGCTGCGTGGCCCGTGCCGAGGACGGTCGGGTGGTCTTCGTCCGGCACGCCCTCCCCGGTGAGCGGGTGCTGGCCGAGGTGACCGCCGAGGCGTCCTCGTTCCTCCGGGCCGATGCCGTCGAGGTGATCGAACCCTCGCCGGACCGGGTTTCGCGCACCGTGCCCCCACGCCGGGCCGGGCCGGTGCGGGGGCTGCGACTGGCAGCACGTCTCGCTGCCGGCCCAGCGGTTGCTCAAGTCCGCCTTGATCTCCGAGCAGCTGCGACGGCTGGCGGGGATCGATCGGGAGGTGGAGGTGGAGGAGGCCCCCGGCGCCCCCGAGGGACTGGGGTGGCGGACCCGGGTCCGATTCGCCGTCGATCGGGACGGTCGCACCGGCTTCCGGCGGCACCGCTCCCGGGCCATCGAGCCGGTGGCGGAGTGCCCCATCGCCATCCACGCGGTCAATCAGGTGGGGGTGGGCGCGGTCCGGTGGAAGGGGGCGCACCACCTGGAAGTGACTGCTCCGCCCGATGGCGGCGCGGCGGTGGTATCGGTCCAGACGGGGCGCTCCCGCCTGGCCGGTCGGCCGGTGGTGGAGGCCGGCCTGGTGGTGGACGGCCGGACGGTCCGGAAGCCGGACCGCGTCCGCCACATCGTCCTCGGCCACCGGTTCGAGGTCAGTTCGGGCGTCTTCTGGCAGGTCCACCCGGCCGGGGCCGCCCTGCTCACCCGGTCCGTGCTCGACGCGGTGGCTCCGGCGCCAGGGGAGCGGGTGGCCGATCTCTACGCCGGAGCAGGGCTGTTCACCGTGCCGTTGGCCCACGCCGTCGGAGCCCATGGATCGGTGGTGGCGGTGGAGCGGAGCAGCCGGGCCTGCGCCGACGCGGCCCGAAACGCCGCCGGTCTCAGCCAGGTGGAGATCGTGCGGTCCGAGGTCACCGGGTCGGTGGTGGCCGACCGGCTCGGATCGCCGGATGTCATCGTGCTCGACCCGGCGCGTCAGGGAGCCGGACTGGCGGTGACCCGGGCCATCGGTGCCCTCGATCCGGCGCCGAGGGCGGTCGCCTACGTCTCGTGCGATCCGGCTTCGTTCGCCCGCGACCTGCGGGTGCTGCTCGACGTCCGATGGTCGATGGCCTCGTTGCGGGCCTTCGATCTCTTCCCGATGACCGAGCACGTGGAGCTGGTGGCGGTCCTCATCCCTCCCGACGGCGGCTGAGGGGGTTCACGTCGCCGCGGCGAAGCCTCCCGGTGCCGGCGGCAACCGGCCCCAGGGGATCAGGCGTTGGTCGACGCCTTCACGGTCTGGACCAGGGCCAGGCACATCTCGTCCGAGGACCCGTCGCCCCAGGTGACGTAGCGGGGCGGGAGCTTCCGGAGTGCGGGCAGCTCCTGGCGCAGGGTCGGGTCGTAGGTGCAGGTGACCCCTATCGTGTCGCCGGGCTTGGTCAGGACCGGCGTGCTGAGGGTGTACGAGCGCTGATAATTGAAGTCGTAATTGGGGACGTTCAGCAGCGTGCGGGCGTCGGGGGTGCCGGGGTCGAGGACGATCTGCATACCCCTGCCCAGCAGGTGCATGTGGACGCCCAGGCGGACGATCTCCTGGCCACCCCTGATCCCCCAGGTGCACGAGGTCGTGTCACCGCTCGGCGGGTCGACGGGATTGCGACCGCAGATGGACTCGATGATGCCCACGAATTGGGAGGCACCGGCCCCGAACCGGTGGCCCAGGTCGACCAGGGAGGCGTTGCGATTGCACAGGGGACCGGTGACGCCCGCCGGGCAGGGGATGTCGGGAGGAG
Organism: uncultured Acidimicrobiales bacterium; assembly: GCA_963806285.1. Taxonomy (GTDB): domain Bacteria; phylum Actinomycetota; class Acidimicrobiia; order Acidimicrobiales; family RAAP-2; genus Bog-756. The sequence goes on from CAWDXJ010000008.1 coordinate 230,085, forward strand.
CCGGCATCAATGTGAGGGTGAGCGGCTTGAGGGGGGTCGACACCGGAACGGTGTGGAGTACGAGCTTGGATCTGACCGGCTTGTCGCCGCGGAGGAGGTTGTAGTGGATCTGCATGACCACCATGCTCCCGGCGGGGAAGGTGACCCCGGTCCCGGACGGCAGGACGTCCTCGCCGTGGCCCGGTGCCCACGCGGTCAGCCAGGGCGTGTTGGAGATCTGCTCGAGGCCGGTGCCGGGCAGCGCCGTCTCGCCGAAGCAGGTCCAACCCTTCCCGTTGTGATCGGCCGCCTTCGCCGCCTTGGCCAGGTTGGGCGGGATCTGGAACAAGATGGCGTGGTGGACCTCGACGCTGTTCGGGTAGAACTGGCTCGACACGATGAAGGAGCTGGACGTCTCGTGCGGGTTGACCAGGGTGCAGTGGTAGTCGTCGGTGGCGCCCTTGGGGGCGTGAGGCGTGTAGGACTGGTTGGCCTGCATGGTGATGGTGGTCACCTGGGGCGACGCCGCCCCGGCGACCGAGGCGATCACCCCGGTGGCCAAGCCGGTGATTGCGAGGACTCCGGCCAGGGCCAGGCGCGCGGCACGAGATCTCATGGGCGCAGCCTATCCCGGCCCCACAGGTTTCGCCGGTCGTCCTGACAGATGATTCCCCGGCCGTCGTCAGGGGTGGCATGCACTGCGGGGCCCACCCTGCCCGGCAGCCGTCGATCAGCCGTCGACCAGGCGCTGGAACTCCTCGTCGTGCACGCCCGCCGCCTGCTTGTCGGCCAACGTCTCCAACCACTGTTGGGCAGGTTCACTGTGCATGGCCTGGACCATCTGCTTGGGGATGGCCCGCATGACGTACCCCTCGGGCATGACCGGGTCCCGGCGGTCCCTACGGGCCAGCGCCTGTTCGATGAGCGGCTCCCACTTGGCCGCTTTGGCCCGGCTCGATGCCTCGTCCCGCTCGATGAATTCGGGGAGCACCTGGGTCCCGAACAGTTCGATCGACTCCATGATGTGCTCATGGCGGTTGTGGCCGGCCTGCATGACGAATATCAACTGGTCGACCCCGGCGGCCTCGTATCGCCGGAGGAACTCGCGCAGTTGATCCGGAGTCCCGATGGCCCCCCGGAGCCCGGTGTGGTCCCCGGCCGCCGCCTTGGCCCCGAGCGTCTCCTGCCGGGCGGCGAGGGCCGCCTCGGGGGAGTAGCCCATCTTTCCGCGGCGATCGAGGAACTCGTCCCAGACATTGGTCTTGGCCGGTACGTGATCACCGAAGACGTAGAAGTGGGCGAGGGAGTACCCGAAGAAGTTGGCTCCTTCGAGCCCGCGCGAGAGCGCGTCCGCCTCCCGGGGAGCGCACATCATCGGTGTGACGCACGCCACCTGGGGGTTCACCGACAACCCCACCGGGACGCACCGCTCGGCCAGTACCCTCTCGTAGTCCTCCACCCACTGCTTGGCGTCCTCGGGCTCGACGAAGGCGAAGCTCAGAGCACCGATTCCCTTCTCGGCGGCGAGCAGGATGGTGTCCCGACGGCTGCAGGCCACCCACAACGGGGGATGGGGCTTTTGGACCGGTTTGGGCACCACATTGCGCGGGGGCATGGTGACGAACCGGCCCTCGAACCCCCCGAACGGGGTCTCGGTCATGCACCGGACCGCCACCTCCAACCCCTCCAGCCAGGCCTCCCGCTTGGTCTCCCGGTCGATCCCGAACCCGGCCAGCTCGGCCTCGGAGGACGACTCTCCCGATCCGAATTCGACCCGTCCGCCAGAGACAAGGTCGAGCATGGCGATGCGCTCGGCGATCCGGGCCGGGTGGTTGTAGCCCGGCGCGGTCTGGACCACGCCGTGGCCGATCCGCATCCGCCGGGTGCGCTGGCTGGCCGCCGCCAGGAACACCTCCGGTGCGCTCGAATGCGAGTACTCCTCCAAAAAGTGGTGCTCGACCTCCCAGAGGTACTGGATGCCCAGCTGGTCGGCCCGCTCGATCTGGTCGAGGGCGTCGGCGATCAACTGCCGCTCGCTCGTCTCGTGCCAGGGACGGGGGAGCTGGTGCTCGTAGAAGATCCCGAACTTCAAGTCCGCTCCGCTCAGCCCACCGCAGAGGTGTCGACCGGATCGGCCACGGTGCCGTCATCCAGCCGGATCACCGATCCCAGGGAGAGCAGTTCATCGAGGATGTCGTCGGCATCGCCCCGGCCGGCCAGCGCGTCCTCGATCTCCCGCATGATGAAGTTGATGTTCTCCCGGCGGCGGAGGAGGAGCGAATCACTCAGCGCCCGCTCCCAGAGCAGGCCGACCATCTCCGAGCCCGCGTGGGTCCGGCCGCTGCTGCCCACCCAGGTACGGTCCCGCATCTCGGACAGCGCAGTACGCAGCCAGGCGACATGTGGGGTCTCGTCGGAGCGGATGTAGGAGACCAACCGGGCTGCCGACCCGTCTCCGGCCACCAGCTCGGTGTCGCCGAGCACGGCCTCGGCCCAGCGGAATCCGTGGAATGCGGAGATCTCGATCAGGAGCAGGCCGATCATCCGGCCGACGACCATCTCCAGCGTGAAGTCGATGTCATCGGGGAGCACGCGGGTTGCCTCCGCCGCCCGTCGCAGCTTGCCCAGCTGTGCGGCCGACTTGGGGGACGGGTCGATTCCCATCCGGGCCAGCATCCGGGCCGTCTGGTCGTCGGTGACCGGGTGCTCGAAGGCGATGTCCCGGGCCACGAACCACATTCGGTCGTGGCCCGCCTGGTCGCCGAACCCGGACTCGTCCCGGGCATGGGCCTCGAAGAGCCCGTGGTCGATGTGGGCGATGGCCGTACCCCGGACGTCCTCGTGGAAGCATCGCTGGAAGTCGGGCACGGCGAGGTGTCGGAGCATGCCCCCGAAACCCTCGACGGTGCCGATGCGGGTCAACGCGCCGATCGTCGGTTCGGGGGCGCCGAGGCGCAGGAGGAATTTCGACTGTTCGACATTGGGAAAGTTCTCGGGCCAGGCCTCGAGGGGCACGTCGATGATCGGCGTCGAGAACTGCTCGACCCGCTGCTGTTCCCAGGCTTCGATGGCCGGCCAACGGTTTCTGGTCCGGGGCGAGACGTACCGTCCCCCGTCGTCGAAACCACCGTGGCACCGGACGCCACCCGCCACCAGTGGCTCCACGATGTCATGGTCGGCCAACAGCTCGGTCTCGCTGAACTCCGTCTGCAAGGTGGTGATGGCGAACCCCCTGGACGTGACCGGCACCCTGCCGACGAGGACCAGTGTAGGGGACCTGCGGTCGACGGCTCGCCGGCGGGCGGGCGGGCCCGGAGCCGCCCCGGCCCGCTACGGTGGCCGACGATGCCCACCCTGGTCGACCGATCACACACCGTGGACCTCCTGCGCAACGAGTTCGCGGCTCTGTCGGCCCTGTGCTCAGCCCTCTCCGACGATCAGTGGGACCTCCCGACGTGCCTGCCCGGATGGGCGGTGCGTGACGTGCTCGGTCACGTCATCGGGACCGAGTCCATGCTGTCCGGAGACCCGGCCCCCTCCGCCGACGTCTCCCACCTCGATCACATGCGGAACCCCGTCGCCGAGGCCAACGAGGTGTGGGTCGAATCCATGCGTCCGCTGGGTGGCGCGGAGATGCTGGCCCGTTTCGACGCCGTCGTCGGTCGCCGCCTGGGTGCCCTCGACGCCATGAGCCAGTCCGACTTCGACGCCCCTTCGTGGACCCCGGCCGGCCGGGACGAGACCTACGGGAGGTTCATGAGGATCCGTCACTACGACTGCTTCATGCACGAGCACGACATCCGCTTCGCCCTCGGGGCGCCCCCGAGGGAGGATCCGGACGATCTGCGCTCCGTCCTGGACGAGGTGGCCACCGGTCTCGGTTACATCGTGGGCCGGAAGGCGGAGATGCCGGACGGGTCGGGGGTGCGGATCGACCTGACCGGGCCGATCGACGCCACCTTCCTGGTCCGGGTCGACGGCCGGGCCACCCTCGTCGAGTCGCTCGACCGGGAACCCACCGTCCGCATCGGCATGCCGGTCATGTTGTTCACCCGGCTCACCGGCGGTCGCCGCGATGCGGGGACCGGGGGCGGGAGGAGGTCACCATCACCGGTGACCGGGCCCTGGGCCGCAGGCTGGTCGACAACCTGGCCTTCACCATCTGACCGGTGTGGACGTCGTCGTCGGTGGCGGCGGCGCGGTCAGCTCATCCGACGGGAAGGACCCCTGCCGGCCAGCTCGGCCAGCGCGGGGCCGGCGAGGCGGTAGCCGGTCCACTCGTCCATCGGAACGGCGCCGAGCGATCGGTAGAAGCCGCAGCGCCGACTCGTTCCAGTCGAGCACCGACCATTCGACCCGGCCGTAGCCCGACCGGTGGGCGATCGAGGCCAGCTCCGAGATCAAGGCCAGACCGACTCCCCGGCCCCGGGCCTCGGGGCGGACGTAGAGGTCCTCGAGGTAGATGCCGAGCCGGCCCGTCCAGGTGGAGAAGTTGAGGAACTAGACGGCCATGCCGAGCGACCGGACCGGCCTCTTCGGCGACGTGGGCGAAGACGGTCGGGGAGTCGCCGAACAGGGCGGCGGGGAGGAGGTCCCGATCGATCCTCACCGCGTCCGCCGCCCGCTCGTAACGGGCCAGGTCGTCGATCAGCTCGACGAGGACGTCGACGTCCCCGTGGGCTGCCTTCCGGATCATCGGCGTGCAGGCTACCGAACGATCGGGTGGCGGGGGTTCGGGGCGATCGTTCAGGGGACGAGCAGGACCCGGCCGAACGCCTGACGGCTCTCGATGTAGGCGTGCGCCTCGCCGGCCTCGCTCGAGCCCGAACCGCCGGTCGATGACCACCCTCAGGGGCCGGCGGCGATGTCGTCGAGGTGGCCGGCGATCATGGCGTGGGCCCGGGGATCGAGGAACAGCTCTGCGCCGAGGAAGTAGCCGACCAGTGTCTGGTTGTTGGCCCGCATGGTCGAGATGTCGAGCGTCGAGGCGCGGCTCCCTTCCGGCGTCGCCGAAGGTGATGCACCGACCCCGGTACGCCAGGCAGTGCAGGCTCTTCTGCAGGGTGGGCCCACCGACCGGATCGACGATCACGTCCGCCCCGTGCCGTCGGTGAGCTCGCGCACCCGTCGACGAAGTCGAGTGGCCGCGTAGTCGATCCCGTGGTCGAGTGCCGAGGTCGGCCAGCCGGCTCGAGCCGGGCGTCGCTCGAAGCGGTGGCGAGCACCCGGGCGCCGGCCCGCTTGGCCAGCTGGATGGCGGCGATGCCGACGCCGCTGGCACCGGCATGGATCAGGGCGGTCTCGCCCGGCCTGAAGACGGCCGAACTCGAACAGGCAGTCGTCGGCGGTGCCGAAGGGCACCGGCACGCAGGCGGCATCCTCGGTCGTCAGCCGTCGGGGATGGCCCAGCAGAACGACTCGCCCACCGACCCGCAGCTCGGCGTGCGAGCCGTCGAGCCCGACGGTCACCACCCGGTCCCCCGCCCGAGGCGGCTGACCCCGTCGCCCGGCGGCCACCACGGTGCCGGCGCACTGGTAGCCGACGATGTGGGGTACGCGGGCCAGGTCTCCTCCGAGCCGGTTCAGGGTGTCGCCGCCCTCGATGCTGACCGCCTCCACCCGGATCAGCACCTCCCCGGGCCCGGCGACCGGGTCGGGCACGTCCTCGTAGCGGAACACCTCGGGACCGCCGGTCTCGTAGTACACCGCTGCCTTCATGGACCTGGCTCGCAATCCGTCGGGGAGGCCCAACCCTAACGGGGTCGACCACTCGACCCTGCGGAGAGGCTCGGGCACCGGTCGACGGCGGGTGGGCACCGTGGGCGCCGGCGCAAGGGCGACACGGAAGGGCGACCGGGGGTCCACGTCTAACGGTCCAGTAGATCGTTAGGTTCAGGTGCCGGGTGACCCGTCCGGTGCCCTGCACCACTCCGGGGCCCGGACCGACCGAGGCCCACCGGTGCGACTGCGAGCCGGGCGTGCCGTGCCCGGGACGTGGGAGTGCCGCCGACGGCGTCAAGTCACGACACCGTCGCGCCGATGACAGAGCATCGATCCACTGCCCGGTGTCGAGGCGGGTTTCGACGACGGAGGACTCGGAATCTCCCGCCTGATCGGGCCAGGACGGTCGCATCGCACCCACGCTGAGCACGAGCGGATCGCCCTGGGCCGCCCTCCAGGCCCGGGCCGTCGAGATCGGCGAGATGGTCGACCGACAGTTCACCGAGGACCTGAAGGTGGACGCGTTCGGCACCTCCGGCCTCGCCACCGAGCTGGTCGGCCGGTGGCTCGCCACCGACCAGGCCGCCTCCGGCGAGGACATCGCCACACTGGCCTCGCAAGGGGAGCAGGCCATCGTGGAGGACGCCGTGTTGGCCAGCGTGGCCAAGGCCTATCTGACCTGGCGGGACCTGCACCATCGCCGCGCTGGCCGAGGAGGCCCGTCGCATCCAGGTGAGCGACGACCTGCTCACGATGGCCTGCGATGTCGTCCGCTGAGCTGCGACGGCAGCCTGGTGCGGATCGTCCGCAAGTTCGATGACACCCGCCGAGCACTCCAGCACCGGCTGCGCAGGAGCAGGCAACCCTGGCCCACCAGGCGCTGCACGACCAGCTGACCGGGCTGCCCAACCGGATCCTGCTGTGCGACCGGCTTCGCCACGCGCTCAGTCCCGCAGGCGCAAGGACGTGGCGAGCGGTGCTCTCGTACCTCGACCTCGACAACTTCAAGGCCATCAACGACCGCTTCGGCCACCCGGCCGGGGACGCGCTCCTGGTCGAGGTGGCCACACGCCTCGAAGGGTCGTGCGCTCGTGCGACACCGTGGCCCGGCTGGGCGGCGACGAGTTCGTCATCCTGGCCGAGGACCTCGACGATCCGGGCGATGCCGCCCACGATCGCTGGCCGAGCGCATCCACCAGGCGATGCTGCACCCCGGTGGCGATCGGGGACTGCGAGCTGCACACCTCGGTGAGCATCGGGATCGCCGAGGTGCTCGCCGGCGTCGACCCGGAGGTCGTGCCTGGCCCGGGCCGACGCGGCCATGTACCGGGCCAAGCGCGGGGGCCCGGCCCGGTACGAGTCCTACGACGTGTGGTCGGGGCCGAGGACCGGCGCGAGAGCCGGCTGGCCCACGACCTGCGGGTGGCCCACCGGCGGGGCGAGCTGGCGGTCGCACTACCAGCCGCTGTTCCGGTCGACGGGGCGCCGGGTGGTGGGGATGGAGGCGCTGCTGCGGTGGCACCATCCCGAGCTGGGCGCCGTGGCCCCCGACGAGTTCGTCCCGCTGCTCGAGCGGAGCCGGCAGATCGTCCCGGTCGGGCGGTGGGTGCTCGGACGAGGCGACGCCGGCAGTGCGGCGAGTGGCAGGACGACGGGCGTCCCGACCTGGCCGTGTCGGTCAACGTGTCGGCCCGCCAGCTGCAGGACCCCGACTTCGTCGGTGACGTCCGGAGCGCCCTGGTCGCGTCGGGGCTGACCCCGACTCGCTGGTGCTCGAGGTGACCGAGTCGGTACTGGTGGTGGACGTGGGGCGGGTCGGCGCGGTCATGCAGGCGGTCCGGGAGCTCGGCGTCCGGATCGGCCCTCGACGACTTCGGCACGGGCTACTCCTCGCTGCTCTATCTGCAGGGCCTGCCCATCGACCGGCTCAAGGTCGACCGGAGCTTCGTGTCCGGACTGGGCGCGTCCGGACAGGACGGCACCGTCATCGCGGACGGTGGTCGACCTGGCCCACAAGCTGGGGATGCACCGTGGTGGCCGAAGGGGTCGAGACGGAGGCCGAGCTGCGGGCGGTGGGGGCCATGGGCTGCGACGAGGCCCAGGGGTTCCTGCTGGGCCGGCCCGGCGCCGGCCCGACCACTTCGACCTCGGGTCCCGGGCGACGGGGCCGGACACCGGGTGCCGCGCCGACCGGTACCAGCGGTCGAGGCGGGCGAACATGCGCTTCTGGGCGCTGTAGAAGCTTCGGGAACTCGGCGAACAGCCGGTCGTAGCGCGGCGGTGCTCCGGGTCGGGGAGGTGGGTGGCGGCCACCGGCACCAGGGACGCGGACCTCGTCGGGCTGTGACCGCCCCGAGGCCAGTGCCGGCGAGCAGGGCGCTGCCCCGGAGGTTGGCCAGCACCGGGATCGGCGACCTGTTCGACGGTCCGGTCGAGGACGTCGGCGTAGATCGAGCACCACAGCGGCGAGGTCGCCCCGCCCCCGATGGCCCGGATCGGGCCGAGCGGACGGCCGACGAACCGCTCGACCCCCTCGGCCAGCCACCGGGAGTTGAAGGCCACGCCCTCCAGCACGGCCCGGGCCAGCGTCGGCCCGGGTCGTCCGCAGCGACAGGTTGTGGAACCCGCCCCGGGCCGTGCGGTCGTCGACCGGGGACCGCTCGCCGGCCAGCCAGGGGGTGAAGACCACCCGCCCGCTGCCCGGGCCCGACCGGTGCGGCCAGGGCGGTCAGCTCGTCGTAGGAGGCGTGCTCCGGCCGGTCCCTGCGGCGCCAGGCGGTCCCGGAGCCACTGGAGGGCGCCGTCCGCCGGACTCCTGGTTGTTGGCCACCAGGTTGAGGCCGGGCACGATCCCGGGACGGTGGCCATCTGGCGGATCGGGTCGGTCTTCTTCTCGGGTAGGGACAGCTGACCCAGCTGGTGGTCGAGATGGCCAGATGGGCCTGGTAGGCGCCAGGACGGCGCCGGCGCCCACCGCCGCCGAGTGGAGGTCGGGGGTGCCGGCGACCACGACGACCCCGGGCTCGAGCCCGAGGTCGTCGGCCACGTCCGGGCAGGACCGTGCCGACCGGACGCTGCCGGTCGGCACCAGTGGGCGGCAGCTTCTCGGCCGGGCACGCCCGACGGCCCGCACCAGCACCGGGTCGTAGTCGAGGCGGTCGGGGCGCCGGTTGTCGGTCAGCCAGGCCCCGGCCATCGACGCCGGCGTGGCGGCGGCCACGCCCGGTGAAGCGCATCGAGAGGTAGTCGACCGGCTCCAGGTACCAGCGGGCGGCCGCGGCCACCTCGGGCCGAGCTCGTGCTCGAGGAAGAGCATGTGGCCGATGGGGTCGGCGCCCGAGGTCGAGGGGGCGCCGCCGCTGTGCCGGATCCAGCGGACGAGCGGCCAGGGGGGCGTAGCCGCCGAACGGGCCGCCGACCGCCCGGCGGCTCAGGCGGCCCGCCCCGGGTGTCGAGCCACAAGAGGCAGGGCCCGACCGGGTGGCCGGCCGCGTCGACCGGCACCGTGCTCGCCCACTGGCCGGTGCACGAGACGGCCACGATCCGGTCGGCGGCGACCACCCCGGCGCCGACGGCCCGTCGGGCCGCGGCCGCGGATCAGGCGCCACCACTGCTCGGCGTCCTGGGTGGCCCCGCCGTCGCGGCCGCGTCGGTGAGGACCGGCAGGTGCTCCGACCAGGCGATGACGCCGGTCAGCGACACCAGGCCGACCTTGGGCCCCCCGGTGCCGAGGTCGACGGCCAGCACGTAGCGGTCGTCGCGCCGTGCCGGGCCGGCCCGGTCACGCCGGGTACGCCGCCGGGCCGGCGGCCGTCAGGCGTCGGCCGGAATGGCCTGCTGGCCGTCCATCATGTCGGCCATGACCATCCTGATGAACTCGTCGGCCTCGTCGGTCATGCCACCGGCCACGCCGCCGTAGACGGCCCCCGACTTCGGGCTCTCGCCGGCGTGCTCGTGGGCGTAGGCCACCGCCTCGGCCAGGTCGGCGGCGAAGGCGTCGGCCACCCCGGGCTGGGTCTGGGGCCGGGTCACGGCCATGTGCAGGGCGTTGGGGTACTGCTGGCCGTTGAACCGCCAGCCCCGCAGGCGCATGAAGTCGTTGACGTGGTAGACGTCGAACTCGTCGGAGGTGAAGCTGAACAGGAAGGTCGGATGTCCGAGGATCCGCAGCTCCGGGTGGGAGCGGACCGACGGCCTGCATGGCCGCCGAGGTCTCGAAGATGGCCTCGGCGTAGCCGCAGGTAGCCCTCCCGCCCGAGTTGGACCATGGCCGCCCAGGTGGCGGCGATCAGCCCGCCCGAGCGCGAGCCCTCCATGCCCGGGGAGCAGTACTTGCCGCCGCTCCAGTCGGTGAGGAAGAAGTACTGGGCGTTGCGGAGGGCCTTGTCCCGGAAGGTGAGAACCGACGTGCCCTTGAAGGCATAGCCGTACTTGTGGGTGTCCGCCGAGATCGAGGTCACGCCGGGGATCCGGTAGTCGAAGACGGGGATGTCGTAGCCCAGCTCCTGGCCGAAGGGGAGGATGAACCCGCCCAGGCAGCTGTCGACGTGGAGCCCGACGCCGTGGCGGAGGGCCACCTCGGACAGCGCCGGGATGGGGTCGATGGTTCCGTAGCCGTAGTTGCAGGCCGATCCGACGAGGGCCACCGTGTTGCCGTCGATGTGCTCCGTCGACCCAGTCGGTGTCGACCTCGGTGGTCACCGGGTCCACGGGGGCCACCTGCAGTCGACGCCGAACAGGTGGCATGCCTTGTCGAAGGCCGGATGGGCGGTCTCGGGCTTGATGACGTTGGGACGGCTGATGCCCCGCTCCTGGGCGCCGTGCTCGCGGTAGGCGAGCACGGCGTGGCAGATGCTCCCGGTGCCGCCGGTGGCCACGAGACCGGCGGGCTCGCCATGATCGACCGCCTCGGCGTGGAGGAGATCGAGGGTCATGGCGATGATCTCCGCCTCGAACTTGGTGGCGCTGGGGCAGATATCCCGTTGGAGGACGTTGACGTGCGCGAAGAGGCCGAAGGCCTCGTTCATGAACCCGTAGTGGTCGTGGTCGCCGCAGTACATGGTCCCCGAGCACTTGCCCGACTCCCAGCTGGCGTCCTCCTCGCCGGCCATGGTCCGAAGTGTCTCGAGGATCCGCCCTCGGGGGGTCCCGTGCTCGGGGAGCCGGCGGTGGACCTCGAATCGGTCCTCGTAGGGGAAGGTGCTCATGGGGGCGACTCCTTGCCTGACTGGGGCCCCGCTCCTCGCGGGCCCGTGCTGGCTGAACGGTACACGGCGCCAGTTCCGGCCCGATCGGGCGGATCAGTCCGGCCGGCGGAGAGGAGTCGCCTCGAGCGCGGAGTGGGTGCCGACTTCGTGGGACTCGATCCCCGACCGCTCCGTGCCCCGGGTCGGGTTCCTGATCCCCGCCCACGCCAGCACCCCGCCGGCGACGCACCACGATCCGGCGATGAGCACCGCGCGTTGGAACCCGTGGGCCAGGGCGGCGGGGTGGAGGTAGCTCAGTCCGGAGATCCCTCCCAGTGCGGGCAGGACGGCCACGGCCACGAGCCCGCCGATCCGGGCCACATCGTTGTTGACGGCCGAGGCCAGTCCCGCGTGGCTCTCCGACACCGCTCCGAGTGCGGTGGCGGTCAGCGGGGCCACGGTGGTGGCCAGGCCGAGGGCGATGACCACCACGGCGGGCAGCACGCCGGTCGCATAGGACGAGCCCCGCGGCGCCCGGCCGAGGAGGGCCAGGCCGACGCCCACCACGACCGGACCGACGCTCATCTGCAACCGGGGACCGATCGCCGCCGCCATCCGCCCCGAGCGTGCCGAAAGGGCGAGCATCACCACGGTGATGGGCAGCAGCGCCGCCCCGGACGCCAGCGGCGAGTAGTGGTCGACCACCTGCAGCACCACCGGGAGGAGGAACAGGACGCCGCCGAGCCCTGCATAGACGACGAAGGTCACGGCGTTGGTCACCGCGAACTGCCGATTGCCGAAGAGGCCCAGGGGGAGCATGGGTGCGGGGGATCGGTACTCGACCAGGCAGAACGACACGGTACCGACCAGTCCGACGCCGAGGGCCGCCAGCACCTGTCCTGACGTCCATCCGCGCGGCGGGCCTTCGATCAGGGCGTAGGCGATCGCCGCCAGGGACACGGTGGCCAGGACGGCGCCCTCCATGTCTATGCGCCCGGTCGCCGTGGTGTCGTGGGACTCGGGGACGTGCCGGGCCGACAGCACCAGCACCGTCGCCCCCACGGGGACGTTGATGAAGAAGATCCAGCGCCACGAAGCGGCGGTGATCAGGTACCCGCCGAGCAGCGGCCCGGCTGCGGTGGCCACCCCTCCCAGGCCGGACCAGGCCCCGATGGCCTCACCTCGATCCGCGGGCGAGAACGAAGCCTCCAATATGGCCAGGCTCCCGGGGGTGAGCAGCGCCCCGCCGATCCCCTGGAGCACCCGGGTGACGATGAGCTGGCCCGATCCGCTGGAGGCGGCGCACGCGGCCGAGGCCAGCGCGAACCAGGCGACCCCGATCATGAAGATCCGCCTCCGGCCGTAGCGATCGCCGAGCGACCCGCCGAGCAGTAGCAGTGACGAGAGTGTCAGCGTGTAGCCGGTCACCACCCACTGCAGGGTCCCGAGGGAGGCGTTGAAGTCGCGGCCGATGGTCGGCAGTGCGATGCCGATGACCGTGGCATCGATGGCGGCCATGCCCGAGCCCAGCACGGTGGCGGCGATCACCCAACGTCCGACGGGCGACCGGTACTCGAGCATCCCTGCGTTCCCGGACCGGCCCCGGGGCTCGGGACGTGGGGGCATGAGCACTACCGTGCCATATCCCCGGGGGACCGGTCACACCGCGCTCAGACGTCCCTCACCCACCCACCCCGTCAGGTCGTCCGCGGGGTACCGGCCGATCTGGTGGGCCGGCCGGGGCCTCCCGTAGAGGAAACCCTGGGCCAGCTGGCACCCCAGCGAGATCAGCTGGTCGGCCTGGGCGGACCGTTCGATCCCCTCGGCGATCACCGCCAGGCCCAGTGAGTCCCCGAGGGCGATCACCGCCCGCACGATGGCCATGTCGTCGGGGTCGTCGTCGAGGTGGTCGATGAAACTGGCGTCGATCTTGAGGACCTCGACGGGCAGCTGCTTCAGATAGCTCAGCGATGAGTATCCGGTGCCGAAGTCGTCGATGGCGATGTGCACTCCCAGTTCCCGGAGGTCGCGGAAGGTGGAGACCGAGGCGTCCGGATCACGCAGGATGGTCCCCTCGGTGATTTCGAGCCACAGGTGGTCGGCCACGAATTCCGAGTCCTCGAGCGCGCCGACCATCAGCTCGGTGAACACGGGATCGGAGAGTTGCTGGGCGGAGACATTGATCGAGAGGTTCATCCGGGAGGTCTGCTGACCGGCCAGGGCCCGCTCGGCCGCCCATCGGGCGCCCTGACGGCAGGCCTCGCGGATGACCCATGTTCCGAGAGGGACGATCAGTCCACACTCTTCGGCCAGGGAGATGAACTCGCCCGGCGGCAGCAGGCCCCGGGTCGGGTGGTTCCACCTGACCAGCGCCTCGAGGCCGACCATGGTGAGGGAGTGGAGGTCGACGAACGGCTGGTAGTGCAGTTCGAGCTCGTTGCGTTCGAGGGCCCGGTGCAGCTCGTTGGAGGTGCGCAGGCTGCGCATCGCCTCGAGGTCGTCGTCCTCACGGTACACGGCGATCCGTGAGGGACCGCCCTCCTTGGCCCGGTACATGGCCACGTCGGCCTGCCGCAACAGCGCCGCCGCCCCCGTGGTCTCGGCCGAGGAGAGCGAGATGCCGATGCTCAGCGAGACGAATTGCTCGTTGCCCGACTCGGCCACCGGCCGGTCCATTGCCATCTGGAGGCGCCCGGCGATCACCAGGGCCTCGTCCTCGTCCGCGACCTCGCACAACACGGTGAACTCGTCTCCACCGAAGCGGGCGACGAGGTCCTGACCGCGGAGTGCCTGCTCGAGCCGCCGGGCGATCCGCTGCAGGAGCCGGTCCCCGGCATCGTGGCCGAGGCCGTCGTTGACCATCTTGAACCGGTCGAGGTCGAGGAACATCAGTGCCACCTGGTGCCCCCGCTCCTCGGCCAGGGCCAGCGACCGCTCGAGCCTGTCCATGAACAGCGTCCGGTTGGGGAGTCCGGTCAACTGGTCGTGGTCGGCGGCGTGGGCCAGTTGCTCCCGGAGCGCCCGCCGCTCGGTGATGTCCTCGATCTGGGCGATGACATAGGGCGGTCCTCCGGGGGAGTCCCAGGCACACGAGGCATTGACCGAGACCCATACGCTGTGACCGTCGGCATGGAGGTACCGCTTCTCCAGCCGGCAGGTGTCGATCTCCCCGGCGACGAGGGCGAGGAACCTCCGGTGGTTGTCCTCCCAGTCTTCGGGATGGGTCAGGTCCTGGAGACGCCGACCCTGCAGATCGTCGGGCGAGCAGCCCAATATCCGGCCGAAGGCCTTGTTCACCCTGAGCACCACACCGTCGGCGGCGGTCAGGACGATGCCGACGGGTGCCTCCTCGAAGGAGCCCGCGTACCGCGCCCTGGTCTCGGCCAGCGCGAACTCCGAACGGCCCAGGAGCTCGACGCCCCACGCCACCGCCTCGCCGACCACGACGCAGCACGGGACGACGAACACGGCGGAGGCCATGCCCAGTCGCGACTGGTGGGTCCCGGCCCCCACCATGGGGGCGAGGTAGCCCACCGTCAGCAACGGCGCGCAACGGAGGCAGGTCCCTCGGGGATGACCGAGGCCCAGCCACACGAACACGATGAGGAAGGTGATCGCATAGAGGAACCCGTCGCCGTTGCCCAGCCGGAAGTTGACGCCGACGGCGGCGAAGGCGAGCGGGACCAGCCACAGCGTCGCCGACCGCTTCCAGCGATCCCAGGGGAGCACCCAGATCACCATCCCGGCCACGACGGAGACCCCGAAGATCACCACGCTGCCGAGGCGCGAGGACCCGGCCGGCGGGGCGACGATCAGCTCGGCCAACAGGACCAGGCCACTGACCAGGATCCACAACCCGGCGGCGATCTTCGCCACCACATCGCTCGACAGGGACCCCCTGTTCATCAGGGTGTTGCCGGTGACTGTCCCCATATCCCCCTATCGGCACATTCGGTGGTGCGATTGATCGAAGGCCGTCGAGGCCCGGAGTCCAGCTCAGGGCCTCCGTCCACCGGGCATCAGGTCGCCCGTCCCCCACTGGCCGAGCGAACCGAGCTGGACCTGGTCGCCGGTGGCCTCGACGATCCGGTCTCCGCCCACGTAGAGGGCGGTGTGGTAGACGCTGGTCCAGTCGGTCGGGCTGGACCCCCAGAACACCAGATCCCCGGTCTGGAGGTCGCTCATCGACACGGCGGTGCCGGCGGTGTGGTACTGGTCGTTGGCCACCCGGGCGAACCCGATCCCGTCGGCGTGGCTCCAAGAGGCGAGGACCAGACCCGAGCAGTCGTAGCCGACCGGGCCGTTCCCACCCCAGATGTACGGCTTCCCCAGCTGCTGGAACGCGAACATGACCGCCTTGTCGCCGGGGGAGACCGGGCGCATCAGGAGGGCCGTCGTCGGGGGACCGATCGTGGTCGCGTCACCGAACGCGATGGCATCCCCGTTCTGCCGGAAGATCCAGTAGCCCTGTCCCGACCGGGTCGGCACCAGGCGCTGCGACCGGATCACCCGGGGAGGCAGCCGACGAGCCGAAGAATCCGGCATCCCCGAAGGTGAACACCCCGCCGTCGGCTGCCACCAGCCAGTAGCCCTGTCCGTCCGGAGTCGGGGCCATGCCCACGATCGGCTGGTTCAAGGTGAGGTTGCCGGTCGAGCCCGTGGAACACGGCGTCACCGAAGGAGAAGACGCCGCCGTCCGAGGCCACCATCCAGTAGCCGTTGCCGTCGGGGGTGGCCGCCATCCCCACGATCGGCTGGTTCAAGGTGAGGTTGCCGGTCGAGCCGTGGAACACGGCGTCACCGAAGGAGAAGACACCGCCGTCCGAGGCCACCAGCCAGTAGCCGCGTTGGTCGTGGGTGGGCGCCAGACCGACGACGGGCGGTTGAGGCGGATGTTGCCGGTGGATCCGAAGAAACGGGCGTCCCCGTACGAGAAGATTCCCCCGTCGGAGGCCACCATCCAGTAGCCCTGCTGGTCGCCGGAGGGCACCACGCCCACGATGGGCCGGTTGAGGGGACCGCCGGGGGAGCCATAGGACGGGACGCCGAAGGCGAGCAGGGAGCCGGAGCTGGTGGCCAGCCAGAAGTCGGTCTGCAGCCGCCCTCCGGCGGCATGGCGTGCCGGCGGCCCGGCCGCGCCGGCGGCCCGGCCCGGCCCGGCCCAGGTCCCCAACGCCACGAGGGCGCCCAGGCCGGCGAGGACGGCCGCCACCAGGCTGCGCCACCGCTTCTGCCCCATGCCCCTCACTCCTCCACTCCGTGCGGCTCCCCGCCCTGCGGATCGGCTCCTACCGGCGAACCCGGAGTGCGGGGCGACAGTCGCTAGATGTCACTGCAAGTATCCATGCTCCCACGTAGCGTGATATTCGGCAAGGCCCACGCCGGGGTCCTGCGGGGACTCCGGAGGATCTACCGTGGTGCCCGAACCGTGCCGATCTCAGCCGTGGCACGGACGATCGAGCCGTTGCCCATTGCGCAGAGGAGGGTGCCGGGTGAGCCATCAGGGTGTGGATGCGATCAGTGCGCTTCCTCGCCGAATCCCGCCTGACCACCGGTTCGATCGTCGAACAGCGGGCGGCGATGGCCGAGGCGGCGGCCGCGACCTCGGCCCCCGACGGCGTGACGGCCGAGCCGGTCATCGCTCGGCGGGCGCGACGCCGAATGGCTCTCCCAGGAGGGTCCCGAGGGCGACGCCGTGGTGCTCTACCTCCACGGCGGGGGCTACTGCATCGGGTCGCTCGACACCCACCGCTCGTTGGCCGGGCGGATCGCCGTGGCCGCAGGGTGTCCGGTGGTCACGCTCGACTACCGGCTCGGCCCGGAGCACCCGTTCCCTGCCGCGGTCACGATGCCACGGCCGCCTACGCGGACCTTCTGGCCCTCGGGATCCGCCCCGAACGCATCGCCATCGCCGGTGACTCGGCCGGCGGCGGGCTGACCATGGCCGCACTGCTCGCCCTCCGCGCCGCGGGCACCCCGCTGCCCGGCTGCGGCGGTCTGCCTGTCGCCCGTGGGTGGACCTGACCCAGACGGCGCCGTCCTATCGAGCGGCTGCGCCGATGCCGGATCCGATGGTGTCCCGGGCCGGGCTGGATCTGATGGCGAAGGCCTACCTGGGCGAGACCGATCCGCGTTCGGAACTGGCCTCGCCGCTGTTCGCCGGCGACCTCGGCGGCCTGCCCCCCGTGCGCATCGAGGTCGGCGACCGCGAGGTGCTGCTCGACGACGCCACCCGGCTGGCCGACGGCCTCCGCGCCGCCGGGGGCAAGGTGACCCTGACCGTGTGGCCCGAGATCATTCACGTCTTCCAGGCCTTCCCCGGTGCGCTCATCCCGGAGGCGGACCGGAGCATCGCCGCAGTCGGATCGTTCCTCGCCGCCCGCCTCTGTCCATCCGACGCCTCGGTCGACGGTCCACCCACCCCCTGAGAGGGACCAAGCATGCAGGAGTTTCGAGGGAAGGAGCGCCGTCGTGACCGGGGCGGGCAGCGGGATCGGGCGGGCCCTGGCCCAGGCCTTCGCCGCCGTGGGGATGCAGGTGGCACATGGCCGACGTCGACGGCGCGGCCCTCGCGGAGACGGCCGAGCTGGTGCGGGCCGAGTTCCCCTCGATCGATGTCATGGCCGAGGTCTGCGACGTGAGCGAGTGCCGCTCGGTCGACGCCTTGGCCGACGCGGTGTTCGACCGGTGGGGCCAGGTCGACGTGCTGTGCAACAACGCCGGCGTATTCGTCGGCGGGCTCATCTGGGATCGGCCCGGCCGAGGACTTCGAGTTCGTGCTGGGAGCCAACCTCTGGGGCATCCTCAACGGGATCCGTGCCTTCGTGCCCCGGATGATCGTCCAGGGCACCGAAGGGCCACGTGGTCAACACCTCTTCGGTGGCCGGCCTGCTCGGAGCCCCGTTCGAGGCGCCCTACTCGATCTCCAAGTTCGCCGCCTTCGCCGCAACCGAGTCGTTGGCCCACGACCTCGAGGCGGTCGGGTCGAGGATCAAGGCCTCAGTGCTCTGCCCGGGGATGATCACCACCAACATCGTCGACTCCGACCGGCACCGGCCCGAACGCCTGGTGACCGAGGTGACCGAGGACCAGAAGTTCGTCACCGACTATCTGGCCAGGCGGTGGCCGGGGGGATGGAGCCGGCCGAGGTGGCCCAGATGGTCATTGCGGCCATCCGCGACGAGCAGTTCTTGATCCTGACCCACGACTCCTATCCGACGGAGCTGCTGGCCCGGGTGCGAGGCGCTGGTCGGCACGCCGCCTGCCCGACCTGCCCGAGTTCGCGTGACGCGGCCACGGCCCCGGACAGGTTTCAGGCGGTGGTGGCGATGCCGCCGTCGACCGGGATGACCGCACCGGTGAGGTAGGCACCGGCCCTGGAGGCGAGGAAGATGGCCACTCCGGCCATGTCATCGGGTCGGCCGATCCGCTTGAGGGGGGCGGCGGCGGCGATCTGGTCGCCGAAGGCCTCGAGGGTGGCCGCCATCATCTTGGACTCGAACGGCCCCGGTGCGACCGCGTTGACGGTGATGGTGGGGGCCAGCCGTTTGGCCAGATGCCGGGTGAGCTGGTGCACCGCCGCCTTGGACGCCGAATAGGAGTAGGACTCGAGCACCGGCACATGGATCCCGTCGATCGAGCCGATGTTGATCACCCGCGACGGTTCGTCGGGGCCGGCGGCCGCCTCGAGCATGGGCAGGAAGAACTTGGTGGTGTGGAAGATCCCCTGCACGTTGAGGTTGAGCACCCGGTCCCATGAGGTGGCGTCGTGCTCGACGAGGGGTGCGCCCCAGGTCGCGCCGGCGTTGTTGACCAGCACGTCGACCCGTGGGTGGTCGCGCGCCGACCGGCCTCGGCCAGCCCGGCCGCCCCCGATCCTCGGTGGAGAGGTCGGCGGCGACACCCGAGCAGGCTCCGTGCGGGAGAGCTCGGCCACCGCTGCCTCGACGGCCTCGGCCTTGCGGGAGGCCACGATGACCGTCGGCCCCGGCCGCCACGAAGCCCCCGGCGATCATGCGCCCGATGCCGCGGGTGCCGCCCGTCACCACCACGGTCTTCCCCGCAACGGAGAAGAGCTCGGCGGGGGAGTGGGGGTCGATGGTTCGTCCATGGCGCCGACGGTATTCCAACCTCGGCTCGGTCGGTTGTTATCGTGCCCGGTGAGAGGGAGACCCGATGCATCTGGCACTGACCGAGGAACAAGAGGCGCTCAAGGTCGAGCTGCGCGTCCTATTTCGATGCCCTGGTCGACGAGGTGGGGGACGGGGGGCCGGGTGCATCCAGCTACACCCGCTACATCCGGCGGATGGGCGAGGACGGCTGGCTGGGCCTCGGGTGGCCGGTCGAGTACGGCGGCCAGGCGCAGGGGCCCGATCGATCAGATGATCTTCGTCGAGGAGTCGCACTGGGCCGGCGTCCCGCTCCCGCTGCTCACCCTCAACAGCGTGGGCCCGACACTCATGGCGCTGGGCACCGACGAGCAGAGGCGGCGCATCCTCCCCGGGATCCTCCGCGGCGAGGTCCATTTCTCCATCGGCTACACCGAGCCCGGCGCCGGAACCGACCTGGCCTCCCTGAAGACCCGGGCGGTGCGGGACGGCGACGAGTACGTGATCAACGGCGAGAAGCTCTACACCAGCGCCATCCAGTACGCCGACTACGTGTGGCTGGCGGCCCGGACCGATCCGGACGCGCCCAGGCACAAGGGAATCTCGGTGTTCATCGTCCCGACCGATGCACCCGGGTTTCACTGGTCACCGCTGCCCACGGTCGCCGGCGAGTTCACCAGCACCACCTTCTACGACGACGTGCGGGTGCCGGCGGCCAACCTGGTGGGTGAGGAGAACCAGGGGTGGAGGCTGATCACCAACCAGCTCAACCACGAGCGGGTCGCCATCTGCCCGGTTTCGGGCATCCTGCGCAGTCTCGCCGAGGTCCAGGCGCTGGGCCCAGCGGGAGAAGCTGGCCGATGGCAGCCGGGTCATCGACCGGCAGTGGGTGCAGCTCCATCTCGCCCGGGTCCACGCCCGGGCCGAGTACCTCAAGCTCCTCAACTGGAAGGTGGCCTGGGCGGCCGACAAGGGGCTCAACCCGGCCGACGCGTCGGCCACCAAGGTGTTCGGGACCGAGTTCGCACTCGAGGCCTACCGGCTGCTCCTCGAGGTCGTGGGTCAGGCCGGTTACCTGCCCGAGGGCTCGCCCGGTGCCGTGCTCCAGGGGAAGCTCGAGCAGAACTCCCGGAGCCAGACGATCTTCACCTTCGGCGGGGGCACCAACGAGGTCCAGCGGGACATCATCGCCATGGTGGGACTGGGGATGCCCCGGGCCCCTCGGTGAGGCGGACGGGGGCCGGGTGCCGGACCGGCACGGGGCTGCCCGGGCGACGGCCGCCACGGCGGCCGTAGTCTGTACCGGACGGGCGCGGGCCTCCGGACCGGATGGGCGTGGGCCCGAGCCAAAGGAGCCCCGGTGGACGACCACGAGATCATCACCCAGATCGGCAACCTGGCCAGCGAGGAGCAGCGCCTCGAGGAACGGCACGTCGGCCAGGGCCTGTCGCACGAGGAGGAGCAGCGGCTGAAGGCCATCGAGGTCACGCTGGACCGGATGTGGGACCTGCTCCGCCAACGGCGTGCCCTCCGGGGTGCGGGCCGGAGCCCGGAGGAGGCGGCCACCCGTCCGGAGGGGACGGTCGAGGGGTATCTCCAGTAGGGGGCGGGCCGGCACCGGCGGTCACTCCTTCGGGCGAGCCGGCCGGAAGCGGCCTACGCTCGCCCATCGGTGGTGGCGGGCCCGGCGAACCCGGGAGGCCGGCGAGACGAGGAGAAGCCCGATGCGTACCGCAATGGCCAACGGCCAGCAGATCGCCTACGACGACACGGGTGGCGAGGGCCCGCCGATCGTGCTGGCCCACGGCTTCCTCATGGACCGCTCCATGTTCGACCCTCAGGTGGAGGCGCTGCGGCAGCGCTACCGGGTGGTCACCTGGGACGAGCGCGGTTTCGGCGACACGGTCTACGACGGGAAGCCGTTCACCTACTGGGACCTGGCCGCGGACTGCGTCGCCCTCCTCGATCACCTCGGCATCGACCGGGCGGTCATCGGCGGCATGTCCCAGGGCGGATTCGTCTCCTTGCGGGTGGCGCTGGCTGATCCGGACCGGGTTCGGGCACTCATCCTGTTGGACACCCAGGCCGGGACCGAGGACCCCGAGGTCGTCCCTCTGTATCAGGGCATGATCGACGACTGGGTGGCCCACGGCCCGTCCGACGACATCGCCTCGGCCGCCGCCGCGCTGCATCATCGGCGATCCCCGACTGAACGAGGAATGGATCGCCCGTTGGATGGCCCGCCCCCACGAGACCCTGGCCCATCCGGGTCAGACGCTGATCACCAGGGACGACGTCACGGCCCGGCTCGGGGAGATCGAGGTCCCGGCGCTGGTGATCCACGGCTCGTCGGACGTCTCCATCACGATGGACAAGGCCGAGGCTCTGGCCGCCGGGCTCCCGGGGTCCAACGGCGTCGTGACCATCGAGGGCGGGACGCATTCGGCCAATCTCACCCATCCCGAGCTGGTCAATGAGGCCATCCAGGCCTTCCTCGACCAGCTGCCCGGATAGAACCCCACCGTCTCGGGCGAGAGCCGTCCCGGGATCCGGATCGGCGGACGCACCTGAGGGTCCTGCTACCGGGCGACGATCCCCGATGCCACCGGGAGGGCGAGCTGGGCCCGGGTGAATTCGACGCTGCCACCGAATCGGGGCTTTCCGTAGGTCACCGTCGATGCGACAAGTTGGAGCTCGAGGTGGCTCTGGGGCGTCCCGGTGAAGACCACCATCTCCAGTGGAACGGTGGTGGTGTGGGGTCGACCGTCCAGGGTCACCGCGATGGGGGTGACCTGGTTCCCGAGGACGATCCCGGTGGAGTCGTCGACCAGCTGGGCGAAGACCCGGGTCGGCCGCGGGCCTGGGGGAGTGGTTCCTCGGTATGCCAGTCGAAGCCGCGGTGCCCCCACCACGACCACCGACCGGTCGCCGAAGGTGACGGGGACGTCGACGGCGTTGGCGGCCCGGGCCGGGGTGATCGGCGCCGGCCAGACCGGCCAGCAGCTGCGTACTTCCCGAGGTGTCCGCCGGGCCCGAGCCACCCTCCGCGTTCAGGGCCAATGTCCCTTCGCCGGCGGCGGTGACCGGCTGGCCGGCAGGAACCGGCCAGCCCGCGGCGGAGTAGGTGGTGCCCTTCTGGTCGACGAACCGGAAGCCCGGGCCGGTGGAGACGGACGGATCACGCTGCACGTAGCGATCGAGCCAGGCGATGGTTGCGGTGACCGGCAACTGCTGGTCGCCGGGGGGCGTCAGGCACACGCCGTGGCCCCCGCAGAACCAGAGCATCGACGTCGGGACCCCGCGGTGCTCAGGACCTGGTAGTTGTCGACACCCTCTTGCAGGGTGAAGAGGGTGTCGACGGTCCCCTGGACGATGAGGGTCGGGACAGTGATGCGGGCGACCAGGGCACCCGGTCCGCGTCGGGCGAACCAGGCCCGCTCCGACGCCGTGATCATCCCGGTCGAATCACCCGTCTGGTGGGCCGGTCACCTCCGGGTCGACGTGGTCGGCGGTGGTCAGGTTGGTGAGGATGTCCGACCATCCCGTCTTGACCGTGTCGGCCTTGTCCAGGCTGGTAACCAGAGAGTGCCAGGCGATGGTCGGCACGATGGCGTCCACCCTGCAGTCGATCGCAGCCGCGACCAGCTGGATGCCACCCCCGTACGACCCGCCCACCATGCCCATGCGAGGATCGCCGGGCGCGTCGAGCTCGACGCCGGGGAGGGTGGCCACCCAGCTGATCAGGGTGCTCACGTCGCGGCCCTCGAAGGCGGGGCTGTCGACCTCGGCGTTGCCGCCGGACTTCCCGAAACCTCGTGGATCCCAGGTGAGCACGTTGTACCCGGCCGCCCGCAGATCCTTGATCGGGAGGGCCCCGAGGATGCCCGTCCCCTGGACGTCGGTGTCGCCGGCGAGGCTCCATCCGGGCCCCATCAGAACCGTGGGCGCCCTCGCCCCGGCGGGCAGGCTCACCGGGAACCAGTGTGCCCGGATGATCGTGCCGTCGAACGAGGTGACGTTCCAGTCGCTGGGCGTCCCGGGTACCGGCTTGGCCACCACCGGCTGCGTGGCGTTCGGTGGGTGGCAGGAGGCCGGGGTGGTGGCCGAAGCTGCGCCCTGCTGGCCGGAGGCCGGCGCCGAACTGGAAGCCGAGCATGCTGCGAGGGCCGCGCCGGCGAGGACGGCCAGCGCCACGAGGTACGTCCGGCGCACCCGGCCCGGTCCGACCCGCCCACGGGGATCCCCGTTCACCCCTTCCCCCCGGGTGCTCTGCTCACCGGTGGAGTGTCGCAGCCCGGTGAGGGTGAGGCAAACCACCGTCTCCCCTACGACAACCCGATGACATCGCCGTTGTGGTCGATGTCGATGCTCTCGGCGGCCGGATGCGAGCTCAGGCCGGGCATCGTTCGCATGTCACCGCAGACGGCGTAGACGAAGCCGGCCCCTGCCGAGAGCGCGGACCTCACGGACCGGAAGGCGCCATCCGGTCGGTGCGCCCTTGAGCGTCGGGTCGGAGGAGATGGACAGGTGGGTCTTGGCGATGCAGATCGGGAAGGTTCCCGAACCCGTTCGCTCGAGCAGGTCGAGCCGCCTGCCGGCGCTGCGGGGGAGTAGTCGACGCCGTCGGCGCCATAGATGGGGCGGCGATGGTCTCGATCTTTGGCGGAGGGGGGCATCGGCGGGGTAGAGGAAGTGGAAGTCGCTCGGTTCCTCGGCGGCCGCTACCACCGCCTCGGCCAGTTCGGCGGCGCCGCATCCCCCGTCCCTGAAGTGGGTGGTGATCGCCGAGCGGACACCCATCGAGTCGGCGATCTCGTGGATGGCCGTCGTACTCGGAGTCGAAGTCCCCGGGAAAGGCATTGATGGCGACGACCGGTGTGACCCCGTGGAGCGCACATTCTCGATCTGCTTTCGGAGGTTGGACCCGCCGGCTGGCCACCTCGTCGGGGTTCTCTTCCAGAAGTGCCGGGGGCAGCGGCCTGCCGGCGATGATCCGGTGGCTTCCGGAGTGGGCCTTCAGGGCCCGCACGGTGGTGACGATCACCGCCGCGTCGGGCACCAGGCCCGACACCCGGCACTTGATGTTGAAGAACCGTTCGGCGCCCATGTCGGCACCGAAGCCGGCTTCGGTGATCAGGTAGTCCCCGGAATGGATCCCGATGAGGTCGGCGACGATCGAGGAATTGCCGTGCGCGATGTTCCCGAACGGTCCGGCGTGGACGAGCACCGGCGTGTTCTCGATGCGTCTGCAGGAGATTGGGCTTGATGGCGTCGCGCATGATCACCGCCATGGCCCCGGCCGCGCGGAGTTGCTCGGCGGTCACCGGCTGCGAGCCGGTCGGTGAAGCCAACGACGATGCGCCCGAGCCGCTGGCGCATGTCCTGGAGCGAGGTGGACAGGGCGAGGACCGCCATCACCTCCGAGGCGGCAGTGATGTCGAACCCGGACTGGCGAGGGACGCCGTCCTCGTTCGTGCCCAGGCCGACCACGATGTTCCGCAGCGCCCGGTCGTTGACGTCGAGGGCCCGACGCCAGGTGATCGTATGCGGGTCGATGTCGAGGGCGTTGCCCTGGTAGAGGTGGTTGTCGATCATGGCCGAGAGTGTGTTGTGGGCGGCGGTCACCGCGTGCATGTCGCCGGTGAGGTGGAGATTGAGCGCCTCGAAGGGCGCGGCCTGGCTGTATCCGCCACCCGCGGCACCGCCTTTGATCCCGAAGGTGGGCCCCATCGAGGCCTGGCGGATGGCCGCGGTCGCCCGCTTGCCGATGTGGGCCATCCCCTGGGCCAGCCCGATCGTCGGTGGTGGTCTTGCCCTCCCCAGCGGCGTGGGGGTGACGGCGGTCACCACCACGTAGCGGGCCATCGGCCGGTGGGCGAGCGCCGCCGATCGGCATCGAGCTTGATCTTGGCGACGTACTCGCCGTAGGGCTCGAGGAGGTCCGCGGCAAGGCCGATCTGTCCGGCGATGTCGGTGATCGGCTTGAGCGTGGCTCTGCGGGCGATCTCGAGGGCGGTCAGGGGGCGGGCCTCTGCGACCCTCATCAGGAGTCCGTTCCCCAGAACCGCGCTCTGGTGTGCATGCCGCTCCTCGCTCTTCGAGCGCTCTGGTGGTCCTCGGGTCCGGGGTTCCGTGTCGGCGGCATCGTAGTGGCGCCGCTCGACCGGTGCCCACCCGGAACACCCGAGGCGCCGATCGTCGGACGGCTCGCCAGCGGCCACCACGGCGGATCACGGTGGGTCGCTTGACGCTCCTCGTGCCCGCATAGTATGACAACTGCGTCAGGCTCAGTGGGGGGACCGGTGTGCCATGGTGTGTTCGAGGGTGAGTCGCGGCGGGGCGAGACGGTGGTCGAGTGTGCTCGTGCTCGGCGTCCTCGTGCTGGCGGCCGGGTGCTCGTCGACCGGTGCGTCGGCGCCCGCCATGCGGACCGGCGGCATCACCGGCAAACCCGGCTACCTGGTCTACTGGGACCAGAACGAGGAGGTCGACTTCGCCTCGATGCCCTCGGGGCGCCAGGGCCAACTGATGCCCGCATGGGACCTGAACGGTCAGATGTGCGTGCTTCCCGATGGGAGCGGCCGATTCGTGGGGGGCCTCGACCCCACGGTGCCCAGTCAGCAGAACCCGGGTGGACTCAAGCCTTACAAGCAGCCTGCCATCGGCGAGGAGCTCAATCGGGCCGACGGCTCCTACAGCGGCCGGGTGTTCTACGTCCCCGGACCCTTCAAATTGCCGGGCCAGAGCATCGGCGACGACTCACCGCCCGACGCCACGGGGGTGTTCAACGGCAACAGCACGTACACCGGATGCGTCTTCACCCATGGCGGCAACCTGCTGGCGACGGACATCGGAACCGCGCAAGGGGCCTTTCCCGTGCCCGACAATGGTCGCCTGGTGGAGTGGTTCGCGCCCTCCTATACGAGCTATTGCATCGTCGCCGGTCCCACCGCCGGTGGGACGGGACCCCATCACGTCGACGGCACCGGCGGGCTGAGCCAACCCGGCACGCTGGCGCTCACCGACAGCGGCGACCCGCTTGTCCCCGAGGCCGGGATCGACGAGGTCGTGCGCATCGACCACTCCTCGCTGCCGACCACTTCCGCCGACTGTCCCGGTGGGCTCTACCCGTCCGGGAAGCTGCGAACCTCGGTGTTCTTCCACGGCTCGGCGACCATGCTGCCCTTCCCCGCCGGTGTCGCCTTGGACAAGACCTGTGACTGCGTGGCCGTCAGCAGCTTCTTCGGCAACCCCTCGATCGCCTGGTTCACCCAGAGCGGCCAGCCGGAGCCGGGCGCGTCCGACCGTACCGGGCGAGACCCTGGACCAACTCGGACAGGACCCCAACGGATACAACCCCTTCGGTCTGGCGTTCGCACCCGACGGAACCCTCTACTTCGTGGACATCCACATAAAATGCAAGAACAACAACCTGGGCGACGGGTGTGGGCCGGCCAGCTACGGCAGGCAGGGTCATGCGGGTGAGTTTCCACAACCACCAGCCCGGCACGCCGTCGGTCGTCAACGGCAGTTTCGACTTCCCAACCAGTGTCACCGTGTGCGTGCCATCCGAACAGGTGTGTCCCTACCCGACGGGGAAGATCGTGCCCCCGGCCTCGGGGCCGTCGGAGAACGCTGTGCCCGCCGTTGGTCCCTCGACCAATGCACCGGCGGGGCCGGGCTTCGGCTAGAAGCGCGGCGGCAACCATGCGACTGACACCGGGCCGTGGGCGTCCGGGCCTTCGCCGGCCCGCCGGCAGGTGGATCGGGGTGGTGGTCTCGACCCTGCTGCTGGCCGGATGCGGCCGAAGCGCCGCGTCGCTGTCACCGGGGCTGTCACACCCGCCGGGCCCCCATGACTGGCCATCCTACGGACACGACGCGCAGCACACCTTCCATGGGGCCACAGCGCTCACCCCGGCCACGGCCGGCAATTTGAGGCAGGCGTGGTTCTTCCCGACCGGTGACGCAGTGACCGCCACGCCCACGGTGGTCAACGGAACCGTCTACGCCGGATCGTGGGACGGCTACTTCTACGCGGTGGATCTGGCCACCGGTGCCCTCCGGTGGAAGTACCGCCTCAAATCCCAGGACGCGGTCACGCCGTATCCGGGCGAGAACCCCCGCGACCTCACCTCCGACGGCGGCCTGGTCACCTCGTCGGCCTGGTACGAAACCGGTGGGGGCAGCCGTCCCGACCTGGTGATCTTCGGCGGGGGGTACACGCTGTACGCGCTCGATGCCGAGACGGGCGCGCGCTACTGGGCCCACGACTACACCGGCCGCCCTGAAGCACCGCCCGACCCGAACCACGACGGGACCCGCATCTTCTCCTCGCCCGTGGTGGTAGGGGACAAGGTGCTGTTCGGCGTCGACGTCGACGGGAGCAAGGGCTATCGGGGCTATGTCGCCGCCGCCGACCTGACCACCGGCCGACCGGTGTGGGAGTACCAGACGGATGTCGATGCGGCCGGCCGGATCCAGAACGACGGTTGTGGGAACATCTGGTCTTCGGGGACCGTGCTGCCGAGCTCGGGCCTGGTGGTCTTCGACGTGGCCGACTGCAATTTCTCCAATCCCCCACCCCTCAGCGAATCGGTGGTCGCACTCCATGTCGGGGACGGACGGGAGGCGTGGGCGTTCCGCCCGGCACGGGCCGACACCTCGTGTGACCTCGATTTCGGCGCGACGCCGAACGCCGGCATCGACGCGGCCGGCGGGACCTCCTTCCTCGGGGTGGGGGGCAAGGACGGCACCTACTACTCCCTCGATCCGAAGACGGGCCGGGAGCGATGGGCGACCAACGTGGTCTTCGGGGGATTCTCCGGCGGGTTCATCGCCACGGCGGCGTTCGACGGCCGGCGGGTCTACGGCTCAACCGCCATCGGTGACTTCGGACGCTTCGAGCACGGCACCACGGTGTTGTGCGACCCCGGCAACCCGCGCGACCTGGCCACGCAGGAGCCCTCGGTGCACTCCTTCGATGCCAAGACCGGTGCCGTCGCCTGGCAGGCCGAGCACGCGGGCTCGTTCGCATCCACCACGGTCGCCGGGGGGATGACGTTCAACGGTCCGGGGCTGGGCGCCCCGGCACTCGACGTCCGCCTCGCCTCCACCGGGAAGTTGATCGACCAGGCGGCGCTCCCCCAGGCGAACTGGTCAGGGGTCGCCACCGTCGGGAACGCCGTGGTCCTCGGCGTGGGATCGACCTACAACGCCTCGCCCGCCGGGATCGTGGTCCTGACCCCAGGTGGGAAGCGGCCCGCGGTTCCGGGCTGAGACAGGCGGCAGAGGTGCCGGGAGGACCGGCATTCGCCGGCCGCCCGGCGGGTTGGGCGGTCCTCTGCGGCCCGCCGAGGACGGTGAGGAGCCCTCAGTGGGCCCGATGGCGCATCGCCCTCTGGTAGGAGATGGGGGCGATGCTGCGGCCGATCGGCGCCAGTAGGGGGAGTGTGGCCGCATTGATCTCCATTCGGGGTCCACCCATCCGGTTCAGCACCAACGACGACACCTCGTCATCGCTCCGCCGGACCAGCTTCGGGGGAAGCGATCCGCCATCGACGGTGCCTGACAGGCCCATGGCGGTCGGCACCCAGGCCGGATAGAGCACGTGGACATGGACGCCCCGCTCGGCGACCTCGTGGGCCACGGCCTCGGTGAAGGCGGCCACGGCGGCCTTGGAGGCGGCGTAGGCCCCGTGTCCCGGCTCGGGGGCCCGTGCCGAATCGGACGAGACGTTCACCACGATCCCCGATCCCCGGGCGGCCATCCCCGGGACCACCGCCAGGGTGCCGGCGACCACGCCGAACACGTTGACGTCGAAGATCTGACGATAGGCCGGCGACAGGCCCTCCCCCACAGGGGTGAGTTGCTCGATCCCGGCGTTGTTGATCAACACGTCGACCCGTCCGTGCCGGTCTTCGATCTCAGCGAGGGCATCCTGATACGACCGGGTGTCGGCGACGTCGCAGACGCTCGTTGAGCTGCTCGCGGTGGCGGCCCTGAGCAGCTGCTCGACCTCGGCCAGCAGATCCTCGCGCCGGGCCAGGCCGACGACGGTGGCCCCCCGCTCCGCGAGGTCCAGGGCCAGCCGGCGCCCGATCCCCGATGACGCCCCGGTGACCACGGCGATGCTGCCGTCGTAGCGCTTGGGCACCGATCGCTTCTGGCGTCTCACAGGGAGAGGATAGGTCCGACCGCGGTCGGGTGTGCCCCTCGGCCGGCCTCCGGCGGGTGGATGACGGCTCCGGGCCGCAACCGTACGGGCCGGGCCTTCCCTCTCCGCCCTGCTCGGGACGGCCTCGGGTTGTGGCCCCTCCTGACCGATGGCGTCAGGTGGTGAGAGGCTCAGCGTGGCCGCCGGAGCACCTCGGGGATACACGACCTCGGGCGAATCGGTGTGGGTGGTGGGCACGCTGCGCTCAGACGGCGAGGAGCTGTCCGAAGGCGTCGATCACCGCCAAGGCACGGTCATCCCCCCGCACCGGACCGGCCCGGCGACCGCAGGTGCGGTCGACGGTGTCGGCGACCCGGCCCTCGATGACGGCCGCACCCTTCGCCGCCGAACCGATCGTGACCTCCGTCGTGCCGACGACGACAGCGACGCCGATCCGCAGGTCGGGATCGGTGAGGTGCAGGTCGAGTGACGTCTCGGAGCCGGTGGCGACGGTGGCGAGCCCGATGAGGTAGCGCAGGACCACCTCTGCCTCGAGCGGGTCGACCACCGGACGCTCGCCTCGCGGCACCATCAGGTCGTACTCGTGGACCCAGGAGTCGAACAGGAAGTGGCTGACGACCAGGTGGGCCGGTAGCTGTCCCGGGGGGGCCTCAGCCAATGCCCCCCAGTCGGTGCCGCTCAGCTTCGCCAGCTCTGCGTCCACCGCCGCGTCGGCTGCCGCCAGGGTCTCCTGAGCCGCGACCGGCGCCATGTCGCCCAGCATCGAGGCTGCTGCTTCGACCGTCGTACGGGTGTCCATGCCCTGGAGGAGCCTCGTCAGCTCACCGGCCGACGCCCGATGGAGCGTGTACCCCAGGAACTGGGATGCCGAAGCCAGGTGACGAACCAGCGCGGTGGTGTCCCACGACTCGCACCGTGTCGGCCCGCCCCAGCCCGAATCGGCGAGGCCGCTGAGCCATCCCCGGACCCGCCCCCTCTGGGAGCCCCACGCCACCGCCGGCCCTTCGACTTCGCCGTCGATCCGCAGCGGGACGCCTGAACCTCCGTAGAACTGCCGAATGGTTGCCAACCCGGCTCTTCCTTCCCTGGTCCAAACCGGAATCTATCGGTTGGGAGCCGAGAGGGCGCATCGAGTTCCGAAGCCCTACGCCCTGGCGGTCGATGGACCGGGAGCAGCGGGTGCGTGGTACCTGCCCACCGGCCGGCCGGGGCTTCATGAGATGATCCGGTCCGTGGATTCGACGTCCTACGAACGGATGGCTGCGCGCTACGAGCAGGTCCGTGGCGGTGAGGGCCGGGCCAGGGTGATCGCCTTCGGAGCCCGCTGTTCGTATTCGAGGCGTGAGCGGTGCGCGATGATTCCCCGGTGATCGTTCGGAGGCGGAGGGAGGAGGATCTCGACCGGTGTGCGCGGTTGGCCGAGGAGGTGCAGAGCGTCGACGGCTATCCGCCGTATGTGCAGAAGGGGGACCTGCGCCTGTTCATCGAGTCATCGGATGCGCTGGCCGTCTGGGTGGCGGACACCGACGGGGACCTGGTGGGCCATGTCGCCCTCCACGCTGGGAGCTCAGAAGCGGTGATGGATCTCGCCTCGTCCGCCCTCGATCGGCCGCGGGACCGATTCGGGGTCGTCGCCCGCCTGTTCGTGTCCCCGAGTGCCCGGGGGAGGGGAGTCGGACGCACCCTGTTGCGCACCGCCGAGGCCCACGCCGTCGGGCTCGGCCTCTACCCGATGCTCGACGTGGTCACCCGTTTCCGATCGGCGATCGCTCTCTACGAGCAGTGCGGCTGGACCCGTGGGGGAACCGTCACCCTGACCCTCCCCGACGGCTCGGCACTCGACGAATTCGTGTATTTCGGGGGTTCTGCGCCGGCAATGCCATGAGGAGGTGCTCCGGTCACCGGCGGCGAGGCCGGTTTCGTGCACCGCACCCCGGATATTGCGGCTGCCGACGGCTGACCGGGTCAAACGGTGCCAGAATGGCTCCACCGATGAGTTCTCGCCGAGCGAACCGTCATGCGATCGTGGAATCGACAAATCTTGCGGACCTCTACGGACTTCCGCTCATCGATTGGGCCAAGATCGAGGGTCTGCTGGCAGAAGGGGTGAGCCAAGCCCCCAACAGTGGGGGACCGGACCGCCATACGTGCTGGCTGGCGACGATCAACCGGGACGGAAGCCCTCACGTGACGGGTATTGGCGCGCTTTGGTTCGACGGGACATTCTGGTTCGAGACCGGGGAGCAGACGATCAAAGGCAGAAACCTCGCCCTTGACCCCCGTTGCTCACTGAGTCTCGCCACTCACGAGTTCGATCTCGTCGTCGACGGGGGAGCGGTGAAGGTCACCGACCCGGCGACGGTGGCCACCATGGCGGATCGGTGGCGGGCGGCCGGCTGGCCCGCCAGTGTCGATGAGTCCGGTATGGCACTCACCGCCGACTACAGCGCGCCATCCGCCGGCCCTCCGCCGTGGGCCGTCTATCGGATCGCGCCGCGTCAGGCAATGGCGCTCGCCACAAACGGTCCCGGAGGGGCGACGCGTTGGCGGTTTGCCAACGACTAGGGATCTGGCCCGAGGTTGCTCAACCGAGGGATGTTCCCGACAGGCCGTCGAAGGTGTTGAACAGCTGCGAGGCGTTCGTCCGCGTGCCGGTCCCGGTGTACGCGACCCGGTACGCCCAGGGGTTCGAGACGTTCTTGGCGATCGAGCTCAGGCCCCCGGCCGACTGGTAGTCCGTCGGCGTCCAGGGGCGAATGAGTCCGTTCATCGGAATGTCCCTCGCCGCCCGGAAGGTTGCCAGCACCGATGCGGCGCTCGCCGTGCCGGTCTGGGCCTTCATGACCTCGGCGAAAGCGTGGACGGCGAGCCAGCTCTGGAGCTCCTGGGGAATGATGGTTTTGACGCTCCCACCCTGCATGTAGGTG
This sequence comes from uncultured Acidimicrobiales bacterium, assembly GCA_963806285.1. GTDB lineage: Bacteria > Actinomycetota > Acidimicrobiia > Acidimicrobiales > RAAP-2 > Bog-756. The sequence goes on from CAWDXJ010000008.1 coordinate 262,183, forward strand.
GTCAGCGCGGCGATGGGCTGCGCCAGGCCGGGGAAGTCCTTGACGTCGTCGATGCCCGGCGTCCACGAGACGTACGACGCCTTCTTGGCGAACTGGCCGAGTTGCTCGAGCTGATTCAGGTTGAACCCTGCGATGCCAGTCGTGAAGTCGATCTTCGGGGCCAGCTGGTTGACCGCCTGGGCGACCTGGACGAGCTGGGCGGTGGGCAGGCCGAGGACGACGCCCTGCGCCCCGTGCTGCTGGGCCTGGGCGACGTACTGGCTGTAGTCGCCCGAGGCCGATGAAACCAGCACGTAGTTGACCACCACCGCGCCCAGACTGCGGGCGAGCGGGTCCAGGAGCAGGTGGGACTGGGCGTCCTGGGGCGCATCGGGGAGGACCACCGTCAGTCTCTTGTCTCCCTTGTGGACGAGGCTGTCCATCATGGCCACCAGGATGAAGATGCCGCCGCCCGTGAAATCGAAGTCCACCGGGCTCTGGTACTCGGAGACGGCACCCTTGTAGATCCCGATCCGGGGGATACCGGCAGCATCGAAGATCCTCTGGACCTGGTCCTCGCTGGCGAAGGTGTTGTCCGCCAGCGTGGCGACGACGTGGTCGCGGACCATGGACTCGCGCGCACTGGACCTCGGTGCTGGGATCGCCCATCGAGTCGCACTGGATGAGTCGGAGGGGATGCCCGTTGATCCCGCCCGCAGCGTTCAGGGCGGCAACCGAGGCGGTCATGCTCCTGCCCACCTCTGGCAGGGCGATGTTCGCACCCGTCATCGGAAGGATCTGCCCCACCTCGATCGGCGCGCCCAGGGCTGGCTTCGTCGTCCCCGACGCGGCCTCCGAGGCACCGGGGGAGCTGCAGGCGGCGGTCAGGAGAATGATGGTGGCGAGGCCGGAAATGACCCTGAGTGGCTTTCGTGGCATGTCCCCCCCGGGGCTGATCGAGTCGCTGGATGGATCTGCAGGCGAACCACCGGCGGTGCCTGGCTCGCCGAAAGGCCGTCAGCCGAGAGGACGGGCGCCTTTGCCTTGCGGTTTCTGGGTCAACTCCACGGGGACGTATTCGGGGTCGTCCTCGGTCCGCAGGCTGAATCGCCATTTGCAGCACACGTCGCCGGGGTCCTTGCGCGGCGGTATGGCGAGGATGTCGACTTTCATGTTCGGGTTGTACATCTTGGTCGTCTTGATCATTGACTTCGGACAGGTGGAATGGCAGTTCTTCTCCAGGATGTCCGGTCGTCCCATGGTCTCCCACTGGTCGGCGGCGACGCAGCGGTTGAAGGTCATGATGCCGACCTCGGGCTCGGGCATCTCGAAGGAGAGGTCGAAGGCCTTGCCCGGTAGGGCGGTGGCGTCGATCTGCAGGTCCTTCATCCAGTCTGAGACGGTGTTGCCGGTGATGCCGAGGTGCTCTGCCTTGAGATGCTTCACCCCCGGCAGGACTGAATCGCCCCAGAGCGTCCACTGGATGTCGAACATGGTGTCGAGCCCGTAGCGAACCGTGATCTGCGTGGCCCACGCCTCGATGCATTGCAGCAGGTACTCGTGGCTCCCGAGGAACCATGTGACCAGCTGTTCCTTGGAGAGGTCGACCGTGTCCGGACCCGGTGTGAACAGTCCGGTGTAGGCGACCCGGGTGCCGACCCGGTCCTCGTCGCGGACCCCTCGGTTCGGATCGTCGTAGACGGTGTCGGCGGGCAGGAACTCGTTCTTCATGCGCTCGAGCTCGGGACGGACTTGGTCGTTCCAGGCGGTCCACTCGATCTCGGCCATCGTCTCGTTGCCGTACCGCTTGGCGACCTCGGTGGCCCATCCGTCGACGACCAGCAGCAGGTACTGCTCACTCCACGGCAGGAACCTGGTGGCCAGGGCCTCCTTGGAGAAGTCGGTGAAGCGCAGGTCGGCACGGTAGGGACCGCTGTAGTCGGGCAACTCGGCACCAGAGTCGCCATCGAGCTGCTGGCGGATGTCGAGGTCGGCCTTGGGGTAGGTCACGCTGTCGTCCACCCGGGGAAACTTGGGGAAGTCCGTGAGGTCGACCCCGAGCATGAGGACGAAATCGTCGGCGATGGCACCCTCCTCCAGATGGGCCCCGGGCTTGCGGATCTCCAGGAACTCGTCGGGCGGCGGTTCGGCTGGCGGTTCTGACACCGTCTTGACCTCCTGTGCTGGATCCGTCCGAGGGTTCTGGACTCGGAGCCGCGGCCCGTGGCATCCGTGACGGCCACCCGGGAGCAGGCGGTTTGGAGGATAGCCGATCGGCTAGGCAATGACAATCGTCGCTACCCTGGTGCCGTGGACTCCGCTGATCCCGCCGATGTCGTCGCGCCGGGCCCGGCGCCGCAGAGCGCGGCGAAGGCTCGGGTCATCGAGGCCGCTCTCGAGCTGTTCTCCGAGAACGGTGTCGGCGGGACTTCCCTGCAGATGATCGCCGATGCCATCGGTGTGACCAAGGCAGCCGTCTATCACCAGTTCAACACCAAAGAGGAGATCGTCGTCGCTGTCGCCGGCGCCGAACTGGCGAGAGTCGAATCGGTGATCGAGGCCGCCGGGGCCGAGCCAACCCGCGCCCGGGCGCGCGACCTGCTGGTCCGCCGTATCGTCGACCTCGCCGTCGAGCGCCGTCGATGGAGAGCACCCTCTCGGTGATCCCGTCATCGTCCGGTTCTTCGCACACGACGAACGGTTCCGACAGGTCATGGATCGCCTCTACCGCCTCCTCATGGGCGATGACGCCGGACCTGAGGGACGTGTCCCCGCCGCCATGCTCTCGGCCGCCATCGGTGGAACCGTCATGCACCCACTGGTCGCGGATCTCGATGACGACACGCTCAGGTCCCAGCTGTTGCATCTCGCCCGACGTTTCCTCGACCTCCCCGATTGATCGACTCTCGCGGACGTCATTTCAACGTCAGGTGTGGCCGGCCGGGCCCAAGGGCATGATCGAAGTTCCGCCCGCTGGCATGATGGACACGGGTCTCCCCGTCGAAGTGGAAGGGGCCACGAGCCTGGCCACCGACGAGCCTCGGAGACCTGGGCTCGCCCGGCTACCCGGCTCTACTGCCGGCCGGACCGGTGCCGGAACCATCGAGCACTTCGTCGGCCGAGGGCATTGCGGTGCGGGATCGATCCACCATGATCGGCGCCCCCGGTGCTGTCGAGAGAGGTCCTGGCACCTTCGGTGACTGCCCCGACAGCGCCGCCGACAAGACCGTGAGGAATTCCAGCGGCTGGTCGTGTTGGAGGTAGTGGTTTGCTTGGGAAAGCAGCCAGAAATCGTTGTCCCCGGGCTTGGTAGCCAGGTACTCGTCCCAGATGTAGGCAGCGACCCGCAGCGGCGAAACGGTGTCATACAGCCCCCAGATCAGCGTGGTAGGAACGGGCGACCCCGCGAGCGCCTCCAGCCACTTCTGTTCATTCTCCGAGCGCTCGACAAGGTATTGGATCGTCTCGTGGATGACCGCCATCCCGTCGTTCACCGCGAAGGTGTGCACCAGCGCGGCAATCGCGGGATCGGTGAGCGACCTTGGCGGCGTAAACGTGGCCTCGCCCACACCCGAGGCGAGCACCTCCGGTGTCAATACCTCGAGGACGTGAGGAGCGGACTCAGGGTCGAGCACGAGCTTCTGGAAGTTCGTGAGGTTCGAGAGGGGCAAGAACATGTTGCCATTGCTCAGCACGAGATGCCTCAGCACGAATGGGATCTCCGAAGCGGCACATCTCGCCGCCAGGACCAGAGCAACGCTGTCGCCTCGGTCGTGGGCGATTACCACGCCCTCCCGCTCACCGAGGACCTCGTCGAGGTAGTACTCGACCAACCTACAATCGCGCTGCAGCGAGTAGCCGCCGCCCTTGGGCTTATCCGAGAACCCGAACCCGGGAAAGTCCAGGACACCCACCCGGTGGTCCTTGCTGAGCTCTCCCGCGACGTCGTACCAGTCGACACTGCTTGTGGGAAACCCATGCAATAGCAGGGCGAGGGGCGCCTCCGGATCGCCAAACTCGGCGTGAAAGATCTGAACTGGCGTGGTCGGGACGTCCCCTCGGGAGCCATCCAGGCAAAGAAGCCTCCCGCATCCAGCCCGGGCCGGAAGATCGTGGATGACTCGACCTCAAGAGGGATCCGGTTCGCTCGTCGGCGGCCGGGTTGGTCCGATTCGGCTCTCGACCCCTTGGTGCAGGATCTCGACCAGGCCGCCCTGGACGACGGCCTCCGCCGATGCGCCGACGAAGCTCGGACCCACCCGATAACGAAAGCTGTTGAGCCCCATGGAACCGCGTTGGAGGGTGAGCGCATCACAGACCGGCCTGGCCGTCGCTCGGACCGCGACACGGGCACAGACGCCACCAGTCCCAGCTCAACCAGCAGTGGAGAGCATGAACCTGAATTTCACACGGCGGCCGCTCTCGGCCATCGGGCCAGCGGCGGTGCCCTGCTCGTGTCCTGTGGGCCCCGCATCCAGACGCGAAACCGCCTGACCTGCGGGAAAACAGGCCAGGGCGATCGTGGAGGTGGCGGGAATCGAACCCGCGTCCTCCGGCTTCTCAGTAGGTCTTCTCCGAGCGCAGCCGGTGTTGGATTGTCGGGACCGCCGCCGCTACCGGCGGCAGCGGCGGTCCGTATCCGACTGAGTTGTCCCTGACGGCCCGTCGGCGCAGCCGGTCAGGTGAGCCCCACTAGATGGCGCCCGGTTCCGGCCCGTAGGACTGAGACCGGTCGGACGTCGCAGTTTCTAGGCTGCGAGCGCGAGCTGAGGCTCGGCGTTTGTTTTTTGTTCCGGCTCTTTAACGTGGCTCCGGAGACCACGGCTCGCTTCTCCTACATCGACGACCAGAGTCGAAGCCTGTCACCCCCTGGGGTCTCTCCAACGGCCGGACGGGCTGCCCGACCGAGACCATCCTACCGGTCCGCCGGGCGTCCGTCAGCCGATCGGAGCGGCACCGCGAGGTCCGCCCGGCCGCCGGGCCCACGAGTGCCCGGCGGGCGGTCGGTCCGCGGCCTCACCGGTGGGCGGCGCCCCGGGTGGCGGCCCGGGCCTCCCGGGCCGCCTCCCGACCGGCGTCCCGGGTGGCGATGGCGTGGCGCTTGTCGTACTGCCGGCGGCCCCGGGCCAGGGCCAGCTCGACCTTGGCCCGTCCGTCCTTGAAGTAGATCGACAGCGGCACCATGGTCAGCGACTGCTGCTGGGACCGGCCCATCCACTCGTCGATCTGGCGGCGGTGGAGGAGGAGCTTGCGCCGCCGGTCCGGCTCGTGGGCGCCGAAGCCGTTGGCCTGGGCGTAGGGCGGCACGTGGACGCCGAACAGCCACATCTCGCCGTCGATGATCCGGGCGTAGGAGTCCTGGAGGGCGATGCGACCCGCCCGGAGGGACTTCACCTCGGAGCCCTGGAGGACGATGCCGCACTCGATGGTGTCGATGATCTCGTAGTCGTGGCGGGCGCGGCGGTTGGAGGCGACCACCCGGTTGGCCTCCTGGGCGGCCTGCTGGCCCGGCGTCCTGTGCGGCCTCGGGCCACCGGTGCCCGGCTTCGCTCCTTCTTCCGTGCTGCAGCCATCGTCATCGACGGTAGTCGCCCGATCCGGACCCGGCTTCCTCTAGCGTGCAAATCACCATGCTCTCCCTCCCCGCCGGTGCACGACCAGATGGTGGCCCACTGCCTGGCCGGACTGCCCGACGAGGCCTGCGGGCTGCTCGGGGGCAACCTCGAGACCGGCGAGGCCGTGACCTGCTACCCGACCCGCAACCTGGCGGCCTCGGCCAAGCTCTACACGGTCGACCCGAAGGAGCACCTCCGGGCCGACCGGGACGCCGAGGCCGCCGGGAACTCGATCATCGGGGTCTTCCACTCCCACACCCACACCGAGGCCTACCCGTCGCCCACCGACGTGGCCCAGGCCCCCGATCCGGCCTGGCACTACGTGCTGGTCTCGCTGCGGGACATCGAGCCGGTGGTCCGGAGCTACCGGATCGTCGACGGGGTGATCGCCGAGGAACCGGTGAGGCTGCGAGCCCGGGTAGAATCCCAACCGACCGGTCAGCATTTGTCCGGCCCAGGCGCGGTCGTTGCGTGCCGGCCGCCCCGCAGCCAGAGGAGAGCCCGTGCCCGTCCAAGTCAACCTGCCGACCGTGCTGCGGTCCCACGCCGGTGGCGCCAAGACGGTGTCGGCCGAAGGCTCGACCGTCGGCGAGGTCCTCGAGGCCCTGGTCGAGGAATACCCCGGCCTGTCGGGCCAGGTCATCGACGAGGACGGTGCACCTGCACAAGTTCGTCAACGTGTACCTCAACGACGACGATGTGCGGTACCTGTCGGCGCTCGACACCCCGGTGAAGGACTCCGACGAGATCTCGATCCTGCCCGCCGTGGCCGGCGGAGCGGCCGGCGGCAGGGCGCTTCGTCCCCGATGACCGCTCTACGGCTCCGTTCTGGAGCTGATCGGCAACACCCCGCTGGTGGACATCACCGAGCTGAGCCCCAATCCCGGGGTCCGGATCCTGATCAAGCTCGAGGGGCAGAACCCCGGCGGCTCGGTCAAGGACCGGATCGCCCTGTCCATGATCGAGGAGGCGGAGAAGGACGGCATCCTCGAGCCGGGCCAGACCCTCATCGAGCCGTCGTCGGGCAACACCGGCATCGGCATGGCCATGGTCTGCCGGATCAAGGGCTACCACCTGAAGGTGGTGCTGGCCACCAACGTCTCGATCGAGCGGCGCCAGCTCCTCGAGTCGTGGGGCGCGGAGATCATCGAGTCGCCCGGGAGCCGAGGGGTCCAACGGCGCGGTGCGGCGGGCCCGGGCCCTGGCCGCCGAGCACCCCGAATGGGCGTTCCTCTACCAGTACGCCAATCCGGCCAACCCCAAGGCCCACTACGAGGGAACCGGCCCCGAGATCTGGCGGGACTGCCCGGAGGTCACCCACTTCGTGGCCGGTCTGGGCACGTCGGGCACCCTGCTCGGTGTCGGCCGCTTTCTGAAGGAGCAGAACCCGGCCGTCAAGGTGCTGGCCATCGAGCCGCCGGCCGGCGAGATGGTCGACGGGCTGCGCAACCTCGACGACGGCTACATCCCGCCGATCTTCATCGACAACCGACGGGGCGGAGCTGCTCGACGGGAAGCGGATCGTCCGGCCCCGCGAGTCGATCGAGTGGACCCGGCGGCTCACCGACGTGGGGATCTTCGCCGGCATCTCGTCGGGGGCGGCGCTGGCCGGAGCGGCCAAGACGGCGACGACCATCGACTCGGGGACGATCGTGGTCGTCTCCGCCGACGGCGGTTGGAAGTACCTCTCCACCGGGGCCTGGACCGACGACCTCGACGTGGTCGAGGAGCGGGCCAAGCTCGATCACCTACTTCTGAGGCGCCGGCCCAGGCGATCGCCTCCGCCGGGCCACCGTGAGTCTTCACGAATCCGGGATTCCCACCCCACAGCGCCGGGAGACGGCGGCCCCGTTCGCCGAAGCCGGTCTGTCGGTCACGGTGCTCGGCTGCGACGGGAGCTGGACCGGGCCCGATGGCGCCGGCAGCGGCTACCTGGTGGCCTCGGGAGGGACCCGCCTGCTGGTGGATGCCGGGCCCGGCACCTTTGCCCGACCTGCAGCGGCACCTCGACCCGGCGTCGATCGACGCCGTGTTCATCTCCCACCACCATCCGGACCACTGGACCGACCTCTACGCCCTGGCCACCCACGCCCGATTCGTGCTGGGACGCACCGGCATCCCGGTCTACGCCCCGGCCGGCTGGCGAGCGGGCAGGGATCCGGGACTCGCCAGCCTTCGATTGGCGTCCGGTGGCCGATGGCGGTGACCGGTGCACATCGGCGACCTCGACCTCACCTTCCACCGCACCGACCACAGCTTCGAGACCCTGGCCGTGCGCATCGACGGGGGATCGGGCCCTGGGCTACTCTGCCGACACCGGTCCCGGCCTGGTCGCTGGCCGAGCTCGGGTCCGGGCTCGACCTGGTGCTGTGCGAGGCGACCTACACCAGCGACCACGAAGGGACCGCCGGCCATATGAGCGGACGCAGGCGGGTACCAGGCGCGGGCGGCCGGCGCCGACGGCTGGTGATCACCCACCGATGGCCGACGATTGACCGCCGACGCGGTCGCGCGCGGAGGCCGAGACGTCCTTCGGGGGCCCGGTGGAACAGGCAGCGATCGGAAAGGAATTCGTACTGTGAGCGAAGGAACGACAGCTCGGCGTACCACCGGCCGCGGGCGACGGCCGGGCCACCGACGAGCTGCGGCCCGCCTCCTTCGAGCGGGACTTCACCGTCTTCGCCCCCGGCTCGGTCCTGGTCTCGATGGGCCGCACCCGGGTGCTGTGCACCGCCTCGGTGGAGGAACGGGTCCCGCCCTGGATGCGGGGAAGCGGCAAGGGATGGGTCACCGCCGAGTACTCGCTCCTGCCCGGCTCGACCGGCGAGCGGGTCTCTCGCGAGGCGGCCAAGGGGAAGCAGTCGGGGCGGACCCAGGAGATCCAGCGGCTGATCGGCCGCTCGCTGCGCTCGGTGTGCGACATGGTGGCCCTGGGCGAGGTGCAGGTCACCGTGGACTGCGACGTCCTCCAGGCCGACGGCGGAACCCGGACCGCATCGATCTGCGGTGCCTACGTCGCCCTTCACGATGCGCTCACCCGGCTCGTCCAGAAGGGAGCACTGCGGGCCAATCCGCTGACCGAGGCGGTGGCCGCCGTGTCGGTCGGCGTGGTCGACGGCGTGTGCATGCTCGATCTGCCCTACGAAGAGGACAGTCGGGCCGAGGTGGACATGAACGTGGTGATGACCTCGTCGGGTCGGTTCATCGAGGTGCAGGGGACGGCCGAGGGCATGCCGTTCACCAAGGGGGAGCTGGACGAGATGCTCAGCCTGGCCGAGCACGGCATCGCCCAGCTGCTCGATCTGCAGACCGAGACGCTGGCCGAACCCCCGCCTCCCCGGTGACCGATGGCACCGCTGCAGCTGGTGCTGGCCAGCGCCAATCCGGACAAGGCGGCGGAGATCACGAGCGATCCTGGGGACGGTCCCCGGAGTGGTGCTGCACCCCCGGCCCGCTCGAGTCCCCGACGTCGAGGAGACCGGCGACACGCTGGTCGACAACGCCCGGCTGAAGGCGCGTCGCCCTGGTGGAGGCCACCGGGATGGCCGCGGTGGCCGACGACACCGGACTGGAGGTCGAGGCCCTCGGGGGCGCCCCCGGCGTCTACTCGGCCCGCTTCGCCGGCGAGCACGCCACCTACGCCGACGAACGTGGCCAAGCTGCTCGACGAGCTGGACCGGGCCGGGTGCCGACGCGCCCGAAGACAGGAGGGCGCGGTTCCGCACCGTGGCCATGGTGGCATTTCCCGACGGGAGCGAGGTGTGGGCCGAGGGTGAGGTGGCCGGGGTCATCACCGGACAGGCGGTCGGCGGCTCCGGGTTCGGCTACGACCCGGTCTTCGCACCGGACGGCTGCGAGGGTCGCACGTTCGCCCAGATGGAGCCCCGCGGAGAAGCACCGGATCTCCCACCGCGGCCGGGCCTTCCGGGCCCTCGCCGAGCGCCTCGGAACGAGCCGGGGTGCCCCTTGATGCGGGTGCCCGCGGGTAGCCTGAGGGTCGACCAGAGCAGGGAGGCCCTGTCGTGAGCGACGTTTCGCAGGGACCCGGTTGGTGGCTGGCGTCGGACGGCAAGTGGTACTCGCCCGAACAGGCGCCGGGGTTCGTTCCGGAGGCGGCGGCCGTCGAATCGCCAGGTTCGCCGGACGACGGGCTCCCGCCGCCGGCTCCAGGTTCCCCCGCCGATCCGGTACCGCCGTCAACGGGCATCTCCGGGTCTCCGACCGACCCGGGCTCGTGGGCGCCACCGGGGGCGCACGGGCGCGGTGCACTCCCGGGCGGTTCGGGCCCTCCCGGCCCTGGGCCACCGGTCAATCCGGGGTATGGCTTCCCCCCGCCCGGGCCCGGTTACGGATATCCACCGGTGAGCACGACGAACGGGCTGGCCGTCGCATCGTTGGTGTGCTCGTTCTTCTTCTGGCTCTCCGGGATCGGGTCGGTCCTGGCCATCGTCTTCGGGTTCATCGCCAGGTCACAGATCAAACGGTCGGGGGGAACCCAACAGGGTGCGGGTCTGGCACTGGCCGGGATCATCATCGGCTTCGCCGGGATCGTCATCGGAATCGGCATCGTCGTGGCCATCGTCGTGGCCGTCCACCACTGTGATCAGACCGGGAATTGCACCTTCAACACCCTGCACACCGGGAACTGACCAGGTTCGACGCCCGATCAGGCCACCCCGTTGTGCCCGGAGTCGTCGGTGTGCTCGGTCGGTGCCCACGGGTCGTCGGTGATCGGCGGGGGCATCATGGCCACCTCGGCCAGACTGCTCACCGGGACATCACCGGCACCGTCCATTGTGACCGGGCGTGGCGGGGCACCAGGTTGGACGGCGTACTCGGCGTATTTGGCCGGCAATCCCAAACGGGGGGGAGGCGGCAGGGTTCCGATACCGGCGACCGGTCCACCCCCGCTCACGGTTCCCGGGGCGTCTCCGAGGGCGTCGTGCGCACCGGGCGCCGGATCCAGAGCGATGAGCCCCGCCGTGTAGAGGTCGCGGAGGGTCCGGAGGCCGACGATGTGCTCACCGCCGATCTGTTCGAGCACCTCTTTGACCGTGTGCCCACCGTTGCCGACGGCGGTCAGCACACGCCATTGGTCGCTCCGGATCTGGATGTCATGGTTGGGAGCGGTGGGGGAGAGCGTCACCTGCGACTCGAGCGGGATGACTCGGCGGATCTCCCGCCACTCCTCGACCTGGGGGCGAACCTCGTTCAACACCGCCGCCACCGGTACGGTCGGCTGTCCGCTCGACGAGGTCAACCCGACGGTGAAGTGGAGCCAGCCGTCCGTGGCGCAGGCCAGTTCGAAGACCGCCTGTCCGATGGTCGTCGCCGTACCGACCTGGGCATTGGAGAGATCGCCGTCCGCCAGCCACAATCTGCCGTCGACCTGGTCGCTGACCACCCGCACCTCACCGGTCTGCGAAGTGTAGGCAAGGAGTGAAAGGACATCGGACAGCTTGAACACCGACAATGATCCGACCAGAGAGGCCGCTGGCGATTCCTCGGGGGACTTCGATGAACTCATGGTCGGCTCCTTTCGGATTGCGGTCGACCCGGGGGAGGGTCCCGCAGGGGGTTTCGCCGTCCCACCCTCGCCGCCGTTCGGTGCGCCGCGGAGAGATTCGGCTGATGGGTCGCCAAGGCGGTCCGACCCGACGCCCTGGTCGTCACTTGATGGTTCCCGCAGGGACCTTCTCCTCCTGGCCATCGCCCATGCCCTTCGGTCGAAACTGCCTGGCCAAATCAGCGTAACCGCATTTGGTGAAGAACTCCACACTGGGAGTGGTCGGCCCGCCTCCGGTCACGGCCCTTACCCCCCGGGCCGACGATCGGTGTCGGCAGGTCAGGAGACTGGCGGGTCAGGAGACGGTCACCAGGGTGCCGATCGGGGTGAGGGGGTACACCACCGCCGCGTTGGCCGGAGGCATCTCGACACAGCCGACGCTCTGGGGGTTCCGTAGCTGCTCCGCACGAAGCCGTGGAGGGCATCCCCACCGTTGAAGTAGCTCACCCACGGAATGCCCGGGTCGGAGTACTTGGACCCGTCGGGATTGGTGCCGGACATGGTGGTCACCTTGTAGCGGACGTAGACGGGGAAGGTTCCCGAGTCGGTGGGGGCTGCGGCCACACCGGTGTTGGCCCTCGTCGAATACACCTCGGCCCCGTTGCTGTAGACCGTGGCCGTCTCGGGGATGGCCTTCGACACATAGACGTAGTCGTAGGGGGCCGGGTCCATCGTCCCCGCGGTTGCGTCGGCCAGCAACGCCTCCCACACGGTCGGTCCGGCCTGACCGTCGGTCTTCATGTTGTGCTGGGACTCGTAGGCCATCACCGCGCCCTTGGTGATCTGGTTGGTGGAGCCCACGGTCCACTGATCCGCCAGGGATGCCGGCTCATTCCAGCGCCAGCTGAACGAACCCTCCTGTGCCTGTGCGGCCTCCTGTGGGGCAGCCAGCGGACCGGCCGGGGTGAAGCCGACCGGGAGATAGCCCAACTGGGCCAGGAGCTGCTGCAGTCGGAGTGTGCTGCCCGCCGCCACCGTGAAATGGACCGATGACGGTTGGTCCAGCTTCCTGCCGGCGACGCTGACCACTCCGCCGTCCCCTCCGGGAATCGGGATCGTCTCGGTGGCCAGGGGCACGAGTGGTGCCGAGGCCACGAAGGTGAAGGTATCGGGGGTCACCACCTGCCAGGTGCCGGCGACTGCTGGGCTGAGCGTCGGGGTGGGCGAGTGCGGACTGATGGGAGCGGAGAACTGCACCGACAGGGTGGCGTCGCTCGGAATCTGCGTCGTCCCGTCGGCGGGGCTCACCGAGACCACACTCAGCGGACCGGTTCCGGCGGCGGCCACCGCACCGGCCACGGTCGATGGCGGGGAGGCGACGGCCCGGCTGCCCGGGGCGCGCGAGTGCGAATGCCGCGACAACGAGGCCCAACACGACCAAAGCCACGAGGCCGACGCCGATCGGGCGACCCCTGCCCCCGGTGCGAGGAGCCGGTGCACCCGGTGATCTCGAATGTGCGTGTGTTGCCGGCATCCCTCTCCTCGCTGGGGAAATTCTACCAGTCGGTGGGGCCGATGAGCCCCCATCCGTGTGCGAGCGCCCCGGTCGGGACAAGAACCACCCGTGCGTCCCCCGCCATGTCAATCGCCCGGCTCGGCCCCGATCCCCTCCGCGATGGCCGACTCGAGGTCGGAGATGAGTCGGGGGTCGGTGAGCTTTCTCCCGTCGGGACCACGCACGTAGAAGGCGTCGACAACGGCCGACCCGAACGTCGACACCTTGGCCGAGGTGACATCGAGGTGGTAGTCGACCAGGGCCTGGGTGATCCGATGGAGCTGGCCGACCACGTCCTCGGCCCGCACCTCGACCACCGTGGCCGTGGCCGAGGCGTTGTTGTCCACCGTCACCTGGGTGGAGACCAGATGAGGCGTGACGGCCCGGCGGTCGGCCCGGTAGGTGCGGGCCCGCTCGGCCAGCTGGGCCTCGATGGAGAGCGTTCCCGCCATGATCGCGGCCAGATCGTCCGCCAGGCGGGCAACCGGTGGCCATCGGCCCCTGGATGGCTCGACGGTGAAGATCTCGACCGCGACCCCGTCCTCCCCGGCCACGACGGCCGAGCGCACATTCAGCCCGTGCATGGCCAGCACCCCGGTGACCTCGGCGAGGAGTCCCGACCGGTCGGGTGCCACCACGGTGACCATGGGGTCGTCGATCGAGATCGCCGGTACGCGGCGGGAACGGACGGTGTCCATGATCACCCGGAGCTCGTCGGTGATCCACTGGGTCGGCACGGTGGCCGGCTCGCCGGCCAACAGCCGGCCAGTTCGCTCGACCAGCTCGGCGACAAGGCCCGCCTTCCAGGGGCCCCATGCCGACGGACCGGTGGCCAGACTGTCCGCCTCGACCAGCGCGGCCAGCAGCTCGAGTGTGGATCGGCTCCCGACCTCCTTGGCCACCCGCTCCGCGGTGGCCGGATCGTCGAGGTCCCGACGGGTGGCCGTGTCGGGAAGCAGCAGGTGGAGGCGCACCAGGGTGACCAGGGTGTCGATGTCCTCCGGGGGAAGCCCGATCCGGTGCCCGATATCGGCGACGACGCTCATGCCCACCTCGGTATGGTCTCCGGCGAATCCCTTCCCGATGTCGTGGAGGAGGGTACCGATCAGCAGCAGGTCGACCCGGCCGACCCGGTGCGCCAATGTGGCGGCATTGGCCGTGGCCTCGAGCAGATGGCGGTCCACGGTGAAGCGGTGATACGGGTTGCGCTGGGGCTTGTTGCGGACCGCGGTCCATTCGGGCAGGTAGCGCTCGACGATCCTCCGCTGGTCGAGCGCCTCGAGGGCGGCGATGGCCGGCGGTCCGGTGGCGAGTACCCGCACCAGGGCGCGCCGGAGGTCGTCGGGCCAGGGCACAGGCGGTGACGGCGCCTTGCGGCCGAGGAGGTTGAGGGCATCCCGGGCGATGGGCAGGTTCCTCTCGGCGGCCACCGCCGCCAACCGCAACGAGAGCGAGGGCGTCCGTGGTCACGTCGCCGCCTCGAGCAGGACCACTTCGTCCTCGGTGACGCCGATTTCCGGATGGCCGGGGACGACCCGGACATCGTCGGCCCGCCCGGGCGAGCCATCCCGGACGTCGGACCGCCTCCGCCGGCGAGCCGAACCCTGGGCGCGGGACCACGCACCGCGCCGGCGCCAGGCATCGTCGGCCTCCCAGGCGACGGTCCGGCCGGCGGTGGCCACCGTCCCCATGAGCGAGTCGCTGTCCGGCTCCCCGAGGGCCCGGGCCACTCCGTCCTGTTCCTGGAGGAGCAACTTGTTCTGCTCCCGGCCGGCATGCCGGTGCAGCTCGACCCGAATGGCGGTGAGGACTCCCCGGGCGTCGTCGATGGCCACGGTGTCCACGTAGTCGGCGAGGACCGGCACGGCCCGCATCATGGCCGCCAGGGCCGCGACGTCCCGAAGGCCGCCGTGGGACTCCTTCAGGTCGGGTTCGAGGAGGAACCCGACATCGCCGAACGACCGGCGTCGCTCGTCCACCAGGTCGGCCAGCACTCCGAGCCAGGGCGGCTTCTGCTTCGACCCACCGCTCGCGGGCGCCTTCGAGGACCGGAGTCGGCCACCCTGGCGTCGCCGCAGACCACCCGGGCGTCCAGCAGTCCGAGCGCGACCCGCAGGTCGCCGCCGGCCACCTCCAGGGCCTCGTTGGGGCGCCGGACGCTGTGGTCGAGGGAGATCCCCTCGTCCCAGACCGGGTACCAGATCCGGTCGGCGGTGGCCGAGATGTCCCTCCGGCCCCGGTGGACGAGGACGACGTCGAGGTCGCTGAACGGGCAGAGCTCGGCTCGGCCGTAGCCACCCACCGCGACCAGGGCCATCCCTCTTGCGTCCCCCCCGGTGGCCTGGTCGAACAGGCCGGTCAGCCATTCGTCGGCCGCCGCCGCGTAGGCGCGGCAGAAGGCATCCCCCCGCAGGTCCTCACGCTCGATGAGCGTCTGCCTTCGTGCACGCAGGGACACGGCCGGACCGTACCACCGGCCACCTCGGGAGAGCCGACGCTGCCGATCGGCCGACCGGGGCGAGGACCCTCGGCGACCCGGGGCGATTATCCTCTACCCACATGGAGCACGAACGAGCGCTCAGGCCTGAGTGTGTTCGACGGGGTCCTGATCATCGGGGGCGGGATCATCGCCGTCTTCGTGGCCTTCGCGGTGCTCGAGCTTCGTCGCAGGCATCGTCTGGTTCCTGGTCAAGGTGGTGGTGGTGGTGGCCCTGGTCGCCCTGGTGGTCAAGCTGGTGTTCCGCCGGCGATAGCCGAGCCGGCGTCGGCCGGAGCCGGTCGATCGGCCGGCCTCATGGGCGATCATCGACTCGAAGAACTCGATGTGCTCGGTCACCATGCGATTGGTCGAGAAGTAGCCTTCCACCGCCAATCGGCAGTCGGTGCGCTTCAATTCGCCGAGCCGTCCGATGGCCTCCACCATCTCGCCCTCGTCCTCGCAGAGGAACCCGGTGCGACCGTGGTCGACCACCTCGGGAGCGGCGCCCTCCGGAAAGGCCAGGACCGGTGTGCCGCAGGCCATAGCCTCGATCATCACCATGCCGAACGGCTCGTTCCACCGGATGGGGAAGAGGAGCGCCGATGCACCGGCCAGGAGCTCGAGCTTGCGCTCGTGCGAGACCTCGCCCAGGTAGTGGGCGTCGTTGCCGAGTTGGGGCTCCACCTTCTCGGCGAAGTAGCTGCAACTCCCACGGTTCGCGCATCTTGGCGGCCAGCAGTATGCGGATGCCCGCCTTGCGGGCCACCTCGACGGCCCGGTGCACCCCTTTGTCTTCGGCCATGCGACCCAGGAACAGGACGTAGGGGCCGTCCTGCGTCCCCTCGTCCGTCACCGATGGGGAAGTGGGACGCGTCCACACCGTGGTGGATGACGCGGGCGATGGGGATCTCCGGGGCGGCCCGCCGCTGCGCGTGGGAGATGGCCACGATGGGGACCCGTTCGGCGTTCACCCGGTAGATGTCGGTCAGCTCCTCGTTGAACGGGCCGTGGATGGTGGTGGCCACCGGCAGGCCGGGATAGTGCTCGGAGTGGAACGGTCCCATCACCGTGTGGTCGTGGACCACGTCGCAGTCCCGCACCGCCTCGTAGGCGTGGATGACGTGGCGGATCTCGGGGACGGCCATGCCGATGCGGGTTCCTTCGGCCTCCGGGAGGATCCACTTTCGAGCGACCGGACAGGTGGAGTCTCCGGTGGTGAAGAGGAGGACGTCGTGCCCCGCACTCTGGAGGCCGCGTGCCAGCTGGTCGACGACCAGCTCGATCCCGCCGTACAGCAGTGGAGGGATGGGAGTCCACGGCGGGGCGATCATTCCGATCCTCATGGAGAGATTCAAGCATCCCGACGGGGGAGGGTAGGATCGCCGGGCGCCACGGCGGCGTGGCCGAGTGGTTTAGGCAGGGGCCTGCAAAGCCCCGTACGGCGGTTCGATTCCGCCCGCCGCCTCCGATGGTCCCTGACCGTGCATGGCATTCCGGTCCTCGGCCAGTGGTCCGGGATGCCCGCCACGGCGGACGATTGGCCCCGCTCCGGCCGTTCGATGGGTCCGCCCCGGCGGGTGGTGCCGGTCTCAGTCGGCCGGCGGTCTGGCGTAGTCCCAGACCATGAATGGGTCCTGGTCGGAATCGAGCAACAGATTGGCCGGCACGTTCTTGTCGATGTGACCGATCAGCCCGCTGTAGATGCCGTAGCCGACGAGCTGCTGCAGCCGAGGGGGAAATCGACGGACGGTGGAAACCGGCAGCCCCAGCTGCTGGTTCTCCTGCTGGCGGATATAGCCGGCGCAGTAGTTCATTGCGATCCCCACCCGCCGACGGTCCGTCGTATTCGCTCCGCCGCCGTGCCACAGGCTCCCATGCCACACCAGCACGCTGCCCTTGCCCATCTCCGCTGGGATGGAGTCGTAATGGCGCAGCAGGTCCGGCGACTCGTCGGCCTTGTGCGAGCCGGGAATGATGCGGGTGGCCCCGTTGGCCTCGGTGAAGTCGGTCAGGGCCCACATCGTGTTGCACACCGTCGGTGGGTGCGGCTTCGGCAGGGGGATGATCTGGTCGTCGGCATGGATCGGCTGGGGGGACTCATCGGGCCCGATGGCGATGGACGAGAGCGAGGAGACCAGGAGCCCTGCATCGAGTACCCCCTCGCAGATGGGAAGGATGGCGGGATGGACAGGAATCTGCTCGAAGTCCGGCCCGTGGGCGAGCAGGTTGTAGATCCGGGTGGTGTGGGGTCCCTCGAAGGTGTTGTCCGACGGCACGGTACCGAGCGTCGTGCTCGATGCGGAGCAGGTCCGTCGTTGAGGGCATCGATGAGGCCGGGATCGATCGCATCCTCCACGATGGTGTAACCCTCTTGGTCGATCCGTTCCAGATGCGCCGTCGATGTCGGTGGCCATGGGTCCTCCTTCGCCTCGAGCGTCAGCACCGAGCCTATTGTGCGTGGATGCCTCGCAAGAAGAGAGGGCCCGACAATCGCTATGAGCTGCTCACGTGCGCCTGGAAGGGCCACGCCGTGGTCGGCACCGATGCCGCCGAGGTCACTCCTGGAGGACGCCTTCGTGGTGCGCCAGGCGGACGGGGTCCGCTGGTACCGGTGCCTCCGTTGCGACGCCTGGTTGTCCGGGAAGATCCCGGATGCGCCCGGTCGAGACCGGGTGATCCCCCGCGACGAGATCCAGATTCCACTACGGGGCCCGCTGCTGCGGGACCGCTATGTTCTCCGGCTGATCGCCGTCGACCGGGCCATCCACGTCATCGTGCTCAGCGTCCTGGCCGTCGTTCTGTTCACCTTCGCCAGGCACGATGCCGCGCTCCATCGTGACTACGTCAACATCATGAACGACCTGTCGGGGGGCAGTCCCGGGTGAGACCCAAGTACGGGGCGTCCTCGGCTATCTCCGCAAGGCGTTCGAATACTCACCCCAGCAGCTCATCCAGCTGGGCTTGGCGGTCACCGCCTACGCAGCTCTGGAGGCCACCGAGATGGTGGGCCTGTGGTTCAGCAAGCGGTGGGCCGAGTACCTGACCCTCATCGCCACCAGCGCCTCTGGTGCCGTTGGAGATATATGAGCTCACACTCGGGGTGAGCGTGTTCAAGGTGATCACCTTGGTCATCAACGTGGCGATCGTCGATCTACCTGCTTGTTGGCCAAGCGGCTGTTCGGGCTGCGGGGAGGACACGCGGCTGAGCTAGAGCGGCGCCGTGAGCTCGGAGGCTGGGGGGCCATCGAACGGGCGACCCCCGCGGTGCCACAGCCTCTCCATAGCGGGCGGATCGGTGTCGCAGCTCGGTGGGAGGCCTTGCTTCATGTGGGATCTTCGGCCCGGTGTGCAGAACGTCAGTCCGATGGCTGTATTGGCGGGGTGGTAACGTCGTCCCCCACGGGCCGTTGGCGCAGTTGGTAGCGCACTTGCATGACACGCAAGGGGTCGTCGGTTCAAGTCCCGCACGGCCCACCCCGTCTGAACTGGGAAAAGACAGTCGTCTGTCGCTCTCGCCGTCCCGGTCGGTTCGGGGACGTTTGTGGGGACGTTTGCAGGCGTGGTCCTGTCGCCGGGGTGTCCGACCGGGTTCCCACTGACAGCCGACGCATGACCGCGATGCATTTCTCGAGAGCAGCGTCCCGGGAGCGCCTGACACCTGGCTGGTCACCTACAACCAGGAGGACTCGGCAGCACCCGGCAGAGTCCACCGGGGTATCCGGCCGCACCCGAAAGGGCGACCACGCTCGACCCGGAGGGCGAACAAGCAGTTCCCCTGCTCGTCACGTCCGAAAGGTACCCGTGCCAATGTCACCCCGTCGAAGGGCTGTCCGCCCTCAGTCGGATGCCAGCGCTCCTGACCCTGGTCGAGCCGCCCTCACCGTTCCCGAAGCTGCCTACATCGCACGTCAGTGTCGGTATGGCATGGAAGCTTGTCGGGTCCGGCGAGTGGCCGTCGTTCCCCGTCGGTCGGAACCGCCTCGTTCCCCCACCCGGCTTCTTCGAGACCGGTCCCCAGTTCTTGACCATCCTTCACCGCCAACGAGAAGACGCCGTCGGCCACGGTCAAGAGGACAGGGCTGAGCCCCTCGAGGGCCTCATCGACGATATCGACTCCGACGCCTGAATGTGCCTCGATCTCCTCCAGGTCCCGTGGATCACCCATGTAATCGCACATTCCGGCGTGTGGATAACCCGCCGCCGCCCTCCGAAGCGACAGCGTCGGTCGCTCAGAGCGAGTCGTGGGAGTTGGGCAGCGACGACGTCTGCCACGTGACCCCCACGCACATCTCGTCGGATGATCCGTCGCCGAACGTGACGAAATGCGGCGGCGCCTTGCGGAGGATCGGCAACTCTTGCGCCAGCTCTGGGTTATAGCTGCAGTTGACCTGTATTTGCTCGCCGCGACTCACCGGGATGGGCGCCACGTTGTAAGCCTTTTGGTAGTCGAAGTTGTAGTTCGGGACGTTCAGGATGGTCCTGGCTTGCGGCGTCCCCGGGTTGAGCACCATCGTGAACTTGACCCCCAACAGGTGCATGTGCGGTTGGATCCTGTCGATGTAGCCGTTCGATCCGACCCGCCACGTGCACGTGGCCGTGTCACCGACGGGCGGGTCGTTCGGGTTTTCACCACATATCTGGTCGATGCCCTTGCTCATCTCAACGCCTCCGGAGCCGAAGCGCTGATCCAGGTAGTTGATGGACGCCTGATAGTTGCACAGCGGCCCAGTCACACCGGCCGGGCATGGAATGTTCGGCGGGGCGATCAGGTATTGGGATTGCATCGGCAACAGTGGCGTGGACATCGGTACCGTGTGGAGCACGAGCCCATTCGTGACCGGCTTGTCGCCCACCAGCAGGTTGTAGTGCACCTGCTCGATCACCAGGCTCCCCATGGGCAGCGAGATCCCCGTACCTTTGGGGAGCACGTCTTCGCCGTGCCCAGGCGCCCACACGCTCAGGAAGGGGGTGCTCAGGAAAGCGGCGAGCGACGCACCGGGCAGCGCTGGCGCGCCGAAGCACGTCCATCCCTTGCCGCCGGTGGCGGCATTGGCGGCAAGGGCCTGGGCCGTCATGGACGGGGGCACCAAGGCGAGCACGGCATGGTGGACCTCGGAACTGCCCGGTTTGAACTGGCTCGAGATCACATACGAGTTCCGGGTGACTTGCGGGTTGACCAAGCTGCAGTGGTAGTCGTCGGTCGCCCCCACGGCCGCCTCGGGCTTGTACCTCAGTGACGCCACCGACACGGTGGAGACAGGCGTTTGCGACGACGGGTTCGCCTTGGTCGACCCCGAGGTGGCGGCCAGCGCCACCGCGCCAAGCGCGCCCGCCACGAGCACCACGCTGATAGCCACGATCACGGCCCGCGGCGTGCCCATGGCGCCGGACAGGCGGCGCCGCTTCGGCGGGACGGGCCCTCGTGACGCCCCCTCGTCCGCTCGGTCGGCAGAGTGGATGTCGGCGTGCTCGATTATATCGGTCATGGTCTCCCGCCCCCGTCCTGGCACCGATTCGGCGTGTTACCGACCCCGCCCCAACGCGAGTGTGTCTGGTACGAAGGCTAACCCACGCCCGACCCGAATGCCCTGGGTAGTGGGGGGAGCCGCCCAGGGAGCCGTAGGGGGCGCCCACGGTCGTCAGCTTGTCGACGGTGCCGAACCCCACAACGATGGCACCAGCTACCCCACTGATCACCATCTCGACCGTTCCGCCGCCGCCGGGAACTTGGGAGTCGCCATCACGAATCGAGCCTGACGTGGGTATCCCCGAACGCTCAATACACGCATGATGCCTTGGTGCTCTATCGTGCCGGCGATACGATCGGATCCTGTGTCCACTTCGATCAGAGAGAGCGGCCTCGATGGACCCGAGTTCACTCGACCGTGCCCATAGGGAAGTACGGCTTCGTCTCCAGTCGGTGAGCGCGCAGCAGTGGGCCCTACCAACGCCGTGCGAAGGCTGGTCGGTCAGGGACCTTGTGAGCACATGGCCGTGGGGGCCACCATGTCTCGCCAGATTCCTGTCTGGCGAGAATGGACCCGCGAGGCGGTCGTGGAAAAGGTGTCATCGGTACCCGACCTCAGGGCAGAGTGGGAATGGCGCACTGCCGAGGAGCGCGCCGGATTCGCGGCCTTTGGCCCGCTCGACCGTGCAGTGACCCACCCCGTGATGGGTGACATCCCGTGCTCTCAGTTCCTGGGGATGCGAGTCGGCGATGCATTGCTCCACGCTTGGGATTTGGCGCGGGCCATCGGTACGGATGATCAGCTTGCTCCTGAGCTGGTCGTCGAGGTCTGGAGCGGCATGTCGCCGATGGCAGGCTTCATTGGCAAAAGTGGATTTTTCGGCTCGGGACCGAGCGGCGAAGTCGGCGAAGACGCACCGCTGCAGGATCGGCTCCTTGACCTTTCCGGGCGTCGCCCCTAAACCTCGATCCACGCGAATTGCTGTCCCTGACCTCGTCCTCTGAGGTCTGACCATTCGCGGAAATGCCCCCTGTGTTGGGAAGATGTGACTCGCTGAAGAACACATCCACCAACAACAGAGAGGCATCTTTCCGGTGCACACAGAATCGCATACTCCGACGCGTCTTGCCGTGACCTTCGACGACGACCGGGCGGTGGCCGGAGCCGGCCTGGTCCTGGTGGCCACGCTGTCGAAACAGCCCGGAACCGACGGACTCGCCAACGAGGTGATCGACCTCGGCGACCGGCCGGGGCACGCGCTCCCGGTCGCAAGGTCACCTTGGTGCACGTCATGGTGGCCGGGGCCGACTGCATCGACGACTGCGATGTCCTGCGCTCCGGGGCCACCGGCAAGGTCCTCGGCCATGGGGTGATGGCCCCTTCCACCCTGGGCACGTTCCTGCGGGCCTTCACCTTCGGCCACGTCCGCCAACTCGACCAACTGAGCGAGGGCCCGGGCCCGGGCCTGGGGATTCGGGGCGGGTCCGGGCCAGGCCCCGATGACCATCGACATCGACTCCACCATCCGGCAGGTCTACGGCAAGCAGAAACACGGTGCCGCCTACGGCTACACCAAGGTGCTCGGCCAGCACCCCTTGGTGGCCACCCGGTCGGATACCGGTGAGGTCCTCCACATCCGCCACCGGAAGGGCTCCGCCAATCCGGCCGTGGGGCACCAGCGCTTCTCCGAGAGCTCATCGGCCGCGCCCGGAGGTCCGGGGCGACCGGCCCCCTGACGCTGCGGGCCGACTCGGGGTTCCACTCGAAGCACGCGGTGGCGGCCTGTCGTGATCACGACGTGCGCTACTCGATCACCGTCAAACAGAACAAGGCGGTGATCAGGGCAATCGAGTCCATTCCCGAGGAGCGCTGGACCGGCATTGACTACACCTTGGGTGGCCAGGCCGAGGTGGCCGAGTGTCCCTATGGCGACCGGCACCGCCTCGTGGTGCGCCGGACCAGGCTCACCGGCAAGCAGGCCGAGCTGTTCCCCTCCTGGCGCTACCACGCCTTCATCACCGATCGAGAGGGGACCGCCGTCTTCCTCGACGCCGACCACCGCCACCACGCCGTCGTCGAGCTCGCCATCCGCGACCTGAAAGAAGGAGCCGGCATGACCCACTGCCCTTCCGGGGACTTCAACGCCAACGCGGCCTGGGCCGTGCTCGCCACGATCGCCCACAACATGATCCGGTGGGTGGCCTCCCTCGGCCTGGCACACGTTGGACCGGTGGTGACCAAGACCATCCGACGCAAGTTCATCACTGTCCCGGGCCGCCCTCACCCACCGATCACGAAGAGCCCACCTCCACCTGCCAACCAGTGGCCGTGGGCCACCGAGTGGTCGGCGTGTTTCGAGCGCCTGCGGTCTCTGTCACTTCGAACCTGAGCCCAATCCCTTGGGGTGGCCCACCAAGGTCTCGCCGCTCCCAACTCGATCACCGCTTCTCACCTCTGGTCGGTCACGCCCAGATTGCCGGTGACGTCGTCACGACCAAGACACAAGGTGCCCGTTGTGAAGGCAACCGGTGCTGGAAGCGATCAGATATTCATCCTAGTAAATAGTCATCAGCAGTGATATCATTGGTATGTGGCGCTCAACCAGGTTCGCCATCCGTACTTCGACCGCTGGCTGGGACAGCTTCCGGTCGTCGTGGCCGCTGAGATTGCCGCACTGCTGGACTACCTCTCAGAACACGGCCGGGGAGCAATGCTTCCGTACGTGCGTCATCGGATTCAGATCAGCCGGCACTTCCGGACATGAGTGAGCTACGGACCGACCACACCGTTGAGGACATCCGGTACGTGATGCGGGTGCTCACCTGCTTCATCGACGGAGATCAGGGAGTGCTGGTCTGCGTCGGGGGCAACAAGGAGGGCTGGCAGGAACGCACCGGACACGACTGGTACGACGACTACGTGCCGGTCGCAGATCAGATCGTTGACCGTTATCTCACCAGAGGAGGAACACCATGAGTGCCGAGGAGACCATCGAGCCGACACCTGAGGACTGGCTGGCAGGGGCTGACGAGGAGTTCGTCGTCAACCAGGAGATCAGCCATCATCCCGACCCGGCGTTCGACGAACTGCGCGACAAGGCCAGCGAACGGCTCCGCATCGAACATGACGTCGTCGCCACGCTCGGAGAGCTGCGGAGGGCTGCCGGCTTCAACCAGTCGGAGATCGCCGAGCGATGGGGGAGAGGCCAGTCTCAAGTGAGCAAGGTCGAACGGGCCCCGAACTCCGTCGAGATCGCCACGCTGGCCGGGTACGTACGTGCGCTCGGCGGCAATCTCTCCATCACCATCGAGGTGGGTGGCCACACGTACCACGAGGATCTGGTGGCTTCGTAGGACGGCCGTTCCGAGGGCCGGATTTGGTCACATTTCGGTCACATCCGCGACCAAAACCGCCGGTCATCCCAACATCCGATGGACGGGCCTACCGGCGAAAGCCCAGCTAGACAGCACAATCTGGGATTTGCCAACACAGGCCAACATGGCGCTTATCTGGATGACACGCAAAGGGTCGTCGGTTCAAGTCCGGCCCGGCCCACCAGGTCTTATCAAAACCCTCAGTTGTTCGCTGGCCGACGGCGCCCGGTATTTTCGCCATTCGGTCGCAGTGGGGACTTGCTCGCGGTGTCGCTCCGGATCGCATCCGAAGAACTCTCGACTTCGAACGGCTTTCCTTCCCCGTCCGCGGATCCGGGACCGACACCGGGAGCGGATCGCTCGACAGGGACGCGCTGAGTGGTATTCCGTAAATATCGCCCATCATCGGCACTTCGCCATTTGCCTGCCGACCGGATCTCTCGGTAGACGGCTACCTTGGTGTGATACTCCAGCTTGGTTACCTTCGGATGGTATCTGAGCTCGATGACTTTCGCCCGGTACGTCAACCTGGAGACTCTCGCCCGGTAGATCAGTTTGGATCGGAGCTCCCGAAGCGGATGAGCCTTCCGTTGACGCGGTACGATTCCTCCTCGACACGTCGCGTCAGTACGCGGATGATCTCTGCCTGCGTCTCAACCTCACGCTTCAGCCTCAGGGCGTCCTCAAGGCTGCTTTCGAGGTCAGCCACCCTCGCCACGAGATCTTCGTCTGTCGAATTCGAGCGCCCTTCGAGAGGTCGTCCATCGTGACCGTCGCCCCTCATTTGATCCCCGATGTGTGCTTGGCGGCATTGGTCCTCGACGCAAGCTCAACGACTTCCGCCCAGTCATTCGCGAGGTTGGCGGTGTGCCGCTTGCAGGTCGCGACCAAAGGGTTCCTGAACGAGTCCCATGCGGACACGTCATTCGTCATCGATGACAGGTTGGCGGCAAATTCCGAAGGGTCATCAGCCACCGCCACCCCGTCTCGCCACAGTTCAGAAAGTCCAGCAGACCCGTGTGCCGTGGCCACCACCGGGAGTCCCCGCGCCAACGCGTCAACCACTTTCAATTTGACCCCTGCACCATAGCGAAGGGGAGCGATGGCAACCCTCGAGGCGTCGAGCAGGGCAGAGAGGTCAGAGACCTCTCCGATGAACCGAAGGTGCTTCGACTGCAGTGGGAGCAGGTCGACCGGGGGCGCACTCCCTGTCACCTGGATGACCAGATCAGGGGCGATCCCACTGAGTCTCGGCATGACCTCCTTGGCCAACCACCGAACAGCGTCTGCGTTGGGACTGTCGCCACCAGCCATCCATCCGGCGACGAACACGGCGTTGGACCGCTCAGCGAAGCCCGCCGTTCCCGGATCGCACCGATCCGGGAACGGATCCAGGACCCGTACGGGGGCGCGGCCGTGCTCTCGGAACCAAGCCGCCTCTTCCTGGCATATGGCCACGACTGCGTCGGCCTCTTGTGCGATCGACTTCTCGCTCTTGACCAAGGTAGCGAGGTTTGCCGCGAGTTCGTCATGACGATCCTTGTACTCGGGCAGGAGCATTTGCGATCGAACGCGCGCCGAGAAGAGCGCTTCGGCGTCATAGATCAGAGGGACGTTCTCCCAGCGCTCTGCGATCTCCCGCGCCAGACGGAAGTTGTGGGGTCGTGAGACCACAACAGCGAGTGGGCGAGGCAGGTCTTTGAGGTCTCGAGCCGTTCTCACCTTGGCCACTCCCACTGAGCGCAGGGACTGGTCAAGGTCAAACGGCCGGGACTGGTCGTTCACCGGTACCATCTGGACGAAGACACCCAGGGATGCAAACGCCTCGATGGCGCTCCGCGCTCGCCCTAGCCCGGATCCCGACTGGGCTCTCGGGACACAGTCGTCAACGTAGACGATCCTCGGCAAAGGCTCGGGTAGTGCCAAGCCCATGTCGGGCGAACTCGACCACTTGCTTTCGAATGTGTCCCTCGAGGCGTCATACAGGATCTCCTTCAGCACCCAGTTTGTCGAGTGCGATTCGACATGCTGCACAACGGAGGCCGGTGTCACCGCCACAACCCGGCCCGCCTCCCAGATGCGGCGCGAGAGGTCTGCATCCTCGAAGTAGGCCGGATAGAAACGCTCGTCGAAGCCACCGAGTGAGTCGAAGAGGTCCCGCTCGAGGAGGATGGAACACCCGCTGGCGTAAGCGACCAGCTGAGGACCCACCAGCTCGGCTCTGTACCGGCCCTTACCCCGCTCGAGGGCGCTCGGGACGAGGTGGTCCATACCACCCCCGAACTCGAGGATTTTACCCTGCTGATCCATGACCAAGCTGGCGACGGCCCCCGAGAGCGGTACGGTGCGTGCCATGTGAACGAGGCCGTCGAGCCAGCCCTCGGTCACGACGGCGTCGTCGTTCAGAAAGACCAGATAACGCCCGCTGGCCCGGGACGCACCGAGATTGCACCCTCCAGCGAAGCCCCGGTTGGCAACAGACCTGACCACTGTCACCTCGGAGTGTCTCTCGGCCACCTCGCTGACGTCCACACTTGATCCATTCAGTACGACGATCGTTTCGAAAGGGTGCGCTGAGCGATGCACGGCCAACGCGTTCAGGCATCGCTCGAGGGCCGCTGCTGAGCGGTAGCCGAGGATGACCACCGAAGCCACGACGGCGGTCGACTTCCCCGCCACCGGCGAGGTGTTCATCTCTGAAGTAGGCATCGAAACGATTGTCGAAGTGTAGCTGTGTTGCTCCACTGCGTCGTCTGCAGCGTTGGCCGGGGCCGGTCGGGATCGAGCGCCTGTCGCGACGACGTCCGGGATCGGCTGCCGGGTCGGGCGGCAACCGTCGATGGCCCCGATCGTCGGACCGGGGGACCTACTGTCGGGCCGCAACAAGTCCCGCTCGAGGTGGACGCCGGAGGGTGGCAGGATGCGGCTCCGCCGGGGGGCCGATCGACATGCTCCCGCCTCGCCCGAGCTGCTGGTTCCCGCCCACCTCTTCCGAGCTTTCGGCCCGGCTGTCTCCGGGCACCGGAAATGTGATCTGCACCCAGGTTCCGACGATGGTGGTCCTACCCGCGTGGCGGTGCGGCAGGGTCATGAGGGTCCCGAGAGCCGCGCTGACGAAGGCCGGCCACCGACCGCAATGGCTTCGTCAGACGCCAGCTCGTCGATGACTGCATCTCGGCGCCCCAGTCGACCGCCTTGACCAACTCGGAGTTGACCCGGGCCAGTTCGGCCTCATAATTGGCGGTGACCTGCGCCAAATCGGCTTCGAAGCGGACCCGTTCGGCTTCGAAGCGGGCCCGTTCGGCCTCGAGCCGGTCCACTATGGCTTCGTACGCGTCATTGACCCGCGCCAACTCCGCCTGGAATTCGAGCAACTCCCGATATCGCTTGACCTCCAACTCCTCAATATTGCGGAGCTCGATGTGGATCTGCCGTCGAAGCTCGAAAAGGGTGTCTGCCCATCCGGATTCGACGATGTCCGCCTGGACCTCCAGGGGTTGGTGTCCGCCGTGAAGCGAGGACAGACGATCGACGAGCTCGAGATGACTGGAGAGGAGAACCTGGTCGTCGTCCGCGGAGGATTGGTGTCGGAGCCCATCGGCTATGGCCATGACCGCCCGGCCCAGGTCCCACCCGCTGGCCCGGTCGGAGAACTGCTCGAGTGACGTCAGCCAGTCGCTCAGGGCTCTGAGGGACCCCATGGGATCAGCCAACAATCCTTCGTATTCGATCACGTAGGTGTTACAACCGCGCAGGGCCTCGAGGGCCGAGCGGTTGTAGCGCTCCCAGAGTGACAGCCCTTCGAGCAGCTGAAGGCCGTCGCGCTGTTGCAGAGAACGTGCCACCGCCAACGGCGAGCGCCACACGAGGACAGCGGTGAGTGGCGTGGGCAGGACTTGACGCCAGTAGGGGAACAGAATGCACACCCGTGGGTCTTTCCACACCAATGGCCCCGGATCCGGGTAGGCGCCCACGAGGAGAGCGCTGGGGTCGGCGAGGTCGTCGAGCTCGGGGCCCCTCTCCCATCCGTCGGGAAGGGCGGGCGGAGCGTCCCATGAACCGCCGAACCGCTCCAGAATCTCATCATTGTGCAGCATGATCGAGTGGATCTCCCAGTGCTCCGGGTTGCTCGTCGGCGAATCGATCCGGTCCTGCGGACGGGGCACGTGCAATCCCATGGCACCCAGTGCACCAGTTACGGCTGAAGTCCCGCTACGGTGCATTCCCATGACGACGACCCATGGTCCCTCGGGCATGGCGCCGACGGCGGTCTCATCCATTGGTGGCCTCAATCAAGACGCGTTAGCCTACCGTGGTGGCAGGGTCACTCCGAATTTGATCGCTTTCACAAAATCCGGCTGGCGAAGTCATGTCCACTGAATCCGCCGTAGCGGGGCACCGTCGGCTGTTGGTCGTCTACCCGCCGTTGGGCAATCGTTTCTATTGCGAGCTTGCCATTCGACTCTCCAAGGCTGCGTCCGCTCTGGACAACACGGACACGAACCTGATCTCCGCCGCCGACCTTTCGGACTGTGACACCGGGTGGATCCGAGGGGCGACCGCCTTGGTCGTCAACCCGGTCGAGTGTGAGCTTTCAGGCCGGCGTGTCCTCTCCCCGCTGAAGGCCTCCAGATTCCGTGCCGCCGTACTGGCCGAGTGCGTCGAGACGAGATGGTTCCGGGACCAGTTCGATGGAGACGTCGATTACCATGCGGTGATCGACGTGGGATTTGTCGATCAAGGGTCGGCGCACCCATTCCCCACGGTCCCCTATCGGTTTCTCTTCAATGCACCACTTGCTGGCGAGAGCGAGCTCATCGCGGCGATGAGACCCGAGTACCCGCGGCCCTTGACCTGGGCGTTGGTGGCCGCCCGCACGGACGAGCGGGTTCGCTTCGCCGAGCAGCTGCATTCGATCCTGGGACCCGAGGGCTTCCTCTTCATGCCCGACGTTCGTCCCGTGCGACCCGGTGCCGGAATGCTCAGTCCATCTGCGCTGAAACGGACGCTCGATCAGACGACGTTCTACGTATGGCGATCCCATCATGGCTTTCCCTACTACGAGTCCTTCCGGTTTATGGACGCCGTTCTGTCCGGGGCGATTCCCTGCAAGGTAGACAGCCAGACAAGTTGTGGATCCGGCCCTCTCCCGCGCACCTACGGGTCGGTCGAGTCCCTGGCTGACGAGGCCGACGAGCGATCCACCGAGGAGATGTACGAAGAGCATCGGGAGTTCGCTCTCGCCCATGGGTCCCTGGATGATCGCTTCAGGGAGTTGATCCGGGATGTCTAGGACCGAGGCCGTGCCGTCCCCTGCAGACGGACCCGCAAGCTGGGAGCACACGGCGTCCCCTGGGAGCGGCGAGGTACTGCGACCGGAGCTCCACGACACCACTGTGGGATTGACGATCATGATCCCGAACTGGAACCATCGTGGCTTCCTCCCGAGGTCGATCAGCAGCGCCAGAGCCTCGATCGCGTCGATGAGGGAGATGGGATACCCCGGAGAGGTGCTGGTGATCGACGACGCATCCCGGGACGGATCCGGTCGCCTCCTACGATCGTTGGACGGATTCTACGGCTGGGACGACGTATCGGTCCTCCTGCTGAAGGAGAACATCGGGCTGGCCGCGGTCCGGAACCTGGCCCTCGAACTCACCCGGTTCAGCCACGTCCTCTTCCTCGACGCCGACAACGAGGTGTTCCCATCCGGTGTGGCGACCCTGTTCCGTGCGGCCCTCGACACCGGGGCCGCGTACTGCTACGGAAACCTCCTCGACATCCAGCAGGGCAAGGCGGTGGGAATCCGCTCCAACGAGGCCCCCACCCTTCGTCTCACCGTGGAGAACTATATCGACGCCCTGGCGATGGTCGATGCGAGACAGGCTCTGGCATTGGGAGGATATGCTGATGATCCGCGTTTTGGCTTCTGCGAGGACTGGGAATTTGCGCTGCACATGGTCGCGGAGGAATCGGAGATGGCATTTGTTCCGACCGTCGTCGGCAACTATCACGTCCTGCCCCTGTCCATGATCAGCGAGTCCGTCGGTCCTGACAGCGTGCGCTTCTCGGCGCAGATGCGGCGGGTCTATTCGCAGAGCGGGACCCGCGAATGGGACCCTGACCGGGTGGGCCGTGTCTACCATCCGGATATTGGTTTCCTCGACGAAGGGTGGCTACCCGATGAACCGTGACCTCAGTCTGGAGCTGGGAACTCTCGCCGTCCACCGCGCCTACGACGCGTACCTGGATCGAGTGCTGATCGAATGCCCTGGGCTACCCCGCTCCGTAGCCAAGTCGTCCTGCCTGGCTCTCAATGATGCGGTTCTGCTGACTGGGCTCTTGGACGGTGCCCGCAAGCCGGTCGACGTCCTGGACGTCGGCTCGGTGGCGGGGGCATCGACCTTCCTGTTCGCATCCCACCCGAAGGTGCGCCGCGTCGTCAGCCTGATGACCAACCCGTTGGTCTCGGAGCAACTGGACGACACCGCCCTCGAATCGCTTGCCGACGTCAAGGTCCTGAACGTACTTCGCGCCATCCTGGTCGACTTTCCGGAGTTCTCCTCCAAGGTGGAGTATTTCGAAGGGGATCTCAGCGAGACTGAGGGCCGCACCGGGACGAAGCCGTCCGCTGACCGTTTCGACCCGGTATCCCTCGACTGGGACGACGGGGATCTCATTGCGTTGATAGCCGGCCAGCACTCGTCTGACGGCGTGTTCGATGATCTCGAGTACCTTACGCGGAGGCGGCCCGATGTCCTCATCTTCTTGGATGATTGCCGCCACCGTTGGGGACCTTTCGTCCAGCGGGGTGTAGCCCACTTCCTGGAGGCCCATCCGGGCCGTTTCACCTTCGAGTTGCTCGCTGATCTGTCACCGGGGCTTGGTGGAAGCAACCTGGGCGTCGTCTACGCCACCGCCGAGCGCTCCGCACCACCCGAGTTGGTGATGCGTCTCAAGGGACCGCTCAGTAAGCGCCTCGACCCGCTGGTTCTGCTCGAACGCCAACAGATGTTGCTCGAGTGGCATCCCCACGCGACGGAGCACGAGGAGAGGATCGAGTTTCTGACGGCCGAGCTTGAGAAGACCTGGCAGAGCACTTCATGGCGGGTCACCACGCCGATCCGGGCCATCGGTCGACGTCGCAATGAGAGGCGCAAGCCCGCTCCGTGAGATGCCGCGTGTCGGGTGTCAGGCCAGAGCTCTCAGTGACCCCGCGATTGCGTTCCTTCCGGTCGCCGGATCATACCGGTCTCGTCCCTCCCGGATCTCGTTCCATACCGGCAGACCGAGCGCAGCCTCGGGTGCGAGCGCCCCGGAGCGCTCCAGCACCTCGGATGGAATGACCTGTGGGTCGGGGGCGATCTGGATGCGGACGATCTCGTCGAGATCCTGGGTCAGCTGACGATCGTCGGGGTCGAGACCGAGAACGATCAACAACCCTGTCGGCTGGGTATCCACCATGACGAGCGAGAGGTCAGGCCTGACTGTCGCGAGCACACTACGGATCTTGAACACATCGCCGGTCCATTCCTGAGTGTGGCGGTCTCGGGCGGCCTCGTCGACGTTGCGGGGCAGCACGTCGTCCAACACCACCACTGTCGACCACTCGGAGTGCAGCTCGACATGGGCGAAGTCCTTCACCACGAACTCGATGAGATGCATGCCGTCGATGAACGCGAGATCGATCGGCTTTCCCTCGAATGGGCTTCCCCTTCCGAGGGATTCGAAGTAGTCGTCACTCGTCGCCCGGATCAATGACGTGGGGGCCCTCAGCTCCCGGTTGACGGTGAAATCGGGGTCGATGCCGATGCTCTCGCACCGGCTCAGCGACAGGCTGTCGCCTCCCCGGACGCCGATCTCAAGGTACGAGCGGGGTTGCAGTGTCTCGTGCAGGCGAGCAATGAAGTCGAGATAGTTCACGCGTCTTCCACCTTGACATCGATCCACCGGGACGCTGTACACGGTAACCGACCGATATAGATCGGATCCACCTCGGGCCGCACATAGGATCGGCCCCTGATCGCCTCATACTCGGCTGAGAACACCCGATCGGTCTCCACCGGATCGCCACTGTTGGTCGCCGCGCCACCGTGGACCTGATGGAAGGAGCCCTCTCCCAGCAGCACGACCAGAGAGGTACCGGCCGGCTCCAATGCCCTGGTGAAGAAGTCGAGGTTGACGTAGCCCCCGCCCGGACTGGTGAACGCCTCCTCGTAGCCTCCCAGCGCCTCGAATCGCTCCCTGCTCAGAAACGTGCAGCAGCTCTCGTTGATCGGTCCGGCGAAGCCGCGAGGGTTTGCGGCAGCGAGTGCCGCGATCTCGAACAACCGGTATCCGTCGGCCGGCCAGTGGATCGAGGCGAGCAGCCGGTCCTCCTCCTCGGCGTCGTACCCGGCGAGGATGGACCTGCTCTGGTGCTCAGGTCCGAGGTGCCAGGCCATCGTGGTGACCAGAGCGCCCGGGTCCATGGAGAGGGCCAGCCGGGCCAGGGCCAGAACACCGGGGGTGACCATGCGCGCACCGTCGAGGATGATGCCGACATGGCGACCCCGGGTGCCGGCCACCGCCCGGTTGACGGCCCGCGCCGGCGACACTTCGGCGCTGTCGGCCCGGACCACGGTGACGCCGGGGGCCGCGGCCTCCAGCGCGGCGGGGTCGGGCCGGGTGGGTGAACCGTTGTCGACCACCACGATCTCGTAGTCGAGCGAGTCGATGTCCTGTTGGTACGGACGGGCCAGGGAGCGGACGGTGCGCGGCAGCTCACGGGCCATGTCGTAGGAGGCGACGACGAGCGACAGTTCCGTCCGCCTCTTTGTCCGGCGTTGCACCCGAACACCCTACCGGCAGCCGGTGGAGGTGCTCCGGCCGCCCGGCCCGACCCCTGGGAGGCGGCTGGAGGTGAGCGGTGCCGATCCGGCTGTCACCGACCTCCGAAGATCAGGCTGCTCCGGGTAGCACGCTGGAGCAGTGGCTGCACTTCGTCGCAGCAGGCGGAAGATCCTCCGAGAGGCATTCGGGGCAGGTCTTGGTCTCTTCCGGAGGGCCGAAGACGCTGATCCCTCGCTTCTTCATGTAGGCGCGGTAGGGAACCACCAGCACGAAGTAGATCACCGCCATGAAGATGATGAAGTAGACGATCGCCGAGATGAATGCGCCGAGGTTGATACGTTGCCCGTTGACGGTCCACCCGAGACCAAGGGACCCGGCCCCTCCGCCCTGCACGGCATTGACCAGGGGTGTGATGATCGAATCGGTGAAGGACTTGATCAACGTGCTGAACGCGAGAGCGACCACGAGGCCCACCGCGATGACGATCAACTCGCCTTGCATGAGGAAGTTTCGGAACCCTTTGATCATTGCGCCTCCAATCGACGTTTCATCTTCCGAGCGTGTCGGGACGGGAGTTCAACGGAGGAGCCTAGAGGCCGAGAGGGAGGAGGCCTGACAGGTGACCGGAGCGCCTCCGACAGGGGCCACCGGTGCCACAACCGGTACGGGTCGGATCGGCAGAGCGGACCGATGGCCGAGTCCGTGGTCAAGGTGCCGTTGGATGGGTACCACCCCGGATCCACCGACTGAGAGGGAACCAGGTAGTAGAAGCAACTGAAGAAGGCGAGTTCCCGGGGATGGTAGGTGACACCGACGGGGACGGGAGCGCCGGTGCCGGGCACAGGTGGAACTCGGGATTCAGCGTCTTCTGGACACAACTGGCGAGGGCGAGGGCGAGGGCGTCGATCATCCAGAGGTGACCGTGCCGGGGAAGGCTTCCCCGACTCCGGGTCGGAGGTCGGCGGAGCGGTTGATCGGTCCGCCGTTGTCTGCCAAGGTGGTGACGGTCAGTGGCGGGGGCGAAGGGACGCTCAGCGATGCGGACGAAACTGACGAGCCGGAACCAGCGGGTCGAGTTGTTGAGGGGCGTCACCCTGTTCTCGAGTTGCAGCGGCAGGGAGCTGGAGAAGATCGCGTCGCTGACAACGGAATATGCGGCACAGGTCGGGCAGGTCCTGACCGAAGAGGGCACCGCCGGCCTCGAGTTCTTCGTGGTGATCGAGGGCGAGGCCGTGGCTTCGAGGAGGGGCGTCTTCCTGGCCTCGCTCGGCCCGGGGTCGTTCTTCGGGGAGCTTGCCCTCCTGGACGGAGGGCCCAGGGTCGCGACGGTGGTGGCAGAGACCGACATGAAGGTCCTGGTCCTCTCACGCCAGGAATTCAAGAACCTGAATTTCATGCTGCCGTCCGTGTGTCACAAGATGCTCCTCGAACTCGGGGCGAGGCTTCGTGACACCGATGAGCGGCTCAGTCGGATGGCCTCCGAGCGTCCCGCGGTGGTGGCGGGCGACTATGGCTCCTCGTCGTTGTGACCGGTCGTTGTTCCGGGAGGCCTCCGCGGAGTCGAGGTGCTCTCGGCCGCAGTTCCACCCGAAGACTCTGAACATCCCGTAGTGCAGTCGCGGACAAAAGGGCGGATGAGCGATGGCGTCGAACCCGTTTCAAGCACTCGAGTCGGGCATCGGTCCGGGGCACGGGAGCGATCCCGACCTCGACCCGTGGGGGCGGCAACCGTGCCGGCGCTGCAATGCGGTCCACTGCGTCGAACGGGGTCCCTGGACGGGGACGTTGGTGTGCTGCATGAGGAGGACCGGCCACGCCAGCGAACACCTGACGGCGCTGGGCGACGCCGGCACCCCCGAGTACTGGGAGGAGCTCTGGGAGGTGTAAGGCGGACCGGGGAGGATCCACCACCGGGCCCGGTTGATGCGCAAGCATCGTTTCGGAGAGGCTGGGCGAACACAGCTGAGAATGGAGGCGGCCATGACCCAGACAGTGGCACCCGCAGAACGGCACCCCGAACCCCCCGTGGCACCCGAGAGATGGGACCCCGACCCCGTAGTGGCGCCCGCTGGGTGGTACGCCGACCCCGAGCTTCCCCGCACGCTGCGGTGGTGGGACGGTGCGGTCTGGACCGCCCACATACGGCGGACCACACCGGCATCGACCAACGGGGGGAGCTGAGTCGCCCCGAGCCCTTGTCTGCCCAGGTGGGTGTGACGCCGCGTGCGACTCCGCGTGTATAGGCTCAGGCCAGCAGAAGGGTGCGAACAGGGGGAGACGTGAACACCGAGAACGGACAGGGGGACGGAGGGGAGTTCGGGCAGGGGAGTTCGGGCAGAGGGAGTTCGGGCAGATCGCTGTTGGCGTGGGTCGGCCGATCGACCGCCGCCGTGGCCGCGGTGCTGGGGCTCGGCAGTCTTGCGGCCCTGGGCGGACCATCCGCCGGTGCCGATTCCCGGGGTGGCGCCGGGCCTGCAAGGCATGTCTCCGGCTCGTGCACCGGAAACCTGCCTTCCGGCACGGTGGTGGGGATGGCTGCCACCTCGGACGATGGCGGTTATTGGATAGCGAATCGCTACGGCCAGGTCGTGGCCTGCGGTGACGCTGCCGATTTCGGCTCCCTGGGGATCGCCCCCTCCCATCCGATCGAAGGGATCGCCGCCACGCCCGACGGCGGCGGCTTCTGGCTGGTGGCCACCGACGGCGGCATATTCAGCTTCGGCGACGCCCAGTTCTACGGGTCCACCGGAGCCATCAGCCTCAACCGGCCGGTCGTCGGCATGGCCGCCACGCCGACCGGCCACGGCTACTGGCTGGTGGCGGCTGACGGCGGGATATTCAGCTTCGGCGACGCCCAGTTCTACGGGTCCACCGGGAGCTTGCAGCTGAATGCCCCCATCGTCGGTATGGCGGCGACCCGTACCGGTGCCGGCTATTGGCTGGTGGCCACCGACGGCGGGATATTCACGTTCGGCGACGGCCAGTTCTTCGGCTCGATGGGGGCGATCCCTCTCAACCGACCGGTCGTCGGCATGTCCCTTGACCGGACCACCGGCGGGTACTGGCTGGTGGCGGCCGACGGCGGGATCTTCTCGTTCAACGCCCCGTTCTTCGGCTCCACCGGCAGCATCGTGCTCAACCAGCCCATCGTGGGAATGGAGTCGAACACATCGGGGTCCGCCTACCGATTCGTGGCCTCGGACGGCGGGGTATTCGACTTCGGGGATCCGTTCTTCGGTTCGGCGGTGGCCCCCGCTCTGCCGAGCTGCACGGTCACGATCTCCGACCCGGCTCCCTCTGCCGGGGCCACGGAGACGGCCTCCGTCCAGTCCACCGTGGCCGAGGCCCCGGTCAGCCTGTCCCTGTTCTACAAGACGGTGACCACACCTCACACCGGGTCGACCGACGGGTCGGGAACGCGGCCATCTCCTTCAACATCGGCCGTCCGACCTCGGGGTTCACCGTGGATGTCGTCGTCGATGTGGGCGGTGGCGCCGCATCTTGCTCGACGAGCTTCACCCCGCTGTGACCGCTGCCGGCAGCGGCGGCGACGCCCGCCAGGCGG
The DNA here is from genome assembly GCA_963806285.1 of uncultured Acidimicrobiales bacterium. GTDB lineage: Bacteria > Actinomycetota > Acidimicrobiia > Acidimicrobiales > RAAP-2 > Bog-756. The sequence continues at coordinate 298,556 of CAWDXJ010000008.1, forward strand.
GTGGCGACCGGGTCCGTCGGGACGTGGCCCGGACCCGTGTCTGATCCCGCCGGCCATGCCGTCGACCCCTCGGACGAGCACCGCCACCGGGCCGAGGCCGATCCGTTGTGGAACGAGTCCTACTATCTCGACTTCGTGGGTGGGGACGGGGCAATCGCGGGCTATACGCGGATCGGGCTCTATCCCAACCTGGGGGTGACCTGGTGGACCACCGCGGTCGTCGGTGCCGGCCGGCCTTTGACCGAGTCGGTGGCCTACGACCTCCCGGTGGCGGGAGGCACGGGCCTGGTGCTCGACTCGGGCGGTTTCGATGTGAGCGCGGTAGTCGACGCGCCCTTGGACGCCATGACCGTCCGGGGAACGGCTCCGGCCGTCACCTACCTCGACCCGGCCGCCGTGTACCGGGGGGAACCAGGGCGTCCGGCGACCGTGGGACTCGACCTGACCTGGACGACCGACGGCACACCGTTCCACTACGTCCTGACCACCCGCTACGAGGTCCCGTGCTCGGTGCACGGCGAGGTCACAGTGGACGGGGAGCGGGTGGCGGTGCACGGGCACGGCCAGCGGGACCACTCGTGGGGGCAACGGGACTGGTGGGCCTTCGGCTGGTGCTGGGCCGCGGCCCGCCTGGACGACGGGACCAGGGTGCACCTCGCCGACATCCGGATCCCCGGTGGCCCGGTGGCCTTCGGGTACCTGCAACCCGGCAACGGACGGGTCCACCCGGTGGAATCGCTGGAGATGAGCGAGGTCCTCGGACCCGAAGGCCTGCCCGAGGCGGCGACGGCCCGACTCGGACCCGCCGGCCTGGACCTGGGCATCGAGCCGGTTGCCTTCGGTCCGTTGCTGTTGGTCGCCCCCGACGGCCGCACCAGTCGCTTCCCCCGGGCCGTGGCCCGGTTCACGGCCGGGGACGGCAGGTCGGGCACCGGCTGGATCGAGTGGAATCAACCCGACCCGCCGATCGCGGGTTGCTAGCGTCCGGGGGTGCGTCTCTCGCTGGTCGCGTCGACCGACCCGGCCGACTACGGGTTCGTCCACCGGATCCGCACCCGCTTCGCCGAGACGGACGCCATGGGGGTCATCCATCACGGCGCGTACGTCCCCTACCTCGAAGAGGCCCGCGCCGAACTGTTGGCCCACGGCGGCCATCCCTACGAAGAGGTCCGGGCGGCGGGCGTCGACTTCGCCGTCCTCGAGCTCTTCGTGCAGTACCGGCTCCCTCTGCGCTTCGGCGAGCTCGTCGAGGTCAATGTGGCCCTGGGCCGCATCACCCGGGCCACGTTCCAGGTCTCCTACCTGCTACGGGTGGGGAACGAGACCCGCAGCACGGCGGTGACCGTGCACGGGGCGGTCGATGCCGCGGGCAGGGCGACCCGCCTACCATCGTGGTTGGCCGGGGCCTCGGGCCCCGGACACCGCTGAACCGGGCCGATCGGCGCTGAGCGAAGGAGTCCCGACGTGCACGTGTCCTACGGTCTGCCGACCCACCGGGTCGACCGCGGCGAAGAGTTCCTGACGCGGGAGCCATCGCCGAGCTGGCGGTGGCCGCCGAGGCTGCCGGCTTCGCTGCGGTGTACACCACCGAGCACCCCTTCCCCGGCGATGCGTGGCTGGACCACGGCGGCCATCACGCCGTCGACCCGCTGGTGGCGCTGTCGTTCGCCGCCGCTGCCACCACGTCGATCCGGCTCCACACCAATCTCTTCATCCTCGCCCTGCGCAACCCGTTCATGGCGGCCAAGGGGATCGCCTCACTCGATGTGCTCAGCGGTGGGCGGTTGATCATGGGAATCGGGGCCGGCTACCTGGAGCCCGAGTTCGACGCGGTCGGCGCGTCGTTCGCCGACCGCAACGACCGGACCGACGAGGCCATCGCCGCCATGAAGGCGGCATGGACCGGGGAGAGCGTCACGTTCGAGGGCACCGGGTTCCGGGCGACCGGCAACACCATGCTGCCCCGGCCGCACCGACGGCCCCACCCGACCCTGTGGATTGGCGGGAACAGCCGCCGGGCCATCCGGCGGGCGGTCGAGCTCGCCGACGGCTGGTCGCCGTTCCCCAATCCGGCCCGCCTGGCCGACCGGACCCGAACCGCCCGCCTGGAGACCATCGGGGACCTGGTGGAATCCATGGACTACGCCCGCGGCTACGCAGACTCCGTCGGCCGGGTCGATCCCCTGACCTTCGTGTTCATCCCCGAAGGACTGTCCATGGGCGCCGCCACCTTCGACGAGGACCGGGTCAACGCGTCGATCGGCGAGCTCGAGGCGGTCGGGGTCGGGTGGGTCACGGTGGCACTGCCCGGCGACACCCGCGACGCCCAGCTGGCGGCCATCGAGCGATTCGGACGTGCCGTACTCGGAAGGGCGGGGTCGGACCCAGCGCACCGGTGAGCCCGGCACGACGCCGATCGCCTCCGACGAGACCCGGGAGCGGGCCGACCGGCGCCCCGTTGCCGCCCGACTCGGATCGCTACGGTGCCGGTGTGGGCAGTACCCGGTGAGCGGGTGGAGGAGGCGGTCCGGCCCCACCTCCGTCCGGGCCTGGGTCCGCTCCGACGCCGCCGGGAGCTGGGTGCTGATGATCGCCGTGGGGGCCGCGCTCGTGTGGGCCAACAGCCCGTGGGGCTCCAGCTACGAGGCCCTGTGGAACCACGCGGTGCGGCTCGGTTCGGGATGGGCGGGTCTCAGCACGGTGAGGGCGTGGGTGAACGGCGGGCTCATGGCCGTGTTCTTCTTCGTCGTCGGCCTCGAGATCGGCCGAGAGCGCCGAACGGGCGAGCTGGGAGACCTCCGCACCGCGCTGGTGCCGGTGGGAGGGGCCATCGGGGGTATGGCCGGCGCCGGCCTGGTGTACGCCGCGTTCAACCATGGCGGTGTCGGGTCCTCTGGTTGGGGTATCCCCATGGCCACGGACATCGCCTTCGCCCTGGGCGCGCTCGCCCTGTTGGGTCGCAGGGCCCCGCCCGGGCTCCGGTTGTTGCTCTTGACGCTGGCTGTGGCCGACGACATCGGCTCGGTGCTGGTGCTGGCCGTCTTCTACTCCAGCCGGACCAACCCGGCGGCCCTGATCGGTGCCGTGGCGGTCACCGCCTCGCTGGTCGTCCTCCGGCGCCGGGACCGGCTGCCCGTGGGCTCGGTCCTGATCGGCGGGGTGGTGCTCTGGGCCCTGCTGGCCGCCGGAGGGGTGGAACCTGCGTTGGCCGGGGTGGTGGTCGGGGTGCTGGTGCCGAACCGGGAGCGGGGCTCGGACGACGACCCGGCGGAACGCCTCGAGCGCCGGATCGCACCGTTCTCCGCCTTCGTCGTGCTCCCGCTGTTCGCAGTGGCCAATGCCGGGATCGTGTTCCATGCGGGGACCCTGGCGGCCCCGGGTGCATCCTCGGTCTTCGCCGGGATCGCCTGCGCACGGGTGGTCGGCAAGTTGGCCGGCATCTCGCTGGCCTGTGCCGTCGTGGTCCGACTCGGACCGGGGCGGCTTCCCGAGGGTGTCCGGTGGGGTCACGTCGCCGGCGGCGCCGCCGTCGCCGGCATCGGGTTCACCGTGCCCCTGCTCGTCGCCGAGCAGGCCTTCGCCCACGACCGCGCCCTGGTCGATGCGTCGGAGCTCGGCCTCCTGGCCGGGTCGGCAGCGGCGTTCGCCCTGGGGGCGGTCATTCTCGCCGTGGTCGGTCGGCGGGGGACAGGAGGGGCGCGGCCGGTGCCCGGGCCGGGCCCCGAAGAAGAGGAAGGTCCGTTCATCCCATGGTGACCGCCGGCGCCCGGCGGCCGTATGCTTCTGGCCTGGCCGCACCGGCGCCGGCTCCGTCGGGGCCGGTCCCGGATGAACAGGAGGGAACATGGAGATTGCCGTCGGCGACAAGATCCCCGATGTCCAGGTGATGACCTCCGGCCCAGACGGGCCGGTGCACGTCCAGACCGGCGAGGTGCTCGGGTCAGGCAAGGTCGTCCTGTTCGCCGTCCCGGGTGCTTTCACCCCGACGTGCTCGGACTACCACCTGCCCAGCTTCGTCATCCGCCACGACGAGCTGAAGGCGAAGGGCGTGGACACCGTGGCCTGCATCTCGGTCAACGACCCCTTCGTGATGGCTGCCTGGGGCGAGGCTCAGCACGTCGGCGATCGGGTCACCTTGCTGGCGGACGGCAACGGCGACTTCACCCGGACGGTGGGTCTGGAGATGGACGGGAGCGGATTCGGGCTCGGCACCCGCTCCCAGCGGTACGCCATGGTCATCGAGGACGGGGTGGTGACGGCGCTCAATGTGGAGCCGGGGCCCGGTCTGACGGTGAGCGCGGCCGACGCCGTCCTCCAGGCTCTCTGACCCGGACCGGTGGCAGGCCCGGACCGTGCCTCGGAGAGGTCGTCGCCGAGGGCCCGCCACAGCGTGCCGACGACGGTTGGGTCGTCGGTGATCAGGCCGAGCTCGCGGTTGTCGTCGAGACCGGCAGTCGAGAGGTTCTGCGAGCCCACGAAGGCGGTGGTGGCGTCGGCCACGATGGCCTTGGCGTAGGGATAGCGGGAGCGGGGGGGGACCCGCCGGGCGAGGGCCACCGGGGTGGCGACCACCAGTCAACAAGCTCCGGCCGACGGCGTCGAGAGGTCGACGGGGCGGTGCGGTCGGCCTGTCCGGCCACTACCGTCGTGGGCGTGGATCTGAACGACGCCTTGCGCACCACCGGGGCGGTGCGGGAGTTCCGCCCCGAGGAGATCCCCGATGACACCGTGTACCGGCTGTTGGACACCGCCCGCTTCGCACCCAACGGGGGGAATCGCCAGGCCTGGCGTGTGATCGTGGTGAAGGACCCCGCACTCCGACGGGCCATGCGGGACACCTACCTCCCCGGCTGGTACGAGTACCTGGCTCAGGTGGCGGCCGGGCTGACCCCCTGGGCGGCGGTCACCGACCGCCACCTCGAGCGCCGGGCGATCGCCGACGCCCCCGAGGTCGCCCGCGCCGCGGCCGAGGGCCCGGGTGGATTCGCGGAGCACTTCGACGAGGTGCCGGTGATGCTGGTCCTGCTGGCCGATCTCGCCAAGCTGGCCAGCGTCGACCGCGATGCCGACCGTTACACCCTGGTCGGAGGGGCGTCGATCTACCCGTTCGCCTGGAGCGTCCTGCTGGCGGCCCGGGCCGAGGGCCTGGCCGGGGTCATGACCACCATGTCGGTGAGGAACGAGCCCTCGGTCCGTGAGCTGCTCGGAATTCCGTCCACCTCGGTGGTGGCCGGGGTGCTCGCCCTCGGGCGTCCGGTGCGTCAACCCACAAGGCTGCGGCGGCAGCCGGTCGAGTCCTTCGCCACCGTCGACCGGTTCGACGGGCGCCCGCTGGGATCGCGCGTGATCGCGCTCGGCGCCCTCCACATCGCTCGGCGGCCTGCCCGATGAAGGTCCGCGTCGGGGTGAGCATGGGTGCGGCCCCGCTCACCGATCCGGACCGGTTCGCCGCTCTGATCGATGACATCGACTCGATCGGATTCGATTCGGTCTGGTTGCCCGAGGTGTTGACCGCACCCGCACTCGATCCTCTGGCCGGTCTGGCCTTCGCCGCCGCCCGGAACCCCCACCTCAAGCTCGGTACGACCATGCTCCTCCCCGGGCGGAACCTGGTGCGCCTGGCCAAGGAGCTGTCGACCCTGGACGTGCTCTCGGGCGGCCGGCTGCTGGTCACCTTCGTGCCCGGCCTGCCCCGCCGACCCGAGCAGGACGCGGTCGGCCCACGCTCCGGGGACAAGGGCCGGCTGATGGACGAGATGCTCCCGGTGCTCCGGCGGCTGTGGGCGGGTGAGTCCGTCTCCCACCACGGCGACACCGGGGATTTCGAGGAGGTGCGACTCTCCCCGCTGCCGTCACAGGACCCCCTCGAAGTGTGGACCGGCGGCATGGTGCCGGCGGCACTGCGGCGCTGCGGCCGGTATGCGGACGGTTGGCTCCCCTCCGCCTGCACCCCCGAAGAGGCGGCCCGGGGGAAGGCGGTGGTCGACGCCAGTGCCGCCGAGTCCGGCCGCCAGATAAGCCCCGAGCACTTCGGGGTGTCCATCGCCTACGCCCGGCGCCGGCTGGGCCCGAGGGTGATCCGGGCCATCGCCTCGGCCCGCCGCGGCGTCGACCCCCAACAGGTGGTGCCGGTGGGCGTCGACGGTCTTCGGGCGATGATCGACCGTTTCATCGACGTCGGATTCTCCAAGTTCGTTGTCCGGCCGATCGAGAGCCCCGACTCGTGGAGGACCGAGCTCGAATCCCTGGCCGCCGGCGTCCTCGACCTCCAGACTTGACCCGCGCCCGGCCCGTCGAGTTCCGGTTCGCCGCCCCGGACGAGCCGGAGCTGCTGGCCCGCATGGCCGACGTCTCCGCTGCCCGGACCGGTTGGATCAACCTGCAGCCTCTGGTCGACGAGGAGCACGAACCCCCCGAGCCGGGCCCGTTCGCATTCCTGGGAGGTTCGACCCACAAGGTGCCCGTCGCCACCTGGATGCCGGGCCGCTTGGCCGCCGACGGAACGGCCAAGCCCACCACCGTCGGTCTGCAGCACGCGGCCGGCCCCCGACTGGCCGCCAAGCTCCGGGATGCCGGGCTGCCGCTGCCCGACGGCTGGCGGATCACCCAGGACCATCCGCGGCGTGGCCTGGTCGCCCTGGTGCCTGCCGACGCCGACGACGCCATGGTCATGGCCTGGTTGCTGGAGGCGGCGACCTTCGCCAGCACGGTCCCGACGACCGGGCGTTGGACAGCCTCGGTCCACGCCGGTCTGGCCTGAGCGCCGGCGCGCCTATGCCCGGTCCCGGTTGCGCCCGACCGGCTCCAACGACGGGGCCTGCACCGATTCGAACAACGCCTCGGCCAGCACCGGGCCGGTGCTCGGGACCGGCCGCTGGACCCGGCCGGCGACCGGACGCCAGATCAACGCCGCCGAGACCAGGCCGAGCGCCGCCGCCGCCGCCACGGTCACGAAGGGCAGCCACGAGGCGAGGGCGAACGCCGCACCCGCCCCGGCGGCGGCGATCGCCGTGCAGGCGGTCTGGCCGGTGCCGAACAGGCCCTGGATGCGGCCGACCTCCGAGGGCGCCGATCCCTGGGTGAGCAGGGACTGCACCGCGGGCATGGCCGCCGCGAACCCGACCGCCTCCAGCGCGCCGAGCGCCACCAGGGCGGGCACGCTCGGGATGAACGGGTACGAGGCGCACAGCGCCAGGGAGAATCCGATGCCGCCCAACACCAGCGTGCGGCGGTCCATGTGGTCCGCCAGCCATCCGCTGGGCTTGGCGACCAGCACGAAGGGCACCGCGAACAGGGTCCACGAGATGCCGATGGCCAGGCCCGATGCCCCCCGGGAGACGAGGAGCAGGGTCCAGCAGATCTCGTAGACGCCGGTGGTGAGCCCGAGGGCGGACCCGCAGACCAGGGCCCCCGCCGTCGAGCGGTGGACCCCCACCCGACCGAGGGGTCGTCCCTCCCCCCGGGCCGGGGCCGCCCCCGCCGCTCCGTCCCGGCGACGCCGGGCTCACGGATCCACAGGGCGGGGATGCAGGCGCCGATGGACAGGAGTCCCGAGACGAGGAACATCAACCACATCAACCGGACCCCGAGGATGCTCCCCACCAGGGGGCCGACGGCCATCCCGGCCAGTTCGCCCCCGTAGACGGAGGCGAATGCGCGTCCCCGGCGCTCCACCGCCACCGCGCTCGAGATCATGGCCAGAGCGGCCACGGTGGCCGCCCCGGCCCCGACGCCCTGCACGGCCCGCAATCCGATGGCCGCCGGAGCGCTGATGGGCAGCAGGAACGAGAAGCTGGACACCCCGTAGACGGTCAGCCCGGCGATGAGCACCGGACGCCGCCCGACCCGGTCGGCGATCCGCCCGACGGGATACTGGGACAGGACTCCGGCGGCGAAGAATGCGGCCATGACCAGGCCGGCCAGGGCGTCGGTGCCGCCGAGGCGGCGGATGTAGACGGGGAGCATGGGAACGATGGCCGTGGCGCCCATCCACTGCAGGAGCACGGTGACGGTGAGGGTCCGGATCAGCCGGTCGGATCCGCCGGCGCCGTACCCGGCGCCATCGCCCTGCCGCCCCCCGGCGCCATCCGTCGTCGCCCCCGTCATCCCCGCTCCCGTCGGTTGCCCAGGTGCCACCCTCCGCAGAACTCGCACCCGTAGGGGTCGAGGTCGGCCGCCTCCTCGAGCCGGAGCAGCAGCGCGGCCCGGTTGGCCTCGTCCCGCGATGGGAATCGTGTCTTGGGCCGGCCGTCCGCCCGCCAGTGCTGGCGGCCGGCGCCCGACGGGGCGGCCGATCCGGTGCCGCGGGCGTTTGCGCCCCCGGCGGGCCTTGGCCATGACCTCTCGTCCCTCCCGTCGGCCCGGCGCCGTGCTACTCGGTGTAGACGGGGGCGCGCTTCTCCTTGAACGCAGCCGTCGCCTCGTTGAGGTTCCCGGTGTGCCCGGCGAGCAGCTGGGTGCGGTTCTCCAGGTCCACCGCGGCCCGAAGGCTGCCCACCTCCAGGGAGGCCCAGATGGTGTCCTTGGTCAGTGCCAGTCCGAAGGGGCTGAAGGCGCACATGCCCTCGGCCGTCTCGACGGCCAGGTCCAGGACCTCCCCGTCGGGCACCACCCGGGAGACCAGCCCGATCCGGAGGGCCTCCTCGGCGTCGACGCGCTTGGCGGTCAGGAGGATCTCGGCGGAGTTGGAGGTCCCCACCGCCCGGGGGAGCAGCCAGCTGACCCCCAGCTCGGTCCCGCTCAACCCGTTGCTGATGCCCGCACCGCAGAACACGGCGGAGCGGCCGGCCAGCCGGATGTCGGCCCCGAGCGAGAGGCACATCCCCCCGCCGTAGGCCGGCCCCCTGATGGCGGCGACGATCGGCTGGGGTATGGCGCGCATGGCAGGGACGATCCCTCCCATGTACTCCATGGCCCGCATCCCCATCCGGTGGCGGCCGAGATCCTCGGTGCCGGGCGGAGCCCCCGCGTGCTCCAGCTCGAGACCGGAGCAGAAGGCCCGCCCGGCGCCGGTCAGCACCACCACCCGGCAGCTGTTGTCGGCAGCGACGTCCGCCAGGGCGTGGTAGAGGTCCGACACCAGGGCGAAGGACATGGAGTTGAGCCGCGAGGGATTGTCCAGGGTCACGACCCGGACATGGGGGCTCACGGATTCGACGGAGACGAGGGCCATCGGCCCAGCCTCACCGACCCGGGCCTTCGGCGCCACTCGTCCCGCCGGATGGGTCATCATCGTGGCGTGCCCATCGAAGCCTTCAGCGCCTTCGACGCCTACGGCGGTGCCGCCCCACCGGAGCTGTTGGCCGGTCATCTGCTGGTGGCGACGCCCCGACTGGCCGACCCGAACTTCTGGCGGCGGGTGGTCCTGGTCCTCGACCACGGCGGCCACGGGGCGCTCGGCCTGGTGATCGACCGTCCCGGCGGCGTGGCGGTGGGCGAGCTGCTGCCGGAGTGGCATCCGCTGGCCACCCCTCCGGCCGAACTGTTCACCGGCGGCCCCGTGGCCCGCAACGCGCTGATCGGGTTGGCCCGGCTGACCTCCCGGGACGGAGCCGATACCGCGCCCGCGCCCGATCGGATGGAAGCTCCTGGTGGATGCCGAGCGCCCGGTGGGAACCGTCGACCTGCTCGGCCGATCCGGGCGTCCTGGCCGACTCCATCGTCGGGGTGCGCCTCTTCTCCGGTTATGCCGGGTGGGACTCGGGCCAACTCGAGGACGGAGATCGAGGAGGGGTCGTGGTACGTCGTGCCGGCCGAGGCGCGCGATCCCATCTCCGCCGACCCCGAGGGCCTGTGGCGCCGGGTCCTGCGCCGCCAGGGCGGCGCTCTGGCCGTGGTGGGGGGGTTCCCGACGACCCGGCGATGAATTGACGGCCCGGCTACCATCTCGACGTGGAACAGGGAGATGGCCGGCCGACGGTACGTCCGGTGGTCCCCTCCGAGGTCCCCCGGGTGGCCGACATGCTGGTGCGTTCCTTCGCTGACGACCCGGTGGCCAACTTCATGTTCGCCGGTGAGCGGCGACGCCGACGGGGGCTGCACTCCTTCTTCACCGCCCAGATCCGACGGCAGTACCTGCCCTATGGGACACGTCTACGCCACCGACGACCTGAGCGGCGTGGCGGTGTGGGGTCCGCCCGAGCGGGTCCGCAACGGCCTCCGCGAGCTGATCCAGCTGCTCCCGACGGCGCCGTTCCTGATGAGCGCCCGGGTGCACAGGGCGCTGCAACTGCTGTTCGAGATCGACGCGCTCCATCCGTTGGAGCCGCACTGGTATCTGGCCACCCTGGGAACGGAGCCGGACCGCCAGCACCGGGGGATCGGGTCGGCCCAACTGGCCTCCGTGCTGGCGGTCTGCGACGAGCAGGGCGTCCCGGCCTACCTGGAGTCGTCGAAGGACCGCAATGTGCCGTTCTATGCCCGGTTCGGTTTCGAGGTGGTGGACGAGCACCGATCGGGCGCCGGGGTCCCGCCCATCTGGCGCATGTGGCGGGATCCGAGGGCCCCCGAGCTCTGAGCCGGCGAGGGGCGTGCGAGGAGTCAGCCGAGGACGGGTCCTTCGGCGACGTGGACGCCGTCGGGACGGTCCTCCGGCAAGGCCACCACCGCCCTCAGCAGCTCGATGAGGGCCCGGGTCGGGGCCGAGGGCAGGCCCCGGCTGCGCTGGGCCACCCCGATGCGCCGCCGGGGCAGGCCCTCGATCGACACCGGGTGGAACTGGCTCCGCAGGAAGGACGGGATGGCGGTGGCCGGGAGGATGGCGGGGCCGTAGCCCTCGAAGGTGAGGGAGGCGATGAGTCTGAGCCCGTCGATCTCCGCCGCGGGGAGCAGGGTGATGCCCAGGGGCCGGGTGACCGCGTCGAGCTCGTCGCGGAACGTGGTGCCCGGCAGCGGGAGCAGCAGCTCCAAGTCGGCCAGGTCCTCCAGTGCCACCGCCCGCCGACGGTGGGCCATGGCGTGCCCGTCGGGAACCACGAGCACGAGGTCCTCCTCGAAGAGCTGCCGGGCCACCAGGTCCCGGCCCGCCACCGGCAGGTGGAGGACGGCCAGGTCGAGCTGGCCGGACGCCAGTTGGGGCTCGAGCCCGGTGGTGTTGCCCTCGACGACCAGCAGGCGGAGCTTCGGGTGGCGCTTGGCCGCCACGTCCATCAGGCGGGGGACCAGCCACCGCGCCGTGGTCCCGATCATCCCCACCCGCACCGTTCCGGTGACCTCGTCCTTGCAGGCCGCGACATCCGACACCAGCGCGTCCAGCTCCGAGAGGATGCGTCGGGCTCGGGCCACCACCACCGTGCCCTCCTCGGTGAGGCGCCCGTCGGCGCGGTCGATCAGCGGGGTGCCCAGCTCCCGCTCGAGTCGGGCCACGTGCGCCGAGATGTTGGACTGCACCGTGTTCAGGTGCTCGGCGGCGGCGGAGAAGGTGCCGTGGTCGCTGATGGCGGTCAGTGCCTGGAGGTGTCGGAGCTCCATCGCTATTCACGATAGCATCTATCGACATTAGCTGCTTGACTGATTGCTCGCGGCTGTTATACGATGGCTGAGGACCACAGGATGTTAAGGAATCCCCCTCCTATCCTTGTTGAGTCAGTGCGAAGGGATCGCCTCCCCCCCGGCGATCCCTTTGCCGCGTCCGGAGCCGAGATCCCGTGCCGGCTCCCCGGCGACGGCGGGCCGACCCCGCCGCCACCCCCTGCCCTCCCGCCTCGGTCGGCAGTAGCGTGACGGCCATGTCCGATGCCCCCGGTGCCGTATTCGTCGATCTGGACCGCACGATGCTCCGATCGGCCAGCGGGCCCGTGTTCCACCAGGCCATGGAGGCCGAGGGGGTGCTGGAACCGGGCCGGCACCTCCCTGGCGACGGCCTCATGTACGGCTTCTACAACCGGTTCGGCGAGTCGGTCCCCTTCATCGGACTGGCCAGGGCCGCGGCCGCAGTGATGCGCAACCGGTCCGCCGATGCCACCCGCCGGGCCGGGAAGCGGGCCGTCGAGGCGCTGGTCGAACTGGTCCAGCCGTGGGCGCCTGAGGTGCTGGCCGCCCACAAGGCCGAGGGGAGGAGGCTGGTCCTGGCCACCACCTCCCCGATCGACATGGTGTCGCCCCTGGCCGATGCGCTGGGGTTCGACGCGGTCATCGCCACCCGGTACGCCGAACGGGACGGGAGGTACACCGGCCGGCTCGACGGCGCCTTCGTCTGGGGCATGGGGAAGCGGGCCGCCGTGGGGCGGTGGGCGGCCGACCAGGGCGTCGACCTGGGCGCCTCCCACGCCTACTCCGACAGCGTGTTCGACCTCCCCTTGCTCCTCGCCGTCGGGCATCCCCACCCGTTGAACGCCGACCCACGGCTGGCGATGGTGGCGCTGGCCCGGCGGTGGCCCCTCGAACACTGGGACCGGCCGCCAGGCATTCCCTCACTCGCCGGGTTCGAGCCCTACCACCTGGCCCGACTGTTCTTCCGGCCCCAGTCGTTCCCCTACGCCCGGTTCGCCATCGGCGGGATGGAGCACATCCCGCCGACCGGCCCGGTGCTCCTGGCGGCCAACCACCGCAGCTACTTCGACGTGGCGGCCATCGGGCTGGTGGCGGCCCGGCTCGGCCGGCCGGTGCGCTTCTTGGCCAAACAGGAGGTCTTCGACGCCCCGGTCGTCGGCCGCCTGGCCCGGGCCCTCGGTGGCATCCCCGTGGAGCGGGGGACCAGATCGCCGGATCCGATGCGCAAGGCCGCGGCCTCGCTGCGGGCCGGCGAGGTGGTCATCGTGCTTCCCCAGGGGACCATTCCCCGAGGGGCGGAGTTCTTCGATCCGGTCCTGAAGGGTCGGACCGGGACGGCCCGACTGGCCGCCCAGACCGGGGCCCCGGTGGTGCCGATCGGCGTGTGGGGGACCGAGCGGGTCTGGCCCCGCGCCTCCCGGGTACCCGACATGACCGCTGTGCAGCATCCCCCGCGGGTGACCGTCGATGTCGGGCCGCCGGTCGCCCTCGGCCTCGAGGACCCGGTGGCGGACACCGTCGCCATCATGGCGGCCATCGCCGCCCTGCTGCCTGAGGAGGCTCAGGTCGAGCGGATCCCTACCGACGAGGACCTGGCCCGCACCCGACCGCCGGCGTGAGTGTCCCCCCGACCCGTCCGGCGCCCGCACTGCCGGCCCGGGCCCGGCTGGCGGTGGGGGTGCTCCGGCTGGCCAACTGGTCGTCGCGGGCCCTCGGCCGGGGGAGAGGCACGGTGGCCGGGGGTCGCCTGGGGCTGGCCCTCGATCCGTCGCTGCTGTCCACATTGGCCGAGGGCCGGCGGGTGGCCCTGGTCAGCGGGACCAACGGGAAGACGACGACGACCCGGATGCTGGTGGCCGCCCTCACCGACGACGGGGAGACGTCCATCGCCACCAACGACTCCGGTGCCAACATGCCCGCCGGCCATGTGGCCGCCATGGTGGCGGCCCCGCCGGCGGCCGACGCGGTCCTCGAGGTCGACGAGGGGTACCTCGGCCAGGTCGTCGGGGAGACGCGGCCGCGGGTGGTGGTCCTACTCAATCTCTCCCGGGACCAGCTCGACCGGATATCCGAGGTCCGGATGCTGGTCGACCGGTGGCGTACGGCCATGGGAGGACTCCGCCGGTCGGTCGGTCGGCACGGCGACGGCACCGTCGTGGTGGCCAACGCCGACGACCCCATGGTGGTGTGGTCCGCCTCGCCCGCCCCCGAGGTCCGCTGGGTCGGGGCGGGCCAGGTGTGGCGCAACGACGCCGTGGGGTGCCCGGCGTGCGGAGGCCGCATCGTGTTCGACGAGGACGGCCCCTGGGCCTGCGACCGGTGTGACTTCGTCCGTCCCCGCCTCGACGCCTGGCTCGAGGGTTCCGTGCTGGTCACGGCCGACGGGCAGAGGCACTCGGTCGACATCCGCCTCCCGGGCCAGTTCAACCGGTCCAACGCGGCCATGGCTGCCGTCGCCGCCCCCTTCCTGGCCGGTCGGGACGGGATCCCCGGCCCGGACGGGCCGCGGCTGGAGCTGTCGGTGGCGCTGGACCGGGTGGCCAGGGTCGACCAGGTCGAGGGGCGGTTCGCTTCCACCACGTTCAACGGGGGTGCTGTCCGCCTCCTCCTGGCGAAGAACCCGGCCGGTTGGACCGCCATCTTCGACCTGCTCGACGAGACCGGGCCTTCGGCCAGCCCGGTGGTGGTCTCGATCAACGCCCGGGTCGCCGACGGCCTCGACACCAGCTGGTTGTGGGACGTTCCCTTCGAGCGACTGGTGGGCCGGCCGGTCGTGGCCACCGGGGACCGGCGCCTCGACCTGGCCGTCCGTCTCCGGTACGCCGAGGTGGTGTGCGCGGTGGTGGCCGACCCGCTGGCGGCGCTCCGCCGCGCCGTCGGCGGGAACGGCGCCGTCGCCGCTCGTTCCGGCGGCAACGCCTCGGGACCCTGCGGTCCGGTCGACTTCCTCGCCAACTACACCGCCTTCGCCGATATGAGGAAACGCCTGTGAACGGCCCCCGATCGGCCTCGTCACTCGCCATCGTCGTGGTCTACCCGGATCTGCTCGGAACCTACGGCGACGGGGGGAACGGCCTGGTGCTGGCCCGACGGGCATCGTGGCGGGGCATCGACTCCCATCTCATCCAGGCCGAGTCCGGCCGACCGCTCCCCACCGCCGACATCTACTGCATCGGCGGCGGCGAGGACGGCCCCGGCGTGTCGGCGGCGGCCGCGCTGGCGGCCGACGGCGCCCTCGGACGCGCCGTGGCCAAGGGGGCAGTGGTCATCGGAGTCTGCGCCGGGTTCCAGCTCCTCGGCCGCAGCTTTCCCGACCGCGACGACCGGCCCCGCGAAGGGCTCGGCCTCCTCGACGTCACCACCCGCAAGGGAACCGGACGGCGCGCCGTTGGCGACCTGGTGGCCCGGCCGACCAGTGAGGCCCCCCGCCTGCCCTCGGGTGGGGAACTGCCACCACTCATCGGATTCGAGAACCACAGTGGGGCGACCACGGTCGGCACCGGGGCACACCCGTTGGCCACGGTGGTCACCGGTGTGGGCAACGGCGGCGGCGACGGGACCGAGGGGGCATGGTCCGAGCGGGTGCTCGGCACCTACTTGCACGGCCCGGTGCTCGCCCGGAACCCGGTGCTGGCGGACCTGGTGCTGGGCTGGGCCGTCTCTCCCCAGGGCGGCCTCCCACCTTTGGTCGACGCGGAGGAGACCGCCATGCGCCACGAGCGACTGGCTGCGGCGGGAGGGTCGGGACACTCCCGACCGGACCGACGCGCACCGGGCCGGTGGTGGCGGAGGGACTCTCGAGCGCGGGGCCTCTTCCGGTGAACGGTGCTTCAGCAGTGAACGGCCTTCAGCAGTAGACGGATTCTCCGGATGTAGGTGGGGTGCGCAGCTCGCGAGGGCAGGCTCGGTCGCTGCGAGGCCAGAAGGTGACCCACTGATCCGGTGTCCAGGGGCAGGCAAGACGCTGGGTCATGGTGAGAGACTCCATGGATGCCTTCGATCTCGGGTCGAGTGGAAGTCAACCTGACAGTTCGTGACCCCGAGACCAGTGCGTCGTGGTATTCAACCTTGCTGGATCTGGAGGTGCTGTACGACTTCAGCGGGGCCGATCGTCGGATGCGTTACATCGCCCTCACCGAGCCGCAGACTCAGCTTGTCCTGTGCCTCGTCGGTCATGGGGACAATCAGGGGGAGCGCTTCAGCGAGTTGCACACAGGCCTGGACCACCTGGAGTTCTTGGTCGACCGACGCGAAGATCTTGACGAGTGGGTTGAGAAGTTGGATCGGTTGGGTATCCAACATTCAGGGATCAAGGAACCTGAGTACACACGGAACGCCATGCTCACCTTTCGCGATCCAGACAACATCCAGTTGGAGTTCTTCTGGAGGTCGCCCACCTAGTGAGGCATCCCACTCCCGGTGACGCTCCTATCACTTGTCAAGGTGGAATTTGAACTGGTGCAAACGACGGGCAGATCAATGATGAGTCACTCGAACTCGAGGACAAGCTCCTATCAAGCCACGCGTTGCGATGGTGTGTCCGGGCGGTGGGTCGACGAGTCACCGGGAAGTCAGCCCAATCGGGCGACAGATCAGGGATGAGCCAGACCCACGGCCGCGGTCTTCAGCGAGGCAAGTGGCGATAGACCTCGCGGGCGACGTAGCGCTTCAAGAGGCGGACGATGTCGGGCTTGGATCGTCCCTCGCGCAGCTTGCGGTGGTAGTAGTCGGTCGTCTCGGGGTGGTGGGCGATGCGCACCATGACGATTCGCCACAGGGCTGCGTTGGCCTGGCGATCGCCACCTCGATCGAGCCGGACCCTCCCAGAGGTCTGCCCCGAGCCGGTGGGGATGGGGGCCACGCCGCACAGGTGGGCCCAGGCGGGCTCAGAGTGCAAGCGCTGGGGGTTGTCCCCGGCACAGACCACGAGGCCGGCCGCCGTGTCGGGACCGACGCCGAAGAGGCCGAGGAGGTCAGGGCAGTGTCGCGCCAAGAGTGCCTCGATGCGGGTGTCGAGATCAGCCAGCTCACCATCGAGCTCTTGAACCCGGTGCGCGAGTGAGGACAGCGCAGCCTTGGTGCCGATCAGGACCGGATTGCCGTGGCGGGCGGGACGGAGCGGTGCCGCCTCGCTGGTCAAGGCGCTGATACTCAGGCCTCGCAGACGGCTGCGCAGCTGGTCCGGGGCGGTCACGATCAGCTCTCGCATCTGGATGAGGGCGCTGGTCCGCGCCGGTGCGGGCCGAGCGCTTGGCGACGAGGAGGGCCCGGATGGCTTCAACGGCGCCGTCTTTGGATTGGCGATGCTCTTGGCCCGGCCTCCCAACGCCGACCGGGCTGCCTCGATGGCGTCGAGCGGGTCGGACTTGCCACTGCGTCGCCGCTCTTCTCGGTTCGGTCGGTTGACCTCAAGTACGCTGATGCCGGCTCGGGCCAGGTACTTCGAGAGCCCCGCGCCATACGATCCAGTGCCCTCGACGCCGACCTTGGCGACCGGACCGAAGGACTCGAGCCAGTCGAGCAAGGCCTGGTAGCCGCCGGGAGTGGTCGGGAACGGTGCGGTGCCGAGCAGGCTTCCGACCGAATCCAGAGCAGCAGCGACGTGGAACTCCAGGTGTGTATCGACACCACCGGTCACAGCCCGCGCAGGTTCTACGATGGTCATGGTCATCCCTTCTCTCGTTAACTGGTGAGGGGTGGCTCGGCCGTTCCGGATCGGAGTGACGGGCGGTCCGAGTTGTTGCTGCAACCCGGACCAATCACCCTCTTTCGAGACGGGGCGTGCCGTTCCCTTGACTGTGCTCTTGAACCTATTGAGAGCCCGGGTCGAAGCGGTGGACCCTAAGCACAGTGTCATTGATCAGGGATGCCCCAAGCCTGTGCAGGTGGGAGACTGGGCCGAGATAACGGTCAGCCTGTAGTCGGGTGGAATCGAGACCCTGAGGGACCTGACAAGTACCGCTATTGGATTGGGGCCGCGTGGACTGGTCAGGCAATGGCCTCTGACCGTGGCGACCACCTTGACGCCGATCACGGAAACTCCCCACTCTCGATCATCGAAAGTCCCCAGGTGATCGCCCGGGTGGGGTGATGCAAAAGACTACGTCTTGGCGGTTGGCTTCACCCCCTTGGTGAGCTTCTCGGCACGGGCCCGGTGGGTGCGCATCCGATAGCTCTCGCCGTCGATGTTGAACACGACGGAGCGGTGCAGCAGCCGGTCGAGCATGGCGGCGGCCACCATGGGGTCGTCGAAGATCTTCCCCCAGGACCCCACGCCCAGGTTGGTGGTCAGCACCGTCGAGCTCTTCAGATAGCGCTGGGTGATGACCTGGAAGAGGGCGGCGGCCGCCTCGTTGGCCAGGGGCAGGTAGCCGACCTCGTCGATGACCAGCAGTCTGGGCCCGGCGAAGAACCGCATGGTGGTGGCCCACCGTCCTTCGAGGGCGGCCCGGTGACAGCGGGCCACCAGGTCTGCGGCCGTTGTGTAATAGGTCCGATAGCCCGCATCGATGGATGCCCGGGCCAGAGCGACGGCCAGCATGGTCTTGCCCACCCCGGGCGGCCCGATGAACAGCACGTTGGTGGCGTCCTCCAGGAACCGCAGCGTGGCCAGCTCGTTCACCAGCTTCTTGTCGATCGACGGCTGGGCGTCGAAGTCGAAGTCCTCCAGGCGGAACGGCGAGGGCAGGGAGGCGAAGCGCTCGAGACTGGCCCGCCGGCGGATCTCGGTGGCCGAGACCTCCACCTCCAGCAGTCGTCTCCAGGAAGGCGGTGTGGCCGAGCTTCTGGCTGGTGGCGTACTCGAGCTCGGCGGGCAGGGCCTCAGCGGCGGCGGCCATCCGCAGGTAGGCCAGGTGGCTGCGGGCCTCTTGATAGAGGGAGTTGTCGCTCATCGGCTCCCCTCCACCAGATCGGCATAGCCCTGCAGGTCGACGGTGACCTCTCGTCCCTCGGTTCCGAGCAGTCGGGCCGCCTCGGCCAGGGACTCGGGCCCCGGTGGCCGGTTGGCCTTGGTGTCGCAGGGTCGGGCCGTGGTGAAGCTGGAGAGGACCACCGATTCGAGGGCGGCCCGGTGCTCGGGGGTGCGCACGACGGTCGACGCCCCGGCGGGGGCCAGGCGGTGGGAGACGAGCAGGGCCCCCGAGGCGGCGTGGATCTCCAGGGTCGAGGACGCCAGGCGGTGGCGGAGCTCGAGGGTGACCCCGGACAGTCCGGGCGGGACCGAGTAGCGGTTGCCCCGGAAGGCGACGGTGGCGTTGTCGTCGACCGGCCGCTCGACGGTGATGGTGGCCGGGAACGGCAGGGACGGCAGGTCCAACAACGGCTCGGCGTCGGCCAGTGCGCCGACCGTGGTCTTCCCCCCGAGGGCCGTGCGGCGTTCTCGGGCATCGCCCGGTCCGGCGCAGGAACCGGTCGAGGGAGAGCTGGGCCTCCTCGGGGCTCTGGGCACTGAGGGAGCGCCACCACCGGCCCGAGGTGAACCGGACGGCGGCCTCGACCGCCCCTTTGCGGTTGCCGCGTCGGGGAGGACAGGGCTCGACGATGGCCCCGTAGTGCTTGGCCACAGGGGCGAAGCTGGCCTGGACGTCCCTCGTGCCGGGCGTGATCACCGTGGCCAGCCGGTCGGTCCGCCAGATGTGGGGTGTCCCGCCGAAGCGCCGCAGCACGGCGTCCATGGCCTCGATGAGGTGGGCCTGGTCCATCGACTCGGCCAGCACGCCCCGGGTCCGGCTGGAGTGGGGCAGGGTGCCGAGCAGCACATAGGCCGTCCCGCCCCAGGGAGCCCGGCGACGCTCGAACCAGTCCCACTGGATCTCCTCGCCGGCGGGATG
The DNA here is from genome assembly GCA_963806285.1 of uncultured Acidimicrobiales bacterium. Taxonomy (GTDB): domain Bacteria; phylum Actinomycetota; class Acidimicrobiia; order Acidimicrobiales; family RAAP-2; genus Bog-756. The sequence continues at coordinate 317,878 of CAWDXJ010000008.1, forward strand.
GTCGATCTCGATGGTGTCGCGGCCCTTGACCCCCGTGCACGCCTCGCAGTGGGGGCGGAGTCCCTTCTTGCGGATCTGGCGGACGAAGGTCGGGTAGCTCTGGGAGTAGCCGAGCCCACACACCTCCTCGAACAGGACGGTGCCCCAGACGTGGTGGTCGTCGCTGAACCGGGCCCGGATGTACTTCTCGAAGTCGGCCAGCGGGATCGGGAACATCGGGCCGGGCACGCACCCCGGCGACTCGTTCGCCGTTCAGATAGGACCGGACCGTCTTTCGGTCACGGCCCAGGTGGCGGGCGATGGCCGAGATCGACCATCCCCTCTCTCGCAAAGCATGAGCTTCCACGTCTTCTCCTCGTGTGAGCATGGGAGCGGGGCTCCTTCGGGTTGGCTGGCATAGGAACCGCCAGCTTCGAAGGGGCCCCACCTCAGCGGGTGGACCTTCAGGCCCAACCCGGGCTCACAAGTGGGGAATTTCAGTGATCAGCTCTGGGGAACTTCCGGTGATCGGCGACAACCTGGACATCATGTTCGGCGGATCGTGTGGAGGAGGCTGGCACCACGCTTGGTATCGAAAGATCCTTCGCAACACGGTCAGTGTTTTACACGATGGCATGGTTCGACTGCAGTGTTCCCCTGACACGAGGTCATCTCCGGCGCTACTTGCAACCTCGGGAGCAGCGAACACTCGACCAGATCAGGGCACTGCGTGACGACCATTAAGCAGGCGAGCTAGCGACTTCTGCGGGGAGTCTCCGGTTAGCCGCCTGCCATCAAAGGCTCGCACTGACCCATCCGCCCGGCGTTGTGAGGCAAGTTCGTCTGGGCATCTGGGTCAAAGCCTCTTCGTGGAGTGCGGTTCGATGAGGATGTCTGCCGTTTGAAGTCTCTTGAGGACTCGGTTCTCTCTCCCATACGACAGCGGCGTGAACAAGAGCGTGTCAAGAGGGAACCACAGACCCACCCACACCAACACCCACCCTCCGGAGTCGAGGACGAGGTTGGCATTACCACTGACGCCCACAATGCTGGACTTTATGATGACAAGAAGAAATCCCAATACGACAACGGGGAGCCCGATCCATAGCGAAACCACGCCGTCCAGTCGGACTGCGCGGCGCTCACGTTGGTTGTAGGCGATTCGATGCTCGCAGTAGCGATTCAGAGTCCGACCGATCCGTTGCTCCATGCCCTCTGAGACCTCCTCAGGGGGCAGAGCCAGTTCGATCCGTACGGGTCCGGTGGACCTGCGGCTTCGCATCACGCTGATGCAGTACTCCAGTCCCGTCATGAAGTTCCGGTATTCCGAGAACAGGTCGACTGGCGCGAGTACGAACATCTCTTCCGGACTGGTCAGCGACAGTGAAATGACTTGGGGAGATTGTCCGGCCATGACACTATGTCTAGTCGCCTCGGGCAATCGACACCCATGCGACTGTCGATCCTCTCGGTTCCCCGATCCGGCGTTCGGCGACGCCCTGATTAGTGACTGCGAACGAGCGTGATCAGTGTCTTCGATTTGGGCAATCCGTTGCCAGATTGACCGACAAGGGGAATCTGGACCACGGTGCGTGGTTTACCAAGGCAGGATGACGGCCAATCCGGTCCCAGTCGACACAGCGAAGTCGATCAGTTCGATCGCATTGCTGATGGATTCGCCATCTTGCCGGGGATCCACGGACGACAACTCGTCTCGCAGGGCCTCGGTTTCGGGCCTCGACAGCCAACGCCTAGTGCTTCCGGACCGAGGGTTGAGGTGACAGGTGGACTCTTTGGTTGATGGTGATGATGGTCATGCTGCCTTGTTCTTCCGATGGTTGTCGAGCACCTCGTGAGGGGTCCTGCCCCGCATGTAGTCCCCGTGGTTGCGCCGGCGGTGGTGATAGGTCATGAGCCACGAGTCCGCCTCGGCTTGGAGCTGGCTGATCGATGTGAAGTGGCGCCGGTGGAAGGCGGGTCGCCAGCACTCTTGGAGGATGGTCTGGTGGAACCGCTCGCAGACGGCGTTGTGGTTGGGCGACCGGGGAGGGATCCGCTGGTGGCCGAGCTGTTTGGCCACCAGGTGGGCCCGGAAGGTGCCGTCCACATACTCGGGCCCATTATCCGTGAGCACGGCCTTGACCCGCACACCGTGGCGCCGGTAGGCCCGCAGGATGTGGTCGATGAAGCGGATGGAGTGGGTGTGGTCCACCGGTCCGATCACGATCATGACGATGGCCCACCGGGTGAAGACGTCGATGGCGCTGAGCTGGTACACCTTGCCCACGCCCTTCAGCTTCCCGATGTAGAAGCTGTCCAGGCAGACCAGCTCCCCGGGACCTCCGGTGGCCAGGCAGAACCCGAACAGCTTGTCGTCCCGTGCTGCATCGGTCACCAGGCCCGTCGTGGCCGCCGTGATGGCTGCCGCCCGGGCCAACCGCTCCGAGCGCCTGCCCAGACCGTGGATCACCAGGTGCTTCTGGACCGTCGACTTGGCGATGGCGAAGCCCTGGTCACCGAGCCGGTCGGCGTATTGGCGACAGCCGATGGTGGGCTCCACGACGGCCAGGGTCAGCAGGGCCTGGACCACGTGGGTGGGGGTGGCCTCGGGCATCTGGGGGGCTCTGCGGGCCTTCGGGACCAGGGCGTCGAGGCCGTAGCGGTCAGCGACGTTCTTCCACTGGTAGTAGCGGGTCCGGGAGATGCCGAACACCCGGCAGGTCTCGGCCACGTTTCCGGTTCGCTGGGCGTGTTCCAACACGGCGATACGCCGTTGGTAGATGATCTCTGTGTGGGTCACGGTGATGGGCTCCTCGCTTCTTTCGTCAGAAACAAAGAGTCCATCGCCGGACCCCACCTCATGGTGGATGTGCAACCTCATCCCTTGGACAGGAAGGCCTAGTGCCGCCAACACCTGTGTCGGTGCCGTGTTGCGCCCAACCCACTGAGTGAAGGTGCCGTACATCAATGGTGATCGCTTCCTGGGACTCAGCGCTGACGATGGTGACAACCTCATTGCCGGTCACGATTCGACGCTACCCGACGGCCCCGCCATGGAGAGGGGCGCACTCTCCCGGCGATGTGGGACAGGGGAAGGAGGCATGCCCACAGAGGGGCAACGACCTTGGCATGATCTAGGACATGGTCACAATATCGATCGAGGTGTTCGAGGAGTTGGTGACTAGCGCTCTTGATGGGATACCCGCAGACCTGCGTGCCAGCATGGAGAACGTCGCAGTCGTGGTTGACGACCTCAGCCCGCCAGGACCGTTGCTGGGACTGTACGAAGGGGTCCCGCTCACAAAACGCGGCAACTACTACTCGGCGTCCATGCCTGATCGCATAACGATCTATATGGCAACGATCTGCGGCATTTGTAAGACCACGCAAGAGGTTGTCGAGCTGGTGCGCAAGACGGTGATCCACGAGATCGGCCACCATTTCGGTATCGATGATCGGCGGCTCAAGGAGTTGGGCTGGGCCTAAGCCGGAAACCAAACCGTGGTGGGACGAAGGCCCCCTACCTTTCCTCCCAACTAGTCATATGGTGACCTCGAAGAGTGGCACCCTCCCGGCGATCGGGGGCAGGGGGTGTCCACGTCAGCGAGTGCATAGGTGATTCGCTAGTCGGACTGAACCAGGAGAGCCTCGGTGAGTGCGTCAGGATTTGCAAGGGCGAGAAGGTGACCTCCTGGGATGACGACGGGGGCGACCCCGGCACGATCGATCACTAACTGCCGCTGGAAATCGACAGGAAACAGGCGATCGTCGCTCCCGACTATTGCTGAAGTCGGAACCTCGGGCCATATGGTGACATCGCACGGTTGGCCGAACACGATGTCGGCCTCGTGTCCAGGGTCGACGAGGAGGGCGGCCGCGTCATCGGGTACGAGGTCGTGAAGAAAGTATGTTGCCAGATCGAACTCGTCGCTATAGCCGCGGGACCTAGCGGCGACAGTCCGCGCGTCGGTCGCTCCCGTGGCTCCCCACCAGTCTCCCGGTGTCTCGCCAGGTATTGGCACCATGGCGTTGACCAGCACCAACCTGCGAGCCTGAACCCGGCTGCAGGCCATCACCGCGGTGAATGCACCCAGAGATTGCGCCACGACGACCGGATCAGCGGAGTCCTGAATGGCCTCAGCGACGAATGCCGAATACTCCGGCAAGCCTGCGTCCGGGGCGGACCCGGGCAGGTCGATCGGGACTGCCCAGTGACCTGCGCGCTGTAGCCGGGCGCTCACCTGACGCCAATAGGGGGTGGCAATGCCGCCCGCACCCGGCACCAAGATGAAGTCGGTCACGACGTCTCCTTTCGGGGTCCTCCTGCTCAGTACCCTCGGACCGAACCAAAGGGTAGTTGTCCACATGCCCGAAAGCGCCGATATGTGGCGGTTAGCACGAGGCAAACACATGTCCCGCGATAACGCACCCTGACCCGGTGATCGGGGGCAAGTGACAGCGAATAGGCTTGCTACACGACCCGCTTCATGTGGGAGTAGGAAGTCGTTCCGCCGGATCTACAATCCCAACGACGGTTGCACGTCGCCGACTACGACGAGGATCCGGCACGCTCTGGTCTCGAGTGATACCTAGAATGCGATCGATCGGGTCTCACTGAAATCGGCTGCACGACGCTGCCTGCCTCCCGGAACTGAATCGAGGAAACACCAGACATCGTGCCAGATTCAAGAATCAGATGAACCGTGGAGCTGTGTTTAAGGTATCGGTCGAAGAATGCAAGCACAGTGCGGGTTATCACTGGGCCCCATGGATCAAAGAAGGCCGTGTGGGGTGCACCCTCCAGGGTAAGGAAGAACGTCGGTGATCGGGAGTCGGCGAACAGCATCTGGCTGGCGGCGTAAGGGACTGTCTGGTCGGACGTTCCATGGATGAGCAGGAGCGGAGCGGCGTGGCCGCTGAAGAACGTTCCACCGGGGAACGGCAACTCGATTCCAGCAATGGAAACACCGGCATCGATGCGGTGATCCTTGCAGCAGCTGTTGTCAGCTACGCCCAGGGTCGTAATGGCTCCAAGTGAATGGCCAGCCACCCCGATGCTCTGCGGATCGATCAGATTGTGCAGGGGGGAGCGCTCCGTATCGTCGAGTCGCAACATTTGGGTAATGACGAAGCTGACATCCCCCGGCTGGTTGGGATAGTCGGCGATCGTCGGGCCACCCGGTGCGCCACCCGAGGAGAGCGGGAAGGTTGGGGCGGCGACGACGTACCCGTGGGCCACCCAAGGACTCAGCACCGAGGCGTACAACGGTCCACTGGCAGTAAATCCGTGAGAGAACACAATGAGCGGGAAGCGTCTATGTTTCTCCAGCTGATGAGGGTAGAGCACTAACGTCGGAAGTATCCGCTCCGAACTACCCGGGTAAGTGCCGTTCGGCGGAGTAGCTCTGCTGGTGTCGACGAAGGTTTCGCTTAAAGACGCAACTCGGTACGTTTGACCGGCCGAGGTCGCAGCCATGTCGAGCGGTGACCCCATGGCTTCACCGGCAGGCAGGAGCCATAAGACTACGGCGACGCACACCAACAGGGCGGCAACACCTTTACACTTCACAAACCATCCTCCAAGCTGCCCCCGTGTTCGGCTACTCAGGGCACGATACAGCGGAGTGAATGGCTTCGCCTCTCCCGGAACTAAGAACCGCAACCTCTATGAGATCGTGATCGTAAGCGTCTTGGTCGCCGTGTTCTGAGTGGATGGCGTGGTCTTCGTCTTTTTGGTCTTCTTGTCCACTACCTGGACCGAGAACGTGTACGTTCCGCTGGCCGTAGGGCTGGCGACACACTGATCCCTCCGACCCGGCGATATGAGGCAGTCTTGTGCCTCCGAGTAGCCTCGGCCATGTGGCCACCCCTCCGACGTTGTATGAATGGGCAGGAGGCAGCGATGCCATTGCGAAGCTGATCAACGCCTTCTACGAC
>CAWDXJ010000009.1:0-90457 GCA_963806285.1 uncultured Acidimicrobiales bacterium
CCTGTAGGCGGGATTCTGTCCACCCTCTTGCGAGGGTTGGGTGGCCATCCATCTGAGCGGTCTACCTGGGGGTGGTGCTCCGAATGGAGCACCGGACGGGCCGTCCGTCCCCCTGTTCGACCTTGCTCCGGGTGGGGTTTACCGAGCCGACCGGGTCACCCCGGCCGCTGGTGCGCTCTTACCGCACCGTTTCACCCTTACCTGTGCGCCGCCCGGGGGCCGCGCCATCGGCGGTCTGTTCTCTGTGGCACTTTCCTGCAGGTCGCCCCGACTGGCCGTTAGCCAGCACCCTGCCCTGTGGAGTCCCGACCTTCCTCGACCCGTGCCCGACCGGAGGGGTCACCCCCGTCGGGACGGGCCGCGACCACCCGGCCGGCTCACCGTCCCCCCATCGTCCCACAGCCCCGCCGGGGCCGCCCCGGCCGACACCCGGTCGTCGGCCTGCCATGGCGCACCGGTGCCCGGTCACAGGGTGGTTCTAACCTGGCGCCGTGTCCCTCGAATCACGTGCCAGACGCCTGCTGGCCGGACCACGGCCGGACCCCGACGCGCTGTCCATCACCGAGCTCTACCGCCGGGTCGACCGGGCCCTCGCGGTCGCGTTCCCCGAGGAGGTCTGGGTCACCGGGGAGATCCGCTCGATCAAGGTCCTGCCCAAGGGCCACTGCTTCATCGACCTGGTCGACCCGACCCACGCCCGAGGACAGCGGGGCCCCGACCCTCAACGTCAAGTGCTGGTCGACCCGTGGCGCAGCGTCCGGTCCACCCTCGACCGCCTGGGCATCACCCTCGACGCCGGCATGGTGGTCCGGGTGCGGGGCGAGGTCCAGTTCTACAAGGCCCGGGGCACCGTCGACTTCATCCTGTCCGAGCTCGACACCGACGCCCTGCTCGGGCAAGGTGGCCGCCGAGCGGGCCCGGCTGATCAAGGCCCTGGTCGACGAGGACCTCTTCGACCGCCAGCGGCGCCTGCCGGTGCCGTCGCTCCCGCTCCGGGTCGGCCTGGTGGCCAGCCCCGGCACCGAGGGCTACAACGACTTCCTCGGCGGGCTCGCCGGCTCGGGCCTGGCCTTCGACGTCACCGTGGCCCCCACCGCCGTCCAGGGCAAGGTCGCCCCGGCCAGGGTGGCCGCGGCCATCACCGACCTGCAGGCCGAACCCCTCGACGTCATCGTCGTGGTCCGCGGCGGCGGCTCCAAGGCCGACCTGGCCGCCTTCGACCCCGAGCCGGTGGCCCGGGCCATCGCCACCTCCGACATCCCGGTGTGGACCGGCATCGGCCACACCGGCGACCAGTCGGTGGCCGACGAGGTGGCCAACCGCTCCTTCATCACCCCCACCGAGTGCGGCCAGGAGCTGGCCCGACTGGCCACCGACTTCTGGCGGTCGGGATGGAGGCGCGGGCTGCAGTCGGCCGACTGGCCCGCGAGCGGCTGCGCCGAGGTCCGAGCAGGCCTGCTCGCCCGCCACCGGCACGGCATGGCCACCGGTGCCCGGTCCCAGCTCGACCGCCACGCCGACCGCCTCGTCCACCGGGCCCGCACCCTGCGCGGCGCTGTGCGGGGCCAGCTCGACACCCACGGCCGCCGGCTCGACGTCCCGGGGCGCGGCCCTGGCCCGGTCGGCCGTCCGCGCGCTCGGCGCCGGCGCAGCGGACGCTCGACGTCGCGGTCCCGGCGGCTGGCCGGCCTGCCGCGACCGCCGGTTGGGTCGAGGAGCTCCGGCCGGCCCAGTGGCGGCGGCTGCTCGGCGCCTACGACTACCAGCGCCAGCTCGAGCGGGGCTACTCGGTGACCCGGGACGCGCTCCGGCAGCGTGGTCCGGTCGGCTGCCGGCTCGAGCCCGGGCTCGGTGCTGGTCACCCGGCTGGCCGACGGCGACGGTGGCCTCGACGGTGACCGACACCGGCGACGGCACCGCACGGCCGACGTCGGGGCCGCACGACAGGACACGGCAACGACGACGAAGGGACGCAGTGATGGCGACGACAGGTGGAAGCGGGACGGATGCGAGCGCGGAGCCGGCACCGGAGGTGGCCGAGCTCAGCTACTCGGACGCCGGGGCCGAGCTCGACGCGATCATCGAGGAGTTCGAGACCGGGTCGTCGACGTCGACCGCCTGGTCGACCAGCTGGAGCGGGCCACCGAGATCGTGGACGAGCTGGACCGCCGGCTGCGCCGCACCCGGATGCGGGTGGAGGAGCTGGTCCCCCGGCTCGAGGCCATCGGCCAGCCGACGACACCGGCACCGGAGCGGACGACGAGGACGAGATCGATCGACGATGCCGGCAAGGAGGACCGAGTGGCGGAGTCCGCCGGCGTCGAGCGACGGGGACGACCCCGCCCGGGCCTGTTCTGAGCCGGCGTCGCCGCGGCACTCAGTGGATGTTGCGCTCCCGGTCGGCCCAGTAGGGCGGCGGAGCTCGCGCTTGAGCACCTTGCCCGAGGGGTTGCGGGGCAGGACGTCGATGAAGTCGATCGAGGTCGGGCACTTGTAGTGGGCCAGGCGGTCGCGGGTGGCGGCGATGATGTCCGCGGCCAGTGCCTCGTCGTCGTCGGATGCGCTCGGCGGCCCTGACCACGATGGCCTTGACCGTCTCGCCCCATCTGTCGTCGGGCACGCCGATGACGGCGGCGTCGGCCACCGCCGGGTGGGCCAGGAGCGCGTTCTCCACCTCGGCCGGGTAGATGTTCTCGCCGCCGGACACGATCATGTCCTTGATCCGGTCGTGGAGGAACAGGTAGCCCTCCTGCGTCGATCCAGCCGGCGTCCCCGGTGCGGAACCAGCCGTCGTCGGACAGGACCGACGCCGTCTCGTCGGCCTTGTTCCAGTAGCCGAGCATGTTCTGGTCGGATCGGGTCCACACCTCGCCCACCGCCCCGCCGGAAGGTCCTCGCCCGGTGTCGGCGTCGACGATCCGCAGCTCGACGTGGTCGAAGGGCCGGCCGGCGGAGCGGAGGAGGCGGCGCGCGGGCCGTCCGGGTCGTGGTCGCCGGGCATGAGCGAGGTGATGGCGCCGGTCGGTCTCGGTCAGCCCGTAGACCTGGGCGAAGTCGCACCCGAGCGCGCTCATCGACCGGACCAGCACGTCCTCGCTGATGGGGGAGGCCCCGTAGAAGACGGTGCGCAGCGAGCTGACGTCGGTGGTGGCCAGCTCCGGGGTGGCCAGCAGGAACATCAGCACGGCGGGCACGACGAACGTCTCGGTGATCCGGTGCTCCTCGATGAGCCGGAGCACCTCGGCCGGGTCGATGTCCCGGAGGATGACCGAGTGGCCGCCCCGGGACATGCCGCACAGCGCCCATCCGGTGCCGCCGATGTGGAACAGCGGCATGGCCACCAGCGACACGGTGTCGGCGCCGATGCGGAAGACCTGGTCGGCCTCGGTCAGGATGCACGAGAGGTTCCGCCCCGAGATCATCGCCCCCTTGGGCAGCCCGGTGGTCCCCGAGGTGTAGAGCTGGGTGACCACGTCGTCGGGGCCGGGCTCGAACCCGGGGTCCGCCGGCCCCGCCGGCGCCGTCACCGTCGCGCCAGTCGGCGAACCGGTCGAGCGGCACCCAGTGGCGGACGCAGCCGACCTGGGGGTCGAACTCCTTCACCGCGGCGGCATAGTCGGGCCCGAAGAAGAGGACCGTGGCTCCGGCGTCCTCGATGATGGCGGCCATCTCGGCGGGGGCCAGCCGCCAGTTGACGGCCACGCTGACCGCGCCGAGCAGGGCGCAGCCGAAGAAGACCTCGAAGTACTCGATGCCGTTCCGGTCGAGGAAGGCCACCCGGTCGCCGGCCCCCACTCCGGCCGCGGCCAGGGCCGCGGCTGACCCGCATGGCCCGGTCGTAGACCTCGCCCCAGGTGAGGGTGGTGGTGCCCTCGGTGAGCATCGGCGCGTCGGGGGTGTCGGCCGGGCCCAGGTCCGCAGCATCGCGGACGCCGTCCGGTACTCGACCGGAGCGGCCGCACGCTCCGGTCTGTCGTCAATGGGCCACCTCTGCTCGTCCGCTCGCTCGACCGGCAGTCGGCTGCGACGGTCGGCCGTCCGCCGGTCGTCGACCCGGTGCCGGGCCCGCGTCGGGCCGATCGTACTCCGGGCCGGTGGATGCGGCGGCAGCCCGGACGGCCTCGGCCACTGCGGCCCGGCGACCCGTGGGCCGCCGGTCGGCACCGGTCGCCCGTAAGGTGTGGCGGGTGACCGACACCGCTCCCGGATCCCGAACCGATCCGGTACCGACCGCCTCTACTTCCGCCAGCTGCTGGCCGGCCGGGACTTCGCCGCCGACGACCAGGTGGCCCGGCAGATGGTCAACTTCGTCTACCTGGTCGGCGACCGGGAGACCGGCGAGGCGGTCATCGTCGACCCCGCCTACGGCGTCGACGAGCTGCTCGGCATCCTGGCCGGCCGACGGGATGGAGTGCGTCGGGGCGCTGGCCACCCACTTCCACCCCGACCACGTCGGTGGCGACATGATGGGCTGGGGCATCGAGGGGATCACCCGCCTCCTCGAGGTGGTCCCGGTGCCCGTCCACGTCCAGGCCGACGAGGCGCCCTGGGTGGCCCGTTCCACCGGGGTCGGCGTCGGCGAGCTGGCCGCCCACGCACGGCGGGGACGTGGTCCGGGTCGGGTGCGGTCCCGATCACCCTGGTCCACACCCCGGGCCACACGCCGGGCAGCCAGTGCTTCCTGGTCGACGGCCGGCTGGTCGCCGGCGACACCCTGTTCCTCGACGGGTGCGGCCGGACCGACCTGCCCGGGGGCGACCCCGAGGCCATGTACGAGTCGCTGACCACCCGGCTGGCCCGGGTGCCCGACGACACCGTGCTCTACCCCGGCCACCTCTACTCGCCCGAGCCGTCGGCCACCATGGGGGACACCCGGGCCCACAACTACGTGTTCCGCCTGCGCACGCCCGAGCAGTGGATGACCATGTTCGGCGGCTGACCCGGCGCTCCCGGCACCGGCCACCGGGCCGGCGCACCGGCACGGCGCGGTCACGGACCGCCGTCGTGTTGGTCGACCCGGGGCCGGACCTACGATGTCGCCCCGATGAGCGATCCCCAGGCCGTCGACGCCACCATCGTCGTCGTCGGCGCGTCGCTGGCCGGATTGCGGGCCGCCGAGGAGATCCGCCACGAGGGCCATGCCGGTCCGGTGATCATCGTGGGCGACGAGATCCACGCCCCCTACGACCGCCCCCCGCTGTCCAAGCAGCTGCTGGCCGGCACCTGGGACGTGGCCCGCATCCACCACCACACCCCGGACAAGCTCGACACGCCTCGGGCCTCGAGTTCCGGCTCGGGCCGGCGGGCCGCTGTCGCTCGACACCGAGGCCCGCACCGTCGTCCTCGACGACGGCGCACGAGCTGCACTACGACGGTCTGGTCGTGGCCACCGGCGCCCGGGCCCGTTCGCTGCCGGGCACCGGGGGCATGCCCGCGGTCCGGACCCTGCGCACCCTCGACGACTGCCTGGGCATCCGGTCCGACCTCGAGTCGGCCGGCCCCGGCGCCCGGGTGGTGGTGATCGGGGCCGGGTTCATCGGCTCCGAGGTGGCGGCCACCTGCCACGGCCTCGGGCGCCCAGGTCACCGTGGTCGAGGCGCTGCCCACCCCGCTGGCGACGGGTGCTCGGCGACGAGATGGGCGAGGCCTGTGCGCACAGCTCCATCGGGCCCACGGGGTGACCGTGCTGACCGGGGTCACGGTGGACCGGCTGTCCGTCCGTCCCGGAGGCCCGACCCCGCTGGTGGTGCACCTGGGCGACGGGACCGCACTCGAGGCGCGACCTGGTGGTGGTGGGCATCGGCGTGGCGCCGGCCGTCGGGTGGCTCGAGGGCTCGGGGCTCACCCTCGACAACGGGGTGGTGTGCGACGACACCCTGTTCTGCCGCCGACCGGGTGGTCGCCGCCGGAGATGTGGCCCGCTGGACCCATCCGGCATCCGGGGAGCACCTGCGCGGTCGAGCACTGGACCAACGCCGCCGAGGGCGGTGCCGCCGCCGCCCGCAACCTGCTGGCCGGATCCGCCGCCGCCGAGCCCTACGACCCCGTTCCCTTCTTCTGGTCGGACCAGTACCAGACCAAGATCCAGGTCATCGGCCTCCCGGGCCCCGACGACGAGGTGGTGGTGGTCGAGGGGTCGGTCGAGGAGGGGAAGCTGGTGGCCCTCTACCGGCGGGGCGACCGGCTGCGGGCGGCGCTGGCGCTTCAGCCGGCCCCGGCCATCTCATGGCCTACCGGCCGCTGCTGGCGGCCGGGCGCCTCCTTCGACGAGGCGCTGGCGGTGTCGCGATCGTGATCGGGACGCCATCCCGGCCCACCGTCCCCGCTGAGGCCGTCCTGTGCCGCGCCTTCCGGAACCGGCGGGTGAAGGCCAGGGCTGCGGCGATCTGGGCGGCAGAGGGCTCCACCCCGCCGTAGGAGTAGCGCTCCACCAGCAGGCTGGCGGCGATCAGGTCGCCCCGGCTCGGAGGGTCGGCCACCGCCAGGCGTTCGCCGTAGGCCGAGAGGGTCTCGACCGGTACGTCGGTCCCGACCCAGACGGGCGCCGCCCCGGGCCAGGTCGGCGGCGATCTGATGGGCCCACGTGGACGGGCGCCGGATCCGGCGCCGCCGGACTTCCAGGGCCGACCCGGCGAGCCCGAGGGCGATGATGATCGGGACCCATGGGAGGTGGGCGAGCGTGCTGCCGGCGCGGTGGGCCAGCACCGAGCCCGGTGACGGGTTGGCCAGAGGCACGTCGGCGGTGGGGTCGAAGTTCTGCCAGCCGTAGCCCGGGAACCAGACCTGCACCCAGGCATGGGCGTCCTTGGCCTGCGACGTCGTAGAGATCGGTGATCGGGTTGTAGGAGCCCGGCACGTAGCCCGACCGTCTCCCGGGCGGGGATGCCGAGTGACCGCAGCATGACCACGGTGGCCGTGGAGATCTGCTCGCAGTATCCGCGGCGGGTGCCGAAGAGGAAGGTGTCGACGGCGTCGGCGCCCGGCGGCCAGCGGGGGGATGTCGGTGGTGTAGCGTGACGTGGGTCGACATCCAGGCCTCGATGGCGGCCACCTTGTCGTAGGTGTGCAGGCCGGGATCGCCGGGGGATCCGACGGCGGCGGTGATGTTCCGGGCGAGGCCGGCCACTCTCGCGGTAGGGGTGTGGGAGTTGGAGATAGCGGGACTGTTGGGACGGATTGAGTGCTTGGGCGGCGGGGTCGGTGGGGGGCAACGGCGAGGTGGCGTCACGCAATTGCCCGGCCGTCGCCGCGTTGTCCTCCGACACCACCGTGTAGACCGTGCCGGCACCCATCGAGGTGGCGGAGACGATGGTGCCGTCCCCGGTCAGGAACAGATAGCGGGACTGGATGTACACCCGCTGGGCATTGTCGGCGTGGAACACCAGGTTCGGTCCGGACTCGGCCAGGTAGAAGGTCTGCACATCGGTGGAGCCGGTGGACAGGGTGCCCAGCTGATCGGCGGCCAGGGGCATGGTGAACGGTGACCCGAACTGCAGTTTGGCAACGCCGCTCCCTTTGGCCGGTTCGGCCGACTGGACCCAGCTCTGGCCGTTCCACCTGTCGTAGGTCTGGCCGACCCAGAAGCTCGGCCTGCTGGCGCGGACCCGCATCACCACCTGGTTGCCCAACGAGGCGCGGACCCCGGTGTCGAGCGACTTGGCGAATCCCAGGAAGCCCCCGATCCCGGTGTGGCCGGACGGACTGGCGGCATGGGCGGGCAACGACGCCGAACCGTCGGTGAGGTTGTTCGAGGTGTCGACCGGCGAGGAGTTCTCCGAAGCCGACGGGAAGATGAGCGACGTCGAGACCTTCGGAGCCGGCAGCACCGCCACCAGCAGCGCCGCCACCACGACCACGGCCACCCCGGCGACACCGAGGCTGACCCATGGAACGCCCCGTGCTCCGGCCATGGACTGCCACATGGCCACCAGGCCCCACAGCCCGACCCCGACCCAGGCCACCACGTAGGCGCCCAGGGCCAGGTCGACCGACTGGGCGGCGGCCACCGCCATCAGGGCTGCGGAGCCGGCCAGGGAGTAGGCGACGTCCCGCCGGGCGGGCACGTCGAAGGCGTGTGTGCTGAGGACCCAGGCGAAGAGGATGGCCAGCGGCCCTTCCACCGTGGAGATGTCCCCGGGGGTGGCGTTGTGGCTGGCGGTCACGATGAACCACACGAAGCCCCCGATGGCGCAGACCGCCAGGATGGGCTTGACGAGCGGCCACGGCTGCCGCCGCCGCCAGTAGGAGAGGACGTTGCCGACCACGGTGGCGACCATGGCGAACAGGGCCATCGGAGCGCTGAGCTCTCCCTGACTCCAGCAGGCCCCGATGGCGATGACCACCGCCGCGGCCGAGGCCACCCGGAATTGGATCGAGTCCTCGGCGGGTCCCGGCCGGTTGGCCTGGACCACCCGCTGCCAGAGGGTCACCGCCTTCTCCGTCGGGTGGCGCCGGGGCCGGCGGGGTGGCCCGGCTCGGGGAGGGTCGGAGGTGGGATCGCCCGGGCAAGGCGCCGGCCCAGGTCGATCCGGTCGCGGACCGGTCGCACGGTGCGGCCCCCGGACTCCGTGGTGGCGAGGATCACCGGCTGGCCGCGGACCAGACAGCGGTTGACCGCGGCCATGACCCGCTCCGCCTCCTCCTCCGCCCGTTGGGGGTCCGGGGGCAGGACCACGTCCACCACGACCGGGTCGTCGGTCCGCCGCACCCGCTCCCGCACCATCAGGGAGCCGACGTGCGCGGTTGCCGGCCAATGGACCGATCGCCGGGTGTCGCCGGGTTGGTAGGGGCGGATGCCCCGGGGCTCGCCGGCCCCGGTCATGACCCGGAGCTGTGCGTCGCCGGCCCCGGCGTCGGGCAGGGAGTCCACGGGGCCGGGATCACCGAACCTCGGTGCCACATGGAGTGGGCGGGGCAGGGGGACCATCACCTCTCGGGCCCACCACAGGAGGCCGAACGGCGCGCAGGTTGCCAGCTCGATGGCGACCTGCTCGACGACGCCCCGCCGGTCGGGGACGATGGTCACCTCGACGGGGCGGGACCCCCGGAGGGCGCCCACCGCCCGGGCGGCGGGACCGATCGGGAAGCGCGGGGTGACCCGGATCGGTCCCCGGGCCACCATGTCGAGGCGCACCGTCCGACCCGCCTCGGCGTCGGACGGGGAGGCGGTGCAGATGACCGTGGCCCGCCGGGCGGGGAACAGGGGGGCCACCATCCCGGTGATCAGCACGGCGGCCATCAGCGCCCCGACGGCCTGGACCCACCCCGACCCGCTCGAATGGGCGACGCCCGCCCAGGCGACCATGGCCACCACGCTGCCGACCACGGGGGCGAACCATGCCAGGGGATGGACCCGCCCCCGGAGCCGGTGCCCACCGGGCAGTCGGCCGCCGCCGCGGGAGTGGGCCGGGGAGAGGCTCCACGACAATGCCGCTCCGGCCACCAGCGCGACCAAGCCGAAGGCCACTCCGGCCACCGTCGCGCCGCGGCCGAAAATGGCCCGTGCCGACACGACGCCGCACACGCCGGCGACCAGCCCACCGACGGCTGCATTGACCGTGCGCCATCCGGAGGGTCGGCGACGGGGCCCGGCGGGGATCACGTCGTGGGGGCGGGCATCTCGGTGATGATCCGACCGACCAGGTCCGGGCCGTCACCGCCGCTTCCCTCGGCGATCAACCGGTGGGAGAGGCAGGCCACGGCCACGGCCTGGATGTCCTGGGGAGTGACGTAGGCGCGCCCGGTCAGGACGGCATAGGCCTGGGCGCTGCGGATGAGCGAGATGGCCGCTCGGGGACTGGCTCCCAGGCGCACGGTCCCGGCCGCCCGGGTGGCTCTGACCAGCGCCACCGCGTACTCGGCCACGGCGGTGACGACGTGAACGGTGGCCGTCGTGTTGATCACCCGCTCCCACTGGAGGGGGTCGGACACCGGGACCAGCGTGTCGAGGGCGTAGCGGCCTCCGTTGTGGAGCACCAGCCGGGTTTCCACCTCCGCATCCGGATAGCCGATGGAGGTGGAGAGCCCGAAGCGGTCGAGTTGGCTCTCGACCAGGGGATAGGTGCCCAGCTGGCCGACTGGGTTCTGGGTGCCGATCACCAGATGGGGCCTGGGAAGGGGCCACGACTCGCCGTCCACCGACACCTGCTGCTCCTCCATGGCCTCGAGGAGGGCCGACTGGGTTCGAGGCGGCGTCCGGTTGAGCTCGTCGAGCAGGACGACGTGCCCGAACACCGGGCCCCGCCGGAACTCCCATGTGCCTGAATCCGGCGAGAAGACCGTGACCCCGGTGACGTCGGAGGGGAGAAGGTCGGGATGCCCCTGGACCCGGGAGAGCTGGACCCCGAGGGCGGTGGCCAACGCCCTGGCCAGGACGGTCTTGCCCACGCCGGGTACGTCTTCGATGAGCAGATGGTTGCCCGACATCGCCGCCACCACGGCGATGGTGACCGCCCTCGGGGTCCCGAGGAGCACCGCCGAGAGGGCACCGTGCAGGTTCCGGGACACGGCGACGGCCTCGTCGAGGGCCCGCTGGGACCGGTCCACCGCCATCGGCGAACCGGCCTCCGCTGTTCCGATGCCGATGTCGGTACTCATGCGTTCCCCTGCCTCCACGGCATTCGCGGTCCGATCGACGTCACCGCCGAGCGTGGTGATCTACCCACCCTAGGCGTTGCCGGGGTGCCCAAACAATGCATCCCAGTGTCCGCAGGTCTCCTGGTGAGCGGACGATTGCCCTGGTCACCGGAACGTGACCGGCTTGACGGGTGACCGAGGCCACGGTTCTGCGGGCGGGGCGCGGGAGCACGGCTCAGAAATCGAGGGCGGACAGTTCGGGGATGGTGGCCTCGGCCCGGGCCCGGGCCTCGAGCCAGCGGGCCCGCTGCCCCTCCCGCTCGGCGTCGGGCATCGACGGGTGCACCACTTCCCTCGGTGCCCACGCGGCAGCCACGTCGTCCTCGTCCGACCAGGTGCCGACGGCCATCCCCGCCAGATAGGCGGCGCCGAGGGTCGTGGCTTCGAGTACCGGGGCTATCTCGATCGGCCGACCGCAGGCCTCGGCCAACGCCCGGGTGAAGACCGGGTTGGCCGACATTCCGCCGTCGACCCGGAGCGCGCCGATGGACAGGCCCGAGTCCGCCTCTGCGGCGTCGAGGAGATCGGCGCCCCGGTGGGCCACCCCCTCCAGCACCGCCCGCACCAACTCGGGCCGGCCACTGCCGCGTGTGAGTCCGAGGATCGTGCCCCGGGCCCCGAAATCCCATACCGGGGTGCCGAGGCCCAGGAGCGCCGGTACGAACCACACGTCGCCCGTCTCGTCACAGAGCGAGGCCACATCGGCCGACTGGGATGCGGTGTCGATCACGGCCAGGTCGTCCCGCAGCCACTCCACACAGGTGCCGGCCGACAGCATGATCGCCTCGACCCCCCAGGTGACCAGGGACCGTCGGCGCCAGGCGATGATCGGAATGGTCCCCTCCGGTCCCCTGGCCACCTGGGACGGGCGCTGCGCGCCGACGCACTGGTCGAGCATCCCCCCGGTCCCGAAGGTGGCCTTGGCCAGGCCCGGCCGGGTGCACCCCTGACCGATCAGCGAGGCCTGCTGATCACCGGCCATGCCGGCGATCTCCGGTTGCCCGGCGAGGATCTGCGCGGTGCCCATGGCACCGGAGGAGTCGACGATGGCCGGGAGCACGGCCTCGGGGATGCGCAGGGCGGCCAGTATCTCCGGGCTCCATCCCGAGCCGTCACCGTGGAGGAGGCCGGTGACCCCGGCATTGGAAGCGTCGGTGATGTGGAGCTGGCCTCCCGAGAGTGTCCACGCCACCCAGGTGTCCACCGTTCCGAAGGCGAGCTCGCCGCGCTCGGACCGCGACCGGTCCGGGTCGGCCACGTCGAGGAGGGCGGCCAGCTTGGTGGCCGAGGCGTTCGGCGCCACCCGGATCCCCTTGCCCTGGAGCTCGAGGCAGGTGCCGACCGTCCGGAGGTCCTGCCATCCGAGTCCGGGCCCCACGGGGACCCCGGTGGACCGGTCCCATACGAGGGTCGACGCCCGCTGGTTGGCGATGCCCACCCCCGCCACCGGACCGCCTTCGGCCAGGCTCTTCGAGGCCACCTCCACGACGGCTTCGGCCACGGCCGCACCATCGAACTCCACCAGGCCGGCGAAGGGGGTGTCGGGCAGTACCGGAACGTGGTGGATGTGGTCGACGACCCCGTCGGGCCGCACCACCGCCCCCCGCACCCCGGAGGTGCCCACGTCCACCACCAGGATGCTCACGGCCAGGGCACCGCGCCGTAGGGACCGGCCAGGCCGAGCTTGCCCGGATTGAGGATGCCGTTGGGATCGAGCGACTCCTTGAGCGCAGTGAGCACGCCGAAGCCGGTCCCGAGTGCGCCGGCGAGGAAGCGCGACCGGTTGATGCCGATACCGTGGTGGTGGCTGATGGCCCCTCCGGCGGCCATGGTCGCCCGGGTGACCTCGTCCCAGGCCCGCCGGTAGTACCGGTCGGCCCAGTCCCGGTGGTCCGCGGCCTCCGCCGGGCCGTCCCGACCCGCGGAGCCGTCCGTCGGACCGTCCCCCATGGGCGGGCGACCGGCGAACGTGAAGTAGAGGCAGGCCCCGTCGGTGTAGGCGTGGGACTGGTGCGACGAGGCGACCAGCGTGCCCTCCACGCCACCCAGGGCATCGAGCACCGAGCGGTAGAGGCCGGGCAGGACACTCCAGCGCGCCGACACCTCGACGGTGTCCACCACGATTCCGGACCGCCACAGGGGGGCGAGGGCGGAGACGTCGTTGCGGTGTCCCAACCAGCGCTCCACCAACCCGGCGTCGAGCGGGCCGGCTGAGCCGCACTCCTGGTCGACCACCGCCATGGTGGCCTCGACCAGGCCAGGGTCGGCCTCGTCGAGGACGATCAGCGCATTGGTCTCGGGATGGTCGAAGGAACGGCCCGACTCGGTCTCGTCGTAGAGGCGCAGCACCGCCGGGGTGGCCCCCCGGCGCAGGATCCGGCGGCAGGCATCGAGGCCCTCGGCGAAGGACCGGAACCCGTAGGCGCGGCGACCCTCGGCTCCGGGCACCGGGTGCACCCGGAACCGGCCCTCGGTGATCACCCCGAGGGTACCCTCACTACCCACGAACAGCTGGGTGAGATCGGGTCCGGTCGCCGACCGCGGCCCGTGACCGCCGGTGCGGACCACGGTGCCGTCGGCCAGGACCACCTCGAGACCGGTGACCATGTCCTCGATCTTCCCGTATCGGTTGGAGTACTGGCCGGCCCCGCGACAGGCCAGCCACCCGCCGACCGTCGACAGGTCCATCGACTGCGGCCAGTGCCCGAGGGTGAGCCCGTGGTCGCCGCGGAGCCCGGCCTCCACGTCCGGCCCGAACGTACCCGCCCGGAGATCGGCGACCAGCGAGTCCGAGTCGACGGCGACGATGCCGGCCAGTCGGCAGAGGTCGAGCGAGACGCCGCCGAACACCGGGACGGAGGCGCCGCAGACGCCGCTGCGACCTCCGGCCGCGGTCACCGGCACCCGAGCGCTGTTGCACAGGGACAGCACCGCGGCCACCTGATCGGTGTGGGTGGGGCGGGCCACGACCGCCGGTCGGGCCGGGACCTCCCCGCCTGCGGCCCACCCGATGGCCAGCGGCCACCAGTCCCGGCCGGCCTCGGCCCGGTCCATGTCGTCCACGGAGACCTCGGCGCACACCTCGGCCAGCTGTCGCCGGAGGGTTTCGTCGACGGCCACCCGATGACCGCCGAGGTGGTCGACGATCCCCGTCGGTCCGGCATCGATCGACGTCACCGGCGTAGGTTCGGTCATCCGGGCTCCGATGCCCGGGCGGCGGAGCCCGCCGCCCCGCCCTTGCCCTCGGAAGCGGGGTCGTCGGCAGCCTGACCGGTGTCGAGCCCGGCCCGGGTCAGCTTGGAGCGCAGGGAATCGCCGTAGGCGGCGGCCTCTGCCTCGATGCGGCCACGGTCCCATCCGAGCTCGGGGCCGATGAGGGCCGCCACCTGCGCGGCGGCGCCGGCCGCGCCCCGGGCATCCCGGAGTGAGGCCCGCGTGCGTCGGTCGAGGACGTCGGACACCGAGCAGGCCATCTCCTCGCGCACCGCATAGAGCGCCTCGGCTCTCAGGTACTGGAGTCCGGGGACCAGCGGGTCGAGGAGCTCCGGGTGACCGTGGGCGAGGGCCAGGACATCGGGGGTCTCGGTGCCGTAGCGACCGGCCAGGTGTCGGGCCAGGGTGGCTGCGCCCCCGGCCGTGTGCGCCGGGCCGTCGGGATCGATCCCCCCGGCGCGGGCCGGCGCGTGCGGTCCCTCACCCGCCCCCCGGAGCCGCAGGTTCTTGGTCACGCAGGGGATCGTCCGTCGCCCGAGGACCTTGCACACCGCATCGACGGTGTCCTGAGCCATCTTCCGGTAGGTGGTCAGCTTCCCTCCGGTGACCGTCACCATGCCCCGGTCGGACGTGCGGACGGTATGGCGGCGGGACAGGTCCGCGGTGCGCTCGCTCAGCGCGTGCCGCCCCTCGACCGGCGCCAGGAGGGGACGCAGGCCGGTCCAGAGCCCGGTGATGTCGGTGCGGCCGATGGGTCTGGTGGTGACGGCGTTGGCGGCGGCGAGGATGTAGTCGATGTCCTCGGGCAGGCAGCTCGGATCGTCGAGCGGTCCGTCCCACTCGGTGTCGGTGGTGCCGAGGTAGACCTGGTCCCCCCACGAGACCACGAAGATCGACCGGTGGTCCTCCCTGACCGGTATGACCGCGGCGATGTCGCACGGGAACACCCGATCGGGGACGGTGATGTGGATGCCCTTCGCCGGGCGTATCGAGTGGGGGTTGCGGCCTTCGTCCAGGCTCCGCACCTCGTCCGACCATACGCCGGCCGCGTTCACCACCACCGAGGCCCGGATGTCGAACGGCGCCGCTCCGTCCGGTGCCACCCGGACTCCGAGGACCCTGCCTCCGGAGTCGGAGGTGAGCGCTACGGCCGGCGTGTGGTTGGCGGCCACGGCCCCGTGGTCGAGGACGGCGGTCCGGACCACGGCCAGGGTGAGCCGGGCATCGTCGGCGCTGGCGTCCCAGTAGAGGAAGCCCGCCACCAGGTGATCGGCGTCGAGGGTCGGCATGTGGGCCAATGCCTGCTCCCGGGTCACCTTCTCGTGGCGCCTGCCGATGCGCATCCCCCCGGTCAGGTCGTAGAGCCACAGGGCGCTGCGGTAGATGCGGGCGACGCTGCGGTTGACCACGCCCCCGCGTCCGAAGAGGGGGATGAGGAAGGGGAGCGGGGACACCAGGTGGGGGGCGTTGTCGAGCAGGCGCTGGCGTTCGGCCAGGTTTTCGTAGACCAGCCGGTACTCGCGCTGTTGGAGATAGCGGAGACCGCCGTGGATCAGTTTGGACGACTTCGACGAGGTCCCCGACGCGAAGTCGTCCCTCTCGACCAGCGCCGTCCGCAGGCCTCGACTGGCCGCGTCGAGGGCCACCCCGGCGCCGGTGATGCCCCCTCCGATGACCAGCACGTCGAACTCCTCTTCGGCCAGGCGGGCCAGGGCGTCCGCCCGGTGGAAGGGCCCTGCGTTCGGCGTGGCGACGCGGGCACCCTTCGGCATCGGCAAAGCCTGCCACAGCCAGCCGCGCCCCAAGTCGCCGCAACTCCACCCGGCGACCATCGACGGCAGCCTCCCCCTCCTCCGGCCGGGAGTCCTTATCTACAATGATTGTCGAGAAACAATCATTGGTGATACGCTTGGCGGAGGATGAGGACACCCGAGGAGTTGACCGAGTTGTTCCGGTCCACCGGCCGGAAGATCACCGCGCAGCGCCTCTGCATCTTCAGGGTGCTCCAAGGTGACGTCACCCATCCGTCGGCCGAGTCGGTCCATGCCCTGGCCAGCCTGGAGATGGGGACCATCTCGCTCAAGACGGTCTACCAGACCCTCTACGACCTCGCCGAGTTGGGGGAGATCGTCCCACTCGACGTCGGCACCGGCATGACCCGGTTCGACCCCAACGTGGATGACCCGCATCACCACCTGGTCTGCCGTCAGTGCGGTCAGGTCCGCGACCTCACGGCCTCGTTTCCCGAGCTGCAGATTCCCGAAGGCGCCGCCCTGGGCTACCAGGTGGGCTCGGCCGAGATCGTCTTCCGTGGGCTGTGCCCCGAGTGCCAGCCTGAGTTGCGCGGCCGGCGGGCCTCGGTGAGGCAGGCACGAACATGAACTGCGAGCATGGAGTACCGGGCATGGGGCACCGAGCATGGAGCACCGTGCATGAGCACAAGGTCACAGCACAACCGTGAAGAACCCAGACACAGCAATGAAAGGAACACCGTGCCAGCACTGAAAGAGAGCAAGACAGAAGGAAACCTGAAGGTGGCATTCGCCGGGGAGAGCCAGGCCAATCGCCGCTACCTCTACTTCGCCCAGAAGGCCGACGTCGAGGGCTATCCCGATGTCGCCGCCCTGTTCCGCTCCGTGGCGGAAGGGGAGACCGGGCACGCCTTCGGCCACTTCGACTTCCTCCGGGAGGTCGGCGACCCGGTGACCGGCGTTCCCGTGGGCCCGACCGAGGACAATCTGAAGTCGGCCGTCGAGGGCGAGACCTACGAGTACTCGGAGATGTACCCGGGGTTCGCCCGCACCGCCCGTGACGAGGGATTCGACGAGATCGCGGAGTGGTTCGAGACCCTGGCCCGCGCCGAGAAGAGCCATGCGGGGCGGTTCACCGAGGGCCTGGCCTCGGTCTCCTAGACCTGACCGGCGGGGGCCGCGCCGGCTTCACCGGTCGGACACCGTGAAACGGCCCGGCACCGCCTCCGAGTCCGGCGGGCCGGTGCCGTGTCCCACCGGACCGCCCGGAGCGGCGGAACCCGGAGGCCCGAGGTCTTTCGTGCCGGGCCGTCACCCCTCGGAGGGAGCTCCCGATGACCGCAACTGCTCCGCTGACGCTGGACGACATCGTCGACCAGCGCGCCTACGAACGAGAGCGCCCCGAATTCCGGGCCAAGGTGATCGCGGTGAAGAAGCTGCGTCGCATCAGCGTCGGGCCTGTCGTCACCCTCACCTTCGAGAACCGTCTGACGATGCGCTTCCAGGTGCAGGAGATGGCCCGCGCCGAGAAGATGATCACCGATGACCAGATCCAGCACGAGCTCGATGTCTACAACCGGCTGCTCCCGGGTCCGGGCGCGCTGTCGGCCACGCTGTTCCTCGAGCTCACCACCGAGCACGAGCTGAGGACCTGGCTCCCGCGCCTGGTGGGGATCGAGCGCGCCTGTCAGCTGCACCTCGGAACCGGCGATGCCCTGCAGGTCGTCAGCTCCACTCCGGACCAGGACCATCAATCCCACCTCACCCGGGACACCACCACCTCCGCCGTGCACTATGTGCGGTTCAATTTCAGCGACGAGCAGGTCAGCGCGTTCGCCACCCGACCGGTGAGGCTGGTGGTCGACCACCCCGGGTACCCGGAGGGAGTCCCGGGGACATCGCTCGGGGATGCGACCCGTGCGGAACTGGCGCGCGACCTGGCGGGCGAGTAGGCCGGCCCGCACCGCCCTGGCCACCGGCCTCGCCCTATCGCCCCGAGAAGTCCGGGTCCCGGCGCTGCAGCGAGGCCTCGATTCCCTCCCGGAAGTCGTCGGTGCCCATGAGCGCCAGCTGCTCGATCCGCTCGTGTTCGATGGCGGCGCCGAATGCGTCGGCCAACCCGGCACGCATGGTCTTCCTGATCGAAGCGACGGCCAAGGGTGCGGAGGCGGCGATCTCCTCGGCCAGGGCGCGGGCCCCGAGCCGGGGGTCGTCGGCCAGGCGGTCGACGAGGCCGATGTCGAGGGCCTCGGCGCCCCCGATGCGGCGGCCGGTGCACAGGAGTTCGAGCGCCTTGTGGTCGCCGATCGTCCGGGCCAGGGTGGCGGAAAGGCCGAAGCCCTGGTGGAGCCCCAGGCGGGCGAAGTTGGCAGTGAAATGGCTGGTCGGAGCGCCGACTCGAAAGTCCGCCGCCAAGGCGAGGCCGAGCCCGCCACCGACGGCGCCGCCCTGCACGGCGGCCACGACCGGCAGGGGTCCGCTGACCAGCTCCTCCGCCCGGTCGTAGAGGGTGCGGAGGGCACCGGGATCGGGAGATCCTGATGCGGAGAAGTCGAACCCCGCACAGAAGTGCCGCCCCTCCGAGCACAACACCACCGCCCGGCACCGGCACCCGTCGGCCCAGGCGATGGCTTCGATCACGGCGCCAAGCAGCGTGGCGTCGAAGAAATTGGCCGGAGGGCGGTGCATCTCGATCTCGACCACGTTGTTGCCGGTCACCGTGGCGGAGACATCGCCGAACCGATGGGTCAGGGGATCCTTACTGGTAGGCAAGGTGGACCGCGGCTCCAGGCGTGTTGACGCGGAACGACACGCTCTCTTCGATGTAGAGGTCGACCGAGACCGCGTCGCTCGACAGGTAGCCGATGGAGAAATCCTGACCGACGGTCAACTCGAAGTCCCCTCCGCGCTGGCTGAGGACCAGGGCACCGTCGACGGCCGGCGCCCAGATCACCGGTCCGCCGAGGATCTGTCGGAGGTGTTCGAATACCGGGTAGCCGCCGTGCTCGGTGGTCTCGGTCACACCGGTGAAGCAGCGGGCGCCGAGGGCGATGGCGTAGGGGCCGGCGACGTCGGCGGCGCGGAGCACGGCGACCGCCCGGGCCACGTGTTCGGGGTATCGGCTGTAGTCGTCCCCGATGGCCACCGGCTCGTGGGGGGAGGCGGCGGCGATGCCCCGGATGGCCCCCTGGCGGTAACCGTGGAAGGCGAGGCGGTCCTCGGCCAGGGCCGCCGCCCGCCCGGCGGCCACCACGGCGTCGAGGTCGACATCGGTTGCCCCGCGTTCGGCGGCGTCCAGCTCGGACCTGGCCAGCGAGAAGGGTGCCCGCAATTCGATCAACGGCATGACCTGCCGGCGGGCCACCTCGACGCCACCGAGCGCACCGTGGTCCAGACGGTCGATCCGGCCCGCGTCCACCGCCGAGTGGTCCCATCCCAGCGGTCCCTCGAAATCGACGAGTCGGCGGGCGGCGATGAAGTGCTTGATCGAGCGGGTCGCCTCCCCGTCGATCTGGGTCCAGGCAGCCTCGCTGACCGGAGCCAGCTCGCGCATCAGGTGGTTCATGGTCACGTCCTTCCTTCGCTTCGCAGGTTGCCGAGGCCGAGGCCGAGGCCCTCACCCCCGGCAGCGGCCCGGGCCAACGGGTTGGGTATGGGCGCCCCCACCCGGGTGAGCGTATTGCGGTCGACGTGGCTGAAGGGCTCGTCCCGGTCGGGAATGGCCAGCACCCCTTCCTCCTCGTAGGACCAGGCGCCGTCGGGATGCACTGTCACGGTCATCCGGTAGCTGAGGGTCCGGAACATCTCGTCGAGGAAGGGGTTGGACAGGATGCCGTAGACCTCGGACCCGACAGCCGCCTTGACCTCGAACTCCGTGGCATCGGCCGCCGCCGTCCCCCCGGCCATCAGGACCTGGCCGCGGGGGATGGCGAGGGTGAGGATGACGGTCTGGGTGGCCGGCTCCCACAGCCAGTACCCCACCTGGTCGTGGAACGTCTCGATCTCCCCGGGCTTGACGATGTGGGTGTGGTAGCGGAGGCCGTAGAAGAGCTGGGGCCCGTTGGTCTGGCGATCGATCGGTTGCAACTCGTAACGCTCGACGAATCCGTCCCGCTCGATACCGCCGGCTCCGGGATGCTCGTCCTTCCCACCGGGCCCCTCCCAGACACCGGCCAGCGGGGCGAGCGGGCCCAGGTTGGCGAGCGTGTCAGGGTCGCCTTCGGGCTCGGTGTAGATGTCGTCCCCGTAGGGTCCCTTCTCGGGGCAAGTCATCGTCAGCCTTCCTTGTGGCCTTGGTGTCCGTTCCGTGGTCGGCGCCCGCACTCCGGGGTGCGGCACGGTACCGCGGGATCGCTGTCCCGCCTGCGCCCGCAACATTGTAGGTCGCCACCATTTCTGTCCGTCCGGGCCCCCCGTTCGCCCGGAGCCGTCGCCTCGCGCCCGGCAAGGTCCTCGTCCAGCTGCCCGTCCAGCTTGTCGGCCGACTGCCCGGGCCGGAACGGTGCAAGGTCGACCGTCCACCATCCACCTGTCACCCGTGGCGGGTGGCCCGACCGGACACTCGAGCGAGCGACCGGCGGAGCGTTGGAGCTGCACTGCGGTGCACGAGAGCAAGGGGAGCACGTGACTACGGCATCAACCACGACCATCATCGGCAACCTGACCCGCGACCCGGAGATCCGGTACACACGCGAGGGACAGGCCACCACCTCGCTGGGGATCGCCGTCAACCGCCGGTGGCAGAACCGAGCAACAGAGGAATGGGAGGAGTCGACGTCGTTCTTCGACGTGGTGACGTGGCGTGACCTGGCCGAGAACGTGGCGCTCAGCCTCACCAAGGGGATGCGGGTGGTCGTGACCGGTCGGCTCGAGCAGCGCAGTTGGGAGACCGAAGAGGGAGATCGGCGCTTCAAGGTGGAGATCGTGGCAGACGAGGTCGGGGCCAGCCTCCGGTTCGCCACCGTCGATGTGCACCGGATCGAGCGACATCAGGCCGCCGATGGCAATGGCGACGGAGCCGGGCCCGAGGCTGGACCCGGCGGGAGCGATCCTGCCGACGACCCGATCGGGGCCAAGGCCTGACCACCCACCCCTCGGCCCGTCGAGCCGTCCGCCGGTTCCGCGTCCAAGATGGGCATGCCCCTCATGTGGCTCGGCTGGCCTGGCGCCAACACCGGCACGGTGGTGGCGGCAGCGGTTGTCGCCGGCGGCGCCGTGGTTGCCGTCGTCGCCCGGCTCCGGTCCGGCAGGCCCATGCCGCCGGGCCGCCGGTCGCACCGATGGCCGAGCACAGCAAGGAAGTGGTGCGATGAGCGCAGTCGGTGCCCCTGACGGGACCCGGCCGGCCACGCCGGCACGGTTCGGGCCCTGCGTCGCGCTGAGCAAGCGGGAGGCGTTCGGCGCCTGCCAGGCCCTCGCCGACGCCGACCGGTGGCTGCTCCGGGCCGGGAGGACCGCTGAGGCCAACGCTCTCGGCGACCTGTTCGAGCTCCTCGAGGACCGGCTGACCGCCGGGTGACTGGCGCCGCCCGCTGCCGCCCGCCTCATCGCGGCCGGCAGCGGTGGCTCAGCCCTTGTCGGGCTCGTACTCGATCGAGAGGGAGTTGACGCAGTAGCGCTGTCCGGTCGGTCCGGGACCGTCGGGGAACACATGGCCCAGGTGCCCGCCGCACCGGGCGCAGGTGATCTCGGTCCTCTTCATGCCGAGGCTCTTGTCCTCGTGCTCGTTGATGACCCCCTCATCGAGGGCCCGGTAGAAGCTCGGCCAACCCGATCCGGACTCGAACTTCGTATCGCTCGGGAAGAGGCCTGCCCCACAGCCGGCGCAGGTGAACATGCCGCTGCCCTCGACGTGGAGCAACTCACCGGACCATGCCGGCTCGGTGCCCTTCTGGCGCAGCACGGCAAAGCGCTCGGGCGAGAGCCTCTCCCGCCATTGGTCCTCGGTCAGCTCGATCCGGCCCCCGGCCTCGACCTCGTCCCCGGTTTCGGTTCCGGCGATTTCGCTCATGGTGCTCCTCCTTCTGCCGGCCGACCGTGGGCGAACCCCACGCACCGGCTCGACAACGGTCACTGTGGGGAACGCTCGGTCGGGTCCGGCTGTTCCCGTGTACCCACCCGCATGCGAATCCTCCGAGGGCTCGAAACCCCTTTGCTAACGTCGCGTCAGATTTGCCGGTCCCCGGCAGAGGACGGTGGTCACCGGGTGGTCCCCGAGATGGGTGCGGTACCCGGTCCCGTTCATCCCCGCCCCGCTCAGAAGCCACAGGAAGCGCTGTCGCCATGGATCTCCGAGACCGACCCGAGGACGAGGACTTCCGGAGCGAGGTCCGGACCTGGCTCGCCGGCCACGTGGTCGGTGAGTACGCCGACCTGGGTGGGCGCGGTGGTTCGGGCGATGAGACGTTCGGGTTCGAGGTCCGCCTCGAGTGGGAGAAGGTCCTGGCCGCTGACGGCTGGATCGGCATCGGGTGGCCGATCGAGCACGGGGGCCGGGGGGCGAGCATCGCCCACCAGGTCATCTTCAATGAGGAGTACGTGCGGGCCCGGGCCCCCGGACGGGTGAGCATCCTCGGGGAGGGGCTCATCGGCCCGACCATCATCCGGTACGGGACCCCCGGGCAGAGGGCCCGCTTCCTCCCGCCCATCCTGGCCGGCACCGAGTTGTGGTGCCAGGGGTACTCCGAGCCTGACGCAGGCAGCGATCTGGCCAACGTCCAGACCAGGGCCGAGCTCGACGGGGACGAGTGGTCGGTGACCGGCCAGAAGGTGTGGACGTCCCTCGCCCACCAGTCCGACTGGTGCTTCGTGGTGTGCAGGACCGAGCCGGGGTCACATCGCCACAAGGGACTCTCGTACCTGCTGGTCCCGATGGACCAGCCCGGGGTCGATGTCCGCCCCATCACCCAGCTCACCCGGACCTCAGAGTTCAACGAGGTCTTCTTCGACGGTGCCCGGACGAGGCGCGACCACGTGCTCGGTGAGGTGGGGGAGGGCTGGCAGGTGGCGCTGGCCACGCTGGCCTTCGAGCGCGGGGTGGCGCTGCTCGGCCACCAGGTCTCCTTCCGCCGCGAGCTCGGCCGTCTCTTCGACGCCGCCCGGGCCAACGGGTCGGCGGCCGACCCGGTGATGCGCCAGCGGCTGGCCCGCTCCTATGCCGACCTCGAGGTCCTCCGGTTCAACACCTTGAGGAGCCTGTCCGGATTCGACGGCCCGGTGGCCCCGCCCGAGGCGTCGATCATCAAGCTGTACTGGGCCACCTGGCATCGTCAGCTCGGCGAGCTGGCCATCGACGTCGGGGGCCCCGCGGGGCTGGTCACCCGGGGCTTCCCCTACGAGCTCGACGACTTCCAGCGGACGTTCCTGTTCAGCCGGGCCGAGACGATCTACGGCGGCTCCAACGAGATCCAGAAGAACATCATCGGCGAGCGGGTCCTGGGCCTGCCGCCCGAACCGAAAGGGGCTGACCGATGACCGGTGCCGCACCCATCCCGACGACGGGCGGTCCGCCGGCCCCGGCCCCCCCACCCGGGCACGGGCTCCTGTCGGGCAAGGTCGTGGTCATCACCGCCGCGGCAGGCACCGGAATCGGGTCGGCCACGGCCAGGCGATGCGTGGAGGAGGGTGCCACGGTCGTGGTCTCGGACGCGCACGAGCGGCGTCTCAACGAGACCGCGGACGTCCTGGCCGAGCTGGCCGGGGACCGCCCCCTGGCCGTGCCCTGCGACGTGACCGACGAGTCCCAGGTGCAGCGCCTCTACGACGCGGCGGTGGAGCGGCACGGTCGCTTCGACGTGGCGGTCAACAACGCCGGGCTGGGCGGGCAGGTCGAGGTGGTGGACATGACCGACGATCAGTGGTCGCTCGTGCTGGACGTCACCCTCACCGGCACCTTCCGATGCACCCGCGCCGCCCTCCGCCACCTGTATGCCCAGGGGGGAGGGGTGATCGTCAACAACGCTTCGGTGCTCGGATGGCGGGCACAGGCCGGCCAGTCCCACTACGCGGCGGCGAAGGCCGGCGTCATGGCTCTCACCCGCTGCAGCGCCATCGAGGCGGCATCGCACAACGTTCGGATCAACGCGGTGTCGCCGAGCCTGGCCGTCCATCCGTTCCTCAACAAGGTCATGGCAGACGAGGAGCTGGCTGAGCTGAGCCGGCGCGAGGCTCTCGGACGGGGGGCCGAGGTGTGGGAGGTGGCAAGCGTCATCGCCTTCCTGGCCAGTGACTACGCCACCTTCATGACCGGCGAGGTCGTCTCGGTGAGCAGCCAGCACCCGTAGGCCGGGTACGCCGGAGGCCCGGTTTGGTCGGCCTCCTACCAAGCCCTCGAAGGCTGAAGGATCGCTCCGAGGCAACCGGCCAGACGGACCGGCGGACTCGGACCTTTGGCAAGATGGGGTGGTGCTCAGCGATGCTTGGAATCAGAACGCCCAGGCCTGGATCTCGTGGGCGCGGAAGCCGGGCCACGACAGCTACTGGCGCTTCCACCGTGACGCCTTCCTACCGCTGGTTCCCCCCCCGGGGAGACTGACGATCGACGTCGGGTGCGGAGAAGGCCGGGTCGAGCAGGGACCTGGGCCGTCTCGGCCACCGGGTCATCGGAATCGACGGCTCACCGGTGATGGCGGCCGCCGCCGGCGCGCATCCCGATTCCGGAGGGCCGGTACTGGTAGGTGACGCGGCCACACTGCCCGTCGCCGACGGTGCCGCGGATTGTGTCGTGGCATTCATGAGTCTTCAAGATGTCGACGCCATGGAGCGGGCCATTGCCGAGACGGGCCGCGTCCTGTGCACGGGAGGCTGTCTGGTCGTGGCGATCACCCATCAGGCGAACACGGCCGGCCACTTCGCGTCGGAGAGCGATGGTCGGCCCCCACCCTTCGTGATCCAAGGCTCATGGTTCGAACGCAGGGCACTCGCCGACACGTGCGAGCGGGACGGGCTGACGATGACATTCCATTCGGAGCACCGACCGCTCGTGGACTACGTGGACGCCCTGGCCGACGGGGGCTTCCTGATCGAGCGGATCCGCGAGGTCGGAGACCCCGACCCGGATGACAAGTGGCACCGCGATCCCGCTGTTCCTCCACCTGCGCGCCGTGAAGGCCTGAGTGCGGGGATCCCGGTCCGCGATCGGCCCGGGTCCGCCACGCCGGCCGGTTGGAGTCGGACGGTCCGGACCGACGGCTGGATCCGGGTATATGTCTTGACGCATGAAGAGCAACTCAGGTCCTCGGCCATGTTCGCCCCGGTGGTTCGGGTGCCGGTTCCGGACGCCGACCCGGCAACGCGGCTGATCGCGTTCTTTGGGTCGTGACCCGGACTGGGGTCCGGGCGGTAGCCGCCCT
Organism: uncultured Acidimicrobiales bacterium; assembly: GCA_963806285.1. Lineage (GTDB taxonomy): Bacteria > Actinomycetota > Acidimicrobiia > Acidimicrobiales > RAAP-2 > Bog-756. The sequence goes on from CAWDXJ010000009.1 coordinate 24,950, forward strand.
GCGTCCGTTGGCGACCTCTAGCGAGTGAGCAATGCTTGGATTTCCGGTATCAACACGGTCTCGATGCTGAAATGTCCGAGTTCTTCATAGAGGGCCAGGCGAGCGCCCGGGACGATCTTCGCGGTGTGATGGGCGTTCGTTACGTTGCACACTCTGTCCATCTCCCCATGGAGCACCGTTACCGGACAGGAGATCGACCTGACATCAAATGTGACCCAACCCCCACCGTCAGCCAGTCGGTCGTCCGTGTACCCCTCCAGGCCTTGGGCGAACATCACGGGAAACAGGGCCTTCGCCTCCTGCGCCCACACGGGATCTCGGAACAGGGCCACGTCAGACGGCGCGAGCGCGTCCCTGAGCCCATCGCCGGTCATCTTGCTCCCCCCAACGCCATGTGCACCGATGGCGGCGGCCAGTGCGGATCTGCGGTCCGGCGCATTCCAAACGGCATGACAATGCGGGCGGCTCATGGTCGACCGTGCCTTCTCACAGCGCATGTCGGTCAGGGAACAGCAAGCAACGACCCCCAGCGAACGGTCGGGCACCAGCGCGGCGAGGGCCAGTGCGTAGGCACCACCGGTCGATTCGCCGACCGCCACGAACCTGTCCACCCCCAGCTCATCGACGACAGCCATCGCATCGGGGATCCAATCGGCGATCGTCCGACCAGGTAGTGGTGTGGACATCCCGTATCCGGGACGGTCAATTCCGACGAGCATGAGGCCGGCTCCGGCTGCCTCCCTTTCCCGATGGACAGGATCCATTCGACTGCCTGGTCCGCCATGACACCAAATTACCGGGATGCCCTCTGGACTTCCATAGGTGGCGAATCCGACCGTCCGCCCGTCACCGAGTTGGATCGTGCCATCCACAACCTCGCTTTCTACCATCGAGGACCAGTGACCCACGTCGCCGGGACCGTGGGGCGCTCGCGGGTCGGGTAGGGGTCGCCGGGGCGGTGGTACGGCCGGAGGGTGCTCCCCGACCTGCACGGGCGTCGCGAACCGGTGAGCTGCAGGGGTACGGTCCAACTCTGCGCTCGTCCTGGTCGAGACACCGGCGGCCGGACCGGTAGCAGCGTCCTAGGGCTCCGTGGCGCTCCAACCGCGACGACGTAGCTCGGTGGCGAGCAGGTCGGCAGGCATGCGCCGGATCACCTGCTCCTGGGCGGACAACCGCCACGCCGGGCCAGCTGCCGGTGTGCTCCCGTTGAACTCTGCATCCTGAAGCTGGCCGATGAACTGTGTCGCCTCGTCGCGGGTGAACTTGCCGGCGGCCTGACGCTGGGTGAAGCCCATCGGGCCGCGCGCGTCGCGGAAGTCCGCGTGACCGGCGTTCTCGAGGAGGGTCAACAGCTCCTGGACCTGCTTCGCCGACGCCTGCGGGCCTGACTGCTGACCGAACGCCACGGTGTCAGTATTGCCGACATGGCAACGGAGCGCCTCCCTCACCTCGCCGGCGACCGTCGTCGAGCTGAACGCGTCCGAACATTCATCCTGCGGCAACCCGGGTGGACCGGGAACCGGCCGACTGTCCAGGGCCCGCTGCCCAGCTCGATCGGCGCCTGCTCCGCCTGCAGGATGTCCGCGGGAACGTGGACGCACGTGGGGTCTCCCTGGTGGCAGAATCACGGAATCAGATTCGAGCCCATCTGGGGCGCCGACGTGAGCGGCGACAGCGGAGGAGAATGCACTCATGCCCGGTGTCCACATTGTGACCGACAGCTCGTGTGATCTCACGCAAGACGAGATCGGCATGCTCGACATAGAGATAGTGCCTCTGAGCATACGGTTCGGGAGCGAAGAGTTCACCGACCGTCGCGATCTCAGCGTCGAGGCCTTCTACGATAAGATGGCGGGTTCCGACGCCCTTCCGCAAACCGCCTGCCCGTCGCCCGGTGCCTTTGAACAGGCATTCCGCAACGCGGACGATGCTGGTGCTGACGCCGTGGTCTGTCTCAATATCTCGAGCGCATTGTCGAACACGCTTCAGTCAGCCCAGGCTGCGGCCGCAGCGTGTGAAGGACGACTTCCGGTACACGTGATCGACAGCCGGTCTGTGTCGAGCGGACTCGGCACCCTCGTACTCGAAGCGGCCAAGTCGGCCGGTGCTCGTCCCGGTGTCGACTCCGTGCTGCGCCGGGTCGGTGACCTCATCCCGCGGACTCGTGTGTTCGCTGCTCTCAACACTCTGGAGAACCTCAGGAAGGGGGGGCGCATCGGGGGGGCGAAGGCGATGGTGGGATCGATGCTCTCGATCAGACCGGTGATCGACATCAGCGGCGGCGTGGTCCAAGAGGCAGGCAAGGCCCGCACCCGGAGGAGAGCAATGCAGATGCTCTACGAACGCATGATCGGCGCTGGAGCGATCGAGCATGTGGCGGTGATGCACGGCGGGGCTCCCGACCTCGATGAGTTCCTTGATCTGATCGCCCCCCACTTTGCCCGAAAGTTGTTGCGGATCGGGAAACTGGGCGCCGTCATCGGTGCCCATGGTGGTGCGGAGATCATCGGTGTCAGCTGGATCGACGGGGCATAGGGTCGGCCATGCGGCGCAGTGCAGCACCGAAAGGAGGGCCTACACTCTGAAGTGCGATCTCCGACTCTGCTCGGGCCGCCACAGGAGGTCAAAGTGGCTGAGGGTATGAAGCTCAACGGGCACCATCGGGCGACAGTCGAGAAGATCTTCCAGCATCCGGTCAGCCACAACATCCAATGGCATGACGTCTTGTCGCTGCTGCAGAGCGTGGCGGAGGTCACCGAGGGGCACGACCGGCGGTACAGAGTGACCCTGGGAGCCGAGACCGAGACCTTTGACGCTCCCCCCATCATGACGTCGACGAGCAGATGGTGATCGACCTTCGTCGGATGCTGAAAGGCGCAGGGATCACCGCCCAGTAGGTCCAGCGCAGGAGGGCCCGGGACACGGCGCGGTGGCGATCGCACCGAAGCTCAGGCTCGGTACGCAGTCCCGGTCGTCCGGGGGACCACGGGAGACCTCCGCCTATTCGGGAGAAGGAATGCGGGAAGGTCTCGCATGTCGTCGAAGACGACGGCATCTCCGATCGCCAGCAGCTCGGCTCTGGTCACGCCTCCGGCGAATGCGAAGACCGCCATGCCCGCCGCCAGGCCGGCAGTGACGCCGGAGACACTGTCCTCGACCACCGCGCAGCGCTCGGGCTTGGCGCCCATCCTCTCTGCGGCCAGGAGGAAGACGTCCGGGGCCGGCTTTCCGTTCGCCACGTCGTCGGCACTGAAGATCCGGCCCTCAAAGCGATCGAGCAACCCGGTCCTGCCCAAGGTGAACTGCATCTTGACGTGACTCCCGCTCGAGGCGACACACACCGGGGTCGTGATCTCCTCGAGCGCCTCGATGACACCGGGAACCGCGGCGAGCTCCCGCTCGAACACCTCCCGATAGCGGGGCTCGAACTCAGACTCCCAGTCGATATCCCGGCCCAGGTGCCTCTCGATCTCTCGGTGCATGTGGCCTGCGGACCGACCAACGAACCGCTCGACGATGTCGGATTCGGTGAGCGGCCACCCGAGGCCCGACAAGATCTCCGCTTCCGTCCGGACGGCGAGGCGCTCGCTGTCCACGAGGACTCCGTCGCAATCGAAGATCACCAGGTCGAAGCGGCTCATGGTGACGAGCCTACGGAGTTCGACGGCGCGACCCCGACCCGTCGGACCCCCGCCGGACCACGGTGTCGATTCCGCACCGGGGACACTCCGCATCTGAACCCGGGGGATGCCGGACGCTCGGGGCCAGCACCACGAGCGTCCCCGGCCGGCCCTCCAAGGCGATGCACTACCCTGACGCTGTGTCAGATGTCGCACCCGATGTCACCGACCCCCGCGGGGACCTCCAGTGGGGGACCATCCCCGGCCTGGTGGAGGACGCAGCTGCCCGCTTCGGTGAATGCGAGGCCCTGGTGGACATCCACGGGCCCAGCGGGTCGACGACCAGGCTGACCTTCGACCAGTTGGCCGACGAGGTGGCCGCCGCCACCCGTGCCGTGGTGGCCAACGGGATCGAGCGGGGGGACCGGGTGGCCATCTGGGCGCCCAACTGCGCCGAGTGGATCATCGCCGGCCTCGGGGCGGTGGCCGCCGGGGCGCTGCTGGTACCGCTCAACACCCGGTTCAGGGGGGCCGAGGCGGCGTACATCCTGCGCGAGTCAGGGGCGAGGATGCTCTTCACCGTCGAGGGGTTCTTGGGGACCGACTACCCCAAGATGCTGGAAGAGGCGGTCGCCTCCGGCGAGAAGCTTCCCGAGCTGGACCGGGTGGTGGTCCTGCGCACCGGCGACACCCCATCGAGGGGGCGGTCGGCCAAGGGCGACCCGGTCGTCGACTGGGATGTCTTCCTCCAAGAGGGTTCCTCGGTCTCCGCCGACGTGGCCGCCGGCCGGACCGCCTCGATCACGGCGGGGGACCTCTCCGACCTGGTGTTCACCTCGGGGACCACCGGCCATCCCAAGGGGGCGATGACCACCCATGGACAGACCCTCCGTACTTTCGCCACCTGGTCCGAGGTGGTCGGTCTCCGGCGGGGGGATCGCTACCTGATCCTCAATCCGTTCTTCCACACCTTCGGCTACAAGGCCGGCATCCTGGCGTGCCTGATGTCGGGCGCCACCATCGTCCCCGAGCCGGTGTTCGACGTCGAGCAGGTGCTGCGGCGGATCGAGGACGAGCACATCTCGGTGCTGCCCGGGCCCCCGACCATCTTCCGGGCCATCCTCGACCACCCGGACCGCAAGGACTTCGACCTCCGCTCCCTCCGCCTGGTGGTCACCGGGGCGGCCGCGGTCCCGGTCGAGCTGGTCAGGGAGCTGTGGTCCGATCTGGGCGTGGAGACGGTCCTCACCGCCTACGGCCTGACCGAGGCCACGGGTACGGTCACCATGTGCCGTCGGGGCGACTCCGCCGAGGTCATCTCGGGAACGTCCGGACGGGCCATCCCTGACGTCGACGTACGGATCGTCGATTCCGACGGCGTCGAGTTGCCGAGAGGTGGGACGGGGGAGATCATCGTTCGGGGTTACAACGTCATGCGGGGCTACTTCAACGATGCCGAGGCCACGGACGAGGCGGTCGACGCCAGCGGATGGCTGCATACCGGGGACGTCGGGTCCATGGACACCGCAGGCAACGTCACCATCACCGACCGGCTCAAGGACATGTACGTGAGCGGCGGGTTCAACGTCTACCCGGCCGAGGCCGAGGGTGTGCTCCGCCTCCATCCCGGGGTGGACCAGGTGGCGGTCATCGGGGTCCCCGACCGGCGCATGGGTGAGGTCGGCCTGGCCCTGGTGGTGCCCGCAGCGGGGAGTGAGCCCGACGAGATCGAGGCGGCCCTCACCGGCTGGGCCCGGGGCCGCCTAGCCGGCTACAAGCTCCCGCGACGGGTCCAGGTGGTCGACTCGCTCCCCCTCAACGCCAGCGGCAAGGTCCTCAAGCGCGAGCTGCGCGAGAAGTACTCGTCCTCGAGATGAGAGCGCGGGAGGGTCCCGCCCGCGGGCAGAAGCGCCCGACCCGGCCACGACACGACGGTGCCGGCAGGAAGCGACACAGGAAAGGAAGGTGCCATGCGAGGCATCGTGTACACGGGTGACGACGCGGAGGTCACCGATCAGCTGAGCATCGGAGACCCCGGTCCGGGCGAGGTCCGGGTGGCCATCGGGGCTGCCGGAGTGTGCCACAGCGACCTGTCCGTGCTCAATGGCACCATCCCGTGGAAGGCGCCGTCGGTGCTCGGCCACGAGGGAGCGGGGGTGGTGGAGGCAGTGGGGTCCGAGGTGAGCTCGGTGAAGGTCGGCGACCACGTGGTGATCGCCACCCTTGCCAGCTGCGGGGTGTGCCGCGCCTGCAGCACCGGCCACCCCACCTGGTGCGTCAAGACGCTCGGCAACGTATCCCAGCCCTTCACCTACAAGGGAGAGCCGGCGTCCAACTTCGCCGGGACGTCGGTCTTCACCGAATCGACCGTCATCAAGGAGGTCCAGGCGGTCAAGATCTCCAAGGACGTCCCCATGACCTCGGCCTGCCTCATCGGCTGCGGCGTCCTGACCGGCGTGGGCTCGGTGCTCAACCGGGCCAGGGTACGAGCCGGCGAGACCTCCGCAGTCTTCGGGGTGGGAGGTGTCGGACTCAACGTGATCCAGGGCCTGCGCATCGCCGGCGCCAGCCGGATCGTCGCCGTCGACACGCTCGCCTCCAAGGAGGGTCTGGCCCGCCAGTTCGGGGCCACACACTTCGTCGACGCCTCGTCCAACGATGCCGTGACCGCCATCCGCGAGCTGGTCCCCCCTGGTCCCGACCGGGTGTCCGGGGCCCTCGGGTGGACGGGCGGGGTCAACTGGTCATTCGACTGCGTGGGCCACCCCGCCGTGCTCCGCAGCGCCCTCGACGTCCTCGACTGGGGTGGCAATGCCCTGGCCATCGGGATCCCGCCGCAGGGGACCGAGGTCTCGGTGGACGTCAACGCCCTGGCCTACGTGGACCGCGGTCTGTTGGGCTGCCGCTACGGCTCCTCGCGGCCGCACCATGACATCCCCCTGATGGTGGAGCTGTACCTGTCCGGTGTCTTGCTGCTCGACGAGCTGGTCACCGAGCAGCGACCGCTCGAGGGCTTCCGCGAGATCGTCGAGGACATGGAGGCCGGCAAGCTGGCCCGGGGTGTCCTGACCTTCTGAGGACGGGGCGGACCGGTAGGGCGGCCGGAGACGGCAAAGATGTCCCTGTTACAGTCGGAGCCGATATGACGGCGCGTCAGATCCAGGGGGAATTCCAGACGGTGGTCGACGTGCTGCGGGCCGCGGCGCAGGCCAACGCCGACGTCGAGGCCTGGGTCGAGCCCGAGACGGCCGACTCGTCTCGCCGGCACCTGACCTTCGCCCAGTGGGACCGGGCCGCCGACGGCGTGGCCGGGCTCCTGGCCCGCCATGGAGTGACCCGGGGGTCGGTGGTCTGCCTGCTGCTCCCGAGTTCCATCGACTACATGGTCTGCTACGCCGCCGCCACCCGGCTCGGCGCGGTCACCTCCGGGATCAACCTCCGCCTCGGAGCGACCGAGGTCCGGTCGATACTGGAGAGGACGCTCCCCGCGGTCACCGTGGTGGACGACGCGGCCGGCCCGCCCGATGGACCAGCCGGCATCATGGTCGAGCGCTCGGCGGCGAGCGCGGCCTGGGAGGGAGCACCTCCCTCCGGCCGGCCTGGGCTCACGTCGGGCGACCCGGTGGCCGTGGTGTGGACGAGCGGGACGACCGGTCTGCCCAAGGGCGCTGTCTTCGACCACGCAAGCCTGGCCGCGGTGGCAGACGGCGACGACGTCCTCTCCCGGCCCGGCGACCGGCGGCTGTCCCCGCTTCCGTTCGCCCACGTGGGGTCGATGACCCGCACCTGGGACGAGGTCGCCAACGGCGTCACCACCGTCATCACCCCGACGCCGTGGCGGGCCGCCGACGCCATCCGGATCATGGAAGGCGAGCGGATCACCGTGGCCCAGGGGGTACCGACCCAGTGGGCCCTGGTCCTCGACCACCCCGACCTCGGGGGGGCCGACCTCTCGTCCCTGCGCGTGGCCGGCACCGGGGCCTCCCGGGTGCCGGGCGAACTGGTGGCGGCGATGCGCGCCCGGCTGGGAGTGCCCGTCGTCGTGCGCTACACGTCGACCGAGGCGTCCCTCGGGACCGGCACGGTGCCGGGCGATCCGGACGAGGTGGTGGCCACCACCGTCGGGCGGCCGGTCCACGGGGTGCAGCTGTCGGTGGTCGACGACCAGGGCGCCCGGGCGGCGCCGGGGGAGGTGGGTCGGGTCCGCCTCCGCTCGCCGGCCGTGATGCGGGGCTACTGGGGCGGTCCCCCCACCGGCCCGGGCCCCGAAGGGGTCGTCTACGACCGGGAGGCCACCCGTTCGGTGCTCGCGGGGGACGGCTGGCTGACCACCGGCGATTTCGGCTACGTCGACCCCGGTGGCTGCCTGCACCTGGCCGGTCGGGCCAACGAGCTCTACATCCGGGGGGGCTACAACGTGTACCCCGCCGAGGTCGAGGCCGCTCTGGGCAGCCACCCGGGCGTCGGGCAGGTGGCGGTGGTCGGGGTCCCCGACCCCGTCCTGGGAGAGATCGGTGTGGCCTTCGTGGTGCCGGTCGAGGGCGGGGTGGATGGCGCCGAGCTGGTTCGACGACTGGAGTCGGCGGCCCGTACGTCTCTGGCCGACTACAAGGTGCCGGATCGCATCGTCGTGGAGGAAAGCCTTCCCCTGACCTCGATGATGAAGGTGGACAAGCGGTCGTTGGCCGACCGCGCCGCGTCCCTGCCGCCCGTTCCGCGTGCCCGAGGGGCAACCAGAGAGCCCGCCCAGCACCGATGAGCCAATGCCGATGAGCCAGTACCGGATGACCGCACGAACGGAGCCCGAGCCCAATGACCGGTAGATCAACGCCCGCCGAGGGCGGCGTGACCGACGATCCCATCCGCATCGGGACGATGCTGTACACCCTGGTCGAGCCCCATCGGGGTCACCAGGTGGAGTACAACCGCTGGTACGAGCGGGACCACTTCTATGCCGGCTGTCAGATCGGCGCCTACAACTTCGCCGGTGCGCGCTTCGTGTGCACGGCGCCCCTGAAGGAGCTGCGCTTCCCCGGTGCCGGGACGGGCGACGGGCCGGAGCCGCTGGTGGCCGATGCCCAGACCGGCAGCTACCTGGGCGTCTACTACGTGCTGGACGGCCACCACGACGAGTGGAACCGCTGGGCGGTCGACCAGGTCAACGTCCTCCATGCGGCCGGCCGCATGTTCGACCGGAGGGACCACGTCCACACCGGCCTCTACCGCTTCGAGTGGGAGCAGCGGCGCGACGACGACGGCGTTCCGGCGGAGCTCACCCTCGACCACCGGTTCCCCGGGCTGGTCTCGGTCTTCGTCGAGCCGGACCCGGGTGTGACCCCCGAGCAGGTCGGCGCCTGGTACCGGGACGAGTACCTGCCGAGGGTGCTGCCCGGCTCGCGGGCGGCCACCGTGCTGGCCTTCAGCCCGCTCCCCCTGCTGGCCGACGCCCCCGGCGACGTGCCCCGATCGGCGCAGCTCGACCAGCGGGTCTTGTTGCTGTGGTTCCTCGACGAGGAGCCCACCGGGTCGCTGGGACGCCCTCTTCGCCGGCCAGGACGGAGCGCTGTCCTCGGCGGGGATGGGCCACGTGAAGTGGGCCTCGCCGTTCGTCGGCACCATCCCCGGCACCGACACCTACACCGACCGGCTCTGGTCCTCCCCGGTCCGATGACCGACTTCATCGAACAGCTGACCGAACGGAGCGCGGCACGCGGCTGGGTCGGGGCGCCGACGCTGTGGGGGCTCATCGAACGCCGGGCCGAGGCCACCCCGGAGGCCACCCTGGCCCATGAGGACACCGGGCGCGAGCTCACCTTCGCCGGGTACCGCGACGCCTGCCTCGAGGCGGCGGCCGGGCTCCATGCCGACCACGGCGTCGACCGGGGCACGGCGGTCAGCTGGGAGCTGCCCACCTGGAACGAGTCGCTGGTGCTGGTCGGTGCGCTGGCTCGCCTCGGCGTCCGCCAGAACCCCCTGATCCCCATCTACCGGGGCCGGGAGGTGGGTTTCATCACCGCCCAGAGCGGGGCCTCAGTGCTGATCGTCCCCACCGTCTACCGGGGCTTCGACTTCGCGGCCATGGCCGCCGAGATCGCCGCCGAGCGGCCCGGCCTCCGGGTGCTGGTGGTCGACCGCGACCTTCCCGCAGGGGACCCGGACGGCCTGCCCGAGGTCGAGCGGGACCCCGCCACTGCGGCCGATGCCCCCGTCCGCTGGCTGTTCTACACCTCGGGGACCACCGCCGACCCCAAGGGGGCCCCGCACACCGACCTCACGGTGATGGCCTCGGCGCTGGCCATGGCCGAGTGCCTGGACATCCGCGCCGACGACGTGTCCGCGCTGGTCTTCCCCTTCACCCACATCGGCGGGATCGGGTGGCTGATCGCCTCGCTGCTCACCGGGTGCACGCTCCTGACCACCGAGTCGTTCGACCCGGTGGCCTCGCCGGCCTTCCTCGCCGCCAACCACGTCACCCTGGCCGGTTCGGGGACGCCCTTCCACATGGCGTACCTGGCCGCCCAGCGGGCCACCGCCGGAGGCACCCTGTTCCCGGACGTCAGGTCGTACCCGGGGGGCGGTGCTCCCAAGCCACCCCAGCTCCACTACGACCTGAAGCGGGAGATAGGCGGGGTGGGGATCGTCTCCGGCTACGGGTTGACCGAAGCCCCCATCGTGGTCATGGCCACGACGGATGACCCCGACGAGAAGCTGGCCCACACCGAGGGAAGGCCGACCCCGGGTGTCGACCTCATCGTGGTCGGGCTCGACGGGAGCAGGGCCGGGCCGGGGGAGGAGGGGGAGATCCGGCTCAAGGGCCCCCAGGTCATCCGCGGGTACCTCGACCCGGCACTCGATGCCGAGGCCTTCGACGACAACGGCTACTTCCGCAGTGGCGACCTCGGGGTCGTCGACGACGAGGGGTACGTGACCATCACCGGCCGACTGAAGGACGTGATCATCCGGCACGGGGAGAACATCTCGGCCAAGGAGGTGGAGGACCTGCTCTATGCCCACCCGGCGGTGGCCGACGTGGCCGTCATCGGCCTTCCGGACCCCGAGACGGGGGAGCGGGCCTGTGCCGTGGTGGCGGTCAGGGAGGGACAGACCCTCGGGTTCGCCGAGATGGTGGGGTACCTGAAGCAGCAGTCGTTGCGGGCCCAGGCCATCCCCGAGCAGCTCGAGGTGGTCGACGCGGTGCCGCGCAATCCGGCCGGAAAGATCCTGAAGCACACCTTGCGCGAGCGGTTCGCTCCGTCGCCCCGGACCAGGAGAGACCCATGAGCCCCATCCAGCGGGTCACCCTCGGCCAGGGCGGGGCCGAGCACGACGCGGCCGACGCCGCCATCAGCTCGTTCACCGGGCACCGTTTCGCCGACCGGGTCGCGGTGGTCACCGGAGCGGGGTCGGGGATCGGCCGGGCGGTGGCCTCTCGTCTGGCCAAGGAGGGGGCGCGGGTCGCGGCCCTCGACCTGGCAGCCGACAACCTGGCCTCGGCGGTGGCCACCATCACCGGGGACGGAGGCACCGCCGTCGCCTACACCTGCGACGTGACCTCGGAGACCTCGGTGGACGAGACGGTCGCCGTCGTGGCCGACGAGCTCGGGGCCCCGACGGTGGTCTGCAACGTGGCCGGTATCGGGGGCTTCTACAACACCGCGGACATGCCCACCGAGCAGTGGGACCGGATCCTGGCCGTCAATCTGACCGGACCGTTCCTGATCTGCCGGGCCACGCTGCCCTTCCTGTTGGAGCACGGCGGGTCAATCGTGAACGTGGCCTCCAACACCGCGTTGATGGGGCAGGCGTACTCGGCGGCCTACTGCGCATCCAAGGCCGGCCTCCTCATGTTCTCGAAGGCCCTCGCCGCCGAATACCTCTCCCGTGGGGTGCGGGTCAACGTGATCGCGCCCGGCGGGGTGGACACCCCGTTGATCGGCACCTTCGACCTCCCCGAAGGGGCCGACTTCAAGGAGCTGAGGAAGATCATGACGCCGATGGGCTTCTCCACCCCTTCCGAGATCGCGGCATCGGTCGCCTTCATCGCCTCCGACGAGTCGTCCTACACCACCGGCGCCGTCCTGTCGGTCGACGGAGGCCTGACCATATGAGGCGCCGGGCGACGGGTCGGCCGCCAGGCCCGGTTCGGTAGGCGTCCGGCGTGTCAAGATGAGGCAAGGCGCCAGGCGTCCATGCCGACTCGAGGAGCACCATGACCGACCGACTGCCGGTGGAGGACTGGGACACCGACTTCGACATCCTGGACCCGGCCTACGTCGCCGATCCCTTCAGCATCTGGGACGAGCTGCGCAGGGCGTGCCCGGTGGCGCACACCGACCGCCGGGGGAGCACCTGGCTCCCCACCCGCTACCAGGACGTGGTCGATCTGGCCCACGACGTCGGGCACTTCAGCTCGACCGAGATAGCCGTCATCCCCTTCGACGGCGAGATGCCCGATGACCCGGTGCTCCCCTACGGGGTCCCGCCCATCTCGGCGGATCCTCCTCTGCACACCTGGACCCGGCGCCTACTCCTCCCCTGGTTCTCCCATGCCCGGGTGGCGTCCTACGAGGCGATGACCCGCAGCCTCTGTGCCGAGCTGGTCGACGGTTTCATCGACCACGGTGCGGCCGACGCCGCCCGCGACTACGCCCAGCAGATCCCCGTGCGGGTCATCGCCGGCATCCTCGGGGTTCCCACCTCCCTGTCGGACACATTCACCGGGTGGGTGAGGGACGTCCTCGAGTTTGCCGACGACCCGGTCCGGCGGGAGCGGGGGACCGAGGCACTGATCACCTACTTCGTAGGGGAGGTCGCCCAGCGGAAGGAGGAGCCGGGTGAGGACCTGTTGAGCGACCTCCTGCACAGTGAGTTCGACGGCGCTCCGGTGGAGGAGAGCGTGGTCCTCGGGATCGCCGCCCTGGTGCTCATCGCCGGCGTCGACACGACCTGGAGCGCCATCGGTTCATCGCTGTGGCACCTGGCGACCCATCCCGGGGACCGGGATCGCCTGGTGGCCGAGCCCGAGGTCATGCCGGTGGCGATCGAGGAGTTGTTGCGAGCCTATTCGCCGGTGACCATGGCCCGGGTGGTCACCGGGGACGTCGAGTTCGAGGGGTGCGCCATGAAGGCCGGTGACAAGGTCCTCATGAACTTCCCCGCCGCCAACCGCGACCCCGAGGCCTTCGAAGAGGCTGATCGGGTGGTGCTGGACCGTGAGCTCAACCGCCACGTCGCCTTCGGATCGGGCATCCACCGGTGCGCCGGCTCGAACCTGGCCCGGATGGAGCTCCGGGTGGCGCTGGAGGAGTGGCTGCGCCGCATCCCGGCATTCCGACTGGAGGAGGGCGAGGAGGTCACCTGGGCGGGTGGACAGGTACGCGGGCCGCGGCGACTGCCGGTGGTGTTCCGGTGAGGATCAGGGTCGATCCCGACAAGTGTCAGGGGCACGCCCGTTGCTACGCCCTGGCCCCCCGGCTGTTCGACGTGGATGACTACGGGCTGTCGACGGTGGTGGGTGACGGTACCGTCCCGGCCGACCTGGAGGACAAGGCCCGGTTGGCCATCGCCAACTGCCCCGAGTACGCCATCGAGGAGACTGCCGACTGACCCGGCCACCGGGACGGGGAATGATGGGTCGGGGCATCGATGCGACGGTGCCCTCGGATCCGGGTCGATTCGGGAGGAGGCACGATGCGTTTGGGCACCATGTACGGAGCGGACGCCACCTTTGCCGGCGTTCCTGCAGCCGACCTGGGTGATCCGGCGAGCTATGCCGACGCCCTGGCCGTCGTGGTGGGCGCCCCCTTCGACGGCGGCACCAGCCATCGCCCCGGGTGCCGCTTCGGGCCCTCGGCCATACGCACCACCGACTACCTCCCCCAGGACGGGAAACGGCCCAGCCTGGCCCTCGGACTGGACCCACTGGTCGATCTCCGGGTGGTCGACGTCGGAGACGTCGAGATGCCGTCGGGGGACACCGAGTTGTCGCTTCGGCGCCTCGAAGACGCGGTCGCCCGGATCGCCACCTCCGGGGCGGTGCCCGTCGTCCTCGGCGGCGACCACACCATCGCCCTGCCCGATGTCACCGGGGTGGCCCGTCAGGTCGGCTGGGGAAGGGTCTCGGTCGTCCACTTCGATGCCCACGCCGATACTGCCAACCTCCAGTTCGGGTCCCTCATCGGGCACGGGACCCCCATGCGGCGCCTCATCGAGTCCGGCGCCGTACGCGGCGACCGTTTCCTGCAGATCGGCCTGCGCGGGTACTGGCCCGACCCGGAGACCCTCGACTGGATGGCCGGACAGGGGATGCGCAGCTACGAGATGAGCGAGTTGGTGGCCCGGGGCCTCGACACCTGCCTGACCGAGGCGTTCGCCATCGCCACCGACGACTGTGACGCGGTGTTCCTGTCCGTCGATGTCGATGTGGTCGATCCCGGCTCGGCTCCCGCCACCGGCACACCGGAGCCCGGCGGCCTCAGTCCACGGGAGCTTCTCGACTCCGTCCGCCGCATCGGTATGGAGCTGCCCGTGGCCGGGGTGGACATCGTCGAGCTGTCACCGCCCTTCGACCACGCAGAAGTGACCGCCTACCTCGGCAATCGCATCGCCCTCGAGGCGATGTCGGGCATTGCCTGGCGCCGGGCCCGCGCCGCCGGTCGGCCGGTACGGCACCCGCTCGATCCGCTGCTCGACCGCTGATCGGCCGGGCGCTCTCGCCCTACGACAGGCGCTCGACGATCATGGCCATCCCCTGGCCGCCGCCCACGCACATCGACTCGAGGCCGAACGTCTTCCCGGTGTCCTCGAGGGCGTTGAGCAGGGTGGTCATGATCCGGGCGCCGGTCTGGCCGAACGGATGGCCGAGGGCGATGGCCCCCCCGCGGACGTTCAGCTTCTCGTAGCCGATGCCCAGCTCCCGGGCCGAAGGCACCACCTGGGCGGCGAAGGCCTCGTTGATCTCCACCAGGTCGATGTCGGCGATGGTCATCCCCGCCCGCTTCAGGGTCTGGCGAACGGCATCGACCGGCCCGAGTCCCATGATCTCCGGATTGAGCCCGGACACCCCGCTGGCCACGATCCGGGCCAACGGGGTGATGCCGAGCTCGCGGGCCCTGGTGTCACTCATCACCACCACGGCGGCGGCACCGTCGTTGAGCGGACAGGCATTGCCGGCGGTCACCGTACCGCCCTCGCGGAAGACCGGCTTCAGCCCGGCCAGTGCCTCGAGGGTGGTCCCGGGCCGCGGTCCGTCGTCCTTGGTCACCAGGTCACCGTTGGGTGTGGTGACCGGGATGATCTCCCGTTCGAAGAATCCGGACTCCTGGGCCGCCACGGCACGGGTCTGGGACTGCAGGGCGAACTCGTCCTGCTCGTCGCGGCCGACCTTCTTGAGTTCGGCCACGTTCTCCGCGGTCTGCCCCATGGCGATGTACACATCCGGAAGGCCGGCCAGGGGGGACCACGGATCGCCGGCTGCCGGCGTGCGCTCGACCGTCCGGGTCTCGGCCTCGGCGAACAGCTCATTGTGCGGACCGGTGTCGGCTGCCCCGTTGCGGTAGCGGCTGACCGTCTCGACACCGGCCGCCACGAACACGTCCCCCTCACCCGCCCGGATGGCGTGGGCCGCCATGCGGATGGTCTGGAGGGACGAGGAGCAGTATCGGTTGACGGTGACACCGGGCACGTCCGGCAGGCCGGCCAACAGCGCCGCCACCCGGGCCACGTTGTATCCGGCTTCGCCCCCGGGCTGGCCGGAGCCCATGAGCACGTCTTCGACCGACTGGGGATCGACCTCGGGCACCTTGGCCAGCACCTCACGGATGACCAGGGCCGCCAGGTCGTCGGGACGGCAGTCGACCAGCGAGCCCTTGTTGGCCCGGCCGATGGGGGTCCGGCCGGTGGCGACGATCACTGCTTCGGGCATTGTTGCTCCTCGGGACTCGGCGGTGCGGATAACTTACCGGATGGTAACCCTAGCGGTGCCGCCTGTTGGCCACGACGGCGGCTCCTGCGGGCACGCTACCCCGATCCGGTGATTCCGGCCCCACCGGCTTCCGGTGGCGGTCGGGGCCGCCGGAATGTAACTTGTTCTAGTCGCCGGACACCGGCCCCGCCCGTCGGAACGGCCGGGTCGGCCGGGACGGCGGGGATCCCTCGGCCCGAATCCGACGCCGGCAGGTCGGCGGCGCCGTGACCCCGCGGTCCACCGGCCATCGTTCGGGCGGGACGGCCTGTCGGCCCGCAGTCGCGCAGTCACAATCGGGAGGACCAGATGGAGATCGGCTACACGGAGGAGCAAGAGGCCCTCCGCATCCGCTTGCGCGACTACTACGACGATCTCCTCACCCCGGAGGTGGAGTCCCAGCTGGCGGTCAGCCACGGGATCGGGCCGGACATGCGGCGGGTGGTGAAGCAGATGGCCGAGGACGGATGGCTCGGGATCGGGTGGCCCACCGAGTACGGCGGCCAAGGACGCTCGGCCATCGAGCAGTACATCTTCTTCGACGAGTCGATGCGGGCCGGCGCTCCCGTCCCAATGCTGACCATCAACACGGTCGGACCGACGATCATGCAGTTCGGCACACCGGAGCAGAAGACGTTCTTCCTCCCCAAGATCCTCGCCGGCGACATCCACTTCTGCATCGGCTACACCGAGCCCGAGTCGGGCACCGACCTCGCCTCGCTCCAGACCCGGGCGGTCCGCGACGGTGACGAGTACGTGATCAACGGGCAGAAGATCTACACCTCGCTGGCCGGCGGAGCCGATTACATCTGGCTGGCCACCCGGACCGACCCCGAGGTGGCCAAGCACAAGGGCATCTCCATGTTCATCGTGCCAATGGACACTCCTGGCATCAAGGTCGTGCCCATGCACCTGCTCGGTGACCACAACATCAACTACACCTTCTACGAGGAGGTGAGAGTCCCGGCCGCCAACCTGGTGGGCGGCGAGAACAACGGATGGTCGCTCATCACCAACCAGCTCAACCACGAGCGGGTCACCCTGTGCTCGTCCGGCATCATCGAGCGGGCCCTCGACGACACCAGGGCCTGGGCCCAGGAGACCAAACTGGCCGACGGCCGGCGGGTCATCGACCAGGAGTGGGTCCAGATCCACCTGGCCCGGGTCTACGCCCGGCTCGAGTTCCTCAAGTTGATCAACTGGAAGGTGGCGTGGACGGCCACCCAGGGCCATCTCGACGTGGCCGACGCTTCCACCACCAAGGTGTTCGGTACCGAGTTCTATATGGAGGCGTTCAAGCTGTTGATGGAGGTGGTGGGCCAGGCCGGCTATCTGACCCGGGGAAGCCCCGAGGCGGTGCTGGCCGGCCGGCTCGAGTCCTACGCCAGAGGCCTGGTCATCCTGACCTTCGGCGGCGGCACCAATGAGATCCAACGGGACCTGATCGCCATCTTCGGCCTCGGTCTGCCCCGGTCACTGCGATAGAAACGAAACGAAGAGGAAAGCAACCATGGACTTCTCCTTCAGCGAAGAGCAGGAGGCCGTTCGGGATCTGGCCTCTCGGATCTTCACCGACCTCTCCACCCATGAACGGCTGCGCGACCTCGAATCCGATCCGGACGGGGAGCGGTTCGACCGGAAGATCTGGCGAGAGCTCGCCGCTGCCGGCCTCCTCGGGATGTCCCTCCCCGAGGAGGTGGGGGGCGCGGGCCTGGGATTCGTCGAGACGGGGCTGATCGTCGAGGCGGCGGGCAGGAGCGCCGCCTACGTGCCGGTCGTCGAGACGTTGGCCGCCGCCGCTCCGGCCATCGCCCGTTTCGGGACAGAGGCCCAGCGCCGGCGCTGGCTCCCCGGCGTGGTGTCCGGCGACACGGTGATAACCACCGCCCTGGTCGAGCTGGGCGGGACTCCGGGCATGCCCTCGGTGGTGGCCGAGCCGAGCGGGGACGGCTGGACGCTCTCGGGGACCAAGTCGTGTGTCCCATCGGGGATGTTCGCCGACGCGGTGCTGGTGCCGGCCCGAGTCGAGCCGGGCTCGGTGGCCGTCTTCATCGTGGAGGCCTCGGCGGGAGGGGTGACCCGGTCGCGCCAGCCGGTCAACACCGGTCAGGCCGAGGCGGTCGTCACCCTGACCGGCACCGCGGTCGGACCCGAGGACCTGTTGGGATCGATCGAGGACGGGCCCGCCGTCATCGACTGGCTAGTGCAGCGGACCACCACCGCGGTGGCCCTGGCCCAGGCCGGAGCGGCCGCGGCTGCCCTGGCCCTGGTGGCCGAGTACACGAAGACGAGGGAGCAGTTCGGCAAACCGATCGCCACCTTCCAGGCGGTGGGTCAGCGGGCCGCTGATGCCTATGTCGACACCGAGGCGATCCGGCTGACCGCCTGGCAGGCGGCGTGGCGGCTGTCCGAGGGCCTTCCCTGTGACAAGGAGGTGGCGGTGGCCAAGTTCTGGGCCGCCGACGGCGGGCAGCGGGTGGTCCACGCCGCGGTCCATCTCCACGGGGGGGTCGGTGTCGACCGCGACTATCCGCTGCATCGCTACTTCTTGATGACCAAGCACTTCGAGCTGACGCTGGGTGGAGCGACCGACCAGCTGCTCCGACTGGGCGGCATCCTCGCCGCCGAGCCGGTCTGAGCACCGGCGGCCTCCCGGGATCGGTCCGGGCGCGGGTCGCCGATGCCCCTGCCAGGATGGGAACGATGACGACGACGGTGCGGGAACCGCCGTCACGGCGGGTACGGGGGCTGCCGTCATGGTGATGGGCCGGCGCCCGGGTGTACCGCGGTCGTCATGGCCGATCGCCGTCACCGACCTGGCCGGATTGGCCGGGCAGCTGGCCGCGGCCATGGTCCGGGTCCCGTTCCGCCGGCCGTGGTCGGGCGACGGCAACCTGCCCCACAACCTGGCCGTGGCGGTGACCCGCGAGACCATCCGATCGTTCATGGGGTACTCCTCCTCCATGCCGATCGACGAGTTCCGCTCGGTCGAGATGTTGCTCGATGACCTTTGCGGGGTCGTGCTGCCGCCACTGGCCCGGGGTCTCGGGGTGGCGCAGCGGGAAGCCTCGGTGGCCGGGGTACCCGGGATCTGGTACCGCCCCGAGGACGGCGCGGTTCGGGGAACCGTCCTCTATCTGCACGGTGGTGGGTACGTCGGCACTTCGCCGCGGATGTACGGGCTCTTCGTTGCCTGGCTGTGCCGCCAGACCCGACTCGAGATCTTCGTCGCCGATCTGCGGCTCGCCCCCGAGTACCCGTTCCCGGCCGGTCTTGAGGATGCCGTTGTGGTGCTCGAGGCGCTCCTCGTCGCCGGTGTGCGCCCATCGAGGCTCTTCGTGGCCGGTGATTCGAGCGGTGGGGGCCTGGCGGCATCGCTGATGTACTCGATGGCCCGTACCCACCATGAGCCCATCGCCGGGATCGTCTTGTTCTCACCCGAGGTGGACCTGCTCCTCGACGAGCCATCGGTGACCGACAATGCCGCCTTGGACATCCTGCCGTGGAACATTCCCACCTCCGCGTATCTGCACGGGCGCAGCCCGGGGTCGGCGCCGGTGGACGCCCTCGACCAGGATCTCTCCCGATGGCCACCGACCTTCGTCTGTTTCGGGCGCGACGAGATGTTCCGGGATTCGATCCGGCGTTTCATCGACCGACTGGTGCGATCCGGAGTGGAGACGTCCTCGCTCGAAGGGCCGGGAATGTTCCATGTGTTCCCCATCCTGATGCCGTGGGCGGACGCCAGCCGTCAGGCGTTCAGGTCCGTGGCGGCCTTCGTCGACCTGCATCTGCCCGATGCAGGCGGCCACGGGGCCAGCGCCGAGCCGAACCGGCCGATCGGCCCGTCGGCCGGCACCGGGGGAGCGGGTCCCGGCTGAGCTCAGATCGTCTCGTCGAATTCGACGTACGGAGAGGGAGGAAGGTAGTCGGTCGGCACGTCCTTGATCCGGCGGTAGTTCGCGAGGCGGACCACGTTGGAGACCGGTCCATCCGCGACGGCACACAGGGTGAATTCCCTACCCAGTGAGAACAATCCGGCCGGTTCGGTCCAGCCGGCCCGGACGTCGTCGAAATCCAGCAATTTGATCCGGGCCACCAGGCAGTAGGTGCACCCGTCGGGTGAGGCGCCGACCGTCCGGGCCACCATGCAGTGGTCATACCCGTCGTCGATGACATAGACGGCCGCGGCCGCGTCCTCGTCGGCCTCAGCGTCGGATGCCCAACGGATCCGACCCGACCCCGGGTCATCGGATGAGTGCCCGCCCCGGCCGTGCCTCAGGTATTTCATCGCCCACAACGGACTCGTCGGAACCACCTGTTCTGGTTCGTCCGTGCCGAGGGGGGTCGACCCGTCCGGTTCCTTGACCACCGGGCTCTGACCGAGGCCACCGGCGGCGGCCTTGAGCAGCCATGCGCTCCGGGTGATGACCGGGAGGACGGGGACGGGATCGCCGGATCGTCCGGATCGCTGGGTCCCCCGGGATCGTCCAGATCGCCGGATGCCCGTCCCCCGGGATCGTCCGGATCGCCCCTGCCGTTCTGGCTGTCCACCCCCGTGTCGCGTGCCATGGCTCCCGTCCCAGATTCCGAAGGGTCATCGGACCTGCGCACTCCTGTCCGGTTGGCCTCGACCAAATGGGGTGCTACCGCTTGGCCGGAAGCGAACGCGCACAGGCGGCGCCCAGCTTCGCCCACTTGGCGAGCTGGGGTTTCGTTCGCAGGTGTTCGGGAGCTACTCGAAGCCATCCCTCCATCGGGCGCCCGCGCATAATTGCCAACTCAGCGTGCGACGTGTCGATGAGCTTGTCCGACTGGGCCGGATCGACGCGTACCAGCACCCCCCCTTGGCCACTCGCTGAGATCGCCATGTTCCCACCGATCAGGAAGGCCAGCCCGCCGAACATCCTCTTCTCCTCCAGCCCAGGCTCGCCGTCGAGCAAATCGCCCAGGCGCGCAGCCAACTCCTCGTCGTACGCCACGGCGTCATCGTAGTACCGGGACATCCTCGACTTGACGGCCCGGCTACCGGCAGTCCGCTCCGATCGGTCGTCTCGTCGATGGCCAGCTCCCGAGCTGTGCGCAACGGTCGGGGAGGTCGAACACGGCACCGATCGTCCGCCCCACATCTGGCCCGGCCGACCGATCATTCGGTCGGACGGAGCGACCTGGCAGCTCGATGGAGGATCGAAGACGGATCGTGTCCGCGGGGATCTCTGGGGAAGTGGGTTTCCCGACGGTCGGCGGCTGTGGCCGATGCAGTCCGGTTTGTTCTTACGAGGAGAAGCTCGGCATCCGATGGTCCACTGACCCCCGCCAAGGACCATCGGGCGTTGGGATCCGGTTGCCGCCCCTGCGCACAGGTGGTGACAGATCGATAGGGTCTACCGAAATGAATGAACCGTTCCTCTTGCTCCTGTCGGGCCCTCCGGGGGCGGGGAAGACGACCGTCGGACGGATCGTCGCTTCGAGGTGCTCTCGTTCAGCATGCATTCAGTCGGACTGGTTCTGGACGGCTATCGTCAACGGCCACGTCCCTCCGTGGGAGCCAGGAGCCGACGGACAGAACCGAGTGATGATCCGATCGGCCGTTGCCACCGCAGCTCGGATGGCGGACGGCGGCTATTCGACCGTGCTGGAAGGCATCATCGGACCTTGGCATTTCGATCTTGTGCGCGACGAATTGGCCACGTGTCCAGCGGGTGTCAGCTACGTCGTCCTCCGTCCCCAGCTGGATGCATGTCTCGCGAGGGCCATCGGACGGGTCGATGACGGGCCGGACCAGCGTGATGCCTTGACCGACGAGGGACCAATCCGTCACATGTGGAACGAGTTCGCCGACCTCGGTGACTACGAGCGCTGCGTTGTCGACAGCTCGATATTCGAACCCTCGGAGACTGCCGACCGGGTCTTCGCTCGAGTAAGCGATGGCCGCAGTGCCCTCTTCGTCGAATGACGGGGTGGACGATCCTGTGGCACAGCGGTCGGGGAGATCCGTCAGGCGGGTCATCGTCGGATTCCCGGCGGCCGGCATTCCCATTCCCATTCCAAAGCGGAGGAGTGACCGTCCGGTGAGGACCGTTGTCGGAGAGACCATGCCCCTTGCACTGGTGGTCACTATCTCACCGCTCAATATCATTCCGGCGATTCTCCTGTTGTTCACTTCGAGGCCCCTGGCGAATGCCCTGAGCTTCCTCGGTGGGTTCGTTGCGGGTGTCGCTGTCGTTCTCGGACTATTCGTCTCGATCACCGGGGCTGTCAACCTGTCTGCGGATTCGGGACATTCGGGATGGGCCGGGGGATTGAAGCTGGTCCTTGGCATCTACCTCATGGTGTCGGCCGTCCGAAAGTTTCGTGGTCGACCAAGGGCCGGGGAAGTGGGGTCGATGCCCAGGTGGATGAGTGGGATCGCCGGTTACACTCCGGGCAAAGCGCTGGGTGCAGGCACTGTGCTCGGTGCATTGAACCCCAAGAACCTGGTCGTGGGCTTGGCTACCGCAGCCGCCATCTCAGCGGGCGGGCTGTCCGCTGGACAACAGGCAGCCGCGGGCGCCATCTACGTCTTCGTCGCCGTGCTCGGAGTCGCCGCACCGATTCTGGTGATGGCCTTCCTCGGAGACGGGGCGTCGGAAGTCCTGGATGGGTGGAACGTCTGGCTCAGGCAGAACAACGCCACCGTCATGTCGGTGCTGTTCGTCGTATTCGGAGTTGTGCTGATCGGCCAGGGAATTGCACAGCTCTAGGTCTCCCTGGCCGCCCGACGTGTCGACAGGGACCCGAAAACCAAACCCAGCAGTCCAGTTGCGTTGTCACCTTCTCGTCACTAGCTTCCTCTACCGGGTAGTCCCGTCGAGCGAGGGTTCCGCCGCCTACGCTCCGGGACCACCCCCTTGGGGCACGATCTTTGTGATCCCCAGGAGATCGTTGATTCCCCGAAACACCCTCTTGCAACTCCGGATTGCATTCTGTAGGGTCGCGCCGGGCGGCGGAGCCCTCGGTGCCGTGGCGACCGGATCTGGCGGGATCCGGTTGCCACTGCAGCCACAACTGCGGCGGGTGACGAATGCCCGCTCCGGTGGTCGCCATGAGCACGGTTCGGCGGCATCGGCAGAGTCGGACGGAGCTTCGGTCGCCCTACGACGGCGTCAGAACTCCGGATCAGGCTCGAGGAACTGGTAGGCGAGAGCCTCGAGTCCGACAGCGAAGGGAGACCATTCCTGGTCTTCCTCATGGGGACCGGTCGGACGGATAATCATCTCGGTGTGGTCAGTCGTCAATTGACGAAGTGCGCATCCCTCGGCGTAGGCGATCGCCGCCATGCTGAACTGGTCCATCGTCAAGGGGTGGCGGACCCGAAGTCCGAGCACGGCGACGAGGGCAATGAAATTCTGACTCCAGAATCGGGTCACCGACACATATCCGTCAGCCAAGGCGGCTTTGATCCGTGCCTGTATGTCCGGTTTCGCCGAGGTTGTCGCCATGGCAACGACACTGATCCACAGCGGCCAGTTGTTCGATCGCCCTATGGCAGCGCTGCTTGCGTTGCCTTCAACCCGGCACACCTCCCGCAGGGCCCGGGTGCGGGATTCAGGGGTGGTCATATCGAGAGCGCCCAACAGGGCGATGACTCGCTGCCCGCTGCCCTGGGCTCGACGGGCCTCGTCCCGCGCGATGGTGATCAGCACCTCGGCCTGAAAGTCCGCCTGGTTCTCCCAGATTCGCTTGATCACCGATGCATTGGTGATCCGCCTTCCCGTCTTCGCTTCCACCCGGGCGAAGACTCTCTTAAAGGTGAGATTGCTCGAACCAGCCTCGAGTCCTTCGGCAAACAGGATCTCGCGTCCTTCTTCGACGAGTCTCGTGCGGAGCTCCTCACGGCTTCGCCTCGGCTGCAATGTGGTCACCGCCCTTTGTCCCCCAAATCATCGCCATCGAAGCTTCTGGAACGTTGCCTACATGACTGACGCCATCGACGACCACACTAACTGCCATTGCGTGACTCCGACCGGTGCGCCGCCATGGGACCTGGCCCTCACTGGTGGGAGTCACGTGCCCACCACCGTGAGCGTCTCCGGGGTGGGGATCCCCTTCGGCCGGCATCGAGGGTCTGATCTGCCGACCCGGTGTGGAAGCGCAATCGTGGTCATGTCACGATGTGGGGCGGCCGGAAGAGCCGGCGCGGGTGCCACTGCGAGGGGATATGACGCTGCGACTTCCTACACCGGGGGAGAATACCTGATGCACTCGTTCTCCCACTTCGGCATCTGCGTCTCCGATCTCGAGCGATCCCTCCGGTTCTACCGCGACGGGCTCGGATTCGAACTGGCGGCAAGCCACCGGGTCGGAGAGGAGTTCGGTGCCCTGATGGAGATCGACGGTGTGCGCCTCGAGTCGAGGATGCTCTCCCGCGACGGGGTGACCCTGGAACTCCTCGGTTTCGAATCGCCGGGTCACACAGGCGATGGACGGCGTCGCCCGATGAACCAACTCGGCCTGACCCACCTCTCCTTGCGGGTGGACGACGTCGAGGCGCTGGCCTCGACCATCGAAGACCTCGGCGGCGCGGTGGTGCGCGGAAGCCGGACCACATTCGACGCTGACGGCACCCGGCTGGACTTTCTGTACTGCACCGACCCCGATGGCGTGAGGATCGAGCTCATGGACCTTCCCGGTTGAAGCGGCAGGGTCGGACCGGAAGGGCGGACCGGCCGGGGGCATCCTCCGGTACGGTGAAGCCGTGGCCACCCGACCGGACGCCGTGATCGGCCTCGATCCCGGAGGCGCCCGCAGGGCTGTTGACCGGGGTGCGCTCCTCCTCGACGTCCGCGAGGACGACGAGTGGTCCGAGGGCCACGCTCCGGGGGCGGTCCATCTGCCGATGGGCCAGCTCGCCGGTCGGCTCGGCGAGGTACCCACGGGCCTGACCGTCGTCTGCGTCTGCCGGGTCGGCGGCCGATCCATGGCGGTGGCGAGCGAACTGGCCGGGGCCGGATACGACGTGCGCAACCTCGACGGAGGCATGCTGGCCTGGGAGCGGGCCGGCCTGCCGGTGGTGAACAGCGGCGCCGGCCCGGGCAGGATCATCTGATTCCGCCGGTCGACCCATCGCCGTGACCGTCTATCTCGATGACTGGAGGCAGCCGGCACGGCTGGGCCAGGTCGACGACCGTTGGTCGCACCTGGTGGCAGACACGGACGCGGAGCTCCATGCCTTCGCCGTCCGCCTGGGCATGAGGCGGGAGTGGTTCCAGCACAGAGCCGGACGTCCGCATCGGGCCCACTACGACGTGCCGGACCGGGCCCGCCAGGATGCGATCGACCTGGGAGCCGTTCCGGTGACCTGGCGCCAGGTCGGCCGGATGATGCGGGAGCGCCGCATCGGCCGGCCCGCTCCGGCGGCGAACCCTTCCCCCCGACAGGGGGAATGAGCGGAGTCCGATGGTCCCCCTCCACGACGAACTGGCCTCACTTGGCCCCCGGTCCCCCGTGGTCGTCGGGGTGGGAGCGGCCAGCGGGCACGCCGAGGCGGTCGATCTGATGGCCAGAGCGCTGGCCGCGGCCGGTTCCGACGCCGGATCGCCGAAGATCCTGGAGCACGTCGATCGCATCGCCGTACCCCAGGGGAGCTGGTCCTATCCGGACCCGGGACACCTGGTGGCCGGGATGGTGGGGGCGTCGCGGGCGCGTACCCATCTGGCCGAACTGGGCGTCCCCCAGCAGAGCCTGATCAACGACGCACTTTCGGCGATCGCCTCGGGTGCCTCCGAGGTGGCGGTCGTGGTCGGGGGCGAAGCGAAGCGATGGGCCAGGGATGTGGCCCGGGCCGGGGGAGAGCCGGTGGAGACCGCCCAGGCGGGCCGATGCCCCGATGTCACCCATCGTCGATCGGGGCCGCTACTCGAGCCGGTGGAGGTGCTCCACCGATTCTGGGACCCGGTCCTGCAGTACGCCATGATCGAAAACACCCTCCGGGCCGTGGACGGCCTCACGCTCACCGAGCACCGGGCCGAGATCGCCCGCCTGTGGGCGCGCTTCAACCGGGTCGCCGGGACCAATCCCGACGCCGCCTTCCCCGCGCCCATGGGAGCCGAGCAGATCGATACCCCATCGCCGTCGAATCGGCCGCTGGCCTTCCCCTACAACAGGTGGCACTCCACCCAGTGGACGGTCAACCAGGCGGCCGCGCTCCTGTTCTGCTCGGTGGAGAGCGCAGACCGGCTCGGCGTGGCGAGTGACCGGTGGGTCTTCCCCCTGGTCGGGCTCGAGTCGAGTCACGCCGTCTCTCTGCTGCGGCGCCGACTGCCCCACACCTGGCCGGCCATGGAGGTACTCGGCCGGGCCGCGGCCGCCCGGATCGGGAGGCCCGTCGCCGAGGCCGAGATCATCGAGGCCTACAGCTGCTTCCCGGCGGCGGTGCGGGTGCAGCAGCGATCTCTGGGACTGGACCCGGGTGGCACGCCGACGATCACCGGCGGCATGGCGTTCGCCGGCGGTCCCTTCAACAATTTCGTCCTCCAGGCCGCGGTCGAGGTCCTCGGTGCGGTTCGCTCCGAGCCCGGGACCCTCGGGGTGGTCACCACCGTCAGCGGACTCCTGACCAAACCGGGCCTCGGGGTGTGGTCGGCACGCCCCGACGGCCGGCCGCCCCTGATTGCCGACCTGGCCGGCGATGCCGCCGAGCTCACCGGTGTCCTCGACGTGGTCGGGACGCTGGACGGCTATGGCGGTGACGCGGTGGTGGCCACCTACACCGTCACCTTCGACGGCCCCGACCCGGTCCGCACGATCGCACTGTGCGACACCCCCGACGGCCGGCGTTGCCTGGCGGTGAGCGACGACACCGAACTGGCGGCCCACGCCGTCGACCATGAGCTCATCGGGGCAGGCGTCCGGGTGGGTGGCGGCCGGTTCGAGGTGGACTGACCGGTCGGGTCGAGGAGCCGGTTCGCCACGGTGCCGGGTCCCGGTACGGTTGGGCCATGGGACTGGCACTGGAAGACGCCCTCACCTTCGTGGGCCGACACGACAAGGGGGTGCTGGTGACCATGCGACGGGACGGGCGGCCTCAGCTCTCCAACATCATGTACACCCCGGGACCGGACCTCTCGGTCAGGATATCGGTCACCGAAGGCAGGGCGAAGACCAGAAACCTCCGCCGGGACCCCCGCGCCTCGCTGCATGTGACCCGGGACGACTTCTTCGCCTACGTGGTCCTCGACGGCGAGGTGGCTCTGTCGCCCACGGCCCGGTCGATGGACGACCCAGTGGTCGAGGAGTTGATCGACATGTATCGGCTGGCCCGGGGCGAGCACCCCGACTGGGACGAATTCCGCCAGGTGATGGTGTCCGAGGGACGGGTGGTGGCGACGCTTTCCGCCACCTATGCCTACGGCATGCTCGGATCCTGAGGCCGCGGATCCGTCGCGGGGGACCACGCTCCTACCGACCCACCTTCTCGTCGACGCCCGTGTGGTCGGCGGGGTCACCGATGGGAATCCGACCGTGCCCGCTCCAGGGCGCCCAGAAGCACTTCGGCCGGCTGTGCCCCCGACACGCCGACCGACCCGTCGATGACGAAGAAGGGCACCCCGCGTACACCGAGCGAGGTCGCCCGCGACTCGTCCCGACGGACGTCCGAGGCGAAGGCGTCGCTGTGCAGTGTCGACTCGACCTCCGACGGATCGAGCCCCACCTCGGTGGCCAATTCAGTCAACACGTCGGGTTCCCCGATCGACCGGCCCTCGGTGAAGTAGGCGGCGAGGAGCCGCTCCTTCATGGCGCTCGCCCGGTCGCGTGTGGCGGCCAGATGGATGAGGCGATGGGCGTCGAAGGTGTTGCCGGGCTGGACCCGGTCGAGGTGGTACTCGAGACCGACCTCGGCAGCCAGTCCGGTCATCCTCTCGTTGGCCGCCTCGGCCTGGTCCTCGGTCATCCCGTACTTTCGCTGGAGGATCTGGCTCATGGTCAGTCCCACCCGAGCCGGGGAGTGCGGATCCAACTCGAAGCTCCTCCACTCCACGGTGACCCGGTCGGCATGAGAGAACCGTGTGAGCGCCTCCTCCAGATGCCGCTTCCCGATGTAGCACCACGGGCAGACCACATCCGACCAGACCTCCACCTTCATCGCGTACCCTCCGCTTCCCCGTGCATGCCAGGCGTTGCTCCCTTCAGCCGATGTCCCCTTCAGCTGATCCCCGTCAGCCGGCCAATCCGGCTCCCAGCCGTGGTCAACTGCGGCGGCACTCCTGGTATTCCGATCGCTCTGGCCGGTAACGTCAGTCGGCATGATCCTCGAGCACGCCCTGATCACCATCCGTCCCGGGACCGGCGACGACTTCGAGGAAGCGTTGACGAGGGCCCGGCCGGTCATCGCCTCCTCGCACGGGTTCATCTCACTGGAGCTGCACCACGGGATCGAGCAGCCGGACCAGTA
This sequence comes from uncultured Acidimicrobiales bacterium, assembly GCA_963806285.1. GTDB lineage: Bacteria > Actinomycetota > Acidimicrobiia > Acidimicrobiales > RAAP-2 > Bog-756. Next base: position 52,968 of record CAWDXJ010000009.1, read on the forward strand.
CCTCCTCCTGGTCGAGTGGGAGAGCCTCGACGACCACCTGGTCGGCTTCCGGGCGTCGGCGGCGTTCACCGAATGGCGGGCCCTGATCGGCCCCTTCTTCGAGTCTCCGCCGATCGTCGGCCACTTCGCACCGGTCGACGCACTGACCTGACGGCGGTCAACGGGTCCTCCGGTCTGGGACCCGCGCTTTGCTTCGTCCTGCGGATCACCGTCGATCGGATCGGCGGGGTCGGGCCATGGGCGGTCTAGGCCTCGGCCCGGTGGTCGTCACCGCCGCCGAACGACCTCGACCGGTGCCTCGGACCCGCTTCGGCGATCATCCAGGCGGCCCGCAGGTGCTCGGAGAGCTCGTCCACCGGAGTCCGCGAGTTGAGGCCGCTGGTAGAGGGCATCACGTAAACCGGGCGACCGCCCACCGGCTCGGGTTGGAGCCCGGGCGCGGCCTTGGGGTTGACCACCGTGCGCCATCCCGACAGGCCGGTGAAGCACACCGCTCCGGGCCGTAGCCATTCGACGAGGCGTTCGACCCGGGCGAATCCGGCGCGGTATTCGTCCGGGGTCACCTCGGCCGCGGTACGGGTCGGCCGCTTCACGAAGTCGGTCATCCCCACCCGGCACGCCGTCACCGCGTCGACCGGGTCCCGGTCGCGGCCGACGATGCCGGCGCCCAGCGCCGCCTTCCAGAACCGGTTGCCCGGTCGGGCGTAGCCGACTCCGAAATCCGCCGAGTAGAACGACGGGTTCACCCCGCACACCAGCAGCCGCATCCCGGCGCCGACCGTGTCGGCGAGCGTCCGGGCCCGTCCGGCTCGAAGTCGGATCTCGTCGTCCGACACGGTGACTGACTCCGATTCGACGGTGAACCCCGCACCGGTCACCACGTCCACAGCCGGCCTGGTGGCCACCGGGCCGAGCACCGGCTACCCACGTCGTCGCGCCGGTCCGGCGTCATCCTGGTCGTCGCCAGCCAGGGCCCGGAGCTCGAGCGGTGCTCCGACGGCGAGGACCCGGTGGAGGTCCCACAGCGCCATGGGCAGACGGGGTGCCGGGACGAACAGGTGGGTCATCGAGGACCGGGCGCGGCTGATGGACCCTCGGGCGAACGGCAGGTGCTCGACGTCGCCCTGCACCAGGAGGGCGCCGGGCACCGGCAGACGGCAGGCACTTGACATCGGACCAGATGCGTCGAAGACGATGGAGGCCTCGACGCGCCGACCATCGGTGCCGCGGGCAGCGGCCCACTGAATGCCCGGCTGGTCGGAGATCTCGATGGTGGCCCAATGCACGGCCGGCAATCCTACGAGGTCGCGGGTCAGGGCTCGAAGCGGTACCCAATGCCCGGCTCGGTGCGGAAATGGTGGGGACGGGATGGATCCGGCTCGAGCTTCCTCCGGACCCGGCCCATCAGTACCCGCAGGTACTCGGTCTCCGTCTCGTATTCGTGGCCCCCACACGTCGCGGAGGAGTCGGCCGTGGGGCACCAGACGGCCCGGGTTCCGGACCAGGACCTCGACGATTTCCCACTCCTTAGGGGTGAGGTGAACGTCGGTCCCTTCACAGGTCACACGCTTGTCGGCGAGGTCGATGGTGAAGCCGTCGAACTCGACACAGAGCGATTCGGCACCGGTTCTGGTCCGACGCAGCGCGGCCCGCAACCGGGCCAAGAGCTCGTCCATCCCGAAGGGCTTGGTGACGTAGTCGTCGGCTCCCGCGTCAAGGGCCTCGATCTTGCTCACGCTCTGATGGCGGGCGGACAGCACGATGATCGGCATCGAGCTCCATCCCCGGATGCCCCGGATCACGTCGACACCGTCGATGCCCGGGAGGCCCAGGTCGAGTAGGACCAGGTCGGGATGCAGGTGGGCGGCGCGGTCCAGGCCCTCCTCGCCAGTTCGGGCCGTCACGACCTCGTAGCCGCGCGCGGTCAGGCTGACGCCCAGGGCCCGTAGCAACGAGGCGTCGTCATCGCAGACCAGCACCGTGGTGACGGGCCCGACTCTGCCATCCCTGGGGGAGGACGACGGTCGAGGTCGACGTCACTCACGAAGCCGATCCGGCCTGCGACGGTGAGTTGCCCTTCTCCTTCGGAGGGAGATTCGAGGGTCGGCTCTGTGGAAGACCCGCCGGCCGGACCGACCGCCGGAAGGCGAACCACCATCGTGCAGCCGCCGCCGGGAGTGTCCTCCACGTCCAACTCTCCCCCGACCGCCTCCACGAATCCCCGGGCCACGGCCAGGCCCAGTCCCACACCGATCCGGCTATCGGAGTCTCCGAGGCGCTGGAACGGCTGGAAGACAACCTCGCGGTCTTCGGGCCGGATTCCCGGTCCCCGGTCGATGACCCGGATGTCGACCCTTCCGGCCACCGATCCGGCTTCGATGCGAAGCCCGGTTCCAGCCGCGTGGACGAGCGCATTGTCGATCAGGTTGGCCACTGCCCGCTCCAGGAGCACGGGGTCGGTGCGCACCCGTGGGAGTGTGGGACTGGACATCCACGGCCACGTCCCCACCGCGTGGCCCGAGGCTCGCCACGGCGGCGGGGATCAGCTCGTGCATGTCGGTGCTCTGGTCGAGGACGTCCATCGAACCGGTCTGCAGGCGGCTCATGTCGAGCAGGTTCTCGACCAGGCTGTTCAATCGGTCGGATTCGTCATCGATGGTCTGGAGCAGGATGTGGGTCTCGTGGGGCCCGAAGGCGAGCTGGTCCGAGAGGAGGCTCGACGACGCCGCTTTGATCGACGCCAGCGGGGTGCGCAGGTCATGGCTCACCGCGGCCAGCAGGGCCGACCGCAGCTGATTGGCCCGTGCCAGCGAGTCGGCCTCGGCCGCCTCGGCATGGAGTCGGGCGCGCTCCAGGACCGTCGCCAGCTGGGCGGCGAAGGCCGCCAGAATCTCCCGGTCTTCTGCGGTCAGGCCCGGACCCCTGAGGGCCAGAATCTCCCAATTGGTGAGGGGGAGCACCACCGTCGCCTCGTCAGGAAGGCGCGGTGGATGGAGGCCGGCCGAGGCCACCGTTGACCACGATCGGGCCGAAGACTCCGGGCTCCCGGGAGTGCCGGACGGTATCTGGACCGGTCGGCATCGGAACGGAGCACGGTGGCTCCGTCGAGCCGGAAGGCCACCATCAGCTCCCCGAGCAGAGCGGGGAGTGGATTGCCCTCCGGAGCGATCATCCGGGCTGCGACCCGGGCCAGCATCCGGGCGTCGGTCCGGGCCTGGATGGCGCCTGCCGTCCGCCGGGCGGAGAGATCGACCAGCACGCTGACCACTCCCGCAGTGACCAGAAACATGGCCAGGGCGAGGATGTCCCGGGCATCGGCGATGGTGAAGGTGTGGATGGGCGGTGCGAAGTAATAGTTGGTCAGGAGGAATCCGGCGATGGCCGCCAACGCCGCCGGCCACACCCCCCCGGTGGCGGCCACGACGACCACCAGTACCAGGTATGAACTGAGGGCGGTGGACAGGTCGAGGTGGCTCCGGCTGGCGGTCAGTACGAGGGTGAGGAGGGGAAAGCCGAACAGGCCGATGGCCACGGCTGCAACCCTTCGCCGCATCGAGAGCGGTGCGAGCAGATGGCGGTGATGCCGAGTCGGCGTAGGGACTTCGTCCCGAGCCGCCGGGCAGCCCGCCGTCGCGCTCTGACGTCGCCTCGGCATCAGGCCCGGCATCGGACGGCAGCTCCGCCTCGGTGGCGATGACGTGGATGTCCAGCGAACCACTGGCCGCCCGGATAACCGAATTGATGACCGAGCCACGAACGAATTCGTTCAGTCGGCTCCGATGGGTGGCACCCATCACCAGCTGGGTAGCGTTCTCTGCCTGGGCCACCCGGACCAGAGCCGGGGCCACATCGGCGCCGACCACTTCGACGTACCGACCGCCCAGATCGTCGAGCAGGGCGCGATTTTGCACCAGACCTTGGGATCCGGAGCCGGTCAGGTTGTCGTCTGTGCGCACATGCACGCCGACGAGTTCGGCCTTCGTCCGCATGGCCATGCGGGCCGCACGCCGGATCAGCACAGTGCTGCCGCGAGAGCCGGTGAGCGAGACCACCACCCGCTCTTTGGTCTCCCACGGTCCAGCGATGTCGTGGCGCTCGCGATAGTCGGTAAGCTCCTCGTCGACCCGATCGGCCACCCACAGGAGAGCCAGCTCGCGGAGCGCAGTGAGGTTGCCGGTTCGAAAATAGTTGCCGAGCGCGGCGTCGATGCTCTCGGGCGGATACACGTTTCCATGGGCCAGCCTCCGGCGCAGCGCCTCGGGAGCCATGTCGACCAGTTCTATCTGGTCGGCGCTCCGGACCACCGGGTCAGGCACCGTCTCCTGTTGTGCGATGCCGGTGATCTGCTCCACGACGTCGTTGAGCGATTCCAGATGCTGGAGGTTGACGGTCGATATGACGTTGATGCCGGCATCGAGGATCTCCTCGACGTCCTGCCAGCGTTTGGCATGCTTCGAGCCGGGCGCATTGGAGTGGGCCAGCTCGTCGACCAGCACGAGTTCGGGCTTGCGGTCCAGCAGTCCGTCGACGTCCATCTCTTCGAGGGCCTGGCCCCGGTAGTCGACGACGCGCCGCGGAAGGATCTCCAGGTCGCGGATCTGAGCGTCCGTGTGCGGCCGGCCGTGATCCTGCACCCAACCGATTACCACGTCGGTGCCGCGCTCCTTCCTCCGCCATCCCTCATTGAGCATGGCGTAGGTCTTGCCCACTCCCGGGGCTGCGCCGAGATACAGCCGCAGCTTTCCTCGTGCCACCGTCGATGGCCTCCTGACCCTAGGTCTGATCCATTGTGCCCTCTTGTGCCCGGTTCCCTGATGCGGTGTGCCGTGTCACAGTGGTGACTCCGGGCCCCGGGTCGAGGCTGTAGCCGACACCGGGAGCGGTTCGGATCATGTCCCGGACCCATCGTCGAGCTTCTGTCGCAACCGGTGCACGTAGGCATGCAGGTACTGTGCCTCCTTGCCATAGCCGGCTCCCCAGACGGCCGAGAGGATCATCTGGTGGGTGCAGGTCCTCCCGGCGTGGCGCGCCAAGAACGACAGCACCTCGAACTCCTTGGTCGTGAGGTCGACCGGGGCCTGCCGCAGGAGGGCCTCGTGGTGCACGAGGTCCAGCTCGAGCGGACCGACGGTGATCGTCGGCGGGAGCACCTCGATCGGACTCCGACCCACGATGACCGGATCGCCGCACGGATGCGGGCTTCCAGCTCGGGCATGCCGAATGGCTTGGTCACGTAGTCGTCGGCCCCTTCGTCGAGTGCGGCAACCTTCCGGTCCTCCGTGCCACTGGCAGACAGGATGATGATGGGCACCTCGCTCCACTGGCGAATTCTCTTGCACACCGCTTGTCCGTCGATGTCGGGGAGTCCCAGATCGAGGACGACCACGTCTGGTGCCGCGAGGGCGGTCTGTGAGATGCCCTGCTCGCCGTTGACTGCGGTCGTCACCTGGTGACCACCGGCCTGGAGCGCCGACTCGGAGCGCTCGCAGCAGCGACGGGTCGTCATCGATGACAAGGACCTTGGCCATTGTCTCTACCGACCCACGCCATCTGTTGACCACGGCCGGCACGGTGAAGACGAATCGGGCGCCTCCTCCGGGCACGTCTTCGACCCATATGCGTTCGCCGTGCGCCTCGACGAAGGTCTTGGCGATGGTCAGTCCCAGACCGGACCGACCTCCGGTGTCAAAGCGGACAAACCTGTCGAAGACGGCCTCGCGTTCGGTCACCGGGACACCGGGCCCCCGGTCGGCGACGGAAATCGCAATTCGACCGCTTCGAATCTCACCGGTCACCGTGATCTGACTGTCTGGTGGGGAATACCGATTGGCATTGTCAAGGAGGTTAGCCAGTACCTGACCGATCAGGAGCTGGTCCACATCGACGTCGGGGAGGCAATCCGCAATGGCCATCTGGACCACCCGCTCTCCCAGCGACGGACGGAGGGCGGTGAGGGATTCGTTCACGAGACTGCGGACGGATCGCGGTGCCCGCCGCACCTCGAGTACGCCGGCGTCGAACCGGGTCATGTCCAACAGGTTGGTCACCAGGCGGGTCAGACGATCGGTCTCGGCATCGATCAGCCCGTGCAACTCGTGCGTTTCGGAGTCGGAGAGCGGAGAGGACGGGTTCAAAAGGGTGGAGGAGGCCACCTTCATAGTGGCCAGCGGGGTGCGCAAGTCGTGGGATACCGCTCCCATCAGGGCGTGCCGCAAGCGGTCGACCTCCTCCAGCAGCTCCGAACGGAGAGCCTGGTCTCGCAGCTGGGCCCGCTCCAGCGCCAAGGCGGCATGGTTGGCGAAGGTGCGGAGGAGAGCCCGGTCTGCCTCGGAGGGCGGTGTCCCCCGCATGGCCAGGATTCCGACCGGGCGACCTGCTGCCGTCAGGGCGACCGTCCGCACCAGGTCAGGCGCTCCCGGTCCCGTGTCGAGGCTCACCGGCACTCCGGACTGGGGGTCGAGCTGACGGAGTTGTTCTCGGGTCAACTCCTCTCCGGCCGAGGCGGCAACGGCTAGGCGATCGGGATCGGGCACAAGGAGGGCGACCCCGGGGACGTCGAACACGGTGGCGACCGCCTGGACGATGGTCTCGAGCAACTCCTCGACCGATCGGTCCTCGACCAGGAGCTCGGACAGCTCGAAGAGCCGGCGGGTCTCGACCGCCCGTCTCTGGGCCTCGGCGCGGGCCGACTCGAGGTTGGCCACGACCCGGGCCACCAGCAGCATCACCACGGCGTAGACGCCGAGCACGACCCAGTTCTGGCAGCTGGCGACGGTCAGCCGGTAGTAGGGCGGGATGAACACCAGGTCGTAGAGGAAGAAGCCGGCGGCGACGCTGGCGACGCCCGCCCGGAAATCCACCGATCGATCACTCCGGCGACCACCGGGACGACGAAGACCAGGGCCACGGACGCGATGCTCAAATGGGCGCGGAGCGGGAGCATGGCGGCCCCCAGGGCCACGGACATGGTGATCCCCACGACCGACCCGGCCAGCTTTCCTCGCACGGTCCCATTGTCGTACGAATCCTGGGTCGCCGGTCGCAGCCGGCATGGGCTCGTTAAGGATTTATTCAGGTCGTCGGGCGCCTGTTGAAGAATCTGTTCAGAGCTTCAGGTCACACTCGCTCCATGGCAGATTTCCTCGCAGTCCTGGGCATCGTGGGCTTCGTCCTGGTGATGCTCGGTCTCATCTGGGCCCTGGACCGGGTATGACGGTCACCCAGGGCATCCTCCTCGGCGTGGCCGTCCTGATGTTCATCTACCTGGGCGTCGCCATGTTCAAGCCCGAGAAGTTCTAGATGGGCTTCACCTGGACCATCATCACCCTGATCATCGCCCTGGGCCTGGCCTGGCGGTACCTCGGGTCCTACATGGCCGCCGTCTTCGAGGGCCGGGTCCACTTCCTCGCGGTGGGCCGAGCGACCGGTCTACCGGCTGTTGGGCACCGGTCCCGAGCAGGAGCAGAACTGGAAGCGCTACGCCGGCGCGATGGTCGATCTTCTCCGCGGTCTCGATGGCCTTCACCTACGTGATCATCCGCATCCAGGGGTCGCTCCCGCTCAATCCGCAGCATCTGGGTGCGGTGCCCCAGGCGCTCAGCTTCAACACCGCCGCGTCGTTCATGACCAACACCAACTGGCAGAACTACGGCGGCGAGACGACCATGTCGTACTTCTCGCAGATCGGCGCGCTCTGACCGTCGAGCAGTTCGTGAGCCCGGCCGTCGGCATCGCCGTCGCCCTGGTGCTCATGCGGGGCTTCTCCCGCAGGAACTCCCCGACGGTGGGGAACTTCTGGGTCGACATCACCCGCGGCCTCCTCTACGTCCTGATCCCCATCGCGTTCGTCGGCGGGATCATCTTCGTCGGCCAGGGGGCGGTGCAGACCCTGGCCGGCACGGTCAGCATCCACGATGCCATCAACGGGGTCACCCAGACCATCCCCCGGGGCCCGATCGGCTTCATGGAGTCGATCAAGCAGCTCGGTAACAACGGCGGTGGGTTCCTCAACGCCAACTCGGCCACCACGTTCGAGAACCCGACCGGCCTCACCAACTGGCTGTCGATCTTCCTGCTGCTGGCCATCCCGTTCTCCCTCACCTACACCTTCGGGAAGATGGTCGGGAGCATCCGCCACGGTGCCGCCCTGCTCGCCGCCATGGTGATCATCTTCGGGGTCTGGGTGGGCTTCACCAGCTACGCCGAGCACCAGCAGAACCCGGCCGTGGCCGCCGCCGGGGTGCACTCGACGGTCGGCAACACCGAGGGGAAGGAGGTGCGCTTCGGCGACACCACGCACCGCCCTGTTCGGCGTGGCGTCGACCAACACCTCGACCGGCTCGGCCGACGGCTCCTACGACTCGTTCACCCCGATCGGCGGCATGGGGCTGATGACCGGCATGATGCTCGGCGAGGTGACCCCCGGTGGCGTCGGGAGCGGCCTCTACACCATCCTCATCTACGCCATCATCGCCGTGTTCATCGGCGGCCTCATGATCGGGCGAACGCCGGAGTACCTGGGGAAGAAGATCCAGGCCAAGGAGGTGAAACTCGCCGGCCTCGGCGCCCTGGTCATGCCGATCATCGTGCTCGTCCTCACGGCCATCGCCGTGTCGATCCACGCCGGGCGGGCCGGCCCCCTCAACGCCGGTCCCCACGGGTTCTCGGAGATCCTCTACGGCCTCACCTCCCAGGGGAACAACAACGGCTCGGCCTTCGGAGGCCTGACCGGCAACACCCCCTTCTACAACGTCATCGGAGGCGATCGACATGCTGATCGGCCGGTTCGGGATCATGATCCCGGCCCTGGCCCTCGGGGGCACCCTCGCCGCCAAGAACGTGGTGCCCGAGTCGCTCGGCACCTTCCGCACCGACAACGGCATGTTCGTCGGCCTCACCATCGGAGTCATCGTGATCATCGGTGGCCTCACCTTCTTCCCCGCCCTCGCCCTCGGCCCCATCGTCGAGCAGCTCAGCCACGGGACGTTCTTCTGATGACGATGACCACCACCCAACCAGATCAGCCGGCGCCGGCAGCCGAGGCCCACGGCGTGGCCGAGGCCCGGGGCCTCTTCGACGGCGAGATCCTCCGGCAGGCGCTGGTCGACTCCTTCAAGAAGCTGAACCCGGCGCTGGAGATCCGGAACCCGGTCATGTTCGTGGTGCTGGTGGGCACGGTCATCACCTTCATCGAGGCGATCGCCCACCCCGGTATCTTCACCTGGTCCATCACCATCTGGCTGTTCCTGACGGTCATCTTCGCCAACTTCGCCGAGGCCATGGCCGAAGGACGGGGCAAGGCCCAGGCCGACACGCTGCGGCGGATGCGGTCCGAGACCGAGGCGCGACGCCTGCGTCCCGACGGCACCGAGGAGCTGGTGCCGGCGGCCTCGCTGGCCAAGGGGGACATGGTGGTCTGCGAGGCCGGCGACCTCATCCCCTCCGACGGCGAGATCACCGAGGGCATCGCCTCGGTCGACGAGTCGGCCATCACCGGCGAGTCGGCCCCGGTCATCCGCGAGTCGGGAGGCGACCGCTCGGCGGTCACCGGCGGGACCAAGGTCCTGTCCGACCGCATCGTGGTCCGGATCACCGCCGAGCGCGGCCAGACCTTCCTCGACCGGATGATCACCCTGGTGGAAGGGGCCAACCGGCAGAAGACCCCCAACGAGATCGCCCTCACCATCCTGCTGGCCGTGCTCACCATCGTCTTCCTCCCGGTGGTCGTGTCGCTCCAGACGTTCGGCCACTACTCCGGTGCGTCGGTCTCGGTGGTCATCCTGATCTCGCTGCTGGTGTGCCTGATCCCGACCACCATCGGCGCCCTGCTCTCGGCCATCGGCATCGCCGGCATGGACCGACTGGTGCAGCGCAACGTGCTGGCCATGAGCGGCCGGGCCGTCGAGGCCGCCGGCGACGTGCAGACCCTGCTGCTGGACAAGACCGGCACCATCACCCTCGGCAACCGGATGGCGTCCGACTTCTATCCCGGTCGGTGGCCACACCGAGCAGGACGTCGCCGACGTCGCCCAGCTCGCCTCACTGGCCGACGAGACGCCCGAGGGCCGCTCCATCGTGGTGCTGGCCAAGGAGCGCTTCAACATCCGGGAGCGCGAGCTCGAGGGGGAGCACGCCTTCGTGCCCTTCACCGCCCAGACCCGCATGTCCGGCCTCGACATCGGCCCGCGCCAGATCCGCAAGGGGGCGGCCGACTCGGTCAAGCGGTGGGTGAGCGAGCAGGGGGGGACGGTTCCCGCCGACCTCGACGCCATCGTCGAGCGCGTCTCGCGTGCCGGGTCCACGCCGCTGGTCGTGGCCGACGGTCGGGACATCCTCGGGGTCATCGAGCTCAAGGACGTGGTCAAGCAGGGCATCCGCGAGAAGTTCGACGAGATGCGCCAGATGGGCATCCGCACCGTGATGATCACCGGCGACAACCCCCTGACCGCGGCGGCCATCGCCCAGGAGGCCGGGCGTCGACGACTTCCTCGCCGAGGCCACCCCCGAGGCCAAGATGGCCCTGATCAAGTCCGAGCAGGAGGGCGGGCAAGCTGGTCGCCATGACCGGCGACGGGACCAACGACGCCCCCGCCCTGGCCCAGGCCGACGTCGGGGTGGCCATGAACACCGGGACCACCGCGGCCAAGGAGGCCGGCAACATGGTCGACCTCGACTCCAACCCGACCAAGCTCATCGACGTGGTGGAGATCGGCAAGCAGCTCCTCATCACCCGGGGCTCGCTGACCACCTTCTCCATCGCCAACGACGTGGCCAAGTACTTCGCCATCGTCCCGGCGCTGTTCATCGCCACCTATCCACAGCTCGAGCCGCTCAACATCATGAAGCTGCACAGCCCGCAGAGCGCGGTGCTGTCGGCCGTCATCTTCAATGCGCTGGTGATCGTGGCCCTGATCCCACTGGCCCTCCGCGGCGTCAAGTTCCGTGCGGCCGGCTCCGCGGCCATCCTGCGTCGGAACGTGTGGATCTACGGCGTGGGCGGGATCATCGCCCCCTTCATCTTCATCAAGCTCATCGACCTCATGCTCGTCGCGCTGCACGCCTACTGATGGAGTCCATCTGATGCTCGTCCACATCCGCCGATCGCTCGTCACTGGCCGTGCTCTGCGCTCTGTCCTCGGCTTCGCCTACGCATTCGCCGGCACCGGCGTCTCCCAGGTGCTCTTCAAGCACCAGGCCAACGGTTCGATCACCGCCAACGGCTCCACCCTCATCGGCCAGAACTGGTCTCAGACCAAGTGCCCCGGTCACCCGCTCGGGAGCTGCGTGTTCCAGGGCCGACCCGACGCCCTCGGCCCCTACGCCGGCTCGTTAACCCGGTCGCCGGCGGGGGAGACAACCCGCTCGGGGCCAACAACATCCCCGGCAAGCCCGGAATCTTGAACAGCGGCCAGTCGGGAGCCACCAACCTGGGCCCCCGCTCCAAGGTCCTGATGAGCAACACCCAGGCTCTGGTCGCCTACTGGCACGCGCGGGGCGTGAATCCCACGCCGGACCTGGTCACCACCTCGGGCAGCGGGTACGACCCCGACATCACCTCGGCCGACGCCCTGGCCCAGATCCCGATGGTCTCCAAGGCGACCGGCGTCTCCCCGTCGGCTCTCCGGGCGCTCATCGCCCGCGAGAACAACGGCGCACAGCTGGGTTTCCTCGGCAGCAGCTACATCGACGTGCTGCAGCTCAACGAGGCGCTCGCCCGGCTGCATTGAATCAGCAGGCCAGAACGGACGGTGGTGCCCGATCAGGTTCGGCTGGGAGCCGGCCGCTCCCTGCATCGACCGCCAGCGGCCAACGACGATGACGACACCAGGGCCGGATAGCGAGCCGGTCGGTGATCCGCCAGTGGGAACGTGCTGCGATCATGCTCGGGGAGGCTGGTGCGTTGGTTTCATCCACGGCCAGCACAGCACCCACCTGGTCGGCAATGGCCACGGCGACCAACAGCCGCTCGTGGGGGACGGCCTTGCCTGGCGTCGGCGTCAGCAGGAAATGGCCGAGGAGCCATCCATTGCCCCGCACGGGAAGATCGACGCCCCGGACGGGTAGACCGAGGTCTTCAGTGGACCATCTGTCGACCCCGACGACGAGATCGCCGCCGGCGGTCACCCGGGCCACGACGCGGCCTGGATCGCTCCGGGTGAACTCACACCCGCGCAGGAACAGCAGGCTCTGCAGTTCATGGGCGGCGGCCGCGATCAGTACCTGAGGCTCCTGGCCGGCGGCGGCAAGTTCGGTCACCGAGTGGATCGATGCCACCTCGCGTCTGCTCTGCCAGGCCGCCTGACGGTGATTGCGACCACGGGCGGCGATCTCGCCGACCGCCGTCCCGAGCACCAGGAGAAGGATCTCGGTGATCAGGTCCGCTTGGCGGGTGATCCGGAAGGAGTAGTAGGGCCGGGTCAGGAAGAAGTCGAAGCAGAGTGCCGAGGAGATGGCGGCCACCATTGCCGCCATCCGCCGGCCTGTACTGGCCACGGCCACGATGACCACCACCAGGAATAGAGCGTTGTCGGACGTATCGAGATGGCCGCGCCACGGAATGAGCGGCGGCGCGGTGACGACCGGACCGACCACCGCTGCCAGCATGATCCCGGTGTCCCCGCTGGCACGGTGTCGGAGCGATCGTGCGGGCAGCGCCCCACTTGGCTGCCGATGATCCTTCCATTGTTCCAGTCTGGTTACAGAGGCCACACAACCACTCTCGCGCCGCCTCACTCAGATGGGAAGAGATCTTTGCTGTTTGTTCACCCGTGGGCCTCGGATATTCGTGAGTCTTTTACGCCATGCCGGATTCGATGCTACGAAGGCGGTATGGGATTGTGTGTGCCAGGGGCGAGCGGGGTGACGCGGTGAGTGTCGCCAAGGCCGCTCCGGTCGAGGGCGAACAGGTGATCGCCATGGTGTCGGTGACCAGTGCGGTCGGCTACCGCGGCGAAATCCGGGCCGGACGCCATCGCCTCGTGGCCGACGAGGGCCCCGAGGTGGGTGGCGACGACGAAGGACCGAATCCCTACCAGCTGGTCCTAGCCGGCCTCGTCCAATGCACGGCTGCCACCCTGCGCATGTACGCCAATCGGAAGGGGTGGGCCTTGGGCGAGGTGAAGGTGCGCGCCCGGATACTGCGTACCGGTGATGGCGCAGCCAAGGTGGAGCGGATCGAGCGCACCGTCAAGGTCGACGGCGATCTCTCGGCCGAGCAGAAACAGCGACTGGCCGAGATCGCCGAGCGGACCCCGGTGAGCCGCACGTTGCGGGCGGCCATGGACATCCACACCACGCTCGGGTGAAGGCGGCCGGAACCACCCTCGGGTGAGGAGCGCTTCGGTGATCGAATTCGGCGATGACCGCGTGCTCCGACCCTGACCACCGAGCGCCTGATCCTCCGCCCACTGGAGGAGTCCGATCTCGGTCCCTACACCGACATGCTCCTCGCTCCCGAGGTACACCGGTCATTCCACCTCCCCGAGAGCTTTTCGAGGGCGGATGCCTGGCAGGGCATGGCCACGTGGCGCGGTCAGTGGGAGCTCCGGGGCTCAGGACAGTGGGCGCTCGAGGAACGGTCGGGCGGACGGTTCGTGGGCCGCGCCGGGCTCCACCTCCCCGAACGGCCGGACTGGCCGGGCCTCGAGGTGGGTTGGGCCCTCCACCCGTCCTGGTGGGGACACGGGTACGCCACCGAGGCCGGGCGCCGCTCGATCACCTATGCATTCGAGGTGCTCGACGCCGACGAGGTGTTCAGCGTCATCCTTCCTGAGAATCAGCGCTCCCAGGCGGTCGCGGGCCGGCTCGGCCTGTCCCTCGTCGAGGAGCGGGTGCTCTCCAGCTTCCCCGGGTCGCCCCACGGGATCTGGCGGTTGGGAAGGGACGAGTGGGAGGGGGGATCGCGCCCGGTCAGCGCAGGTGGAGGCCACCGTCGATGAGCACGACCTCGCCGGTCACGTAGGCGGCCCGGGCCAGCCCCACGATGACCTCGGCCACGTCCCCGGGGGACGCGGTGCGCTGCAGCGGTGCCTGGGCGGTCACGAACTCACGCACCGCGTCCCAGTCCGCGGTCCACGGGGTGTCGACCAGACCGGGCGCCACCGCGTTGACCCGGATGTCGGGGCCGAGCGTGTTGGCCAACAGCCTGGTCATGTGGCTGACCGCCGCCTTCGAACAGGCATAGGGGATCGAGCTCCCCGTCGGGCGCTCGCCGGCCACCGAGGAGACGTTGACCACCTGTCCCCGTCCCGAAGCGCGCAGGTGGGGAACCGCGGCCACCGTCACCTGCCAGGTACCGATCACGTTGACGTCGAAGATCCGGCGCCACACCTCCGGCGAGGCCGCCTCCAGGTCGCCGTGGGGGATCACCTTGGTGGTCCCGGCGTTGTTCACCAGCACGTCGAGCCGTCCGTGCCGGGCCACCACGTCGTCGATGAGCCGTCGGGCCTCCACCTCGTCGGCCACATCGGCTCGGAAGTAACTGGCACCCGGGAGGTCGGCGGCCAGCGCCTCGCCCGCCCCGACGGTCGTCGACGAGTTGATGGCCACGTCGGCACCGAGGTCGGCGAAGCGCCGGGCGGTGGACGCCCCGATCCCCGATGACGAACCGGTGATCAGGACGGTCTGTCCTCCGAATGCACGTTCGCGGGGGTCGGACCGGGAGGGGCGGGAGTCGGGCATGGCCCGAGTGTAGGACGGGGCGTGGCCTGACTCTGGGCCTGCCCGCGTCGCCGCCGTGGCCGTCCCCGAACGATCATGGACCGAGCCTCGATCCACTCACAGTGGGAAACGGCGACCGTTCGCCGTCGGGCAGGCGCCCCCGGGCCACCGGCATCGGTCGACCACCTCAGGTCACTCCGGCCGCCACGACCCCGATAGCTTGACGCAGTGGCGATCATCGTGGGCCTTCTCGTTGCCGTCTCTTTCGGCAGCGGCGACTTTCTCGGCGGTCTCGCATCGCGGCAGGCCACCACCATCACGGTGCTGGCCATCGCGCAACTTGCAGCGGTGGCGGGTGCCACGATCGTCGCACTCGTGGCCGGAGGGCCCCTCACCGGATCGGTCGTCCTGTTGGGCATGGGAGCCGGCGCTCTCAACGTGACCGCCCTCGGCTGCCTCTACCACGGCCTGGCCATCGGCCAGATAGGCGAGGTGGCTCCGGTTGCGGCGGTGGTCAGCGCGGTCATCCCCGTCACATGGGGCCTGGCCATCGGGGAGCGGCCGCCGAACGCGGCCCTGGTGGGAGGGGCCCTGGCGGTGGTGGCGGCGGGACTGATCACCCTTGATCGGGACGAGCAGCTCGGCAAGCACATGGGCCGCGCCCTGCTGCTGGCGGTGGCGGCCGGGGTCGGGTTCGGTACGTCGTTCATCCTGTTTGCCTCGTCCGCGCACCACAGCGGGTTCTGGCCTGTCCTCACCGCCCGGCTGGCGGCCGTCGTCGGGGTGGGGATTGTCGTGGTCGTGTCCCGGGCACCGATGTCGCCGCCGCCCCGACCCCGCAACCGGGCCATCTGCGCCGGACTGCTGGACGTGCTGGCCACCACGCTGCTCCTGGTAGCCGTGCGTCACGGGTTGGTGACCGTCGTCGCCCCGGTGGCCGCCCTGGCGCCCGCGTTCACTGTGCTCTGGGCCTGGTGGTACCTGCGGGAGCGGGTATCGCGGGTGCAGATCGGCGGCCTGGTTGTGGCCCTGACCGGTCTGGTGCTCATCGCCACCTCCTGATGCTGTCCGCGAGGGCCCCGGCGGCCGGGACGGGTAGCGACCGATGGCCCTCGCCCTCGGCCACGGCGGCGATGGCCCCACCGGATGGGACTCGGGGCGTTCCCGAAGTCTAGGTTTCACGGATGCGACTGGTGAGCCCGTCCGACGGAGGGGTGCAGACCGGCTTTGTGCCCGGGGGCGAAGTCGTCGATCTGACCGGCCCGATGACCGGACCGCCCGGCGACATGGCACCCGACGGGCGATGACCGCTGAGATCGAAGGCGCGGGGACGGTCCGGATCAGTGCGTCACTGGCGATCCCCCTTTCCGAGCTGCAGTTCCGGTTCAGCCCGAGCGGCGGTCCGGGCGGGCAGCACGCCAACAAGGTGAACACCCGGGTAGAGCTCCGATTCGACGTGGCCGGGTCACCGTCGTTGGGTCCGCGCCAACGCGCCCGCCTGATCGACCGACTCGGCCCGGAGGTCCGCCTGGTGGCAGACGACGAACGGTCACAGCTCCGGAACCGGCAACTGGCGGTGCAGCGCTTCAGGGCCCGCGTGGCCGACGCCCTCCGCATCGAGAAGCCCCGCCGTCCGACCCGGCCCTCACGAGGGGCCAAGGAGCGACGGCTGACGGCGAAGCGCCGGGTGTCGGAGCGCAAGACGCGCCCGACGGCCCGACCTCGACGAGTGACCCGTCAGCCGACCCTGCGGTCCGGCTGGCCGGAGACGACCAGACGTCATCGAGGAAATTGGCCATCTCCACGGTGAGGCGTTCGGGATGGAAGCGGAGCTCGAGCAGGGAGTTGGCCTGGACCAACTTCCCCCCCGGCAGACGCTTGGCCAGTTGCTCCGCATCGTGGAACGGGTGGAGCCGGTCGACCTGGTGGCCGATGACCATGGCGGGCATCTCCATGGACGAGCGCTGGTCGACCGTCGGTGCGATCGGCCCGGCCAGGATCCCGTGCAGCACTGCAGCCGTCTCCGTCGGATCGTTGGACAACGAGTTCATGACGCTGTCGACCGCGCCATGGCCGGTGCGGGGAAGGCGCCCGATGAGGGATGCCGCTCTCCTGACCAGCGGCCGGGCGAAGTGGACGGCGAGGAGCATGGGGACGAAGGTGATGGCGGCCGCCGGTACGGCCCACTCGAGCACCGGCATCTCGATGATCAGGGCCTTCACCCGTTCGGGGGCGAGGGCGGCGACCAGCAGGCTCACGTTGCCGCCGAGCGAGACACCCCCGATGACCGCCTTGTCGATTCCGAGGTGGTCGAGCAGGGCCACGACGTGTTCCGCATAGGTGTCCATGCGGTGGAACGAGGCCCGCTGGGGCTTGTCCGACAACCCGTGTCCCGGCAGGTCGATGAGGATCACCCGGTTTCCCCTGGCCGCCAGGTCGTTGGCCAGTCGGCGGTTCATGTTGGAGTCCATGAGGATCCCGTGCATGAAGACCAGGACCCGCGGGCCGTGACCGTGGATCTCGTAGTACAGCTGCATGCCGTCCGACTCGAACATGCCGACTTCGTACGGCGGCGCGGCCGACGGACCGTCCGATCCCGAGGTCCGTAGCGACACGCGGTTTGGGGTGCGCGTGCCCTGTCGTCTCACCCGGCCAACGGTACGCTCCAGGGCGACGATTTGCCAGAACGGGCAGCTCGGACCGGATCGAGTCGCTGCGAGTCCCCGTCGAGGTCGGCGGTCACCACGCCGGGGGCGGGGTCGTCCCGTTCCGCCAGCACCGTCCCCCAGGGATCCACGATCATCGAATGGCCGTGGCATGCCGGCATCCCGGCAGGAAGGTCACCGACCTGTCCCGCGCCGATGACAAAGACCTGGTTCTCGACGGCCCGGGCCCGCAGGAGAACCTCCCAGTGTGCGGGACCGGTGGCGGCGGTGAAGGCCGCCGGCACCGCCATCACCGTGGCCCCGAGGAGGGTGAGGATGCGGTACTGCTCCGGAAAGCGGAGGTCGTAGCAGATCGACATTCCGAGGGACGGGGTGGGGAGGTCCCCTCGGGACGGACTGACCAGGTCGACCACGCAGAGATCGTCACCCGGTGCGACGGCAGCCGACTCGCAGAACCTGGTTCCGCCCAGCTCGACATCGAAGAGATGGATCTTCCGGTACACCGCCTCCACCGATCCGTCCGGCCCGATCAGACAGCTCGTGTTGAAGAGGCGCCCACCGCGTCCTCCCGGCTGTCCGGCACCGGCCCGGCACCGGCCCTCTCGGGGAAGCTCCCGGCCAGCAGGTGGATCCTCGACCCACCGGCCAGGCGCGACGCCCACGCGACGGTGGGACCGGTCAGGGATTCGGCGTGTCGAGCGAGGTGTTCCGGGTTGCCGGCCACCGAGAAGTATTCGGGGAGGACCACCAGCTCTGCGCCGTACGGCGACCGCTTCTTCCACCAGCCTGCCGGCGGCCTCGAGGTTGGGACCACGCTCCGGGCCGGCCGTCGTCTGGATGGCGGCAACGCGCATGACACAGGGTAGGCCCCCCATCGGGCACAATGACCATCTGGCCGTGCCGGCCCCGTACCCGGCCGGGCTCGACCGGTGCTGAAATGAGGACTATGTCCTTCGAACACTCCGACGTCGTCCGCAGCGCCATCCGGGTCGAGGGCTTCCGCGACGACGAATTCAACTATCAGCTGATCCGGGCACTCGGTGTGGCCGACTATGGCGGATCGACGGTGGGCGAGTGCCTCGGCGGTCGTAGAGGAGATCACCGACGGCAGTCCACGGAGCTGGGCCGTCGCCTTCGAACGGCTGGCGGAGCGGGCAGAGGGCCGGGGCCGGGCCTGCCTGGAGTCGGGCCGCCGGGTCAGCGGCCGGGACCACCTGTTCCGTGCGTCGACGTACTACCGGACGGCCGAGTACTACGCCGAGGGCATCGAGGGCGGATCCCACCGCACCGGGGAGCGGAGCCAGGCCTGCTTCGCCCGGGCCGCCGGGCTGCTCGGATCGGCCCGTGGAGCTGCGTCGAAGTCCCCTTCGAAGGGGGATCACTTCCCGGATACCTGGTGCGGGCCTCGCCGGCGGCGGGCACCGGGATGGACGGCGGATACCCGACCCTGGTCGGAGTGGGCGGATTCGACTCGAGCGCCGAGGAGCTCTACTTCCACCTCGGGGCACCCGGCGCCGAACGGGGGTGGAACGTCTTCGTCTTCGACGGTCCCGGCCAGCCCGGGTGCATGCGCCGCAACCCGGCCATGACCTTCCGGCCCGACTACGAGGTGCCGATCGGCGCCGTCCTCGACGACCTGCTCGGCCGGCCCGACGTGGACGAGGCCCGGCTGGCGCTGGCGGGCCAGAGCTTCGGTTCGTATTTCGCCGCCCGCTAGCGCGGCCACCGATCGCCGGGTCGGCGCGCTGGTGGCCAACCCGCCGGTCGTCGACATGAGCCGTTACATGGAGGCCTGGGTCGGGCCCGAGGTCTTCCGCATGACGAGGGACATCCGACCGGAGGACGTGATCGGGGTTCCGGAGGACCTGATGCCACGGCAGATGCAGTGGGGGATCGCGGCCATCTGCCTGCGTTTCGGTGTTCCCTCGTTCCACGCGGTGGCGGGAGGCCATGCTCGCCTTCCGACTGGGCGACCTGGCGGCGGAGATCCAATGCCCCGTGCTGGCCATGATCGGGGACCGCGAGGGACCGGAGCCACTGGCCCAGTTCGACATTCGTTGTCCGCCGGGGCCGGGGGACCGGTGACACCGGTGGTCTTCACGTCCGGAGGACGGCGCGTCTACCCACTGCCAGTCGGACAACATACGGCTCTCGGCCCAGGTCACCTTCGACTGGTTGGACGGGCTCTTCGGCTGAGCGGCCGGCTTGTTGCCCGGCTGGCCGCCCGGGTCTCCGGCGTCAGCCGGGCTCGATGGGCTCGCCGGCGAAGGTGGCCAGCGCGGCGGCGAGCGCTTGTTCGCCCTGATCGGTGCGATCCTCGCGGACACCGTGGAGCGGGGTGAGTGTCGCCCAACCCGCGTCCAGCAACGCGGCATCGGAGTCAGGCTCCAACTCGGCCCGCTCGGCGACCCGATCGGCCGCTGCCCCCATCCCCCGCAGGGTCAGGGTGATCGCCCCCCCGGTGGTGTCGACGGGCCTGCCGGCGACCGGGTCCGGAGTGTTCTCGGGGCGGACCGAGCGGATCAGGCCGATCGTGCCCAGGGTGCCGTGGCGCAGACCCCGCAGGTCGTCCATGGGAACCGCCGGAACGTTGAGGCTCAGGACGGTCGCCGGTCGGCATGGCGGCCAGCGCCGGCACGATGCCGGCGGCCAGGCGCACGGGCGTGTCCCATGGCACCGGGTCCCTCCCCCAGGCGATGCTCACGGCCAGACCAGCGGATGCCGAATTGCGCCGAGGTCAAGGTGGCGCCCACGGTGCCCGAGTGGAGTGCCGAGCGCCCGGCGTTGATGCCGTGGTTGATTCCCGAGACCACCAGGTCCGGTCGGGGCCCGAATCCTTCGATGCAGGCCAGGATGACGGCCAGCGCCGGAGGGCCGTCGATGCCGTAGACGGGCACATCGGCCAGGCCCGGGAATTCGACGTGACTCGTAGGGGATCGACTCCCGTTCGTAGACCGGGCCCACGGCGGCTCCGGCACCGCTGTGGTCTCTCAGCGGTGCCACCACCACCAGCTCGTGCCGGTCACCGAACATGGAGGCCAGGCCCCTCGCCAGGGCGGCGATGCCCGGAGCGAACACGCCGTCGTCGTTGGTCATCAGGATGCGCATGTGAGACAGGTTCCGTTGGAATGGGGCGATCGGCCGCCGGGTGCGAGGTGGGCAGTCGGGCCCGATTGGCGATCCGTCGGGCCTCGGCGGCCTCATCGCCTACCATACCGGTCGACGTCGGCCCGACTCCGGGCGTCAGCCGATCCGACGGACCGACCAGACTACGACCATGACTGCCCCATCCCCTGCGGAAGACCAGACGTCCGGCGGAGACCACCGCCGCCACCGGCGACCAGTGGGTCATCGGCCACGGCCACCAGCGGGCGGTGGTCACCGAGGTCGGGGCCACGCTGCGTTCCTTCACCGTCGAGGACCGCGCCGGTGATCGACGGATTCGGACCCGGCGAATGGAGCCAGGGGGGGCGGGGCCAGGTGCTCGCGCCCTGGCCGAACCGGTTGGGTGACGGCCGCTACACGTTCGAGGAGACCGAGGCCCAGGCCGCCCTCAACGAGCCGTCACGACGCAACGCCATCCACGGTCTGGTCCGCTGGATGCCGTGGCGGATGATGGGCCGGGCGCAGAACCGGGTGAGCATGGCTGTGCGAGCTCCACCCGTCGCCGGCCTATCCCTTCGCCCTGCGGCTGGCGGTCGAGTACCGGCTGGGGCGGGATGGCCTGACGGTGGTGACCGACGCCGAGAACATCGGGGCCGACCGACCTCCCTTCGGCTGGGATTCCATCCCTACCTCACCGTGGGGACGCCGACCGTCGACCAGGTCCGCCTGCGGGTACCCGCCGAGCAACGGCTGATCGCCGACGACCGGGGCCTCCCCACCGGCCGGGGTCCGGTGGCCGGGACGCGAGTTCGACTTCAACCAGGGCCGGCTGATCGGTGTGACCCGGCTGGACACCTGCTACACCGGCCTGAATCGGGACGCGGACGGTCGGGCCCGGGTGGATCTCGATCATCCCGACGGCCGGGGGCGGTGCCACCCTCTGGGCGGACGAACGGTTCGGCTACCTGATGGTGTACACCGGGGACACCCTGGAGCCGGGTCGGAGCGACGGACGTCGGTGGCGGTCGAGCCGATGAGCTGCCCCCCGACGCCTTCCGCTCCGGCACGGACCTGGTGGTGCTGCGTCCCCGGGCGCCCGGTGGACGGGGTCCTGGGGGATCACGGCCCGACCGCACTCCTAGCGGGCACCGCACCGAGCCGCGTGAGCAGCGCACCGGGCCGCGTGCGCTCTCAGTGTCGAGGTCGACGCCGCACGTGGGAGATCGAGCGACCCCGGCAGGATTCAGAAGAAATTGGTGTTGATCGACGACACTTCCGCATGTAAGCGTGTGGTCGGGCAATGTGCCCGGAAGTGCGGGTGGGGGCATGGTGGAATGTTGAAGAGATGGACCGTCGGCGCTGCCCTGGGCGTCGGCGTCCTCGCCACGATGGTGCCGGCGGTCACCAACGCAGTCGCGGCGACGGACACCCCGGTGCCGGTGACGCCCTACGGCGGGTTCAATTCCATCCTCACCAGGGCCCCGTACGTGACGGATCTCTCCCAGACCTCCGCCGACGTCAACTGGGCGACCACCAACGCCAGCCCAGGTCCCGACACCCTCGAGTGGGGACCCTCGGGATCATCGTGCACGACCAATCACCTGACCGTTCTCTCCTCGCTTCCGCTGTCGTACCCGGCGGCCGGAACCCCTCCGAGCATCACCGGTCGCCAGTTCACCGTGGGCTCGATCTCCGAGCGCCAGTCCACGGCGGTGATGACCGGGCTCGCGGCCAGTACGACGTACTGCTACCGGGTGCTCTCGGGCTCGACCGATCTGCTGGGAAGCAACCCCTCGCCCACGTTCACGACCCTCGACCCGGTCACCACGGGCGCCGCGCCGTCCCTCACCTTCGACGTGGTCGGTGACCTGGGCGAAACCAACTATTCGACCGGTGTCGACTTCGCCGGGTCCCTCAACACCGAACAGGCCGCCATCGACTCCCTGATCGGGTCATCGGGGGCCCGGTTCGTCGTCCTGGCCGGTGACGTCGCCTACCCCGGAGGCACTCAGGACAGCTACGGCGACCTGCAGCAGGTCGGGACCGAGGTCAGCGACATGTTCGGGCCGTCCTACTGGCCGCAGACCGGTGGCATCCCCACCTACGTCAGCGTCGGCAACCACGGGCAGAACGTGGACACCCTGCGCACCTGGCCCGAATCGGGCTCGGCCATGGCCTCCTCGGGGTCGTCCTCCTATGCGTCGTATCCCGCGCTGCCGACCGACGGAGTCAGCGCCGGCACCTACCCCTCCGCCTGGTACGCCATCTCCACCGGCAACGTACGCATCTACGTGCTGGATGCGGGATGGGCCGACAGCAACGTCGGTACGGCACCCGGGGGCGGCTACCAGGTGGACTACGACCAGCACTGGACCCCGAGCTCTCCCGAGTACCAGTGGCTGGCTGCCGACCTGGCCAGCCACCCCGGCAGCGTCAAGATGGCCGTGTTCCACTTCCCGCTCCGCTCCGCCAACTCGACCCAGTCGAGCGACCCCTACCTCCAGAACAGCTCGGCCAATCCCGCCAATCCCTCGGCCAGCCTCGAGGCCCTGCTGGCCAACAACGGGGTCCGCATCGCCTTCAACGCTCACGCCCACACCTATCAGCGGATCATCCCCAGCCAGGCCGGGCAGCTCACCAGCTACGTCACCGGGGGCGGGGGAGGCGTGCTCGAACCGGTCGACAACTGCACCGGTCTGGGTTCCATCTACACGCTCGGGTGGAGCCCCGCGGGGGCCGGCCCGACCGCCGGGTCGGGCACGTCGTGCGGCACGTCCGCACCCCAGTCCGCGGCCGATGTCTACAACTTCTTGAGGGTGACCGTCACCGGCAGCACCATCGTAGTGACCCCGACGAACGCGGCGGGCAAGACGTTCGATCCCCAGACCTACGGCCCGCCGACCACCTTCCCCTCGACCCCGGGGAACGTCTCCGCCCTGGCGGCCTCCTCGTCCTCGATCCAGCTCAACTGGGCCCCGTCCACGGAAGCTCCTCCGGACACCATCACTTCGTATCTCGTCTACCGCAACTCCGCACAGATCGCCACGGTGCCCGGTTCAACGGCCACCTACCTGGATTCGACCGTGACACCGGGGGTCCAGTACGTCTACACGGTCTATGCGATGGACAGCGCATCACGGCGCTCCGCCCCGGGTACCTCCAATCGGACCGCCACACCGACGATGCCCACCGGGGTCACCGCCACCGCCACCTCGCCGACATCGGTCCAGATCGGATGGGCCGGATCGGCGGAGACCGGGGGCACGATCAACTCCTACCAGATCCACCGAAACGGCACGCTGATCAACTCGGTGGCCGCTCCCGGCGGCGCGTACACCGACACCACCGCTCAACCCGGCACGGCCTACACCTACACGGTCACCGCCATCGACGGTATCGGTGCCTCATCGACGCCGGGGACCTCGAACCAGGTCACCACGCCAGTGTCCGCCCTGCCCTTCACCGGGCCGCCCCTGGTCGTCGATTGCATGGCCCATCTGCCGGCTGGCTCCGTGGTCGGTGCCGCCGCCCTCGCTGACGGATCCGGTTACTTCGAAGTCGACTCGTCGGGGGACGTGGCCGCCTTCGGCAGGGCCACATGCTTCGGCGCCATGACCGGCACCCGTCTCAATCTGCCCATCGTCGGCATGGCGGTCGACCAGGCCACCGGCGGGTACTGGCTGGTCGCCAGCGACGGCGGCATCTTCTCGTTCAACGCCCCGTTCCTCGGGTCCACCGGGAACATCCGGCTGAACAAACCGATCGTGGGGATGGCCCCCGCTCCAAACGGGAACGGGTACTGGATGGTGGCCTCGGACGGCGGGGTCTTCTCCTTCGGCACGCCGTTCTACGGATCCACCGGCAATGTCACGCTGAACAAACCCATTGTGGGAATGGGGCTCGACCGAGCCACCGGCGGCTACTGGCTGGTCGCCTCGGACGGCGGTGTCTTCTCGTTCAACGCGCCCTTCTACGGGTCGACAGGCAACATCCGGCTCAACCAGCCGATCGTGAACATGGCGCCGACCGGTGACGGGTCGGGCTACCGGCTCGTCGCTGCCGACGGTGGCGTCTTCTGCTTCAACGCGCCCTTCTACGGGTCGACAGGCAGTATCCGGCTCAACAGACCGGTTATCACCGGTCTTGATGACAGCTCGGGCGGCGGTTACTGGCTGATCGCGTCCGACGGTGGTGTGTTCTCGTTCAACGCGCCGTTCTACGGGTCAGCGGCCTGAGCCCCGCCGGCCATCGAGGGCTAGTCACCAGGTAACGTCGACCCCTATCGGCTCTCAGCCCCGCGTCGGATCAAACTCAAGGACCTGAGTGAGCCGGATGTTGTTGCCGGACGGATCCCGAAACGACGTATCGATACAGTACGCCTGGGGGGTCGGAGTGTCGTTGAACTCGACCCCCCGTTTGGACAGCTCATCGTAGCTGGCCTGGCAGTCGTCGGTTTCGAGGAACAGCGTTCCGCCGGCCCCTTTGGCCACAAGGTCGGCTAGTACTGCGCTGTCGCCGGAGTCGAGCATGGGCGGTCCGGGCACAGGCATCAGCACCAAGCTGACGTCCTGTGCGACCGGGCCCACGGTCAACCACCGGAAGCTCCAGGGCTCCATTGTCACGTCGGCTCGTACCTCCCAGCCCAGCGTCCGGGTGTAGAAGTCGAGCGCCTCGTCCCGATCGTGGACCCAGAACTGCGCATTGGCAATTCTGATCATCGCGTACCTCCTGGTTCGACCGTCATGAGTTCGATCCTAAGAGGTGGTACGAGGCTGTCTTCTCGAAACGTGCGGTTCTGGGGCCGGCCGTAGGCCATGGCGATGCAGTGGGGAATCCGGAGCGATGACTCGGCTGGCGGAACATCCACGGTAGTCGAGCGGGCTAGGCCGAACATCGACGGAAGCTGGTCGTGAACGAGCCAACGCTGTTCCAGCCGACGGCGAAGCAGATATTGGCCACGGACCAGTCGCTTACCCGCATCAGGGCCGCTGCTCGTTCCAGGCGACGCGTGAGGAGGTACTGGTGGGGCGATTCGCCGAAGGTCTCGCTGAACCGGCGACTGAAGTAGGACCGTGACATGTTGGCGGCACCGGCCAAATCGGCCACTGTCAGTAGCTCAAAGTACCGGGTATCGGCTAGATCCCTGGCTCGGAGCAGGTGGCGTGGCAGAAGCTCGGCTTCATCTCCCCAGTATGCCGAGCACGCACCGGCGGACCGGTCGACGGCCAGCTCGCCAGAGATCACCGCCGAACGAGCGACGGACATGTTTCCACCTGACCCGGTGCGCCCCCTGGGATTTGAACCCAGAACCTGCGGATTAAGAGTCCGTTGCTCTGCCGTTGAGCTAGAGGCGCCTGTTCCTTCAAGCTAGCCCCGGGTCCCGCGAGCAGCGTGCTCGCGTCACCCGGGACATGAGGGTGACCGACGGGGCTCGAACCCGCGACCTCCGGGGCCACATCCCGGCGCTCTGCCAACTGAGCTACGGCCACCAAGGAGCCTCTAGTGTGGCACAGACCGCCGGGGGCCTGGCCAGTGCCGGTAGCCTCGGGCAGCGGGCCCCTGTAGCTCAACTGGATAGAGCAGATGGTTTCTACCCATCAGGTTGCGCGTTCGAGTCGTGCCGGGGGCGCAAAGTCCAGCTCAACCGGTGTTTGAGTGGCGGCGTCGATCGTCGGGCGCGCTGCGGGCCTGGACCCTTCGGGATTTTTGAGGGACCGGATCACTTGAGCAACCGCCAGTTAGGCTGGATGCATGCCCGAGGTGTTCGATCGCCAACTGGGAGATTGCCGCCAGTTCGTATCCCGGCGGTTCAAACGGCAGATAGCGGTTCGGTTGACCGCAGTGGGTTTGCTCGTCCTCGCTGCCGTTTGCTTGGCGTTCGGAGCGGTTGGAATTGGCGTTGGCACCGGTGCACTCACCGGGATCGCCGTCCTGATCTGTGTTCAGCGACGGAGAAGGTGGTCGGAGCTGAGTCGAATACCGAGTGCGAGGCAGTCCTAGCAACGAGCGCTGGCCCGCTCAACTTGTCGGACATCTCCTCTCGGGCGACCCGCTTGACCGAGGAACCTGGTACCGTCGAGATGAGCCGTGGTATTTTCGACACCCCGTAGAACCGGGCGCAATCCGGGGGCGATGGCATTCGGCGGTAGCGCGAGTTGGCTGAAGCTGGGACCCATGTCATGAACTCAGGCGCCTCCGGCGGGCTTCCGCCCGAGCCTGCACCCCGCCCGGCTTCCACGACGGCTCCACTCCACCAGTGCGAGAAGTTCACTGGCGGGACCGGTGCTTCTGAGAGGGAGCCTCGCCCTGCTGCGGGTGGATGGTCTCGCCCCGGGCCAGCATGGTGACGTACTGATCGATCCGGCGGGCACGGGTGTCCGGTCGCTTGGCGCTCTGGATCCGGTACAGCACCGCATAGCGGTTCTGGCTGCTCAGCACCCCGAACATGGCCTTCGCCCGGGGCTCACCGGCCAATGCGACCTCGAGATCGGCGGGCACCTCGATCGTCGCCTGGCCGGCGTAGGCCGCGTCCCACCGTCCGTCGGCCTTGGCCCGGTCGACCTCCGCACTGCCGGCGGCCCGCATCCGGCCCTCGGTGGCCAAGCGCTCGGCGATCTGCACGTTCCGCCTTGACCACGGGCTCCGTGCCCGGCGCGGCGTGAACCGCAGCCGATAGGTGTCCCCGTCGCGCCGCCCTTTCTGGCCGTCGATCCATCCATGGCACAGCGCTTCTTCGAGGGCCTGGTCGTAGGTGAGGCTGGTCGGTGCGATCGTGCCCTTTTTGGCCAGGACCAACCAAACCCCGGTCGGCTGGCGATGGTTCGATGTGAGCCACCGGCGCCAGGCCCGGGCGTCACGGACGATCAGTTCGGCCGCCTCCGTTTCCACGGGCTCATTGTCGCAGGCCCCCGGCCCGATGTCCGGTCCCGTCGAGAGGGGGCGAACCCCACCCGATCGGGCCGCGGCCTATCCTGGTCGGATCGAGACGAGCGGATCGATCCACCCAGGGTCCGGGGCTGCGGCCAATCCGAGGGACCTTCTCCCCGGATCTGGCCGGCCGCTCCGTGCGGTGTGCGTGGCCGTGGTCCTGATGTCCGTGGCCGCCGGGGTTGTCTCGTCGCCGGAAGGCACCGCCTCCGCCTCGACGCCGACGCCGACGCCGGTACCCGCCGGAGCGTCCTCGACCCGGCTGGCCGGTTGGGCCGTCCCCAGCCATGTGGCCCCGCCTGTCAATTGGACGGAGACCTGGTCGACCGGCCAACTGGCCGATCTGGGCCAGCCCATCGCCATGTCCTCACCGACTGTCGCCGAACTCGATGGTCAGCCCTCGGTGGTGGTCGGGGACCGCAACGATCACGTCTACGCCTACCACCTGGGCAACCCCACATCGTCCGGCACCCCACCGCTTCCAACATCGGTCGCCGGATGGCCCACCACCAACGGGAGCGGGCCCATCGACTCCCCCCCGTCGGTGGCTCCGGTGAACGGCTCGACCGAAGTGCTGATCGGATCGGGCAACGATCCGGACCCAACCTCGGGCGGCTACCAGGCCTTCGGGCCGTCCGGACAGCAACTCTGGTTCACACCGGTGGTGAACCCGGCCACCGACAACCAGCCCGACGTCGGGGTCCAGGCCGGCATGACCGTGGGTGCCCTCCAGGGGGGAACCGGCGCCGTGGCCGGGTCCCTCGGCCAGGTCGGCTACGCCCTCAACGCAGGCAACGGCGCCACACTGACCGGCTGGCCCTTCTTCAACTCCGACAGCACCCACTCGACCGCCGCGCTGGCCGATCTCTACGGGACCGGGCAGAGCGAGATCATCGTCGGGGGTGACCAGACCGCCGGCGAGGGACGGGGCCAGCGCTACACGAACGGCGGGCACCTGCGTATCCTGAGCGCTCAGGGGAACCAGATCTGTCGGGCAGACACCAACCAGGTGGTCGACTCGTCACCGGCGGTGGGCGGTTTCCTCGCCGGCGGGTCCACGGGCATCGTGGTCGGGACCGGGGCCTACTTCGCCGGCGCCTCGGACACCAACACGGTGAAGGCATACAACGGGCGCTGCCAGCAGCAGTGGTCGACCGCGGTCGACGGCAGCACGTTCTCCTCCCCGGCCCTCTCGGACGTCATGGGCGACGGCAGCCTCCAGGTCGTCGAAGGCACCGATCAGGGCGTCGGCAACTCCGGCTCGGTCTATGTGCTCAACGCCACCAACGGCCAGGTGATCTGGAAGGCCACCGACATCGGTCGGGTCATCGGGTCGGTGGTCACCGCCGACCTCACGGGCGCCGGGCACGACGACGTGCTCGTCCCAACCATCAACGGGGTAAGGATCTTCGACGGCCGCACGGGCACCGACATCGCCGATCTCAATGCCAACCTCGGCCTCCAGAACTCGCCGTTGGTCACCCGGGATCCCAACGGAACGGTCGGAATCACCCTGGCCGGTTATGTCGCCTCAGGAGGTCCCGGGTCACCCGCGGCGGGAGAGATCGACCACTGGGAGATCGGCGGGTCGAACGGTGGGCGAGGCGGTCGGTGGGGCGGCCTGGCCGATGTTCCACCATGATCCCCAGCTGACCGGCAACGCCGGGCGGACCACCGTGCCCGGGTCGATCCCCCGTTGCTCGGTGCCGGCGGCGGCCTTCAGTGGCTACGACCTGGTGGCCGCCGACGGCGGGCTCTTCACCTTTGGCGGAATGCCCTTCTGCGGATCCGCCGGCAACATCAGGCTCAATGCTCCGATCGTGGGCCTGGGCATGGCGCCGAACACCGGCGGCTACTGGGAGGTGGCATCCGACGGCGGGATCTTCACCTACGGGAGCGCGCTCTTCTACGGTTCGATGGGCGGGAGACCGCTCAACAAGCCGATCGTGGGCATGGCGGCCACGCCCGATGGGCGGGGCTACTGGGAGGTGGCGTCCGACGGGGGGATCTTCGCCTTCGGCGACGCCGCATTCTACGGATCGATGGGAGGGACGACGCTGAACCAGCCGGTCGTGGGAATGTCCTCTTCCACCGACGGGGCCGGGTACCGCCTGGTGGCGTCCGACGGGGGGATTTTCGCCTTCGGGGATGCCCCGTTCGCCGGCTCCATGGGGGGCACGACGCTCAACAAGCCGGTGGTCGGGTCGGGAAACGACACCAACACCGGCGGCTACTGGGAGGTGGCGTCCGACGGGGGGGTCTTCTCGTTCGGCGGCGTGCCCTTCTACGGCTCGACGGGTGCCATCACCCTCAACGCCCCGGTCGTCGGCATGGCGGAGACGTCCAACGGGAGCGGGTACCGGTTCGTAGCCGCCGACGGCGGGGTCTTCAGCTTCAGTGCCCCGTTCCTCGGCTCGATGGGCGGGCTGCCGCTCAACAGGCCCATCGTCGGGATGGCCGGGTTCTGAGCCCGTCGTGGCCGCCCCGGGCGGGCGTAGACTCCGCCGGGTGACCGACGTTCTGGCCGTGGCCAACCAAAAGGGCGGCGTGGCCAAGACGACGACCGTGCACTCACTGGGAGTTGCGTCGGCCGAGTTCGGCCGCCGGACCCTCGTCGTCGACCTCGACCCGCAGGCATGCCTGACGTTCTCCCTCGGCTTCGACCCGGACGGGTTGGACCGGTCGCTCCACGACGTGTTCGTCCGCCGCCAGAGTGTCGACGAGGTTGCCCTCCCCGTGCCGGGGGTCGAACTCCTCGACGTGCTCCCAGCCTCGATCGACCTCGCCGGCTCGGAGGTCCACCTGCTCACCCGGACCGGTCGCGAGCACGTCCTCGAGCGGGCCCTCGAACCGGTACTCGACCGCTACGACCTCGTTCTCATCGACTGCCCCCCGTCCCTGGGAGTGCTGACCATCAACGGGCTGACCGCCGCCGACGCCGTGCTCATTCCGCTGCAGTGCGAGGCGCTGTCCCATCGTGGGGTGGGCCAGTTGCTGGAGACCATCGAGGACGTACGTGCCTTCGCAAACAGCGAGCTGAAGGTACGGGGGATCATCGCCACCATGTACGACGACCGGACGAAGCACGCCCGCCACATCATCGAGGAGGTCGAGGCCCGCTATGGGATTCCGATCTTGCAGCCACCGGTGCGCAAGTCGATCCGATTCGCCGAGGCGCCGGCACGCGGCAAGTCGATCCTGCAGCACGCTCCGACCTCGCCGGGGGCGCTCGCCTATCGGGAACTGGCCCGGACACTGCTCGAGACGAGCGTGGTGGCCGGCACCATCGGATAAGTGGCCGGGGCGCCCGATCCGCTGGGGAAGCGGGCCCTGTACTGGATGCCGGTCGAGGCGCGGGTGGCGGGCAGGGATGAACACGATGTCGGGGTGGGGAGCGAGCGACATGGCGAGCCGGTGCCCTCCCGTCCGTCCGAGCGCCGCGCCCGCCCGGCCGGCAAGCACGCCCTGTTCTCCGCCGCCACTCCGGCCAGTGAGCACGAAGCGGCCACCTCGACCGCCGACACCATCGACCCGCTCCCTCCACGGGGAGCCCTCTCGGTGGCCTGCTCGTCGTGTGGGTCGGTGAGCCGGGTCGGCGTGTTCGACTTCCTCTTGTTGCAGATCCCGATCGCATTCTGGCTCCCGAGGGGAACGTTCGACCGGTGGATGACCTGCCCGGCCTGTCGCCGCAGGGCCTGGACCAGCGTGTCGCTGGCCCGGTGAGCCTGGATGGGTGGTGGCCGGTCCGACCTGAGGCCCTGGACCGAGTGTTGAGTCCCAGGTGACGGCGTCGGTGCTATGGCACCTCGCGGGTCACCCGGTGATGCTGGCCGCGGCTTCGGGCACCGCCTCGAAACCCGGCGGCGTCTCCGGTTGGCTCCTCCACTTCCGCGGCCCACCCGCCTATGCACTGGTCGGGTTCCTGGCGTTCGCCGAGGCCGCCTTGATGGTCGGGTTCTTCATCCCCGGCGAGACCGCGGTGGTGATCGGTGGGGTGCTGGCCGGATTGCATCAGGTCAACCTCGGGGTGATGATCACCGTGGTGGTCGTGTGCGCCATCGTCGGTGACTCGGTCGGCTTCGAGGTCGGCAGGCACGCGGGGCCCTGGCTCCTCGAGCGGCGCCCGCTCAGGGGCAACGTCGCGGTCGGGCGGACGATGGACATGCTGGAGCGCTACGGGGGCCCTGCCGTCTTCCTGGGCCGATTCGTGGCCTTCGCCAGGGCGATCATCCCCGCCCTGGCCGGAATGAGCGGCCTCCGCTACCGGGTCTTCCTCCTCTACAACGCCATGGGCGGTCTGGTCTGGGGGGTGGGCTACACCCTGCTCGGATTCGTGGTCGGACTGTCCTTCCAGCGGATCCTCAGCCGGGTGGGCCTGTGGTCGGTGGCGGTGGTGGGCGCCCTGGTGGTGGCGGCGATCGGGGTGCGACTGGTCCAGAAGCGGCGGGAGCGACGTCGGCCGGTCCCCGAGCGGGACGATCCGGGCGAACCGGCCGCGCCCGCTCCGGAGCCGAAACCGTAGGGCCGGCCTCCTCAGCCGGTCTGGGGATGGGTCGGTGTGATGCCGTCGGCCAGCAGGAGGTCGAAGCCGTCCGGTATGGACAGCGAGCCCGGGCTGGTGCCGGAGACATCGGTGAGGCCGTACTGCCAGACGATCGAGTAGGTGGCCGGGTCGATCACCACCACCCGGTTCCGGTAGTCGTCGTTGACCATGATCAGGCCGTTGGGCAGCCGCTCGGCCAGGGACGGCTTCTTCAGCATTGCGTCCCCCGACTGGGCGTCATAGAGCCAGCTGACCTGCCCCTGGCGGGTGAACTCGAGGACCCGGCCCTCGGCCGGCGGGTCGTAGTCGGTCATCAGGAACAGGTTCGGGCCCAGCTGCTGGGGATCGGAGGGATAGTTGACCGTGGGCATGTGCACGGACCACACCACCTTGCCCGCCGGTGTGAACTCGTCCACCCACGACCCGTTGATCTCGGAGACCAGGACATCCCCGTTCGCCAGGGGGGTGTCGCCGTTCGGGTAGGCGATCGAGACGGGGGGATCGTGGGTGTCCGCCCCGTTGCCGATCTGGCCGGTCACCTGGCCCTGGGGGGAGAGGAACAGGATGCGGTTGTTCGATGCGTCGGCCACCGTGACGGTGCCCGATTTGAGGAGATAGGCGTCGTCGGGCTGATCGAGATATCCGGCGGACGCTCCCGGTTGGCCGGGGTGCCCGTACTGCCAGAGGAGCCGGCCTGACGGATAGCCGATCTCCACGATGGTGTGGTTGTCCTCCTGATTGGAGATGATCCCGGTGCCGCCCTTGAAGAAGAAGGCGTCGTCGGGGAAGTAGAAGCCGCCCGGCGGCGCCGGCATGGTGGCCGAGGGGTACTGCCAGGTGATGTTGCGGGCCGGGTCCAGGCTGATCAGGCGGTCGTTGCCCCGGTCGGCGATCAGCAGGGTTCCCGCATAGGGTGCTCCCGCCCCCGGGCTGCCGGCCGGCCCCCCGTAGGGGCTCGGGCGCAGGGAGATCACCGTGTGCAGCGTGCCCGAGGCGATGCCGGCCTGGTCGGTGCCGGCCTGGGACGCCACCTCGCCCCCGACCAGGTAGCCGACGGCCCCCCGTCCGGAACCCACCGTGGCGGAGCCGGCGAAGGCAACGGCCTGGGGCAGGAGGCCGGCCTGCAGCACCTTGCCGCTGGTGGGCACGAATGCGGTGATCTGGGTGAGGGTGATCCCGCCGGGGGCCTGGCCTCCGGCCACGTAGACGGCGCCGTCGATCACGTAGGCGGCAGCGCCGTACAGCGCCTGGGGCAGGTGCCCGATGACCGAGGCCCTCCCGGTCGCCGGATCGATCTTCTGGATGTCACTGGTGGCGGTGGACTGGGCTCCGGCCGAGGCGGTCTGGCCGCCGAAGGCGTAGATCGCCCCGCCGTCGGCCACGACCGCCGGGTACCGGACGGGGACGGGGAGGTGGGCCACGGTCGTGAAGTGGGTCCCGTCGTTGGTGGCCAGCACCCCGGGGAGGTAGCTCGTGCCGTCGTACCCCCCGACGAGATAGGCGGTGGTCGGTGTGTGTCCATCGCCCGGGATGGTTGCCACTGCCAGGTCCGAGCGGGGCTGCGGCAGGTGTCCGACGACCGCCCCGACCGCTCCCGGAGAGGGGGGGATCGACGGAGCGGTCACCGATTGGACGGTGGCCACCGTGTCGGGCGAGCCACCGCCGAACACGTAGGTGTTCCGACCCAGGGTCGCCGCCCCGGCATCGTGGACCGGGTCGGCGAGGGTGCCCGCCGGCGAAATGGCGCCGCTGCTCGGCGCGATGGTCGAGACAATGGACAGCGAAGAGCCCGACGGAGTGACGCCGCCGATGACCGTCAAGCCGGTGCCGTCGGCCACCATCGACTGGCGCGACTGGGCGGAGCTGAGCTGCCACGGTTCGATCCCCGCCTCGATCGATGCGGTGCCGCCCGCCGCATGCCTCACATCACCGGCCGTGTGGACCCCGGACGGCGATGTGGAGGGCGGACCGCCGGTGCAGGTGGCGAACACGATGCCGACGATGAGGAGTACCACCAGTGCGGCGCCGGTCCCCGCTCGCTGACGTTGCACGCGGATGCGCCGCGCTCGCTGGGCTCTGCTCTCCACGGTCCCCTTGTCCTTCGAAGTCGTCAGTGGTCGGTTGGGAAGAATCGAGCCGGCTCGCTTCCCTGGCGCCGGACGCGGTCATGGAGCTCGAGCAGCACGCAGTGGGCCAGGGTCTCGCCGTTGGCCGAGCGTTGCATGAAGGGCTGGATCTCGTCCCATGGACGAGACCACTGTAATTTGAGGGTGATGTCCCAGGCGGTCGCCCCCGGGTCGCCGGCGATGACCTGCTCGATCTCCTCCAGCCGGTCGGCATGGTGGGCGATGATCTCCTCGATCCGGCTCTGCAGGTCGGAGAACCGGTACTCATGGGCCGGCAGGACCTCCTCGGTACCCAGGTTCTGGAGCTTCAGCAGGGATTCGAGGTAATCACCCAGGGGATTGGAGGGTTGCTGGGTGTGCACCGAGATGTTGGGGGTGATCCGGGGAAGGACGTGGTCTCCCGAGATGAGCAGTTTGCGCTCTTCGCTGTAGAAGCAGACATGTCCCGGCGAGTGGCCGGGGGTCCAGATGGTCCGCAGCGGCCAACCGGGCAGGTCGATGTCCCTTCCGTCCTCGAAGAGCACATCGGGCACGGCCATCGTCACCATCGCCTTCAGGACCATCGAGGCGAGGGCCAGGTCGGGCAGCTTCTCCTCCGGCACGCCCGAGTCGGCGAGCAGGCGGAACATGGACGCGACGAGCTGGTCGGTGTCGCCGTAACGGGACTCGAGCATCACCGCGTCGGCCGGGTGCAGGCCGATCCACCCTCCGGATGCCTCCCGCACCCTGCCGGCCAGCCCGTAGTGATCGGGATGGATGTGGGTGACCATGACCGCGCGGACGTCGGTGATGCTCCCACCGGCCGCCGCCAGGCCGTCGTTCAGGGCGGTCCAGGCCTCGTCGGTGTTCCAGCCGGCATCGACCAGGGCCACGCCGCCACCCCGGAGCTCGAGTGCGTACACGAGGACGTAGCGGAGCGGGTTGTCGGGGATCGGCACCGGAATCGACCAGAGGCCCGGTCGGACCTCCTCGACCGGGGGAACGACCTTGCGGTCCCACGCCGCCTTCTGCAACGTGCCGGTGACGACGACCACGAACGGGAACGGTACACGGCATGGAAGATCGCGCCGGGGGATGGAGGGTCGCGACGCCCCGGCTCCGGGGTGGGTCGTCTCGCAAATCCTTGAACTGGGGCGGGGGAGTGCCTACGCTGCCCCCAGCGACAGGACCTGGGAGTTTGGGCCGTGTGTCACGTAGTCCGGGTTGAAAGGGGGGCCATGGTCGACCATCTCGTCCGGAGCCAGCGCGGGGATCCGCATCCGGGGCCCGTGTGATCCGGTCCGCCGCGTCAGGACCGCAACGGAGGCACGATGGTTGTTGAGCGAATGGCACGGGTCCCGCTGATACGAGCTCTCGCAATGGCGCGATCGATGGATGCGGCTGGTCTCGCTCTCCCCCGAGGCCTTCCTCGAGGTGGACAGTTCCGGAGCGATCGCCGAGTGGAACCCGCGTGCCGAGGAGCTCTTCGGCTGGGGGCGGGACGAGCTGGTCGGGCGGCCGTTGACCGAGACCCTCATGCCGTCCGGGCTCGGCCTCTCACCGTTCTCGCCGGCGCCTGTCCCCGACGCACTCGTGCCCGTCGGTCGGGAGTCACCGGGGAAGGCGGCCGCCGGCCGATCGAGCTGGTGCACCGTCGAGGCCACACGGTCAGCGCCGAAGCACTGCTGTTCGCCACCGGTTTCGGTGCGGGCCGGTGCGATCGGAGGATTCATCTACGACCGCAACGCCGGCGATGACACGGGAGGGGTGCCCGACCGGGCGGACCACGACCCGTTGACCGGACTGGCCAACCGGGTCCCAGTTCGGCTGCCAGCTGGCGGATGCGCTGGCCGCGACGGGTGGGGCGCCGGGCTCGGTGGCGGTGGTGCTGCTCGATCTGGACCGCTTCAAGGCGATCAACAACACCATGGGCCACGACGCCGGGGACATGGTCCTGGCTGCGGTGGCCGAGCGGCTTGATGCTGGTCGGCGGCGGAGCGCCGTGGTCATCGCCCGGTTCGGGGGTGACGAGTTCCTGGCCCTCTTCCGGGCGGCCGGCCGGTGATGCCGAGGCCGAGGCGTCTGCGTTCATCGAGCGGGTCCCGAGGGTCGCTGGCGCGAGCCCATCGAGGTGGCCGGCGCCGAGGTCTTCCTCGACGCCTCGGTCGGGGGTCGCCCTCAACACCTTCGGGCGTGGACGATGCTGCACGACCTCCTGTCCAACGCCGAGGCCGCCATGTACCGGGCCAAGCGGCGCGGGGGGTCGGGCGTCGAGACCTTCGGCGAGTCGATGCGGATCGAGGTCCTCGACCGGATGGCGACCGAACACTCCCTGCACCGGGCCCTCGAGCGCAGCGAGCTCATGCTCCACTACCAGCCGGTGGTGGAGATCGACGGGGTCGACCACGGTCGGCGTCGAGGCCCTCATCCGATGGCAGCACCCCGAGCAGGGCCTGGTCGCGCCCCTATCGGTTCATCCCGGTGGCCGAGGAGAGCGGGCTGATCATCCCCATCGGGGCCTGGGTGCTCGAGCAGGCGTGCCACCAGCTCCGCGACTGGCACCGCGGGGCGCAGCGGGCCGGAGCGGCTCGGTCGAGGTCAATCTCTCGGCCCGGCAGATCGACGACCCCGGGATCGTCGGGACGGTCGAGGGGATCCTCGCCCGGACCGGGCTGCCGCCGGAGCACCTGACCCTCGAGATCACCGAGAGCGCCCTGATGAAGGACGCCGCCGTCGGCGCTGGGGGTCCTCCGGGCCCTGAAGGAGATCGGGGTCATGCTGGCCATCGACGACTTCGGCACCGGCTATTCGTCGCTCAGCTACCTCCAGCGGTTCCCGCTCGACATCCTGAAGGTCGACAGGTCGTTCGTCGAGGAGCTGGGCGTCAACGCCGAGGGCGAGGAGATCGTCTCGGCGGTGATCAACCTGGCCCACGCCCTCGGGCTCGAGGTGGTGGCCGAGGGGGTCGAGACCGCGGAGCAGCTCGAGGTCCTCCGCGTCCTTCGACTGCGACTTCGCCCAGGGATACCTGTTCTCGAAGCCCCTGCCGGCGGCGGAGATCGCCGCGTCCTTCGGCCTTCCGATCAGCGCCTGATCACAGCGCCTGATCACAGCGCCTGATCACAGCGCCTGATCACTGGCCAGTCCGAGGTCGTCTCGGCGAAGGGTCAGGGGCCGGGTGCCGAACCCATGGCGGATGGGGATCGAAAGAAGCTGGTCGGGACGGCGGGATTTGAACCCGCGACCTCCTGCTCCCAAAGCAGGCGCGCTGCCAAGCTGCGCTACGTCCCGTCTAGAAGACGTCCTATCTCTGGCTAGCCCAAGACCGTCGCCACCCTACTCGGAAGCGGCGAATCAGCATCTCGCTTTCCTCCAGTGGTCTGGAGTACCGAGGGGTCTGCCAAGCGTTACCAGGGCCCCAACGGGGAAGAAGGAAACCGACGGCCGCCTACCGGTGTTCGCGGTGACCGAAGCCGCAACCTACTC
>CAWDXJ010000010.1:0-232117 GCA_963806285.1 uncultured Acidimicrobiales bacterium
CCGCGTCGAGCAGGACGAGCTGCTGTCTCCGTTCTTCCCCGGTGGAGTCCATGAAGATCACCGTCGTCATGTGGCCATGTGGTGGGACGAAGTCTTTGGAGGTCCCGCTCAGTACACCAATGACTTGGGTGGCTACGAGCGGATGCTGAGCAAGCACTTAGAACTGCACATCACTGAGCAGCAGCGGTTCTGCTTCACCGAACTCATGCGACTCGCCGCTGACGACGCCGGGTTGCCGAGCGACCCCGAGTTCCGGTCGGCACTCGTTGCCTACCTGGAGTGGGGCACTCGCATTGCATTTAGCAACTCGGAGCACCGGGCGAAGGTCATGGAACACGCTCCGGTCCCGAAGTGGGGCTGGGGCGAAGCGCCCCCATATCAGCCGTAGCGGAACCGTCTATGTGGCGCACCGAGTCGAATTTCTATAGGTGACTCGAAAGCCGCCAATGAAGTAATCCGATTGCCATCGGGGTCGCTGATGCTTGCAGTGCGAACGCGCTTGTTGGCCGTCTGAATCTCACTGAGTACTAAGCCTCTCACCGCGAGCTCACCGACCAACTCCTCCAGATTATCCACGGCAAAGTTGAGCAGCGTAGACCCCGATCGGTGGGTCGTGGAAGACCTGTACCCAGCTACTGTCAGTGATTCTCCACTCCACCGGGGTGTCCATGGCGTGCTTGTCCTCTGGACGACCCAACAGAGCCTCGTACCATCGCTGCGCTACCTGCATGTCCGAAACGGGGACGACGGCAAGCACATGATCAATGGGCATGGGTGAATCGTCCCACACGCTTCGGCTCGCCGAACCCACTTGTGTAGTGATGACAGTTATCCGCACGCCCGCAAGTGGGGGTCAGCCACGGTGATAACCACCACTCTCCCGGCGTATTGGGGCAGGGTCCGTGAGGGTCTGAGGTGGGGATTGTCTAGTCTGTGAGTATGCGGCCAGAGCGACCCGCTTTCAAGATGGGGCAGCTAGATCATGTTCACATTCGAGTGCCGGACCGGGCCGAAGCCGCCCGATGGTACGCAGAGCATCTCGGGTTCGAGCCCGTCGAGGCCTTCGATTTCTGGGCGACGGGGTTCGCGGGCGGTCCGCTACAGGTCTCGGCCGATGGCGGCCAGACAATGCTCGCGCTGTTCGAGGCCAGTGCGGGTCATCCGATGGTTCCACAGCAAACCGGTGTCGCCTTCACCGTCGACGCTGACAGCTTCATGGCCTTCGCCCACTCCCTGCCCTGCGGGATCGACAACCCACACGGCGAACCACTCGCTCTCGCCGATCTCGTGGACTACGACATGTGCTGGGCGTTCGATCTCGCTGACCCATGGGGAAACCTCTACGAGCTTAACTGCTACGACTACGAGCGGGTTAGGACCGAACTGGTAGAAGTGTACGAAGTGCAGGCCGACCGCAAGTGGCCACGCAAGCTCTATGAGGGCTACCTGGACTCTCAGCCGTCATAATCGATCCTGACGAGGAGCAACCGTGGAGTGAGGGGTGGCACCCAACCCGGCAGCGAGGATTGAAATAGCCCGCTGACGGGACCGGCAACTCGACATAAGATCGCGATCCTCGGGATTGCCTATAAGACGAGGTGGTCAGATGAGGTCACCAGCAGAGTTTGCCCAAGCTGTCGAAGACCGGCCCAGCCTGCCTCCGGGCGACTGCGAGCGGGTGTCCGGATATGGCGTCATGGGATTGCCGTTCGCATTCGGCCACGTTCTGGGACTTCGCCGGTGGACAGCCTCGTCAGTGGGCGACAGATTCACGTCAATCTGGCACCGGGACCCAACTGGGCGGTGGACGTTCTATGAGTCGGTGGATTGTGATATCGCGTGTACCCGCTACTTCGGAGCAGACGTCGAGCGCGTTCGAGAAGGGCCCATCGACCTCGAATGGGAGGCGTCCAACCAGCTTCGAGTCCGCACAGCTGATGGGGCGGTCGACTGGGAAGTAGCGATCGGCGCAACCGTCGCGACCCGGATGATGAGCGCGATGGGCTCGG
The DNA here is from genome assembly GCA_963806285.1 of uncultured Acidimicrobiales bacterium. Lineage (GTDB taxonomy): Bacteria > Actinomycetota > Acidimicrobiia > Acidimicrobiales > RAAP-2 > Bog-756. The sequence continues at coordinate 2,010 of CAWDXJ010000010.1, forward strand.
TGATGCCGTTAACCGCGTGGCGGTCCGGACCGCTGCTCAACGCCATGGGGGCAGTGGCGGGGCGGGTACTCGGCGTTGGGAGGGTGCAGCTCACTGGCACCACGTCCAACCGCCAGCACTTCGATGCCAATCCCCTGCACATCTGGTATGTGACGGCGAGCCGGGCGGTCGTCGAAGGTGAGGACCTTGGTCCGATCGGCCCCTTGGGCGTGCAGGCTCAGATGGCGGACTTCTACTTTCCGCAACGCGGCATGTTCGCAGTTGGCCGGGTATTCATCAGCCCCCTCAAGCCAACTCGTCGTGGAGCAGAAACTGTCATTGCTTCACGCTGATCTCGGAGGCGGAGATGCCTGGGAACACACGTGAACCGATCGTGCCCGCCATATGGGCCGACTTCTACGAAGAGACCCGGATCCCAGCGGCCTTGAGAGTTGGCGACACTTTGCGGGTCACGGGACATACCGGCGAGACGGCCGAAGGCGTGTTCTCCACCGACCCGGAGTCGCAGATACGCCAGGCGTTCCGCAACATCGCCTTGACCCTGGCCGAGGCGGGAGCGAGCTGGCCCGATGTCGTGGAGATGAACTCCTACCACGTTGGCCTCTTGGAGCAGTCGGAGGCGCTTATCCGAGTTGCGGCCGAGTTCTTGAAGGATCCCTATCCGGCATGGACAGCCGTAGGTGTAACCGAGCTCATCGTCGCCGAGGCATTGGTCGAGATCAGCTGTGTCGCCATGCTCTCAGAGGACCGAACGTAGACGACCGGACCACTCGGTATTGCCGGACACGGAAGGCCCGCCATCCAGAACTTGTCTGCCCCCATGGTGCCGTTCATGGACAGCCAACGATCGCGACAGCGGACCGGTCCGATGATCCCCACCCGGCTACCTCACAAGAGCCGGTAAACGGTGTCAGCGACTCCGCCTCGGCCACTCGACGCCCGGGTCGGTGTCGCGGTGCTGCGGGGCGGAGGAGAGCATCCACGACCGGCGCCAGGGAGCGGCGTCGGGACCCTGGAGGGAAGGGGTGGTCCCGGCCGCCGCCTGCTTCCGGGCTGTCCACCAGTCGGAGCTGGCCTCATTGGCCATGGTGGCCACCGCCGTCTCGATCCGGACGGCGAGCCGGCGGGCATGCTCGTCCTCGGCGGGCCACAGCGGCGTGCCGAAGGTGATGGTGGTTCGCGACCGGCGCAGGCCCTTGCCCCCTTTGGGCAGGATGTGCCGGGTTCCGTCGAGATGCACGGGCACTACCGGCCGGCCGGTACGCGCCGCCAGATAGGCGGCACCACCCGTGAACTCCTGCGCCCATCCGTCGGCAGAGCGCCCTCCCTCGGGGAAGATCACCAGGTTCCAACCGTCAACCAGCAGGTCGGCGGCCAGGTCGGCCGAGCGCCGGTTGACCTTGTTCCGCTCGATGGGGATGGCGGCCAGCAGGAACGAAAAGGCATCGGCCTTCCACCGCCGGTCGAAGAAGTAGTCGGCGGCCCCGGCCACCACCGTGCGATGACGGAACCGGAGCGGGAGACAACTCAACAGCAGCGGCGTGTCGGCGTGGCTGGCGTGATTGGCGGCGAAGATGACCGGGCCCTCGAGCCCGCTGAGCGACTCGTCGCCCCGGATCAGCGGAGAGGCGATGGCCCGGGCCAGCGGACGGGTCACGTTGTCGAGCACCATGGCCCGGGCCAGCCGGACCGGGTACCGGCGCGACCAGGCGGTGTCGTAGTGGACACCGAGTTCGGAGGCGGGTGGTGGCCGGGGGACCGACTCGGGCCAACTGGGGGCGGCCAGCGGGAAGCGGGTCCGGCCGGCCCGGGACGCCAGTGCGGAGGGAGCCAGTCGGCGCAGGGTCCCGACACCCCCTCGCTGTCGGCCGGCGGTGTTCGCCGCGCCCAGCGTGGCGTCGGTCCGGACCGACCGGGTGGCGCGCAGGGAGTTGGACGCGGTCCGGGCCCTCAATGCACGTCCGCCATCAGGATCGGTGGGGCGTGGAGGTGGGTGAGGGTGGGGGAGGCGCCGACCACGTCCTCGGCCATCTCCAGGGCGTCGGCCAGGGTGGAGGCCGCCCGGAAGCCCAGCCGGTGCACGGCGGCCGGATCGCCGCCGACGACGATCACTCCGCCGAGGTGTTGCAGGGCGTGGGCGCACCAGTACCACATGTAGAAGGGATGCACCCCGTGGTAGGCGTGGCCCGTGCGGTACAGGTGGACGTACCACGGGTCGGTGGCGTACGACTCCTCGTAGCGGGTCGCCACCTCGACCGGGTCGGTGGTCTCGCTCAGCACCTGGTCGAAGAAGTCGATGTAGCTCGGGTGGTGCACGGGGTTGAACTCCCAGGGCGTGGGATGGGACATGATCAGCACGCCGCCCTCCCGGACCAGCGGCTTTCCCCGGTACATGTTGAAGAGGTAGCCGAGCCCCAGGCAGGCCACCAGGATCGGGTTGAGGATCGAGTTGACGTTGTAGGGGCCGATGTAGGGGAGGCCCATGGTCAAGATGTCGGTCTGGCCGGCGACGGCGACGCCCTGCTGGGCCCAGACGTTGTCGGTGGTGAGCTTGTGGACCGCCTCCACCTCGCCGGCCTGCACCGAGGTCATCCGGTGCGGTGACTTGACCGAGTGGAAGATCTGTCGGGCGTAACGGGCCGGGGTGCGGTCCAGTGCCTTGGAGGCGGCCAGGTAGCCGAGGCGGTCCCTCGCGCCCCACTCCCACTCCCGTTTCTGGAGGAACTGGAACGCCGGAGGGAACGTGTCGTTGTTGAGGGTGGTCTCGATCTGGAACACGTCGATCCCGCTCTGGGCGATGAGCCGGCCCATCCGCCAGTTGGAGGCGTGCAGCTCGGAGTGGTGCTGGTCCATGAAGGACCGGCTCTCCTGCATGGTCTCCGGATTGTGGTGGTGGCGCAGGCTCCGGTAGCTGGCCAGTCCGGTGGCGACACTCTTGTGGCCACCGTCCATGGCCACCAGGTTGATGTTGACGTAGACCAGCAGATCGCTCTCGGCGGCGCGCCTGTTGATCTCCACCTCCTCACCCTGCTCGGTCAGGCCCAGGTGGACCAGGGCGTCTTGGTCCTCGGCATCGTGCTGGGTCAACAGGCCGTTGGGCGCGAAGGCGTCGTAGATGCGGTCGCCGAGGGCGTGTCGGAGCTCCGCCTCGGTCATCCGTCGGTGGAGGGCGAGCGCGACGATCAGTGCGACGTCGTCCACGCCGGCGTCGGCCGCCATGTCGAGGACCTGCTCGATGACCATCTGGCGGATGTCGGGCCGCTGCATGGGCGGAAGGGGCAACGAGATGTCGTCGAAGGCGATGGTCAACCGCATTCCGGGCCGGAGCAGGGTCGGGAGGGGGTCGCGGTCGCCCACCGGTTCGTTGAGGGCGGCCCGGATGGACGCTCCTGGGTCCTTCAGCGCGTCGATCGGCTCGGGCGCGTAGATCACCCGGCTGCCCTCGGGCAGCCGCTCCAGGCTGAACCGCTCTCCGTGCCAGAACAGGGTGGGAGGGGTCGAGCGGTCGACGTCGAGGACGAATCCCGGCCTGGGGCTCATCGGTTGGTTCCTTTCCGGTTGCGGAGGTCGAAGGCGACCTTCACCGCCCCACGTCGCCCGGCGGCGCCGGCGTGGGCGATGGCCTCCTCGTACCGCTCGAGGGGGTAGGTGGCCGACACCAGTGACCCGAGTCCGGCGCCGGCGACGAGATCGATGGCCAGTTCGAAGGTGCGTCCCGGCCGGGCCGGCTCCGGGGGCGTGTCGACGCCGTAGGCGTAGGCGCCGACCAGGGTCAGCTCGCGGTGCCACAGCGGCGCCAGGTCGACCGACACCCTGCCGGGCATCCCGACCATCACCACCCGGCCCCGGGGACGGACCATCGCCAACGACTGGGCCAGCGTCTCCGACGAGCCCACGCAGTCGAAGACCACATCGGCGCCGTCGGTCAGGCGGCCGGCGAGGACCAGCGAACCGGCCCGCCGGCGAACCGAGCGGGCCAGCTGCCCGGGAGCGGCCACCGTGTCGGCACCGAGCTCGTCTGCCATCCGGCACTGGTGGGGGTGTTTGGCCCCGACCATCACCGTGCAACCGCGGACCGGACGCACGAGATGGTGGAGGGCGGCCACCGTGGCCAGTCCGAGGGTCCCGGCCCCGACCACGGCCACCACGTCGCCGGACTCGACGCCGGCCGACAGCACCGCGTGCACGGCGCAGGCGGTGGGCTCGATCACCACCGCCTCCTCGTCCGAGAACCCCTCGGGCACCAGATGGAGCTGGGAGGTGTGGGCCGCAAGCGCCGCCGTCGACCAGCCGCCGCCGGTGTCGGTGCAGAACCCGGTCTGCAGGCCGGGTTCGAGGCTCCCGAAGGCGACATGGCCGCAGAGGCCGGTCTGCCCTTCGGCGCACCGGGGGCAGAGGGGTCGGATGGCGCGGGGGGCGCAGCCGAGCACCGGCTCGATCACCGCCCTGGCGCCCGGGTCGAGAGCCCGCCCGGCGTGGTCGACCCCCCCCTGGTCGAGGACGCCGACCACCTCGTGCCCGGGGACGAACGGGAAGCTCACCAGGTCCTCGAAGTAGCGGGAGCTCCGCCCGTCCAAGGTGGCCAGATCGGACCCGCAGATCCCCGACAACAGCGGCCGGAGGTAGTACCAGTCGTCTGCGGGCAGGTCCGGCGGCGTGGCGTCGAGGAGCTGGAGCGGCCCGACGCCCGCGCCCCGGCCCGAACCGAACATCGAGGCCACCCGCGAGGCAGCGAAGCGGGGCAGGTTCCGCTCGAAGACGAGGGCCTTCATCGGGCGGGCCCGACCGCAGTGCGCCGGACCGCCCCGGTCAGCGCGGCGGCGCTGGTGCGGCCGCGCCCGAGCGAGCCCCGACGGTCGACCGGGCCCAGGGGCAGGGGCGGCTGCGCCCCGCCCTCGGCCTTGTGCCAGTGCTCCACGTGCCATCCCCGACGCCGGGCGATGGCGGCCAGCTTGGCCTCGGGATTGACGGCCACTGGAAAGCCCACCGCCTCCAGCATGGGCAGGTCGCTGGCCGAGTCGGCGTAGGCCATCGACTCCTCGAGCTGCAGTCCCTCGGCCTCGGCGTAGTCGGCCAGCACCAGGGCCCGGGCCTCGCCGATGGGGGGCAGCTCGTCGAGCCGACCGGTGAACTTGCCGTCGGCTTCGCCGAGGCGGGCGCAGACGATGTCGTCGAACAGGGGCCGCAGCGGCTCGACCACGAAGTCGAGGGCCCCGGTGATCAGGACCGTCCGGTGTCCGAGGGAGCGGTGCCGGCGGACCCGGGCTATCCCCGAAGGGAACGACTTGGCCAGCAGCAGATGGTGGAAGAGCTCCCACCCGTCGTCGCGCAGGCGGTCGGCGGGGGCACCCTCGTAGCGGCGGTAGAAGGAGCGGAGGAAGTCCCCCCGGTCCCGTCGGTCGAGGACGAGCAGGGCCGGGGCCTCGGACACCAGGTCGGCCACGAAGGCCGCCCGCTCTGCCGGGGCGAGGTGACGCGACGCCAGCCAGGCGTAGGAGTCGACCACGTTGGAGGCGATCAGCGTGTTCTCGAGGTCGAAGGCGGCCAGGTGCCGGTCGGGGGAGAGGATGGCCTGGCGGGCCCGTTCCACCCGGGCGGGCTGAGGCGACCGGCCCGGGGTGGTGCGCACACGGGCGTGCTCGATGATCGAGGGCAGATGGATGTCGCGGACGTAGGAGTCCCAGTCCACCGCGGCCGGGTCGAGGCAGAGCACCTCGCGGTCGTCCGCGTCCATGCGGTCCCACAGGGCCAGCAGACGGTCGACCCGGTAGCGGGCTTCGGTCTCGGTGTACGCGCCGTAGAGCTCGACGTAGCCCAGGGCCCGGTCGGCGAGGAGGTGCTGCTCTTCGAGGGCGGCCATCCACGCCGCCTGCCGGCCGCGGATGGGAAGGGACCCCACCACCCGTTCGGCCAGGTCCATCGCCCTACTGGCCCGGGACAGCTGCCGTTGGACCCGTCCCCGCCCGGGGAAGGACCACGCGGGCACGACGATGGGCTGTCCGTCGCGGTCGTAGAGGGGATGCTCGGTGAACCAGGCCTGGACCAGCTCGACCAGTCGGCCGTAGCGGAACGGGTTCCGCACCCCGGAGGCCACGTGGTAGACCTCCGGTCCCCGGTGGGCCTGTCCGGCATCGAGGAGCGCCTCGCCGGCCACCGCCATGATGGCGGCTACCACCAGGTCCACCGGGATCACGTCCGTCACCCCTTCGGGCACCCCGGGGAACTCGCGGAGCAGCCCCCGGGCGTAGGAGACGATGATCGGCTCGGCCATGCGGAAGCCGCGGATCCATCCGGGCCGCGGTTCGGCCAGTGCCGACTCGATGATCGACGGCCGCACGATGGTCATGGGGACGGCGTCGCCGAATTGGGAGACCAGCGCCCGCTCACCCAGGGCTTTGGTATAGGGGTAGGCGTCCGGCCACCCGAGGGACTGTGCCCGGGCCTTCCCGACGTCGACCATCTGCCTCTTGACCCAGTCCTCGCGTCGCCGCTCGGCCCGCTCGGCCAGGAGATGCAGGCCGGCTCCCCCCAGTTCGCCCCGGGCCTCCTTGGCGAACCGGGCCAGGCGCTCGGGGCGGCGGGACTCGGCGTCGGTGTCGCCCCGCTGACGGCGGGCCGCCTCGACCTCGGTGCGCCAGTCCACGTCTACGGTGAACCGGCTCCCGTCCAGGAGCTCCTCTCTGGCCTCGCCCTGGTGGGTTCCGGCCACATAGGCCGTCGACACCGGGATGAAGTGGACCGGCCCGGCTCGGCCCTGGTCGCGGGCGCGCCGCCCGGCCTCCACCACCGCGGCGGCTACCCGCGAGGGCCCGAGCAGGTTGACCTCGACGGCCGCATCGAGGGGCGAGTCGAAGCTGACCGCGGCTGCCGAGTGCACGACGATGTCGCATTCCGACAGGAGCTGTCTCCCCGCGTCGTCGAGGCCCAGGCCGTCGGTGGTGACGTCACCGGCCACCGCGGCCACCCGGGAGGCGACTGCGGCCTCGAACCGATCCCCGTGCTCCTGGCGCAGCCGGTCGAAGCAGTCGTTCTTCACGATCTCCCGGGTGGCGCGCTGCAGGGGCGAGGCGCGGCGCCCGGGTCGGATGAGCAGCACCACCCGGCTGTCGGGGACGGTGCGGAGGATCCGCTCGACCAGCGCCGTCCCCAGGAATCCGGTGGCACCGGTGACGAAGAACTGCTTGCCGGCAAGCGCATCGCGGACGCGGGTCACCAGATCTGTCTACCATATGGTAAGTGAGCCAGTCGAGCATTGGAGGTGCGGCCCCGCCCGGACCCGATCGTCGCCGGCCCCGTGCCGTCCCCGGCGGGGGGCGGACCGGTGGCGCGGGAGCCAGCACCTCCGAGCGCATCCTCGACGCCGCCCTGGCGTCGTTCGCCACCCGGGGCTACGAGGCCTCGTCCCTCGACGCCCTGGCCGCCGGCCTCGAGGTGCGCAAGCAGACCATCCTCTACTGGTTCCCCTCCAAGGAGGTCCTGCTCGAGGCCGTCATCGATCGCAGTGCCATCGAGCTCTCGAACGCCCTGGAGTCGTCCCTGGCCACCGCCGGCACCGGTTGGTCCCGGGTCGAGGCGGTGGTCCGGTCCGTGTTCCGTCTGGCGGCCAGGCGCCCCGAGTTGTTGGGCCTGGTGCGGGAGATGAGCCGACTGGGAACGCCGGCGGCCACCCGGTTGGTGGTGGCGTTGGAACCCCTGGTCCACCGGGCCTCGGAGTTCCTCGAGGCGGAGATGGACGCCGGCCACATGCGGCGCCACGAGCCCCGGCTGCTGCTGCTGGCCATCTACTCCACCGTGATCGGGATGCTCACCGAGGTGGAGGTGCTCCGGGCCTTCGGTGAGGAGCCCACGGCCCGGTCGCTGGTCCGGCGCCGCACCGAGATCCTCCAGTTGCTGCGCACCGCCCTGGTCACCGAGCCCGGGTAGCGCCGGGTCAGTCGGTGGTCTGGGCCGCCCTCCGTTCACGTCGGGACGGCTTGGGCGCCGGCGGCGGCGGTCGCTTGGGGGTGTAGCGCTTGTTGCCCTCAGGCCGGGCCTGGCCCTTGGCCGTCCTGTTCTTCGACGGCCCGCCGGGGGGGCCCTTGGCGGAGGCGGACGAGCCGCGGGGGGCCGACCGGGCCGGTCCGGACCGGGCCGCGCGCGCGTCGGCGGCCGCCGTCCGCTGGGTCTTCCACGACCGGTAGAGGAGCCAGACGGCGAGGGCCAGGAAGGGCAGGCCCAAGACCAGGTAGGTGCCGAAGGCGAGGAAGGTGAACAGGGCCACGAACCCGACAGGGGCCCGACGACCCACGAAGGTGGTGATCAAGAGCAGGGCCGCGGAGACCAGGCCGAAGGTCAAGGTCGTCTGCGGTGAGACCTGTCCCTTGGCCAGGACCTTGTGGGAGCCGGTCTCGGACACGTAGATGATCACGGCGACGATGGCCGCCCCGCCGGCGGCGGCGAACGAGAAGCGCTTCTCCCGCACGTCGAGGCGGTCGATGGCCCATTTGGTCGAACGATCCGGTCGGCTCCGCCCGGTGCCGGCCGACGCGCCTGCGTCTGACTCGGCGTCCCGACCGTGCAGGTCGCGGGGTTCGGCTGGGTCGGCCATCGGCCAAAGGCTACCGGCCCCGGCGGGGCCGGATCGACGGTGTGGCGCGATCGGCCGGAGCAGTCAGACGGCGGCCCGTCGCCGGTCAGCCCGCCGCCGGTCAGCCCCGCTCAGGACCAGCCGCATCCCGTGATTGGACTCGGGCCCGATCACCCAGGATGCGCCCCGATCACCCTCGAGGCCCGACGGAAAGCCTGTGTCCGACGCCGTCGGGCGGGCATCCGGCAGCTCCTCGGGCTCCTCGAGGGTCAGCCCGAGATGGTGGACGCGCCCGTTGCGCCCACCGAGCCAGCGGACCAGGGTGCCCGGCTCGGACGGGTCGACCGGTGCAACGAGGCGGAGTCCCAGGGGTCCTTCCCAGGCCAGGTCGGCCCAGCGATGCCCGGCGTGGCGACCCTCATCGACCACGGTTCCCCCCAGCAGGTCGACGAACAGGGCGGTGGCCGTGCCGAAGTCGGCGACCGCATGGGTCACCCGTTGCAACACGGCGGCGGGCACCGGCCCGGATCCGTGGCGGCGACGGCGCCGCTCGGCCGGGAAGTCGTCCGGAGGGGGGCTGGACCACGAGTTGGCGGCCTGGGCCAACTGCACGACCACGCCGGTCGCCTGCTTCGGGTGGATGAACGCCTCCATCCACCCGGGATCGCTGAGATCGACGCCGATCGGGTCCAATCCGGCCCGCCGGGTCGGCCTCGAGGGCCGATGCGAGGTCGGGCACCTTGAAGGTCAGATGGTGGGGGCCGGGTCCCGAGGCGGTGAGGAACCGATCGAGGAAGTCGTTGACGTGGACGTCGTGGGGCATGAGCACCTCCACCCGGGCGCCATTGGCGAACCGGAGCTGGCCGGGGGCGAATCCCGGGCCGGGCCCGCCCGAGTCCCACTCCGCCCCCAGGTCGACGGCGTAGCGGGGCCAGACGTCCTGCCAACGGCGTACGGCGTGGGCGACGTGATCGAGGACCACATCGTCGATGGTCTCTCCGTTCACGTGGTCGCCCGCATCACTCGGTGACCCGGTCGGTGCCCGTCGCCCGGTGGGTGTGGTCGTCGGTCCATGCTCCCAGCCTGCTTCCCGCCCGCCGGCGTTGTCGAAACGGAGGGGTGGCAGCGGTTCCGGCGGTTGTGACCGGCGCGCTTCGACGGTACGGTCGAGCCCATGGACTTCCGGAGCGAGTCGGTGGTGGGTCTGGCCGAGCAGGTTCGTGACGGGACGGCGGTCCGCCGACTCACTGCTCGACCACGCCCTGGCCCAGATCGCCACCCACAACCCCATGATCAATGCCTTCGTCGCCGTGGACGAGGAGCGGGCCCGGGCCGGCGCGGCGGCGGTCGACGCCAAGGTGGCCGCCGGCGGGGACCCCGGCCCCCTGGCGGGTATCCCGCTCGGGGTCAAGGATCTGGAGGACGCCGCCGGCTACGTGACCACCTGCGGGTCGATGGCGTATGCCGACCGGCCGCCGGCGCGGACGGACTCGCCCCTGGTGGCCCGGCTGGTCGCCGCCGGGTGCGTGGTGGTGGGGAAGACCAACACCCCGGAGCTCGGGTGGAAGGCCGACACCGACAACCGCGCCTTCGGGCCGACCCTCAACCCGTGGCACACCGACCACACGCCGGGTGGCTCGTCGGGTGGGAGCGCGGCGGCAATCGCATCGGGAATGGTGCCTCTGGCCACGGGGTCCGATGGCGGCGGGTCGATCCGGATCCCATCGTCGTGCTGCGGTCTCTCAGCGATGAAGCCCTCGCTCGGAAGGGTGCCCAGCGGGGGCGCGGCGGCACCGGACTGGCAGCACTTGTCCACCAAGGGCCCGATGGCCCGGCGGCTGGCCGACGTGGTCGCCGCCCTCGACGTGGTGGTCGGTCCCGATCCGAGCGACCTCAGGTCGCTTCCACGTCCGGAGGCCTCGTGGATCGCCGCCCTCGACGACCCGAGGCCGCCCCGGCGGGTGGCCTGGTCGCCCACGCTCGGCTACGCCGAGGTCGACGCCGAGGTTCTGGCCATCTGCGAGCGCGCCGTCGAGACCATGGCGTCGCTCGGTACCGAGGTGGTGGAGATCGAAACCGTGTTCGACGCCGATCCCGTGGATGACTGGCTCACACTGTCCGGCGTCTACAACCTGCGGACCCACGCGGACATCAGGGGGACCGAGGCGTGGGCGCTGGTGGACCCTGTCCTGGCGACGGTCATCGAGGGCGCGGCGTCGATGAGCGCGTTGGAGGTCGTCCGGGCCGAGGACGCCTGTCACCGTCTCAACCTGCGGTTGGTCGAGCTGTTCCACGACGTCCGCCTCCTGATGACACCCACCATGGCCGGGGCGCCTCCGCCCCGCGCCCTGGGTGGTGCCGGAATGATCAACGGCACCGCCGACTTCAACTGGGTCAAGTTCACCTATCCGTTCAACATGACCCGGTCACCAGCGGCGTCGGTGTGTGCCGGATTGACGTCGTCGGGGCTGCCGGTCGGCCTGCAGCTGATCGGTCCCCAACACGCCGACCTGGTGGTCCTCCGGTCAGCCGCCGCGCTGGAGGAGGCGATCGGTTTCGGGGCCCTGGCCCCGTCTCCGTCCGCGTCGGCGGCGTGACCAGGGCTTGCTGGCAGCTTCGGTCCCGCGGCAGGCGCTACCATGTCGACCTGGTCGACCGGGGCGAGCGTCATCGTCGCGGTCTGCGCCGGGCGTTTAGCTCAGTTGGTTAGAGCGCGGCCTTCACACGGCCGAGGTCGGAGGTTCGAGTCCTCTAGCGCCCACCACATCGTCGTATTGGAGAGGGGCCTGACGGCGCAAGCGGAATGTATCCGTCGCGTGGGTCGGGGGCGTCGGGCCGAGAGGGTGACCGGAGGCGCGGACGTGGAGCCCCGGCGAGGAGGGGCTGGCTTGAGGACCTCGGGCCGTTCGGCGGGTCAATGGCTCTACCAAAAGGATCGTGTCCGATTCGTCAATCGTCGGAGCGGTTTGGTAACTCGCCAAGAGCGAGATCCCTGGATCGACTTCAGCCTCGTGTCGGTCGAAGCGAGCTGTGCCTTCGTGTCAGCGAACTGTGCCTTCGTGTCAGCGAGCTCCCTTTGGAGGGTGGAGATGTCGGGATATCGGGGATCCTCCATGAACACCCTGCTCCGGCCATTCTCGAGTCGCACCGTCGTAAGGGCGTGACCGTAGTAGCGGTGGGGGACACTCTCGAGGGTGTTCATATCCGTGATGTCGAGGAGCGTTAGCTCTCCCAATGGCACGTCCGAGGAATGTGGCTGGTAGTAGATGCAGTCGTCAAAGAGAACGTGTGTGACCTGTGACCACCGCGTGCTGCCGTCACGCAGAACGGGCATCCCGCCGTGCACAATGTTCGATGACCATATCGAGCGCGTCGCCTTTCTTGGCGTGAAACTCGACTGCTTTGAATCCCAACTCCTCCATAAGCTCTTCTTCGAAGTCTTCGTAGGCTTGGTACCTGCGGTTCCAAGACTCGTCCGACAAGATTCCGAGGTCGAAAATGTCCACCTGTGACAGACGGTGCGAGCCCGGGTAATAAAAGAGCGGTCCGTTCTCGTGGTCAACGTCTTCGAGCGCCACCCAAATTCCACACATAAACCGGGCGGGAAAGCTGTTGAAGTGGATGAAGTCGGTATGCCCACGCTGCTGGGTGCCGTGCTGGAAGGTCAGCGTCTGGAACGGGATCGGCCGTCTGTCGTACAGGGTCCTCAACATCTCTTGGACTGGCTCGAGCACCGCCAGCTCACGCGTGGCTTCCGCGCCTCGTTTCCACCCGTCCGCAACCCGTCCCCTCTGTTTGGCTTCGTCGTCCCATAGCGGCAGGACCTGTTCGCGAACGCGGTCGCAGAGTTCGTGGGGCACAAGACCTCGCATCTCCAAGTAACCGTCTTCGTGGAACCGGGTTGCCGCCTCTCGCTGTTGTGGCGTTAGGCGTTCTTTGCGCTCGCCCAATTCCCGTTCGAAGAAGGGCGACTCCACCCAGGGAACGTTCATTCTCGACCCACCCTTCCCTCGTAGCGATCCAGAGGCGACCACGAGATTCTCACGATGCTTCGAATGGTCAGGCTCTCCGAACCAGGCTCCAACGGGCGAAACTATGTTGTCTCGCCCAGCAGCCAGTCCTACGAGCCGCGGCATTTCCTCCGCGGCGAACTGCTCGACTCGCTTCAAGCCGAGGACAGGCCAACTACATACCAAGTAGTCGATACCCGCGTCACGCATGGCCACGACGTTCTTCTGAACGACTGCCGGATGCTCGTTGATTGAAAGCGAAGAGGCGTGGAGGATCGATCTCGGGTCTCGGCCACATCCCTCGGCCAACCCGTCGAGGATACCACCGAGCGAACGCAGTTGGGCCGGAGATCCGTAGGCGTGCCACGCATCCGCGTACCGAGCGGCAAGGGGTAACGTTCGATGAGGACCGGGTCCACCGATCCAAATGGGTGGATGGGGTTTCTGCACGGGCGTCGGGCGAAGCCGTGCCGAGTCGATGTGGAAGTGGTGTCCCTCATAGCTGACCTCTTCGCCCGTGAAGAGTCGAAGAAGGATCTCTAGAGCGTCCTCAAGACGATCGAAACGTTGCGGCGTAGTTGGAAATTCGATTCCGAGCTTGTAGTGCTCATCACCGTGCCATGCGCACCCCAGGCCGAGATTGAACCGACCATGGCTCACGTGGTCGATCGTGACTGCCTGGGAGGCCAGGATCGATGGGTGTCGGTGTGTGACACCCGTGACGAGAAGCCCGAGGCGCACCGTCGTCGTCACTGCCGACAGGCCGGCTAGGGCGGTCATGCCTTCGAAGCAATTCCCCGGTCCCTCGCCCGTCAGCGGCATGAAGTGGTCGAATCCCCAGACGGCATCGAAGCCGAGCTCCTCGGATCGCTTCGTCCGTTCGATGAGGTCAGCAAAGTCCATCCGCTCCTGGGCGATATCGATGCCGAACCTCATCGGGCGATAGTATAGATTTGAAATGAACGCACAACTTGGGGGGAGAATAGGACCAAGTTCCTCCGGTGCCGGCATGTGCTTGAGGCCGGGAACGTCAGGTCACAGTCTGGTCGGCGTCCCTTCAGGGTCGAGGTGGAAACCATGATTGAACCGGACCGATGAGCCGGATCCGTCGCCATCTTGCCCGCTTGGTGCGAATCGGGCGCTCGGGTTCGAAGCAGAAGTTTGCCTATAAGCTCGACGGATACAGTCCATCTGGCGTTAGAGGCTGGGTTGTACACCGTACGGGCATTCAAGAGGTACGGGCTCTGCTCGACGGGAGTCCCGCCGGCCAAGTGACACTCGGGATTCAGCGCCCGGATGTCGCGGCGTTCGTAGGCAACGAATTCGATGCAATCGATTCTGGATTCGCGATCGACCTGCCCGAGCGAAGCATTGTTGAAGGTGGGGTACAGACCTTAGTAATCGAATTCGTGGCGCGAGATTCGTCGCGGCGTCGAGTGGAGCGACGGCTCTGGCCTGTTGCAAGCCAATCTGTAGCCGAGCTGGACGACAGGATCCCCGTCTCACCATTTCCGAAAGATGTGGTCGCGTATTTGCAGGATCTCCGGCCGGATGAATACAGCCGACAGATCCCATGGGGACCTGAGGTGGTGGAACGCGCAGTCTTCGACATCGTCAGGATTCTCAGAGACCGAGCTGTCGTGAGACCGGTAGTGCGGTATGCCCACTATTTGCGGTCGATGTCAGGTTGCTTCGACTTCATTCACTCCCATTTCGATCCAATCAACCGCTTGGCCAGTCCTTCCGCAAAGGACTCTGTTGGATTGGCGTCGTCTCCAGACGAGATGATGTGCATCGCCAATCATCTGTATGTGTTGCACACCTACGGGCTTGCTGGTGGACTCGTTGAGTGCGGCTGTTTCAAGGGCTTCAGCACATGCTGCCTCAGCCATGCCTGCGCATGGCTGAATATGAAACTCTTTGCATTCGATTCGTTTGCTGGTTTGCCTGAATCTGAAGACGATTACTATAACGCGGGCGAGTTTCGGGGAACACGGGACGAAGTGCTCGACAACCTCCGGACGTTTGGACACGTTGAGGTAGTCGATATTGATCAGGGCTTCTTTTCTGACACCCTGCCTAAGTTTGACCAACAATTTGCAATGATTTGGATGGACGTGGACCTAGAGTCATCCTCAAAGGACGTAATGACCCTCCTGCCTGCCCTGCCGGCGGCTGCATGCGTGTTTAGTCATGAGTGTCCCCCAGAGTCGTTCGTTGAGGGACGCCCACAGCCCCACACGACGGAAGTCATGCCGCCGATTGTCGAGGCATTCGAATCCGCGGGCGCAGAGCCTGTTGGCAGCCACCTTTTGGGTGAACTGGGGGCTCTATGGCGTTCTGGCGTGAGCGTTCCGGTGCTTGGCTTCGATCAGATCTCAGCGATCGTTGCGGCAGCATCCAAATAGGCTCATTCATGGTCCAGTCAGCCTGGGCCACGCGACGGAGATCGGAGAAGGGGAAAGGAACGGCGCGATTCCTGAACCTTGCGTCGAGCTGGGTACCCTGCCTGACCTGCAATTGTCGGAGAAACTCGGGGAGTGGAGGCGCTTCGGCCCTGTCCAAACCTTCAGGTCAGGCGAAAGGGGGTCGATAGCCACTAGAACGCTTCAGTGGTCCATGGGATGCGCTTTGGCAGAAACAAGGACCGCGTTAACAGAAAGGAGCCATCTGTGCTCGGCTCCGCAAGGCAAGTAGCGCCCGACCTGTCTCCGAACACGATCAACGTCCTGGTCGAGTCACGTCATGCTCGGCACATCCCCGAGAGCGGCTTCACCCTCATCGAGATCATGGTGACGCTCCTGATTCTGGCCATCCTCCTCGCCATCGCCATACCGACCTTCCTCGGAGTGACGAAATCGGCCAATGATCGGGGCGCCCAATCGAATCTGAACACGGCCATGTTGAACGCCAAGGCAGCGTACCGGTCCAACAACCAATCCTACGGTGCTCCCAATGTCGTCAACTCGACCCTTTTGAAATCGGCTGAGCCGAGTCTGTCCTTCACCACAGCCAACTCGACCGGACCGGGGGTGGTCTCGGTATTCCCGACCTCGGATGGGAAGGCCATCGTGCTGGCCTCGCTCTCGAAGTCCAACAGCTGCTGGTACCTGGTTGACAATCCACAGGGAAGCACGGCTGCCACGACTCCGTTTGCCGCCGCCGCGACCGGGACGGCAAACACGCCCACTACCACCCTCGCATCCGGCACCAACATCAAGTTCCTGGACTCGAAGGCCGGAACGATCTTCGTCGAGGTGAAGGGGGATTCGATCCCCGGAGACTGCAAGGCGTCGGGACCCGTCTACAAGGGCAAGTCGTTCGAGTGGTCAACCGCCGGCTTTCCTTCCCTCTGACAGGGCGAGCCGGGCGCTCGGAGCCCAAGGCCAGGACCGACAGGCGGGTGCTCGTCTGCTCATGCAATTGAGCTGTCGCGCACCGTCACCGTGGCTTTGGATTGCGGCATACCGGCCCCCTCACCGGAGATCGGGGGGCAATGACTCGGGATCGCTCAAATGATTCGGGTCGACCCGATGGGCCTGCACCGCGGAAAGCGGTGGATCGAGATGCCGTCGGCATCCGGTTCGAACGGGTGGTCCGCCGGCTCCGGACCGCCGGCTGCGTGGCTGCCGAGGATGAGGCCGAGGAGCTGATCGCCTCAGCCCCCGACACCGGCACCCTCCACAAGTGGGTCGGCCGGCGCGAGGTGGGCGAGCCCCTGGCCTGGATCACCGGCACCGGGCACTTCTGCGGACATCGGGTGCGGGTCGACCCCGGCGTCTACGTTCCGAGGGTCCAGAGCGAGGAACTGGCCCGCCGGGCGGCCTCGCTGCTGCCCGCCCACGGCCGGGTCGTCGACCTCTGTACCGGCTCAGGTGCCATAGCGGTCCACCTCATGGCCGCGGTGCCCACAGCGTCGGTCGTCGGCGTCGACCTCGACATGCTGTCTGCCGTCTGCGCCCGGGGCAACGGCGTCCCGGTCATGGTGGCCGACCTCGCTCGACCCCTTCGCACCCGGTCATTCGACATGGTGACGGCGGTGGCACCCTACGTCCCGACCGGGGATGTCCGCTTTCTGCCGTCCGACGTTCAACGTTACGAACACCGCCGGTCCCTCGATGGTGGACACGACGGCCTGGATCTAGTGCGCCGTATCATCACTTCGGCGGCCCGGCTACTCCGGCCCGGTGGGTGGCTCCTCGTCGAGCTGGGCGGGGAGCAGCAGGACATGCTGGCATCCCCGCTGGCGGAATCCGGGTTCGCCCTCGTCGAGCCCTGGTTCGACGACGACGGAGATCTCCGCGGCCTGGTCGCTCAGGCGGCGGGTCATGGCCAGAGGCGCCCTACCCCCGACGGTTGAGTTCCTGGCGGGTGACGTCGACCGGCAACGGCGATCGACTGGCCCCCCAGCGCTACCGGCTGCTCGCCTCGACGCCCTCGGACGCCTCGCCCACCGAGCGCCGTTGGCGGCGGGCACCCTGGACGGTCCAGGGCCTAAATGCTATAATACCTAGTGGTTAAGTCGAGTTAGCCGAGTTGGGGGCATAGGTGCAGGTCAATCCCTATATCGTCCTGGGGAGTGCGGTCGTGGGTTTCCTCGTCGGGCTGACCGGCGCAGGCGGCGGAGCCCTGATGACCCCCATGCTCATCCTGCTCTTCGGGATCAAACCGTCGACGGCTATCTCCAGCGACCTGGTCGCCGCCGTGGTGATGCGACCGGTCGGGGCTTTCGTCCACCTCAGAAAGGGAACGGTCAACCTGCGACTGGTCGGGTGGATGGTCCTCGGCTCGGTTCCGACGGCGTTCCTCGGCGCCTACCTGCTCCATCTGATCGGCAACGCCGGGTCGGCGGAGAGGACCATCCAGATCATCCTGGGGGCTGCGCTCCTCATCGGGGCGGCGGCGATGCTCCTGCGCTACGTCCTCGATCGACGCAAGGGGCAGGTTCGCCAGGGCGTCGTCCACAACCTCGAGGTCAAGCCGCTGCCTTCCGTGGTCATCGGGATGGTCGGAGGACTGATCGTCGGCATCACGTCCGTCGGCTCCGGCTCGCTCATGATCGTCCTCCTGCTCTTCCTCTATCCGATGCTGGGTGCCAACCAGCTGGTCGGGACCGATCTGACCCAGGCCGTTCCCCTTACCTTGGCCGCGGCCCTCGGGGCCTTGGCGTTCGGCCACGTCGAGTTCACCGTGACGACCTCGCTGATCATCGGGAGCGTCCCCGCCGTGCTCGTCGGCTCGTTCCTTTCGTCGCGGGCACCGGATCGCTACATCCGGCCGGCCATCACCCTGGTGATCTTTGCGTCAGGCCTGAAATACGTCGGGGTCGGCAACACGGCCCTGGGTTGGGCGCTGTGCACGACCGTCCTCGGTGCGGGTGTGGTCTGGCTCGCCTATGTGCGTCCCCGGCAGAGGGGAGCCCTCTCTCCCGAGATGGTCGAGCGCATTGTCGGCCCTGCGGTGACCGGGAGCAGCGGACCGCCTTAGTCTCGAATGAGGCTCAGTCGATCCGGCCGATCTCCCGGAGCCAGGCGGCGGTCGCTCCCAGGCCTTCGTCGAGGCCGATGGGGTCATAGCCCAACCGCTTGTAGGTCTTGGATTCGGTGAGCTGGCGCCGCGCCGGCCGTTCGGACTTGGAGGCGATGGCCATCAGGGTGGGACCGAACACCCGTGCCAGTTCGGGATCGTCCGAGGGGTCGACGTCGGCCACCCGGTGATCGATGCCGGCCAGCGCGCAGATCCGGCTGCACGCGGCGGCGACACTGACCACGTCCTCTGGTCGGCCGTCGAGCATGTAGCGCTCGCCGGAGACGCCGCGGTCGAGGGCGAGGAGGCAGCCGCGGGCGACGTCCGGAGCGAACACCCAGCTGACCGGGAACCGGAGGTACCGGTCGAGCCGCCGGCGAAGGGCCGACGACAGTACCCGGTTGAAGCTGGTCCGGGCCAGCGCATTGCTGACCACCGGTGAAGGTCCGAAGATCGCTCCGGGGTGGGTTGTGACCACGTCCTGGCCGGCGGCCGCCCTGGCCATGGCATCTTGGAAGGCCGCCATCTTCGTCACCGTGTACGGATCCGAGCTCGGCTCCTTCGACACCGGCGCGTCCTCCCGATCGAGGCCTCCGTCGGTGTCGAAGAACGTCCCGGTGCTGACGGCGACCACCCTCCGCATGCCGAGCGCCTCGGCTGCGTCCAGTACGTGCCTGGTACCGGCCACGTTGACCGCCTCGAACTGGGCCAGGTCCTGGCTGGCTCCGCCCAGAAGGGCGGCGCAGTGGATGGCGGCCTCGGCACCGGTGGCACCACGGCGGACATCGTTGGCGTCGGTGACGTCGCCGACGACGACATCGACACCGAGGGCGGTCAGGGGATCGGAGTCCGCTCCGGAACGGGCGAGGGCGCGCACCGCGTCGCCCCGTTCGATGAGGAGCTTGCAGACGTTGGCCCCGGCAAGCCCGGTGGCGCCGGTGACGAACACGGTCTCGGTCATGCCGGTGACCGGTCCGCCACCCCGGTGTAGGCGGTGTCGACCTGCCCTGGGTCGTAGGCGATGACCGGAGCGCCGTCCCCGAAGACGTCGAGGGTGTGGATGAAGCGATGAAGGCCCATGGCATTGGCGCAGGTGAAGCCCAACTCGATGATCTGAGCGGCGGTGAACACCCGACCGAGGCGACGGTAGACCTCGTCGTCGATGGCGTGGTGGTCGGCGGAGAGGAGGTCGAGGAACTCGACGGCCAGGCGCTCCTGCTCGGTCAACTCCGAATGCCCGGGAGCGACCAGGCACGCAACGTCCTCATCGGTTATCGAATCGTGCTTACGGGACTGCATGCACGGCTGGCACTCACCCAGCTGTGCACTCCGGATCCGGATGAGCTCCAGGATCCGTCCCCCGAGGAGGCTCTGCTTCCCCCAGGCACCACGGGCCGCGTCGGTCATCAGGATCTGAGCCGTCCGGTAGGCGAAGATCTGGAGCGGTACGGGTGTTGCGTAGGTACCGTCAGCCACCCCGTCCTCGATGATCCGGCGGGGCTTGTCGGCCAGCTCGTCCAGCGGAATCGGCTCTATCCTTGGCATGCAACTCCCACTTTCGGCCGCATTTTGCGTCTGGCATTTGTGTGCGTCCCCATCGAACTTAGAAGGCTGGTGCCCCCGTGTCCATGGATCCCTCGGCCGTACTGCTCACCGACCGGGTGGCGGTCGTCACCGGGGGTGGGGCGGGGATCGGGCGGGGGATCGCCCGGGGGCTCGCCGCCTTCGGCGCCTCGGTGGCGATCTGGGAGCGCGATGCCGAAAGCGCAGCGTCGGCTGCGGGGAGGTCGGCGGGCTGGACATCGTGGCCGACGTCAGGCAGTCGACGGATGTCGACCGGGCGCTCGAGCGGACCCGCTCCGAGCTCGGTCCGGTCAGCATCCTGGTCAACAACGCCGGTGGGGTCTTCTCGTCGCCGATCCTGGAGACATCCGAGAAGGGCTGGGACGCGCTGTACCGGGCCAACCTCAAGCACGTCATCCTCTGTACGCAGCGCGTCGCCAGGATGATGGTCGAGGAAGGGTCCGGCGGGAGCATCATCAGCGTGACCTCGATCGAGGGGGTACGGGCGGCCCCGGGCTATGCGGCCTATGCCGCGGCAAAGGCCGGAGTGATCAATTTCACCAAGACGGCGGCGCTCGAGTTGGCCCCCCACGGCATCCGGGTGAATGCCCTCGCTCCGGACATCACCCTCACCGAAGGTCTGATCTCGGTGGCTCCACCGGGCGCCGAGGCGTCCTTCGGCCTCACCGTCCCCATCGGGCGTGCCGGCCATGTCGACGAGATGGCCGGTGCGGCAGTCTTCCTGGCCGGCGAGCTCTCCAGCTACGTGACCGGCCAGACGATCCATGTGGACGGCGGGACCCAGGCCGCCAGCGGGTGGTACCACCATCCCGAGTCGGGTTCGTACGTGCTCGGACCGCCCTGATCCACTCGCGGGCCCGCCGGTCGTCCCGCGGGACGCGCCGGCGGATCAGCCTCCTTGGCGGCCGATGAAACCCACGTGCGCGGACATTCCGCCGTCGATGGTGATCATCTGCCCGGTGATGTACCTGGACTCGTCCGAAGCCAAAAAGACGACCAGGTGGGCGATGTCATCCGGCTCGCCCAGGTAAGGCGTGAGGGTCGACCGACCCAGCCCGTCCAACATGTCCCCGGTCAGGTGGGAGCGCACGGCGTCGGTGAGGATGAGGCCGGGAACGATTGTGTTGACCCGGACGCCCTGTTTGCCGTGACCGGTGGCCACGTACATCGTCAGGGTGTTGACTCCCGCCTTGGAGAC
Source organism: uncultured Acidimicrobiales bacterium (assembly GCA_963806285.1). Taxonomy (GTDB): domain Bacteria; phylum Actinomycetota; class Acidimicrobiia; order Acidimicrobiales; family RAAP-2; genus Bog-756. Next base: position 22,894 of record CAWDXJ010000010.1, read on the forward strand.
GCCGTAGGCGGTGCGGGTCCGGTCTCCCTTGAGGGACGCCCCGGAGGACATGTTGATGATCGAACCACCACCACCCCTCACCATCTCCGGCACGGCGTGCTTGCAGGTGAGCATCTGACTGCGCAGGTTCACCGCCATCGTCCGCTCCCAGACCTCGAGGTCCAGATCGGTCACACCGGTGTCGCGTGAGAGGAAGTCCGACTCGGTGAGGGCAGCGTTGTTGTGGAGAACGTCGAGCCGTCCGAAGTGGGCCGCTGCTGAACCGATGGCGGCGTCCACCTCCGCCTCCTCGGAGAGGTCGGCCTGGAGCCCGATGGCGGCACCGCCCGCCTCCCGAATGCCGTCTGAGACCCGGTCGGCTCCATCGCCGTCGATGTCCACGACGGCAACCGACGCCCCCTCGGCGGCCAGCGCCCGGGCCGTGGCGGCACCGATTCCCCCGGCGCCGCCGGTCACGATGGCCACCTTGCCGTCAAGCCGTCCGATGGTCACGGCGTCCCCTTCCCGGTGAGGATCCCGACTGATCCCGGGCGATGGTCGGCGCCGGAGGTCGGAGCGGCGGATGGCGTGGTGGCCGAAGGACGAAGCCGTCCAGTCATCTCAGGTGCGGGCGCCGGTTCGTTTGCGGCAATGCATGAGGCTCCTTCGGACTCGGGGTGGGAAGGCCCCGGATCGGGGTCCAGCTTCGAATCCCCGTCCGGGCAAATGAAAGGAGGCATCGGCCAAGTCGCGCCGGCGCTGTTCGAATTTCCCCGGGACCGGCAGCAGGGATATGGACGGTCACCGCTCCCCATGGTAGGTCGCTGAGAGAGGGACAGAGAAGGGCATGGGCGGGTCGGGCATGGCGTCAATAAGATGGCACCAACCCACCAAAAGGAGGCGCCATGCCTACACGAGAGACTGCTCCCATCGGAGCACCCTGCTGGGTCGATCTGATGACCTCCGACACAGAGCGCAGCCGGGCGTTCTATAGCGAGCTGTTCGGGTGGACCGCCGAGGAGCCGGCCGAAGAGTTCGGCGGATACTTCAACTTCGCCAAGGACGGGATCCGGGTCGCGGGTTGCATGAGCAGTCAGCCGGACTCCCCGGTGACCGATCTCTGGTCGGTCTACCTGGCCACCGACGACGCCCGCAAGACCATCGAGATGGCGACAGCGGCCGGAGGCCAGGTCGCCGTCCCGGCGATGGACGTCGGGGACCTCGGCACCATGGCCGTCGTCGTCGATGCCGGCGGTGCCGCCATCGGTATGTGGCAGCCCAGGAGCTTCCAGGGCTTCGGTGTGCTGGGGGAGCCGGCCACCCCGGCCTGGTTCGAGCTGCACACGAGGGACTACCAGAAGGCGGTCACCTTCTATCGGGACGTGTTCCGTTGGGACACCCATGCGGTCGGCGACACACCCGAGTTCAGCTACACGACCCTCGGGGCGAGGGTGATGCCAGCCAGGCCGGGATCATGGACGCCTAGGGATTCCTCCCCGACGGCGTCCCGGCGCACTGGTCGGTCTACTTCGGGGCCGAGGACACCGATGCCTCGCTCGGCCGGATCGTCGACCTCGGCGGCTCGATCGTGATGCCGGCCGAGGACACCCCGTACGGACGGCTGGCCACGGCCGCCGACCCGAACGGTACCCAATTCAAGCTCGTCGCCGGACCTGACCGCAGCGCGTGAAGTCCGGACCCCGGTCGGTGGCCGGACCGGGGACGTCGGGCACAGGACAGGGCTCGAGAATGGAGGACGAGGCCAAACGACCAGGTAACAGGCCGCTTATCACGAGGCATCGTCGGATCGACCGGGACGGCGCCGGGCCGAGAGCCGACCCTGAGGCCGGACGTTCCCATCCATCGGAGTTCGTTTCGATCGATGCCGACCGGTGTCCGATCCTTCACCGATGAAAGTGCGCGCCCCTGCCACTTGCATCACATTTGGGAGGTGTTACGGTCGGACCCTCATAGGAATCGGAGCCTTCGTCAGAGGCCATCGGGGCGGGAGTGAAGCCATGCTCAGAAATGCGAATCGTCGGATGGCAGTCGGGGCCGCACTGGCCCTCGTGGCCGCCTCACTGGTGGTACTGGTTCCCTCGGCCTACGCCGCGAACGTCATCACCGCTACACCCACCGTCGGCTCGATAGCAACGAGCGCAACGTCGGGCTTCACGCCGACCAGCTCATGCCGTCCGGTAACAGTGACCTAACTCCGTGACATTCACCCAAGCCACCAGCGCGCCACGACCACTGTCCCGGTAACGGCGTTGTCTCTACGAGTGGCCTTGGCGGCCGGTGCCTACACGCAACCGGCGGCTATGAGCGACATCTGCAGGCGGATTCCGGGGCATATTCCTATACCCTCAACGTTACGCCGGCGCGATCACCCAGATCGCTCCCACCACTGCTTCGGTGACTACGGCGCGGTCCTCCGCCGGTTTCCAGCACCAGTTGCATGACGACCGGCGGTGTCGGCACGTTGACCTTCAATAAATCGGGCGGGCTCCGCCGAACCTCCTCGTATCCGGTGACTGGCGGTAGTCACGGTTACAGGCGGCCCCGTTGGCCGGTAGGTACCTATTCGGTGAACGGAACCGTAACCGACTCTCTGAGCAACACCGGGACGTTCGCCTTCACCCTGACTGTCGGTGTCGGCGGCGCGATCACCCAGGTCGCGCCCACCTCGGCCACGGTGGGAACAGCCGGATCGGCATCCTTCACCGACCAACTGAACACGACGGGTGTCGCACCCGGTGACCTACACCCAAACCCTCGGCACGGGCGTCAACGTCTCGTCCTCCGGAGGGGTGACGACAACCGGAGCGTTGGCACCTGGCACGTATTCGGCAACGGGCACCATGAGCGACAGCCCTGGGCAACACCGGGATATTCAGCTTCACCCTCACCGTCAGCACCGTGCCCGGTGCGCCGTCCGCGGTCAGCGCGGCCGGAGGGAACAACAGCGCCAGCCTGCATTGGTCCGCACCCCTGAGTGACGGCGGCAGCCCGATCACCGGCTATGTCATCACTCCGTTCACGGTCGCCCCGTCTGCTCCCTCGACCGGCGCACCCGTCGTTGTCGGACCCGGCACCAGCGCCACGGTCGGGGGCCTCATCAACGGGCTCCACTATGAATTCACCGTGGCGGCCATGAACGTCAACGGAACCGGACCACCCTCGGCCCCCTCGACCCCCGTGTCGCCCGACTCCTCGGGCTACTGGCTGGTGGCCACCGACGGCGGCATCTTCTCCTTCGGCTCCCAGCAGTTCTACGGGTCGACCGGCGGCACCGTCCTCAACAGGCCGATCGTGGGCATGGCCTCCACCCCCAGCGGCCGCGGCTACTGGCTGGTGGCCTCCGACGGCGGGATCTTCACCTTCGGGGATGCCGGATTCTTCGGGTCGACGGGTGGCAAGGCACTGAACAAGCCGATCGTGGGTATGGCCGCCACCCCGGACGGCGGCGGCTACTGGCTGGTGGCCTCCGACGGCGGGATCTTCACCTTCGGGGACGCGAAGTTCCATGGCTCGACCGGCGGAAAGGTCCTCAACCAGCCGATCGTGGGGATGGCGGCCACCTCGACGGGTGCCGGCTACTGGCTGGTGGCCTCCGACGGAGGCATCTTCGGCTTCGGGACGGCCGCGAACGAATTCTACGGCTCAACGGGCAACATCCACCTCAACAAGCCGATCGTCGGCATGTCCACCACCTCCGACGGAAGGGGCTACTGGCTGGTGGCCTCCGACGGTGGCATCTTCTCCTTCGGGGACGCCGCCTTCTACGGCTCGGCCGGGAACATCAACCTCAACCGGCCGATCGTCGGCATGGATATCAGCCCGCACGGCAGGGGCTACTGGCTGGTGGCCTCCGACGGCGGGATCTTCTCCTACGGCGACGCCGTCTTCTACGGGTCGACCGGAGGCAAGGTCCTGAACCAGCCGATCGTGGGGATCGGGTAGGTCCCGGCTGACTGCCGGACCGCCACCGCCCGGCGGCCGCCTGTCGAGGCTGCCGTTCAAGAGGGTGGAGCGTCGTCCTCCACCTGTCCGGCGTCCGAGGATGCTCTTCCAGTTGATGAACGGGAGCAACGCCACCGCGGCCAACAGCACCACCTGGACGGTGATCGACCAGGGCGAGCCGAGGATCTGGTCGAGGACGCTCCCCAGCTGGCGCTCGGCGACGGTGGCCACCCCGACGTAGATCGAGTAGCTCACCAGGCGCCCGGCGAAGAAGGCCAGGGTGATCGGGACGAGGTCGAGCTCGAGTAGCCCGGCGGCGACGAACAACTGGGCCGAGGGCAGCGGGGAGATGGCGAACAGGGCCAACGTGGCGATGGCGCTCGACCTCCGCTTGAGGAGGGCGTCGCTGGCCGCGGTCAGGTTGCCCTGGAGGCGCTCGCTCAGATGGCCTCGGAACCGTCGGGCCGTGACGGCCAACAGGTATCTCCCGAGCATCGCCGCCAGCCCCCCGAGGATGACCAGGGCCACCGGGTTGAGGTGCCAGTGGATCCGGGCGAACACCAACAGCGTCCAGGTGGGCGGCCCGAATGCCGGGAGCAGGTTGACCCCGAAGACAATGAGGAAGAGATAGAGGTACTGCATGGCTCTGGTTTCCCGGGGTCAGGTCGTCAGGGCGAGGCTACCCGTGTTCCGCCTCGGACCGAAGGCGCTCCGCCGGGTGCTCCCCGCTGCAGGGTTCGGTGGCGTCGGCCGCCGTGGTGCCGAGCCGACCGACCCGGTCAGACGGTCACGCCGGCCTGCAGGCGCTCGGTGGCCTCGATGTACTCCTCGACCATCGAGTACACCACGTCCCTGGCCTTGCGGACGGAGGTGGCCCGGCCGATGACCTGGCCGCACGGGTTGAAGTTCACATCCCTCGCCTGCTCGGGGTAGCGGTGTCCCCGCGACACCGCCTCGATGGCCACCATCATCTGCAACGGCATGGGGAGGGGATCCGGAGTGTCCTCGGCCTCCCACGCCTCGGTCCAGTCGTTCTTCAGCATCCGGCACGGCTTGCCGGTGAACGACCGGGACCGCACCGTGTCACGGCTGGAAGCGGCCAGATAGCTCTCCATCTGCTTGGGCGGGATGTCCGCCTCGTCGACCGTCAGCCACAGGGTCCCGGACCACACGCCCTGGGCACCCAGCGCCAGGGCGGCGGCCATCTGGCGACCACTGCCCACGCCCCCGGCGGCAAGCACGGGGATCGGCGCCACCGCATCGATGACCTCGGGCCACAGCACGATGCTCCCGACGTCGCCGGTGTGGCCGCCGCCCTCCGACCCCTGGCAGATGATGAAGTCGAGCCCGGCCTCCTTGTGGCTGAGCGCGTGCTTTACCGAGCCGGCCAGGGCTCCGATCATCAGTCCCGCGCCCTGGACCTTCTCGACCACATCGGGCGGGGGAGTCCCGAGCGCGTTGGCGATCAGCTTGACGTTGGGATGGCGGAGTGCGACATCGAGCAGTCCGGCGGCGTGGGCGGCCGTCCATCCGATCATCCCGTTGGTCCGCCGCTCGTCCTCGGGGATCTCGGGCACATGGTGGTCGTCGAGGATCTTGAGGGCGAAGTCCCGGTGGGTGGCGGGTATCAGGCCCCGGATCTGTGCCTCGAGCTTGTCGGGGTCCATCTCGTCCATGCCCTCGTACTTGGCCGGGATCACGATGTCGACGCCGTAGGGCCGGTCGCCGACATGCTCGTCGATCCAGGTGAGCTCCACCTCGAGTTGCTCGGGGTCGAAACCGATGGCGCCGAGCACCCCGATGCCTCCGGCGTTGGAGACGGCCGCCACCACGTCGCGGCAGTGGGTGAAGGCGAAGATGGGGAACTCGATGCCCAGCTTCCGGCGGATCTCGGTGTTCATGGTGTCGCTCCTTCGCTTGTCATCTTTGGTTGCGGTGAAATCGTCATTCGCCGGCCGTGGCCGACCGGCTCGATGCCGTCGGGGCCGACCCCTGCGGGTCCCCGTCCATACCCAGCAGCGCACACAGCCCCCGTACGGCCAGATCGTCGCTCACCGTCCCGGGCTCGAGCCGGCGCTGCATCGCCAATCCGATCAGGAGTCCCCTCACCAGCACCGCCAGGTCCTCCGACTCGGCAGCCGGCTCGGCTCCGAAGGCGGCGGCCCAGCCGTCGAGCAGCCGGGCGCTGAACCGGCGGGCCTCACGGTTCCGGGACCGGATGACGTCGGCCACCTCGGCGTCGCGGGCGGCCCGCAGCCACAGCTCCTGTTCGAGGATCGATCGGCGCCCCGCCTCGTCCCCTCCGGCGACGTTGTCCCACACCGCCGCCAACTGCCCGTGGGGCGACTCGGTCACGGCCACTTCGGCCAGAAGGACGGCGAGCAGGGAGTCCTTCCACGAGTCGAGCAGCGCCAGCAGGAGGCCCTGCTTGCTGCCGAAATGTGCGTACACCGCACCCGAGGTCCGCCCGGCCGCCTCGGCCACCGCATCGACCGACACCGCATCGATGCCCTGGCCGGCGAAGAGGTCGGCGGCGGCGGTGAGCAGCCGGGCCCGGGTCTCGGCCTTGCGCTCCTCTTGGGTCTGGGGCACGTTCCTCCGTTGGGCCGCGCTGGAATCCATGGCGGCGGCCGGTCCGGGCCAGGGTACTTATATCGGAATCGTTACGCAATATCGGGCGCCACACCACCCGCGTCTTGACCGGGTCGGCGGTCCATCCGGGCGGCCCGGCGACACGCCCGAGGCCCGGGCATCGGTTCGCGGCCCGGGCATAGAGTGGGATCTCCGCCCCGCACGTACGCCGCATCCAAGGGAGCACCCATGCCATCCATGACGACCGTTGTCCGCGACAAGCTCTACATCGGAGGGGCCTGGGTCCCGTCCACCGGGACCGGCTCGATCGACGTGATCGATTCGACCACCGAAGAGGTGATCGGCAACGTGCCCGAGGGGACCACCGACGACATCGACCGGGCGGTGGCCGCCGCCCGGGGCGCCTTCCCCGCCTGGTCGTCGACGCCCGTCGCCGAGCGGGCCGCCCTTCTCACGGCCGTCAGCGAGGCCCTCGGGGCCCGCATGGACGCGCTGGGGGAGTTGATCACCCACGAGGTCGGGATGCCGCTGGTGCTGTCCCGGCTGGTGCAGGTGGGCCTGCCCATGGCGTCGTTCGGTTCCATGGCCCAGGTCACCGCCGACTTCACCTGGGAGCAGACGGTCGGCAACTCGCTCATCGTGCGGGAGCCCATCGGTGTCGTGGGCGCCATCACCCCCTGGAACTACCCGCTGCACCAGATCGCCGCCAAGGTGGCGCCGGCCCTGGCCGCGGGGTGCACGGTGGTGCTCAAGCCGAGCGAGGTGGCGCCGCTCAACGCGTTCGTCCTGGCCGAGATCTTCGAGGAGGTGGGCGTGCCCGCCGGCGTCTTCAACCTGGTGACCGGCTTCGGACCGGTGGTGGGGGAGGCGATCGCCGCGCACCCCGACGTGGACATGGTGTCGTTCACCGGTTCCACCCGGGCCGGCAAGCGGGTCTCGGAGGTGGCCTCGGCCACGGTCAAGCGGGTGGCCCTCGAACTGGGGGGCAAGTCGGCCAACGTGATCCTGGGCGACGCCGACCTGGCCCAGGCCGTCCCCGACGGGGTGGGCAAGTGCTACTTCAACTCCGGCCAGACCTGCAGCGCCCTGACCCGGATGCTCGTGCCCCGGGACCGGCTGGACGAGGTGGAGACCCTGGCCCGGACCACGGCGGAGTCCTTCGCCGCCGGCGATCCCTTCGACAGCGAGACCCGTCTCGGACCACTGGTGTCGGCGGTCCAGCGCGACCGGGTGCGCAACTACATCGACAAGGGTGTGGGTGAAGGCGCCACCCTCCTCACCGGGGGCGTCGAGGCACCCGACGGCCTCGACAGGGGCTTCTTCGTCCGTCCGACCGTGTTCACCTCGGTGACCCGCGACATGACCATCGCCCGGGACGAGATCTTCGGCCCGGTACTGGTCATCATCCCCTACGACTCCGAGGACGAGGCGGTCGAGATCGCCAACGACACCGACTACGGGTTGGCCGGTGGGGTGTGGTCGGGGGACCCGGAGCGGGCCAAGGCGGTGGCCCGGCGCCTGCGCACCGGCCAGGTGGAGGTCAACGGCGGTGGGTTCAATCCGATGGCGCCGTTCGGCGGCTACAAGCAGTCGGGCAACGGACGCGAGTTCGGCTCCTTCGGGTTGGAGGAGTTCCTCGAGGTGAAGGCCATGCAGCTCTGAGCCGACCACGGCGCCACACGGCGCCGCGGATCACAACCCCAGGCGGTCGTCGATGAGGCCCAGGTGGATCTGGGCGGCGTCGGTGTAGGTCTTCTCCCCGATGAAGACGTGCTGGGTCCCGGTGTACATGTCCCGGAATGCCCGTTCGAACCGGCTGCCTTCGCGGATGGCCGCCGTACCCCCGGCCAGGTGGGCCCACTGCACGATGCCGCGGCTCGCCTCGGTGGCGTAGGTGGCCGCCACCCGCAGTTCGGCGCGCATCGTCGGGGTGAGGTCCTGGCCCGAGGCCACGGCTCGCTCCACCTCCCCGAAGGTGTCAAGCACCAGCAGGCGTGCGGCCTTCCACATGGCCCGGTGGTGCGCCAGGCCGCGCTGGAACGACGTCCGGTGGGCGATGGACGCGTCGTCCCCCATACGCACCTTGGTGAGGGCCAGCTCGGTGACGTCGTCGACCATGCTCTTGGCCACGCCCAGGGCCCACGAGGCATGGCCCGCGGCGGTGATCGGCATCAACCCCATCCGGAACGCCGGGGACCCGCCCCGGAGGGGCGTGCGGCAGAACAGCTCGAACGTGCGGCTCTGCGGGACGAACACGTCGGTCACGTTGTAGTCGTACGACCCGGTCCCCTTCAGCCCCTGCACGTGCCAACCGTCGGTGAAGGTGACCTCGTCATGCGGGACGACCGCCACCATCAGCTGCGGGATCCCGTCCTCGCCGGCGACCATCTCGCCGTCAACCGTGGGGATGAACCCGGCCGCCACGTACTGGGAGTGGCCGGTCCCCGATCCGAAGTTCCACGCTCCCGACACCCGGTAGCCGTCGTCGACGGCCTCGCCCAGCCCGTTGGGGAAGAACTGGCCACCGGCGGTGACCCGGCAGTCGTGCGCGGTGAAGACCTCCTCGAAGCCCAGGTCGGGAAGGTAGGCCGCACACGCCGCGGCCGACGGGAGGTTGGCGATGCCGATCCACCCGAGGGAGCCGTCCTGCCAGGCCAGCTCCATCCAGGTCTCGATCATCTCGGCGAAGCCCGGCTCGCTGCCGCCCGCCTCGTGTGGATTGGCCCACTGCATCAGGCCGCTCGACCACAGGGCAGCGACGATCCTCGGGTTGAGGGTGCGCCCGCGCTCGGAGTCGGCGGCCTCTCCGGCCACCAGCGGGCGCAGGCTCCGGGCCGCCGCCGGGCCGTCGACGGTCACCCCGGCCGCCATCGGGCGGCTCCGTGGTGCGTTGTCGGGGTCGTCAGCAGGGGGACCATCGCTCACATGCCCAGCTGTTCGAGCAGGCCGACCCGCAGGCCGGCCGTGAAGCCCCCGTCGACCACCAGCGCATGGCCGGTGATGAACGAGGCGTCGTCGGAGGCCAGGAAGGCGACGGCGGCGGCGATCTCCGATGGTCGGCCGAACCGCCCGAGGAGGTGCTCCTCGCGCAGCTTCTCCCGGTAGACGTCCATCCCGTCCGAGTCGGCGATCGATCGCAGCATGGGCGTGTCGACGGCTCCCGGGCAGACGCAATTGACCCGGATGCCACGCCGTCCGTAGTCGATGGCCATGGACTTGGTGAGCATGACCACGCCGCCCTTGGAGGCGTTGTAGGCGCTGCCGCCCTCGGTCCCCTCCAGCCCCTCGATGCTGGCGATGTTGATGATCGAGCCGCTGCCCCGGGACAGCATGTGGATGGCGCTGTACTTGTCCACGATGAACGTGCCCTTCAGGTTGACGTCGACCACCCTGTCCCACTCGTCGGCGTCGAGCAGGTGCACGGGGCCTCCGCCGGCCACCCCGGCCGCATTGACCACCACGTCGAGACGGCCGTGGTCCCGGACCAGCGCGGCGAACGCCGCCTCGACGGCCTGCTCGTCGCGCACGTCGAGGAGATGGTCGACGTCGCCGGCCACGTCGAGGGTGATGACGGTCGCCCCCTCGGCGGACAGGCGCTCGCGGCAGGCGGCGCCGATCCCCGATGCGGCCCCGGTCACCACTGCCACGCCACCTTCGAGACGTCCCATCGCTTCCCCTTCCCCTGTGCGGACCCGAGCGAACGTAGGGCTCGCCCCATCGCCGGTCAAGACCGGGCCCATGGGAGCGTGCGGGGAGGGCGAACTGCCGGACGGACTCCTGCCCCCCGGCTACGAGGGGATGTCGGTCAACATGTGACGGCTGGTGTCGCCCACCAGGTCGATCAGGTAGCGGCGCTCGGAGAACCGCCAGGCCGTCCCGTCGCGCTCGAACCGGTCGTGGTAGCGGCCGGCGAGGATGGGTTGGAGGGGCAGCCCCTCGACGGCTTGGAGCACCGTCCAGTACGAGCGGGCGGCGGCCGTCCCCGCCTCCTCGTCGATCTCGAGGATGAGGTTGGTGGTCACGTGCCTGGTCCTCGGGGTCCCGTCGGGGTACCGGCGGGTGGTGGACGTGAACAGGGCCGCCAGGGCGTCCCGTCCGGTGAGGAGCGACGGGCTGTCCGCCCGACCGACGGCGGCCGCGCCCAGGAGGTCGGCCACCCCGTCGAAGTCACCTTCGTCGATGAGCTCGGCGTAGCGGGCGATGAGATTGGCCAGTGCGGTGGCGGTGTCGGCCATGGCGGGCGCTCCGCTACGACCCGATGGTGGGGTCGGCCCCGTCCCGGTGGGCGGGGACCGACCGGGTCGGCGGGGTGGCCTCATCCGCCGACGGCATGGAGGCCCCCGTCGACGTGCAGTATCTCCCCGGTGGTCATGGGCAGGAGGTCCGAGAAGAGCGCGGTGCAGGCCCGCGCCACCACGTCGGTGTCGAGCACGTCCCAGCCCAGGGGCGCCCGCTCGGACCACGTGTCCTCGAAGGCGGTGAACCCGGGGATGGATTTGGCGGCCATGGTCTTGACCGGCCCCGCCGCCACCAGGTTCACCCGGATCCGCTCGGCCCCGAGGTCCCGGGCCAGATAGCGCGAGAGGGACTCCAGCGCGGCCTTGGACACCCCCATCCAGTCGTACGCGGGCCAGGCCACGGCGGCGTCGAAGTCGAGGCCGACCACGGAGGCCCCCGGGCCCCCCTCGGTGCCGGCCGCGGCGAGCAGGGGGCGGAAGGCTTCGACCAGGGCCTTGAGCGAGTAGGTCGACACGTGGAGGGCGACCTGGACCTGTTCCCAGTCGGCCCGGAGGATGTCGCCGCCCAGGCACTCGGGCGGTGCGTAGCCGATGGAGTGCAGCATCCCGTCCATCCGGTCCCATCCGGTGGCCAGCGCCGTCGCCGCCGCGGCCAGCTGGTCCGGTTCGGTGACGTCGATCTCGAGGACGTCGGCCTCGACGGGAAGTTTGCGGGCCGTCCTCCGGGTGAGCGACAGGCCCCGGCCTGCTCCGCTGAGCACCACCTCGGCTCCCTCGCGTTGGGCCATGCGGGCCACCGCGAAGGCGAGCGACGCGTCGGTCAGCACGCCCGTGACCAGAATCTTCTTTCCCTGGAGCAGTCCCATGACCGGCTCAGGTTACCGTCCAGGGTCCGTTGGGCCGTATCCGGCCCGTGTGCAAGGGTAGGTGCCATGCGCATCGGGATCCTGGGTGGGACCGGCCCCGCCGGGCGCGGGCTGGCCGTACGACTGGCCTGGGCCGGCGGCGATGTGCTGATCGGCTCGCGCCAAGCGGAACGGGCGACGGACGTCGCCGCGCGCCTGGTGGCGGCCTGGCCGGCCCACCAGCTGACCGTGGCGGGGACGTCGAACGAGTCGGCCGCCGCCTGCGACCTGGTCGTCGTGGCCACCCCATGGGACAGTGCCGTCCCGACCGTCAAGCCCCTGGCCGCCCGACTGGAGGGCAAGGTGGTGGTCTCGATGGCCAACGCCCTGGTCAGGGAGGGTCGTGAATTCGTGGCCCTCCTCCCGGCCCGAGGCTCGGTGGCCGCCTCCATCCAGTCGGCCCTGCCCCGGTCGCTGGTCTCGGCGTCGTTCCACCACCTGCCGGCGTCGGAGATGGAGAAGCTGGACGCCCCCATCGTGGCCGACGTCATGGTCTGCTCCGATCATCCCGAGGCCACGACGGCCACACTGGCCCTGATCGACGCCGTCGAGGGGCTGCGGGGCGTCGATGCCGGCAGCCTGGCCCAGGCCGCGCCCATCGAAGCGTTCACCGCCGTGCTCATCACCATCAACATCCGGCACAAGGTGCACGCTGCGGTGCAGCTGTCCGGTTACGGGGACGGCTGAATCCGCCGGTGACCGACAGGGTGGGCGACGGACGAGGCATGCGGCTCTACGACACGGCGGCGCGTGCGGTGGTGCCCCTCGAGCCGGGCCCGCTGGCCACCCTCTACTCGTGCGGCATCACCCCCTACGACTCCGCCCACCTCGGGCACGCCCAGGTCTACCTGACCTTCGACATCCTGCAGCGGCGGCTCCGCGACCTCGGCCACGAGACCCGGTGCGTCCGGAACGTCACCGACGTGGACGATGACATCCTGCGCAAGGCCCGTGAGCTCGGGGTCCACTACCTCGATCTGGCCGCCGAGGAGATCGGGCGGTTCGACTCCGACATGGCCGCGCTCGGACTCATCCCGGCCTGGTCGGAGCCGAGGGCCACCTCGGCCATCGCCGAGATCCTCACCCTGATCGGAGCAGTGCTCGACTCGGGGCGCGCCTACCAGTCCGGCGGCGCCGTCTACTTCGACGTCACCACCTTCCCCGGGTTCGGAGCGGTGAGCCACCTCGACGAGCCCACCATGCTGGAGATGGCTGCCGAACACGGCGGGAGGCCCGATGACCCGGACAAGCGCCACCCGCTCGACTTCGTGCTCTGGCAGCCGTCGCTCCCCGACGAGCCCTCGTGGGAGTCGCGCTGGGGGCCGGGCCGGCCAGGCTGGCACATCGAATGCTCGGCACTGGCTCTCCGCGAACTGGGTGACACCATCGATGTCCACGGTGGGGGACGGGACCTGATCTTCCCCCATCACGAATGCGAGAACGCGCAGTCGGAATCGGTGACCGGGCGGCCGTTCGTGCGCCACTGGCTCCACGTCGGCCTGGTGGGCCTCGACGGCGCCAAGATGTCCAAGTCCCTGGGCAACCTGGTCTTCGTCGGTGAGCTGCTGAAGGAGTGGGAGCCGGCGGTGCTGAGGATCGCCCTGCTCGGGCACCACTACCGCACCGACTGGGAGTGGACCGGCGAGGACATGCCCCGGGCGGCCATGCGGTTGGAGACGTGGCGGGCCGCTCCGGCGCCGGGGGACCGGCCCGGGCCCGGGGGCGGTCCGGTAGAGCCGGCCCTCGAGCTGGTGCGGTCGTTCCTCGACGACGATCTCGACACGCCGGGTGGCCTCCGCGCCCTCGACGCCGAGGCCGGCTCCGGCCGAAGCGTCGCTCTGGGGGCGGAGCTGTTGGGCATTACCCTGTAGCGCGGTCACCCGCGGCCCATCCGAACCGAACGGTTCAGTCCGACACAGATGGAGGAAGGCAATCCCATGGCAGCCGTCACCGTGCGACTCCCCGATGGCTCGACCAAGGTGTTCGAGGCGGGCACGACCGCGTACCAGCTGGCGGAGTCCCTCGGGCCCGGGTTGGCCAGGGCCGCGGTGGCGGCGACCTTCGACGGGATCGAGGTCGACCTGGCCGCCCCCCTGCCCGACGGCGCCCAGATCAGGGTCGTCACCGGCGACTCCGATGCCGGCCGGGCCGTGCTGCGGCACTCCACCGCCCACGTCCTGGCCCAGGCCGTGCTCCGGCTGTGGCCGGGGTCGCACTTCGCCATCGGGCCGGTCATCGAGGACGGCTTCTACTACGACTTCGAGCTTCCCGGTGGTGCCCATTTCAGCGATGACGACCTCGAGCGCATCGAAGCCGCTATGCGCGAGATCATGGCCGAGGACCAGCCCTTCGTCCGGCACGAGCACACCATCGCCGAGGGCCTGTCGATCTTCGACGACCAGCCCTTCAAGAAGGAGATCATCGAGGCGGTCGGAGCCGGCCACGAGGAGGTCGACGCCCCCGCCGGCGGGGCGGGGCGCGCCCAGGTGTCCACCTACTGGAATTCACCCTCCTTCACCGACCTGTGCCGGGGCCCGCACGTCCCCTCCACCAGCCGGCTGGGCCACTTCGCCCTGATGCGGGTGGCGGGGGCGTACTGGCGCGGGGACGAGAAGCGCCAGCAGCTCCAGCGGATCTACGGGACGGCGTGGGAGTCGGACAAGGCCCTGGTCGCCCACCTGCACCGCCTGGAGGAGGCCGAGCGCCGGGACCACCGCCGGCTGGGCGCGGAGCTGGACCTGTTCTCCTTCCCCGAGGAGATCGGCTCGGGGCTGGCCGTCTTCCACCCCCGGGGGGGCACGGTGCGGCGGGTGATGGAGGACTACTCCCGCCTCCGCCACGAGGCGGGCGGCTACGAGTTCGTCTACACCCCGCACATCACCAAGGCCGGGCTGTTCGAGACCTCGGGCCACCTGGACTGGTTCGCCGAGGGGATGTTCCCGCCCATGGAGCTGGACGGCGGCCAGGAGTACTACCTGAAGCCCATGAACTGCCCCTTCCACATCCTGATCTACAAGAGCCACCAGCGCTCCTACCGCGAGCTGCCCCTCCGGCTCTTCGAATTCGGATCCGTCTATCGCTACGAGATGTCCGGTGTGGTCCACGGCCTCACCCGGGTCCGGGGCATGACCCAGGACGATGCGCACATCTTCTGCACCCGGGAGCAGATGGCCGACGAACTGCACACCACGTTGACCTTCGTGCTCTCCTTGTTGCGCGACTTCGGACTGGAGGACTTCTTCCTCGAGCTCTCCACCCGGCCCGAGGAGAAGGCCGTCGGCGCCGTCGACGAGTGGGACGAGGCCACCGAGGCCCTCCGCAACGCGGCCCTGGGCATGGACCTCGAGCTGGTCCTCGACCCGGGGGGTGGCGCCTTCTACGGGCCCAAGATCTCCGTCCAGGCCCGGGACGCCATCGGACGGACCCATCAGATGTCCACCATCCAGCTCGACTTCCAGGAGCCACAGCGGTTCGACATGGAGTACGTCGGAGCCGACAACGGACGACATCGGCCGATCATGATCCACCGGGCCCTGTTCGGATCGGTGGAGCGGTTCTTCGCCATCCTCCTCGAGCACTACGCCGGCGCTCTGCCCACCTGGCTCTCGCCCGAGCAGGTGCGGGTCCTCGGGGTGAAGGACGGTCACGAGGCCTACGCCCACAAGGTGGCCGAGCGCCTGCGGGCCGTCGGGGCCCGGGTCTCGGTCGACCCGGCGGACGAGCCCCTCGGCTCCCGGGTCCGCAAGGCCAAGCTGGAGAAGCTCCCCTACGTGCTGGTGGTGGGCGACGACGACGTGCGGTCCGGAACGGTCGGTGTCAACCGCCGGGGGGCCGACCGGCCCGAGCGGGGGGTGGAGCTGACCGAGTTCACCGAGATGCTCGAAGTGGAGATCGGCGAGCGTCGGATCCCGACGCCTGGGTCGTGAGCCTCGACCACCTGTGGGCCGGGTGGCGGGGCGAGTACGTGGCCGCGGCCGGCGCCGTGGAGCCGGCCGTCGCCGGCGGCGCCGACTCCCACCGCCTCGACGATCCGGCCCACTGCGTCTTCTGCCGGATCGCCGGCAGCGGCCCGCCCTCGGCGGACAACGGTGTCCTGTGGGTCGGGGCGCACACCTACGCGGTGCTCAACGCCTATCCATACGCCAGCGGGCACCTCATGGTCCTCCCGCTGCGCCATGTCGGTTCCCTGGCCAACCTGACCGACGGGGAGGCCTCGGAGATGTGGTCGGCGCTCCGGCAGGGGGCGGCCGCCCTGGAGGCGGCGCTCGGACCGGACGGGATGAACGTCGGCGCCAACCTCGGGCGGGCCGCCGGGGCCGGCATCCCCCGCCACCTCCACCTGCACGCCGTCCCCCGATGGCTGGGAGACACCAATTTCATGACCTCGGTGGGTGGGACCAGGGTGCTCCCCGAGACCCTGGCCGCCAGCTGGGAACGCATCCACGCGGTGTGGCCGGGCTGAGGGCGGCTCGGCACCGTCAGCTCCCGGCCGGACGGAATCGAAGTGCCTTGTCCGGTGTTGCCCAGCGGGTGGGCGGGAGGACGACGCGGTCGGAATCGACGAGTCGGGAGCATACGAGGAGACGGGAGGGGTCGTGCAGGTCAAAGAGCTCGGGCACCTGGTGCTGTATGTGCGCAACGTGGAGCGGTCAGCCGCCTTCTATCGGGACGTGCTCGGGTGGGAGCCCGTATTCACCGGGGCGCCGGGGACGCCGGTCGCCGCGTTCTCATCGGGCCGGACCCATCACGAACTGCTGCTGATCGAGGTGGGGGAGGGGGCCTCCCCACCCCCGGCGGGCAGGCGGATCGGCCTCTACCACTTCGGGTTGCGGGTCGGGGACAGCGACGACGAGCTGCGCGAGGCGGTGGCACGACTGGCGGAGGCCGGCGTGCCCATCGTCGGCGCCAGTGACCACACCGTGACCCACAGCCTGTACGTCCTCGACCCCGACGGCAACGAGGTCGAGCTCTACATCGACGTCCCCGGCGTGGACTGGAAGCATGACCCGGGCCTGATCATGGCCCCGATCAAGCCGCTGGCCCTGTAACCGACCGCCGCCCTGCCCCTGCCGTGCCCGTGCCCCTGCCGTGCCCGTGTCGGCGGCAAGCGACGCCGGTTGGTGTCCGAAGGGCATGAGGGGCTCCTTCACGCAGGCGTCGGAGGCACCACTACTGTCGCAGCATCCGACTTGAGATGATCGTCTAGAGCGCGGCACGAGAGTCTCCCGTGGACCGGAGCGGTCCAGGCTGGAGAGCACGGGCAATTGGATTCCCAACAGGGCGTCGGGCACATGGGCGCTGTTCAGACGGATCGAGTCGAGCCCGCGCACCGAGCTGCGACCGACGCGGGGTCCACAGCGGCTCCGGATCACTCCCCAGAGGGCGGTCCTCTTTCTGATTGCCGGCCTGGCCGGGCTCTCGTACGCCTGGGGCATCAGCCAGGATCCCCTCGAGCCGTTCTATGCCGCGCCGGTGCGAAGCATGGCGGCCAACTGGCACAACTTCTTCTTCGGCTCCTTCGATCCCGCCGGGACGGTCACCGTGGACAAGCTCCCCGGCGCCTTCTGGGTTCAGGCCCTGTCCGTTCGGATCTTCGGGTACCACACCTGGGCGATCGTCCTGCCCCAGGTCATCGAAGGCGTTCTGACCGTCCTCGTCCTCTATCGGGCCGTGAACCGGCTGCAGGGGAACGGGGCGGCCCTCATCGCTGCCTTCATCCTCGCGGCCAGTCCCGCCACCGTCGCCCTCAACCGGGGCAACATCTCCGACACCGCCATGACGCTGTTCTTGGTGCTGGCGGCCGACGCCGTCTCGGCCGCCATCGTGTCGGGGCGACTGCGCCATCTCATCGTTGCCGGGGTGTGGATCGGGATCGCCTTCCAGGCGAAGATGCTCGAAGCCTGGCTGGTGCTACCGGCGTTCGGGCTGGCCTACCTGTTCGGCCGGACGGAGGGGTGGGCCGACAGACTCCGACAAGGTCGTGGTCGGCGGGCTGGTCGCCGCCGTGGTGTCCCTGTCCTGGATGACCGTCGTGACCCTCACCCCGGCCGCACGACCGTCCCTACGTGGACGGGAGCCAGCACAACTCGGTCTACGAGCAGGTCTTCGTCTACAACGGCTTCGGCCGCACCGACCAGCAGTCGGCATTTCGAGCAGTTCGCCGGGTTGCTGGGCCCGGAGATCATCAACGGACCTCCACCGGCGTGGAACCGGCTTCGTGCAAGGCGAACTCGGGCGCGACACCGGCTGGCTGCTGCCGGCGGCGCTCGCCGTCGGAGTGGGTGGCCTCTTCACCCGCCGCCGGAGCTACTTCATCCTGTGGACCGGGTGGCTGGTCGCCATGGTCGCGGTCTTCTCGGACGTCTTCACCTTCCACTCGTACTACACCGCCGGACTCTCACCGCCCATAGCGGCGATCCTGGGCGCTGGGATCGCCGGTCTGTGGGAATCCCGGCCCGAGCGTGCGAGCGGTGGCCGTCCGACGATGTGGCGGCGGCCGCCCTGATCGTGGCGGGAACGGTTGGCTACGGCATCTGGCTCACCCGATCGTCGGGGGCGAGTGCTCCTGACTGGCTGTGGCCGCTGGCGGCCTCGCTGGGAGTTGTGGCGGTCGTGCTCCTGGTGGCCTCGGCTGTCGCCTGGTCCCGTCGAATCGCTCCTGGCCGCGGCGCTCATCGCCGGCACGGCCGCCCTCCTCGTCATACCGGCGTCCGGCACCGCCCAGATCGTCGCCAAGCAGCGAGGATTCGCCGATACCCCGTTCGAGTCGGCGAAGGCGGCGGCGACCAACGCCGCCCTGCTCGGATCGTCGTCGAAGAGGACTCGGGTCGTTCCTCCCGACTACTGTAGAAGCTCCAGATGGGATCTCCCTACGTGATGGCCGTCTACACGTCCGCGGTTGCCTCGGAGTTCATCTCGGCCACCGGAAAGGAGATCCTCCCCATCGGCGGCTTCTCGGGCACCATCCCCGAGCCGACCGTCGGCCAGCTCGAGGGCATGATCCGGGCTGGGAAGTTCCACCTCGTGCTCCTGATAGGAGGCGATGACCCGCGCCTCACCTGGATCGCCTCGCACTGCCAGCACCTGGGCCCGGAGGTGGGACCGTCGGCCTGTTCATCTGTACCCCGAACGACGTGCCCGCCGGTCAGGGATGACGGACGGCCGGAAGTGCCAGTTCCGAAGGGCCTGGAACAACGCGTCGACGACTCGCCGATGGGACGCAGCGACGGCCGCTGAGGTGAAACAAGGGTACCTACTGTCAGCAGGCCCCCGGACCCTGGACGAAGTGGCGGCGAAGACAGCCGTCGGTGGTTGAGACATCGGGACCTGCTGCCCCCCACCCCGAACGGCTGATACCGCCTTGGCGGCGCCGGCCGTCAGGCCCGCCCGGGGGCACGCTGCTCACTGACCGGTTTCCGCCGGTTCACGGTCCCGGGTCCAGCTATTGGCCCTGCCCCTGCGGGTCGCTCCCGGGCCTGGCGCCGGCGATGGGCGGGCACCGCGGTCGCAGACCCGGACGGAGGCCGTCGTGGCGGTAACTCCAGCTAGCAGCTGGTAGGGTTTGGTGACCGTTCTGGAGGGATTCGATGTTTGACGGGCGATGGCGCGACGGGGTCGACCGGACTACCGGTCCCGTGGGTCGCAAGCTGCAGCGGTTCGGCGTCACCGCCGACATGCTCACCGCCACCGGCTTGGTCTCCGCCACCGCCACGGCCGTAGCCGTGGCCACCGGGCACTTCACGCTGGCCATCGGCCTGCTGATCCTGACCGGACTCCATGACCTGTTGGACGGGCCCGTGGCCAAGGCGTCGGGGACCTCCTCGGTGCGGGGTGCCTTCTTCGACTCGGTGACCGATCGGGTGGCTGACGGGCTCATCCTCGGCGGTGTGGCCTGGTACCTGGTGGGCGCGCATCCCGGGCATCTGGTCCTGCTGCCGTTCGCAATCCTCGGAGCCACCTCACTGGTCTCCTACCAGCGGGCCAAGGCCGAGTCCCTGGGCATCACCGCCAAGGGCGGCCTGATGGAACGGGCGGAGCGGATGATCCTCCTCGGGATCGGGTTCATCTCGACCGCTGTTCCTGGTTCCCGTCCTGTGGGTCATGCTGGCCCTGACCACGGCCACCGCCGTCGGGCGATTCGTGAAGGTGTGGCGTCTGGCCGAGGCCCCCGTCCTGGTGGACGGCCCGCTGAGGCACCGGCGGACCCGTGTCGCGGCCCGGGCCCGTGGCCGGAACCCGTCCGCCTCACCGTCACGGTGGCGGGCCCGTCGGCAGGGGGAGTTGGCCAGCCGGTCCGGCCGGACCTGGCGTGCCCGCCATGCCCGCCAGGGCATCCGGCAGCGGGCCGGTCGCCGGCACTCCTGATCCCTCCGGCCGCCGGCTCGACCCGCAGGGACCGTGAACAAGGACCACGTCGTCTTCCGGACCTACACCACCCTCAACCGGTGCCTGGCCGCCTTGCCCGAACCGGTCGCCCTGGGCGTGGCCAATCTGGTCGGCGATGTCCTGTTCAAGGTCCGCCACGGCCACCGTGAGATGGTGATGAACAACCTGCGCCGGGTCCTGGATGCCGGCGCCGGCGACGAGGAGATCCTCGAGCACTGGGCACGGCGGTCATTTCGGGCCTACGCTCGCTACTGGGTCGAGGGCGCGCAGCTCGGGAGCACGTCGCCGATCGAAGTGGAGCAGCGGACGCTGGTTCAGGGCTTCGACCATCTGGTGGAGGGGATGGCAGCCGGCAAAGGGGTCATCATGGCACTGCCGCACGTGGGGAGCTGGGAGTTCGGGGGGCATTTCTGGCCACCCAGGAGATGCCGATGACCGCGGTGGCCGAGCGGATCGAGCCGCCCGAGCTGTTCGAGTTCATGGTGGAGCAGCGGGCCGGCATGGGTCTGACCATCGTGCCCCTCGGCCCGTCCTCGGGGAGTTCGATCATCTCGACCCTGAAGGCGGGCGGCCTGGTCGGGCTGCTGAGCGACCGCGACCTGGTCGGCAACGGCGTCGACGTCGATTTCTTCGGGGAGAAGACGACCATGCCCGCCGGGCCCGGCCACCCTGGCACTGCGGACCGGCGCCATGCTGGTCACCGCCGTCGTCTACAGCGGCCCGGGCGCGGACCACCGGGCCATGATCGATCCCCCCCTGGACACGACCCGGAGCGGCTCCCTGCGATCCGACGTGAGCCGGCTCACCCAGGAGATCGCCTCCCGGTTCGAGGCGATGATCCGCCGGGCTCCCGATCAGTGGCACCTCTTCCAGCCGCTGTGGCCGGCGGACCGGCCGGTCGACCGGCCCGAGGACGCGGCATGACCAAATTCGAGAGCCGGCCGCTCCCCACCGAGGCCGCGCTCGAGGGGTTCGGCCCTCCCGCCGTCCTCCCGGGGCCGGTGCGCCGGATCCGGCCGGCCACGCCGCCGGGTATGGCCCCACCCGGTTCCGGCTCCGTCGCGGCGGTGCGCCGGCCCCGGTTCCACTCCTTGGCCGAGCACGAGTTCGATGTGGTCGTCGTGATCAGCGCCGAAGGCCGGATCAAGTTCGTGAGCGCGTCAGCGGAGCGGTTGCTCGGATACGACATCAGCGACGCCATCGGGCGCGATGCCTTCTCGTTGTTCGACTCGTTCAGTGTCGGGCCGGTGCGTGCGCTCTTCAGCGACCTGGTGGCGCGCCGGCGACTGTCGGTGTCGCTCGAGATGCGCACCCTCGGGCCGACGGGACGCCCATCGACCTGGACGCGGTGGCGGCCAACCATCTCGACGACCCCATCGGCGGGATCGTGGTCAACATCAGGGACATCACCGAGCGGAAGCGCCTCGAGCAGCGCATCCGGGACGGTGACCGCCGACAGTCGGCCATCATCGAATCGCTGGCCGACGGGGTGTTGATGGTGGATGCGGAGGGCGCCGTCCTCCGGGTCAACGAAGCCTTCGAGGTGATGTTCGAGGCCCCACGGGTGCGATTGATCGGCAGGCGGCTCGTGGACCTCCTGGGCAGCGGCCGAGCCGGGCGGCACCGAGCTCGTCGACGCCGACGGCGATCCCGTCGAGGCCCGCGACCACCCCCTCGCCGTGAGCCTCCGTGGTGGACGCCGGTCGGTGGGCGTCGTGCTCGGGCTGCGCCGGGCCGGGAGGCCGCCGATGTGGATGCGGGTCAACGCCCAGCCGATGGTCGCCGCCGGCGGAGCGGTGACCGGTGCCGTGGCGTCGTTCACCGACATCACCGCGGCGCCGGCGCTCCACCGCCGAGCTCCACCGGCAAGGGCAGTTCCTCCAGGTGCTGCTCGACACCCTGGAGGAGGGCATCGTCGCCTGCGATGGCGAGGGTCGGATCACCGTGTTCAACCCGGCTGGCCCGGCGGCTCCACGGGCTCTCGGACGGCGCTGATCCGATCGGCCGGATCCCGACCGACCAGGGACTCCTCCGGCCCGGACGGATCGGCCATGCCCCAGCGGGAGAACCCGTTGATCCGGGCCATGTCCGGTGAGCAGCTCGCGCGACGTCCAGATCATCCTCGAGTCGGCCGGCGGCGAGCGCCGGAAGGTCAGCGTCAACGGGCAGGCGCTGGTCGACGATGGGGGCCGGATGCTGGGTGCCGTGGTGGCCATGCACGACGTCACCGAGCAGAAGTTGAACGAGGAGCGCCTGGCCGAGTTGGCCCTCCACGATCCGCTGACCGGGCTGGCCAACCGGACCCTGCTCGCCGAGCGGCTCCGGGAGGCCATCGACCGGCTGACCAGGACGACGTCGCCGATGGCCTCGCGCCGGCCGAGGCCGCGGGCCGGCGGGGCGTGGCCGTGTACCTGCTCGACCTCGACGAGTTCAAGGAGATCAACGACGCGCTCGGGCACGATGTGGGCGACGACATGCTCATCGCCGTGGCCCGTCGCCTCTCGGCCGTGGTGCGCCCATCCGACACGGTGGCCCGCCTGGGTGGGGACGAGTTCGTGGTGGTCTGCGACATCGAGAGCGGGGAGGAGGAGATGCTCCTCATCGCCGATCGCATCTCGTCGGCGTTGGGCCGGCCCTATCGGATCGACGGCCGAACCCTGACCGCCCCGGCCTCGGTGGGAGGGGTCTTCGCCGACAACGCCGACACCGACCCGTCCCGGCTGTTGAGCAGGGCGGACGACGCCATGTACGGCGTCAAGTGGAGCCGGCGGCGCGAACGCCGGTCCGCGGCGGACTGAGCGCTTGGAGGAGAGAGCCGCTCCCTTGCCGCCACCGTCGTGGCGGATCGCCCTGGTCTGCCCGTACAGCCTGTCGCGGCCGGGCGGGGTCCAGGGCCAGGTGCTGGGCCTGGCCCGTGCCCTCGAGGCCCGGGGCCACCGGACGACGGTGTTCGCGC
The DNA here is from genome assembly GCA_963806285.1 of uncultured Acidimicrobiales bacterium. Classification (GTDB taxonomy): domain Bacteria; phylum Actinomycetota; class Acidimicrobiia; order Acidimicrobiales; family RAAP-2; genus Bog-756. The sequence goes on from CAWDXJ010000010.1 coordinate 45,912, forward strand.
CGGTCGATGACCCGGGCCGGCTCCCCACAGGTGTCGAGGTGGTGGCCACCGGCCGCTCGGTCCCGGTCCGGGGCAACGGCTCCGTCGCCCCCATCTCCGTCTCGGTCACCGCCGCCCGCTCCGCCCTGCGCACCATCCATCGGCCGGATTCGATGCGGTCCACGTGCACGAGCCGTTCACCCCGGGCCTCCCTTACGGGCTGCTCGCCGCCCGCGGTGCTCCCGCCGCATGGTGGCGACCTTCCACCGCAGCGGCGCCAGCCCGATCTATACCGCCCTGCGTCCACTGACCACGACGACTGGCCCGTCGGTTCGCCGTCCGCTGCGCCGTGTCGAGTCGCCGCCGAGTCGACCGCGGCGGCTGCCCTGGGCGGAACCTACGAGGTCGGGTTCAACGGGGTCGAGGTCGATGCATTCCACGGGAGTCGAGCCCTGGCCGGCGGAGCCGGCCGGCGATCCTGTTCGTCGGACGCCACGAGGTGCGCAAGGGTCTCGGCGTCCTGCTCGAGTCCTTCGAGGTCCTGGCCACGGCGGCGGCGGAGACCGATGGTGCGCCGGGGACGGTCGTCCGGCCGGTGCTGTGGATCGCCGGGGAGGGTCCGCAGACCGGTCGCCCTGCGCCGCTCCCACCCCGAATCGCCCGACATCCACTGGCTGGGGGTAATCTCCGACCAGGAGAAGACCCGCCGGCTGGTGGCCGCCGACCTGGTGTGCGCCCCATCCCTCGGGGGGGAGTCCTTCGGAATGGTGCTGCTCGAGGCGATGGCGGCCCGGGCCGTGGTGGTGGCCAGCTGACATCGACGGCTACCGGGAAGCGGCCGGTGGGCACGCCCTGCTCGTGCCGCCGGGAGACAGTCGGGCCCTGGGTCGGGGCCCTGTCGTCGCGTGCTGTGCGGGTCAGGGCCCGTCGCCGCCGACGCGGCCGGGCGGGAGGGTCGGCGCGGCGACGGATCCCGCCGCCGGTGGTTGGACGCCGCAGAGGGCTGGGCCGCCCACTGGTCGATGGACCGGCTGGCCGAATGGTACGAAGGCATCTACCGGTCAGCGGTGGTCGGGCCACCGGGCTGAGCGGCCGTAGACTGCCGCGACCATGGGTGACGCTCCAGAGGACTCCGATCCGGGCCGGTCGGCGCACGGCTCCGAGGCCAGCGCCCCGTCCCGGCCCACGGGCGACAGCGGTGGGCCTGCGAAAGGCCAGCGCAACCGGGCCGGTGGCCAGGCGGGCAAGCAGCTAGGGACCAGAGCGGGCAACGGGAAACCAGGCAACGGCAAGGGCACCAACAGCAAGGGCACCAACAGCAAGGGCACCAACAGCAAGGGCACCAGCAAGGGCACCAACCGGGGACGGGGCGGCTCCTCCGGCAATCCCAGAGCCGGCGGCGGCCGATCGGGGGCCCGATCGGCGGGGAGCCGGCCCACGGGTCGGGGTCGACCCGGTGACGGCGGCCCCAAGGGGAGCCCGACGCCGGAGGCAGGTGCCGCCCTGGCCGCCGATCGCCCGGGCTCGGCCGGAGGGGCGCCGACGACGCCGCCGACAGATCGCAGCGGTGAGCGGAACGAAGAGGAGTCGGCCCGGGTCAACCGGCGACGGGCGGTGGCCATCGGACTCGCTCCGGGTGTGATCGCCGGGGCCGTCGTGGGCGCGGTGCTGGCCACATGGGCCTGGCGGTGGTCGGCGTGGCCGTGTTCGTGCTCGGCGCCGTGGGGGGTTCGTGTGGCTGTGGCTGCGGGCGCCCGGAGCGGTCCTCCGGTCGGTGGGAGCTGCCCCGGGCGACGAGTGGGAGCACCCGCGACTCCACAATCTGGTGGACGGGCTGTGTGCCACCATGGGGCTTCCCCGCCCGGCCGTCTGGGTGGTCACCAGCCCGGTTCCCAACGCCATGGCCGTCGGCCGGGACCCGCGCACCTCGTTCCTGGTGGTGACCTCAGGGCTCGAGCAGTCGCTCTCCCTCGTCGAGCTGGAAGGGGTGCTGGCCCACGAGTTGGTGCACATCAAGCGCCGAGACACCCTGGTGGCCGGCGTCGCGGTGGCTGCCGCCGTCCCCCTGGTGCCCTTCCTGGGACGTGAGCGGGCGTCGGACCGGGTGCACTCGATGGTCGGAAGGGGTCGTGAGTTCTCAGCGGACCAGCGGGCGGCGGGCGTGGTGCGGTACCCCCCCGGCATCACCTCCGCCCTGGATGCCATGGCCGACAGGGCGTGGACTCCGCGCCACCCTGGCCACCCGGGACGGGCCGGCTGGCCTCGCTCACCCGTTGGCTGTGGATCGACCCGATGGCCGGGGCACCGGCAGACGAGCCCGTCGAGGGGAACCTGGACGACACCCGGGTCCGCGCCGCCGCCTGGGCGCTCGATTGAGTCGGCCGCCGGCCTGAGGCCCGCCCGCTCCGGGTGGCTCGCTACTGGGCCCCGGGGCAGCTGTCGGCGTCCTCCACGGTCAGGCCCCACTCGGCGTCGGCGCCGAAGAGATGGTCACGGAGCCTCCGAAGGAGTACGGAAAGCGTCTCCTCCTCCTCGGCCGTGTACAGGCCCCGCAGCACCTCGTCGACATGGGCGACATGGTCCGGGATGGCCTGGTCCATCAGGGCCCGACCCTCGGTGGTCAGCACGGCGAACGCACCGCGTCGGTCGTCGGGGCAGACCCGCCTGGCCACCAGGCCCTGTTCCTGGAGGCGGTCCACCGAGCGGGTGAGCCCGCTCGGGGTAAGGGAGGCCTGGGCCGCCAGTTCGCTCATCCGCAGCTGTGAGCCGGGGGACCGGGCCAGGCGGATCAGGACCTCGAAGGACTGGTTGGACAGCGACCGCTCGGCCTCGAGCCGGGTCTGGAACAGACGGCGCAGCCCGGAGGCCGACTCGAACAGCAGGCCGACGGTGGTGAGCCGCTCGTCATCCTCGACCGGAAGTCGTCCCATCCCGACAGTGTACCGGAATCGGAAGAAAGTAGTTGCGAAAGCAAATAATGGTGCTATAGTTGTCTGTACAAACAACTTCGGGCGAGAAGCGGGCCCGGGGACCAACCAACAGGAGTAGCCATGTCAACAGAGACCGCAGTGAAAGCAAGGAAGGTGGACGGAGCGGAGTACCCGGCCGTGGGGAACTACGCCATCGACGGCTCGCACACCGAGTTGGGCTTCGCCGTACGCCACATGGCGGTGTCCCGGGTACGGGGCCGCTTCAGCAGGTTCGAAGGCTCGATCGAGATCGCCGAGAACCCCGCCGACTCGAAGGTCTCGGTGAGCATCGACGCACGCAGCGTGGACACTCGCGACGAGAACCGCGACAACCACCTGAGGACCGCCGACTTCTTCGATGTGGAGAACCATCCGACCTGGACGTTCGTCAGCACCGCCATCAAGCCCAAGGGGCCGACCGAGTTCAAGGTCGAGGGCGACCTGACCATCCGCGGCGTGACCCGGCCCGTGGTCCTCGACGCCATCCTCGAGGGTGTCGTCAACGATCCGATGGGCAACCACCGGGTGGGGTTCAGCGCGTCGACCGCCGTCAACCGCGATGATTTCGGCGTCTCCTTCGGTGCGGTGATGGAGGCCGGTGGACTCGTGGTGGCCAAGAAGGTGGACATCCAGATCGAGGCTGAGGCCGTCCTGCAGGTCTGATCCTCCGACAGGTGGTCCACCCGCCGAACCTCCACGACCGAACCGGAAGCGTGGTGGGGAACAGGTGGGTGGATCACCCGCGTGGGGGCCGAGTGCAGCCTCACGGGGGAACGGGGCGGCCTCCGACCTTCCCTCGACACACGGGCTCCGCGTCGAACCGGGGTGGCGTGGGAGGAGCTCCCACCGACCTGCCCGAAGGTCCCCGGTTCGTCGTGTTTGTCCTCCGAGGCAATCACGATCGGCTCCGGACCCGTACATTCCCGATGTCGGTGCCCGTTGGAGGTGTTGGAGAGGGCCTGTGACGCAACGTGGTCTCGCGACGCGGTCAGTGGTTGTGGGCGGTTCTCAACCCACAAGCCCTCTGCACCCGAGACCGTCACTATGGGAGAGCAGACCGTCACGTAACGGGACGCGCCCCAGGTCACAATCGCGTGCTCCGACCCGTCGGACCGTCGGTCGGTGGGTCGGGATCGGAGATCGCCGGACGGGAAGAAGAACCCCGTAGACAACCTGATTCTGCGAATGTTAACTTCGCCGCAGAGCATTAGGAGAAGGGGCATTCATGTTTAATCGTCGGCGGTGCTTTGCTTCCATGACGGTGGTCGTTGTCACGGCCCTGGTCGGATTGGGAGGAGTGAGCGCGAGTTCGGCGAGCGCGGCCAACTCGCCGACACCACTGGCGGCAGCTACAACGGCGCTGCCCTGGCCCGAGGCCCATCAGAATCCGCAGCTCACCGGCGTGAGTACCGACAAGGCGATCAGCGACACCAACGCCGGCACGCTGGGTGTGCACTGGATGGCGAACCTGGAGGCCCAGTCACTCACCTCGCCGGTGGTCGGGTACAACCAGGCGCTCGGCAAGACGCTCGTCTACGCGGGCAGCGAAGGCGGGTGGTTCTCCGCGTTCGTGGCCTCGACGGGAGCCACCGTGTGGTCGGTGAACCTGGGTAGTGCGGTCCGTGCGACACCGCTGATCGACGGGGCGTACATCTGGGTCGCCTCCACCTATGCTCCCGAGCTCTTCAAGTTGAATGCGGCCACCGGCGCCGCAACTCTGTCAGACGCCGATCTTCTCGGTGGCCGAGGCCAGCCCGATCGTCGTCACACCTCCGGGCGGGACGCCGACGGTCTACATGGGTTCCAACGACACGGCCAGCCCGGGCCCCCTCTACTCGATCAACGAGGGGACCTGCGCCGTCAACTGGTCGTTCACGGGCTACACGCTGAACAGCGGGCTGTGGGACATGATCTCCTACGGCGTGGATGCCACCGGTGAGCCGCTCGTGCTGTTCGGTTCGGCGGATCCTGACGCCGCCGTCTATGCCCTGGACGCGGTCACGGGCCACCTCGTATGGCGGTTCCAGACCTACAACCCGAACAACGGCCCTGCGGACATCGGCGCCGGAGTGACCGTGGCCCTGCCCGGCACCGCCGCCGGGGGCAAGGACGGCATGGCCTACGTGCCATCCAAGGACGGGAACGTCTATGCGCTCGATATGACGACCGGTGCGCAGGTATGGGTCTACAACTACGCGATGGGGCTGTTCCCGCCGGTCGGAAACGGATCCCGGGCGACGGCCGCGCTCACCGGCACCCAGTTGGTGTTCGGGACCACCACCGGGATGTTCGACGTCAACGCGCTCACCGGGGCGCTGATCTGGCAGTCGGTCATCCCCAAGGCGGACGAGATCCTGGGCGCTCCGGCGATCACCGGCCCCGCCGGCCACCAGGTGGTGTTGGCAACCGACATCGACGGGAGGTTCATGGTCCTGTCGTTGGCGACCGGTGCCCTCCTGTACTCCTACCAGACGCGCTACTACGTCGCGTCCTCGCCGGCCGACTCGGCGGGCAACGTGTACGTCACCTCGGCCGATGGATTCCTCTACGACTTCAGCATCGGTGGCTCCAACACCAGCCCTCCGTCCACGGCCGTCTCCAGCCCAACCCAGGGGGCGACGGTTCCGAACCCCAACAGCAAGCCGCTGGTGATCTCCGGGACGGCCAGCGATCCGACCGGCGTGAGCAGCGTCGATGTCACGGTCCAAGAGGACGGCCAGAGTGGGCAGTGGTGGAGCGCCACCAATAAGGCGTGGGAGCCCGGTCCGTTCAACAATGTGGCCACCCTCGCAACTAAGGGGGCGACCACGACGGGTTGGTCCCTGAAGGTTCCGATGCCTGCGCGGGGTACGGTCATCGAGGTCCGCGCCTCGGCGGTCAACAGCGGTCACGTCGCCGACACCAGCGCCAGCGCGTCGCAGGCGACATCGGCCCGGATCGACTTCACTTTGGCGCCGAGCCTCACTGCCCCCACGCTCGCCATCTCCGCGGTGCGGGCTGCCCCGGGGACCCAGGTCACGCTCAGTGGAGGTGGCTACAAGGCCGGGGAGAGCGTCGCCATCACCCTTCCGACCAATCCGATCTCCACGCTGACCACCATCGTGGCCGGTGCCACCGGTCTGTTGGCACCGACTGCCGTCACGATCCCCGTGGGCCTGAACTTCGGCCCCTTGACGGTGACCGCGACCGGGCAGTCTTCGGGAAAGTCGGGTAGTGCACCGCTGATCATCTCCAACAATTGGGACCAATTCGGCAATGGACCCACCAAGTCGAACTTCGAGGTGAACGACTCGGCCCTGAACAACGACGTTGCCGCCTCGGGTCGGTTCTTCCTCAATCAGGCGTACAACTTCCCGACCAAGTCACCCATTCACACCACCGTGGCGATCGACGGCGGAACCGCCTTCTTCGGTGACGACGCGGGCGACTTCTTCGCCATCAACGTGGCCAACGGCGCCCCTGTCTGGCAGAACACCTATTCTGCCGGGATCTCCTCCTCCGCGGCTGTCGACTCCTCGATGGTGATCTTCGGCACCAACGCCGACTCGGTTGTCGCCGTCAACGAGTCGACAGGGGCACCGATCTGGACCACCGCCACCACCGGAAAGATGGAATCATCCCCGGCGGTGTACGGAGGCGTCGTCTACATCGGATGCGACAGCGGCGCGCTCTACGCGCTGAACGAGCAGACCGGTGCCGTGATCTGGACGACCACGCTTGGCGGTGCGGTGCAGTCCTCGCCGGCAGTGGATCCCGTCCACCAGACGGTGGTGGTCGGGGATGCCAGCGGGCATGTCACCGCCCTTGCCATCGGCAGTACACCTGCCGCCGGTACCGTGGTGTGGTCGGCGGCGACCGGCGGCGCGGTGGTCGCCGCACCAACGTACTTCGCCAACAAGATCTTCGTGGGCTCGACGGATGGCAGCGAGTACTCCTTCAACGGAAAGACCGGTGCCCTCGCCTGGACCTTCAAGACCGGGGGTCCGATCACCGCCAACAACGTCACCTTCGGGACGAATATCGGAGTGGGCTCCCAGGACGGCACCATCTACTACCTGAGCTCTGTGAACGGGGCGGTCCAGAACTCGCTGTCGGGGAGCGTGCCGATCGTGGGTCTGGCCGGTTCGGTCAACTTCGCAGTGGCGACCCTCTCCAACGGAAGCGCCGAGGCCACGCGGATCACCGGGATTGACCAGACATGGAAGTACAACACGGACGGTTTCGGGTTCGCCTCGGCACCGGTGACCAACAACGGCAACGTCTATCTGACCGGGCTGGACGACAACCTGCACGTGTTCAGCGCATCCGGCAGACCGGTCTACTAGTGGCGCATCAAGAAACGTAGGCGTGCTCTACCGACTTACGCAGTGTTTTGTCCTGAGCATTGCGGTTGCACCAGATGTCGGAGCAAGGGATCATCGAGTTCTGGTCTTCGTGTGACCGGTGGTCGGTGCCGGCCCGGGTGAGGTAGCGCAGCGCCTGGAACCGAACGCCGATCCGGCTCGACCCTCCTTGACCTCCCGGCGCTCGGGCAGGGTGAAGGTCGGAGACCGGCCGTCGGCGTACTCGGGTACGAGCGAGTCGCAACCGTCGTCGTTGAAGTAGCGGATCACGGCCCGGATCCGGTCGGGCGGGATGAAGGCCACTCTGTGGGTTTTGGGACTCGTCCATGCCTGGGCAGAGAGCCGGACCGTCTGGGCTCTTCGCCATGTCCCCAGCGGCGGCCCTCACGACCGCCGGGACGATCCACACCGGGTGATGGCCCTCTTCATTCGTGATCTCTCGCACAAGTAGTCCGTGGCGCACGTGGCCTCCTCCGCAGAGAGGACCAGATTCCGCGGCGAACTGGGGTCAAAGCGGTGGACGCGACCCTCCGACCTCTGCCGTCACGGGCTCGGGATTCAAGCCGCTATACAGCTACACTCCGTCGGCCGATGGGAACATTCAAGCGAATCGCACCGATGTTCCCCGTCCGCGACATGGGTCTCTCCCTTGAACACTATGGACGTCTCGGCTTCGCAATCCGGGAGTACGACCGGGGCGGGTACGGCTTCGTCACTCGTGACGACATTGAGATCCATCTCGGCCTGGTGCCCGACGATTCATGGGCCGGTCCCAGTTCTGCGTATCTCTGGGTCGAGGACGCTGATGGGTTGGCACAGACGTGGAGTTCCGTCGGAGCCGATGTCCGCTTCCCTGAAGACACCGAGTGGGGACAGCACGAGGGTGTTCTCATCGACCCCGACGGAAACATCATTCGATTCGGCTCGCCGGTCAGAGACCCCAGCACCCGGCAATGACCACACTCATGACGGATGGAGTCCTGGGTTCGACGGGACGGCCCGCTGGCAGCCAACCAAGACCCGAGCAGTGCAGTGCAGAGGTTGCCGGTCGCGGCACCAGGTCGCACCGCGTCCACGGACCCGCAGTTGGTGCTGGGCCCGCGCCCGAAGTGATGAAGACGGTGCCGGCCCGATGGAGACCGCGTAGCGGAGGTCCCGCTCACTGCCCTGACGGACGAGGTCGCCCGAGGATCAGTGGACGACGGCCTCCGTCACCCCGGCGCCCTGCGAGTTGATTCCGACGGGTCGGCCCGGCAAGCTGAGCCAGCTCTCGGTCGAGAAGATCATCAGGCACACCTGCCAGAAGGGCCACAGAATCAGCCACGGCCAACGCCGTTCGAAACGATAGGCGGTGACCAGGAAGGTCTCGATCATGATGAAGGCGATCGATCCCACGAACCAGGCGGCGGCAATGAAGGCGACGGTGGTGCGATCGGAAGGAACGAATGCAAACGTGATCAGCAGGTAGACCGGCAGCATCAGGCGAATGGGGGCGAAGGCGCGACTGAAGAACTGGTGGTATGAGGTGAACCAGACCTTCGGTGTGGCGATCCCGGCCCTGTAGGGGCCGTGTCTTGCCTGATTGTGGATCGTGGCTCGATCCCACCTGACTCGCTGCTCCCGGATCTCCATGTACGTCGGGGGCACGTCCTCGAATACGATGATCTTGGGGTCCTGTTTGGTGCGCCACCCGAGCCGACTGAATCGGAACGTGAAGTCGCCGTCCTCCCCGTTCATCCCAACCGTGAATCCCCCGAGCTCGACCGCCGGCTGACGGCGGAATGCTGTGAACACACCGGGCACCACGTTGACCCCGTCGACGCCCTGGAGGATCCGGTGCTGGGCCCCGAACTGCTTCAGCTCCTCGAACAGCCGCATTCGGGGAAACGGCGAGCGTGTCCAGCGCGGCCACATCATCGCCTCGACCAGCCCGATGCTGGGATCACGAAACCAGCGGGGGGTGTAGTACAAGGACCATTCGTCGATCAGCGTGTCGGCATCGACACGGATCACGATGTCGGCCGTCGTCTCCGCCAATGCCGAGTTCAGGGTTGCAGACTTTCCACCGTGATTCACGTTGATGATCCTGCCGGTGGCGAAACGGAAACCGTCGATGGCCGCCGAGGCCACTTCATATGTGGAGTCGGTGGAGCCGTCGTTCGCCAGGACCACGTTCACCGGGCCGCCGTAGTTTCTGGCGGCAACATCGATTGCCTCGAGGGTCTCGGCGATGATCTTCTCCTCGTTGTAGGCGGGAATGATCAACTCGATGAGCGGTCGATCGTCGCCGACCTCGGGCTCCGGCTCCGAGGACACCGAGCCGACCATCCACAGGAGGAGGCTCCGCACGATGTAGGCGAGGTAGGCGAACGGCAGTGGCGCGACCACGGCGAAGAGGACGAAGTACTTCGGGTTCTGGGTGCGGTAGAGGATCAGGGTCACGACGGCGCTCACCGCGATACCGGCCAGGCTGCACCCGATCAGTGTGGCGGCATCGCTCAGGCGGCGTCGTGGAGCGAACGGCACCTCCGTCGGCTTGGGGAGGGCGAAGTTCACGAAGAGCAGGCGACTCATGGCCAAGAAACCGAGTCCGATGGCCAGGAAACTCCCCACCAGAGTGGTCGGCGCCGCCGGGATCTTGGTGAGTACGGTGAACACGGTGAGCAGTGCGTCGAAGAGCATGATTGCCAGCACGTACCAGAGGACCTGGACGGCGATGAGCAGCCGGCGGAGCACGGACGCGCGCGCACACACGGCCAAGGACAGCATCGTTCCCACGACAAGGATTCGAAGTCCGAGTGAGAAATTGTGGAAGAAACCCTGGGTCTCGGCGGGGGCGGCAACCACCCATCCAGCCAAGCTCTGCACGGCACTCGCGTAGAGATGGTCTGGGGCGAGCGGCCCTCTGATCGAGTGGTAGAGGATGTTGAAGAGGGTGAAGACGCTCACCATGGCGACCGTGCGCCGGAGCGAAGGCAGCTTGGGCGGTGGCAGGAGGACGAGCGCATGACCGTCTCCCTGGTCGTCGGGATACCGGCGCCACAAGGGGAAGAGCAGCAGGAGCAGCCCGAATGCCGCGGCAACGATCAGTTCGATGAGGGGAAGGGGGCCCTCGAGGAGGTTAGTCTGCAACGTCGCGCTCCCTCGTCGCGGAGGACCCTCCACCCGTCCCTTCCGTCCCGGTGGGGCCCGATCCCGGGGCCCCTGGGTTCGCCGACCACGGAGTCCTGCACCACTCTCCGTGGTCGGACTCACCGTCTGCGGTCGGTGGCACCGATCCCTCCAGCGTCGAGACGGGCACCGGCCCGGCCGACTCCGGATTCGGACCAACTCTGTGCCACATCGTGCCTCTCCCCATTGGCCTCCGGAACGGCCGAAGATGGCGAAGCCGAACTCACAACGACGCCTGCCCTCCCCACAAAACTATCTCAATTGGGTCGCTCGGAACAATAGGAATCCGCGTGACGGGGAGGCTCGGGGTCGGTGGCCGCACTCCGGAGGGCCGGTCTTCGGCGGCGCTCCGGACCGGTGCAGATCCGGATCCACGGGACGGACCGCACGGGAGGACTGGCAACGTGGCCGTCGGGTTACCCGCCGTAAGTCACAGTGCGATCGGTGGAGCACGTCATCCACGCCGTTCCCAACCGGGCCGGCGGATGGTCGCCGTCGACCTCCCGGGGGATTCCGACCCGGTTGACCTATAGGATGGGGCCGCCATTCCCCCCATGAGCGGGTGGCAAAAGCGTCAGGACGTAACGATGCAGGGGGCCGATGCCTGGAAAGGCGGATGTTGTGCTGAAGCGAACTGTGGGGCTCTTGGTGGTTTCGATCATGGCTTTGGCGGGCCTGGCCTTCGCCGCGACAGGAGCGTCGGCGCTCCCCACCGGATCGTCGTCGCCACGGACCGTGGTACCGGGCAGATGGTCTGTTGTCCCGTCTCCCAACGTGACGACCGACAACTATCTCGACGGCGTCTCGTGTGTCTCCTCCACGTTCTGCATGGCGATCGGTGCCGACTCGCCCACGAATGCCCATACCCTGATCCAGGAGTGGAACGGGACGTCCTGGTCGGTTGTCCCGAGTGCCAGTCCCGCGCCTGCGAACAAGTTGCAGAGCGTCTCGTGCGTCACCACCTCGTTCTGCATCGCCGTGGGCTATGACGGCGTGGACAATCTTCCCAACGACCAGGTGCCGCTGGTCGAGCAGTGGACCGGCGGTCCTTCGTGGACCGCGTCCACCCCCACCTCCCACGGAACTGCGGCTTTCAACGGGGTGAGCTGCGCCAGCACGACCTCGTGTGTCGCCGTCGGGGCTGACTGGGGGACTCCCAACCAGGCCTTCGCCTGGAGCTTCAACGGCTCGACCTGGGCGGCGATCGATCCCAGCCCGTCAACGGGCGGGAACGTCCTGAACGGCGTGAGCTGTGTGAACGCATCGTTCTGTGTGGCCGCAGGTTTTTCCGGCAGCTACCTAACGACGACGCAGCCCCTGGTCGAGCAGTGGGACGGCACCTCGTGGACGCTGGCTGCGAGTCCGAGCCCCTCACCGACCGAGAGCGCCGCGCTCCAGTCGGTCTCCTGTGTGGGCACTTCCTTCTGCTCCGCCGTCGGATTCAGGCAGACCACCGGTTACGACGCGCCTCTGGTCGAGCAGTTTGACGGTTCCACCTGGTCGATCCCGTCCACCCCGAGCATGCCCCGCACCACCAACAATCACCTCTACGGCGTCTCGTGTGTCAGCCCGACCTTGTGCGTCGCCGTCGGTCGCGCCCACACCAACAGCACCAACTACGTGACCGACGCAATGGGTTGGAACGGCACGGCCTGGACGCTCCAGCCTCCGGTGAACCCCGCGGTCACTCCTAGTGGAAATGACTTCGCCCAGCTGGCCGGGGTGTCGTGTGTCGACAGCCAGTTGTGCGTGGCAGCGGGGGACTGGTCACCGGGTGCGGGCATTGACCAGACCCTCGTCCAATCGGCCATCAACCCTTCCGGCTACTGGCTGGTCGCCTCCGACGGGGGCATCTTCTCCTTCGGGGGAGCCGCCTTCCACGGCTCCACCGGGGCGATCGCCCTCAACAAGCCGGTGGTGGGCATGGCCGCCACGCCGGACGGGGGCGGCTACTGGCTGGTCGCCTCCGACGGGGGCATCTTCTCCTTCGGTGACGCCGCCTTCTACGGCTCCACCGGGGCGATCGCCCTCAACAAGCCGGTGGTGGGCATGGCCGCCACCCCGGACGGGGGCGGCTACTGGCTGGTCGCCTCCGACGGGGGCATCTTCTCCTTCGGTGACGCCGCCTTCCACGGCTCCACCGGGGCGATCGCCCTCAACAAGCCGGTGGTGGGCATGGCCGCCACCCCGGACGGGGGCGGCTACTGGCTGGTCGCCTCCGACGGGGGCATCTTCTCCTTCGGTGACGCCGCCTTCCACGGCTCCACCGGGGCGATCGCCCTCAACAAGCCGGTGGTGGGCATGGCCGCCACCCCGGACGGGGGCGGCTACTGGCTGGTCGCCTCCGACGGGGGCATCTTCTCCTTCGGTGACGCCGCCTTCTACGGCTCCACCGGGGCGATCGCCCTCAACAAGCCGGTGGTGGGCATGGCCGCCACCCCGGACGGGGGCGGCTACTGGCTGGTCGCCTCCGACGGGGGCATCTTCTCCTTCGGTGACGCCGTCTTCTACGGCTCCACCGGGGCGATCGCCCTCAACAAGCCGGTGGTGGGCATGGCCGACTAGAACCCAGCGGCACGCCGCACCCTGCCGACCGACCCGCTCACATCGTCGGATCGAGGTCGGTCGGATCGGGTGGTGCCCCGCCCGCCGGTCTCCTGGCCTCGAAATGGTCGGCCCACGCCCCCCGACCGGTGGTGCGCAGCCGTTCGAGATACCACTCCACGTCCACCCTCGAGTGCCAGGGACCACCCTCGTGGAGGACCGACCACATGGGGTCGACGCCGTACGACGACCGGCCCATGGCATCCTCCTTCCACTCGTGGAGCACACCGAGGGCGTGCCGGACCACATCGGGGAGGTCGGGGGCCAGGTCGTGCTGCTCGTGGGGATCGTCGGCCAGGTCGAACAGCATCACGTTCGGATAGCCGTGGAAGGCGTCCCAGTAGGTCTCCGTGCACAGCCAGTTCCCGAAGCGGACCGACCGTTGGGCCGTCCAGGCGGCGTGCGAGAGCACCAGATGCTCACGCCCGCTCGGAGCGCCCGACGTCAATGCCGGGGCGAAGGACTGGCCGTCCCATCCCTCGGGCACGGAGGCTCCGCTCAGCTCCAGCACCGTAGCCATCACGTCGATCTGGTAGTGGAGCCCGTCCTGGGCAGGCAGTTTCGAGGCGTCGAGGCCCGGCCACCGCAGGATCATGGGCAGCCGGGTGGTGCACTGGTCGGCGGTCTGGTGGTCGCAGTAGACGCCGAGCTCGCCGAGGTTCTCCCCGTGGTCGGAGGAGACCATCACCGCCGTCTCCTCCAGCAGGTGCATCTCGTCGAGGAGGGCGAGAACCTGGCCCACGTGGTGGTCGGCGTACCGCACCCCGGTGTCGTACCCCTCGTAGATCCGCCGGACGTCGTCCATGGTGGCCGCCTGCTGGGGCTGGCGGATCCACTCGTCCCACACGGCGCGGGGGCCGAAGCCGGCGACCTCCTGTGCCGAGTGCGGGCCGGGGAGCTGCCAGTGGGCGGCCCGGACGTCCTCGGTGAGCCATGGTGGGACTGCATCGTCGCCGAACGGGACCTCGAAGGCCGCCGGCGTCCGGTACGGGGTGTGGGGGTCCCACAGATGGACGTGGAGGAACCAGTCCGGACGTCGGGCATTGCGGGCCAACCAGTCTCGAGCCACCGCCGCCACCTGCCCCGCAGTCTCGAGGCCCCGGGTCCCCAGGTTGAAGCACTCGTTGAACCCTGCCTCGAAGTGGTAGGCCGAGTGCCGTTCGGCGAAGGTGCTGATGGACGCGGTCCACACCCCCTGGGCCCGCAGCGAGCTCATCCAACTGGTGCGGGCCAGCGCCGTTTGGAACTTGCGGTTCGGGCCTTCGGGGAAGGGATCGGTGGCGGAGCCGCCGTGATTGATGGAGCCGTTCCGGATCCCGAACTGTCCTGACGACAGCGCCGAACGGGAAGGCAGGCACGGGGTGTCCGAGGCGTGAACGTTCTCGAACCGGATGCCCTCGGCCGCCAGGGCGTCGATGGTGGGGCTGGTGGGCCTGTGGTACCCGTAGCAGCCGAGGTGGTCCGCCCGCAGGGTGTCGATATCGAAGTAGATCAGCCTCATGGTGCCTTCGTGTCTCGACGCCGCCGCTCCGAACCTCCCGCCCGGCCCGGGGCCACCCGTCTCGCCCAGTAGGGCCCATTGTACGTTCGGCCCACCGGGACCGTCTGGTGATCCGACTCACCGCCGCACAGCCGAATGCCGTCACCATCGCCTGCGCTCCGGCACGGAATCCGGTGCCCGTCATCGGCGTCGGAGGCCGCCGTCCCACCGGCCGCCATTTGCAGGAGAGGAAAGGCTGGGCTGACCGCCGGGCCCACCGGGGGTCAGGAGAGGATGGCCAGCATCTGCTCCCCGTCGGCTCCGGTGCTGATGCCAGTGGCCAGCAGTCCCGCCGGCAGCTTGGTCAGGGTCGGCGTCAGAAAGCCCTGCTTGCCCCAGATGTAGATCTGACCGTCGGAGGCGAGGAGACGGGCCCAGTTGGAGGCCGCTCCAACTGCGACGGCCGTGATGCCGGGAGGCAGTTGCGTGAGCACCGGAAGTCCGCTGCCCGTCTTCGACCCGTTACCGAGTTGTCCGTGGGTGTTCCCCCCCCAGGCGTAGACCCTTCCGGCGGCCGTCAACGCCACGCTGTAGTCCGATTCCGGATGTGTCGCCGTCGGGGAGACCCCACCCGCCACCACCTTGGTCGCCACCACTCCGCCAGGCAGCCGCACCGCGACCGGCGCATCGCGCTGGATGGTCGAGCCGTCGCCCAGCTGGCCGAAGTCGTTCCTCCCCCAGGCGTAGACCCTGCCGGTCGAGGTCACCACCAGGCTGTGGTTGTCCCCGGCACCGACCGCGGTGGCAAGGGCGCCGACGGGAAGCGAAACTTGGACGGGCACACTGCTGTTCGCCGTGGTCCCGTCGCCCAGCTGGCCGTAGAGGTTGTCACCCCAGGCGTACACCGTTCCGGTCGAGGACACCGCGAGGCTGTGGTACTGACCCGCGGCGATCGCCACCACCTTGACCCCGGCCGGGAGCATGACCGCTACCGGGACCCGACTGTTCTTCAGCGATCCGTTCCCCAACTCACCGTGACTGTTGAGTCCCCAGGCAAGGACCGCTCCCGTCGAGGTGAGCGCGAGGCTCTGGTCCCATCCGGCGGCGACGGCGGTGACCTTCACCCCGGACGGGACGGCGACCTTGACCGGGACTGATTGATTTGCTGTTCCCCCGTTTCCGAGCTGCCCGGATCCGTTGAACCCCCAGGCGTACACCCCACCGGTCGAGGTGACCGCCAGGCTGTGACTCTGGCCGGAGGCCACGGCCACACTCGAGACACCGGCCGGCATCTTGGTGGCGACGGGGACCAGGGTGGAGTACTGAGGCCCGACGATACCGATGCCGAGCTGGCCAGCGTCGTCATCGAACCACGCATACACCGAGCCGGCTGGGGACCCACTGGCCGTGTTCACCGCCGATCCAGCCGACGGCGCCGACGCCGCAAGGCCAACGGTCGCCGCCGCGATGCACAGGAAAAGAAGGACAGCCTGCTTTCCGTTCGTGCCCAGCAGCCGGGAGGATCCGGTCCGTCGTCTGCCCCTCACAACTGCCTCCCTTGGCCTATATTCCGATCCACCGTGCAAACGTAGGCGAGGAAGGCGCTTGCGGCCACAAAGAACACTCTGCGTGGTCCTTATAACGCCGATAGTGGTCTTCGGGGTCCACGCCATTTGCGCGTGGTTCTCCGTCACATTGTATCAAAATCGGGCATCGGATTTGGGTTCAATAGGGGGCCGGGCGAGACCGGTCCCGGGTCGGTGGCCCCACGCGGTGCCGTCGTCGGTGGTCGGGGCGGGTCAGACGGACGCAGAGGATGCCAGCAGCGAATGCCCATCAACGCAATTCCCGCGCAGGGCGGCGTAGAGCCCATCCCTGACGGCACTCCGATGGTCGTCTGGGCCTCGGGCGTCCGAGTGAGGCGACCATGGATGATACGGGCGCTTGATGCGGACAGTGCGGGCCGACGCCATCCGCCGGGACCACGGGTGATCAGTGACGTGTCCGCATGTCCTGTGGGCCCTGGTGCCCATCCGCACGCCCGCGACCACGAGAGCGTCGGAGACCTCTGGCCCCTCCCTCAGAACCTCCGCTGGTATGGTCGCGTCATGATCTCGACGACTCGGCTCCGGGTGTGCCGCGGTGGCAGCCGGGGTGGCCGTGATTTCGTCTCTACTCACCGGCTGTGGCGTTTCTGCGTCCTCCCATGGCGCACCACCGCGGACCTCCTCCCGGCCCCACTCCTCGCCGCCGACCTCCACTGCGGTCACCCCGGCTCCGGCCGCCTACACCCCGGGGGCCGGCGGAGCGACCGGGGATCCGGCATGGATCGTGGGTGACTGGGCCATCGCAGACATGGAGAACGCAGGTCTTTCACCGACCCTTGTCAGCTACTTCTTCGACAGTCCGAAGACCTACCTCATCGTCCACCCCGGTGAGGCCAGGATCGATGCGGGACTCCCGAGCGCCGTCCGCGTCGAGCGATTCACCAGCTTCGCCACCATGCAGGCGACGATTTCGGCCGGACAGCTGATGCAGGGGGTGACGGCGGTGATGTACGACAGCGAGGCCTGGTCGTTCACTCCTGTCAACGAACAGAACAGTCCGGCCCAGTACGCGGCCCAGGCCGAAGCCTTGGCCCACCAGTACCACCTCCTACTGATCTTCACTCCGGCGGTGAACCTGGCGAATCTCAGTCCGGCGTCGAGCAGTTCGAACGACAAGTACGCCAACTATCTGGCGGAGGGTATGGGTGCCGATTCCCGATCGTCGGACGTGTTCGATATCCAATCCCAACAGGCCGAGGGAACTCCTCAGTTCACCAGCTTCGTGACCCAGGCCGTCGGCCAGGCGAGAGCTGCCAACCCCAATGCGGTCATCATGGCCGGCATCGGACCGAATCCGGATGGACGGCCGGTGACTTCGGGACAGATCCTCGATGCCGTCCAAGCGATCCGGGGCCAGGTCTCGGGGTTCTGGCTCAACATGCCCGCCGGAACACCCCAATGCCCGCAGTGCGGCACCGCTCAACCGCAAGTTGCCGTGAGCTTTCTCCAATCGCTGGCGTCGAGCCTCGGCGCGAACTAGAGCGCGCACCGACAGATATCCGATGATTCGGTTGTGGTCGTGGATGGCCGTGTTCTCCGCCACCACGCAACCGCCCTTTGCCCTCCGTCGCCCACCGGGCCATTGCCGGAGTGGACCTCGACCCTCGATTTGACCCGGATGATTCGGCTCCCGGTCGAACCCATCAGGCGGAGGGGAGACCAATGGCCGACCGCTAGGGCCTCGATTTGAGTCCTCTCATCCTGGCGGGGTTGCTCGTAGGAAGAGCAGATGGGCACCGGTTCCACGGCTATGGCCAGCGGCGCCCGCGGTGTCCGGTCCGTGGACGAGCGGTCAGGGACCGCCGAAGGCACCGGCCCAGATCGATGAAATAGGGACTTGACTGCCGTCGGGTGATCCGAAGTAGGATGGCGCCAGTCTTGGGATATCTACGAGTACACCTGTAAGTTTAAGGGTCGGGTTAAACAGTAAGGGGCCAGGGTGGTTGTGGTGGTCGGGACGAGCGACGGATCTGGGCGGATTCAGGGGCACTCCGGGGAGCGTGGGCAGTGAACCTCATATTCTGCTCGCTGGACACGCTTCGCGCCGACCGGTTGGGCGCTCTCGGCAACTCCCGGGGGCTCACGCCCAACCTCGACCGTATCGCCTCGGAAGGGGCACTGTTCTCCAAGGCCTTCTCCTCCGACATCCCGACCCAGCCCTCGCACACGGCGATGTTCACCGGGCAGTACGGCGTGAACACGGGCATCGTCTCCCATTTCCATCCGGATGCTCTGCTCGAAGGCGACACGTTCTGGCTGCCGACGCGGATGAGGAAGGGCGGATACGCCACGGGTGCCGTCGACCACCTCTTTGCGATGAAGGGTTGGTTCAAGCGTGGCTACCAGGACTACATGCCGCCGCCCGGACGCTCCCGTTCCCCCGGATCACAGATCAACGAGATCGCTTTCCAGTGGATCACCCAGAAGGCGGATCGGGACTTCTTCTTGTTCCTCCACTTCTGGGATGCCCATATCCCCTACATGCCTCCGTCTCCGTTCAAGGAGCGCTTCACCGCTGAGTCGGCAGGTCGGATCGACCCCGAGGTCACCTCCCTGCTGAAGAGTCGACCCAGCTACCCCCTCTTCAAAAAGAACTCGTACGACTTCCTCGGCGACATCCCCAATCTCGACTACATCGCCGATCTCTACGATGCGGAGGTCGCCTACCTCGACTTCGAGATCGGCCGGCTGTTCGACCACCTGGGAGACGAGGGTCTGCTCGACAACACGATGGTCGTGCTCTTCGGCGATCACGGTGAGAACATGACCGAGCACGACTCCTGGTTCGACCACGCCGGACTGTATGACTCCGTGGCGCACGTGCCGTTGATCTTCTGGGCTCCCGGCCGGATCCCGGTGACCGAGTCGTCAGCCCTGGTGGAGCTCGTCGATGTGCTTCCCACCGTGGGCGAAGTCCTCGAAATTCCTGGGACCAAGGGTCTCGATGGTCGTTCGCTGATGCCGCTGATGCGAGGTGAGACAACCGAGCATCGCGACCTCGTGATGTTGAGTGAATCCACATGGCAGGCCGCCAGGGCGGTGCGGTCCACCAATTGGAAGTTGATCAAGCACCTTCAACCCACGATCTACGGTCGGGACGGGGTCGAGCTCTACAACCTCGTCGATGATCCGAACGAGCAGGTAAACGTCGTCGGGCTCTATCCCGAGTACGCCGAGAGCCTGTGCACCTACCTCGATGAGTGGTTCGAGACCCAACTGGACGGGAGGCCCGACCCGATGCTGGCGGTGATGGCGTCCGGTCTTCCTGCCGTGACCCGCCTGAATGATCTCATCGCCCAAGAGTCCGGTCAGGCAACGGACACCCAGGCAACGGGCACCCAGGCAACGGGCACCCCGGCAACGGGCACCCAGGCAGCGGCCACCCAGGCCGGGACCATGGTCGAGGTCGGCCGGGGGCGAGATCTGGTTCCGGTGGCAGGTGCCGCGAATTTGGCCGAGATCCCTTCCGACCAGCTCCCTCGGCCCGCGCCTCCGGGTCCTGAGCTGACCCGACGCCACCGTCGACGGGCGGCTCTCGTCGGAGCCGTGGTGATCGGGGCGGCCGCCCTCCTCGGCCTGGCGGTGAACGATTTGGTACTGGCCGGGCCCCTGGTGGCCACGGGTGAGATTGAACCGACGTCGGCGGCACAGTTGAACATGTCCGAGACCGGGACGATCACGGCCATTCCGGTATCGGTGGGACAGACGGTTCAGGCCGGACAGGTGCTGGCCACCGAGGATGCATCTGCCACCGTCGCCAAACTGTCGGCCGACCAGTCGAAGTTGACAGCCGACCAGGAAACCCTCAGCCAACAGCAGCAAGGGACCGGCAACGTGCAGTTGCCTTCGCTGACGGCTCAGGTTGCCTCCGCCCAGACGGATCTGGCCTCCGCCCAGACGAGTCTGGCTCAGACCTCGGCCACGACCGCCGCGTCCGTTGCCGGTGCGCTCGCTCAGGTGCAGGCAGCCCAGAACGTTCTGAGCGCAGATTCGCAGATCCAACCGACGGACCAGCACCAGGTGCAGGTCGACCAGGAGAGCCTTTCGACGGCGCAAAGTGCCTATCAGCAGGCAGTGGCCAACCAGAGTTCGCAGATCGCCGCGGCCCAGTCGGGCGTCAACCAGGCGAATGCCGCCGTCGCTTCGGCGGAGGCCGCGTTGGCCGTTGCCAATTCGCCTGCCAGCCCTGCGCAGATCGCAACGACCGAGGCCTCGGTCCAACAGGATCAGGCGAACATCGCCGCGGACAAGAGTACGATCTCCCAGTCGGTGGTGAGGGCGCCGTTCGCCGGCGTCGTCTCCTCGATCAACGGAACGGTTGGTGAAGTGGCCACCAGTTCAGGTGTCCGCCTCCCGACCACGCCTTCGTCGGTTTCGCAGCCGAGTTCGACCGGGATCCAGATCTTTCCCCAGGGGCCACAGAACCAGCAATCCACCCTGCCGACCCAGGCGTCCTTGATCTCGCTGGATTCGTTGCCGACCAAGATCGTGGTTCAGGTTCCCGAGACGGAGATCAGCCAGTTGCATGTCGGCCAACAGGCCAGAGCCACCCTCCCGGCCTACAGCGGCTCGTCCGTCGAAGCCAGGGTGGCCGAGATCGAGCCGGTGCCGGTGACCGAGTCGGGCGAGACCGACTTCCTCGTCGACCTGCAGGCCAATCCGCAATCGTTGGCTTCGGTGACCCACGCAATCGGGAAGACCGTCTCGCCATCGGATCGGATGGTCGGTTTGACGGTTGACGTATCGTTCTGATCGGCGGGGCGCTCCGGGTTCGGGGAGCCATCCGGCCAAGTAGTCGAATCGGGCGGATCATCGGGAACCGGGTCGGTCGGGATACCCAATTGGTACGGGATGCTCCAGATGGCCCACTGGCGGCCCCAACGCGATCGGCCCCGACGGTGGGAGGTCCGGCCCTCGACGAGTGCATGATCGGGTCCCTTCGCCGCCGGCTGCTGCCGGCGACCTGAGCCTTGTAGAATTCCGGGTCTCGGATTGCTCCGCCGCCTGCAGAAGGGACGAAGCGATGGATTCTGAAGCGATGGGTTCTGATGCCCGGACGAGGGCGGCGCTCGAGGAACACTGGCGGGCATCGGAACGCGGGGATAGCGAAGCCGAACACGCCATCTACGGTGCGGACGCGGTCCTGGACTATCCCCAGTCAGGTGAACGATTCCGAGGCCGCGCAACGATCTCGGCTCAACGGGGCGGGCACCCTGCCAGTCGGCACTTCACCGTCCTGCGGATCGTCGGCGGCGGAGACCTGTGGGTAAGCGAGTGCGTCATCACGTACGACGGGGTGCCCACCTATCCCGTGAGCATCATGGAGTTCGCTCTCCCGTATGTGCGGCACGAAACGCAGCACTTCTCCGATGCCTTCGGCGCGCCCGAATGGCGGGCTGCCCTCGCCGAGCCGATGCCGGGCAGGTACATCGTCAGAGCCTGACCCGGGTCGGGAACGGCCCTGCCCACCAGTGTTTGGATCCGCCCTCACCTGCTGAACTGCCTGACGCCTGAAACGCATCTGATCCTCCCGGGCGCCTCAGTCCTTGCTCCGGGCGCCGGAAGCACGCCCGGATGGAGCGAGACCTTCTGGGCTGGCAGCGGACGGGTGCTTGCTCTCGCTGTCGGCGCACCGCTGGCCGCTCAGATCCCGATTGCCGGCATGACTCGACTGGGACTTCCCGACTAGGAGGATCCACCGGGTGATCCCATCGCGTGGCGCGACGCTCGGGCAACCCGGGCCCAGGTGGTGGCGATGACCTTTGCGTACGCGAACCCGAAGACGATGTTCCCGCCCTTCTTCGACGTCCCCGACGCCCGGGGATACCACTGGGCCGGCACCTGGGTGATCCGCCAGCCCCGGTTCGACGCGACGATCACGACCTCAGCCGTCTGGTACTGGTCCTGCGCCAAGAACGGGACGATGTCGTCGAGCACCTCGATCCGGAACGCCCGGAATCCGTTGGACGAGTCGGTCAGGCGCTGGTGGGCGATGGTATTGAGGACCCAGGCGTAGAACTGAACCCCGGCGCGCCGGAACCGGTCGGTGGTCCCGTCCGTTCCGAGACGGCGCGAGGCGATCACGAAGTCGGACGTGCCGTCGAGCAACGGCTGGAGCAGGGCGCCCATCTCCAGGGGGTCGTTCTGGCCGTCGGCGTCGAGGGTGACAACGTAGCGGGCACCGTGGGCCGAGGCGAGCTCGTATCCGAGGCGGAGGGCGACGCCATGGCCGAGGTTGACCGGCATGACACAGGTGAACACCCCGGCGTCGATGGCCAAGCGGGCGGTGCCGTCCGTCCCACCGTCGACGATCACCAGGGTGGACACCTCGAGACCGCATGAGGCGGCAGGCACGGCGGCCAGGACGTCGCCGATGTTGGCCTCCTCCTCGTAGGCGGCGATGAGCGCCACCACCGGAGCGAACCGGACACCGGGATGTCGTCCGGCGAAGTCGGCCCGGGCCTGGTCGAGCGCGAAATCGACCAGCGCGGCGTTTCGGCGACCCTTACGGTTGTCCGGGAGTGTGAGCCACCGGTGACGTTGGGTCGGGGCCATCAGTCGTCACCGCGGCGGGCGACGGGTACGGTCACAGGCGAGATCGACGCCGGCCGGGTCATCGGAGAAGCCTCTCACACCGTGAACAACACGTCGGCCCCGTTGCGATCGCCGATGGGGCCGGCGTCAAGATTCCCGGCGGCGCGCCGGCGGCGCCGCTTCGACGGCACTTCGACACCGTCCTCACCGGCCGATTCGGAGGGATCTCGGACAGGTGACCTCCACATCCCGCGCAGTCCGATCACAGGGGCTTCATGCCGCTCGCTCTGCTCTCGAACCGAATCGGCCGGCAGCCTGCCGATCCTGTCGTGAGAGCGCTCCGCTCATCCCCACAGAACTCCCACCTCCAGGCGGGGGACCTCCGACGGCTTTGTCCGGCGCCGGGGGTGGGAGGCGTTCACCAGCCGATGTCGATCGGCTGAGCGGCCCTGCCGGCCGCGGCCCTGCCGGCCCAGGGCGGACGCCGGGCCGATTGCCCGGTGACCAGGGGTAGAATGGGCGGATGGCTGACCCCGAGTCCGCGTCCACCCCCGCTGGCAGCGAGCGGCCAACCGGCACGTTCACCGTGAAGCGCGGCCTGGCCGAGATGCTGCGGGGCGGCGTCATCATGGACGTGGTCGACGCCGGGCAGGCCAAGGTGGCCGAGGACGCCGGTGCGGTGGCGGTGATGGCCCTCGAGCGGGTGCCCGCCGACATCCGGCGTGACGGCGGCGTCGCCCGGATGAGCGATCCGGCGTTGATCGAGGGGATCAGGGCGGCGGTGACCGTTCCGGTCATGGCCAAGGCCCGAATCGGGCACTTCGCCGAAGCCCAGTTGCTTGCGGCCCTGGGCGTCGACTACATCGACGAGAGCGAGGTGCTGACTCCGGCCGACGAGGCCCACCACATCGACAAGTGGGACTACGAGGTGCCGTTCGTGTGCGGGGCCACCAACCTCGGAGAGGCCCTGCGCCGGATCTCCGAGGGTGCAGCCATGATCCGCTCCAAGGGCGAGGCGGGCACCGGCAACATCGTCGAGGCCGTCCGCCATCTCCGCTCCATCCTGGGGGACATCCGCCGGGTGACCCAGGCCGACCCTGCCGAGCTGTACGGGTGGGCCAAGGACCTGGGCGCCCCGGTCGGACTGGTACGGGAGATCGCCGCCACCGGCCGGCTCCCGGTGCCCCTGTTCTGCGCAGGTGGCATCGCCACGCCGGCCGACGCCTCCCTGGTCATGCAGCTCGGCGCCGAGGCGGTGTTCGTCGGGTCCGGGATCTTCAAGAGTGGAAACCCTCCGCAAATGGCCCGGGCCATCGTCGAGGCCACCGCCCACTTCACCGATGCCGGACTGCTGGCCAAGGTGTCGAGCGGACTGGGCGAGGCGATGGCCGGACAGGAGATGGGGACACTCGGGGTGCATCTGGCCGAGCGTGGTTGGTGACCGTCGTGCGGGCCCGCAGGGCCGGGGTCGTCGGCCATGACCGTCGGAGTCCTGGCCCTCCAGGGTGACGTCCGCGAGCACGTCGAGGCCCTGGCCGAGCTGGGCGAAGCGGTCTGCACGGTCCGAGGGGGGGACGACCTCGCCGGGCTCGCCGGGCTGATCATCCCCGGCGGCGAGTCCACCACGCTGTCGATGCTGCTCCAGTCCTCGGGTCTGTTCGACCCGCTGGACCGGGCCATCGGGGACGGCCTCCCGGTCTTCGGGACGTGCGCGGGCATGATCCTGTTGGCCGGCCGGATCCTCGACGGACGGGACGACCAGCGGGGTTTCGGGGCGATCGACCTGACCATCCGCCGCAACGGGTACGGGTCCCAGGCGGCTTCGTTCGAGTGCGACCTCGACGTGCCCGAAGTGGGCGATGGACCCGTCCACGCCGTGTTCATCAGGGCTCCGGTGGTGGAGCAGGTGGGCCCCGGAGTCGAGGTGTTGGCTACGCTGGCCGAGGCGGGACCGGACGGGCAGTCCGCCCCGAACCGGCCGGTGGTGTGTCGCCAGGGTCGGGTACTGGTCGCCTCGTTCCACCCGGAGCTGACCGGCGACCGGAGGCTCCACCGCCTGTTCGTGGCGATGACCAAAGGGGAGAGGCCCTAAGCGATGTCTGGACACTCCAAATGGGCGACCACCAAGTACCGAAAGGGTGCCCAGGACTCCGCCCGGGCCAAGGTGTTCGCCAAGATCATCCGTCAGGTCGAGGTGGCGGCCCGGGAGGGGGGCAGCGATATGGCGGCCAACGCCAGCCTGCGCACCATGTACGCCAAGGCCCGGGACGCGTCGGTGCCGATCGACACCATCGAGCGGGCGGTCAAGCGGGGTTCGGGCGAGCTCGAGGGCGTCCGCTACGAGGCGATCTCCTATGAGGGCTACGCGCCGGCGGGGGTGGCGGTGATCGTCGAGTGTCTGTCCGACAACCGCAATCGCACCGGGGCGGAGATCCGCAATCTCTTCAACAAGAACGGCGGGTCGATGGCCGAGCCGGGTGCGGTGAGTTGGCAGTTCGAGCGCAAGGGCGTGATCGCCGTCCCCCGCTCGGTCGACGAGGAACGGGTGCTGGAGGTGGCCATGGAGGCCGGGGCGGAGGACCTCAGCGACGAAGGGGAGCGATGGGTGGTGACCAGCGCTCCGTCAGAGCTGATGGCGGTTCGCACCGCGCTGGAGGAGGCGGGCCTCGAGCCCGCGGCGTCCGAGCTTTCGATGGTTCCCACCACGATGGTCGAGGTGTCGTCCGAGTCCGAGGCGAAGAGGGTGCTGCGGCTCATCGAGGCGCTCGACGACCACGACGACGTGCAGAGCGTCCACGCCAACTTCGACATTCCGGACGCGGTGATGGCCGCCTTCGAGGGCTGAGATCCGCTGGCCGGGCGTCCGGCGCTGCCCGGTCGGTCGGCCCGCCCTGCGCGCCCGCCACGGCCAGGGCATCCCTCCGGTCGGGGTGAGGACAGGGTACTGTCGAACGCATGTTCGTCCTCGGAGTCGACCCCGGACTGTCGCGCTGCGGGTACGGGGTGGTCACCCGCCGGGACGGCGCCCTCGGAGCGGTGGCCGCCGGAGTCATCTCGACCGGGCCGGAGATGCCCCTGCCCGACCGGCTCCGCACCCTGGCGGACGAGCTGCGTGCGCTGGTGTCCGAGTTCCAGCCCCGGGCGGTGGTCGTGGAACGGGTCTTCTTCCAGGTGAACGCCCGTACCGCCATGGCCACGGCCCAGGCCGCGGGCGTGGCCCTGATGGCAGCGGCCGAATCGGGCTGCGAAGTGGCCCAGTACACGTCGAACGAGGTCAAGCAGGCGTTGGTCGGATACGGCAGCGCCACCAAGGAGCAGGTGCAGCGCATGGTGGCCTCGGTGCTCGGTCTCCCCGAGCCTCCCCGTCCGCCCGACGTGGCCGACGCCCTGGCCCTCGCCGCCTGCCACCTCACCAGTCAGCGGCTGCGCCAGGCCGTCGCCGTGGCCGACGGCGGGCCACCGTGATCGGGTCGTTGCGGGGCGTGCTGGTCGACCGGCCCGCACCCGGTGAGGTGATCGTAGAGGTCGGCGGAGTGGGGTACCGGGTATCGGTCCCCGCTTCACTGTCGGCCGATCTGGGACGGACCGGGTCCGAGGCGGTCCTCCACGTCCACACCCATGTCCGGGAGGACGCCATCGTGTTGTTCGGGTTCGCCCACGCCGACGAGCGGCGCTGCTTCGAGGCGCTGATCGGGGCGCACGGGGTCGGGCCGTCGTTGGCCCTGGCCATCCTCTCGTCGATGTCCCCGGCCGCACTCTCCACCGCGGTCCTGGAGGACGACATCGAGATGCTTTGCGTGGTGCCGGGGGTCGGGAAGAAGACGGCGGCGCGGCTGCTCCTCGAGCTGAAGGCCAGGCTCGACCTTCCCACCCTGGGCGGGACCGTCCCCGTTGGCGGGCCGCCCGGGTCCGCCCGGGCCGAGGTGCGGGCCGCCCTCGTCGAGCTGGGCTACGGGCCCGACGAGATCCGGGGGGTGCTGGACACGGTTGACGACGGCGGGTCGGTGGAGGACATGGTCCGTTCCGCACTGCGCGAGTTGGCCAGGAGCCGATGACGCCGGAGGCCCGGCGGGAGGTACTGGGGGAGCGCCCGCCAGACGGGGTCCCGCCAGACGGGGTCCCGCCAGACGGGGAGCGGGCGGCTGGGGAGCCGATCGGTGGAGGGAGGCCTGTCGACCCCGCGGCCGCCCCCTCCGAGGACCGGGAGGACGCCGGCCTCCGACCGCGGACCCTCGCCGAGTTCGTCGGGCAGGGCCAGCTGACCGAGCATCTCCAGATCGTCATCGAGGCCGCCCTGAAGCGGTCCCAACCCGTCGACCACCTCCTGTTCGCCGGTCCACCGGGCCTTGGAAAGACCTCGCTGGCCGGCATCGTGGCCGCCGAGATGGGCGTGGGCCTGCGGATCACGGCCGGCCCGGTGCTGGTCCGGGCCGGGGACCTGGCCGCGTTGCTCACCGACCTGCAGGACGGCGACGTGCTGTTCATCGATGAGATCCACCGCCTGCACCGGGCGGTAGAGGAGATCCTCTACCCGGCCATGGAGGACTTCAAGCTCGACATCCTCATCGGCAAGGGGCCGACGGCGCGGAGCATCCGCCTCGATCTGCCCCGGTTCACCCTGGTGGGAGCCACGACCCGCACCGGGCTGGTCGCAGGCCCACTGCGCGACCGTTTCGGCTTCGTCGGACGGCTCGACCACTACGACGTGGACGAGCTGCAGGCCATCGTGACCCGGAGCGCCGGGATCCTGGGGGTTCCGGTCGACGCGGGTGGCGCCCGGCGGATCGCAGAGCGCTCCCGTGGCACTCCCCGGATCGCCAACCGGCTGCTTCGGCGGGTGAGGGACTACGTCGAGGTGCGGGCCGAGGGGTCGGTGGACTCGGCCGCCGCCGTCACCGGGTTGGAGCTGTTCGGCGTGGACGAACTGGGCCTCGACAAGGTCGACCGTGCGATCCTCGATGTCCTGTGCCGCCGCTTCGCCGGTCGGCCGGTCGGCCTCACCACCCTGGCCCAGTGCATCGGTGAGGAGCCGGACACCATCGAGGACGCCTATGAGCCCTACCTCTTGCAACAGGGTTTGGTACTGCGCACCGCCCGGGGACGGGTCGCCGCCCCGCGGGCGTGGGCCCATCTCGGGCTGCCGCCGGTCGAGCCGACGCTGCTCTGAGCCGGTCGCCCGCTCCTGCTCGGCCGGCTCCGGGGCGGTGCAACAGGGGGACCGGCGCGGTCTGCCACCATGGAGCCCATGCCGGAGCCCGACCGGGATCCCCGGTGCCCGTCGGATCCGGTGCCCGAAGGGACGCCGATGGACGCCTACGGCTACGAACTCCCGGAGGCGGCCATCGCCCAGCGGCCAGCTGAGCCACGCAGCTCGGCCCGCCTCCTGGTGGCGCCCGGCGTGGACGGTAACCCGGCTGCCCGGCACGCACGGGTCTCGGATCTCCCCGACCTGGTCCGGCCGGGCGACGTGGTGGTGGTCAACGACACGACGGTCCTGGCCGGTCGGTTGAACCTGGTCAAGGCCAGCGGGGGGAGCGCCGAGGTGCTCCTGCTTGGAACCGGTCGACACCGGGCCGTCGCTCTGGGAGGCGATGGTCCGGCCGGGGCGCCGGTTGCCCGAGCACACCCTGCTCTCGGAGCCGACCGGCGGACCCCCGGTCATCGAAGTGGGGCCGGTCCTGGGCGCGCCGGACGACGGCCGGCGGCTGGTCCGCCTCATCGACCCGGGTGTGGTCGAACGAAGTGGACGCATGCCGCTGCCGCCCTACCTCCACGGTCCTCCGACCGACCCCGAGCGCTACCAGACGGTGTATGCCACCGACCGCGGGATGGGGAACCGATCAGCCGCCGCGCCCACCGCAGGCCTGCACTTCACCCCGGAGCTGTTCGAGGCCGTCGGCAGGGCCGGGGCCAGGCTGGTCCGGCTGGACCTGGCCATCGGCCTCGACACCTTCCGCCCCGTCACCGCGCCCACCGCCGAAGAGCACGTGATCCACTCCGAGCGTTACTCGGTGCCGGCCGAGACCATGGCCGCATGCCTCGAGGCCGAGCGGGTCATCGCCGTCGGCACCACCGCTGTGCGGGCCCTCGAGTCCGCCGCGGCCACCGGATCGCTCTCCGGGCGCACCGACCTCTTCATCCATGGCCGCTATCGGTTCCGGGTGGTCGACCTGCTGGTGACCAACTTCCACCTGCCCCGGTCGAGTCTGCTGCTGTTGGTCGAGTCGTTCTGCGGACCCGTGTGGCGCGAGCTGTATGAAACCGCCCTCGAGGAGGGCTACCGGTTCCTCTCGTTCGGGGACGCCATGGTGGTCGGTCGTTCGATCCCGAAGGGCGGGCGACCGACCCGGGAGGGCGGCCGAGCGTGAGCGGGGCCCGGGTGGAGATCTCCGGCACCGACGGGGCCGCCCGGACCGGGGTGGTGCACACGGCGCGGGGCTCCTATCCGTTCCCCTCGTTCATGCCGGTGGGCACCCGGGGAGCGGTCAAGGCCCTGGACAGCGCCGACCTGGCGATGCTGGGTGCCGACCTCGTCCTGGCCAACGCCTTCCACCTGATGCTCCGCCCGGGGGCGGAGACGGTGGCCCGGCTGGGCGGCCTGAACCGGTTCACCGGGTGGGAGGGGCACACGCTCACCGACTCCGGCGGCTACCAGGTGCACTCCCTCCACCCGGACGTCGACGACGACGGGGTCACCTTCGCCTCCGTCTACGACGGTGCCCGGGTCCGGGTGACCCCCGAGTCGGCCGTCGAGGCCCAGGGGCTGATCGGAGCCGACATCCAGATGGTGCTCGACGTCTGCACCACGCTGCCCGCCTCGGACGAGGCGCTGCGGGTCGCCGTCGACCGAACCGCAGAGTGGGCCCGCCGGGCCCGCCGCCACCACCGGGAGCTGGGAGCGAAGCCGGAGGGCCAGGCGCTCTTCGGCATCGTCCAGGGGGGCACCGACCCGACCCTTCGGAAGGAGAGCGCCCTGCGCACGGTCGAGATCGGGTTCGACGGCTACGCCATCGGCGGTCTCTCGGTCGGCGAGCCGCGGGGCGCCATGCTCGGGGCGCTGGCGGCCACGGTTCCCCACCTGCCCGCCGATCGCCCCCGGTACCTGATGGGCGTGGGCGACCCGGTAGGGCTCCTGGAGGCGGTGGCCCTCGGGGTCGACCAGTTCGACTGCGTGGCACCCACCCGGATGGGTCGCCACGGCGCCATCCTGACGGCCGGCGGACGACTCAACCTGCGCAACGCCGTCCACGCCGGCGATGACCGCCCGCTCGACGGATCGTGCCGCTGCTCCACCTGCGCCAGGTGGTCGAGGGGCTACCTTCGGCACCTGCTGGTCGTGGGGGAGCCGACCGCCTGGCGCCTGTTGAGCATCCACAATCTGGCCTTCATCCTCGGGCTGATGACCAAGGCCCGCACCGCCATCGCCGAGGGTCGCTTCGACGCCCTGAGGTCGTCCACGGCCGAGGTGTGGAACGCCTGAGCGAGGCGGTACCTGCCCCCAGCAGGCCTGGGCTAGTGTCAGACCGCTGTGCCGACGCCCATCCCATCCCCCGACCCACGCTGATGGCCGTGCTGGCGTCGGCCGCGCCCCACCTGGGTGCGGCGGCGCAGAAGTCGAGCAGCAACGCCTCCATCCTCATCCTCTACGCCGCCATCGCCGCGGCCTTCTACTTCTTGTTCTACCGGCCCCGGCAGCGAAAGGCCAAAGCGGCACGCGAGCAGAGCAATACCTTCGACGTCGGTGACGAGGTACTGACCGCCGGAGGCATCGTGGGCCACGTCATCGACATCGAGGGTGACCGGGTGACCCTGGAGACGAGCGTCGGAGCCTCGTTCGTCGTCCTCCGGCAGTACGTGCTCCGCCGGCTCGAGGAACCGGGACCGGAACCGGACGACGAACCGGAGGCGGACGACCAGGAGCACGACGAGGAGTACGACGGGGCCGACGAGGACCACGAGCCCGAGGCCTCCGGGACCGGCGCGGGGCCATCGGCCGACGACTCGGACGGCCAGGACCCCGACGACCACGGCTCGGACGGCGCCGGCGCGGCGGAGGGGGGATCCGGGACCGGGGACGGAGGTGCCCGGGGCCGCCCAGCGGCCAACGGCCGACGATCGAGAAGGGGCAGAAAGGCCAGCGAGCGGGATGAGCAAGACGGCCTCGACGGTCCGCCGATCATCTGAGGCGCGATGAAGAACAAGCGCTCGCTGTGGATCAGTCTGCTTTCGGTGGTGGGCATCGTGGTGATCGCCCTCAGTGCCACCCTGGCCGCCGGTTGGAGCCCGAAGCTCGGGCTCGACCTGGACGGCGGCCTCGCCGTCGTCTATCAGACCCATACCAGCGTCAGCTCGGCCGAGCTGGACACCATCGTCACCATCCTCAACAACCGGGTCAACACCGGCACCAACGGTGCCACCGTGGACAGCCAGGGGAAGAACCAGATCTCGGTGTCCATCCCCGGGGCGAAGAACTCGCAGCAGATCCTCAAGACCCTGGGCAACACCGGGCAACTCTTCTTCCGACCCGCGCTGTGCTATGCGCCGTCGTTCACGGTGGCCAAAGGCCAGCCGCCGGCCACCGGTCCGCTGCCGACCACCTGCGCTCCGACCTCCGCGCTGTCCGCCGCCAACCTGAAGGTGAACACCAGCAGTGGACAGGCGACGGCGACCCCGCCGCCGGACCCGCAGTTCGCGCCCTACCCGACCACCACCTCGGAGAACGATGCCGAGCATTCGGTGGTGCTGTTGCCGGGCACCGGAGCGGCTGCCGTCAACGGCCGTTACGTCCTCGGTCCCGCAGGCCTCTCCGGCACCGGGGTGCACTCGGCCACCGCCCAGCTCCAGACCGGCCAGTGGGTGGTCAACATGCAGCTCAACGGCCAGGGCAGCAGTGCGTGGGACACGCTCGCCGCCCAGCAGTTCCACGCCATCATCGCCATCGACCTCGACGGACAGGTCATCTCCGCCCCCATCACCCAGCCGTCGCAGCAGAGCCCGACCGGTTTCGGAGGGCAGGTGCAGATCTCGGGGAACTTCACCGAGGACCAGGCCAAGGCCCTGGCCACCGACCTCAACTTCGGCGCCCTGCCGGTGAAGCTCGACCGGCTCACCGTGCAGACGGTGTCGCCGACCCTGGGTAAGGCCTCGCTGCAGGCCGGGCTCCTGTCGGGATTGGCCGGCCTGGCCCTGGTCATGCTCTACATGATCTTCTACTACCGGATACTCGGGGTGGTGGTGGTCGCAGGCCTGGCGGTGACCGGGGCCGCGCTGTGGGCGATCATCGCCATCATGGGCCAGACCCTCGGGACCACCATCGACCTCGCCGGCATCATCGGCATCATCGTGTCGGTGGGTATCACCGTCGACTCTTACATCGTCTATTTCGAGCGGCTGAAGGACGAGGCCCGCAGTGGCCGTACCATCCGGAGCAGCGTGGACAAGGGCTTCGCCAGCGCCTTCCGCACCGTGCTGGCGGCGGACGCCGTCTCGCTGTTGGGCGCCGCCATCTTGTACTTCATCTCCGTCGGACCGGTCAAGGGCTTCGCCCTCTTCCTCGGGATCTCCACCATCCTTGACGTCGTTCTCACCTACACCTTCACCCGGCCCTTCGTGATCCTTTTGGGCCAGCGGCGCGGCGGTGGCGAGGTGAGCACCATGAGCATGGCCAGCGGCCTGGGTGTTCCGGCGGCGACCCAATGAGCCCCCGACGCGACAACGGCAGCGGTGACGATGGGCCGGGCCTCCCGGATCCGGACGAGGCCGCGGAGCTCGAGGAGGCCTTCGGCGAGGAGCTCGGCTTCGCCGCCGAGGAGCTGGAACGCGAGGAGCGGGGTGAGAAGCGTCACAACGTGCTGGTCCGCCTGTACCGGGGTGAGACCTCATTCGACTTCATCGGCCGCCGCAAATGGTGGTTCGCGGCCTCGGGCCTGGTCATCCTCCTCGGCGTCGTCTCCCTGGGTACCAGGGGGCTCAACCTGGGCATCGACTTCAAGGGTGGCCAGTCCTGGCTCGTCACCTCGCCAACCCTCACCGTCGCCGAGGCCACCGCGGCCGTGGAGTCGGCAGGGGTGACCCAGCCCACCGTCGTGCAGCTGACCAATCAGATCAACCACTCCAAGCAGATCCAGGTCCAGGTGGATCTCAACTCGAAGCCGGTGGCGGAGCGCACCCAGATCGAGAATGCCGTCCAGGATGCGCTGGCCAAGGCCGCGAACACCTCGTCGAACAACGTCAACTTCAACGACGTGGGTCCGACCTGGGGGGGCCAGGTCACCCGAAAGGCCATCGAGGCGCTGATCGTGTTCTTCATCGCGGTGACCCTGTACATCTCCGCTCGCTTCGAGTTCAAGATGGCCGTCGCCGCCATCGCCGCCGTGATCCACGACATCCTGGTGACGGTGGGCATCTACTCGCTGACCGGATTCCAGGTCACCCCCGACACGGTTATCGCCGTGCTCACCGTGTTGGGCTATTCGCTCTACGACACCGTGGTCGTCTTCGACCGAATACGGGAGAACGCCAAGGGGCTCGGCGCATCCGGTCGCATCACCTACTCGGACATGGTCAACCTGTCGATGAACCAGACGCTGGCCCGGTCCATCAACACCTCCTTGGTGGCGATCATCCCGGTGCTCTCGGTCCTGGTGGTGGGCTCGTTCATCCTGGGGGCCACCTCGCTGCAGGACTTCGGGCTCGCCCTGGTGATCGGACTGACCAGTGGCGCCTACTCCTCCATCTTCATCGCCTCGCCTCTCCTGGCGTGGATGAAGGAGCGGGAGCCCCGCTACGTGACCATCCGGCAGCGGCTCGAGACCCGTGGCGAGCGGGCGGGCGTGCTGACGCCGGCCGCCGCCGCGGCCATGGCCGGCTCGGCCGCCGGCGGCCGGTCCGCGGGTCGGGCCCGGGTCCAGTCGTCAGGGGTCATCCGGCCCGGGGCGGCGGCCTCGTCCCGACAGGCAAAGGGGAGTCCGGCCACCGCTGCCGGCCGGCCGGCCGCCGCATCGGCTCCCTCCTCGCCGGGTGGGTCGAGGTCGTCGAACGGGGGGGCACCCTCGGGGTCCACCCGACCGGGCGGAAACCGCCCGCCGCCCCGTCCCCGCAAGGGAAAAGGCGGCAAGCGGAGGCGGCGCTGACCGGCAGGGGAGGGCCGACCCTCCGGAGCGGGGCCTGAGGACCGCAGGGTACCCGGTGCGGCGGCTTCGACGGGTACCGTGTAGGGATGGCTCTGGCCACACCAGTCCCTGCTGAGGGGACCGCGGCCTCCGGGACCGCTCGGAGACGGCCTCCGGTGAGACAGCCTCCGGTGAGACGGCCTCCGGTGAGGAGTTCTTCGCCGGGTCGTCGCTGCCTGCCGACGAGGTGAGGCTTCTGATGCCGGTGATCCAGTCCTTCCTCCGTCGCCACCCGGGGGACGACACCTCCCTGATCGTGCGCGCCGCGGAGACGGCCACCGTCGCCCACGCCGGGCAGCGCCGTCGCTCCGGCGAGCCCTACGTGACCCACCCGATCGCGGTGGCCGGGATCGTCGCCGACCTCGGCCTGGACTCCCAGACGGTTGCGGCGGCACTGCTCCACGACGCGGTGGAGGACACCGGGGTGACCACCGAGCTGATCGACCGTGACTTCGGCCCGGCGGTGGCGCTCATCGTCGACGGGGTCACCAAGCTCGACCGACTCCAGTTCGACTCGAAGGAGGCCCAGCAGGCGGCCACGGTGCGCAAGATGCTGGTGGCCATGGCCAACGACTGGCGGGTGCTTGATCATCAAGCTGGCCGACCGCCTCCACAACATGCGGACGCTGGCGGTGATGCCGGAATGGAAGCAGCGCCGAACGGCTCAGGAGACACTGGACATCTATGCCCCGCTGGCCCACCGCCTGGGCATCCAGGAGGTCAAGTGGCAGTTGGAGGATCTGGCCTTCGCCACCCTCCACGCCAAGCCGTACGCGGAGATCGAGCAGATGGTGGCCAGCCGGGCCCCGCTGCGCGACGAGTTCCTGGCCCGGGTGCTGGTCGCGGTCAGGGAGCGGCTGGCCGCGTCGGGGGTCAATGCCGAGGTGACCGGGCGGCCAAAGCACCTGTGGAGCATCTACGAGAAGATGGTGGTGCGCGGCAAGGAGTTCGACGACCTCTACGATCTGGTCGGAATTCGGGTCATCGTCGAGTCCGAAAAGGACTGTTGGGCCGCGCTGGGGTCGATCCATGCCATCTGGCCCCCGGTGCAGGGCCGCTTCAAGGACTACATCAACTCGCCCAAGTTCAACCTCTACCAGTCCCTGCACACCACGGTGATCGGTCTCGACGGCAAGCCGATCGAGGTCCAGGTCCGCACCCACGAGATGCACCGGCGGGCCGAGTACGGGATCGCCGCCCACTGGGGCTACAAGGAGAACCCCGCCCGGCCCGAGCGCGGAGGTGCCGCCACCAAGGTGGCCAAGGACGCCCGGGATGCCACCGGTCCGGCCGGAACCAAGAGGCGCGGTGCCAAGGCCACCGCCAAGGCCACCGCGGCCGCCAAGGCCACCGCGGCCACCACGGTCACCGCCAAGGAGGCCCCGGCCCGGGCCCCGGCTGAAAGCGGTCGGAAGGGCTCGGCCATCACGCCGGCTCAGCGCGCCGAGATGGCCGAACGCGATCGACGGGCGGAGTTGCTGGCCCTGGCCAAGGAGACTTCCTCGACCACAGCAGAGGTCGAGTGGATGCAGCGGATCGTCGACTTCCAGAACGAGACCACCGACCCCATCGAGTTCCTCGAGGCCCTGAAGCTCGACCTCGAGGAAGACGAGGTCTACGTGTTCACCCCCAAGGGCAAGGTCATCGCCCTGGCGGCCAATGCCACGCCGGTCGACTTCGCCTACTCGATCCACACCGAGGTCGGGCACCGCTGCATCGGGGCAAAGGTCAACGGGCGACTCGTACCCCTCGACACCAAGCTCAACTCGGCCGACACGGTGGAGATCTTCACCTCCAAGGCGCCCACCGCCGGCCCGTCGCGCGACTGGCTGGGCATGGTCGCCTCCTCCCGGGCCCGGGCCAAGATCCGCCAGTGGTTCTCCCGCGAGCGAAGGGAAGACGCCATCGAGCTGGGCCGCGAGGAGCTGATCAAGGAATTGCGGCGGGAAGGGCTGCCCGTCCAGAAACTGGCCTCGGAGAACGCGCTGGCAGACCTGGCCACCATCATGAACTACGCCGACCTCGACGCACTCCACGCAGCCATCGGCGACAACCGGATATCGGCCCGGGCCGTGGCCCAACGGATGCTCCGCGACCTGCGCGGCGGGGTCTACGAGGAGCAGCTCCCGGTCACCGCCCGCCAGCAGCCGACCGCCCAGCGCCCTGGCCGGGGCTCTGCAGTGGGGGTCTACGTCGAGGGTCTCGACGACCTCATGGTCCGCCTGTCGAGGTGCTGCACCCCGGTCCCCGGCGACGAGATCATCGGCTTCGTGACCAGGGGCCGCGGCGTGTCGGTGCACCGTGCCGACTGCGCCAATGCGGCGTCCCTCGCCAGCCGCTCCCGTGAGCGCCTGATCGAGGTGGAGTGGGACCACCGGTCCTCGGCGGTGTTCGTGGCCACCATCGAGGTGGTGGCCATCGACCGGTCCCGGCTCCTGACCGACGTGACCAAGGTCGTCTCCGAGCACCATCTGAACATCGTCAGCGCCAACACCCAGACCGATCCCGACCGGATCAGCCGGATGCGCTTCGACGTGGAACTGGCGGACCCGGGTCATCTCGAGTCCGTGCTGAATCTGATCCGGCACCTCGATGCGGTCTACGACGTGTACCGCATCCTCCCGGGGAAGAAGGACTGAGCCCCGATGGCCGACGGCCCGATGGCCGCGCGCGCCCCAGTGGCACCCACGATGTGCTGTGGCCCGAGTCGGCCCGGTGGGAGTCGCTGTTGTCTGCATTCGCGTCCCAGGTCGAGGGGGCCGGCTACGGCCTGGCCCATACTCCGCTCTTCGAGGACGTCAGGGTGTTCCGTCGGGGAATCGGCGAGGACAGCGACGTGGTGGGCAAGGAGATGTACGAGTTCGAGGACCGGGGAGGCCGGACCCTGGCCCTCCGTCCGGAGGGGACGGCCCCAATCGTCAGGGCCTTCGTCCAGCACCGACCGCCGTTGCCCTGGAAGGCCTGGTACGCCACACCGGCCTTCCGCTATGAACGTCCCCAGGCCGGGCGGTACCGCCAGCACCATCAACTGGGCGTCGAGGCCCTCGGGCCGGCGGACCCGGATCTCGATGTCGAAGTCGTTTCCCTGGCCGACGGGTTCTTCCGCTCGCTCGGCCTCGCCTCGTTCGGACTCCGACTCAACTCGATGGGCGACGGGGTGTGCCGTCCCGGCTACCTCGAGGTCCTCCGCTCCTACCTGGCCGAACACCGCGACCAGCTCTGTCCTGAGCACCGCGGGCGGCTGGAGGCCAATCCACTCCGGGCGCTCGACTGCAAGCGGCCCGACTGCCGAGCCACCACCGCCGGCGCGCCGGCGCTGACCGACCACCTGTGCGAACCGTGCCGCCGCCACTTCGAGCGGGTCGGCGCCGGCCTCGGTGCCCTGGGTGTCCCCTTCGTCCTCGACCACCGGCTGGTCCGGGGATTCGACTACTACACCCGGACCACCTTCGAATTCTCGTCCGAGGCCCTCGAGGCGGCGCAGAACGGCATCGGGGGAGGGGGCCGCTACGACGGTCTGGTGGAGATGCTCGGCGGCCCGGCCACACCCGGTATCGGCTTCGGGATCGGCATCGAGCGGCTGCTCTTGGCCTGCGATGCGGAAGGGGTCTTCCCCGGCGTCCCGGCACCGCTTGACGCCTTCGTGGTCGACGACAGCGGCGGCGAGTCGGCCCGGGACCTGAGCTCCGCCCTGCGCCGGGCCGGGCTGCGGGCCGACCGGGCCTTCGATGGGCGGTCGCTCAAGGCCCAGCTGCGCTCGGCCGACCGTTCCGGAGCGATGGTGGCGGTGATCGTCCGGGCCGAGGAGGTAGCCGCCGAGACGGCGACCGTACGTCCTCTGCGTGGGACGGGAGAGCAGCGGACGGTCCCCCTCGCCGAATTGGTGACGGCGGTGCGGGATGCTGCCGGTCGGGGCCGGTCCCGTCCCCCCTCTACTGTGTAGCCGGTAGGCGGCCGGGCCGTCGTCGGGCCGACCTGGCCCGGCACCGGGCCCCGCGCACCTCGAGCCGATACCTCGAGCCGACACCACGAGCCGCGCCACCCGATCCAACACCGGAAAGGACCATTCGTGACCATGCATCCACCGGCCGAGTCCACGGCGATGCGTACCCGGCTCTGCGGGACGCTGCGCAGCCGGGATGTCGGAACCACGGTCACCGTGTGCGGCTGGGTGGCCAAGCGACGGGAGCACGGTGAGCACCTGGCCTTCGTGGACCTCCGCGACCACACCGGCATCGTCCAGTGCGTCATCCCGGGAACGGTCGACGTGCGCAGCGAGTTCGTGGTGAGGGTGGAGGGTGTGGTCCGGCCCCGTCCCGACGGGACCGTCAATCCCGACATTCCCACCGGAGCAATCGAACTCGGCGATTGCACGGTGACCGTGCTCAATCCCGCCGAGCCGCCGCCCTTCCCGGTGGCCGACCGGGTGGAGGTCGACGAGGTGACCCGCTTGCGGCACCGCTATGTGGACCTGCGACGCCCCCGCATGCAGGCGAACCTGCGCACGCGGGCCGCGGTGAACGGCGCCCTCCGGGCGGCCATGGACCGTCAAGGCTTCGTCGAGGTGGAGACGCCCCTGCTCTGGTCTCCCACCCCCGAAGGTGCCCGCGAGTTCGTGGTCCCCAGCCGGCTGAGCCACGGATCCGGCTACGTCCTGCCCCAGAGCCCGCAGCTGGCCAAGCAGCTCCTCATGGTGGGCGGCCTCGACCGCTACTACCAGATCGCCCGGTGCCTCCGCGACGAGGACCTCCGTGCCGACCGGCAGTTCGAGTTCACCCAGCTGGACCTCGAGGCGTCCTTCGTCGGCCAGGAGGACGTGCTCGACGCGGTGTCGGAGGCCGTGCTCGACGTCGCCGAGACGGTGACCGGGGAGCGGCCGCCGGAGATCCCGCGGATGACCTGGGCCGAGGCGCTCGATCGCTACGGAACCGACAAGCCCGACGTGCGCTTCGGAATGGAGCTGATCGACCTGTCCACGGTCTTCGCCGGCACAGAGGTCAAGGCGTTCGGCGCGCCCTGCGTGAAGGCCATCGTGGCCGGCGGTGGGCCGTCCATCACCCGTTCCCGGCTGGATGGCCTCA
Organism: uncultured Acidimicrobiales bacterium; assembly: GCA_963806285.1. GTDB lineage: Bacteria > Actinomycetota > Acidimicrobiia > Acidimicrobiales > RAAP-2 > Bog-756. Next base: position 84,851 of record CAWDXJ010000010.1, read on the forward strand.
CCGAGCGGGCCAAGGCACTCGGCGCCAAGGGACTGGCCTGGTTCCGGGTGTCGGAGGGCGGGGTGGACGACTCGCCCGACGGACCGGCGCTCACCCTGGAGTCCCCCCTCGACCGTTTCCTCTCCGACGAGGAACGGGCGGGACTGCTGTCGGCCACTGGCGCCTCGGCCGGTGATCTCGTCCTGGTGGTGGCCGACGACCACCGTCGGGCCTGCGAGGTGCTCGGGCAACTCCGTGTCGACCTCGGGGGTCGGCCCGTCAGCGAAGGTCCGTACCGGTACCTGTGGGTGGTGGATTTCCCCATGTTCGACGGGACGGACGAGGCCGGTCACCCGGTGCCGGCCCATCACCCCTTCACCATGCCCCACCCCGAGGACCTCGACCGTTTGGAGTCCGATCCCTCTTCGGTGCGTTCCCAGGCCTACGACCTGGTGCTCAACGGGTGGGAGCTCGGATCGGGCAGCGTGAGGATCCACCGCGGGGACATCCAGACCCGGGTGTTCGCCGTGCTCGGCATCGGGGAGGAGGAGGCGCAGTCGCGGTTCGGGTTCCTCCTCGGGGCCTTCCGCTTCGGGGCGCCGCCCCATGCCGGGTTCGCGGTGGGCATCGACCGATTGGTGGCCATCTTCGCCGGCGAGGACAGCATCCGCGAGGTGATCGCATTCCCGAAGACCCAATCGGGCGCGGACCCGATGACCGGGGCACCCAAGCCACTGGCACCGGGCGTGCTCGCCGACCTCGGTCTCCGGGCCGTGCCCACCGAGGACTGAGCGCGGTTCCCGATGTCCGGTGAGGACCTTTTCTCCGGTGCGGCCGAGGAGCGGATCGCCGAGCGGGCGCCGTTGGCGGCGCGTCTCCGGCCGCGCACCCTGGACGAGATCGTCGGCCAGCAGCACCTGGTGGGACCGGGTGCCCCGCTCCGGGCCCTGATCGAGTCCGATCGGCTGACCTCGGCGATCCTGTGGGGACCTCCAGGAACCGGAAAGACCACGCTGGCCTCGGTCGTGGCCGCGGCCACGGCCAAGCACTTCGTCCCCCTCTCGGCGGTGAGCGCCGGTGTGAAGGACGTGCGCGAGGTGGTCGAGGGCGCCCGCCGGCTGCTGGGGGAGCGGGGCCGGGGCACCATCCTCTTCCTGGATGAGGTCCACCGGTTCAATCGCACCCAGCAAGACGCCCTTCTGCCGTCGGTGGAGGAGGGCCTGCTGGTGCTCATCGGCGCCACCACCGAGAACCCGTTCTTCGAGGTCAATGCGCCGCTGCTCTCCCGGTCCACGCTCTGGCGCCTGGAGCCCCTCACCCTCGAGGAGCTGGAGGTGGTCGTGTCCCGGGGCCTCGACGCCGAGGGCGCGCAGGCGGAGCCGGAGGCCGTCTCGGCGCTGGTCGGCCTGGCCGACGGCGATGCGCGGGCGGCACTGACCACCTTGGAGGTGGCGGTGGCCCTGGCCGGGCAGGGGCCGGTGACCCTGGTGGACGTGGAACGGGCCCGCCACTCGCGGCTGCACCACTACGGCGAGGACGACCACTACGACCAGGTGAGCGCCTTCATCAAGTCCCTGCGGGGCTCCGACCCGGACGCCGCACTCTACTGGCTGGCCCGCATGCTCGAGTCGGGCGAGGACGCTCGCTTCATCGCCCGCCGACTGGTCATCCTGGCCAGCGAGGACGTCGGTGAGGCCGATCCGCTGGCCCTGGTGGTGGCCGATGCCGCGGCCCGGGCCGTCGAATTCGTGGGCCTCCCGGAAGCCCAGCTCAATCTCGCCCAGGCGGTGGTCCATCTGGCCTGCGCCCCGAAGTCGAACCGGGTGACGGTGGCGCTGGAACGGGCCCAGCGCGACGTCCGGGACGGGCCCCGGGGTGAGGTGCCCGCCCACCTGCGCGACGCGCACTATCGGAGTGCCGGGTCGATCGGCCACGGCGAGGGCTACGACTACCCCCACGACCATCCCGGGGCCTGGGTCCGACAGCAGTACCGCCCCACCGAGTTGCAGGAACACCGGTACTACGAGCCCGGTGGCGAGGGTCACGAGGCCGTGGTGGCCGAGCGCCTGGACCGGTGGCGGGCCGGAGGTCCGGAGGAGCCCGATGGCGGCGGCGACGGGCCACCCGACCGGTTTTGAGCCAGACTGGCGCCCATGACGAGGGAGCGAACGGGGCCGTCCCTGGCGGTCATCGCCGCCTCCCTGGCCGCAGTGGCCCTGTCGGTCGCCGCCCTGGCCGCCCCCACGGGCGCCGAGGCGGCAGCCGGGCCGACCGCGCCCTCGGTGCGACTGGCCGGCGGGGCACCTGTGGTACCCGAGGGTGCGTCGGTCACCGGTCCCACCGATGCCGGGACAGGGGTGACCGTCGACGTCGCCCTGAGGCCCCGGGATCCGGCGGCACTCAGCGCATTCGTCGACGCGGTGTCGACGCCGGGCTCTCCGCAGTACCACCGGTTCCTGGCCGCGGGTCGGTTCGCCTCGTTGTTCGGGCCGGGCGCGGCGGTGGTCGGAGCTGTGCGGACATGGTTGGCCTCGAGCGGCCTGCACCCGGGACCTGCCTCGCCCGACGGCCTGTTGGTGCCGGTGACCGGCACGGCCGGCCAGGTGTCCCGTGCCCTCAGCGTGTCGCTGGTGGACACGAGGCTCCCGGACGGCCGAGTGGCCCGTCTGTCCGAGCAGGCGCCGGCTGTGCCGGCGGCACTGGCCCCCGACCTGGCCGGGGTGGTCGGCCTGAGCACGGTGGCCCAGGCCCAGCCCCAGATCGTGCTCGAACCGGGTCGGTCCCCGGCCCCCGGCCCCCGGGTGCCGGTGCCCCACGTGGGCCCTGTGCCGTGCCCCCAGGCCTCCCAGGCCGGCGGCTACACGGCGGATCAGCTCTCGGCCGCCTACGGGCTGAACACCCTCTACAGCAGAGGCCTGATGGGCGCCGGACAGACGGTGGGCCTCTACGAGCTCGAACCGTTCAACCCGAGCGACATCAGCGCCTACCAGACCTGCTACGGCCTCTCGAACACCGTGACCGACGTGCCGGTCGACGGGGGCGCGGTGGGCGGCCAGCAGGGCGAGGCGGCACTGGACATCGAGGATGCGGCCGGGCTGGCCCCGGGTGCCTCGATCCGCGTCTACTCCGGTCCACAGACCGGAAGCGGGCCCATCGACACCTACTCCCGGATGGTGACCGACGACGTGGCCAAGGTGATATCGACCAGCTGGGGGCTGTGCGAGCCGCAGATGGCCGCCCAACCCGGGGTGCAGGCCGTCGAGACCGAACTCTTCGACGAGGCCGCCGTGCAGGGTCAGACGGTGGTGGCCGCATCCGGTGACTCCGGTTCGAGTGACTGCTACGTTCCCGGAGCCGATGCCGACCCGACGATCACCGTCGACGACCCGGCCGACCAGCCCGGCGTGACCGGGGTCGGGGGGACCTCCCTCCTCGCTCCGGGGCCGGCGCCCGCCGAGTCGGTGTGGAACGACCTCTTCGGATCGGGCGGGGGAGGGGTCTCCTCCGACTTCGCCATGCCCCTCTGGCAGATCGGGCCGGGGGTCGGGGCCGAGAACGCGGTCTCGAGCTGTGGTGCGCTGGGCCGGACGAGCTGCCGGGAGGTGCCCGACGTCTCGGCCTCGTCCGATCCCGCACACGGCTACGCCGTGCTGTTCAACGGCCAGTGGAGGGTTGCAGGCGGCACCAGCGCCGCCTCGCCCCTGTGGGGGGCGATGACCGCGGTGATCGACCAGGGGCTCGGCTCGCCGGCCGGGCTCATGAACCCGACGCTCTACGGGGCCGGCTCCTGTGCCGCGTCGCCATTCAACGACGTGACCGTCGGCGACAACTCGTTCCTGCCGGCCGGAGCGGGGCGCTATCCGGCCACGCCGAACTACGACCTGGCCAGCGGATGGGGGTCTCCGGTGGCCGCCAGGCTGGCCGCGAACCTGGCCTCGCCCCCGAATTGTCCTGTGGTCACCTCCGTCCGGCCGACCAAGGGCGCGCCGGCCGGGGGAAACACGGTCATCGTGACCGGGGCGAACTTCTCCGCAGCCACGTCGGTCAGGTTCGGCGACATCCCCGCTCCGTCCTTCTCGGTCAGCTCGCCGGACTCCCTGGTGGCCCGGGTGCCACCGGGTCCGGCCGGCGGAACGGTGGTCGATGTCACCGTCTCGGACCCGGGAGGGACCAGCCGGGCCGTCGCGGCTGACCGCTATGCCTACGTTCTCCCCGGCTACTGGCTGGAAGCATCCGACGGGGGCATCTTCACCTTCGGACACGCGGGTTTCGCAGGCTCGACCGGTGGGACTCCCCTGAACAAGCCGGTGGTGGGGATGGCGCCGACCGCCGACGACCGCGGCTACTGGCTGGTGGCCAGTGACGGGGGCATCTTCACCTTCGGCGACGCCGCCTTCTACGGCTCCACCGGGGCCATCAGGCTGAACCAGCCGATCGTGGGCATGGCCGCCACCCCGGACGGGCACGGCTACTGGCTGGTGGCCGGTGACGGGGGCATCTTCACCTTCGGCGACGCCGCCTTCTACGGCTCCACCGGAGCCATCAGGCTGAACCAGCCGATCGTGGGCATGGCCGCCACCCCGGACGGGCACGGCTACTGGCTGGTGGCCGGTGACGGGGGCATCTTCACCTTCGGCGACGCCGCCTTCTACGGCTCCACCGGGGCCATCAACTTGAACAAGCCGATCGTGGGCATGGCCGCCACCCCGGACGGGCACGGCTACTGGCTGGTGGCCGGTGACGGGGGCATCTTCACCTTCGGCGACGCCGCCTTCTACGGCTCCACCGGAGCCATCAGGCTGAATCAGCCGATCGTGGGCATGGCCGCCACCCCGGACGGGCACGGCTACTGGCTGGTGGCCGGTGACGGGGGCATCTTCACCTTCGGCGACGCCGCCTTCTACGGCTCCACCGGGGCCATCAACTTGAACAAGCCGATCGTGGGCATGGCCTCCACCGACCACGTGATCCAAGACTCCACCTGACCTCCATCTGACCTCCAACTGACCTCCACCGCCGGCTGGGAGCCGGAACGGTCGCCGGTCGCCTATCCGCCTGGCCGGGCGCGGCGAGGAGGGGGAGCGGTCGCCACGATCTAAGCTTCCTCGACATGTCCGCCGGGGAGATCGCCGTGCTCGTGGCCAGTGTGGCCTGCTGCACGGCGGTCGCCGGACTGCTGTTCGCCATCCGTTCGCTGCGCCGGGAGACCCGAGCACTGGCCGACACCGCAGAGGAGCTCACCCGCCGGACCGTCCCCCTGGTGGCCGACGCCCACCGGGCGGTGGACCAGGCGGCCACCGAGATGGAACGGGTGGGTGCGGTCCTGGACTCGACGGAATCGGTCCATGCCACTGTCGACTCCGCTTCCAAACTGGCCTACCGGGCCTTCGCCAATCCCGTCGTCAAGGTGCTCGCCGTGCGCGCCGGTGCAGCCACCGGGATCCGCAGGCTGGCCCCGGCGTCGGAGCGGGTGCGGGAGCCCGAGGGCCGTCGGTCCATCAGGCCGGGCGATTCGCCCGGCCGTGGAACCCGCGGTCGGTAGACCATGCCCAAACGGACCTTCTGGCTGGTGACCGGTGCTGTCGTCGGTGCCGGCTCCTCACTGTGGGCGGAACGAAGGGTCCGTCGGACCGTGCACCAGGCCGCGGCGAGGTTGCAGCCCGATGCCCTGGTGGCCGAAGTCGGCCGGTCGGCCCGGCAGGTGGCCGGGGATGCCGCCGACCGCCTCCGAGAGGCCGTAGCCAGCGGCCGGGAAGAGAAGCAGCGCCGCGAGGAGGAGCTCTGGGCCGAATTGGCGGCCCGGGGTGACGGACGAAGTCGGACCGAACGTCGGACAGGGTGTCGGACAGGGTGCCGCCGTAGGCACCGCCGCGTCCCGGCCGGCCCACCGCCAAGGACCGACGTGAGCTCCGGCCCGGCGCCGGACGCAACCGACCTCCGCGCCGCCTTCCTCCGCTTCTTCACCGAACGGGGCCATGTGGCCGTGCCCTCGGCCAGCCTCATCCCGCACGACCCGTCGGTGCTCTTCACCATCGCCGGCATGGTGCCCTTCAAGCCCTTCTTCGTCGGTGACGAGGTCCCGCCCTGGCCCCGGGCGACCTCGGTGCAGAAGTGCTTCCGCACCGTGGACATCGACGTCGTGGGTACCACCCTCCGCCATTGCACGTTCTTCGAGATGCTCGGCAACTTCAGCTTCGGCGACTACTTCAAGTCCGATGCCATTCCCTTCGCCTGGGACCTGGTCACCGGTGTACTCGGCATCGACGGCGACCGCTTGTGGATCACCGTGCACGAGAGCGACGACCAGGCCGAAGAGATCTGGCGCGACTCGGTGGGCCTGCCGGCCCGTCGCATCCAGCGTCTGGGTGACGACAATTTCTGGAACCCGCTTCCCACCGGGCCGTGCGGGCCCAGCTCGGAGATCTTCTTCGACAAAGGCCCCGAATATGGCGAGGACGGAGGGCCCGCCTTCGGCGGATCCGAGCGGTTCGTGGAGATCTGGAATCTGGTCTTCATGCAGTTCAACCGCAGACCCGACGGCACCACGGTCGATCTGCCCCGCCCCAGCATCGACACCGGTGCGGGACTCGAGCGGATCTTGCCGGTGCTCCAGGGCGTCGACTCCATATTCGCCACCGACCTCTTCCTCCCCATGCTCGACGAGGCCCAGTCGCTCACCGGACACACCTATGGTGTGGACGAGGGAGTCGACATCGGGCTCCGGATCCTTGCCGATCACGGTCGGGCCATGTCCATGCTGGTGGCCGATGGCGTGCTGCCGGCCAACGAGGGCCGCGGGTACGTGCTCCGCCGGCTGATCCGCCGGGCGGTGCGCCGGTCCCGCCAACTCGGGGTCGACGCCTCGGTCACACCCCGGTTGGTCGACGCCGCGGTCGGAGTGCTGGGTGGCGCCTACCCGGCCATGGCCGAACAGCACCGGCTGATCTCCGACGTGGTGTCCCGGGAGGAGGAGGGCTTTCTCCGCACCTTGGCCACCGGGACGACCATCCTGGAGGAGCAGCTGGCCACCGGAGCGCTGTCGGTCCCAGGGGATGTGGCCTTCCGCCTCCACGACACCTTCGGGTTCCCCGTCGAGCTCACGGTCGAGATCGCCGGGGAGGCCGGGGTGGCGGTCGACCTCGAGGGCTTCGAGGCGGAGATGGACCGTCAGCGCACCCAGGCCCGGGCCGCGGCCCGGGCCGGCAAGGCGGTGGCCGGTGAGCAGGCCTACCGCTCAGTGTTGGACACCGAGGGTCAGACCGTCTTCGTCGGCCAGCGACCCGACGGGTACTCGGCGCCGACCCGCGTCGTCGCCGTGCTCGCCGACCTCGATCCCGACCATGCCGGACAGGTCGAGATCTTCCTCGACCGCACTCCGTTCTACGCCGAGGGGGGCGGACAGGTCGGTGACACCGGCACCATCGTCACCGAGTCCGGGACGGCCTTGGTCTATGACACCGTGTCGGCGCTGCCCGGGCTCACCTCGCACCGGGCGCGGGTGACGGGCGAGCTGTTCGCCGGCCAGGACGCGCTGGCCACCATCGACGGGGTGCGACGCGATGCGCTGCGCCGGAACCACACCGGCACCCACCTGCTCCACGCCGCATTGCGGGCGGTGCTGGGGGATCACGTCCGTCAGCAGGGCTCCCTGGTCGCCCCGGACCGCCTCCGCTTCGATTTCAGTCACCACGGCGGGGTGGCGGCCGAGGAGCTTGCGGCCGTGGCCGCCATGGCCAACGCCGACGTGCTGACCGATGCCGAGGTGACGGTGGAGGAGACCACCCGGGCCGAGGCCGAGGCGATGGGGGCGCTGGCCTTCTTCAAGGACAAGTACGGGGAGCAGGTACGGGTGGTCCGGGCCGGTCCGCACTCGATCGAGCTGTGCGGTGGCACCCATGTGGGCGCGCTGGGGATGATCGGCCCGATCACCGTCGTGTCGGAGTCCTCCATCGGATCGAACATCCGGCGGATGGAGGCTGTCACCGGGGAGAGTGCGCTGGATCGGATGTTGGCCCGCGAAGGCCTGTTGTCCGAGGCGGCCTCGCTCCTACGCACCGAGCCCGAGCACGTGCCCGAAGCCATCGACCGGCTCCTCGAGCGCCAACGGGCGGCGGAGAAATCACTCGAACAGGCCCAGAGCCGGGAGCTCCGGTCAGAGGCCTCGTCACTGGCCGCCACCGCCACCGGCGGCGTCGTCGTCGCCCGGCGGGACGGGCTGTCCCCTGATCTCCTCCGGGACCTGGCCCAGAACGCCCGCAACAGCGCCGACCTCCGGGCCGTGGTCCTCGGGGGGAGCCCCGATGGCCACAAGGCCGCACTTGCCGTCTCCGCCGGGCGTAACGGTGGAGAGGGCGCCGGCGGGCCCCGCCTCCACGCCGGGGACCTGGTCAAGCGGATTGCACCCCTCGTGGGCGGCGGCGGTGGAGGGTCGCCGGAGATGGCGGTGGCGGGCGGCAAGGATCCGAGTGGCATCGACCGGGCCCTCGACGAGGCCCGTCGCGCCTCGACGGGAATTGACCGGCGGACGGCGGTGATGAGGTGATGCGGTGATGAGGGCATCCGGCGATGGGGGGATGCGGCGGTCCAGCGAGGAGGCAGTGACCGGTGGCGTCCCCGCCCGGAGGGGTCGGGCCCTGGGCGTCGATCTCGGGTCGCGCCGGATCGGGATCGCCGTCACCGACTCGGACGGCACCATGGCCCTGCCCCGGGCCACCCTGATCCGCACCGGCGACGTGGATCACGACCGGCGACGACTTGTCGAGCTGATCCTCGAGGAGGAGGCGGTGGTCGTGGTGGTGGGCCTTCCGCTGTCCCTCGACGGTTCCCGGGGCCGTGCCGCCATGGCGGCCGTCGAGGAGGCCGCCGCCCTGCGCGAGCAACTCGAGGCCCGTCATATCGGTGTCGAGCTCTTCGACGAGCGTCTGACCACCGTCTCCGCCCATCAGGCCCTGGCCGCGGGCGGCACCGCGAGCCGCCGGCGCCGCCACGTCGTGGACCAGGCCGCCGCCGCGGTGATGCTGTCGGCGTGGCTCGACTCGTCCGTCGGGACCAAGTGACCGTCGGCGGGCCCGGACCCGAAGGGGAGGTCGGTGCCGCGGAGCCACCCGGCGTCCCACCGAACGGCGGGCCCGTCCGCCCGGACGCCGAGCCCACCCAGACCGCCGGCGAGCCCGGCGTCGAGCCCGCCCGGGCCGGCAGCGAGGGTGGCGAAGTCGAGGAAGGGCGTCGACACCCGTGGCGGATCGCCGCGGTGGTGTTCATCCTCATCGGCGTGGCGGTGATCGTCGGCGGCTATCTGTGGGTCAGCAGTGAGGCCAGCCCCTCGGGCCCGCCCGGCCCTCAGGTGATCGTGACGGTCGGCGCCGGCGCCGGTGTCAACCAGCTGGCGTCCACCCTCGAGTCCAAGGGGGTCATCGGCAGTTCGCTGGCCTACCGGATCTGGGGCCAGTTCCACGGTCTGCCCGGGGTGCTCGCCGGCTCCTACGCCTTCAACAAGAACATCAGTTTCGCTGCCGTCAACCGGGTGGTCTCGAACGGCCCCAACGTCTTTCCGATGGAGGTGCCTCCGGGCTTCACCGTCGCCGAAGTGGCCCACCGGGTGGGTCAGCTGCCCGGGCCACTCGGCCGCCTCCTTCAACTCCCTGGCCACCGGGGGAACCGTCCATTCACCGTGGCAGCCCGCCGGCTCGACCAGTCTCGAGGGCCTGCTCGGCACGGGTGAGTACGTGGTCGTGCCCGGCGAGTCCGACTCGCAGCTGCTGGCCAAGATGATCGACCGTTTCGACAGCGAGGCCCGGGCGCAGGGACTGGCCGCCGGGTCCGCCCGTCTCGGACTCACCCCCTACCAGGTGGTCACCATTGCCTCCATCGTGGAGAAGGAGGGCGTGATCGGGAAGAACCTCGGCCCGGTGGCCCGGGTCGTCCTCAACCGGCTGGCGGCCGGAATGCCATTGCAGATGGACTCGACCGTGCTCTACAGCGAGGGTCGCGACGGAGGGCCGGTGACGACGAGCGACCTCAGGTTGTCGACCCCGTACAACACCTACCTGAACAAGGGCCTGACCCCGACGCCGATCTGCTTCCCGTCGCCGGCGGCCCTGCAGGCCGCCCTCGACCCTCCGGCCGGGACCTGGCGCTTCTTCGTGGTGGTCCAGGCCGACGGCACCGAGGCGTTTGCCGACACCTACGCCCAGCAACAGGCCAACGAGGCGCTCGCCAAGCAGCGCGGCCTGGCCTGAATGCAGACGAGGTTGCGGTGATGCCAAGCCCGAAGAGCCGATCATCGACGTCCGGACCATCCGCTGCCACACCGTCGTCGGGCGTCATCGGGGACCCGGTGGCCCACTCGCTCTCGCCGCTCCTACACAATACCGCCTTCGCCGAGATGGGCCTGGACTGGGTGTCAGTCGGCTTCCGGGTGACGGCCGGACACACCGGCGAGGCGCTGGCCGGCGCCCGCGAGCTGGGACTCCGTGGCTTGTCCGTGACCATGCCCCACAAGGAGGCGGCCGCCGGACTCATCGCGGGACTCTCACCGCTGGCGGAGCGTCTGGGCGCGGTCAACTGCGTGGCCTTCGGTTCCGGGCCGGCGCTCGGTGACAACACCGACGGCCCCGGGCTTGTGGCCGCTCTCCGCCACGCGGGCGCTTCGATCCCGAAGGACGGCGATGCCTGGTCGTCGGCGCAGGAGGCGCCGCCCGAGCGGTCATCGCCGGCCTGGCCGATGCCGGCGCCCTGAGGTGGTCGTGGTCAGCCGGTCTCCCGGGCGGGGGGCGCGGGCCGCGGAGCTGGCCGGCGCGGCCGGACGGCTCGGCGATCCCGAGGACGCGGTCGACTGTGACCTGTTGGTCAACGCCACCCCGCTGGGGATGGAGGGGACCGCCGGGATGTCGGGGGAACTGCCGGTGGACCCCTCGTGGATGAGGAAGGGCCAGTTGGTGGTGGACCTGGTCTACCACCCGGCCGAGACGCCCTGGCTGGTTGCGGCCGGGGCACGCGGGGCGGACACGGCCAATGGGCTCGGGATGCTCGTCCACCAGGCCGCGCTGCAGCTCAGACGCATGGACAGGGATCGATCCTCCGCTGCACGCCATGTGGCGGGCGGTGGGAGGTCCCGGGCCCGGGACCTCCTCGGGTTAGTCCGGGCGCGGGAAGCGGCTTCGGGGAGCCGGGTAACCTTGTCGCCCGGAGCGCCCTGGTGACCTACGCCGCTGCAAACATCGCCCCTCGACCACGGCACAGCCTTGCCCGGTTCGACCTGGTGCTCCTGGCCGCGACCATGATCCTCGCCGTCACCGGGGTGATCATGATCTACTCCGCCACCAGGGGAGCGCTCACCCTTCAAGGTCTGGACCCCCACTACTACCTCAAGCGCCAAGCCGTGTTTCTGGTCCTCGGGGTGACGGTGATGGTGGTGGTCGCCCTGTTCGACTACCGGCGGCTCGAGCAGATCAGCACGATGTTGTACGTGGGAATCGTACTGGCCCTGTTGGCCGTGCTGGCGGTCGGATCATCGGCACAGGGTTCGGCTCGATGGTTCTCGCTCGGTCCCCTCCAGCTGCAGCCCTCCGAGTTCGCCACCGTGGCGCTGATCATCGCCGTCGCCACCTACTGCTCTCGGCGGCCGGACGGCCTCGATTTCCGCGATCTGGTCCGTCTGGTGCTGATGGCAGCACTCCCGATCCTGTTGGTGGTCAAGCAGCCCGATCTGGGTACCGGCATCGTCATGGCGATGATCCTCATGGTGATGCTCGCCGTTGCCGGTATGCCGGGCCGCTACCTGTTGCTCCTGCTGGTCGGGGCCGCGCTGCTGGTGGTGTTCGCTCTGAACGTTGGGCTGCTCAAGCACTACCAGATCGAACGGCTGACCAGCTTCATCTCTCCCAACGGGGCGAGCCAGTCTGCCATCTACAACGTGACCCAGGCCAAGGACGCCATCGCCGTGGGCGGCATCTTCGGACAGGGCCTCTTCCACGGGGCGCAGACCAATCTGGCCTATGTGCCCGAGCAGAAGACCGACTTCATCTTCTCCGCGGTGGGGGAGCAGTTGGGATTCGTCGGCGCCGGGGTGCTCTTGTTGGTCTACGGGGTGGTTGCCTGGAGGGTGCTCCGCGCCGCACAGCTGGCCCGGGACAACTTCGGCCGCTTGCTGTGCTCGGGCACCTTCGCGCTGCTGGTCTTCTCCATCTTCGAGAACGTCGGGATGAACATGGGCATCATGCCGGTGGCCGGGATCCCACTTCCCTTCCTCTCCTACGGTGGCTCCGCCATGATCGTCTTCTTCGCCGCCATCGGGCTGACCGTCAGCGTCAACGCCCGGAGCGCCCGTTGAGCGACCCTCCGGCGGTGCAGGTCACCGCCCCCGAGGGCGCCACGCCCGCAGGCGCCGCGCCGGTCCCGGACGCCGCGCCGGTCCCGGACACCGCAGCACCGGACATCACAACCGTCCCGGACCCACCGGCGCTTCCGGACCCGGGGCCGGTCGACGAAGAGGCTCCGTCCGACCCCTCGGCCACGCAATTCTCGGTGGCTCTGGTCGCGGCGGTCACGGTCGACCTCCCCAATCAGCACCCGACGGTGGTCCTACGGGAGGCCGAGTCGCCCAGGCGCCAGCTCTCGTTCTCCATCGGGCTGCCCGACGCGGTGGCGCTCTCCCACGCCATGCGCAGGATCCCCACCCCCCGGCCCCTGACCCACGAGTTGCTGAGCGGGATCCTCCGTGGCTTCGACGTCGACGTGGTGGCGGTGCGCCTGGTCGGGCGGCAGGGATCGGTCTACTTCGCCGAACTGGACCTGCAGGGCCGGAACGGACGCTCGGTCCACTCGTGCCGGCCGTCCGACGCCCTCACCGTGGCCCTGCTCCAGCCGGTACCGGTCCCCATCCTCATCGACCGCCGGCTGCTCGAACTCGACGGCGATGTCGTCCCCCCGGGTCCGGCCGTCCCACCCGAATGATCCCGCCCCTTCCGTCGCTCAATCCCCCCGTAGCAGTCGTTCCCTGCGCTCCTCACTCTTCTCGAACTGGGTCTGGTCGACGGTGTCCGCCGCCGCCCCGCCTTCGTCGGAGATGCGCATGAGCAGGGCGATCAGCACGTAGTTGGCGACCAGGGCTGATCCTCCGTAGGACACGAAGGGCAGGCTGATCCCGGTGAGCGGGAGCAATCGCACCACGCCGGCCATGATGAAGAAGGCCTGGAAGCCGATGATCATGGTCAGGCCGACTGCGGCGAGCTTGGCGAACTCCGACCGGGCCGCCTGGGCGACCCGCAGCCCGGCCCCGACCATGAGAAGGAACGCCACGACCACCATGGTGGAACCGAGCAGGCCCATCTCCTCGCCGATGACCGCGAAGATGAAGTCGGCCCTCGCCACGGGGATCAGGTACGCCCCGAATCCGAGGCCGAGCCCGGAGCCCCCGATGCCACCGCTCCCCAACGCATACCAGGCCTGCCGGAGCTGCAGGCCGGGGTCCTGGGGGAGGATCTTGCCCGGGTCCAGCCACGTCTCCACCCGGATGTGGGTCTGGTAGAAGTAGTGACTGGCCACGTAGGCGCCGATGGCGAAGAGCACGATCCCGAGCACCAGGTAGCCGGTGCGTCCGGTGGTCACCCACAGCAGGCCGATGAACAGGGTGAACAGAAGGGCGGAGAATCCGATGTCGTGCTCGAGGCTCATCACGCCGATTGCGAAGACCCAGGCCACGGCGATGGTCACCAGCGGGCGCGGATCGAGGACCAGGCGGTTGCCGAACCGGGCGGTGGGGATGGTCAGCAGCTCCCGCTTCTCGGCGAAGTAGGAGGCGAAGAAGATGCACAGCACGATCTTGGCCAGCTCCACCGGTTGGAACGAGAACGAGCCCGCCCGGACCCACAGCCGGGCCCCGTAGATGTTCTCGCCGAAGTGGGGGACCAGGGGTAGCAGGAGCAGGCCGATCCCGCCGGCCAGCAGCAGGTAGCGGTACCGGTCGAGGTCCCGCGACCGTCGGACGACCGCCAGGGTGACCACGTAGGCGGCCACGCCGCCCGCCGTCCACGCCGCCTGCAGGGGGGCGAAGTTGGAGGCCGTGCCGAGGTCGATCCGGAGGATCATCACATAGCCGAGACCGTTCAGCAGGAAGGCGATCGGGAGGATCACCGCCACCGCGTTGGGCACGAAGATCCGGTTGGCGACGTGGGCCACCCCGCCCAGCGCCAACATGGCGATCAGCAGGGGTACCACATCCGAGGGCGCCGATTTGGTGTTCCCCAGGATCATCAGCGTGTAGGCGGCGACGATGATCACCGAAGCCGCCACCAGCAGGCCCAGCTCGGTCCGGCGCCTCGCCTTGAAGGCCCGGTGGGGCCGTGTGGCCGTCGGGGCACGCAGGGTCTTCGCCGGCACCCGGGCGAGCCTATCGGCCGATCGGCGACCCGAGGTGGAGGCAGGGAGGTGGTCGGGGCCCGGTCGCGGGGCTCAGCTACACTGTCACCCCGACATCGCGGTGGCTGCCCGGTGGCACAGTCCGTGGCCGTGGCACGGCCGTGGACGGCCCCTCGAATGGAGCGGTCGCTACGAGGTCCGCTCGAGGGCTCGAGACTCCCAGGCCAGCGACCCCGAGACGGAAAGGGAGCCCGAACCCCGCTCAGGAGACCGTCCCATCCTGGTTGCCCGCATCACCACCGTGCCGACGAGGTGGATAGCCCTCGCCGCCGCCGCGGCCTGGCTCGCCTCCGGTGCCTACATGTTCCATTACGGCGCATCGTGGCACCTCGACCTCCGGGTCTACCGGGCCGCCGGCCACGCCCTGTACAGCGGCGGCTCGCCCTTCACGGCCTACTTCACGGCCAACCGGCTGCCCTTCACCTACCCCCCCTTCGCCCTGCTCGCCCTCAGCCCCCTGGCCTTCGGCCGGCTGGGGCTGGTGGAGTCCGGATGGTGGCTGATCAGCGCCGCTTCCCTCACCGCCACCGTCGCCCTGATGGTCGCCACCTCGACGACCATCTCCGCCCGCCGGGCCTGGGCTGTCGCCGCCCTGATCGCCGGGGTGGCCTCCCTGGCGCTCGAGCCGGTGCGCAGCAACTTCGACTACGGCCAGGTGAACCTCATCCTGATGGTGATGATCGTGGCCGACCTGACGGTGGTCCGCCCGCCCTGGCGGGGGTTGTTGGTCGGCCTGGCGGCCGCCATCAAGCTCACCCCACTGGTGTTCCTCTTGTACTTCGTCGCCGCCGGGCAGTGGCGCTCCCTGCTGCGCGGCGCCGGGGTCGTCATCGGGGCCACGGCGCTCACCTGGGTGGTCCTGCCGTCGGACTCTGTCCGGTATTGGTTCCACGAGGCCTTCGACGCCGGCCGCACCGGAGCACTCGGCGTCGTGAGCAACCAGTCGTGGAACGGGATGGTGCACCGTCCGCCCTTCAACGGCGGCCACGTCGCTTCGGCGGTGTGGCTCGTACTGTCCCTCGTCACCCTGGCCGTCGGAGCGGCGCTCTGTCGCCGGATGGTGGCACAGGCCCGGACCGCAGAGGCGGTACTGGTCCTGGCCCTCACCGAGCTGCTGGTCAGCCCGGTGTCATGGACGCACCACTGGTCGTGGCTCGTGCTGGTCCCGATCGTCGCCGCCAGCCAGTGGATGGTCCATCGGGCCGTGGCCGTCTCCCTGTTGGTCCTGCTCGGCCTGGCGGTGCTCGCTCCCTACCTGTGGCTGAAGACGCCGCCGGTCTCCTACCTGGCCAGCAACGCGCTGGTGCTCGGAGGAGCGGTCGTCCTGGCCACCTGGGCGGCGGCCGAGTGGCGTCACCGATCCGCCGGCGATGGACTGGGGTCCAGGTCGGAGCCGATGGCGGCCGCCGCGACGGGAGCCGCCACTACCGTTCGGGGCGCGACAACCCCTGGCACCGCCACCGGCACCGCCACCGACACCGCGTCCGGGGCCGTGTCCGCGTCCGGGGCCGTGTCCTTGCCGGATCAGGGGCCCAGGGTCGGGTTAACGTTCCTGGTCGGACCGTTCGCCGGAGCCCGCCGCCCTTTCGGCGTCGTACCGAAGGAGCCGCCGTCTCGGCGCCATAGCGAAGGAGCAGGGTAGGAGTGCCCATCGTCGAGGACGGATCGCGCCTGAGCCGAGCGGTCGGATCGATGGATCTGTGGATTGGGGTGGGGACCTGTGGGTCGATCGGCCTCGCCCTGGTGGGCACCAGCCTGGGGGCCATCCCCCGCCCCGGCGACGACCCCTGGTGGTTCGAGCTGGGCACCGGAGGCTCGACCCTGGCCCATGCCGCCTTCTACCTGTCCGTCGCCGTGCTCATCGCCGGATGGGTGGGCGTGGGCGTCCATGCCCGGGCCGGGCGTCTCTCCGTCACGCGGGGGTGGGTGATCCTGGCCCTCTGGGGACTGCCGCTGCTGGTCGGCCCCCCACTGTTCAGTCGGGACATCTACAGCTACATCGGGCAGGGTCTGCTCGCTCACCACGGCCTCAACCCGTACTCGGTACCTCCCTCCGCTCTGGGGAACGGGCCCCTGCTGGCCTCGATCGCAACGGTGTGGCGGCACACCGCCTCCCCGTACGGGCCGTTGTTCGTGACGGTGAGCCGGGCGGCGGCGACCATCTCCGGTGGCTCCGTGGTGGCCCAGGTGATGGTGTTCCGGGTGATGGAGCTCATCGGCGTGGTGCTGATCATGGTCTCGCTCCCCCGTCTGGCCCGCCGGCTGGGGGCCGACCCGGGACTGGCCCTGTGGCTCGGGGCCCTCAGCCCCCTGGCCCTGTTCAGTTTCATCGCCTCCGGTCACAACGACGCCCTCATGGTCGGGTTGCTGCTGGCGGGCGTGACGTTGGCCACGGGTGGCCGATTGGCGGTGGGGCTCTCCCTGTGTGCCTTGGCCGCCACCATCAAACTGCCGGCCGCCGCCGCCATCGTGTTCATCGCCGTGGACCAGTTCCGACGGGCCCGGGGTCCGGGGCGGTGGCGGGTCCTCCTCGAGGCGGTGGTCGTCCCCGCCACCGTCATCGCCATCGTGACCGTGGCGTCGGGACTCGGTTGGACCTGGCTCGGCCCGACGGCCCTGCGCGTCCCGACCGAACTGAAGGTGCTGTCGACGCCCGCAGTGTCGCTCGGGGCCTTCTTCCACTCGGTGGTGCACGGGCTCGGGATTCCGATCGCCCGGTCGACCGTCGTATCGGCCACCCAGCTGCTCTGCGCACTGCTCGCCGTGGCCGGGACGGTGTGGCTGGTCGCCAACGCCCACCGGCTCGACGTCGTGCGGATGCTCGGGCTGGCGCTCCTGCTCATCGTCGTCGGCAGTCCCACGCTGTGGCCGTGGTACCTCATGTGGGGACTGGCCGTGCTCGCCGCGACGCCCGCACAGCGCTCGAAGGCGCTGGCGGCCGTGGCCGCACTGGCGATGTTGGTGGTTGGTCCGGGTGGGGCCCCGATGCTCGCGGGAGGCGCCTACTTCGTGGTCGCCCCCTTGCTGCTGATGGCATGCATCTGGCTGGTCCGTGATCGACATTGGCGGACGGTGGTCTCGGGCTATGCCGTCTGAGTCGACCCCGGCCGTCGAGTCGACCCCGGCCGGCGAGGCGCCGGAGGCGCCCGAGGGCGACCTGGTGCCCGTGGCGCAGACGGCGGAGGGTCTGATGCCGGCCGGCTGGGCGGTCACCGCAGCTGACCTGTCGGAGGTCTCCCTCGACGCGGCGCCGTCCGACGGCGTCCCGGGCCCGGTTCCGGTCCGAGATGCCGGCCCGGGTCTTCCCGGCCCCGACTCCCGGCCCCGGCCACGGCTACCTCTTCCGACCGTTGGCCGTGTACCTGCTCTGCCGTGGGGTCACCCTGGCCAGCGTGGCCGTGGCCAACTTGTTCACCCACCACGGCCTGGGGGGCGACCTCGACATCTGGGATGCACGTTGGTTCATCCGGGCCGCCGAACAGGGCTGGCCCAGCCACCTGCCTTTGGTGCACGGCCAGGTAGCTCCCAGCACCGTTGCCTTCCTGCCCGCCTTCCCCTTGGCCATCCGGTGGATCACCGCCCTCACCGGGCTCTCACCGGTGACCGTCGGGGTGACCGTGAGCGGAGTGACCGGCCTCACCGCCATCGTCGCGGTTGGGATGCTGGTCCGCCACTTCGCCGGCGCCGTCAAGGCGGAACGGGCCGCACTGCTGATGGCCGTCTTCCCCGGCTCGTTCGTCTTCAGCCTGGTCTATTCGGAGGGCATCGTCATCACCTGCATCGCCTTCGGTCTGCTGGCCCTGCTCCGTCGGCGGTGGTGGCTGGCGGGGATCCTCGGCCTGATCGCCAGTGCCACCTCCCCGATCGCGCTGGCCTTCGTGGTCAGCTGTGCCTGGTGCTCGGGGAGCGCGATCCGCCGACGGCGGGACTGGCTGTCCCTCCTCGCACCAGTGCTCGCACCCCTCGGCTTCGTCGGCTATCTGGTCTGGTTGTGGGGCCACACCGGCAATGTGTTGGCATGGCGTCTGGCCGAGCGGGGAGGATGGAAGAGCTATCCGTCCCTGGGCTACCCGATCCATATCGTGACGACCTTCGTCTTCGATCCCGTTGCGCCGACCCGGACCGGGCAGCTGCTCTTCTTCGGAACGGTGGCCGCAGCGGTCGGTGCCGTCTTCGCCATCCGCGAGCGCCAGCCGATGCCGGTGCTGCTCTACGGCCTGGTGGCAGCGACCATGGCCGCCGCCTCGGCACCGATCGGGCTCCGCCCCCGGTTCCTCATGTTGGCTTTCCCCCTCATCGTGGGGGTGGGCACCCGGCTGCGGGGCCGGGCCTACGCCTGGACGGTGGCGGTCTTCGCGTGCCTGCTGGCGGTCATGACCCTCTCGGAGTTGGTATCGACCGCGGTGTTCCCGTGACCCTCAGCGACCAGGCTCCCGTGAAGGTCCGAGAGCACCCCGAGCCGGCAGCCCCAGCCACCAGTGGTGCCGTGGTGCCGGTCCTCGAGCCCGTCGCCCTCTTCGAGAGGTGCGCGTGGTGCCTGGTCTGGCTCGGCGTACTGATCTCCGGGCTCGGCTTCTGGGGAGCATGGTCTGCCTGGCCGGGAGCGGCCCTGGCCGCCCCGATGGTGGTCATCGCCGGCGTCGTCGGCATGGCCGCGGTGTGGGTGGTCGACGACCCAGGCTCCCGGGTAGTGCAGCTGGTGGGCTTCGGCGCGGCGCTGGCCGCGGTGGCGGTGCCCCAAGCGGTGAGCACCCACGTGCGCCAGTACTTCACCACTGATTCCGCGGCCTTCAACCAGGTGGCGGCCGAGGTCCTTTCGCACGGGAGGAACCCCTTCACCGCCTCGATGGCTCCGGCCGCCCGGCTGCTCCATCCGACGGCCAATTTCTGGACGTACACCGTCGACGGTGGACACGTCACGAAGGTGTCCTATCCCGCCGGCTCCTTTCTCCTGCAGACCCCCTTCATGGTGCTCGGCTTCCACCACGAGGTCACCGACTGGTTGGACCTCGGGGCCTGGCTCGTCACCGGCGTGCTCCTGTTCGTGATGCTGCCCGTTGCCCTGCGGTGGGTGTCGGGCCTCATCGTGCTCACACCCCTGTTCGTGGGGATGTTCGCCAACGGTGGGACCGACGCCCTCTTCTTCCCCTTCCTCCTCGTGGCGGTCTGGCGGTGGGACCGCTTCGGAACCGGAAAGGGCGCCGGGTTGGCATCCTGGATCGGGCCCGTGAGCCTGGGATTGGCCTGCTCCATCAAACAGACGCCGTGGTTCTGCATTCCGTTCCTGGTCATCGGGGTGGGAATGGAAGCGGCCGCCAGAGACAAGAGCCCGTGGCCCCCGGCGGCCCGCTACCTGACCATCGTGGTGGCGGTGTTCGCGGCCGTCAATCTCCCGTTCATCATCTGGCAGCCGGGCGCCTGGGCGAACAGCACGCTCCTCCCTTTCGTCCAACCCCTGGTCGCCGACGGGCAGGGGTTGGTGACCCTCGCCCTCCACGGGCTGACCGGAGGAGTGGTGCTTCCGCTCCTGTCGGTCACCGGGGCCCTGGCCTTTGGAGCGCTTCTGGTGGCGTTCGTCGCCTGGTACCAGCGTATGAAGCGGGTCTGGCTGTTCCTGGTGCCTGTCGTCTTGTTCCTCCCGGGTCGCAGCCTGTCCAGCTATCTCATCGACTTCTTCCCCGCGGCCATCGTCGCCGCGTTGACCGTGGCGAGGCCGCTGAACCGGAACCTGGCCCCCGAGGCCCGGCCTCGGCCGCCTCTGCCGCCACGGCCGCGGTGGAAGGCGGACTGGCGACGATGGATCGCGCCCTTGACGGTGGCCGCGCTGGTCGGGGCGGCCGTGGCAGTGGCGACCGTCGCCTTCACCTCCGCCCCTCTGCAGGTCTCAGTCGAGGGGTTTCGTACCTCGAATTTCTCCCTACGGCTGGACGCGGTCACCGTCCGGGTCCACAACCTCTCCGACCGGCGGGTGACCCCGCACTTCATGGTGACGGTCGGCGGTGGCCACCCGACCGGGTTCTGGACGCCCGTGACCGGATCCGACTCTGTCGCCATCGGCCCCGGGGACTCGGCGGAAGTGACCATCCGACCTCGGGCCTACACCTGGTCGCCGGCCCGCGGCGCCTATTGGCTGGTGGTGGCGTACACGACGTCCCCCAATGCGCTCAGCACGTCGTCGCCACAGTTCTGGACGCTCGGCCCGGCACAGTGAGCTGAATCGCCGCGGGTCATCGGGAGGGGACCGGCGGCAGGCTGTCCTCGCCGCTGTGCGGCATGCCCGGGGTGCCGTCAACGTACCCGGACGGCGGACGGCGGAGCGCCAGCATGGCGGCCATACCGGCCATGAACACCACCATGGCCAAGAAGAACGAATTCCCCCACAGCAGTTGCCAGCCACGCTCGGCCAATTCGACGTCGGAGCCGTTGGGAACACCCCAGATCGGTGCCCACCAGAAGAGGACGGCACCGGCCAGTGCCCAAAGGCGGCCACCGGCCGGCCGGTCGGGTGCCCAGACCAGCCAGATCAAGACCGGCACCACCCACACCATGTGGTGGGCCCAGGTGATCGGGGACGTCAGGAGGCCGGTGGTGGCGCAGACGAGCACGCCGAGCAGGTTGGAGGACGACCGCCATGCCCATCGGGCCAGGGTCAGGCCGGCGACGAGCACGACTGCACTGATGAAGGTGATGAGCCCGGTCGACACGACCCGGTGATCGAGGCGGTCGGCCACGGCCCGCAGGCTCTGGTTGCTGATGTAGTACACCCCACCGACCCGCTTGGCGTCAGTGGCATACCTGGTCCAATACGACCACGAGACGGCCGGCCCGGTGGCCGCCGCCGCCACCGAGCAGGCCGCGAAGGTCGCCGACGCCACCAGCGCCGCCCGGGTCTGGCGGGTGATGAAGAGGTAGAGCACGAAGACCAACGGGATGAGCTTGATCGCTGCCACCACGCCCACCACGACGCCGCGGGGCAACGACCGCGCCCCCAATCGGAGATGGCCGGTGAGGTCAGCGAGCACCAGGGCGGCCAACACGATGTTGACCTGTCCGAAGGCGAATGTCAGGTGGACAGGCTCGATGAAGAATGCCGGGGTCATCAGGACCAACGACCAGACGAACAGCCGCTGACGGTCCAGCCCCGGCCGGGCGGCGCGGACCGAGAGCCACACCAAGGCGAACAGGGCGACCACGTTTACGACGCTCCAGACGACCTGGGCTGCACCCAGGGGAAGCAGGTTGAGCGGAGCGAACACAACGGCGGCAAATGGCGGATAGGTGAAGGGAAGATGGGGTGCCGCGGGAAGCCCGGCGAGGTAGAGCTTGCCGTCGAGCAGATGTCGGGCACCCATCAGATAGACGGCGATGTCGAGTTGCCGGCGATGCCACGACAATCCGAGGGCCCAGACCAAGACCAATCCGGAGGACAAAGCGCCAGCGATCCATCCCAACGCGATCCATCTGGTGGTCGGGCCGGTTTGCGGGTCTGAGCTCACCAGAGCAGGCGGTTTCGCTCAGGGCTCATCTGGGAGGCACCGGCTTCCCGAAATTCCCCGGAACGACTGAGCCGGGTCGGCGTAGCCGGTCCGTTGCTTCACATCCTCGAAGTCTGCCCGTGACGTCACCATTGACCAGCGTACAAACTCCGGTCAATGGGAAGGAGGCCCCATGGAATCGCTCACAGGAGAATCGAGGCCGCACGCCAACACCGCGTCACTCCCTGCTGGTGAACAGGTCGGGTCGCCGGGGCCGGTGGGCCTGGGGCCGGTGGGCCTGGTGGGCGCCTTGGTCTTGGAGCTCCCGGAGCTCCCGGAGCTCCCGGTGGGCCGCCTCGGTCGGGGACGGCTGCGGCCGCGGGAGGAGCCCAACGGGTGGTCCGGGGGCTCCCAACGCCACCGCCCCGGCCCGCCGTGGAGGGAGAAGCCCCGGTGGGTCCGCAGGTAGTGGTGGTGGCTGCACAGGCGGGCCAGGTTCTCCAAGGTGGCCGGGCCACCGTCCTTGAACGAGACGATCCAGTGGTCGCGCTCCAAGCCCTGGGTGGCGTCACAGCCGGGGACCACGCACCGGCGGTCGCGTTCGGTGAGGGCCACGTCCAAGGCGGCGGGGATGGACCGTCCCAGGTGGCAGACGGTGGTGACGTCGGTTCCGTTGGTGATGACCAGGTCGACCAGGGCGTCGCCCAGGAGGTCCCGGGCCGTCTGGACCGGGACCGGCCCGACCCCGGGGATCTCGCAGACCTCGCCGGCGTCGAGGGAGCCCCGCCGCAGGGCGTCGAGGTCCACCCGGACGTGGACGGTGGCCCTCGGGCCCGGGGCCCTCCTCCCTGAGGGGACACCCGGACCGCCGGGGCCGGGGCCACCTGCCGCTTCACCGGCACCGGCACCGGCACCGACACCGTCGGGGACACCCGGACCGCCGGGGCCACCGGGGGCCTCGGTGGGGAGGGCCCCCCGCCCGGTGACGAGGGCCACCAGGGCGTCGGCGGCATAGGCGTCTTTGGACTCGTGGACGCCGGTGGTCCGGCCCCGCTCGAAGCACCGGTCGGCCTCGGCCCCCAAGGCGGCGGCCAGGGCGGCCCCGGCGTCGGGGCACAGCCGGGCGTCGAGGCGGAAGGCACCCTCGGGATCGGTCCACGTCCGACAACGGCGGGCCCCCAAGATGGCCGCATAGGCCGCCTCGGCGTCCTTTGCGCTGCGGCCCTCGGCCTTGGCCCGGAGGCAGCGCTCCTTCAGCCGGCGGAGGGTGTCGTGTCCGGCCCGTTCGACCAGCTCGGTCTCCCGTTGGGGGTTGACCCTGGCCGCCCCGGTGACCAGGACGGCCCGCTCGGCGGACAGCCGCCCCTCCCGGTAGGCGTCCTCGATCCCCGGGTGGTCGGCGAGGGACTCCCCGAGCCGGAGCACGTCGACCGACCGGCCCACCGACTCCCCGGTGACCGAGGCCAGCCACTCGGCCCCGGAGCGGTGCCCCTCGTGGGTGTGGCGATGGGACTCGACCACCCGGGCGGCGGCCAGGGTCTTGCCCGCCTGGCACAGGCGCTCGGCCCGGTTGAAGGTGGCGACCAGGGCGGCCGCGTCCTCCCCGTCGTAGCGGCCGGGCTCGAACCCCGAGACGAAGCCGGCGATGACCTCGACGGCCGAAGCCAGGGACCGGGCCGCCCGGGACCCCGACCGGTCGGCCGGCTCCGCCCGGCAGCGACACCTCCGGCCTTCGCCCTCCTGGTCGGGCCCTCGGTCACCACCGATGTCATGGCCCGATGCTTCCACGGGGGTGTGACAAGCACGGTGGGACAGAGAGGACGGAGGGGACGGAGAGGACAGTGGAGAAAGGACAGAGAGGACAGTGGAGAAAGGACAGAGAGGACAGAGAGGACAGAGAGGAGAGCCGGTCCGTCGTCCGGTCTCCATCGACAGCCATGCAGGAAGGGACGCAGACTCCCTGGGGAGCACGACGCCATGGGTCCGACACCCTGCCGTCACCTGAGCCCTGGCCCGGATGCAGGGGATACCATGGGCCGGAAATTGGGTTTCCGGTCGTGGCGGAGCCGCCACGGCGTAGAGCAGCGGAAGCCGGGTCGGGCAAGTCGAATCCGGTGGCCGTGCCCGCCCGGCGAGGAGGGGGTCGAATGTCAGTCGAGGCCGCTCGCGCCGGGTCGGCATGGCCGTCGGACGCCTCTCGCCTGGCTTCCAGCCCGGCCGACGACCACCGGTCGCCGACGACATCCGACGAGCGCTTCCTCAACCGAGAGCTCTCGTGGCTCGAGTTCGGCTCCCGCCTGTTGAGCCTGGCCTCGGACGACCGTGTCCCTCTGCTCGAGCGGGTCAAATTCCTGGCCATCTTCTCCGAGCGGCTCGACGAGTTCTTTCAGGTCAGAGTGGCGGGGCTGGAGGATCAGGTGGCTGCGGGGCTGCGGACCCGGTCGCCCGACGGACTGAGCCCGCACCAGCAGCTCGACGCCATCACCTCGCGGGCCAATCGACTGGTCGAACGGCAGAGCCGGATCTTCCTCGAGCAGCTGGTACCGGCGCTGACCGCGGCCGGAGTGGTCATGTCCGATTGGCACACGCTGGACACAGCCGACCGCGAGCATCTGGGGGATGTCTTCAATCGCAGGATCTTCCCCATCCTCACGCCGTTGGCCGTCGACCAGGGCCACCCGTTCCCCTACATCTCCAATCTCTCGCTGAACCTGGTGGTCCGGGTCAGGAATCCGGCCACCGGGGAGGATCGGATCGCCCGGGTCAAGGTACCGCCCCTGCTGCCCCGTTTCGTGGTGATGCCGGACCGGATGCGCTTCGTCCCCGTGGAGCAGGTGATCGCGGCCCATCTGGACAGCATCTTCCCGTCGATGATCATCACCGAGCACCATGCCTTCCGGGTCACCCGAAATGCCGACCTGTCGGTGGAGGAGGACGAGGCCGAGGATCTGCTGGCCGCGGTCGAGCTCGAGCTCCACCGCCGCCGATTCGGCCAGGCGGTCCGCCTCGAGGCGTCGGCCGGGATCTCCACCGATCTACTGGAGATGCTGATCGCCGAGGTCGACGTGCCCGAGCGAAATGTATTTCTCCTCGATGTCCCGATCGACGTGGGCGCACTACGGGTGCTGACCGAGATGGAGCGCCCGGATCTCTCCCCGCCGGCCTGGGCTCCGGTCACGCCCCCCCAGCTGGCGACAGGGGCGCAGATCTTCTCGGTGCTCGCCGCCCATGACGTACTGGTCCACCATCCTTACGAGTCCTTTGCCGCCTCGGTAGAGTCCTTCGTGGCCGCCGCCGCCCAGGACGCCGACGTCCTGGCCATCAAGCAGACCCTGTACCGCACCGGAGATGACAGTCCGGTGGTGGCGTCGCTCATCCGAGCCTCGCAGGCCGGCAAACAGGTGACCGCCGTGGTCGAGCTGCAGGCCCGATTCGACGAGAGGGCCAACATCGCCTGGGCCCGCGCCCTCGAGGAGGCCGGGGTGCAGGTCATCTACGGCCTGGCCTCCCTGAAGACCCACGCCAAGATCTCGCTGGTGGTCCGCCGGGAGGCCGATCGGATCCGTCGCTACTGCCACATAGGCACCGGCAACTACAACTCCCACACGGCGAGGACCTATGAGGATGTGGGCCTGTTCACCGCCGACCCGTCCATCGGCGCCGACATCGGCGAGTTGTTCAACCTCCTGACCGGGTCGAGCGACCCGCCCACGTTCCGACGCCTGATGGTCTCACCGGTGTCCACCCGGGTCCGGTTGATCGAGGAGATCGACGCAGAAGCACGAGCCGGTGTGGAGGGTCGGATCGTGCTCAAGACCAACGGCCTCACCGACCCGGCGGTCATCGATGCCCTCTACCGGGCCTCCCGGGCCGGTGCCACAATCGACCTGATCGTTCGCGGACGGTGCTGTCTCCGTCCCGGTGTCCCAGGTCTGTCGGAACGAATCTCGGTCAAATCCGTCGTCGGGCGCTATCTCGAGCACTCCCGGCTCTTCCGGTTCGGTGGGACCGGGGGTCGCCCGCTACGGGTGCTGATCGGGTCGGCGGACCTCATGGAGCGGAATCTCGAACGGAGGGTGGAGGTTGTCGTGCCGATCGAGGACCCGCTCATCCAGCGCCGGGTGGTCGGGATACTCGACGCCGGCCTCCTCGACGAGGCCAACTCGTGGACTCTGCAGTCCGACGGGAGCTGGGCGAGGGCCGTGGCCGACCCCACCTCGGACCTCGGACCGGACACGCTGGGATTCAACGTACAGGTCTACTTCCAGAACCAGGCCCTCGAATCCCTCAGGAACCGTCGCGAGGGTCTTCTCAGTGCACCTTCCGCGGAGCGGACCGCATCAGGACCTGATCCCTCGGCGGCGGCTGCAACGGGCGACTCCGATCAGCGGCGGCGATGGCTGAGGCGCCGTCGGTGAGCCCGGATCCGTTGACCAGCGTTCCCACCGGACCGGCACCGTTCGAATGCGCAGCCGGCTCCGTCGGAGCAGCCGGCTGCGCCACAGCGGTCGGTGACGTTGTTGAGGCCGTGGGCGGCTTCGAGGTCTTGCGTCCGTGGTCGATGCGGCGCCGAAGGAAGTGTCGGAGCTTCTGGTAGGAGGGCCTCCGCTCGAACTCCAGCGACGCATAGGCGAGGCCGCCGAAGGGGATGGGGAGCCAGAAGTTGACTGCCCGATAGGCCAGCACCCCGGACAGGGCCTGTCCCGCCGTGGGCCCGAATCCGGTGATCATCGAAACCAGCACGAACTCGACGACCCCCAGTCCGCCCGGTGTGATCGGGATGGCCGCAAGGATGTTGGCCAGCCCGTAGGCCATCAGGAGATCGATCGGCGAGATGAAGTGGCTGAAGGCGGCCACGAACACCCACAGAGATGCCGCGTCCAACAGCCAGTTGGCCGTTGCCCATCCGACGGCCCTCCGGGTGAGCCGCCGGTCCTCCGTGAGAACGGCAAACCGCGCCGCCAACCGTTCGACGAGTGCGGTGGTCCGGTCGGCATCGAGGAACCGGATCCGTCCCGCGATGCGCCGGATCACACGGCTGGCACGCCGCTGTCCTCTGGTCAGCAGATAGAAGAGGCCACCGAAGAAACCGAGCAGGATGACGCCGATCCCTGCTGCCACCAGCACCAGGATGGACGCCGACTGCGACTGGCCACCATGGTGACTGGCCGGGACGTGGAAGCCATGGGTCACCAGGAAGGCCACCAACGCCAACCAGAACAACACATTGAGGACCACGGCTGAGCCGATCCCCTGTGTCCCGAGCGCCAGGCCGGCGTCCGCCCGGCTCACCCCCGACTGGGTGAGCAACCGGTAGCCGAGGGCCGCCCCCGGCGCCGTTCCACCGGGGGAGACATGGCTGAGGGAGAGGGTCGACATGTTGATCCGGAACAGCCGGAGCCGCCGGGGCCGGTCGCCGGGGATCACCGCGTGGGTGAGCTGGGTATAGGAGGCCAGGGCGCCGACTTCGAGGAGCACACCGAGGGCGAGGTAGGCAAGGTGGATGTGGGTCAGCGAGTTGACCTCGGCCCGGTGGTTGGCAAGCAGTGGAAGGGCGACGTAGAACACGAACAGGAACACCAGGAGCGTGCCGACGCTGAGCCGGACGTCCCGGCGGACGAACGGCCCACGGTGCCACCACCGGTGGCGCACATGGGTCGCCACGTCACCCTCCTCGGATGCCATCACCTTCATGTTCGCACGCCCGAACCCGTGGACCTGACATGCTGGCTGGGTGGTCGAGCCCGCTGAGAGGGATCCAACCGAAGACGATGTCACTGTGGTAGAGCGTCCGGTGAAATCGATCCGGACCCCCGCTTCCCAGGACGACCGGGTCACGCCTCCCGGTCCGACCACGGTGATCAGCGAGACGACGGTCGAACGGCTCGACCGCGACGTCGGACCGGATGCGCCCCGAAGGGACCGCCTGTTCGCGGCGGCGTCGGCCAAGGGCGTCCCCTTGCGCACCATCTTGACCGTCGACGCGGTGGTCATCACAACCTGGGTGCTCTACCGCCTGCTTGGTCGGTTGCGCGAGGTCATCCTGTGGATGCTCATCGCCGCCTTCATCGCCCTGGTCCTCAACCCTGCCGTGCATTTCCTCCAACGCCACCGGTTCCGACGCGGAACGGCGATCGGCGTGGTGTTCGCCGGCGCCGTGCTGGCGTTTGCCGGGCTCCTCGGGCTGTTCGGCTACCCACTCGTCAACTCCCTGAGCCATGTGGCCTCCCGGCTGCCGACCATGGTCGACCAGGTCCAGAAGGGACATGGCTGGCTGGCCCACACGTTGCAGCGGTTCCACCTCCTGAGCTGGGTGCAGAAGAACTCACCCAAGTTGAAGACGGCGGCCGACAATCTCAGCAAACCGGCCCTCAGCTTCGGCACCCACCTGAGCCGGGCGGTGTTCTCGACGATCCTGGCCCTCACCACCATCGCCTTCCTGTCGCTGTTCATGCTGCTCGAGGCGCCCAACCTTCGGGGCAGCCTCCTCCGGTCCATGCGTCCGGACCGCCGCGAGGCTGTCGAGGACATCGCCCACCAGGTCTCCCGCCAGGTCACCTCCTACGTTCTGGGCACGATTGCCCTGTCGGCCATGTTCGGCGTGGTCATCCTGGTCACCATGCTGATCCTCGGCGTTCCCTTCGCCCTGCTCATCGGGCTATGGGTAGCGCTCGTGGCGATGATCCCTTTGGTCGGGGGGCTGATCGCCGGTGCGCCCAGCGTTGTCATCGCCCTCCTCCACTCACCCACCGCCGGGGTGGTGGTGGCCATCGTCTTCATAGGGTTCCAGCTCGTCGAGAACCATTTCCTCTATCCGGTGGTGATGAGCCGGTCGGTGAGGATGAACCCCCTCTGGGTTCTCCTGTCGGTGTTGATCGGGGCCAATCTCGGAGGTGTCTTCGGTTCGGCACTGGGGGCCCTCACCGGCGCACTCGTCGCCATCCCGGTCGGGGGTGCCATCCAGGTGATCTTCCGCGAGGTCTGGCAGCACACCCGGGCCTCCGGGGGCCTGACCGCCGGTCCGGGTGGGGGCCCGACCACCGGCAATCGATGATCAGGGCTCGGATGTCGGCGTGGATTCCGGGTCCGGGGCGACACCCGCCGGATCTTGACCGCACGACCGGTCGGCCGCCGAGGGTCCCGGCCCGCAGCCATCGGCGGGGGCGTGTCTCGTAAGCTGCGGCAATGGATGTGCTGGTCGTCTTGCCCACCTACAACGAATCCGAGAACATCGAGCGCGTGCTCCGACGGATCAGGGACTCACTCACCGCCGCCACCGTGCTCGTGGTCGACGACGGCAGCCCGGACGGAACCGCGGAGATCGCCGAACGCCTGGGCAAGGAGCTCGGCAACATCGAGGTCATGCGCAGGCACCGGAAGTCGGGCCTCGGTAGTGCCTACCGGGCGGGGTTCCACTGGGGGCTCGAGCGTGACTTCGACGCCTGCGTGGAGATGGACGCCGACCTCTCGCACGAGCCCGAGGCACTCCCGGCGCTGGTCGGTGCCCTGTCCGACGAGCACGAGCTGGCAGTGGGGTCGAGGTACATACCCGGCGGCGCCATCCCCAACTGGGCATGGCATCGGCGCCTGCTCTCCAAGGGCGGGAATGCGTATGCCTCGGCCCTGCTCGGCCTCGGTGTGGCCGACTCGACCTCCGGATTCAGGGCGTACTCGGCGACCGTCCTCCGACGTATCGACCTCGACCGGATCAGGGCCGACGGCTACGGATTCCAGATCGAGATGACCTATCAGGCCAAGCGGGCGGGGGCCGCGGTGACCGAGGTCCCCATCCGGTTCGTGGACAGGGTGGACGGCCAGTCGAAGATGTCGATGTTCATCGTGGTCGAGGCGTTGGCCCTGGTGACCTGGTGGGGTGCGCAACGGTTGGTCGGGGGCCTGGTCGGCCCACGCCAGCCCGTGCGCACGTGATGCCGTCCCGGTGACCGTCGCCGGTCGACATCCTGGTGGTCGACGACGAGCCTTACATCACCGACGTGGTCACCGCCGCACTCCGGTTCGAGGGATTCCGCTGCGATGAGGCATCCACGGGACCGGAGGCGCTGACCAAGGTCAGGACCGGCGCCTACGACCTGATCGTGCTCGACGTGATGTTGCCGGGCATCGAGGGATTCGAGGTGTGTCGTCGGTTGCGGGAGGAGGGCGATCGCACACCGGTGCTGTTCCTCAGCGCCCGTGACGGCACGCAGGACAAGGTCACCGGCCTGGTCGACGGCGACGACTACATCACCAAGCCGTTCAGCATCGACGAGTTCGTGGCGCGGGTTCGTGCCGTGTTGAGACGGGCCGGAGATGGGCCCGGGGTCGAAGGTCGACTGGTGTTCAGCGACCTGGTGGTCGATGCCCGCACACGAGAGGTCTGGCGGGGCGACCGTCCCATCGCCCTGACAGCCACCGAATTCAATCTCCTTGCCTACCTGGTGGCCAACGCCCGTCAGGTGGTCTCCAAGGCCCAGATCCTCGACGCGGTGTGGTCGGAGGGATTCGCCGGTGAGTCCAACATCGTCGAGATCTATGTCTCCTACCTGCGCAAGAAGATCGACTGCTACGACCCGCCGCTCATCCACACCGTCCGGCGGGTGGGCTATACCCTCCGCGAGCCGCGTCCATGAGGCTCCGCCGCCGGCTTGTCGCCACCATCGTCGTGTCCCTGGCGCTCGGCCTCGCACTGGTCGACTTCATCACCCTGTCGTCACTGCACTCCTATCTCTACGGTCGGGTGGACGACCAATTGAGCACCTCCAGCGCGCTCATGGCCAGGTTCGTCGCCCTCGGCGAGGCGCGGGGATTCCGGATCACCCCGGCCGCCATCGGGTCCCGGGTCGGACCCGACACCTACGTGGAGCTCATCGGTGCGAACGGACAGGTGCAGGTGGCCCGGCCCTCGGGGACCGGGGACGAGGTGGACGCCCCGCCGTCTCTGCCGTCACCGCTCCGGTCGGCGCCGGCCCCCGTCCTGCGGCCCGCGGCCAGACGGCGTCAGACCTACCACCCCAGTCCGGCCTCGATCGACGTCCCCGCCGCCGGCGGCCACGGGCCCGACTACAGGCTGCAGGCAACGTCGGTGGGCAGTCAGGTCCTGGTGGTGGCCGCCCCACTCGACGAGGTGAACGCCACCCTGGATTCGTTCCGCCGGGTCGAATTGGCGGTGTCGGCCGGTCTGCTGGCCACCCTGTTGGTCCTGATGACCGTCCTGGTCAGGCTGGGGTTGCGGCCCCTCGAGGACATGACCAGGGAGGCGGACGCCATCGCCGCCGGCGACCTCACCCGGAGGGTGCAGTTCACCGAGGGCAACGGCGAGATCGCCCGCTTGGGCCGCGCCCTCAACGGGATGCTGGCCCAGATCGAGACGGCCTTCGCCCAGCGCGCCCGGTCCGAAGAGAGGCTGAGGAGCTTCCTGGCCGACGCCTCCCACGAGCTCCGGACTCCGCTCACCTCGATCCAGGGCTACGCCGAGCTCCTGCGGAAAGAGGCACTGGCCGACCCGACCGCCCGTGGACGGGCCCTGTCCCGCATCGAGAAGGAAGCCGCCCGGATGGGAGTGCTGGTGGGTGACCTGGCCCTCCTGGCCCGGGAGGGCGAGGGACCCGAGCCACCCCGCTCCCGGGTGGACCTGGCCGCGGTCGCCGCTGAGGCGGTGGCGGACGCCGAGACCATCGACGCTTCCCGGCGCATCGCGTTCCATGCCCCGGGGGAGGTCCCGGTGACCGGGGACGACGCCCGCCTGGGCCAGCTCGTGCACAATCTGCTCGGGAACGCCCTGGCACACACGCCGGCGGGAACGCCGGTGGAGGTGGGGGTGGCCGTCAGGGGGGAACAGGCGGTGCTCGAAGTCCGTGACCGGGGGCCGGGGATGACCGACGAGCAGGCCGGCCGGGTGTTCGACCGGTTCTACCGCGGTGATGCCGACCGTCTCGACGGCGGATCCGGGCTGGGTCTGTTCATCGTGGCCAGCCTGGCCCGCAGCTTCGGCGGCGAGGCCACCGTCGACACCGGTGTGGGCCGGGGCTCGATCTTCCGGGTGGTGCTCCCGCTCTACCGTGCAGGACCGGGGGAGAACCCCGACAACCGCGACGACCGCCGGGAGAACGGCGGGGGAGGCGCACACGATGCTCGCCTCGACTGACCGGGGATCAGGACCCCCGGTGGTGCTGCTCCATGGCCAGCCGGGTTCGGGGAGTTCATGGGACCCGGTGACCGCCCTGCTGGAGCCCGACTTCCGCGTACTCGCCCCGGACCGTGTCGGCTACGGGGCCACCGCCGGAGAGGCCCGGGGCCTGGCCGGCAACGCCGAGGTCGTGGAGGCGTTCATCCGGGCCCGGGGGGCCTCGCCGGCCACGGTGGTGGCTCACAGCTGGTCGGGGGGAGTGGCCGTGCTCCTGGCCGACCGCTGTCCCGCCCTGGTGAGGAGCCTGGTCCTGGTGGGAGCGGCCTGCACGCCGGACAGCCTCAACGCCCTCGACCGCTGGCTCAACGTCCCGGTCGTAGGCGATGCCCTCACCGTGGCCGGTCTGGTGGGCATCGGGGAGGTGCTGCCCCGGTTCCGGCGGCTCGCCCGCCACGCTCCTGCACGCTTCCGCGACGAACTGGCGGCCGCCCTCCCGGACCCCGGCGTGCTGGGCGGCGGACGAGGCGCTCTCGGTCGGCACAAGCGGACCTTCATGATCGAACAGCGGGCGCTCGTCGAAGAGCTGCCCTCGGTGACCGCCGCCCTCGGTCGGCTCGACCTGCCGGTCTCAGTGGTGCAGGGCCAGTGGGACCTGGTGGTCCGCCACGGGCCGGGGTGAGCCTGTCGAACGCCGTTCGGGGGGCGGCGCTGGTCCTCCTTCCCCGAGCCGGGCATTTCGTGTCCCGTGACGATCCCCGCTCGCTCGCCGACGTGATCCGGCGGTCGGCCCTCGGATGACCGCTGCTAGCCGGCGGTGCCGTGGCCCACGGGTATCGGCGAGGTCGTGAAGGGGACACCCGGGGCCAGGGCATCGAAGACGGCGGTGAGCTTGAGGTTCGCCTCCACCAACTCGGCCGGCCGGCTCCGACCCGCTGACGATGCCCACGCCCGCGGCCATCCGGGCCCGGCGGCCCTCGACGGTCATGGCCCGGATCCCGACCATCCACCGCCCGTCGCCCTGCGAGTCCAGATAGCCGACCGGGCCGGCGTAGTTTCCCCTTGGTCGCGGCTCGAGCTGGTCGATCAACCGGCAGGCCTCGGCCGAGGGAACCCCCCCCACGGCCGGTGTGGGATGGAGGGCGGCCACCAGGTGCAGCGCGGTGGGAACCGTTCCGTCCACGCGGCGGTCAGGGTGCCGGTCATGGAGGTGCCCAGGTGGGTGAGGTGGTGCAGGTGGACCAGGTGGGGCCGGGAGGGTACGTCGAGGTCGGAGCAGAGCGGCCGGAGGGCCTGCTCGATCGCCTCCACCACCAACCGGTGCTCATTCCCGTCCTTCGGGGACTCGAGCAGCCCGCCCGGTGGGACGGTGCCCCGGGTCCCGGCCGGTGGGCCAGCGGTCCCGGCGAGGGGCCGGCTGTGGACACGGCGACCCGACCGCTCCACCAGCAGCTCCGGACTGGCGCCGACGAACCTGCCGTCCGGAGTGGGCACGGCGAAGACGGTGCAGTTCGGCTCGAGATCGTGCCATCGTCGGAGCAGCCCGGAGATCTCGATGGCCGCTTCCATCCGGACGTCGACGTGGCGGGCCAGGACGACCTTGGTCAGCTCGCCGCCGGCGATGGCCGTGAGGGCGTCTGTCACCATCGCCTCGAACGATCCGTCGGACGACAGGGAATCGACGCGCGCCGGGTGCGGGGGCGCCTCTGGCCGCCGCGAGCCGCGGGCCGTCATCCGGTGAAGCGTGGCCCGCAGTCCGGTGGACCCGCTGGGCAGGTCGGATCGGTTGCGGGTGACCACGGTCACCGACTCCGTCCCGGAGGCGTCGATGCGGACGGTGATCTCGGGGACCACGAGGCTGGCCGGCCGCGACCGCTCGAAGGGTAGAGCCCCGAACCCGACCACGCCGGCGCCGACTCCCTCCAGCCTCTCCTCGCAGGGGATAGCGGCCAGGGTGTCCCGGGCCTGGTCGAGATCGGAGGGCGAATTGAGGCCGCAGGGGAGGGGGATGGTCAGTGCCCTGCCCAGGCCGATCAGGGCCTGCTCACCGGTGTGGAACAGGATGCCGTCCGGCCCGGCCAGGGCGAAGGGGTCGATGGTCGGGCCCGGGTCGAGCGGGAGCCGCACCGCTACCAGTCCCCCAGGCGATCGGTTCACGGTCGTCCCCGCCGGGTGGCGGTGACCAGCTGGCTCAGTCCGCCGGAGAGCGGTCGCCGGTTGACGGCGGAGAACCCGGCCTGGCCCAACAGGTCCCGGAGCTCGGCGGTCGAGGGCAGGTATGCCGTCGACTCGGGCAGGTACCGGTAGGCCGGACCGTCGGACAGCAGTGCGCCGATGCGGGGTACCACCCTCCTGAACCAGAACCGGTGGCCGATGCGCAGCAGCCCGTGGCCGGGCTCGTCCACTTCGAGCAGGCTGATGCGCCCACCGGGCCGGACCACCCGGCCGATCTCGTCGAGCACCGGGCCGAGCTCGGTGAAGTTGCGAAGGGCGTACCCGCAGGTGACGCCTTCGACCGCGGCACTCCGCATCGGGAGCCGGGCGCCATCGGCCTGCGCCAGGGGTGCCCCGGCGTGGTTGGCCGCCAACATCCCCGACGACAGGTCCATCCCCAACGGTCGGAGCCCTGCAGCCCGCAGGATGCGGATGAAGTCCCCGGTCCCACAGGCCAGGTCGAGGACCAGTGATCCCTCGGGAAGCCCGAGAGCCCGGACCGACCGACGCCGCCAGTGGATGTCCAGGCCGAAGGTCATCATGCGGTTGACCAGGTCGTAGCGGGGCGCGATGGCATCGAACATCGAGCGCACCAGCTCGGTCTTCTCCGGCCCGCTGGGAAGGTGCGCCCGGGCCGCCCCCGAGCCCGGCTCGAAGGACGCCGTCGACCGCCTGGACGATGGCATGGAACTCATGGTGGAGGCACTGCGTCCAGGACCTCACGGTTGCGGGGACCGGTGGGCGCGTCGGTCCCCACGCGCTCCCATACGGCCTGTCGCTCCGCGTCGGACCCGACCCGTTCGACGTGGTCCAGCGCAGCCTTGACCAGTGCCCGGGTGAAATGGTGTCCGACCAGGTCGTTCACAGCCGGAAGGAGCTCGGAGTAGGCCTGCAGGAGCCGGCCGATCCCGGGCTCCTCTCCGCCGGCCGGCGAAGTCGGGCGCTCGGGCCCGAGGGTGCGACCCTGGCGCAGCGGCCCCCGTACGTGGGCCGAGAACATCTCCACGGCGGCGTGGGCGACCTCCTCGGTGGCCGCGTGGTGGCGGCGGGCCAGTTCGAGCAGGTCCGAGAGCGGGATGCCCCATTCGAGCAGCAGGAGCCCGGCTTTCGACGACGAAACGTCCTCCGCCGTGTAGCGCTCGACCCCCCCATCCGCTGCGGGATCAGGAGCCCTTCGGCCTCGAGGGCCTTGAGCAGGGCGAGGGGCACACCCGTCTCCTCGGCGAGCTCGGTGATGTTGAGCCCGGCCCCCTGGCCGCGTGGCGTCCCATCCTGGATGGCAAGGCCGTCGGGATCCCGGCCGTCGGGATCCCGGTCGGTGCCGAGCGCCGCCGGCCGGCCCCCGCCAGCCCGGCGGGCGCCGGAGAGCTCGCCCAACAGGGCTTCATCGGCGGCGTCGAGGTCCCCGTTCACCAGGCGGGCGATGGTGGCCAACGTGAAACCGCGCTGTTGCAGGGACCGGATCCGGGCCAGCCGCTCGAGGTGCGCATCGTCGTACCAGGCCACCCGCCCTTGGCGCCGGGGCGCCTCCAGCAGGCCCTTGCTCTGGTAGTAGCGGATGGTGTCCACCGACTCCCCGGAGCTCTGCGAAAGCTGCTCGACCCGCATCTCCATGGTTCATACTCTAGGAGTAATCGCTCGTATCGTCGGAGCGCGGGCCGAGGTGGAGGTTCCGGGGGGCCGGCCTGCGGAGTCCGGCCTGCGTGGAGTCCGGCCTGTGAGGGACCGGGCCGGGGATGGGCCGGGCCGGGGATCCCGGCCCCCGACGGGTCAGCGGAAGTAGCGGTAGACCACCTGGGCCACGCAGGACGGCTTGGAGGAGCCCTCGGTCTCGAAGGTGAGGTCCAACGCCACCTGCACTCCGCCGGTGACGTCCTCGGCCCCGGCCACCTCCACCCCGAGCCGGAGATTGCTGCCCACCGGGACCGGGGCCGGGAAGCGAACCTTGTTGCAGCCGTAGTTGACCCCCATCGAGGTGCCTTCGACCGCCAGGACCTCCCCCAGGTAGACCGGAGCCAGCGAGAGGGTGAGGTAGCCGTGGGCGATGGTGGTCCCGAAGGGCCCGCCTTTGGCCCGCTCGGGGTCGACGTGGATCCACTGGTGGTCGCCGGTGGCGTCGGCGAAGCGGTCGATCTGCTCCTGGTCGATGCGGTGCCAGTCGCTGTAGCCCAGATGCTCGCCGACCAGCCGGTGGAAGTTCTCGATGCCCTGCACGGTGGTTGCCATGGCCAGAACTGTACGGGAGCGGAGCCTCGGCAGACCAGCCCGCGACCGGAACGGCCACCGGCACGGCCCTCGGAATCCGGGCCTCGGACCACGGACCTCGGAATGGAGCTCTGGGTGCGGGCGGTGTCGATACGCTGGCCGTCGTGGCCTACGAGCACCACCATCGGAACCTGCAGGGGGGTGGGCCGCGGGCCGCGGTCTTCGGGGTGAGCGACGGGCTGGTCTCCAATGTCGCCCTCATCCTGGGGATGGCCGGGGCCCATTCGTCCGCCGGTGCGGTACGTCTGGCCGGACTGGCCGGCCTCATCGGCGGCGCCTTCTCGATGGCGGCGGGGGAGTACGTGTCGATGCGGGCACAGTCCGAGCTGATGCAGCGCGAGCTGGACGTCGAGCGCCAGGCCATCCACCACGATCCCGAGGAGGAGCGCAGGGAGCTCGCCGCCATCTACGAGAGCCGGGGACTCGAGTCGGTCCTGGCCCAAGAGCTGTCGTCGAAGATGATGCGTAGCCCCGAGCTCGCGCTCGAGACTCATGCCCGCGAGGAGCTTGGGATCAACCCCGACGAGACCGGCAGGCCCCTCCAGGCTGCGGCCGCGTCGTTCGTGGCCTTCGCACTCGGAGCGGTCATCCCCCTGGTGCCCTGGCTGGTCGCCTCGGGGACCGTGGCGACGTTGTGGTCGGTGGCACTCGGGGCCGTCGGCGCCTTCACCGTCGGGGCCGCCCTTGCCGTCTTCACCGGTCGGTGGTGGCTGTGGTCGGCCGGTCGCCAGCTGCTGATCTCCGGGGTGGCCGCTGGGATCACCTACTCCATCGGGCACGTCGTGGGATCCGGATAGTGGTCGATCTCATCAGCGGCTTCAGGCCCCGATGATGGTCACGTAGGCGCGGTCGACATGGTCCTCGACGAATCCCATCGACCGGTACATGGAGACTGCGGGCTGATTGGCGGCATCCACATACAGCATCCCGACGGTGAGGCCGCGATCGGCCAGCCAGTCCAATCCGGCACGGGTGAGCGCACGGCCCCATCCCCGTCCCTGGAAGTCAGGGTCCACCCCGATCACGTAGATCTCGCCGAGGGGCGGGTCCGCGGACCCGTGGACCTTGGTCCAGCAGGAGCCGGCCAGCCTTCCCTCCGCTTCGAGCAGCCGGAGGCCCTCGGGGTCGAACCACGGCTCCTGCTCGCGTTCGAGCAGGGTGGCGAGGTCCCAGTGGCCCTGCTCGGGGTGGGAGGCAAATGCCCTGTTGTTGGTGATCAGCCACGCCTCCTCGTCCACACCGGGCTGGAACGCACGGGTGTGGATCGCCGGGCCGCCGGGCGCGCCGGTGCCGGGCGCGCCGGTGCCGGGCGCGCCGGTGCTGGGTAGCGGCAGTCCGCACCGCATCTGGACGAGCTCGCGCTCGAGTTCGAACCCCGCGGCCGATGCCCGGTCGTCATCGGTTGCCGAGGCCACCGAGGCCCACAGCCTCAGCAAGCCGCCCCCGCGCGCCGCCACTTCCCTCACCGAGGCGCCAAGGAGCGCGTCGGCGACCGATGCGCCATCTCCGGCGCTCGGCGCCACGGCCATCTCCATGGAATGCTCCCGCGCCCGGGGGTCGCCGTCGACCTGTGCGTATCCGGCCAGGCCGGGCCGGGAGGCAACCCTCGCCGTCACGCCGACGAAGGTGTGGTCGGCCGGGCCCTGAGCGCCGGCATCCCGGTGGCTGCGTCGTAACTCGATCCACTTGTGCTCGCTGAGCGCGGGGTGCCCGCCATCCCGGGCGACGTCGTCGAGCAGTGCCGTGATCTCGCCGAGGAGGCGATCGTCGGGTGCGGTGGCCACCGCCAGCTCGAGGCCGTTCATCCCGTGGACGCTACCGGTAGTCTGCACGCCGTGGCCCGACCCCGCACCCCAGCCGGGCGCGCTCGAACCGTCAATGCGCGGCTGGCGGAGCTGTACCCCGGATCAGCGGCGGAACTGTGCGCGCTCGACCACCGCGGCCCCTTCCAATTGTTGGCAGCCACGATTCTCTCGGCGCAGTGCACGGACGAGCGGGTCAACCTCACCACGCCGGCGCTCTTCGCCCGCTTCCCCGACCCGAACGCACTCGCCGACGCCGACCTGTCCGAGGTCGAGAGCCTGATCCGCTCCACCGGGTTCTTCCGGTCCAAGGCCAAGAGCCTTGTCGGCATGGCCGCGGCGGTGGTCGAACGGTTCGATGGGGAGGTCCCCTCCGCCGTGTCGGACCTGGTGAGCCTGCCCGGTGTCGGCCGAAAGACGGCGAACGTCGTGCGGAGCGTGGCCTTCGGGCTTCCGGGTCTCCCGGTGGACACCCACGTCCAGCGCCTGTCGCTCCGGCTGGGCCTGACCGGTGAGACCGATCCGGTGAAGGTGGAGAAGGTGCTGAACCACATGGTCCCGGCCTCACAGCGCGGGGTGTTCAGCCTCCGACTGATCCTCCACGGCCGGGCCATCTGCCAGTCCCGGGCACCCCGGTGCGGCGGGTGCGTGTTGTCGGACTTCTGCCCATCGGCCCGGGAGCGGATGATCCCCGCCTGGGCCGGCTGACCGGACCGCCCGGCCGCCGGGACCTCCGACGACGGGCCGTGCCGCAGCCCGTCGTGCCCGCCGAACCGCTCCTGCGGGGGACTGTGGCGCACCGCTGAGGAAATGCCCGGGGAACGTCCAATTCAGAAATGACCGTTACCTGGGCATTTGGAATTCGAATCGCCGAACCGCAACCCGTGTTGCGGATATTTTCGGCCGCGGTGACTGGTAATCGGTGCCGAAACGTGATGATCTAGAGGTCTCGGAACCGGTTCCCGCCAACTGGTTCCGCTGAGCGGTGTTCGGGATCCGCCGCCCGACCCGCTCGCGCGAAGGCACCTTCGGGTGCCTTCGCCGCGTCCACGCTGCGTCAGCGGCGGCTGAGCGCCGAGGAGAGGCGGGCCAGGCGCCGGTTGGCGCTGTTGAGCGCCCGTTCGATGGCGAAGAGCTCCCGCGCCGTCTCCTCGTCCTTGGCCGCGTCGGCGGCATCGGCATGGACGGTCACCCTGCGGGTCAGCTCGTCGAGG
Organism: uncultured Acidimicrobiales bacterium; assembly: GCA_963806285.1. Lineage (GTDB taxonomy): Bacteria > Actinomycetota > Acidimicrobiia > Acidimicrobiales > RAAP-2 > Bog-756. Next base: position 124,341 of record CAWDXJ010000010.1, read on the forward strand.
GCGGTGGCGAGCGAGGACAGTTCTGCGGAGCTGGCGGGCATCGACCGATCATGACAGGTCGGCTCCCGGACCGAGGGGTGGCGGACCGACCGGCGGTCACGCCGGCGCCGGGGGGATCATCCGGTTCCGGTAGCATCGATTGGCCATGCGCCTGACCCGCCTCGACCTTCGCGGCTTCACCGGCAGCCGCCGGCAGCTGCGCGAGGCACTGCCGCGTCCCACCGATGAGCAGGACCGGTCGTCTGCCACGGTGACGGCCATCCTGGCCGAGGTGCGTCGGGAGGGCGACGCGGCCCTGCGCCGCCTGACCCGGGAGTTCGACGGTGTCGAGCTCGACGAGTTGCGGGTTCCGGAGGAGGAGATCCAGGCTGCCCTCCGCCGGGTGCCCCCGGAGCTCCAGGACGCCCTGGACGTGGCCCATGATCGGATCCTGGCCTACCACGCCCACGAGTCCGGAGGGCCGGTCGACGACTTCGAATCGGGGGGGATCGGCGTTCGCCACCTGGTGCGGCCGGTCGGACGTGCCGGTTGCTACGCGCCAGGGGGCCGGGCGCGCTACCCCTCGACGGTTCTCATGTGCGCGGTCCCCGCCCAGGTTGCCGGCGTCGACGAGATCGTCCTGTGCGTGCCCCCCCGACCTGATGGCCGGATCGACGACGCCTCCTTGGCCGCCGCAGCCGTGGCCGGGGTCGACGAGGTCTACCGGATGGGCGGGGCCCAGGCCATCGCGGCCATGGCCTACGGGACGGAGTCCATCGATCCGGTGGACGTGATCGTGGGCCCGGGGAATCGGTACGTGGCGGAGGCCAAGCGCCAGGTGTCCGGGGTGGTGGGGGTGGCGTCAGCCTTTGCCGGGCCCTCCGAGGTGGTGGTGGTGGCCGGACCCGACACCCCCGCCGACCTGGCGGCCATCGACCTGGTGGTCCAGGCCGAGCACGGTCCCGACGGCCTGGCCTGGCTGATCACCTGGTCCGAATCGCTGGCCGAGGCGGTCACCGCCGAGGTGGACCGGGTGGTGTCCGCGTCGCCGCGCCGCGACGATCTGGAGGCGACCCTCGACGCCGGTGGCTACGTGGTGCTGGTCGACGACGCCGAACAGGCGTGCGCGGTGGCCAACATCGTGGCTCCCGAGCACCTGGAACTGCTCACCGAGTCCGCCGAGGCGCTGCTGCCCCGGATCACCTCGGCGGGAGCGGTGTTCGTGGGCCTGAGCTCGCCGGCCAGCGTGGGCGACTATCTGGCCGGTCCCAACCACGTCCTTCCCACCAATCGGAGCGCGCGGTTCGCCAGTGCGCTGCGGGTGGACGACTTCCGCCGGCACATCCACGCGGTCACCGTCTCGGAGAAGGCCCTGGAGGTGCTCGGGCCCCACGTGGTGACCCTGGCGGAGACCGAGGGACTTCCCGCCCATGCCGAGTCGGTTCGTCTCCGATGGTCCCGGTAGCGCGGGGGCCGGGCGACCGGCAGCCGGCTTCCCCGGTGCGCCCCGTCCCGTCGGTGCGGCCCGACCTCGGAGCGCTGGTCGGCTACCACTCGGCGCAGGTGGAGGTCGAGGTCCGGCTCAACACGAACGAGTCGCCCCTCCCCCCTCCACCGGAGTGGTTCGAGGCGTTCCGCTCGGGGCTGGGCTCCATCGAGTTCAACCGCTACCCGGACCGCGACGCGTCGGAACTGCGTCAGGCCGTGGCCGAGGGCCACGGGGTCCGCACCGAGCAGGTCTTCTGCGCCAACGGGTCCAACGAGGTCCTGCAGTCACTGCTCCTTGCCTACGGCGGTCCGCAGCGGACGGCGGCCCTGTTCGAGCCGACCTACACGCTCCACCGTCACATCGCCCGGGTCACCGGGACGCAGGTGGCGGCCGGCCGGCGGACCGACGAGTTCCTCCTCGACCTCGACGAGGTGGAGCGGGTACTCGACGCGTACGATCCGGTCCTCACCTTCCTCTGCTCGCCCAACAACCCGACCGGGCGGGCGGATCCGATCGAGCTGATCGAGGCGGTCCTGGCCATCGTCCCGGGCCTGCTCGTCGTGGACGAGGCCTACGGGCAGTTCGCCCCGTCCTCGGCGGTGGACACGGTGCGCCGCGGGGCTGCCGGCTCCGAGCGGTTGGCCGTGGTGCGAACCTTCTCCAAGACCTGGTCGATGGCCGGGCTGCGACTCGGTTACGTGGTCGCCGCGCCCGAGGTCGTCGAGGCCTGCCAGATGGTGGCGCTGCCCTATCACCTCGACGCGGCCAAGCAGTTGGCGGGGCGCCTGGCGGTCGACTTCGCGCCCGAGATGGAGGCCAGGGTGGCCATGGTGAAGGAGGAACGGGGGAGGATCGCCGCGGCCCTGTCCGCTCTGCCCGTCGACACCTGGCCGTCGGACGCCAATTTCATCCTCTTCCGGCCGACCGGGTCGGAGGCCGGGGCGGTCTGGGCCGATCTCCTCGAGGCCTCCGTCCTCGTGCGAGACTGTTCGAAATGGCCGGGACTCGCCGGATGCCTGCGGGTCACGGTCGGGCTCCCGCACGAGAACGACCGGTTCCTGGCCGCATTGACGCGAGAGCCTGCGATGAGCGCATCCACACCGACATCCGCACCGACACCCACTTCGTCCCCGCCGACACCGGCCCGACGGACCGCGTCGGTGCGGCGGGCGACCAAGGAGACGACCATCGACGTGGGCCTCGACCTCGACGGATCGGGTTCCACCGAGGTGTCGACCGGACTGCCGTTCTTCGACCACATGGTCAGCCAGCTGGGCAGGCACGGCGGGTTCGACCTGGTGGTCCGGGCCCGCGGCGACCTCGACGTCGACGCCCACCACACCGTGGAGGACGTCGGGATCTCCTTGGGCGAGGCGCTGGCCGAGGCGCTGGGGGACAAGGCCGGCATCCGCCGGTTCGGCTCGGTCTCGGTCCCACTCGACGAGGCACTGGTCGACGTGGCCCTGGACCTTTCCGGGCGACCCTTCCTCTCCTATGGCATCAGCTTCGACCCGGACACCAACCCGCTGGGAACTCCGCCGTTCGACCCCCAGCTGGCCGAGGAGTTCTGGCGCGCCCTGGCCACCTCGGCAGCCCTCACCCTCCACATCCGGCTGCAGACCGGGAAGAACACCCACCACATCCTCGAGGCATCCTTCAAGGGGGTGGCCCGCGCCCTGCGCGAGGCGATCCGCCACGAGGGCGGGGGGATCCCCTCCACCAAGGGGACGTTGTGAACCCGCCGGTCGGTACGCCCTCCGTCCGGCCGTGATCGCGGTCCTCGACTACGGCATCGGCAATCTGCGGTCGGCCGAGAAGGCACTCCAGCACCTGGGCGCGGACGCCGAGCTGGTGGACGACCCCGATCGTGCCGCCGACGCCGACGGCGTGGTGATCGCCGGGGTGGGTGCCTTCGGATCCTGCGCCCGTGCCCTGCGATCCACCGGATTGGAGGGGGCGGCGAGGTCCGCCATCGATCGCGGGGTCCCGTTCCTCGGGATCTGCGTGGGGTTCCAACTGCTCTACGAAGGTTCCGAGGAGGATCCGGCCGAACCCGGCCTCGGAGTCCTCTCCGGTACGGTCCGGCGCCTGCCGGCCGGCGTCAAACACCCCCAGATGCAGTGGAACCGGCTGGTGTACGACGGGGCCGCCTCGCCGGCCTGCTCGCCGGTGCCCCGCGTCCCGCCTGGGTGTACTTCGTCCACTCCTACGCCCCCGAGCAGTCGGCCGACACCTCCTCGGTCTGCGACTACGGGGGCCCGGTCACCGCCTCGGCCGAGCGGGGCGCGGTGTGGGGGGCCCAATTCCATCCCGAGAAGTCGGGCGCCGTGGGGTTGGGCATCCTCTCCAACTTCGTCGCGCGCCGTCGCCGGCACCAGTCGATGATGGAGCTGTATCCGGCCATCGACATCCGGGGCGGCGGTGCGGTCCGCCTGGCCCAGGGCGACTTCGACCGCCAGAGCGAATACGGCGACCCGGTGGAGTTGGCCCGTCGATTCGCCGGGGACGGGGCGCCCTGGCTTCACGTCGTCGACCTCGACGCGGCCCGTCGCGGCGAGCCGGTCAACCGCGCCACGGTGCTGGCAGTCGCCACAGCCGTCGACATCCCGGTGCAGTCGGGGGGCGGGGTCCGCTCGGAGGCGGACGTCGATGAGCTCCTGGGCGGCGGGGTCACCCGGGCGGTCTTCGGCACCGCCGCGCTGGACGACCCCGGCCTGGTCCGGACCGCGGCCGCCCGTTACCCCGGACGGGTGGCGGTCGGGATCGACTACCGGGTCGGGTCGGACGGGCGGACCGAGGTGGCGGTCAGGGGATGGGAGCAGGGCAGCGGCCACTCGGTGGGCGACGTCCTCGACGAGTTGGCCGGGGCCGGGGTGGCCGCGGTGATCGTGACCGCCATCGACCGGGACGGCATGCTCACCGGGCCCGACCTCGACGGGCTGCGGGCGGTGCTGGCCATGACCGAGATCCCGGTCATCGCCTCCGGTGGCGTGGGGGATGTGTCCGACGTCGCCGCCCTGGCCGGGCTGGCCGTGGGCTCGGGCCCGACGCCCGGGGCCGACGGCACCCCGGTCCGGCGGCTGTCCGGCGTCGTCACCGGCAAGGCGGTGGTCGAGGGGCGTATGACGGTCGCAGAGGGGGTGGCGGCGTGCGCACGGTCCGGGTGATCCCCTGTCTCGACGTCGACGCCGGAAGGGTGGTGAAGGGGGTGCGGTTCACCGATCTCCTCGACGCCGGCGACCCGGTGGAGCTGGCCACCCGCTACGACCGCCAGGGCGCCGACGAAGTGGTCTTCCTCGACATCACCGCTTCGTCGGACAACCGCCGGACCATGGTCGAGGTGGTTGCCCGCACCGCCGAGGTGGTCTTCATCCCCTTCACCGTCGGCGGGGGCATCCGTTCCATCGAGGATGCCCGGCACCTGCTCCGCGCCGGTGCGGACAAGGTGGGGGTCAACACGGCTGCGGTCGACCGGCCGGACCTCATCGCCGAACTGGCCGACGAGTTCGGGAGCCAGTGCGTGGTGGTGGCCATCGACGCCCGGCGGCAAGCCGGGTGGGTCCGGTCCGGCCGGTGGTGGGGGATGGGAGGTGTTCACCCACGGAGGGCGCACGCCGACCGGCGTGGACGCATTGGCCTGGGCGGAGCGGTGCACCGAGCTCGGCGCCGGGGAGATCCTGCTCACGTCGATGGACCGCGACGGAACCAGGGACGGCTTCGACCTGGAGCTGACCAGGCAGGCGACCGGGCGCTGTCCCGTGCCGCTGATCGCCTCCGGGGGCGTCGGCACCCTTCAGCATCTGGTCGAGGGCGCCATCGACGGGGACGCCGACGCGGTCCTGGCCGCCTCGATCTTCCACCTCGGGGAGCACACGGTCGGCGAGGCGAAGGCCTACCTGCAGGCGGCCGGAGTCGAGGTGCGTCCGGCCTGACCCGGCCCCGGCCAGTCACATCCGTGGACCCGTCCACCGGAGCCCGGCCGGGCGCACGGTGGAGTGCGCCGGCTGAGGTCCCGTCACCCTGGGGTAGCCTTCGAATGTGGCCTCGACGACCTCGGAAGCACCAGCGACCAGCCAAAACGGGGACAGCGGGCGCGACAAGCTGGCCATCACCGTGCTGGCCGACCGGGTCCTGGTCCAGGTGGGCCAAGCCGAGGGGGAGCGCCGGTCGCGGGCCGGGATACTGATTCCGGCCACCGCGCAGGTGGCGCGGCGGCTGGCCTGGGCGGAGGCGGTCGCCGTCGGCCCCCACGTCCGGTCGGTGAAGGTCGGCGACAACGTCCTGTTCAACCCCGAGGATCGCTACGAAGTCGAGGTCCAAGGGGACGAGTACGTGATCCTCCGCGAACGGGACATCCATGCGGTCGCCTCCACCCGCATCGACGGAGGGACCGGGCTGTACCTCTGACCTCCACCGACCGGGGACATCCGGCCCTCTCCGTCCCGGATCCCGAGTCCGCATTTCCCGACATACCCGACACCGCGCCAGGGAGCACGACCCGTGAGCACCACCCGGACACCCGAGAGCTTCGAGACGACGCCCGTCGCCTTCACCGACGACCAGCTTGCCGAGATCGCCTACAACGGTGACGGGCTGGTCGGAGCCATCGTGCAGGACGCCGGTGACCGCACCGTCCTGATGTTCGCGTGGATGAGCAGGGACTCCCTCCGCAAGACCTTGGAGACCGGCCGGACCTGGTTCTGGAGCCGCAGCCGGCAGGAGCTCTGGTGCAAAGGGGAGACGTCGGGCGACCGTCAGTACGTCCGGAGCGTCCACTACGACTGCGACGGCGACACCCTGTTGGTGGTGGTCGACCAGGAGGGCGCGGGAGCGTGCCATACCGGCCATCGCAGCTGCTTCTTCCGTGGCTTCGGCGATCCTTCGGCGGATCCATGACCCCGGTGCGGGGTGATCGGTCCCCGGTTCCCGACGGACCCGGGTTCCGCTCCTTGGCGGCCCGGCACCGGATCGTCCCGGTGTGGCGCGAGCTGGTGGCCGACACGGTCACCCCGGTGGCGGCCTTCCTCCGCATCGTCGGGGAGGCCGGCGACACCGGGTTCCTCCTCGAGTCGGTGGAGGGCGGGGAGCGATGGGGCCGGTACTCCTTCGTGGGCCGCAACCCGCTGGCCACCGTCGTGGCCCACGGTACCCGGGTCACCGCCCGGGGGAGCCTCGACCTCGACGCGGCCACCGGCGGGGCGGTGTCCGGCGACCATGGAGTGCTGGCGGCCCTCGAGGCCATCCTCGACGGGTTCGACTCACCCGAATTGCCCGATCTCCCGCCGCTGCACTCCGGGCTCGTCGGCTACCTCGGGTACGACGTGGTCCGGGAGGTCGAGCGTCTCCCCGGAACGCCCCCGGACGACTTGGGCCATCCGGACGCCGTCCTGGCCGTCATCGGCCAACTGGCGGCGTTCGACCACTGGCGCCAGCGGGTGGTACTGATCGACAACGTGGTCATCGACCCGGACTGGGGGCCCGAGGAGCTCGATGCCGCCCACGGGGACGCACTGGCCCGGCTCGACCGGCTGGCCGCCGACTGCTTCCGGCCCCTCGACGACCCGCCCCGGCTGCTCCCCGGGCGGCTGGCGCCCCCCGAGGATGTGCGCCGCACCATGTCCGATTCGCTCTTCGAGGACGCGGTCCGGGCGGCCAAGGAACACATCACCGCCGGCGACGTGTTCCAGGTGGTGCTGTCCCAGCGCTACGACCTCGGGTCCCTCGGCGCCGATCCATTCGACGTCTACCGGGTCCTGCGTCTGGTCAACCCCAGTCCGTATCTCTACTTCCTGCACTTCCCCGAGGTCACCGTGGTCGGCGCGTCGCCCGAGCCCATGGTGCGACTCCGGGACGGTACGGTCGTCTCCCGGCCCATCGCCGGCTCGAGGCCACGGGGGACCACGCCCGAAGAGGACGGTCGTCTGGCGGCGGAGCTGGTCGAGGACCCGAAGGAGGTGGCCGAGCACGTGATGCTCGTCGACCTGGCCCGCAACGACGTGGGCAGGGTGGCGTCGTTCGGCACCGAGGTGGTCGAGGAGACGATGGTGGTCGAGCGCTACAGCCACATCATGCACCTCACCTCGCAGGTCTCGGGGGGCCTGGCCCCGGGCAAGGGACCGATCGACGTCCTCCGGGCCACCCTTCCGGCCGGCACCCTGTCCGGCGCTCCGAAGGTGCGGGCCATGGAGATCATCGACGACCTCGAGCCCACCAAGCGGGGGGTCTACGGAGGGGTTGTCGGCTACCTGGACTTCTCGGGAAACCTCGACACCGCCATCGCCATCCGGACGATGACCGTCGGGCCGGACGGGGTGGCCTCGGTGCAGGCCGGCGCGGGCATCGTGGCCGACAGCGATCCTGCCTCGGAGAACGCCGAGTGCTCGCACAAGGCGGCGGCCATCCTGTCGGCGGTGGCGATGGCCCGGGCCGGTTCGGCCACCGCCGGAGCGGGGCGGTCCGATGAGTGCCGGGCCGACCGGTCGGCCGCCGCGGCCGTCCGACCCGGTGTCGCCGTCGAGTACGCCGCGCTCCGCTCGGGGGCCGCGTACCACCTGCTCCCCCGCGACGTGGTCCGGCTGTCGGGGGCGGATGCGACCCGGTACCTCCAGGGGCAGTGCAGCCAGGACGTCGAGACCCTCGGGCGAGGGGCGTCCGTTGAGGCGCTGCTGCTCAGCCCACAGGGAAAGATCGACGCCCTCATCCGGGTCACCGGTGCCGGCGGCGATGGGTTCGTCATCGACACCGACGTCGGGTTCGGGCCGGTGCTGACCGCCCGCCTCGAACGCTTCCGGCTGCGCACCAAGGTGGCGATCGAGCCGCTGGCGTGGGTCTGCGCCGCCGTTCGCGGGCCGGGCGCGGCCAGAGCATCACCGGCCGGCCCGAATTCGTGGTCCCCGTGGGGTGGCCGGGCCTCGTCCGGCGTAGGACCTGCTCGGGCCCGCGCCCTACGCGGGGCGCTCCGGGCCTGGGTGGCTGACCGGCGCGGTGGCGTGCGGCGATGATGCCTGGGAGGCGGCGCGGATCGAGGCGGGCATACCGGTGAACGGCCGCGAGCTGGTGGAGGGGACCATCGCCGCCGAGGCCGGCCTGGTGGATCGGACGGTCTCGTTCACCAAGGGGTGCTTCACCGGCCAGGAGCTGGTGGCCCGGTTGGACGCCCGCGGGTCCAAGGTGGCCCGGCGCCTGTGCGGCGTGGTCGTCGACCGGGCCGGGGACGGGCCGGGATCGGAGGCGGAGCTGGTGGGGGCCACCGTTGTCACCGCCGACCGTGAGCACGAGGTCGGCCACCTCTCCTCGGTGGCCTGGTCGCCGGGCCTGTCGGCCACCGTCGCCCTGGGCACGCTCCATCGCCGGGTGGCGCCTCCGGAGCCGGTGTCGGTGGCGTGGCGTGACGGGGGAGGGCGCCACGAGGTCGGCGGCGGAGGCCCGTCCCCTGCCCCTCGTCACCTGAGGGCCGGGGTGGAGGTGCGACCGTCTGCCGGAAACGGGGTGGGTCCCGGACGGGAACGGGCATGCCGCAGCGCACGATCGGAGGCGGCATGAGCACGGATGCTGCGGCCAACCAGCGATCGAACGGTGACGGGCACCGTCGACATGGACCCCGATCACATCACCACCTCCACCCGGGACCCGACGAGATGGCCGGGCGCCTCCGGTCCTGGCTGGCCGAGACCCTCGGCCCCGGGCAGTGCCCCGACGGATCACCGAGGCGGTCGCTCCCGAGGGCAACGGGATGTCGTCGGAGACCATGCTGTTCACGGCGCAGCTGGGACGAGGGCGGTGAGCGCACCGAGACACCGGCTGGTGGCCCGCATCGAGCCTCCGGCCACCGCCTATCCGGTCTTCACCACCTACGACCTCGGGATGCAGTTCCAGGTGATGCGGCTGGTCGGCGAGCACACGCCCGGTGCCGGTGCCGGAGACACTGCTGGTACGAACCCGATCCGACGGTGCTGGGCGGCCCCTTCTTCGTGATGGCCCGGGTCGACGGACAGGTGCCGCCCGACGTCCTGCCGTACACGTTCGGCGACAACTGGGTCTTCGACGGCACCGACGGCGACCGGAGGATCATCCAGGAGTCGGCCGTCGAGGCGCTGGCCGGCATCCACGCCATCACCCCGACGGAACACGATCTCGGCTTCCTCGGGCTGGACCAGCCCGGCGGGTCGGCGCTCGAGCGCGGCCTGAACCAGTGGCAGGCCTACCACGACTGGGTGGTGCGAGGACCGCCCGTCCCCCTGCTGGCCGAGTGCTTCGCCTGGCTGTGGGACAACCTGCCCACCGACGTGGGCGGCGACGCGCTGTCCTGGGGGGACGGCCGCATCGGCAACATGATGTTCCGTCGGGCCGGGTGGTGGCCGTGCTCGACTGGGAGATGGCGGCGGTGGCCCCGCCCGAGGTGGACATCGGCTGGATGTGCTACCTCCATCTCTTCTTCCAGGACCTGGCCGTCGAACTGGGCGCCCCCGGGCTGCCGGACATGTTCCGGCCGGTCGATGTGGTCTCGTCCTATGCCCGAGCGTCGGGCCGGACGCCCCGGCGACCTCACCTGGTACCTGGCCTATGCGGCCATGCGCCACGGGGTGATCATGCGCAGGGTGACCGAGCGGGCCATCCTCTTCGGCGAGGCCGAACGACCCGACGACGTCGACGACCTGATCATCCACCGCGACACCCTGCGGGGCATGCTGGACGGGAGCTACTGGTCGGGCGTCGCCCTCTGACCGTCCGGGCCGGTGGAGGGCCGACGCGGCCCGGGTCGATCAGACCCCGAGGCTCCGCCTGGCCGCCCGCTCGAAGAGCCGGTACGGCATCACCCGCTTGGCCATGATCCCCATCCGCTCGTCGACTCTCCCGACCGATACCCGCCTGGGCGGGTTCCTCGCCTCGACGGCCCTCTGCACCACCACCGCCACCCGGTCGGGAGCGACCCCGGCCGCCTCGTCGGCGGCCATGGTGCCGATCGCCTTGGCCACCGCCGCGGAGTAGGCCCGGTCGCCGGCCGGCGGCTCGACGTCACGACGCCGCTCGGTGAACTCGGTGCGCACGTTGCCGGGCTCCACCATGGTCACCCGGATGTTGAAGGGTGCCACCTCGTGGGCCAGTGCCTCCCCGTAGCCCTCCAGGGCGAACTTGCTCGCGCTGTAGAAGGCCTGGAACGGGAGGGCCACGATCCCGCCGATCGAGCTGATCAGCACGATCCGACCACGGTGCTGCCGGCGCATGACCGGGAGCGCGTGCTGGACCACCCGCACCGCTCCCCAGAAATTGGTCTCGAGCTGGTCGTGGGCCGCGGCGATCGGGGTCTGCTCGACGGCGCCGGCCAGTCCCCAGCCCGCACACGTCACCACGGCGTCGATCCGTCGGTGTCGGGCGAGCAGCGAGGAGAAGTTGGAAGCCACCGATTCGTCGCTGTCGACGTCCATGGCCAAGGGCGTCCAGCCCCCGGGTGAGACCCCCCGCCGGCTGGCACCGAACACGTTCCACCCCTGGGCGTGCATGCGGTCGGCACAGGCCAGACCGATGCCGGCCGAGGCCCCGGTGACCAGGACGACCTCATTCATCGAGGGCCTTCGCCGGGTGTGGGGCGGGTGTCAGGCCCATGGTTCCGGCGGCCACGTCCGGCACCGGTCGCGGCGCCCCGGGCGCGGTCGTCGAAACCGGCACCGCCGGCAGCGCCGTGGTCCCCGGACCGGCCGACGGAGTCGGGTGGGCCGGAGGCCGGCGGGAACCAGACCACCATCCGGGTGCCCCGCCCGTGGTCGACCGGCGATTCCGCCCGGACCCCCGCCCCCATGGCTGCAGCCAGCTCGGCCACGATGGCCAGGCCCAGGCCCGATCCGGTGCGTCGGCCCTGCACCCGGTCCGAGACGAAGTGGCGCTGGAACACGCGGGAGGACTGGTCGGCGGGGATCCCCGGTCCGTCGTCGACGACCCAGACCGTCGGCACGCCGCCGACCCGGTCCGCGCCCACCCCGATCCGGTGGTCGGCGAAGGACGAGGCGTTCTCGATCAGATTGGCCACCACCTGACCGAGCCGGTCGGCATCGGCATCCACCCACAGAGGACCGCCCGGCGAATCGGTGGCGACCAACTCGAGCCCGAGCTCGGCGGCCCGGGGTCGAAACCCCTCGGCGACCTCGGCGACCACCCGGGCCGCATCGACCGTCTGCAGGTCGAGCGAGAACCGGTCGGCCTCCAACCGGGCCAGGTCGAGCAGGTCCTGCACCAGCCGTTCGAGCCGCCGCGCCTCGGTGCTGATCACGGTGGCGGCGGCCAACGGGTCGTCGGCGGTCCCGTCGACGACCGCATCGGCATAGCCGCGGATCGAGGTCAGGGGTGTCCGGAGCTCATGGGAGACCGAGAGGAGGAACTGGCGCTCCTGGCCACGGGCTCTGACCAGGTTGGCGCCCATGGCGTTGATCGACTCGGCCAAGCGCGGCGAATTCGGGGTCGTCGCGGCGGCCGGTCGGCACGGTGGCGTCGAGATCCCCGGACGCGATCCGGGTGGTCGTGTCCACGGCGGCGACCAGGGGACGGGTGAAGCGTCGGGCCAGTCCCGCGGCCACCAGGGCCGCCACCGCCAGGGCGATGGCACCCACCAGGGCGAAGTACTGGAAGCCGCTGACCGGATCGCGGATCTGGCGGGTGATGACCAGCACCGGCACGTACGCCGTGAGCCGGGAGATGGGGGTGGGCATTGCCACGTAGACCAACAGCGATGGCGTGTGGCCGACGGTCTGTTGGCCGGCCTCGAGGGTGGGGACATCGAGTTGCTCGACGGTCAGGCCCGACGGCGGCGTGCCGACGATCGACCCGTCCGGGTAGAGCTTCAGCACATCGATGCCGGCGAAGGCCCCCGCCGCGGAGATGATGGCGAACTGGCGGGTGAAGCGGGCCACGGTGATGGTGGGGTCGTCGGAGAACCTCGACGAGATGGCCCGTGCCTGTCCGGACAGCTCCTGTTGGGCCGTCGTCACCGCCGCCCGACGGATGAAGTAGAACCCGCCGACCGCGGTCACCACCAGGGTGGCGGCCACCAGGACGAGGATGGCGATGGTGAGTCGTCGCCTCATCCCAGTCGGTAGCCCACGCCCCAGACCGTGGCGAGCGGCAGGGTGTCACCCAGCTTCTTGCGCAACTGCCGGACGTGGACATCCACCGTGCGCTCGTCGCCGTACCAGTCGGCGCCCCACACCCCGTTCAGGAGCTGCCGGCGCGACAGGGCCAACCCGAGGTTCTCCGCCAGGTACGCCAGGAGGTCGAACTCGCGGGTGGCCAGCGGGACGACCGAGCCGTCGCGGCGGATCTCCCGACGACCGGTGTCGACCTCGATGGCGCCGAACGCGACCACGGTGGGGGCGGCGGCGTCCGGTGAGCACCGCGCTACGGCGCAGGATGGCGCGCACCCGGGCCACCAGCTCCCGGGCGGAGAAGGGCTTGGTGACGTAGTCGTCGGCCCCGAGCTCGAGGCCGAGGACCCGGTCGACCTCGTCGTCGCGGGCGCTGAGGATCAGCACCGGCGTGGTGCCCGCCGCCAGGGGAGCGCCGGTCGACCATCCGGAAGGTGCCGGGGTGGCCTGGCGGAGGCGCCGGCATACATCGAATCCGTCGAGATCCCCGGGGAGACCGAGATCCACGATGACCAGCTTCGGGTGCTCGCGCTCGATGAGCACCATCCCCGCTTCCCCGTCATCGGCCTGCAGGACCCGGAATCCGTCACGTCGGAGGTACATGGCGACCAGGTCGGAGATGTGGTGGTCGTCTTCGATGACCACCACAGTTTCTTCGCTGGACATCATGGTGACCAGCCTGCCACCGGGACCGGTGCCGCGTCGGTCATGGTTAGGGAAGTGTGAGGGCAGCCCGGCCGTCAGGCCCGCTCGTGCCCTGGGGGGCGGGTCCGCCACCCCGTCGCGCCACGCTGGGGATGGCGCTCGCCCGCCGGGGTCATGAGCACACGACCCGCGCCGTGGACTGGTGCCTCCCGCCGACGGAACGCCACCTCGCGTGCTGGCCGACCTGCTCCAGGGGATGCCCGGCGGGCCGTCGTGCCATCGGTCCCCGACCTGACAGCCCGACCGGGACACCACCGGTACGGACGAGGGTGGCCGAGGCAGCGGGTGGGGATGGTGGGCGGTCCGACACCCCTGGTCGGCGCCCGCATCCGGGCGGTCCGGAAGGTGATCGTTGGTAGGATCGGACGGCGATGCCGGCCTACCTCGAGACGATCCTCGCCGCCCATCGGGCCGAGGCGTCCAAGGACCGGCGTGACCTCGACGCGGCCATCGAACAGGCCGGCCGGGCCGGCCCCAGCCGACCGTTCGCCGACGCCCTCCGCCGGGCTGCGGCCCGCCACGGGATGGCGCTGATCTCGGAGATCAAGCGCCGCTCGCCGTCCAAGGGGGCCCTCGACCCGGGACTCGATCCGGCCGAGCTGGCCGCCGACTACGAGGCCGGTGGGGCCGCCTGCCTCTCCGTCCTCACCGATCGGCAGTTCTTCGGTGGCAGCGCCGAGGATCTCCAGGACGCGCGCGCCGCCTGCTCCCTGCCGGTGCTCCGCAAGGACTTCACGGTCAGCGCCCTCGACGTGTGCGACGCCCGGGCGATGGGCGCGGACGCGGTGCTGTTGATCGCGGCCGCACTCGACGACACCGAGCTGGCCTCCTACCTCGAGCTCTCCCGGCGCTGCGCGCTGACCGCCCTGGTCGAGGTACACGACGAGATCGAGCTCAAGCGGGCCGTCGACGCCGGAGCCGACGTGATCGGGGTCAACCAACGGGACCTGCGGACCTTCGAGGTCGACCACGGCCGGGCCCTGGACCTCGGCGCCCTGCTTCCGGCGGGGGTGCTGGGTGTGGCCGAATCGGGTATCCGGGGGCCCGATGAGGTCCGCCGGCTGGCCCGGGCCGGGTACCGGGCGGTGCTGGTCGGGGAGACCCTGGTCCGCTCGGGAGACCGTCGGGCCGCAGTGGCCGGACTGCTCGGGGCCGGGATGTGACCCTGTACGAGGCGGTGGGAGAGGTCGACGGTCTGTTCGTCAAGATCTGCGGCGTCACATCGGAGGCCGACGCCCTACTGGCGGTGGGGATGGGGGCGTCCGCCGTCGGGTTCACCTTCGCCCCGTCGCCGCGCCGGATGGCCCCCGCAGCGGTGGCCGACATCGTCAAGCGCCTTCCCCACGAGACGGTGACCGTCGGCGTGTTCAGGGACGAGGCACCGCAGCGGGTCGTCGACATCGCCAACCAGATCGGCCTGCGAGCGGTCCAGCTGCACGGAGTGGAGTCCGCCGAGGACACCCAGTGGATCAGCAGCCGGGTGGGCATCACCATCAAGGCCTTTCCGGCCGGCCACCGCAACATCGACCGCTTCGACCGGTACGGTGCCGATCTGCTGCTGATCGACGGCGCCAACCCCGGCTCGGGGGAGCTCTTCGACTGGCGTCTGGCCGAGGGCGTGGTCGATCCGCGACGGTTGATCGTCTCGGGCGGGCTGACTCCGGAGAACGTCGGGTCGGCCATCGCCCACCTCGGACCGTGGGGGGTCGATGTGGCCACCGGGGTCGAGTCGTCACCGGGCGTCAAGGATCCGGGCAAGCTGCGCGGGTTCATCGCTGCGGCCCACGCCGCCCACGCCGAGCAGATGAGCGCCCGCTCGGGTCCCGTCGTTGGTGCGGACGAAGGCGCCGGGCCGGCGTCCGGCGCGGACGGCCCGGTGCAGGGTGCGGGTTCCGAGCCCTTCGACTGGCAGGACGAGTAGTGGCCACCGAGGTCATGGGCGACCCGGGGCCCGACGGTCGCTTCGGACAGTTCGGCGGACGTTTCGTGCCGGAGTCGCTGATGCCGGCCTGCATCGAGCTCGAGGCCGCCTTCCGCTCCGCGTGGGCGGACCCGGCGTTCCGGGCCGAGCTGAGCGGCATCCTCCGGAGCTACGGCGGCCGCCCGACTCCGGTCACCGAGTGCGGCCGTCTCTCGGCGGAGCTGGGCGTCCGGGTCCTGTTGAAGCGCGAGGACCTGGCCCACACCGGTTCGCACAAACTGAACAACGTGCTGGGCCAGGGCCTCCTGGCCCGCCGCATGGGGAAGAGCCGCCTGATCGCCGAGACCGGGGCCGGGCAGCACGGGGTTGCGACCGCCACCGCGGCGGCGCTGTTGGGCATGGACTGCGTGGTCTACATGGGTGAGGTCGACATGCGGCGCCAGGAGCTGAACGTCTTCCGCATGGAGCTGCTCGGCGCAGAGGTCCGTTCGGTGAGCAGTGGCAGCCGTACGCTCAAGGACGCGGTGAACGAGGCGCTGCGCGACTGGGTCGCCTCGGTCGGCGACACGCACTACTGCCTCGGCTCGGTCATGGGCCCCCATCCGTACCCGTGGATGGTCAGGGAGTTCCAGAGGGTGATCGGCGAGGAGGCCCGGGGGCAGTGCCGGGAACTGCTCGGCGGAGCCGATCCCGACACGGTGGTGGCCTGCGTCGGGGGCGGATCCAATTCGGCGGGGATGTTCGCCGGCTTCGCCGACGCCACCGGGGCGTCGCTGGTGGCCGTCGAAGCCGCCGGTGGGGCGGCGATGAGCACCGGGATCACCGGTGTGCTCCACGGCATGCGCAGCGCGCTCATCCAGAACGAGGAGGGCCAGATCCTCGAGGCCCACTCCGTCTCGGCAGGTCTCGACTATCCGGGCATCGGTCCCGAGCACGCCCACCTGGCCGAGCTGGGCCGGGCCAGATACGTGTCGGCCGCCGACGGCGAGGTCATCGACGCCTTCCAGCGCCTGGCCCGGACCGAGGGGATCCTCCCCGCCCTCGAGTCGGCCCACGCCGTCGCCTGGGTCATCGCCAACGCGGGCACGGCCGCGCTCCCTGCCGGCTCGACCGTCCTCGTCAACCTCTCCGGACGGGGCGACAAGGACGTCGCCCAGGTCCGCGACATCCTGCGGGCATGAGCACCGGGCATCGGCGGAGGTGCGCCGGCACGCCGCCTCACGGGCCGGCTCGAGGCGGCGCTGACGGCCCGGCGCGACGCCGGGCACAAGCTGCTGGTGCCCTACGTCACCGGCGGCATGGACGACCGCTGGCTGCTTACCGTCGAGGCGCTGGCCGGGGCGGGGGCCGACGCCATCGAGGTGGGGATCCCGTTCTCGGACCCGATGATCGACGGCCCGACCATCCAGGAGGCATCGCTACGGGCGCTGGGCCGGGGGTGCACGCCCGACGGCATCCTCGCCGACCTGAGCCGGGTCGACATCGGCATCCCGGTCGTCGTCATGACCTACTACAACCTCGTCTACCGGGCCGGCCACGCCCGGATGGCCGGCCTGATGGCGGGCTCCGGAGTGGCGGGGGCGATCATCCCCGACCTGCCGCTGGAGGAGATCGGCCCCTGGGCCGAGGCCGCCGATGAGGCCGCGGTGGCCACCGTCCTCCTGGTGGCGCCGTCGACCCCGCCGGAGCGGGTACAGGCGGTGTGCGCCCGGTCCCGGGGCTTCGTCTATGCGGTCGGCCGGATGGGGGTCACCGGCGAGCAGGCCGAACTGGCCGACTCGGCCCGCCGGGTGGCCGAGAGGATCGTCGAGGCCAGCACGCTTCCGGTGTGTGTGGGCATCGGCATCTCCTCGCCCGAGCAGGCGGTGGAGGCCTGCCGGTCCGCCGACGGGGTCGTGGTCGGCTCGGCGGTGGTGCGCCGCCTCCTGGAGGGGTCGGGACCGGAGGGGGCGGCCGCGTTCGTCTCCTCCATCCGGCAGGCACTGGACTCCGCCTGAGCCACACACCGTGCGCGGGCGTGACCGCTCCGGCGGGCTGCGATCCGGCAATTCGGTGGGGTGCGGGTGAACCCCGGTGACTCAGTGGGGTCCGGGCCGGATCGCCCGGTAGGCCGCCCGGAGGAACGGTTTGCGGCCGCGGCCCTCGGTGCGCTGCCGGAGCCGGCTCCGGATGAGCTCCCGGCGCTCCTGGAGGTCGTGGAACGTGATCGGGTCGGTCTCCTCCGGAAAGCCCATGGCGGCGCGGTAGCCGTCCAGGTCGATAGGGGTCTGGGCCAGCTCCACGCCGACCTCACGGGCGATCCGGTCGCCGTGGTGCTCGGTGAAGTAGGTCATCACCGCCAGGATCTCTCCCAGGATGTCGACGTCGGGGGCCATGGTGGCCATGGCCCCGTTGAGGAACAGGATGTCCTTCACGAACAGCATGAGCTCTTTGGGCAGTCGGGCGCCGTAGCCGAGGAGTGACTTGGTCACCTCGCGCAGCTCGTCGACCATCTCGTCGGCGCTCAGGGTGGTGGGGTCGAGGGCAGGGCGGTCGAGCCCGAGATCGCTGATGACCGCCTCCACGTCGGAGTCGGCCGGCAGCGCCCCGAGGTCCCGCAAGGCCTCGACCTGGACCGTGACGTTGTTGGTGGTCGCACCCATCTGCAGGCGGAGGAAGGCCAGACGCTTCCGCTCGTCGAGCCGCCCGGTGATCCCGAAGTCGAGCAGGGCGACCGTTCCGTCGGCCTGCACCAGGAGATTCCCACCGTGGAGGTCTCCGTGGAACACCCCATAGAGCAGGGCCCCTTCGAGGAAGGCGATGAGGCTCGAGCGCAGCACCGCGGCGGTGTCGAGTCCCGCCGCCCGCATGCCCGCAGCATTTCCCCAGGTGAACCCCCGCAGGTGCTCCATGACCAGCACCCGCCTGGTGACCAGCTCCGGATGGGGCCGCGGCACGACGATGGAGCGCTGGCCGGTTCCGGCGTGGACGGCGGCGATGTCGAGCATGTTCTGCGCCTCGAGGCGGAAGTCCAACTCCTCGACGATGGTCTCGGCGAACAGTTCCACCAGGGCCGGCGGATTGGTCAGGGCGGCCACCGGGATCCGCCCCACCAGAATGGGGGCGATCCAGGACATGGCGGCGATGTCGAGCCGTACCAGGGAGGCCACGCTGCGCCGCTGGACCTTGACCACCACCCGCTCGCCGGTCCGAAGGGTGGCGGCGTGGACCTGGGCCACCGAGGCCGAGGCGATGGGGGTGCGGTCGAACGAGACGAAGACCTCGGCGAGCGGCCGGCCGAGGTCCTCCTCCAGGGTCCGGCGGACGGCGGAGAACGGCTCGGGCGGGACCCGGTCGCGCAGCAGCCGGAACTCCTCCACCAGCTCTTCGGGGAAGATCCCCTCTCCCGACGAGATGATCTGGCCGAGCTTGATGTACGTGGGCCCCAGGCGCTCGAACGCGGGACGGAGCCGCCGGGACAGTCCCGAGCGCGAGCCCGGGGTGCCCCGGTCGTGTACGCCCCAGGCCACGAGGGCCGAACCCAGGCGGAGGCCCACCGTGAGCACCCGGGCACCGGGCGGGAGGCGGTGGGGCCTGACCAGTCGACGGGCCAGGTCGGCGGCTGACGCCCTGAGGGCGTCGATGTCGCCCGCGGTCTCCTCGGGGAACCGCCAGGCCATGCTCTCCGGATCGACGGTCCACGGCCCCTGCGGGGTGAAGGCCCCGATGGCCAGGTCGGGGCGCGCCGGCGCGGAGCGTCCCGTCCCTCGGCGCCCGGTGGCGGCGTGCCCGGCTCGGCTCAGGTGCTCAACCATGCATGGTCAACGGTAGGGGGAGCGCCGGCCGGTTCCGCCGCCCGCCAGGAGGGCGGGACACCCGGGGGATCGGCCCGTGCTCAGGCGGGCGCGATCACCAGGCAGCCGTTGTGCCCGCCGAACCCGAAGGAGTTGGAGAGCACCGGGCTCGGATCCCAGGGACGCCCCTCGCCGGAGACGACGTCGAGGTGGATGTCCGGGTCCGGCTGCTCGTACCCGGAGGTTGGCGGGATCAGCCGGTGCCGGATGCTGAGGACCACCGCCACCGCCTCGATCGCCCCGCAGGCGCCCAATCCGTGGCCGGTGATCCCCTTGGTGGAGGTCACGGGGGGGAGTCGGCACCGAACACCTTGGCGATGGCGTCCGACTCGGCCCGGTCGTTGAGCGGCGTCGACGTCCCGTGGGCGTTGATGTGGCCGATCTGGTCGGTGGTGACCCCGGCGTCCTCCATGGCCAGGGCCATGCAGGCGGCGGCGCCGGACCCCCCCGGGATCGGCGCGGTGATGTGGTGGGCGTCCGCCGTGCTGGCCGAGCCGGCCAGCTCGCCGTAGATGTGGGCCCCCCTGGCGGTGGCATGGTCCCAGGCCTCGAGGACCAGGGCCCCGGCCCCCTCGGTGATGACGAAGCCGTCGCGCCGGATGTCGAAGGGCCGGGAGTCCCCGGAGGTGGACAGGGCGGTCATGTTGGAGAAGGCCGCCATCCCGACCCCGGTCATCCCCGCCTCGGCGGCACCGCCGATGGCCACGTCGCACCGTCCCGACGCCACCATGCGGGCGGCGTGGCCGATGCTGTGGGCACCGGCCGCGCAGGCCGTGGTGATCGTCTCGGAGGGACCGTGCCAACCCATCCGGATGGAGACCGCGGCGGCACCGGCGTTGGACATCATCATCGGCACCAGGCGGGGTGAGACCCGGCGGGGGCCCTTCTCGCCGAAGACGAGGATCTGGGTCTCGAGGGTCTCGAGGCCCCCTACGCCGGTTCCCATGACCACACCGGAGCGCCCGGGGTCGGCGTCGAGCTCGCCGGCATCCTCGAGGGCCATCGTCGCCGTGGCCACGCTGAACTGGGCGAACCTGTCGAGCTGCCGGATGTCCTTGGTGGTGAGCCACCGCTCGGGGTCGAAGTCGGGCACCCGGCGCTCACCGACCGGCGGCGGGCCGTTGAGTCCGGCCCACAGCGCCTCGACGCCGGTCCCACAGCACGAGACGGCCCCGATCCCGGTGATCGCCACCCGCCGGCCGGCGACCGGGCCATCCGGGCCGATGCCCAGTTGCATCAGAGCTTGGCGCTGATCAGGTCGAATGCCTGGCCGATGGTCTCGATGTCCTCGAGCTCGGTCTCGTCGACCGAGACATCGAACGTCTCCTCCAGCGCCATCACCAGTTCGACCAGGTCGAGGCTGTCCGCATCGAGGTCCTCGGCGAATCGTGCGTCCCTGGTCACCTTGTCCGCTGGCACCTGGAGGACCTCGACCGCGCACTCCTTGAACTTCTCGAATGCCTCGTCATTGCTCACGCATCTGCTCCTTTGTCATGGGTTGATCTCGCACATTCCCGGCGGCCCGTCCGTCGGCGGCCGTCACAGGCCCATGGCCAAGCCGCCGTCGACCGGTAGGACCGCGCCCGTGATGTAACCGGCTCCGGCTGAGGCCAGAAAGCCCACGGCCTCGGCGATCTCCTCGGGTCGGGCCACCCGGCCCAGAGGCACCTGGGCCTTGAGTTCGTTCATGCGATCCTCTCCGAGAGCCGCGAGCATATTCGTTCCGACCAGGCCCGGGGCAATCACGTTCACGGTGATCGATCGACTGGCCACCTCCCGGGCCATGGACCGGGCCATGCCCACCAGCCCGGACTTGGACGCTGCATAGTTGGCCTGGCCGGCCGACCCGATGAAGGCCCCGACCGACGAGACCATGACCACCCGTCCACGGTGGAGGCGGATCATCTTGGTCAGCGCCCGCTTGGTGACCCGGAACACGCCGGTCAGATTGGTGTCGATCACCTCGGACCAGGCGTCCTCGCCCATCCGCAGGACCAGGCTGTCACGGGTCACGCCGGCGTTGGCCACCAGGACCTCGACCGGGCCCCAGGCCTCCTCGATGGAGGCGAAGGCCTGATCGACCTGTTCGTGGTCGGTGACGTCGCAGGCCAGCGAGAGGATGCCGGTCGGCGTCGGTGCCGATGTCGGCCTCGATCGTCCCCGACCTCGAGGTGACCGCCACCCGGTCACCGTCGGGCCGAGAACCACCGGGCGCAGGCCAGTCCGATGCCCCGGGAGCCCCCGGTGACCAGGACCACCCGACCCGGGTCGTCGGCGCCGGTCACGAGTTGGTCTCCGGGCTCCGGATCCAGGCCACGGGCTGGCCGTCGACCACGCGTTCGCCCCGCACCGCCAGCCAGCGCACCAGGATCCCCTGGAAGGGCGTCCGGACCTCGGTGAGGCCGACGGTACCGACCCGGTCGCCGACAGCCAGGACGGATCCGGGCTCGGTGCCCTGGCCGCTGCCGGGCGCCGCCGTCGCCTCGGCCAGGGCCGTGCTCTCCAGCGCCGCCAGTTGGACGTCGGGCTCGAAGACCCCGGGTGCGGGGCTGACGATGACCCGCTCGGAGGTGTAGAGGTGCTCACCCTGGTGGGCCTGGGCGGAGGCCGTCCACTCCTCGGTTCCGGCCACCATGTCCATGAGCTTGTCGAGATCGGCCGGGACGGCGACGGCCACGCCGCGCACGTCGGGGACGCTCCTGCGCACCAGCCCGGTCAGCACGCCTCCGGGCCCGAGCTCGGCGAGCACGGTGGCCCCCCGTCCGCTGAGGGTCTCCAGCACCTGGCGCCAACGGACCGGGCTGCACAGTTGGGCGGAGAGGAGGCCGGGCCACTCCGAGGGGTCGGTGTGGATGCGGGCGTCCACGTTGGCCGCCACCGGGACCTCTGGGGAGTGGAACTCGACCGCATCGAGGGACTGGCGCAGTCGGGCCCTGGCCGGGAGCATCAGCTGGGTGTGGAACGCGCCCGACACCGGGATGGGGAGCACCTTGCGGGCGCCGAGCTCTCTCGCCCGCTCCGTGGCCGCGGCGACGCCCGCCACCGTCCCGGCGACGACCACCTGCCCGGGTGCGTTGTAGTTGGCCACCCACACCTCGTCCTCCGCCCGCCGGCAGGCGGCATCGGCGTCCTCGTCGGAGATCCCGATGAGGGCGGCCATCGTGCCGGGGCGCTGATCGGACGCGGACTGCATGGCGTCGCCCCGTTCGATGACCAGTCTGGTGCCGTCGGAGAGCGACAGTGCCCCGGATGCCACCAGGGCGGTGTACTCGCCGAGGCTGTGGCCGGCACAGGCGCCCGGGAACAGGCCCACCCGTTCGACGGCGTCCAGCACGATCAGGCTGGCCAGGAAGGTGGCCAGCTGGGCATTGGCGGTGAGGGTCAGCTCCTCCATCGGCGCGTCCAGGAGCAGGGCGGTGAGGTCCCGCCCGGCGATGTCCGACGCCTCGGCCACCACCTCCCAGGACGGGTGCTCGACCCAGGAATGGCCCATCCCGGACCGCTGCGATCCCTGTCCTGGGAAGGTAAAGGCCAGCACCTGCCGACTCCTCTCGAATGGATCGTGCCCGATCCGGCCACCGATGGACGGACAAGTGTGGCACGACCTCGGTGGGGCAGGGTGATTACCCGTCGGTCACCGGGTCGGTGCCGGCCCGCCACCGGCAACGCTGGCATTCCGATCGCCGGTTACCTCATATCGTCATCGGCGCGGTCGTCGTGAAGGCAGTGTCCGGCTGTGGCCGACCCCGGACGACGGATGGGGACCGTGTGGACAGTCGAGCTCGAGGGCCGGGCGACCACCGGTTGATGGCTGTTCGGTGCCCGGGGCGGGATTCGAACCCGCACGCCCTTTCGGACAGTGGATTTTGAGTCCACCGCGTCTGCCATTCCGCCACCCGGGCCGGTGGGGGCGCAGCCTATCGGCCGGGTCTCATGAACCGAGGGCATGGGAACGGCGCCGGGGACCGGGCGCCGGGTGCCGGCCCGGGTGCCGAAACCGTAGGCTCTCCCGGGTGGGTGATGCGGAGACCGATCGGCGCTTGACCGCCGATCTGAGCTTGACCGGGAGGTGGCGCCGGATCGGGTCGGGGCACACGGTGGAGCTCGATGCCGTGACACTGTGGATGACCGAGCTTCCGCTGGTGCGCCCGATCGCCACGGCCAAGGGGGTCCACCGCCGCCGACCCCTCGTCTTCGTCCAGGTGTCCGGACGCAGCCATGGCCGCGCCGTCGAGGGCTGGGGGGAGTGCGCGGCACTGGGCAACACGGACTATGACCGAGAGGACGAC
This sequence comes from uncultured Acidimicrobiales bacterium, assembly GCA_963806285.1. GTDB lineage: Bacteria > Actinomycetota > Acidimicrobiia > Acidimicrobiales > RAAP-2 > Bog-756. Next base: position 147,689 of record CAWDXJ010000010.1, read on the forward strand.
TCGGTCGCGTCGGAGGCACTCGAACGGACCATCGTCCCCGCCCTGTTCGAACAGGTCGCGGGCGACGCGCACAGGCTCCCTCCACCCTCGGCACTGGGCCCGGTCCGCCAGTTCGCATCCGGCACGCCGCTGGCTTTCGCCGCGCTCGAGATGGCCGTGGCGGACGCCCACCTGCGGGCCGAAGGCCGCTCCATGGCGGAACTGCTCGGGGTGGACCGGCGAACCGTGGAGCTCGGCGCCATGGCCGGACTGGCTCCGTCCCCGGCCGGGTTGGTGGAGCGGATCGGTGAGCTGGTCGAGGCCGGCTTCGCCCGGGTGAAGGTGAAGGTCGGCCCGGGGCACCGATGTCGGACACCTCGAGGCGGTGCGCCGTTCCTGGCCCGGCCTTCGACTGCAGGCGGATGCCAACGGTTCCTACGGCGCCGGTGATGACGACCACCTCCGCGGCTTCGATCGATTCGACCTGCTCTGCCTCGAGCAACCGTTCGACCGGATGGACCTGGCCGCCCACGCCCGGCTGGCCGCACGGATGCGCACGCCGATCTGTCTCGACGAGAGCCTCGGCTCCCCCGCGGACGTGGTGGCGGCACTGGCCATGGGGGCCTGCTCGGTGGTGTGTGTGAAGCCAGCCCGGCTCGGTGGGCTGGGTGCCGCGCTGCAGGTCATCGAGTCCTGTGCCGCGGCGGGCGTGCCGCTGTGGATCGGGGGGCATGTTCGAATCCGGCTACGCGAGGGCGGTCAACACCACGCTGGGCGCGCTGGCCGGCTTTGCCTGGCCGGGTGACCTGAGCCCGGCCGCCACCTACCTCCGGGACGATGTGGTGCCGGGCCCCCGGCTCTCGCGCAGCGGGTCGGCCGGTGCGCTGGCCGCCTCTCGCCCCCGGGCCCGGGATGGGACCGGCGCCCGAAGCCCACGCCCTCGCCCGTCATCCGGGGCGCCGGGTGGTGATGGCGGCCCCGTGAGCTCGAGCCTCCCGGGAAGGTCGTCGGCGGGCGGTTTCCTGACCGATGGCCCGCGGGATGTTCCTGGTCCTCCAGGGCGTCACCGCCATTCGGCGACTCCACGCGGTGGGCAAGCGGCGCCGTGCGTAGAATTGCCGTTCCATGCATCGCGCCACCATCGAACGCCGGCTCAGTCACGTCCACGAGCAGCTGGTGCGCGCCCGGACCGACCTCGCCGTCCTCGATGAGCAGCTGGAGGTGGCCAACGACATTGCCGACGACACCCGCCTGCGCGCCCTGGTGGCCGAGTCCGCTGTGGCATCCAGGGAGCACGACGAGGCCGGCCGGCACGCTACGGTCTTGGCTCAGGCCCGCGATGCCCTGGTGAGCCGGATCGACGGCCTCCAACATCGCCAGGACGACCTGCTCGGCCGGTTGGTTGTCGGCCCGGGATGAGCGTCGTGGGCCGGTGTGTCGTGGATGTGCCCAAGTCATGTCGGCAGCACGTTGCCGGCGGTGCCCGAGTTGGAAGGACCTGAACCACTATGACCAGGCGCGTGGTCATCGCCGAGGACGAGGCGATCATCCGGCTCGATCTCAAGGAGATCCTGCTCGACGAGGGGTATGACGTGGTCGGCGAGACGGGGCGCGGCGACGAGGCGGTGGAACTGGTCCGCCAGCATCAACCCGACCTGGCCATTCTCGACGTGAAGATGCCGGGTTCGGACGGGCTGGCCGCAGCCCGGGCCATCCAGGGCCTCGGGCTCAAGGTCGCGGTCCTGATCCTCACCGCCTTCAGCCAGCGCAACCTCATCGACGAAGCCAGGGAGGCCGGCGTGGCCGCCTATCTGGTGAAGCCCTTCCAGCGCATCGAGCTCATCCCGGCCATCGACCAGGCCATGACCCGGTGTGAGCAGGAGTGGGCCATCGACGCCGAGGCCGCCGGGACGGACCACGGGGGAACCGGGCACCCGGCGAGTGCCGAGGACAAGCTCGAGACCCGGCGCCTGGTCGAAGGGGCCAAGGGCGTGCTGATGGAGCGGTCGGGGATGTCCGAGGCCGAGGCCTTCGGGTTCATCCAGAAGCGGGCGATGGGAACCCGCTCGCGGATGATCGACATCGCCCGCCAGGTCCTCGAGGGCGCGTTGGCGCCCTAGGCGACCTGCGTCATGGCCACCACTCCCGAGGGCTCGCCGATCCCCCATCGTCGGCGCGGACACCGCGGGTGGGTCTGCGGCTCGACCGCTGATCCTGCTCGACGGCATGTCGCTCGCCTTCCGGGCCTACTACGCCCTCCCCGCCGACCTGGCCACCACCACCGGCGTGGTGACCAACGCCCTCCACGGCTTCGCCTCCATGGTGGTCAACCTGGTGCGCGACCACCGGCCGCTCGGACTGGCCGTGGCCTTCGACCTCCCGGGCGGCACCTTCCGCGACGAGATCGTCGACGACTACAAGGCGGGCCGGACCGAGGTCCCCTCGGATCTCCCGCCCCAGTTCGCCATGATCCGGGCGCTGCTCGAGTCCCTGGCCATCCCCGTGGTGGGCGCCGAGGGATTCGAGGCGGACGACGTGCTGGCCACGCTGGCCACCGAGGCCCGGGACCGCGGGCACCCGGTGATCATCGTCACCGGTGACCGCGACTCGTACCAGTTGGTCGAGGACCCCTACGTCCGGGTGCTGTACAACCGTCGGGGGGTGAGCGACTACGCCCTCTACGACGAAGCCGGCATCGCGGAGCAGGACGGGGGTCCGACCCGAGGACTACCCGGTGCTGGCCGCCCTCCGCGGTGACCCGTCCGACAATCTGCCCGGGGTGCCCGGGGTCGGCGAGAAGACGGCGGCGAAGCTCGTCAACCAATACGGGAACCTCGACGCGCTCTATGCCCACCTCGACGATCTCTCGCCCAAGCTGCGGGACAACCTGGCCGCCCACGCCGAACGGGTGCGGATGAACGCCGAGGTGATCCCCCTGATCCGGGACGTTCCCCTCGACGTGCATGTCGACCAGCTGGAACTGGGTGGATGGGACCAGGACACGGCCCGGCAGTTCTTCGACGAGTTCGAATTGCGCACCCTCTGGCCCCGCTTCTCCACGTTGATGGAGGAGGGTGCCTTCGGGCTGTCAGCGGACGGGAAGTCGGGGACCGGATCCACCGTCGGGACGGCCACCGACGACGCTCCGGGGGTGACGGCGGTGGACGGGAAGCCCCCGGTGGACGGGGAACCAACCTGGCTGGCCGCTCCAGGCGTGAGCGTCCCGGACTCGGTCGACGCGGCCGTCGAGGCCATCGACGGTCTGTTCGACGCGGCCCGGGCCGCGGGCCGGGGTGTCGCCCTCTACGCCCAGTGGTCGGGCGATCCGGGGCGTTCCCCGATGGCCCGGCTGACCTTGGCCGGTGAGCCCGGCGACGGCTCGGCGGCGACCGTTCAGCTCCGGGCGACCGGTGCCGAACCCGCGGACCTCCTGGCCGAGCCGGTGGTCCTCGCCGCCCTGGCCCGCGGTCTGGGTCCCGACGGTGTGGGCGCCGTGGCCCACGATGCCAAGGAGCTGATGCGGTCACTCATGCCCCTCGGGGTCGACATCGCCTCCCCGGCCATGGACACCGCGGTCGCCGCCTATCTGCTCGACCCGTCGACCGACCGCTACCGGATCGCCGAGCTGGCGGCGCGCTTCCTCGGCGTCGAGGTCGACGATGGGCTGGGAGGCAAGGGCCAGGGAGCTTTCGCCCTCGGTTCGCCTGGAGGTGCCGGCGACGGCGACGGCGACGGCGGCCCCGACGGAGTGGACCTCCCTGCGGCCCGCCTGGCCGCGGTCCTGTCGCGGCTGCGGGCCCCGATGGTGGAGGCGCTCGACGCGGTGGGGGAGAGCGGGCTCTACCACGACATCGAACTGCCGCTGGTCCGGGTGTTGGCCCGCATGGAGGTGGTCGGGATCCCCGTCGACCGGGAGGTGCTGCGATCGATCGCCGGCGGACTGGCCGAGGAGTGCCGGTCGTTGGAGGCCACCCTCCACGAACTGGCCGGTGGGCCCTTCAACGTCAACTCGGTTCCGCAGCTCCGCGAGGTGCTCTACGACCGGCTCGGCCTCGTCCCGGTCCGCAAGACCAAGACCGGCTTCTCGACCGATGCCCGGACACTGGAGCTGCTACGGGACCAGCACCCGATCGTCGAGGTACTGCTGCGCTACCGGGAGGTCGAGAAGCTCCGCTCGACCTACGGGGAGAGCCTGGCGGCCGAGGTGGCCTCCGACGGTCGCATCCACGCCACCTTCCGCCAGACGGTGGCCCGGACCGGCCGGCTGTCGTCGGACCGGCCCAATCTCCACAACATCCCGGTCCGGACCGAGCAGGGCCGCCGGTTCCGCGAGGCGTTCGTGCCGTCGGCGGGCCGACGCCTGCTGGTCGCGGACTACGACCAGGTCGAGTTGCGGGCCATCGCCCACCTCTCGGGCGATCCGGGACTCACCGCCGCCTTCGCCGCCGGGGAGGACATCCACCGGACGGTTGCGTCCCGGGTGTTCGGGGTGGAGCGGGACGAGGTCACCCATGCCCAGCGGTCGACGGCCAAGATGGTGTCCTACGGTCTGGCCTACGGGATGGAGGCCTACGGCCTGTCCCAGCGCCTGGCGGTCCCGGTGGAGGAGGCCCAGGCGATCCTGCAGGCGTTCTTCGAGGGGTTCCCGTCGGTGCGGACGTACATGGAGCGGGCGGTGGCCGAGGCCCGGACGGCGGGCTACACGGTGACGGCGTTCGGTCGCCGCCGCCCCCTGCCCGATCTGGCCTCCACCAACTTCCAGGTGCGCCAGGCGGCCGAGCGCCAGGCGATGAATGCGGGCATCCAGGGCCTGGCCGCCGACCTGTTCAAGGTGGCCCTGATCCGACTCGACGCCAGCCTGGAGGAGGAAGGCCTTGCGTCCGACCTCGTCCTCCAGGTCCACGACGAGGTCCTGGTGGACGTGGCTCCCGAAGAGGCCGACCGGGTGGCCGCACTCACCGAACGTGCCCTGACCGGCGCCGCCGACCTGGCCGTCCCGCTGAGAGTGGCCATGGCCTGGGGCTCGTCGTGGGCGGAGGCCAAGGGGGCCTGAGCACTCCCACCGGACGATGCGCCGCCTCGGGGCAGGGAGCGGTGGAGTACGATCGGAGGCCGGTCACCACGGTGTGACCGCTACCTTTGCCGCCGCGGGCCCCTGACGGGGCGCGGCGATCCGTCCGGAAAGCGAGCTACCTACCGATATGTCCGATACCCACGTCGTAGCCGAAGGCACGGCCCTCCTGTCACCTGAGGCCATGGGCACCTTCGATGAGCAGGGGACCTACATTCCCCGATCCGTCACCGAGGACGATCTCGGCGGAGCGTCACTCGAGGACGCCATGGCCGGCACCATCGTCGAGTTCGAGGACGGCGACCTGGTCGAGGGCACCGTGGTCAAGATCGACCGGGACGAAGTCCTCCTCGACATCGGCTTCAAGTCCGAGGGCGTCATACCGGTGCGGGAGCTCTCCATCCGCAACGATGTGGACCCGTCGGAGATCGTGACCCTCGGCGAGGCCATCGAGGCCCTCGTCCTCCAGAAGGAGGACAAAGAGGGCCGCCTGATCCTCTCGAAGAAGCGTGCGCAGTACGAGCGGGCGTGGGGGACCATCGAGAAGCTGAAGGAGTCCGACGAGGTGGTCACCGGCCCGGTGATCGAGGTGGTCAAGGGCGGCCTGATCGTGGACATCGGGTTGCGGGGCTTCCTTCCCGCCTCCCTGGTCGAGCTGCGCCGGGTGCGCGAGCTGCAGCCGTACGTGGGTCGGGTCATCGAGGCGAAGATCATCGAGTTGGACCGGAACCGGAACAACGTGGTGCTGTCCCGGCGGGCGTGGCTGGAGGAGACCCAGAAGGAGCAGCGCGGCGAGTTCCTGGTCAACCTCAAGCCGGGCGAGCGTCGCAAGGGGACCGTCTCGTCGGTCGTCAACTTCGGGGCCTTCGTCGACCTCGGGGGAATGGACGGGCTGGTCCACGTGTCCGAACTGTCGTGGAAGCACGTCGACCATCCGTCTTCGGTCGTCTCGGTCGGGGACGAGATCGATGTCGAGGTCCTGGACGTCGACCTGTCCAAGGAGCGCATCAGCCTCTCCCTCAAGGCCACCCAGACCGACCCGTGGCAGGAGTTCGCCAACTCCCACCAGGTGGGCGAGCTGGTGTACGGACGAATCACCAAGTTGGTCCCGTTCGGCTCGTTCGTCCAGGTGGGGGACGGCATCGAGGGCCTGGTGCACATCTCGGAGATGGCCGGCCACCACGTCGACCTGCCCGAGCAGGTGGTCACCCCGGGCGAAGAGCTCTGGGTCAAGATCATCGACATCGACCTCCAGCGCCGGCGGATCAGCCTGTCCATCAAACAGGCGGCGGAGGGCGGCGAGGTGTCCGAGGAGTACCGGGAGGCCTTCGGCGAGCATGCCTACGACGCCGAGGGGAACTACGTCGGGCCGTTCGAATTCGCCGAGTCCGAGTTCACCCCGGAGACCGAGGCGCAGGCGGCGTGGGCCGACTATGTCGCGGAGCACGGCCCTGGCGACGAGACCGCAGACGGCGCCCCCACCGCAGACGGCGCTCCCGCCGAGGGCGCGCCCTCGGGCGCAGCGGCTGGCGACGGCACGGCCCCGGAGGCGGGCCCAACGGAGGCGGCTCCCGAGCCGCCGTCCGCCACCGTGCCGGTGGCAGAGGTCCCGGTCGAGCCCGCGGACTGAGTCCGGCCGGGCCCCCGGCAGGAGCGACTCCGCTCGGCCCGGGTTGTCAGACGTCTGGCGAGGCGGCCGGGGCGGCTGCGTACTGTGCACCCACCGCCGCACTCGACCGTGAGCCGTCACCGACCTCGGCGATCAGGGGGAAGTGGCAGGCCACCTGATGGCCAGGGGCGATGTCCCGGAGGGGTGGCTCCTGTTCGGCGCAGACGGCCTGGGCGTAGGGGCAACGGGTCCGGAACCGGCATCCCGACGGAGGTTCGAGGGGAGACGGGAGCTCGCCGGAGAGCGCGGTGTGGTCGGTGCGCTTGTCGGGGTCGGGCTCGGGTATGGAGGCCAGCAGCGCCTCGGTGTAGGGATGGGCGGCCGACCGGTAGAGCTCGTCCGAATCGGCCACCTCGACCAGCTTCCCCAGGTACATCACCGCCACCCGGTCGCTCACATTCTTGACCACCGCCAGATCGTGGGCGATGAAGACCATGGTCAGTCCGAACCGCTCCTTCAGATCGGCCAGCAGATTGAGGATCTGGGCCTGGACCGAGACGTCCAGGGCGGAGACCGGCTCGTCGCAGATCAACAGGTCGGGATCGGCCATCAGGGCGCGGGCGATGCTGATGCGCTGGCACTGCCCCCCGGAGAACTCCTGGGGACGCCGGTCGCCGGCTGTGTCCGGATCGATGCCGACCGCCTCGAGCATCTTCCACACCTGGTCGGCCCGCTCGCTCTTGGTGCCCCGCTTCCAGATGTCCAGGGGCTCGGCCACGATGTCGCGGACCCGGCGGCGCGGGTTGAGCGACGAGATCGGGTCCTGGAAGATCATCTGGATCTTGGTCCGGACCTGGCGGAGCTGCCGGTTGGACAGGCGGCCCAGGTCCTGCCCCCGATAGATGACGCTGCCGGAGGTGGGCGGTTGCACCTGCACCAGGGCGCGGCCGGTGGTGGACTTTCCGCAGCCGGACTCTCCCACCAGGCCGAGGGTCTCGCCCCGCTTGACGGCGAAGCTGACCCCCGACACCGCGTGCACGGTCTGCCGGCCGCTGCGGAACTCCACCACCAGGTTGTCGACGCTGAGCACGATGTCGACGTCGCCCGCCCCCGGCGTCGGGTCGTCAACCGGGGGGACGCTCACGATGACTGGACCCCGGCATCGGGGTTGATTGCGGTATCGCCGACCGGACCCGGAGGGGGGCCGGAGGTCGCGGTGGTCGTCGGGGCCGGCCCGTCTCCGGAAGTCACGCTCGGAGCGGTCGACACGCCGTTGACCAGGGGGAACCAGCAGGCGAAGAGGTGATCGGGCGAGCCCGCCGTGCGCAGGGGTGGCTCGATCTCCCGGCACTTGTCCTGCACGTACGGACAGCGGGGCGCGAAGCGGCAGCCCCTGGGGGGGTGGATCAGGTCCGGGGGCCGGCCGGCGATGGCATGGAGCCGGACCCCGCTGGGATCGGCCAGGCGGGGGATCGAGTCCATCAGGGCCTGGGTGTAGGGCATGCGGGTGTCGCTGGAACAGGGTGCGGGTCGGCGCCTGCTCGACGATGCGCCCGGCGTACATGACCACGATCTCGTCGGCCCGGCTGGCCACGACACCGAGGTCGTGGGTGACCAGGATCACCGCCATGTGCCGCTCGCGCTGCAACTCGCCCAGGAGGTCGAGGATCTGCGCCTGCACGGTGACGTCCAGGCCGGTCGTCGGCTCGTCTGCCATGACCAGGCGCGGCGCGCAGGCCAGGGCGATGGCGATCATCACCCGCTGCCGCATGCCCCCGGAGAGCTGGAAGGGATACCACCTCACCCGTTGCTCCGGGGAGGGAATGCCCACCGAGCGGAAGAGCTCGATGGCCATGGCCGTGGCCTCGGCGCGGTCGATGTCGAGGTGGAGCCGCAGGGACTCGGTGACCTGCCGGCCGATCCGCTTGACCGGATTGAGGGCGGTCATCGGGTCCTGGAAGATCATGCTCAGTTCCGCACCCCACACCTGGCGGAGCTGGTCCGGCTTCATGGCCGTCAAGTCGTGGCCGGCGAAATGGACCGTCCCGCTCCTCACCACGTCCCGAAGGGGGAGGAGTCCCATGATCGACCGGGACAGGACCGTCTTTCCCGAGCCGGACTCCCCGACGATCCCCAAGGTCTGCCCGCGACCCACCGAGAGCGACACGCCGTCCACCGCCTTGACCGTCCCCCGCGACGTCCGGAACCAGGTATGGAGGTCTTCGACCTTCAGGAGGGGCCCGTCGTCGGCCTCGCCGACATCGGCGAACTCGAGCTTGCCCCGGCCCCGCTTCGCCTGACGCAGGGCGGTCACAGGAGGCCCTCGCGGACGTCGAAGCGCTGTCGGAGCCGGTCGCCGATCAGATTGATCGACAACAACAGCAGGAACATGGCCAGCACCGGCCACAGCATGATGAAGGGGTTGACTTGGAGATTTCCGTTGGTCGCGCCCTCCGAGATGATGTTCCCCCACGACGGGGTGGGGAGGGCCACCGAAAGTCCGAGGAAGGCCAGGGTGCCCTCGACCACGATGACCCCGGCCACGGTGATCAGGCCGAAGGAGGCGGCGGCCGGGATCACGTTGGGGAGGATCTCCCGGAACACGATCCGCGTCGAGGTCGCCCCCATCGTCCTCGCCGCGACGACGAAGTCGCGGTTGGCGAAGGACAGGCTCGAGGCGCGCACCACCCGGTACAGCAGGGGTATGACCGCCACGCTGAGGATGATGGTGATCTTGTACAGGGAGTGCCCCCAGAAGGCGACGATGGCGATGACCGCCACGATGGCCGGGAAGGCCAGCAGCACGAAGGCCCCGGCGTTGAGCCAGGTGTCCATCTTCCCGCCCTTGTAGCCGGAGATCAGCCCCAGGGTCCCACCGACCAGCATGCCGATGGTCACGGCCGCGAACCCGACGATGAGGGAGACCCGCGAGCCGTAGATCACCCGGCTCGAGCAGATCCCGACCCAGGTCGTCGGTGCCGAGCAGGTGGTGGATGCTCGGCCTGGCGTTGATGGCCGCGTAGTTCTGGAAGTTGGGGTTGGCCAAGGGCAGGAGGTCGGCGATCACCGCCAGGAGGACGACCAGGCCCACCCAGCTCAGGGCGAACCAGAACAGGAAGCCGAGGGGCTTCTTGACCAGGATGTCGTCTGAGTCGAGGGACTCGCTCTGGCGGGACACCACCAACTCGTCCATGGCCGCGGTGCCCGGGACCCAGTCGCCCAGCAGTGCGTTGGGCGCATGGGTCTCGGCCAGCTCGCGGTCGTCAGGCACCGGTCACCCCCGGGTCACCCTGGGATCGACCACGGTGAAGATGAAGTCGATGATGAACTGGAGGATGACGTAGGCGATCGCCACCACCAGGGCGATGCCCTGGACGACCAGGTAGTCCCGCTGGTAGACGGCCTGGACCAGGGTATACCCCAATCCGTTGAGGGCGAAGAGGTACTCGACCACGAAGGTCCCGGCGATGAGTGCGCCGATGTTGACCCCCGCGCCGGCCAACAGCGAGAAGGTGGAGGGCCGGAACGCATGGCGCCACATGATGAAACGGGAGGACAGCCCCTTCGAGCGGGCCATGGTGATGAAGTCCTCCTGCAGGGTGCTGATCAGGTCCGACCGCAGGAGGCGGTAGTAGACGGCGATCGACCCGGCGGTGATGGCCAGCGAGGGGAGGATCATGTTGTGGAGGTTGGCCGCCGGATCCTGGGTGAACGGCACGTACCCGGTGGCCGGGAACCAGCCCAGCCCCACCGCGAAGATGGCCACCATGATCGGGGCGATGACGAAGGGGGGAAGGGCGAGCATCCCGAAGGTGCCGGTGGTGGCCACGTTGTCCACCGGCCGGTTGGGCCGTCGTGGAGGTGATGAGGGCCATGGGGATGGCCACGGAGAAGGCGATGATCTGGGAGATGACGATCAGTTCGATGTCGATGGGCGCCCCGGTGGCCAGGATGTGGGTCACCGACTGATGGTTGAGGTACGACTGGCCGAGGTCGCCGTGGAAGATGGCCGTGATCCAGGTGGTGTACTGCTGCCACAGCGGCTTGTTGAGGCCCAGTTGGTGGAGCAGGATCGCCTTGTTCTGGGCGGTGTCGTTGGCCCCGAGGATGACGGTCGACGGATCGCCGGGGAGCAGGTGGATCAACAGGAAGGCCAGGACGGAGATGATGAACGACACCACCACCAGCTGGATGAACCGTCGTAGGAGGTACTTGCCCATGGAGTCGGGGTGGCTGAACCGATGGCCCGGCGGCGATCAGGTCAGCCAGATCTGGGTCGGGACGAAGATGCCCTCGTTGTAGGCGTACTGGGGGCTCCCGTCGGGGAGGACCGGGTTGTTGAAGTTCTGGACCCGGTCCTGGGCCACCTCGGAGAAGAGGTACTGGTCGATCCACAGGTAGGGGATGTCCTGGGCCAGCCGTTCGTTGACCGTCTGGTAGGCGGTCACCCGGGTGGCGGTGTCGGTGGTGTGGCGGCCGGTGAGCATGGCCGTCTCGATCTGGGGGTCGCTGTTCCGCGGGAAATTGAGGCCGATCTGTCCCACCGGTGAGATCGTCGTGGTGCTGAACCACACGTAGTTGAGGTCCGGGTTCACGGCCCCGAACTGGTAGACGGTGGCGGCCTGGAAGTTGCCGACCACGAAGTCGGAGATGATGATGGCCTGCTGTACCTGTTGGATGGTGATGTTGAAGCCCACCTGGTTCCACATCTGCTGCACGATCTGGATGAGCTTGCCCAGCAGCGGGTCGGTGATGGTGGTCAGCTGCAGGGTGGGCGTCCCGTGCTGCGCCTTGTACTCGTTGACCAGCGCCTTGGCCCCGGCGGGGTCGAAGGTGGGGTAGCCGGTGTCGCTGTAGTACGGCGAGTCGGGCAGGAACAACCCGTTGATCGGCTTGGCGAAGCCCCCGCCGAAGAGCCGCTGGATGGTGGCGACGTCCAGGCCCTTGGCCAGGGCCTGGCGCACCCGTAGGTCGTTGGTGGGGGTGACGGCGGTGTTGAGCATGATGAAGGCCATGGTGGGCTGGCCGATGACCCCGGTACGGGTGTCGACCAGCTGGTAGCCCGACCCGCCCGAGCCGGAGAACCGGTTGATGGTGTTGGCGTCGGTGGACTGGATCATGTCGACCACCCCGGTGCGGAGCGACGCCTCCCGCTGCACCGTGTCGGGGATCGGCTTGAAGGTGATCTGGTCGAGATAGGGGAAGCCGCTCCGCCAGTAGCTGGGGTTGCGGGTGGCGGTGAAGTGGTCGTTCGGCTGCCACTGGGAGTAGATGAACGGCCCGGTGCCGATCGGCTTGGGCGCGGTCGAGGGATGGGCGGCGGCCGCCTGGAGCATCGCCTCGGCCACCATGTAGCCGACCTGGGTGGTCAGCCCGGACGGGAAGGTGGGGTTGGGCCCGGTCAGCGTGTACACCACGGTCATGTCGTCGGGAGTGGTGACCGATGCCACCTGCTTGAGGGCCACCCCGGTGAGCAGCGAGGCCTGGAGCGCGGTGAAGTTGGCCTTGACCACCGCCGAGTTGAGGTCCGACCCGTCGTGGAACTTGATGCCCGGGCGCAGCGTCATCGTCCATGTGTCGTAGGTGGAATTGGCGGATATCGACTGGGCCAGATAGGGCTTGATGGTGCCGTCGGCCGCCACCGCCATCAACGGGTCGTAGACGGTGTTGGCATACAGGTACCCGTTGGTGTCCCAGTGGTTCGTCGCCGGGAGGAACCCGTCGATCTCGGCCAGGGTCCCGACGATGAGCGACCCGCCCCGCTTGGGCGTGCCCGTGCCGACGCCGGGCTTCGAGCCCGTCGAGGGGCTGCCCGTCGAACCGGAATTGGACGAGCAGCCGGCCAGGAGGCTCGGGGCGCCGGCGCCGAGGGCGACCGCGCCGCCGGCGACTGCGCTCCGGGACAGGAAGCTGCGGCGGCTGATCTCGTTATCCGGTGCCATGGACATTCCCCCTTTTGCTCTCCCCCTGCCCGATGCGGTCATCGCTGCGGTCGGGACGGATGCACTCTGCCACAGGCCCGACCGGCTGTGGGGGCACGTTACCGCCAAGGAGGCAGACGGTCCACGGGGGCCGGGGCCGAGCACCCGCCCCGCCGGCCGGACTGAGTACCATGCGGTCGATGGAAACCGCCACCGGGTCCCGGCCGCGGCGCCCGGCCCGGCCTCGGGGGCGGGGATGCTCGCGGTCGGCCTGACCGGCGGCATCGGTGCCGGCAAGTCCACGGTGGCCGACATGCTGGTGGGCCACGGGGCGAAGCTGGTCGACGCCGACCTCATCGCCCGGGAGGTGGTGGAGCCCGGTGGCCCGGCCTACCAGCCCCTGATCGACCGGTTCGGGCCGGGGATCGTCGACGGCCAGGGCCGGATCGACCGCCCCCGGGTGGCGGCGCTGGCCTTCGGGCACCCCGACGCCCTGGCCGACCTCAACGCCATCACCCACCCGGCCATCGGCGCCGCGATGATCGCCCGCAAGGACCGCTACGCCGACAGCGACGAGATCGTCGTGCTGGACATCCCGCTGCTGCGGGCCGTCCACCGCGAGCTGCTGGACCTGGCCGTCGTGGTGGTGGTCGACGCCCCGACCGAGGTGGCCCTGGAACGCCTGGTGCGGCTCAGGGGCATGGACCGGGCCGACGCCGAGGCCCGGATCGGCTCCCAGGCCGACCGTGCCTCCCGCCTGGCCGGCGCCGACCTGGTCATCGACAACGCCGGTGACCCCGGCCACCTCACCGACGAGGTGGATCGGGTCTGGGCGGTCCTCCTGGCCATGCGGACCGGGGCGGCCTGACGGGCTCGTCACACCCTCCCGGTACCATCGCAAGGTGCCCGACTTCCAGGTGGTCTCGCCGTTCCGTCCCGCGGGCGACCAACCCCAGGCCGTCGCCGGTCTGGTCGAGGGCCTGGGGCGAGGCGACCGGTACCAGACGCTGCTCGGCATCACCGGATCGGGCAAGACCGCCACCATCGCCTGGACCATCGAGGCCGTGCAGCGGCCCACCCTGATCATCGAGCCGAACAAGTCGCTGGCCGCCCAACTGGCCGCCGAGCTCAAGGACTTCTTCCCCCGCAACCGGGTGGAGTACTTCGTCTCCTACTACGACTACTACCAGCCCGAGGCGTACGTGCCGTCGTCGGACACCTACATCGAGAAGGACTCCTCGATCAACGACGAGATCGACCGGCTTCGCCACGCCTGCACCTCCTCCCTGTTGCTGAGGCCGGACACCATCGTGGTGGCCTCGGTGTCCTGCATCTACGGACTGGGGTCGCCGGACGAGTACCGTGACCGGATCGTGGCCCTCCGCCCCGGTGAGGCGCACGATCAGCGTGCCCTGCTCAGGCAGCTGGTCGACCTCCAGTACAGCCGGAACGACGTGACCCTGTCCCGAGGACAGTTCCGGGCCCGGGGCGACACCCTGGAGATCCACGCCGCCTACGAGAGCCACGCCGTCCGCATCGAGTTCTTCGGGGACACGGTGGAGCGGATCCGCCCCTTCGACGTGACCACCGGGGAGATCGGCGACGAGCTCGAGGAGCTGGTGGTGTTCGCCAACACGCACTACGGCGCCGGCGACGAACGCCTGCAGAAGGCCGTCGAGGGCATCGAGGTCGAGCTCCGCCAGCGGCTCGATGAGCTCAACGGGGCCGGCAAGCTCCTCGAGGCCCAGCGCCTGCGCATGCGCACCGAGTACGACCTCGAGATGCTGGCCGAGACCGGGGTCTGCAGCGGAGTGGAGAACTACAGCCGGCACCTCGACGGGCGGGCGCCGGGCGAGGCGCCCTTCACCCTGCTCGACTTCTTCCCCAAGGACTTCCTGGTCGTCCTCGACGAGAGCCACGTGGCCGTGCCCCAGCTGCGGGGCCAGTACGCCGGTGACCGGTCGCGCAAGGAGACGCTGGTCGACCACGGCTTCCGCCTCCCGTCGGCCATGGACAACCGGCCCCTGCGGTTCGAGGAATTCATCGAGCGGACCGGCCAGGCCATCATGCTCTCGGCCACCCCCGGGCCGTGGGAGCTCGAGCACAGCGCCAATATCGTCGAACAGGTGATCCGGCCGACCGGCCTGGTCGACCCCGAGGTTGACATCCGGCCGACCACCGGGCAGATCGACGACCTCCGCGAGCGGATCGACGCCACCGTGGCCGGCGGCCACCGGGTGCTGGTGACCACCCTCACCAAGAAGATGGCCGAGGACCTGACCGACTACCTGGCCGAGCAGGGCGTCCGGGTCCAGTACCTGCACTCCGACGTCGACACCATGGCCCGCATCGAGATCCTCCGCGAGCTGCGGCTGGGCGCGTTCGACGTCCTGGTGGGGATCAACCTGCTCCGCGAGGGGCTCGACCTCCCCGAGGTGGCCCTGGTGGCCATCCTCGACGCCGACAAGGAGGGCTTCCTCCGCTCGGCGTCCTCGCTCATCCAGACCATGGGGCGGGCCGCCCGCAACGTCAACGGGCGCGTGGTGATGTACGCCGACACGGATCACCGACTCGATGACCGAGGCCATCGGTGTGACCCAGCGCAGACGGGCCCGCCAGATCGCCTACAACCAGGCCAACGGCATCGATCCCCGCTCGATCACCAAGTCGGTGACCGACATCCTCGAGCGGGTACGCGGTGAGGGGATCGGCTCGGCGGCGGTCACCGCCGGGCCCCACAGCCGGTCGGCAGCGGAACGGGCCCAGAAGGGACGGGCCGGCGGAGGGGATCCGAGGGCGGCCGCCGCCCAGCTGGTGCTGGAACTCGGTCCGGACGCCGACGGGCTGTCCGCCCTGATCCACCGGCTCGAGGCCGAGATGAACCGGGCCGCCGAGGAGCTGCGGTTCGAGGAGGCCGCCCTGCTCCGCGACGAGATCGGCGAGCTGCGGTCGCTCCTGGTCCGGGACCCGGTGGACGGTTCTGCCGTGCTCACCGGCGCCACCGCCGACATCGACGCCACCGCCGGTCTCTGACCGCCGGACCGTGACCACCCGCGCCGGTATCCTCGACCGATGGCTGATCGTCTGGTGGTGCGGGGCGCACGCGAGCACAACCTCCAGGATGTCTCGCTCGACCTCCCCCGCGACCGGCTGATCGTCTTCACCGGGCTCTCGGGGTCGGGGAAGTCCTCCCTGGCCTTCGACACCATCTACGCCGAGGGCCAGCGGCGATACGTCGAATCGCTCTCCGCCTACGCCCGCCAGTTCCTGGGCCAGATGGACAAGCCCGACGTCGACTTCATCGAAGGGCTGTCCCCGGCCATCTCCATCGACCAGAAGTCGGCGTCGCGAAATCCCCGCTCGACGGTGGGGACGGTCACCGAGGTCTACGACTACCTGCGGCTGCTCTACGCCCGGATCGGCAAGCCGCACTGCCCGAACTGCGGGCGGCCGGTGGCCCGCCAGAGCCCCCAGCAGATCGTCGACCGGATCCTGGCCATGGACGAGGGGACCCGGTTCTTGGTCCTGGCCCCGGTGGTGCGGGGGCGGAAGGGGGAGTACGGCGCCCTGCTCGACGACCTGGCCAAGCAGGGCTTCGCCCGGGTCCGGGTGGACGGGCACCACGGTCGAGCTGGCCGACCGGGGCGAGTCTGGACCTGGCCCGCTACGAACAGCACACCATCGAGGTGGTGGTCGACCGCCTGATCCGCCGGGACGACATCCGCCGGCGGCTGACCGAGTCGCTGGAGACGGCGCTCTCCCTGGCCGACGGCGTGGCCGAGGTGGTGGTGGTGGACGCCGAAGGGTACCGAGCAGGAGGCGATCACCTTCAGCCAGCACCTGGCCTGCACCCACTGCGGTCTGAGCTTCGAGGACCCCTCGCCCCGGAACTTCTCCTTCAATTCGCCCTACGGGGCCTGCCCGGCCTGCACCGGACTCGGCACCCGGTTCGAGGTCGATCCCGAGCTGGTGGTGCCGGACCCGACCAAGTCGCTGGCCGAGGGGGCCCTGGCCCCCTGGTCGGGGGCCCGCAGCGAGTACTTCAGCCGGATGGTCGCGGCCGTGGCCGAGCTGGGCGGGTTCTCGCTCGACGACCCCTGGGAGAAGCTGACGCAAGGCGGACCAGAAGCTCGTGCTCTACGGGTCCGGCGACAAGCAGGTCCACCTCAAGTACCGCAACCGCTACGGGCGCCAGCGGTCGTTCCACACCCCCTACGAGGGGATCGTCCCCTGGCTGCAGCGACGCCACACCGAGGCGGAGTCCGACTTCCTGCGGGACAACCTCGAGGGCTACCTGCGGGAGGTGCCCTGCCCGGCGTGCGGCGGGGCCCGCCTGCGGCCCGAGTCGCTGGCAGTCACCGTGGGCGGGCTACTCGATCTTCGCCCTGTGCTCGCTGTCCATCGGCAAGGCGGTCGACGTGGTGGCCACCCTCGATCTGTCCGACCGCGACCACCTGATCGCCGACCGGGTGTTCCGCGAGGTGCGCGAGCGGATGCAGTTCCTGCTGGACGTGGGGCTCGACTACCTGACCCTGGCCCGCTCGGCGGCCACGCTGTCGGGCGGCGAGGCCCAGCGCATCCGGCTGGCCAGCCAGATCGGCAGCGGGCTGGTCGGTGTCCTCTACGTCCTCGACGAGCCCTCCATCGGCCTCCACCAGCGGGACAACAAGCGCCTGATCGGCACCCTCAAGCGCCTCCGCGACCTCGGCAACACGGTCATCGTGGTCGAGCACGACGAGGAGACCATCCGGGTCGCCGACCATGTGGTCGACGTCGGCCCCGGGGCGGGCGAGCACGGCGGCCGGATCGTCCACTCCGGGCCGGTCACCGGGCCCGGCGGTCTCGCAGTCCAACGCGGCGTCGCTGACCGGCCAGTACCTCTCCGGGGCCAAGATCGATCCCGGTCCCGGCGGTTCGCCGCCCGGGCAGCGGGGAGTCGCTGGTCGTCGAGGGCGCCCGCGAGCACAACCTGCACGATGTCGACGTCGAGTTCCCGCTGGGCCGGCTGGTGGCGGTGACCGGCGTGTCGGGGTCGGGCAAGTCGACCCTGGTCAACGACATCCTCCTCCGGTCGCTGGCCAAGCAGGTGCACCGGGCCAAGACGCTGCCCGGCCTGCACCGGACGCATCACGCGGGGTGGCCAACATCGACAAGGTGGTCGAGGTGGACCAGGCGCCCATCGGCCGGACGCCGCGGTCGAACCCGGCCACCTACACCGGGGTGTTCGACCACATCCGCCAGCTGTTCAGCCAGACCCAGGAGGCCAAGGTGCGGGGGTACCTGCCCGGCCGCTTCTCCTTCAACGTGAAGGGCGGCCGCTGCGAGTCGTGCTCGGGGGACGGGACCATCCGCATCGAGATGCACTTCCTGCCCGACATCTACGTGCCCTGCGAGGTGTGCCAGGGGGCCCGCTACAACCGGGACACCCTCGAGGTCACCTTCCGGGGCAAGACCATCGCCGACGTGCTCGAGCTGTCGTGCGAGGAGGCCCTGGCCTTCTTCGCCCACCAGCCGCCGATCGCCCGCCACCTGCAGACCCTGGTCGACGTGGGCCTGGGCTACATCCGGCTCGGCCAGCCGGCGCCGACCCTGTCGGGCGGCGAGGCCCAGCGGGTCAAGCTGGCCTCCGAGCTCAGCCGCCGGTCGACCGGGCACACCCTCTACGTGCTCGACGAGCCGACCACCGGCCTGCACTTCGACGACGTGCGCAAGCTGCTCGACGTGCTCAGCCGCCTGGTCGACCAGGGCAACACGGTGATCGTCATCGAGCACAACCTCGACGTGGTCAAGAGCGCCGACTGGATCATCGACCTCGGCCCCGAGGGGGGCGACCGGGGCGGCTCGATCGTGGCCGCGGGCACGCCCGAGGAGGTGGCCGGTGGCAGACGGCAGCTACACCGGCGAGGTCCTGGCCCCGCTGCTCGGCGTCCGACGGGCCCGGCCCGGGGCCGCACGGGCCCGGGCCAAGACGGCAGCCCGCCAAGCGGACGCCGGCGCGACGGCGGGTGGTGCGCGGCCAAGTAGTCAGCCGGCCCGGAGGCCGGCCTTCAGACGGTGGCCAGCATCCGCTCGAGGGCCACCCGGGCCCAGCCGGCCGTCTCCTCGTCCACGGTGATCCGGTTGCGGACCTCGCCGGCCACCAGCCCCTCGAGGACCCAGGCCAGGTGGGGGGCGTCGATGCGGAACATGGTCGAGCACGGGCAGACCAGCGGGTCGAGGGAGACCACCGTCTTGTCGGGGGTCTCGTCGTCGAGCCGCTTGACCAGATGGATCTCGGTGCCCGACCCCGATCACCGACCCGGCGGGGGCCTCGGCGACGGCCCGGATGATGAAGTCGGTGGAGCCGACCTGGTCGGCGGCCTCGACCACCTCGTGGGCGCACTCGGGATGGACCACCACGATGCCGTCGGGGTGCTCGGCCCGGAAGGCGTCGACGTGGGCGGGCCGGAAGCGCTGGTGGACCGAGCAGTGCCCCTTCCACAGCAGCAGGGCGGCCGACTTGAGGGTGCGCGTCGTCGAGGCCGCCGCGGTCGAGCCGGGGGTTCCAGACCGCCATGTCGGCGGCGGCGTAGCCGAGCTCGAAGCCGGTGTTGCGCCCGAGGTGCTGGTCGGGGAAGAAGAGGACCTGGTCGCCCCGCCGGCGCCCGTGGCCGTCGGGGCCGAGGGCCCAGGTCAGCACGGCCCGGGCGTTGGAGGAGGTGCAGACCACGCCGCCGTGGCGGCCCACGAAGGCCTTGAGCGAGGCCGACGAGTTCATGTAGGTGACCGGGACCACCCGGTCGAGGTCGGTGACCGCGCCCAGGGTCTCCCACGCCTCCTCGACCGCGTCGATGTCGGCCATGTCGGCCATCGAGCAGCCCGGCGTTGAGGTCGGGGAGGATGACCTGCTGGTGGTCGCCGGTGAGGATGTCGGCCGACTCGGCCATGAAGTGGACGCCGCAGAACACCACGAACTCGGCCTCCGACTGGTCGGCGGCGATGCGGGACAGCCCGAAGGAGTCACCCCGGGCGTCGGCCCAGACCATGACCTCGTCGCGCTGGTAGTGGTGGCCGAGGATGATCAGCCGCGAGCCGAGCTCCGCCTTGGCGGCGCCGATCCATTGGCCGAGCTGGTCGGGTCCCGCCGTGGTGTAGCGATCGGGGAGCGCTGTCTGTAGCCGGAGCATGTGGGTATGACCCCCTTGTGGAGGCGCTCCGGTCAGTGGCCGGCGGGGACAGCCTGGTCGCCCATCCGCGGGGATGTCGGCCCCGGAGCGGTGGATGTCGCCGGAAACCAGGCCGGCGTAGCTCCAGTGTAATGCCGCCGGACCTGCGCCGTGCGCGGTGAACCGGGTTCCGGCCCGGACACGGCACACTGGTGGCGTGGTCACCCGACCTGCTCCCGGCTCGATTCCCGACGCGCCCGGCTCCTATCAGTTCGTCGACCGCGACGGCCGGGTGCTCTACGTCGGCAAGGCGAAGTCCCTGCGGCAGCGGCTCAACTCGTACTTCCAGGACCCGGCCGGCCTGGCCTCCACGGACCGCCCAGATGGTCGGCCAGGCCGACCACGTCGAGTGGATGGTGGTGGACACCGAGGCCGAGGCCCTGCTCCTCGAGCACAATCTGATCAAGCAGTTCCAGCCCCGCTACAACGTCCGCCTGAAGGACGACAAGAGCTACCCGTGGCTGGCCCTGACCGTCGAGGACGAGTGGCCCCGGCCGGCGGTGGTGCGTGGGCGGAAGCGCAAGCGGGGTGCGGTACTTCGGCCCCTACCCGAACGTCGGGGCCATCCGCGAGACCCTCGACCTGTTGCTCCGGTCATTTCCGGTGCGGACCTGCTCGGACACCAAGTTCCGGCGACACCAGCGCCTGGGCCGCCCCTGCCTGCTGTTCCACATCGAGCGGTGCTCGGGCCCGTGCGTCGGCGCGGTCGGCCCACGACGAGTACGACCGGATGGTGGCCGACCTCATCTCCTTCCTCAGCGGCGACACCGGGCCGCTGGAGAAGGGCCTCGAGACGGCCATGCGGGAGGCGTCGGACTCCCTCGACTTCGAGCGGGCCTCGGTGCTCCGGGACAAGCTCGAGGCGGTGCGGGCGGCCGACGCCGTCCGCCAGATGGAGCTGGCTCGGACCCGAGGACCTCGACGTGTTCGGCCTGGCCGAGGACGAGCTGGAGGCGGCCGTGCAGGTATTCCACGTGCGTTCGGGCAGGGTGGTCGGGCGCCTGGCCCTGTTCGTGGACAAGGTCGAGGACCTGAGCACTCCGACAGCTGATGGAGCGGGTACTGGTCGACGTCTACGCCGATGCGGCGTCGGGGGTGCCCCGACAGGTGCTGGTCCCCACCATGCCGGCCGACGCCGAGGCGGTCACCGACTACCTGACCGGACGGCGCGGCGGGCCGGTGGCGCTGCGGGTGCCGGTCCGCGGGGCCAAGCGGGCGCTGCTCGAGACGGTCGAGCACAATGCCGGGGAGGCCTTCGTCCGCCATCGCCTGCAGCGGACGTCGGACCACAACAGCCGGGCCCGGGCCCTCGAGTCGCTCCAGCGGGAGCTGGGACTGCCCGGACGCGCCGCTCCGCATCGAGTGCTACGACATGAGCCACCTGCAGGGCACCGACTACGTGGGGTCGATGGTGGTGTTCGAGGACGGTCTGCCGAAGAAGAGCGACTACCGCCACTTCCGGGTGGCCACTGTCGCCGGCAACGACGACTACGCGGCCATGGAGGAGGTGCTCACCCGGCGGCTGACCGCCCTGCTGGCCGAGGAGCAGGCCCCGGCGGCCCGAGCCCCCGCAGCCGAGGGCCCGGGCGACCGCGGGCCGCGGGACGGGCCGCCCGGCGGCGCTTCGCCTACCCGCCCCAGCTGCTGCTGCTCGACGGGGGACTGGGCCAGCTCACGTGGGCGTGCGGGTGCTCGACTCGCTGGGGCTGACCGAGCGGATACCCGTCGCCTCCCTGGCCAAGAGCTTCGAGGAGGTCTACCGGCCCGGGAGCTCCGAGCCGATCCGCCTGTCCCGGCAGTCCGAGGGGCTCTACCTGCTCCAGCGGCTCCGGGACGAGGCCCACCGCTTCGCCATCTCCTACCACCGGACCCTGCGGGGCAAGCGGATGACCGTCGGCGCCCTCGACGGGGTCAACGGCCTGGGACCGAAGCGCCGGGCGCGGCTCATCGAACAGTTCGGCGGGCTGGCCGCGCTCCGCGAGGCCTCCCGGGAGGAGCTGCTCGGCGTATCGTGGTTGCCGGCCGAGGTGGGTGCCGCGGTCTTCGAGCGGCTGCACACGCCGCTGGCGCCGCAACGGGACCGGCGCGAGACAGTGCAGAAGGTGGACCGATGAGCGAGTACCTGGTGGTGACCGGCATGTCCGGTGCCGGCCGGTCCACGGCCGGGGCCACCCTGGAGGACCTGGGCTGGTTCGTCATCGACAACATGCCCTCCGCCCTGATCGCCAAGGTGTCCGAACTGGTCGACGGCGCCGGCTCGGAGATGGAGCGGGTGGCGTTCGTGGTCGGGCGGGGCGGGGGCGACCTCGACGACGTGCTGCCCGGCGGTGGACGCGCCTC
This sequence comes from uncultured Acidimicrobiales bacterium, assembly GCA_963806285.1. Classification (GTDB taxonomy): domain Bacteria; phylum Actinomycetota; class Acidimicrobiia; order Acidimicrobiales; family RAAP-2; genus Bog-756. Next base: position 169,814 of record CAWDXJ010000010.1, read on the forward strand.
GAGGCGGGCGCGCAACCGGGTGCGGATCCTGTTCCTCGACGCCGCCGACGACGTGCTGATCCGGCGGTTCGAAGGGACCCGCCGCCGCCACCCCCAGGCGGCCCGGGGGGTGGTCGACTCCATCGCCGACGAGCGGCTCCTGCTCAGCCGGCTGCGCGACCGGGCCGACCTGGTCATCGACACCGGCGAGCTCAACACCAACCAGCTCCGGACCCGGCTCATGGAGGTGTTCGGCGGCGAGGAGCCGGGGAGCACCATGCGGACCTCGATCCTCTCCTTCGGGTTCAAGCACGGCGTGCCGCTCGACGTCGACCTGATGTTCGACTGCCGGTTCCTGCCCAACCCGTACTGGGACGAGTCGCTGCGGAGCCACAGCGGGCTCGAGCCGCAGGTGCGGGAGTACGTGCTGGACCGGCCGGAGACCACCGCATTCCTCGACAAGCTCGACGACCTGCTGGCCATGCTGATCCCCGCCTACGTCCGAGGAGGGAAGTCGTACCTGACGGTGGCCATGGGATGCACCGGTGGCCGCCACCGCTCGGTGGTGCTGGCCGAGGAGCTGTCCCGCCGGCTCGACGACCACGGGCTGCCCACCACCGTCTTCCACCGGGACGTCGACCGGTGAGCGGGCCGTCGGCCGGCGACGGTCGGTGAGCGGCCCGAGGGTGGTGGCCATCGGTGGCGGCCACGGCCTGGCCGCCACCCTGCGGGCGGTGCGCACGCTACACCGACCAGGTGACCGCCATCGTGTCGGTGGCCGACGACGGCGGTTCGTCGGGCCGGCTGCGCGAGCTGCTCCACATCATCCCGCCCGGCGACCTCCGCAAGTGCCTGGTGGCCCTGGCCGAGCCCGGACTCGCTGCTGGCCGTCGGCCTTCGAGTACCGCTTCGCCGAGGAGGAGCTGGCCGGCCACGCCCTCGGCAACCTGGTCCTGGCCGGGCTGATCGACGGGCGCGGCGACCCGGTGGCCGCCCTCGACGAGGCGTGCCGGCTGCTCGGCGTCCGGGGTCGGGTGCTGCCGGCGACCACCGAGCCGGTGGTGCTGAAGGCGGAGGCCGCCGGCGGGCCGGTGGCCGGTCAGGTGGCGGTGATGGCCACCGACAACATCCGGACGGGTCTCGCTGGTGCCCGCCGACCCCAAGGCGCCGGTCGAGGCGGTTGAGCGCCCTGGCCGCAGGCCGACCAGATCATCCTCGGGCCGGGATCGCTGTTCACCAGCGTGCTGGCCGCCGTCGTCGTCCCCGGCATCCGGGAGGGCATCAACCGCTCGGCGCGCCCGAAGGTCTACGTCTGCAACCTGCGTCCCCAGGTCCCCGAGACCGAGGTCGTTCGACGTCGGAATGCACGTCGAAGCGCTGGTGGCGCACGGTGTCGTCGGTCGACGTGGTGGTCTGCGACACCGTCGGGATGGCTCTGGGCGACCCGCTCGTCCCGGTGGTCGACCTGCCCCTGGCCCGGCCCAACGGGCTGGCCCACGATCCGGCCAAACTGGCGTCGGCCCTCTCCGATCTGCTCGGATGAGGCCCGGAGCGCCCGGATGCCCTAGCGTGGACGCGGTCTCCGTTCGTCGGAGGGGCGACAGGCACGGCGACGTGGCGTGCGCACGGGCACGGACAGAACGTGAAGGAGTGAGGCACAGAGGCAATGACCGTACGGATCGGGATCAACGGCTTCGGGCGCATCGGCCGCAACTACCTGCGGGCGGCCCGGTCGCATGGGGGCCGACGTCGAGGTGGTGGCGGTCAACGACCTGACCTCGGCCGAGACCCTGGCCCACCTGCTCCGCTACGACTCCACCCACGGCCGGTTCGGCAGCGAGGTCACGGTGGTCGACTCCTCCATCGTGCTCGACTCCGGGCCGATCGCGGTGCTGGCCGAGCGGGACCCCAAGGCGCTGCCGTGGGACCGAGCTCGGCGTCGACGTGGTCATCGAGTCGACCGGGCTGTTCACCACCCGGGAGTCGGCCGGCCGCCCACCTCGAGGCCGGGGCCAACCGGGTCATCATCTCGGCCCCGGCCACCGAGGTCGACGCCACCTTCGTGGTCGGGGTCAACGACGCCGAGTTCGACCCGGCGCAAGGACTTCGTCGTCTCCAACGCCTCGTGCACCACCAACTGCTTCGTGCCCATGGTCAAGGTGCTCGACGACGCCTTCGGCGTCGAGAGCGGGCTGATGACCACGGTCCACGCCTTCACCAACGACCAGAACCTGCTCGACCTGCCCCACAAGGACCTGCGCCGGGCCCGGGCGGCGGCCGTCAACATCGTGCCCGCCTCGACCGGGGCCGCCCGGGCCACCGGCCTGGTGCTCCAGTCGATGAAGGGCCGGCTGGACGGCAGCTGCCCTCCGGGTGCCGGTGCCGGACGGGTCGATCACCGACTTCACCGCCGTGGTCCCGGGGCGGTCACCGTCGACGCAGGTCAACGCCGCCTTCGCCGCCGCGGCCTCGTCGGGCCCGCTGTCCAAGGTGCTCGTCTACACCGAGGACCCGATCGTCTCCTCGGACATCGTCGGCAGCCCCGCCTCGTGCACCTTCGACGCCGGGCTGACCATGGTGATGCCGTCGGCCTCGGGGATCACCCTGGTGAAGGTGGAGGGTTGGTACGACAACGAGTGGGGGTACGCCAACCGGCTGGTCGATCTCTCGCTGGTGGTCGGCGGTACCGGCTCCTGAGGGGCATCGGGTGGTCGGGCGGAGGCACGAGGGGGATGACGGAGCAGTGAGCGACAGGGCTGACAATCCGCTGCTGGACGGCCTGCCGCTGCTGGGCGACCTTCCCGACCTCGACGGGGCCAGCGTGCTGGTCCGGGTCGACTTCAACGTGCCGCTGCGGCCGTGCGCGGGCGAGCCGTCCGTCGGTCACCGACGACTTCCGCATCCGGGCCGCCCTGCCGACCCTCGACTACCTGCTCGACCAAGGGGCCACGGTCACCGCCTGCACCCATCTGGGACGGCCCGGAGGGCGTCCCGGACGCCCGATGGGACCTCGGCCCGGTCCGCGAGGAGCTGTCCGCGCTGGCCCCGCAGGTCGAGCTGCTCGAGAACCTGCGATTCGACCCGGGCGAGACGGACAACGACCCGGCCTTCGTCGAGAAGCTGGTCAACGGCCACGACGCCTACGTCAACGACGCCTTCGGCGTCTCCCACCGCCGCCACGCCTCGGTCGTGGGACCCCCGACCCGGCTGCCCAGCGCCGCCGGGTTCCTGCTCCAACGCGAGATCGAGGCACTGGGCGGCCTGCTCGGCGCACCGGCCCGCCCGTTCGTGGCCGTGGTCGGCGGGGCCAAGGTGGCCGACAAGCTCGGGGTCCTGAAGGCCCTCCTCGACCGGGTGGACGCCCTGGTGGTCGGCGGAGGCATGGCCTACACCTTCCTGGCTGCGGCCGGCCACGACGTCGGCGGCTCGCTGGTCGACCAGGACCGGATCGCCGAGTGCGCGCGCGCTGCTGGCGTCCGGGCAAGCCGATCCTGCTGCCGACCGACATCGTGGCCCTCGAGCCCGGCGCCGCGTTCGGGTGCGACTGCTCGGGGGGGGAGGTCCGGACGGTGGGCGAGGACATCCCCGACGGTTGGCAGGGCCTCGACATCGGCCCGGCGACGGTGGAGGCCTTCGCCGAGGAGATCGGGAGGCCGGCACCGTCCTGTGGAACGGGCCGATGGGCGTCTTCGAGGACGCGCGGTTCTGCGCCGGGACCGCCGGCGTGGCCCGCGCCGTTGCCGAGTGCGCCGGCTACACGGTGGTCGGTGGCGGCGACAGCGCGGCCGCGGTCGACGAGCTCGGCCTGGACGACCGGATCAGCTTCATCTCCACCGGGGGCGGTGCGTCGCTCGAGCTCCTCGAGTACGGCGACCTGCCGGGGCTGGCCGCGCTGCGAGGTGCGCCCAACGCCCCGGCCGCCGCAGAGCGACGCCCGGCCGGGACCGCCCGACCGGTGAGCGGCGCGCCGGTGCGCCGCCGGCCGCTGATCAGCGGCAACTGGAAGATGAACTTCGACCACCTCGAGGCGCTGCACGCCGTCCGCGACCTCGGGTCTGCGCCTGCAACCTGGCCGACGTCGGCCCCGTGGACGTCTCGGTCCACCCGCCGTTCACCGACATCCGCACCGTGCAGTCGGTGATCGAGCCCGAGGGGATCCCGGTGGCCCTGGGCGCGCAGAACTGCGCCGTCGAGGACTCCGGTGCCTTCACCGGCGAGGTCAGCCCGGTGATGCTGGCCAGGCTCCACGTCGAGTACGTGATCGTCGGCCACTCGGAGCGGCGGCGGCTGTTCGGCGAGACGGACGAGGTGGTGGCGGCCAAGCTCAGGGCCGTGCTGCGCAACGGGATGACCCCGATCTGCTGCGTGGGGGAGACCCTCGAGGAGCGGGAGGCCGGGCTGACCAAGGACCGGCTGGCCAGCCAGGTCGAGGCGGCGCTCGGCGCGCTGACCGGCCGAGGCGGTGGCCGGCATGGTCATCGCCTACGAGCCGATGTGGGCCATCGGCACCGGCCAGGCGGCCACCCCCGAGGACGCCCAGGAGGCCTGTGCAGTGGATCCGCGAGGTGGTCGGGCCGGTGCGCCGGTGCCGAGGCGGCCGGCCAGGTCCGGATCCAGTACGGGGGGTCGGTCACCGAGGAGAACACCGAGTCCCTGCTCGGTGCCCCGACGTCGACGGCGCCCTGGTCGGCGGGGCCAGCCTGGACGTGGCCGCGTTCGTGGGCATCGTCCGGGCCGCGGCCCGGGCCGCGCGCTGAGTTTGGTAGCGTCTGCGACGGTCCACAACCAGAGGAGGAGGATCGCGTGCTGACCGCAATCATCGTCGTGCTCCAGATCCTGGCGTGCCTCGCGCTGATCTTCCTCATCCTCATGCACAGCGGCAAGGGCGGCGGGCTCTCCGACATGTTCGGCGGCTCGGTGGGCTCGGCCGCCGCCGGCTCGACGGTGGTGGAGAAGAACCTCGACCGGATCACCGTCACCGTGGCCGTGATCTTCGCCTTCACCAACCTGATCCTCATCCTGCGCCTGCAGTGAGCCGAGCGCGGCGCCGAGCCCGTCGAGCGCCGACCCCGGTCGCCGTCGCTCTGGCGCGAAGCACCGCGCCCGGTGGACGCTGCCCCTGGTGATCATCGTGATCATCGGCCTGGTGGCCATCGTGGACCATCTGGGGTCCCACCGGATCAGCCAGGTCGACGCCCAGACGCCGTCGGCCCTGGTGGCCGCCACCGGGGGAGCGACGACCGTCGACCTCGACCGGCCCGTGGGACGGCTTCAACCCCAACACGCCGGCCGGGGCGGCATCCACGCACCCCGACGCTGCTCGTCGTCGGTGCTGCCGAGCGCGTATGTGATCAATCCGAAGCTGGTGCCCCAGGTGAACAGCGATCTCCTGCCGAGCGTCGAGGTCACCTCGACCTCGCCGCTGACCATCCAGTACGTGATCAACCCGAAGGCCGTCTGGTCGGACGGGGTGCCGGTGACCGCCGACGACTTCATCTACGCCTGGCAGTCCCAGCGGGGCGACGGGCTCGACGTCGACGGCCAGCCGGACCAGGTGGCGTCGACCCTCGGCTACCGCGACGTGGCCTCGGTCAAGCCGGAGCCACGGTGGGAAGACGGTGACCGTGGTGTTCGCCACGCCGTTCACCGACTGGCGGGTGCATGTTCGACCACATGGTGCCTGCCCACATCGCCCGGCGGGTCGGCTGGAACAACGGATTCGACACCTTCGACCCGGCCGTCGACCTGTCGGCCGGGCCGCTGCATCGTGCAATCGGTCTCCGCCGGGCGGGACGGCCGTGCTGGTCCGGAATCCCAAATGGTGGGGGACGCCCGCCGTGCTCGACCGGGTGACCGTCAACGTCGCGCCCAGCCAAGCGGCGTGGACCGGCACGCTGGCCTCGAGCAACGAAGGCGGTGGTCGCAGCCGCGGTCAGTTCGACTCAGGCGTCTGGGGGTCGGTGTCGTCGCTGCCCAACACCGCAGAGCGTGGTCCAACCGTCGCTCGAACCTCCTGCACCTCGAGTTCAAGTGAAGTCGCCGGTGATGCCCGGGTGGCCGCCCGCCAGGCCATCGCCCACGCCATCGACCGCACGGCGCTGCTGGCGCGGACGTTCGGTGCCATCGACCCCGACCTGGTGGTCAACCAGGACCACCTGGCCACGGCCATCGCAGTCGACGTACACCCCGTCGTCGGCGGCGGCGGAGTACACGTCACCCGATCTCGCCACCACCGACCGCTGCTCCGGAGCGTCGGGCTTCCACCAGGATGCGGCCGGCGACTACGTCGACGCCGGCCGGGAACCAGCTGACGGTGCGGATGGCGGTCGAGACGGGCGACCCGTGGATCACGCGGTGGCGAGGCCAGATCAGCCACAACTCCGCAGCGCCGGGATCTCCGTGGTCATCGTTCCGGTCAGCGCCGCCGCGGGACTGGCGACCGCCAGCGACCTCCGCCAACTACGACATGGCCCTGGTGACGCGGGTCGCCAGCCCGTTCCAGACCGTCACCGCGGGTGGTACTCGGACGGGCCGGCCGCGGCGAGGCTCGGCCGACAGCCAGAACTGGAGCAAGTTCGACGATCCCCAGGTCGACCAGCTGTTCATCCAGGCGGCCCAGGCCCTGAACCCGGTGACCGGCGGGACCATCTACGCACAGATCGACGACCAGCTGTGGGACCAGATGGTGGCGCTGCCGCTGTTCGGGGAGCCGGCCTTGGTGGCCAACGGCGTCCAGGTGGCCAAACGTGCCAGTACAACCCGTCGGTCGACGGGATCCTGTGGAACTGGCCCTGTGGACCACGCTGAAGCCGGGGCCGCCCGAACGGACCGAGCAGTCATGACCGGTCCGGGCGCCGAGCTGCGGCGGCTGTCGGAGGACTCGCGGGCGCGCTACCATGCCAGTCGCCCCGATGGCGACATCGGAGCCACTTCGTCGGAGTGGCGGAATAGGCAGACGCGCTAGCTTGAGGGGCTAGTGCCCGAAAGGGCGTGGGGGTTCAAGTCCCCCCTCCGACACCCCGCATGAACTGGGAGCATGGCCCCTGGGCCGATTCTCAATCGTTGCGTGAATGCCCTCAGTGAACATTATGACAACGGACTGTTTTGAGCGGCGTTGACAACGGATCGGTGGAAGTCCGTGGGTGCTTCGGAGATGCCCATCAAATGGCGCCTTGAGTTGGAAGCCGTCCGCTTGGTCGCTCAGGTACTCGGCGGTAAACCGACTAGCCGAGACACACCGGCGTAAGACGCTGACGCACCTAGCCCATGCTGGGCCGGCCCGTCAAGACTTCCTCCATGGTCTTCGACAGGCCTGGCCTCGCCTTCCTGCCCACGGTCGGATTCGCAAGTCGGAGAGAGCTTTCGTCCCCCGTGGAATGCGACCCGGCAACGACCTGGGATAGATGATGCACGTAGCGTGGGGCAATGACCCTCACCATCTTCGGAATCGTCGTACTTGCTTTCATGATGGCGATGTACGCATTGGAGCGCCGTGGTCCTTTGTTCATCCTGGCGTTCGCCCTGGGCTGCGGACTGTCCAGCACCTACGGATTCCTGTCAGGGGCGTGGCCGTTTGGTGTGGTCGAAGCGATCTGGACAGTTATCGCCATTCATCGCTACTGGGTCACGACCCATATGAACGCGGGTACCGTGTAGGTGCTGACACGCACCCGGCGTCATGTACACAGATCCACGCATCCCGACACTTGACGACCACCGGGGTCGCCCACCCGGTGTTGGGCGGCGTCGCTGAGAAACGCCGAACGCGACCCATGCCGATCGCGATGGCCGCAGCGGTCGAAACGGTGCTAGCAATGGTGTGCGAGTCGGCAGCCTGGGTGAAGGGGGTGTCGTTTCAGTGGATATTCGGCGTCGAAGGAGTCTGCGGAGCGTACTGGCTGGGTCGCTGGTGATCGGGGGACTGACCACCTTTTCCCTTGCCGCTACCACCGCTCTCATGACAGGTACGGCGTCGGCCACGCCCGCCACACTGTTCTCTTCCACGACTCCGGGGACGTATTTGTTCACCGTTCCGGGTGGAGTCAACAGCGTTTCCATCACTGCTGTGGGTGGTAGCGGAGGCGCCGAGGCGGCCGGGTTCGGGGCCGCGATTCCGGGCGGAGAGGGCGGCGTTACCACCGAGACGGTATTCGTGAACCCGGATGACTCCCTCGCGGTCACCGTTGGCGCCGATGGCCAGCCAGACACTGCGGGCGGTTCGGGTGGAACCGGCTATGGCAACGGTGGGAACGGCTTTGCCGGTGGTGGCGGAGGAGGTGGGTCGGCCGTGATTGACAGCACTCAGGGGAATACTCCCCTGGCGGTTTCGGGCGGTGGCGGGGGCAGCAGCGAAGTCAGCGTGGCGGAGGCAGATTCAGGATTTCCTGGCGGCGCCGAACTGCAAGGAGGCGGGGCCGACCAAGCTGGCCCCTCAGCCGATTTTCTCTATTGGAATGGGCTGACCTATATCCAGTATCCGGAGAAGATAGTTGGTCCGGGTGCGGGGACACTGACTGGACCGGGCACGGGCGGGTGCAGTTCCTTCGCTGCCGGATGCGCCGCCTCCGGCAGTGGCCCAACAGGTGGTAGCGGTGCAGGAGGCGGCCCTGATTGCTGTGCGCAGCCGGGTGGCGGCGGGGGGTACGAGGGCGGCGGGGCTGGCATTAGTGGCGGTGCTGGTGGGGGTGCGAGTTATCCGGTTCCCGCTACACAATGGGACACGACGGCGACGCCATCGGTGACCATCACAACACTCTCCATCGCCACCACCGGCCTTCCGGCCGCGACGCCGGGCACTCCCTACGGTCCGGAGACCCTTCAGGCGGCCAACCTCGGTTCCAGCACGAGTCCATACGTGACTACGCTGAAGTGGAAGAAGATCACCCTACCCAAGGGGCTAAGACTCTCGTCAGCCGGGGTGTTGTCAGGGACGCCGAACCAGAAGCTGGCCACTCCGACTTCGATCACGGTCCAGGTCACCGAAACGGTGAGAACCTTCAACAGCAAGGGCAAGCCAGTCAAGATCAAGGCCTCAGTGCAGGCCACGATCCCCTTCGCCTGAGTTCAGACTGACTTATTCTGGCCTCGGTTCTGGCCTCGGTTCTGGCCTCGGTTCTGGCCGGGGGTCATTCGCATCTTGGTCCGGTCAATACCCGAGACGGCGATCCACCCGCCCGAAGGTGCCGATAGCTGAAAGGTCGGTCCGGGCCTCACCAGGGCTGGATTCGCCAGTCGGGGAGAGCGACGCGCCCTTCGACCCTTCGCGATCCAGGGACTCACCGACCTCGGCGAAGCAGGTGTTCGACATAGGCACAACCCTTGGTGGCCGTCTTGCCCTCGACAATGAACGATGATCGATCACCTGCCTGGATGTCGGACAAGCGCCGCCCGAGCACCTCGCAGTTCAAGTTGACACGTCTGCGAGGGCCCTCTTCCCTGATACCGGTCGATCGTGTGGAAGCTCCCTGGTGAAGCCGAGAGAGAGAAGCGCAAGCAGTGCGGCGGCAAGGAGTCCGGCTTTGAGCGAACGGAGCTGTGCCGACTCGTAGTCCTCCACGAGCGCCGCAGTGGATGGCTCGATCGAGCCCTGACTTCTTCGCTGCGGCTTCGACCTGCGTCGAGGAGACAAAGTTCGTGTTGGAACCCGCTGCCACGCCGACCTGGGCCGATACCTCTGCGCTGATGCGGGGGTCGTGTTCGACGTTGGAAATGAAGGTGCTGGTCAGTCCCATCAGGACGATCGCTCCGATGAGCGCCACACCGAGCGATGAGCCGAGTTGCTGACCCGTGTACTGGAGTCCACCGGCCTCGCTCCGTCCTGACTCTTCGACCGAAGACTGGACCACGTTGCCCAGCTGGGACACCATCAAGCCCATTCCGATACCGAGCACGCCCATACCGATGGCGAATCCTGCGTCGAAGAGCGTTGGCTTGATCGTCGAAAGCAAGATGAGTGCGCCGGCTAATCGTCACCACCAACCCTGTCCGGACGATGGTCCGAACGGGGAACCGGTTCGACAGCCTGGATCCGATCGCAGAGGTGGCGAACATCGTGATCGAGACGGGCAGCATCTTGATCCCGGTCTCAAGGGCGTTGAGACCGAGGACCATCTGGAGGTAGAGCGGCACCACGAAGAAGATGCCCATCAGGATCAGATTCTGGCTGAAGAGCCCGATCAACCCCGATCGCACCGGAGGGATCCGTGCCAGGGAGAGGTGAACGAGTGGGTCGAGATTCCTGTTCTCGCGGTGGCGCTGCCAAGCCACGAATCCCCAGATCAGAACCCCACCGGCTGTGATGACGAAGATCGTGAGCGAGAAACCGAAGATCGTGATCGGAGAGTTCTTGGGCTTGAGCCAACCCCATGTGCTCGACTGCAAGACCCCATAGACGAAGAGCCCGAGACCGGAAGCAGAGAGGACCGAGCCGACCACATCGAGTTTCGGAGTTGGGATCAGGACGTGGAGCGTCCCCAACCTTGGGGGTCATGACCAGGATGAAAGCCACGATGATGACCTCACCGACAAAGACGATCCGCCAGGTCACCTCGGTGGTCGCCCACCCGCCCAGGATCGGTCCGACGGCGATTCCCGCTCCGGCGACTCCCCCGATGATCGCATAGGCGACCTTGCGACGGGAGCCCTCGAAGTTGCCCGCAATGAGGGCGGCGAGTGCGGGAAGGACCAGTGCGGCACCTATGCCCTCGAGCAGGGACCAGCCGAGAGCGAGGACCGCCACCGACTGTGACGCTGCGGTCAGGGCTGAGCCGCAGGCGTAAATGATCAGGCCGATGACGAACGCTCGGCGGCGGCCGATCATGTCGCCGATCTTGGCCCCGGTGAGGATCAGCATTGCCATCACCAAGCAGTAAAGGGTGATGACTGCCTGAATCGTGGTCACCGTGGTATGGAAATCCTTGACCAGTGCGCTGATCGAGACGTTCATCACCGACTGGTCGAGCACCATGAGGAACTGCGCCGTCGCCAGAGCGACAAGTGCCAGCCAGCCCTTGCTCGATGTCGCTTCGTCGTGCACGTTTCTCCTCGCCTGCAGGCCGAACCCAGGGGGCGGTCTCGCCCACGGGTCAGATAGGTCTATCTCACCTCAGACCCCTTCGACGGCATCCAGCCGCCCGGACCCGATCGCCTCCGCAAAAGGACTGGTAGTCCTTCTCGTTCTGGTCGGCATAGCGGTCGCAGAAGTCGGTGATCGATCGGTCGAACTTGTCGCTCTTGCCCAGATACGCCGCCAGCTCCACGGCATCCCCCGATCTGGCATGAGCTCGCGCCAGGGTCCAGCCGCAGATCCCGGCATAGAAATCGAGAATGACCGGGCTCATCGTCTCGACGAGGGCAGAGCCCTTCATGTCACGAAGCTGCCGCCAGTAGAGATGGCGGTTCTCCTCCACTCCCTTGGTCCACCCGAGATAGATGTCGCTGGCCGCCTGCATCAACCGCTGTCCTTGAACCACCCGCTCACCTGGCTCCGTGAAGCGACTCTTGGGGAGGTGGTCCTCGAGCACCGACTCAGTTGCCTCCTTGACTTGGAGGAACAGTGGGTCGTGCTCGTCACGTCCTTGGAGCAGGACAATGAAGGCACGAGTGCCGACGCTCCCGACACCGACCACCTTGCGTGCCATGTCGACGATCTCGAAGCGCTCCAACAGTTGGCGCCGATCTTCCTGCAGCGTCTCCCGGTACGCCCTGAACTGTTGGTGGACCATCTCTTCTATCTCGTCGGCCGAGTAGCCATACATGGCCTCAAGCTCCCGGGCCGGGATCACCACAGGCGGCTGACTGACGATCCGGTAACGACCATCGACGACTTCGCCCAGCTTGGACAACGCCTGAAGGCTGTCGCGGGCGTGGGCCTTTTGCGCGCTCTTCCGGGCCCGCTTGGCACCCTCTCTCGCTTGGGCGGCCTCCCGTTTGGTCTGCGTTCCTTCGGTCAGAGTGCTGATGGCGCCCATGAGCTCTTCCTCGGTCAGCCGGGCGTACCAGATGTCCATGTTTCTCAACTCGGCGAACTCGGTGATGGCCTGGCGGTATGCCACCACCGACGCCAGTGTCGTCGCCGTGGTGTCGGCGGCGCTGAATCCGTTATTGCGCCCGGCGATGGTGAAGCTCGCCGCCATTCGCTTCACGTCATATTCGAACGGACCAGGCAGTGTCTCGTCAAAGTCGTTCAGGTCGAAGAGCAGGGTCCGCTCCGGCGATGCGAATGCTCCGAAGTTCGATAGATGCGCGTCCCCGCACAGTTGCACGTTCAGGCCAGCGGTGGGGGTCCCGCTCAGGTCGGCAGTCATGAGCTTCGCTGCGCCCCGATAGAACGTGAACGGCGACACCAGCATGCGGCCATGGCGAACAGGAACCAGATCCGGTTCCCGGGTTAGATTCTGCGCACTGAGCAGTTCCGCCGGATCACGACGATCGGAGGACGGGGCCCATCCGGCATGACTTTCGAGCGGCGTCGACTCACGGGCCCCTTTGCCTCGAGCCCGGCGATCACTGACGCTGGGGTGTGCGACCCTCGTCATCGACATGCTCCGGCTTCCCTCCTCTGGTCTGGTGATGCCTTGCGTGAAGACCGGTGTCAACCACATCGGCGGCGGCTCACGCTCACGTTTAGGGTCTGGCGCCGAGGTGCTCCTCCTCTGAGTGCTGCATTTGAAGATACAGCAATCGCGTCCATTCCAGAAGGGCTGAACAGCCAGGTTCAACGACCGTCCCGCTCCCTGCGTCAGACGCGGTCAACGTTCTTGTGACCGGAGCCTGACGACCGGTTACAGGCGGGCGTACCTCTCGGCCTCTTCGGCGAACCGCGCAGTGGCCTCCTCGCTCACCGACGCCCTGGTTAGCCGCACGGCATGGAGGACATCGTCCGCTTCGACCTCGGATCTGCCGCCATCGAGTGCCCGATCGAAGGCGAACTGCGCGCTCCGCTGGGCCACCAACGCGAAATCGGCCGGGGTGAACCCCGCCGTTTGAACCGCCACGGTTTCCGGGTCACCAGCTGGGAGGAATTCCGAGGCCAGCTCGGCCCGTTCCGCTACATCGGGTGCGCCCACCGGGACGATCAGATCGAACCTACCGGGCCGCAAGAGGGCCGGATCCATGGCGGCGATCGAGTTCGTGGCCATGACCATCAGCTGGTGCGGCCGGGACTTGAACATGGGGATGGCCTTGAGCAACTCGTTCACCAGTGGCTGGCTGTCGGGCCGCTCGGCACGGTCGGTGGCGATTTCGTCGGCCTCGTCGATGAAGCACACCAGCCGGTCGACCCGGCCCAGCTCGGTCAGCGCGTCGCGGAGGGCACGCGCCCCCTGCACCCCCTGACCGAGCAACGATGGGTGCAGTTCGACGAACGCCCAAGAGAGCCGGGAGGCGACGGCCCGGGCAAAGGACGTCTTGCCGGTCCCCGGAGGGCCGAAGAGCAGCACTGCTGCAGGTGGCCGGAGCCCGAGCCGGTCGGCCAACTCGGTGTGCGCCAGCGGGGAGACCACCCGTCGCTCCAAGATCCCCTTGACCAAGGAGAAGCCCTTCATCGACTCCCACAACCCGTCCACCGGCACCTGACCGCCGAAGCGCTCGACGAGGGCTAGCTCCTCGGGGACCATCGAGGCCTCCCGGGCGTAGAGGTGGAGACCGTCGAGTCGGCTGAAGCCCTGGTTGGCGAAGGCGTCCTCGCCCACTTGTCCAGGGAGGACCAGGGCGAGCAGACGGCGTCCGCCCCGGTGGATGATCTCCTGGTCCAATCGGCGCAGGATGGCCGAGCCGATGCCCTGGTGGCGCCAGTCAGGGTGGAGGGCGAGGGCGAGCAGATGGGCGTCGGGACCGCTCACTCGGGCCACCACCGCGCCGACCAGCGGTGCCGGAAGAGGACACGGCTGCGACCGCCGGCTGGTGCTCGTGGAGAGCCTCGACGACGTCGCTCCGGCTGTAGGCCGCCCCCGTAGCGCTCCCGGACAAGTCGATCAGCCGCACCACATCCTCAAAGGGCAGCGCCGGGTCACGGTCGTCGAGGATGAGGGCACGCCAGGCGGAGGTCACAGATCGCCCTCCTTTCGGTTCGTAATCCATGTTAGGGGAGCCGGGGCCTGTCAGGCCTCGATCGCACCGTGTACGTCCCTTGGATCGCACCTCCTGCGCGCTCGCGCCGCCAACGGCCAGAAGAGGATTGCCATACATGTCATCGCCGAGATTCCACTGATGACGAGGCCCTCGGTGAGGCCGACCGGTCTGTATCGCAGCAGTACCACCGACCTTCCAGCCGGCACCGCGATGGCTTGTTCGTTGAAGTTGGCTCTGAGCACAGGCCTCGGCACTCCATTGACCGTCGCGGACCATCCGGGATCCCACATGTCCGGCACGACGAGCCAACCCGGCTTGGAGGACCGCACTGCCATCTGAGCACTGTTGACCCCCGGCCGCGCCGAGGCGACGGTGGCGCTTCCCGAAGTGCTGCTCGAGGTACCGACCCCATCGAGGATCACAACGCCGCGGTAGTCGAATCCCTGGCCCGTGAAGGCCTTCAGCGCCGTCGAATCGTTTCCTATGTGCTCGGCCTCGAACACGACCGTCGGGCCGGTGGGGGGCCCGGTCCAGGCGTATACGGCTCCGTCGATTCCGGTGTAGATCCGCTTCCAACCGATGGACTGCAGGACCCCGATCACCGATGGCAGTTCTGCCGCGGCAGGGGTGAGGGCAATTCGGTCGATTCCCAATCTGGCCAGGAGGTCGTATCGAACAGTGGCGGCATTGAACGACGGCTTGTAGGCACCGGTGAGCTTGGTTGCGAACACTGCATCCGGATTCCCACCGCCGACGACACTCCATAGGTCCACCGTGCGACTGGGAACAGAGCTGTCATAACCCGTGGCGCTCTGTATGCCGAAGATGAGAGAATCGTTCCCGTCGAGCATCGGCGGACCGCCGTTGGGACCGTCCGAAGCGGGCAGGACGCGATTCGGCCATCCCGGGATCCCGCCGCTCCCTGACTTCAGTACGCGAATCAATGGAGTGGCCGGAGTATTCAACTTCACCGTGGATGGAAGAAAGGGCGCATTTACCTCTCGTCCGTACGATCCCAACTGCAGTGCCGTGACGCCGACAACCATGGCCGCCAGGAATCGCGAGATCCACCATCGTTTCGCGTGCCCGGAATACCACTTCCCGACCGGCGGCACCGAGGGTCCCTCGGCGAGTGCCGCAGCGGGACCGGAGATCCACCGCATCACCGCATCGAGCCCGACCGCACCGAGTACCGCCAGCCCAAGATCGAATACGAACAGCAGTCGGGAATAGGGGCGAAACACATTCATCCCCGGGATCAGCTTGTAAGCGACAAAGCCCACGGGGCCACCGATTGCGACCAGTATGGCCCCGATTGTCATGCCCCGGCCCAGGCCCGATCCTTTCCGCCGGAGCACCAGTCCGATCACCGCCAAGGCAGCAGTGAGCGTTCCGGCGAAGCCGAGACCCCACTGCATCTCCGGGGCGGTGATCGGGAGGGGAGGTGGCCACAGCGCGTATCTGAGGTCTGAAGGAGGGAGCACCAACCCCTTGGTGATCGCCGAGTAGGAAAGCGCCTGCCTTGCACCGCTGCCCAACGCGTGCGCAGTCGGGACCAGTACGAAGGCCGCCAGACCCACGCCGACCACCGCACTGGCAGCTGCCTTGGCCGGAGCCGCGAGTACCCACCAGCCATGCCCCTGTCGCCAGCTACCAGCAGCCAGAGCGACGGCGATACTCCCGCCGTACAAGCAGATCGTCACGAAGCAGACAGCGGCGAATAGCAAGTGCGTTGATACGAAGAGCATGGCGATACTGGCAGCCGCCGCCACCACCCATCGACCGGACCGGAGTACCGATCTCCGCATCGTCACCAAGCCCGCGGGTAACCACGCGAACAGGGGGGCGACCACCTCGAGCTGCAGCCATCCAAGTGTGAAAGCCCCGAACATCCACGCGACCGAACCGAAGAGAGCTGCGAGAGGGCTGAGTTCCAGATCTGCCAGGAGCCAGTAGCAGAAGAGACCGGCGAGCGCGAGTTGGATGAAGGACAGGACGTTGTGTGCCGTGCTCGGACTGACCGTCTCCGCCAGGAGAAGCCGGGGAGGATAGAGAAGTGCGCTCGACCCGTCGGCATAGAGCGGTTGTCCCCCAAATGATTCGGAGTTCCACCATGGAATCGTTCCACTCTCGACGGCGCCGGTCAGCTCGGCCTGCCACGGGAGACTCAATGCAGCTTGGTCGGACTGAGGGTAGAAGCTGAACCCATGGATCGTCGCAGCCCAGGGGTAGACCGCGGACTCGTAGCCCGGAACTGCTGAGAAGGAATCGCCGGTAAGGAGTGGGAAGAACCACGTGAGAGCGAGAACGATGATGATTCCGACGCACGCAAGGTGTGCGCGCCGATTACCCCGGAACTTGGCGTTGGTCGCGTGTTCGATGTCCAAACGTATCGCGACCATCTGTCGAACGTCGAGCGCGCTCCACGGATGAGTTTGGTCCGGTCCGTGCGATTCGAAGTGCGACTGCTGCACCGGCGGAGACCGATTGTCCGCGCACCTCTCGGTCCACCAGATCGGTGGCGACTGTCTGAGCGCCGGGGGGCGCAACGGGAGGGAGACGAAGCGGTCCTATCCCTACCTCCCGTTGAAGAAACCCGCACACGCTGGCAGGCAGAAGAGCCACCCCTCGACCTGCCTGTCAACGCGTGCGTTGCAAGCCTCCGTCGATGATCGATGCGATCTGACCCTGGTTCGCCTCTCCCCTGAGGACCGCGGCGCATCCATCTCTGGCAAGATCAACCCGTGGGAATGCGAAATCAGCCCCTGCGCGTTGTCGTGGTCGTGGGGCTTTGGGCGATGTGGGTCCTGTGGACGATCACCCGGTTCACCGGCACCGTGATCGCGACGATACCGAACACGACAACCTGTCCGAGTGAGCAATCCAATATGTGTCAGCCCCTCCGCCCTCGCCGTCACCCGGCAGTTCTACTGGAGCTGGTGGCACTTTGTCTTCGCGGTGCTCGGTGCCGTCCTGCTGGTCGCGGCGTCGGTCATGATCCTGCGCACGCCCAGGTCCGTCGACGAGATCTGATCCACCCCGGAATACTGGCGACGGGCCCACCGAAGCCCGATCGACTGACGTCGACCTTCAGGTCATCGCGCCACGCCTCCGCCTGCCGGCAAAGAGGTCCACTGACCCGGCCAGGTCGATCTGCGTCCGGTGCTGGGACTCGAGCAGCTCGTCGGCCCAGAGCATTCGCATCGTCACGCGCAACTGGTCGGGCCGGCCACCGGACACGCGCATCCTCGATGGCCGCGAGCAGAGCGCCGTGGAGTATCCGGTCACGGGCCGGTGGTGGGTCCAGCGACGGCCGCCTGCCGCCTAGCACCTCGGCGAACTCCTCGTACCAGCGGTGCCGCGCCGCACAGGCGTCGCGAAGGACCGCCCCGGCGACGGCGACCGACTCGAGGTCCGGTCCGATCGATCCGGAAGGTGGCAGGGGGAGGGTGGCGAGCGTGTAGGCAGCCAATCGGATCCGGTTCGATCCGGAGAACAAAGCGGCGACGGCTTCGACCGGGACCGCCTTGGCCCCCCGCTCCACCAGGAATTCACGGAACGCGTCGTCGAGCCGCAGGTAGGCGCGGTGAGCTGCCCGCTGAGCGGGGGCGATGTCGATATCACCGGCCGCCGAGGTCAACCGGCCGACGGCCTCGGCCAGGTAACCCGAGCTCTGAACGAAGGCGTCGGACAGGGCATGCCCGAGGGCAGCGGTAGCCCCCCGGGGCCACAACAGCAGTCCGACGACGACGCTCACCCCGCAACCGATGGCCACGTCCTCGATCCTCGTCAGGCCCACCCGCCAGCCCGTGGGCTCGATGATGTTGAACAAGATGATCACCACCAGTGTGAAGCCCGCCTGTCCGGCGGCAAAGGACACCATCGACGGGGCTACGCCCGACACCAGCACGGCCACGGGAAGCAGCACCCACAACAGGACGGTATGACCGGCCACGCCGGCCATGATGGCTGCGCCCACCGCGAAACCCACCGCCGTCCCTCCGACGGCACGCGCCGCCGTGACGCCGGTCCCCAAGGCGTTGGACCGAAGCACCGACAGAGTGCCCAGCACCACCCAGAATCCGTGCTCGACATCAGTGGCCTCCACGACGGCCACGGCCACGGCCAGACCGGCGGCCCCCCGCACCGCATTCCGGAACCACACCGAGCCGAAGGAGAGCTGCGAGGTGATCCGGCGCCAGAGCGGCCGCGGATGCACGTCGGTGCCTGCCCCCAGCCTGCGATCGCCCGCAGCCTGGGCGCCGACCGCCTCCAGGCTGGCGTCCGTCACCATCTCGGTGGCGATACCCAGAGCACGAATGCGGAGGCTGGGATCCAAGGTGGATGCCATTCCCGGACCGGGTCCTCCCTGTTCGCCATCTCCTTCGATCGTGTCGGTGGCAGGGCCGGTATCGGAACCACCTGCAGCCGGGCCGGGTCCGGTCAGCCTCGAGATCTCGGCGTCGAGATCGGCTTCGATGAGCTGGTCGAGCCTCCGGCTCGACTCCTGGACCGATCGGATCAACGACGTGTCGTCAAACGGACGGGCGTGAGGGTGGCAGATGAGCGTTGCGCTGAGGCGCAGGGATTCCGCCACCTTTTCGACCAGGTCTCGGCCCGGTTCCCGTGGTGCCCAGGCGGGGCCCTCGCTGACCTGGATGGTGCTGCTCGCCACCCACTCGAGCCGACCGACCAATTTGGCCAGGGCGACGGTACCCGCCGCGGCGCCGGTGGGGGGTAGGGGGTGCCTGCGAACTCGGCACGAAGGAGCACCAGCTCCGACATCACGGACTCCTTGGCCTCCGGATCCGGCCAACCGGTGGCGATCGACCCGGCCAGCCGGCTGACCGACTCGGCCGCCGCCGACAGCCGACGACGGAGCTTGTCGTGCCAGGGCGTCGGCCACACCAGCATGCAGGCGGGGATGCAGAACGCGCAGGCGATCATCCAGCCGACAAGCCGTGGCCCGGTGGACGCGGCCGGCTCGGCCACCGTCACCGGGAGCACGAACAGCAACAGTGCGGCCGTCGACGAAGTGGCCGCCTGAGGGGAGGCGATCCCGGCGAAGAGGACACCGAAGCCCACGATCCCCATCGCCACGATCGCCATCCCCTTGTTGGTCGATACGAATGTGCCGAGCGCGATGAATGCACCGCCCACAACGAAGAGCGTGAGATAGGAGGCAAGCCGGAGACGAGGCCGGCCCGGAGGATCCACCAGGAGCAGGAGGGCGAAGGAGCCGAAGGCCCCGAAGATGCTGACCTGTGGATCGGAGAAGAGAAGATGGGTCAGTCCGAAGACCGAGGGCATGACCACCGCCGCCCTGAGGGACCGCTTGACGGCCAGGAGGTCGGGGTCTCTTGCCGTCAACCACCCGACGGCGCTCAATTCCCCAAGCGGCGCACCGGCGCCTCCGGTGCCACGCCAAGGGTCATCGGGTCCGCACCGGGCGTGCGGTGGTCGCGGTTGGTGGACGGGTTACGGGCATGTTGCAGCCGAAACTACTCCCGGCGGACGGGGCGTCGTTCCACCCGCCGATCACGTCGGTCCGGCCGACATGAAGGATGCACTCGGCACACTTCCCGGCGCCCGGCGTCCCCTCGGAGGTGCGAGCAGCAGGGGATTTGCCTAGCGTGGCTCCCAGGTAGAAATTGCTTCAGGAGGTGCCGAAAGCGGCCGAGAAGCCTTTTAGGCCCCAGTGCTCGTACTCCTGCTGGGTCGGTCGTTCGCCTATGGGGAAGAAGGAGCCTGCATGAGAGGTCCCGGTTGGCATACCGTCCGCGCCCGATTGGGTGTGGCCGCCCTCGTCCTCCTCGCTGCGCCCCTTGCCGCCGCACCCTTTGCGGCCGCACCCCTGATCCTCGGATCGTTGCGGGCACATACCGGGCCGGCAGCGCCGGCCACCGCCGGTGCCGCGAAGGCGACACCGACCTCGTCGACGACCTCCTCCCAGGGGATGTACGCCTACTACTACCTGTGGTGGGACACCCAGCACTGGCAGACCTCACTGGGCGCGCACTACCCCTTCGGCCAGTCGCCGCTGCCGCTGCCGGCGACCCTCGACTCGAGCGGATGCAATCCGAGCAGCCTCTACAGCGGGAACATCGAGACGGACGTGCCCGCCAGCCTATTCACCCAGGACGATCCACTCCAGATCACCTACGACGTGCAGAGCGCCGTCGCCGCCGGACTGTCCGGGTTCGCCGTGGACTGGTACGGCGCCGGATCGGCTGGACAGACCCCGGCCTCCAACGCCGAGAACGCACGGCTCGACTCGCTGGTTCGGGCCGTCGACCAGGCGCAGGCCGAGGGCCACAACTTCCATCTGTGGCTGTCGTACGAGGCGTCGTCGACGTCCCTCACCCAAACCGCCATCACCGGCGACCTGTCGTACCTGTCCAGCCGCTACGGCAACGATCCGGCCTTCGACCGCAGCAACGACGGTCGACCCACGTTCGTATGGGTCGGCTCCTATAAGTACCCGACCTCGGTCGTCGCCGCCATCAGCGGGCAGTTCCGCTCGACGTGGTACTTCGTCGGGGGCTACCAGTGGAACCAGTGGAATCCCACCGTGGCCCAGTACTTCGACGCCGACAGTCCCTACTGGTCCAGCCAGAACCCGTGGACCAACAGCCAGAGCTTCCAACAGCTGGCCGGGCTCGCCGCCACCCTCCACGCCGAGGGCAAGAAGTACTTCGCGCCGCTCTCGCCGGGATTCGATCGCCAGCTGGACGGTTCGGGCGGCTGCGTGCCCAGGGACAACGGTGCCACCCTCCAGGCGCTCTACACCGGCAACGCCGCCGGCGACCCGCAGGGCTGGCTCCTCATCTCCTGGAACGAGATCACCGAAGGGACCTACGTGACCCCCCAGCTCCAGCGGTACGGGAGCGCCTACGGCGGGCCTGACGGGTTCGTGCACGCCCTGACCAACGGCAACGCGGCGGCGTCGGGCTGCAGCAACCACGCCGACCAGCCGGGGCCCGGTACGTTCCTGGCGGTGGCGGCCACCACCGGCACCGACGGTTGTCCCGGCTACTGGCTGGCGGATGCCGCCGGGCAGGTCCGGTCCTTCGGGGGCGCCGCCGACCTCGGCTCGCTCACCGCGCCCCCAACGCGCCAGTCGTGGGGATCACCGCCACACCGGACCGCGGGGGCTACTGGCTCCTCGGTGCCGACGGGGGCGTCTTCAGCTTCGGCGATGCCCGGTTCTACGGCTCGACCGGCGCCCTGCGCCTCAACGCTCCGGTGATCGCCATGACCGCCACGGCCGACGGTCGGGGCTACTGGCTGGTGGCCCAGGACGGCGGGGTCTTCAGCTTCGGCGATGCCGTGTTCCGGGGTTCGACGGGCGGCATGCACCTCAACGCTCCGGTCGTGGGCATGGCCGCCACGGCAGCCGGCGGGTACTGGCTGGTGGGCGCCGACGGCGGGGTCTTCTCGTTTTCGGCTCCGTTCCTCGGCTCCATGGGCGGGAGCCACCTGAACCAACCGGTGGTGGGGATCACCGCCGACCCGGCCGGGAGGGGATACCGGATGGTGGCCGCAGACGGGGGCATCTTCTCGTTCGGCGCTCCCTTCTACGGGTCGCTGGGCGGGCTGTCCCTGTCGGCGCCGATCCGGTCCATGGCGCCCTCCCTCGACGGCAACGGGTACTACCTGGTTGGCACCGACGGAGCCCTGTACGCATTCGGCGACGCCCCCTATCTCGGGCGGGTGCTCTCGTAGGAGCGGTTGGGGCCCCATCGGCGGCTCCGAGCACGGCCAGCTCGAGCCTCCCATGGCAGGCATGGTCTACGTGAGGCCGGCCGGCACGTCCTGTCACACGGGCCGGACCGGTCCTTCGGCATCCGCACCAGCCCTCCTCTGGGTCTCAACTGACGCCGGTCCTCGGTTGTGCTGCGGTCGAGGCACCGCCGCGACCGGTGGGGTGGGGGCCCCGGTCCATCCTGCCCTTCGGGCAGGATGGATGGCGGCTCGTGCGGAAACGGGAGGACCGGGATGGGACTGATGGATGGCCAGCGGGTGGTCGTCACCGGCGGTGCCTCGGGCATCGGGCGGGCCACGGCCCGACGGATGGCCGAGGAGGGTGCAGCGGTGGGCATCGTCGACATCGACGGCGATGGGGCACAGGACGTCGCCAGGGAACTCGAGGGAACAGCCCACATCGCCGATGTCACCGACCCCGAAGGGCTCCGCATGGCCGTCGATGCCGCCGCCCGCTCCATGGGGGGGATCACCACGATGTTCAACAACGCGGGAACCGGGAACCAGTCGCCGCTCCACGATTGGGCCCCCGAGGAGTGGGACCGGCTGGTGGCGGTCAACCTCACCGGTGTGTACCTGGGTTTCCGGGCTGCGATCCCCCATATCCGGGCCTCGGGAGGGGGCTGTGTCGTCTCCACCGCCTCCATAAGCGGGATCCGCCCGGCCGCGGGGGAGGCGCCGTACTCGGCGGCCAAGGCGGGGGTGGCTGCGATCACCGCGTCCGCAGCCCTCGAGTACGGCCCGCACATCAGGGTGAACGCGGTCTCCCCGGGGATGGTACTCACCGCCCTGACCGAGCCGTTGTTGCAGTTCCTCCCCCACGAACGCGACCGGTTCAACCCAGCACACCGCTCGGGCGCATCGGCACTCCGGAGGACGTTGCCGATGTCGTGGTCTTCTTGTGCTCGCCGTTGGCCCGCTTCATCACCGGACAGAACATCGTCGTCGACGGTGGACTGACCCTGCACGGGTCCGGTGTGGACGGGATCTTCGACCAACTCTTCGGCCGGACGCGGCCCTGACCGGCGGAAGAGCGCCGGACCCGATCGACCTGTGCCTACCCCTTCGGAGCCCGAGGCGCTCCGGGTGCCGCGGTCAATGCCGCCACGGCATCGAACAGCTTGGCCCGGGCCGCCTTCTTCCCCTTGCCGCGGTCCACCGCCTTGCGGTATCCCCGGGCTGCGACTGCGATGGCATCGAGGACCTCCACTCGTCCGGCAGCCCGGGCCGTCTGGCCGACGATCAGCTCCCGGCTGGCCTCGAGCTGCTCCTCCATCCTGCGGACCGGTAGGGGGACGGCGCCCTGGTCTTCTGGGTCATCGACGCCCAGGGCGTCGATGACCTGACGGATGATGGCCATGACCAGGACCTCCGAGACCCGGATGGCACTGCCCTGACCGGCCATGGCCACTTCGACCCGGGCCCGGACCGCCTCGTTGCTGGTCATCGCTTCCCGACCGTGGCGGACTTGGACCGTAGGGGTTTGGCGCTCTCTCTCATCGGATCCTCACCCCCATGCCCCGCTCGCACCCGCACATCGGACCTGCACAAACGTACCTCGCCCCGGGGCATCGGGCATCGGGACGGGCGCTGGCGGCCCCGGGGAGGACCGACCAGGCGCCTCGGCGCCGACCGGCGGAGGCCGGCGCCGGTTATGCCGAGAGCCGCTCGATGGTCCGCTCGACGATTGCCTCCGGATCGCATTGGGCCGACGTTGCGGCCCGATCGACCAGGTTGCCCAGATACGACGCCAGGCTGAGCATGTCCAGCCGGGGGGAGCGTCCGCAGAAGGGGACCGGTTCGGTTCGGGAGTCCATACTCCCTGCTTCGAGCAGTGCCGAACGGAGGCGGAGCATGGTCGATCGCGCCTCGTCGAGGTCGGCCCGACCCAGACGCATCCAAGCGGAAAGTCCCAGCTCAAGAGCAAGATCTACTCGGGAAGGATCGAAGGGGCCGAGCTCGGCCAGCCCTCGGAGCACGGTCGGGGCGAAGTCGGTGCGCCCGAGTCCTGAGGTGGAGGCCATGGGCACAGTGTGACGAACGGGTGTATCAGGGTGGTGGACCAGGCCTGACCTGGGTAATGCTAGGGGGCATGGCACGGACAATTTGGAAGGGTTCCCTCAACTTCGGGTTGGTGAATGTCCCGGTCGGGCTCTATCCGGCGACCCAGGACAAGACCATTCACTTCAACCAATTCGAAGCCGGGACATCGGACCGCATCCGCTACAAGAAGGTCAACGAACGGACCGGCAAGGAGGTGGAATCGGGCAGGATCATCAAGGGCGTGGATCTGGGAGGCGGCGAGTACGTCATGCTCACCGACGACGAGCTGGCAGCCGCCGAGCCCGAGCGGTCACGGCTCATCGAGATCACCGACTTCGTGGACCTGGACGAGATCGACCCCGTCTTCTTCCGCACCACCTACTACCTGGCTCCCGAGGGCGAGGCCGCCAGCAAGGCCTACACCCTGCTGCGCCAGGTGATGCGCAACGCCAACAAGGTCGCCATCGGCACACTGGTGATGCGGAACAAGGAGTATCCGGTGGCCATCCGTCCCGGCGACGACGTGCTCAAGCTGGAGACCATGTACTTCGCCGACGAGATCCGGTCGCCGAGCTCGGAGCTGCCGGCGCTTCCGGAGTCGGTCGACCTCTCCGAGCGCGAGATCGACATGGCCCAGCTCCTGCTCGAGTCGATGGAGAGCGACTGGGATCCTGACCGGTACCGCGACACCCACCGGCAGAAGGTCGAGGACCTGGTCGAGATGAAGCGGCAGGGGAACGAGATCGTCGAGACCGTCGCCGTGCAGCCGACCAAGGTGGTCGACCTGATGGAGGCGCTGAGCGCCAGCATCAAATCGGCCCGTCTCGGGTCCGGCCAAGCCTCCCGGGCCCGCGTCCTCGACCGACCCGCAGGCCCCGGGGCCACGCCCGTCCCGGGCCCGCTCGTCGGCGGCCAAGAAGGTGGCGAAACCGGCCAAGTTCACCGAGTCGAAGAAGCCGGCGGCCCCGAAGTCCCCCGCCCGCCGGAAGGCCTCCTGACCCACCTGTCGGGCCGGTGGGGCACCCCGGCCCCCGGCCGGCTGCCAGGTCGGGTCTGCTAGAACCGGACGGTGTCCAGCCACGGCGTCGGCAAGCGGGCCCTGGTCACCGGCGCCACCCGCGGCATCGGCAAGGCCACCGCCCTGGCCCTCGCCGAAGCCGGATGGGACGTGGCCGTGGCCGGGCGCACGGTGCGGGCCGGGGAGGGCCGGGACGACTCGGACACCGGTCAGGGGCGCCCGCTCCCCGGGAGCCTCGAGGAGACGACGGCGCTGGTCCGCGGATGCGGGGTCGGAGCCCTCGACCTGGCTGCCGACCTGCACGACCATGCCGCCCTCCGCCGGTCCGTGGACCGGGTCATCGCCGAGTGGGGCGGGGTGGACCTCCTCGTGAACAACGCCGTCGACACCGGGCCGGGGAGCATGGTCCCGATCGTGGAGCTCACCGTCGAGCACCTCGAGGCCAAGCTGGCGGCCAACGTGGTGGCCCAGTTCGTCCTCATCCAGGCCGTGTTGCCCGGCATGCTCGAGCGGGGGAGCGGCACCATCGTGGACGTCACCTCGCACACCGCCACTGCCGACCCGCCCGGTCCGGTGGGACAGGGGGGTTGGGGACTGGCCTATGCCGCCTCCAAGGGCGCCTTCCACCGGATCGCTCCCCTGCTGGCCGTCGAGCTCGGCGACCGCGGGATCCGCGCCTACAACGTGGACCCGGGCTACGTCGAAACGGAGCGCCAGAAGGTCAACGCCGCCGCGCTGGGGCTCGAAGGCCACTATTCGGGGGCGCCCCCGACGGTTCCGGCGGCGGCCATCGTGTGGCTGAGCGAGCGCCCGACCGAGCTCGAGAACGGACAGACCGTCCTGGCCCAGAAGCTCGCCCTCACCCACGACCTCCACCCGGACTGGCGGGGCCGGCCATGACCGGGCAGTTCCCCACTCACCCGGCGCGGGCGGTCGCCGCGGGCTCCGTCGGGACGCCGCCCCGGTAGCGGACCTCCCGGTGGCGGACGGCGGGGACCCGGACACCTCCCAGCAGGTCACCGGTCAGGTTGAGGGGGTCGGTCGCCGCCACAACCAGCTCGGCGCCGCGTCCCGCATCAGCGCGCACGTCGGCCAGCAGCGAGGTCGCCTCCGGGGTGGCGTACTGCTCACCGGAGAGGCCGGCGACGAATCGGCCACCGAGCACCTGGCCCCGCGCCTCCAGACGGCGCAGCGCCCGGACCACGTCGCGCCACGGGATGCGGTACGACTCGCGCGACCACAGTTCCCAGGAGGTGACCCCCCACCGGGCCAGGAGCTGCCAGGCCACCGCCTCGGCCAGCTCCTCGGACGGAGGACCGTCCTGCGGGCCGGCGTCCGTGCCGTCGGGCTCGGGGAGGAGGGACCAGCGACCCTCGCCCGTGCCGCTGCCGACCGCCGTCCGCCGACGCCCGAGAGCGGCCCGCCGGGCGGGACCCCGGGCCGGGCCGGGCCGGCGGCGCCCCCGCGCTGCGAGCAGGGAGCGCACCGCCGAGAAGGCGTCGGCGGTGACGATGCCGCGGGCCACCAGGTCCCACAGGCCTTCGTCGACCTCTGCGTCCAGCCGGCCCGACGCCGGGGCCAGCTCGGCGCGGAAGCACGCGCCCCGGGCGCGGAGCACGGCGAGGACGTCCGCCGACGCTCCCGCCACCGGCTCCACGAGGTCCTTGTCGGTGCGCACGGCGGCGAGCATCCAGGCCAGGTCCGGACGGGCCACGATCGCCAGCGGGGTGGCCGGCGACGGCGTCGACGATCCCCGGCGCCCCGGCGAGCGCACGGGCTCCATCGGGTCGCCGGTCGCCCCCGGCTCCGGGCGCGGGGTGAGGCGGCCCCAGGCGACCTCGCCGCCCAGGCAGAGCTCGTCCAGCCAACGGGGGTCGTAGCCGGCCACCCGGGCCGGGAGTACGTGCCGCTCCCACTCTCCAGCGGCGATCTCATGGCCCTGCAGCTGCTCGATGACCGACAGCAGGCCGGCGCGTCCCTCGACCTGGGACCCGTCCGCCACGTGCTGCCAGCAGGCCAGGAAGCGAACGAAGTCGGCGATGCTGGCGGGCACGACGTGCCGCCGCCGCCGGCTCCGACTGGCGGCATGCAGGCGGACCAGCAGATGGCGGGCGCACCAGCGCCCGTCGGGCAGCTCGATGGCCGAGCCGAGCGCCTCGAGCCGGGCCAGGCCGGTGCGGGCCCGGGCCACGGTGACCGGCACCCCCCGGACCGAGCCGGCGGGCAGCGGCGCTTCGCCCACCAGCTGGTCGACGGTGACCGGCCCGGCCACCTCGAGGTGGCCGCCGACGCACTCGGCCAGCGCCTCGTCGGCCGCCACCGTGGGATCGGTCATCGACAGGTGCACCGACTCGGCCATGGCCAGCCGTTCGGTCGGTGCCCACGCCCCGGCCACGACGGAGGCCCGGCCGTCGGCCCGGAGCTGCCCGAACCAGCCGTCCCAGGCCGGGACCGGACGGCAGAGGACCAGGGAGAGGAGGAGATCGTGCAGCTCGTCGGGGTCACGGGGCCGGGGGCAGACCTGGTCGAGCACCTCCGCGGCGGCACGGTCGTCGAGCGGGCCCAGCTCCGAGGGGGCGACGGGCAGCCCGGTGGGCCCCGTCGGACCGAGGCCGCGGGGGACGGCCACCGCCCGGGTCCGCCGTTCCTCGAGGGGGGCACCGTCGAGGAAGGTGAACGGCCGCCCGGTCAGGATGCCGTGGGCCAGCGGCGAGGGTTCGGCCGACTCGGCGAAGTGGACGGCGACCCGGCCCGATTCGAGGCCCTCGAGCAGGGCGACGAGGCCGGCCGCGTCGAGGGGTTCGGACAGGCAGTCCGCCACCGTCTGGCGCACCAGCAGGTGGTCCGGCACCGGGACCGGGCCGGGGCCGGCGTTCTCCTGGCAGCCGGCCAGGGCCGGCCACACGGCGGCCAGCAGGTCCTCGGCCTCCATCCGCTGGAGGTGGATCGGGCGCCGCTGCCCGCCGCGGGACCGTGGGACCACCAGCGCCCGGTTGAGGTTCCAGCGCCAGCGGGCGGCCAGCATCGGGTGAAGGAGCACGGCCTGGGTCAGGACGTCGGTGGCGGTTCGGCTCTGGAGCATCTTGGGCACCTGGGGCAGCGGAAAGCTGTGCTGGGGCCCGAGGGACAGGACCACGGTGTCGTCGTCGGCGGCAGCCTGGAGCTCGAAGTCGAACGAGACGCAGAAGCGCTTGCGCAAGGCCAGCCCGAGCGCCCGGTTGATGCGGCCGCCGTAGGGCGCGTGCACGATGAGCTGGGTCCCCTCGCTCTCGTCGAAGACCCGCTCGATGACGATACGGTCCCGGGTGGGAAGGGCACCGAGCGCCGCCAGCCCGGCGCCCAGGTAGGCGACCACCTGGTCGGCCACCTCCGCCGACACGCCGGCCCGGCGACGGACGGCCGCTCGGGCCCCGGCGCCGTCACCGGCACTCAGGAGGGGCTCGAGCCCGGCGCGCAGGGAACCGACCTCCTCGGAGAGCTCGGCGGTGCGGGCCGGCGCCTCACCCAGCCAGAAGGGGATGGTCGGCGGCAGGTCACCGGCATCCCGGACCCGCACGGTCCCCGTCTCGACCTTGACCACCCGCCACGAGTGGGTGCCCAGCAGGAAGATGTCGCCAGCGGTGGCCTCGACCGCGAAATCCTCGTGCACCGATCCCACGGTGACCCCGTCCGGGTCGAGAACAACGCGGTAGTCGCCGGTCTCGGGGATGGCGCCGCCGCTGGTGAGCGCGGCCAGCCGCGCCCCCCGACGGGCACGGAGGCGGCCGTTCACCGCGTCGTGGTGGAGGTGGGCGCCCCGACGGCCCCTCCCGGTCTGGATGCCCCACGAGACCAGATCGACCACCTCGTCGAAGGTGTTCCGGCTGAGGTCGGCGTAGGGCGCCGCCCCCCGCACCAACCGATAGAGCCCGTCGACTGCCCATTCGTCGGCGGCGGCCACCTCGGCGATGACCTGCTGGGCCAGCACGTCGAGGGGGGCGACCGGAGGCTGGAGCACGTCGAGGCGACCGGCGCGGACCCCTGCCAGCAGCGCCGTGCATTCGACCAACTCGTCCCGGGTCAGGGGGTAGAGGCGACCGGCGGGCGTCCCTTCGAGCTGGTGGTTGGCCCTCCCCACCCGCTGGAGGAACGTCCCGATGGCCCGGGGAGAGCCGATCTGGCACACCAGCTCCACCGGGCCCACGTCGATCCCCAACTCGAGAGAGGCCGTCGCCACCAGGGCCCGCAGGTCACCGGCCCGCAGCCGCTGCTCGACGAGCCGCCGACGGGCGGACGAGAGGCTGCCGTGGTGGGCCGCCACCTGGAGGGCGGCGTCGATCGGATCCAGGTCGCGGTCGCGGGCGTCAGGAGGGTCGGGGGCGTCGGCCGGGCTCCCGAGGCGCTGGGCGAGTTGATGGGCGACCCGCTCGGCCATCTTCCGGGTGTTGACGAAGATCAGCGTCGTCCGGTGCTCGAGCACATGGGCGGCGATGCGGTCGAGCACGTCGGAGAGCTGGCCTCCGCTGGTGACCGCCTCGAGCTCGCTGTCGGGGAGCTCGATGGCCACGTCGAGGTCCCGCCGGTGGCCGCAGTCGACGATGGCCGTCGGGTGCCGCTCCGGATCCGAGCCCGAGAGCAGGCGGGCCACGACCTCGAGCGGGCGCTGGGTCGCCGAGAGCCCGATGCGCTGCAGGTGGCCCCCGGCCGCCGAGACCAGGTGGTCGAGCCGCTCGAGGGTGAGGGCCAGGTGCGCCCCCCGTTTGTCGCGGGCCAGCGTGTGCACCTCGTCGACGATGACGGTGTGCACGCCCTGCAGTATCGCCCTCGAGGACGGGGCGGTGAGGAGCAGGTAGAGCGACTCGGGCGTGGTCACCAGCAGATCGGGGGGTGACCGGCGCATGGCCGCCCGTTCGGCCGCCGGGGTGTCGCCGGTGCGGACCGCCACGGTGAGACCAGGCGCGCCCAGGCCCAGGCGGTCGGCCTCTTCTGCGATGCCCTCCAGGGGAAGCTGCAGGTTCTGGTGCACGTCGGTGGCCAGGGCCCGGAGGGGGGAGACGTACACGACACCCGGGCCGGCGGGGGAGCGGCCAGGGTCTGGGCTCCCCGCAGCATGGGCGCGGTAGGCGGCATCGATCGCCACCAAAAAGCCGGTCAGCGTCTTGCCGGTGCCGGTCGGGGAGGCGACCAGCACGTCCTCGCCGCCGGAGATGAACGGCCACCCGGCGCGTTGGGGCTCGGTCGGCCCGGACGGGAAGCGCCGACGGAACCAGCTGGCCACGGCGGGGTGGAAGGTGCGCAGGATCGAGTCGGCGGGCAGGTCGTCGAGGCCGGCCCGGGCGGCGGCGGCCGCCAGCGACCGCGTCGAGGGTTCGGGGGCCGGGACCCCGGGCGCGCCGGGGCCCAGTGGCAACGGCGGCGATGGCTCTGGCCCGGCCGCGCCGGGGCGGATGGTGGTCACCATTTCAGTATCCAACCCTATGGGTGTCCCGACCGGGCCGGGCCGGTCAGGTGACCTCCTCGGACGCCACGTCGAAGAACCGCTGGTACGCCAGCGCCCGCTCCCGCAATTCGCCGGGATCCAGTCCGGTGTCGGCGAAGGAGTACCTGCTCCCCCCGCCGCCGCCGTCACCGGGGTGGCCGGCGAGGAACCCTCGCATGCGGGCCTCGGTCTCGGCGCTGAACTCGGAGCCCAACTGGTCGTAGATCTGGCCGATGGTGCGGAACGGATCGTCCATGAAGTCCCCGAATTGCACGTCGATCACCTGCCCGGCGGGAAGGGTCCCGTCGGTACGTGCGGCCATCGAGCGCTCCAACCCGACGAAGATGTCGTCGGAGTACTGGGCCGCGGCCCTGGCCACCGAAGGCGCGTCGGAGGCCATCCGCCGCAGGTGGGCGGCCAGGGCGCTGACCGAGGCGACGACCTTGAGCGGATCGCGGTGGGTCTGGATGACCACCGCATCGGGGTACTCCGCCATCAGCGCTCCGAGGTGCCACAGGTGGGCGGGCGACTTGAGCAGCCACCGGCCGCCGGCGTGCCCGGACTGAAGATGCTGGAGGAAGGCGCGGTGCCAGCGGTAGGCCGGCGCCATGTCCGCCTCGTGGAGCAGCCACCGGTCGTATTCCGGGACCTCGTACTGGGTCGGGAAGATCATGGACCGGAAGTCGCTGGCGGTGATGCGGACGCACTCTTGCGCCAGTCGGGCCCCGAGCGGGTGGAACGCGCTGAATCCGGGGATGAGCACGTCGGCCATGTCCGCCACGGCCTGCGACTCGTCGATGCGCGGGTCGGTCTCGAAGGTGGCGGTGGTCGGGGGGGACAGGGACTGTCGACCTCCCAGGTCAGTGGGGCCCGGTGCGAACGGTCCAGGGCCAAGAGGTCGTACAGGATGGTCGTGCCGGTGCGCGGCTGGCCACAGATGACCACGGGCCGGTCGACGGTCGCCTCGGACACACCAGGGTGGGTGTCCCTCCAGGCGACGATGCCGAGCCGGTTGGACAGGTACTTCACGGTCTCGGTCTCCACCAGGGCCAACCCAACATCGTTGAGCCGGGCGGAGTCGGCCAGGTCGTCCAGCAGCCGGTCCAGTCCCTCCTGCCAGGTGGGTTCGCCGAGGTCGTCGAGTCCCGTCAGCCCGACGGCGGTCTCGACCAGCTGTGCGCGGTTGAACCGGCGGGTGGTCACGGGTGGCCGGCGACCCCACCGTCGGGCGGGGCGATGAGTGAGGTCCGCACGACCGGCGGACTCGGGTTGTCCAACCACCGCAGCGTGACGAACCCGCGGTGCCTGCCTCCGGTGTCGAGCCAGTTGACCGTGCCGGGTCCCACCGGCTCGGTGGCGGAGACGACCACCCGTACCGTGCCGTCCTCCTCCCGGATCGCTCCGGCGTTGGTCAGCGAGGTGCGACGGCGTCGGGTGTCGATGCACTCGTGCCAGATGTTTTCGATGGTGACGCTCCAACAGCGGGTCTCCGGTGGCTCGATGTCCAGGACCAGCGATTCCTCCTCGGCCAGTCGGAACGTCCTCATCATGTACAGGTTGTCCGGGGTGGTGTTGTCGTCCCCCAGCTCGGTCGCCTCCGCCGTGACCAGTCGGTTGGGCTGCTCGAGGAGCTCGGGCCGGACGGTCCTGTGCAGGGTGGTCAGCTTGGCGATGGTCCAGGCCATGGCCGTGAGCTGACCGGCCACCTGGACGTCGGTGGGCGGGCTGGGACGCCCGGGTGGGTCGAGACTCTCGATGACCAGCCGGCCAGGCGTCTCCGCGGCCCTGTCGGCGATGTACTGGCGCACGACGACGGCTGACGCGTCGGGCGGCACCGGCACCCAGGTGGCGCCGCCGAGCTCTGCGGCGGCCGGCTCTTCGGTGGCGAGGACGAACGAGAACCGGCCGTCCGCGTCGACGGCCAGGTCGCGGTCCGACACGTGGGCGGCCATCCGGCGGGGGTTGGGTCCGGTGCCGGCGAGCACCTGGAACCCGAGGTAGGTCACTGAATTCCGATCACCGCTCACCAGGTAGCGGTGGCGGCCGTCGATCATGGCCAACTGGTAGTCACCGTCGGGGTTCGGACCACCGACCAGCCGTGCCTCGGTGTTCATGCTGAAGAACCAAGGGCCTTCCGGGTCGACGTCCAACGAAAGCTCGGAGCACAGGGCGGTGACCGGGCGATGACCCGGAGGCCCTCGACCAGCTCGAGCCCGTCTCTGCCTCGGACCGGACCATTGCGGTCGTGTCCCCGAGCATCTGCAGCACGAGCTGCCAGGCCTCCAAGGCGGCCGACTCCGACCACCGCTCCACGACGCCGCCGCCCATCCTGCCTCCTCCGTTGACGCCGCCCCGAGTACCGGCCCGACCCCGATGCTCGCACGTACCCAGACCGTATGCGGGAATTGGAAGCACGGAGCCCGGCGCGGGCCCGGATCGTCACCCCCCGAGCCTCTGCTCGCACCGCTGG
Source organism: uncultured Acidimicrobiales bacterium (assembly GCA_963806285.1). GTDB lineage: Bacteria > Actinomycetota > Acidimicrobiia > Acidimicrobiales > RAAP-2 > Bog-756. The sequence goes on from CAWDXJ010000010.1 coordinate 202,616, forward strand.
ACCCGCCCGACGGCGACGTCCCGATCGGTGACGCCGCAGAGGAGATGGAGGGGCGACGGCGCGCTCAGCGCACCGCGTCGACGATGTCCACGATCACCAGGGTGAGGACCATGGCCCCGACCACCGCGTACAGGGCGGTGAACGCCCACCGCTGACGATGGTCGGCCAGCCAGAACCGGCGGATACCCAGATAGTCGAAGGTGAGCGCCAGGATGCCGACCGGGATGCCGATGGCCGGGCCCACGCCCCTGGCCACGCCGATGGCCGGCAGCACCACCGGGAGCACGATGTAGCTGAGCAGACAGCGCAGGGCGGACAGGAGGATCGATGCGCTGAAGATCCGGTGGGTGGCGGACTCGTCGATGGGGGACCGATCGTCCGGGACCCGCAGCCACCGTCGCATGGTCGTGTCGGCCTTCGACCTCGGCGCCGAGCCTGTCAGGCCGTCCGGTGCCAGTGCCAGTTGATCCACCCGCCCATGGTACGCGTCGGGCAACCGGGCCACCAGCCGCCCCGGCGAACGCTCCACCCGCAGCCAGGGTGTGCGACGTCTCAACCAGCCATGGAGCCTGTATCGTGCCGGGCTATGGGACCGGAGCGGTGACTTCGAACGCATCGAGACGGATGCGCTCGGCAAATGCCAGGCTCCAACCCGAGGTCGCCGGAAGGCCGGCTGATTCCGTATGGTCACTGAAGAACGCAGACGGCTCGGTTGCAGCCGGATGGCTCCTGATGCCGCTGCGCCTGTTCCTCGGGATCACCTTCCTGTTCGCCGGGATCCAGAAGTTGGCCAACCCCGAGCTTCTTCAAGGGCTCGAGCCCGAGTTCGATCCATGCCCAACTGGTCGGTGCCTCCCGTTCGAGCCCCATCCACGGACTGATCAGCCACTTCGTCCCCATTGCGTCGGCAGTGGGCCTGCTCATCTCGCTCGGTGAGGTGGCGATCGGTCTCGGAATTCTGGTCGGGATGTGGACCCGGTTGGCCGCGGTGGCGGGCATGGCCCTCTCGTTCGGACTCTTCTTGACCGTGAGCTTCCATGCCTCGCCCTACTTCACCGGTTCTGACATCGTCTTCCTCTTCGCTTGGACCCCGTTCGTGTTGGGTGGGGCCGCCGGCGCACCCGCGCTCGAGACCTGGCTGGCCGAACAGGAACAGGCCGTACCCCTTCGCCAGGGCGGCGTGTCGCGGCGGGCGGTGCTCTCCCGTGGGGCACTCACCGGCCTTGCGGCTGGAGTCGTCGTGCTCACCGGTGGGTTGGCCGCCCTGATCGGGCGCGTGGCTGGCGGAACCTCCGCCTCGGCCAGCGGGACACCAACCATCGGGGGAGTCGGGCCGGGCACGACGACCCCTTCCACCCAGACGACCCAGACGACCGGTGCCGGCTCTCCCCCTCCAACCACCGCTTCGGTGCCGGCGGGAACCGCCATCGGACCGGCCTCGAGCGTTCCGGTCGGGGGATCGGCCACCTTCACCGACCCGTCCAGCGGGGATCCGGGCCTGGTCATCCAGCAGGTGTCGGATGAGTTCGTGGCCTTCGACGCCATCTGCCCCCATGCCGGCTGCACCGTGGCCTACCAGCAGTCGGCCAACCTCATCGCTTGCCCCTGCCACGGGTCGACGTTCGACCCGAGGACCGGAGACGTGCTCAACGGACCCGCCGCTTCGGGCCTGACGAAGATCAAGGTGGCCAAGGGCTCGAACGGGAAGCTCTACGTGGCTGGGTGACCATCGGCTCGGAGCGATTCCGGATCGCGTTGATACGCCTCGTCGGGCACCGTTGGGGTACGATTCCTCTGTTGTCGTCAGTAGGCGGCGGCGTGACCCGATGACCGCAACCACCGCTGGGCCGGCAGGCAGGCCGCACTTAGAGGCAGTGGACCGGTCCGCCGATAGGACCGACTGGGTGGCGGGGATCCCGTTCCTGGCCGTGCACCTGGCCCCCCTGGCTGCCTTCTTCGTGGTGGTGACCTGGCAGGACTGGCTGCTCTGCGCCCTGCTCTACGTGATCCGGATGTTCTTCATCACCGCCGGGTACCACCGCTACTTCTCCCATCGCAGCTACCGCATGGGCCGGGTGGCGCAGTTCGTCGCCGCCTTCGGCGGGACCACCGCAGTGCAGAAGGGCCCCCTCTGGTGGGCCGGCCACCACCGCCTCCACCACCGCTATACCGACCTGGACGACGACGTCCACTCGCCGCGGGACGGGATCTGGTGGAGCCACGTCGGCTGGATCCTCTCGACCAAGTACAAGCGGACCGACCTCTCGACCATCAAGGACTTCGCCGCCTATCCCGAACTGCGGTTCCTCGAACGGCACTCGTGGATCGGACCGTGGCTGCTGGGGGTGGCGTGCTTCCTCATCGGCGGCTGGGGTGGCTTGCTCATCGGCTTCTTCCTGTCCACGGTTCTGCTCTGGCACGGCACGTTCCTGGTCAACTCGATGGCCCATCTGGTCGGTCGGCGACGGTACGCCACGCCCGACACCAGTCGGAACTCGATGATCGTCGCCCTCATCACCGGCGGGGAGGGATGGCACAACAATCACCACTACCTGCCGGCCTCGGCCCGTCAGGGATTCGCCTGGTGGGAGCTCGACCCCACCTGGTACGTTCTCCGGGCGCTGGCCGCGGTACGGCTGGTGCGCGACCTCAAGAAGCCTCCGGGTCGGCTGCTCGACGAGGCCCGGGTGCGCGACGGGGCCTTCGACATCGGGATGTTCCGCTCCTATTGGGAGCGGGCGGCCAAGGTGACCGGCGAGCGGATCGCCGATCTGAGCGCCCGACCGATCGGGACCTCGGCGGAGGTCATCGGTCCGGAACGGTCGTCAGCGGCGGTCGACGATGGGGCACAGGGTCCGGCGACCGAGCCGCTGTCGCACCTGTCGGGGTTGATCTCCGGGGTGCTCGAGTCCGCCGACCGCCTGGCCGCGGCCACCCGGCGGACCCGGAGGGGGGCCAGGGCCACGGCGGAGTCGGGGGCCGGCGACAACACGTCGGAATGAACGGGCCTGACGCCGCGGCGTTCGCCTCGGCGTCGATGTGGATCGTCGACCTCGACGGCGTCATCTGGCTGGCCGGTGATCCCATCGGGGATGTGGGCACGGCGGTCACCGCACTGCGCGACGCCGGCAGGCGGGTGGTCTTCGCCACCAACAACTCGGCCCCGACCACCGACCAGTTGTTGGACCGGCTGGAGCGCGCCGGGATCGACTCGTCCCCGGACGACCTGGTCACCTCGGCGGCGGCGGCGGCGTCGCTCGTCCGCCCCGGCCAGGCGGTGAGGACGTTGGCCGAGGGGGGGCTCCTCGAAGCGCTCGGGACTCGAGGCGTGAGGTGCGTCGACGAGGGGACGGTCGACGCAGTCGTCGTCGGATGGAGCCGGTCCTTCGATTTCGACACGCTGGCGGCCACCGCCACCGCCGCAAGGACCTGCGGGAGGCTGATCGGAACCAACGAGGACCCGACCCATCCCACCCCGGCCGGACTGCTGCCCGGAGCCGGATCCCTGCTGGCCGCGGTGGCGACCGCCTCGGGGGTGACTCCGGAGATCGCCGGCAAGCCACACGCAGCCATGGCCGCCCTGATGAAGGAGCGACTCGGGTTCGATGACGGTGACCGCACCGTGGTGCTGGTCGGCGACCAGCCCCGAACCGACGGCCGATTGGCCGATCGGCTGTCCATTCCCTTTGCCCTGGTCGATTCCGGAGTGACCCCGTCGGGCCGGACATCGGAGTCGCCCGTCGCGGTCCGGTCACCGGATTTCGTGTCACTGGTCCGCACCTGTCTGGCCGCCCAATGAGGGGTCCCGCCAGCAGCACTGCAGGTAGAGTGGGCAAATGGCCAACAAGGATGCCTTCCAGAAGTATCTCGATGCCGGCATTGCCTTCACCAATCTCACCCGGGCGCGCGCCGAGGACCTGGTGCAGGAGCTCGTCCAGAGCGGCGAGTTCCAACGGGGCGAGGCCAAGGCCAGGGTCGACGATCTGATCGAACGCAGCCGCAAGGGCAGGGAGGCCCTCCTGGCCCAGGTGCGCCACGAAGTGGCCCGCCAGCTCGACAGTGTCGGCATCACCAGCCTGGAGGATCTGGCCAAGCAGGTCGCCTCGCTGCTGGGCCGTTCGACCACAGCGGCCGGACCGGCCAAGAAATCGGCGGCGAAGAAGGCCCCGGCCAAGAAATCGGCGGCGAAGAAGGCCGCGGCGAAGAAGGCCCCGGCCAAGAAATCGGCGGCCAAGAAGGCCCCGGCGAAGAGATCGGCGGCGAAGAAGGCCCCGGCCAAGAGATCGGCGGCGAAGAAGGCCCCGGCCAAGAGATCGGCGCCGGCCCGGCCTTCGGGCGCCGGGTCGCCCGACTGACCAGGACCGTCCGGCTCCGCCTCGATCGGGCCCTGGTCGAGCGGGGGCTGGCCGACAGTCGGCCCCAGGCCGCGGACCTGATCGAGCAGGGGCTGGTGGCGGTGTCGGGCTCGATCGCCGACAAGCCGGCCCGTCTGGTGGCGGCCGGCGAGCCCGTCGAGTTGCTGGGGGCGGCGCCCCGTTTCGTCAGCCGGGGCGGCCTGAAGCTGCAGGCGGCACTGTCTCGGTTCGCCGTCGATCCCCGGGGCCTTCGGGCACTCGACGCCGGCGCCTCCACCGGGGGGTTCACCGACTGCCTGCTCCAGGGCGGCGCCGCCTCGGTCGTCGCCGTGGACGTGGGCCGGGGCCAGCTCCACCAGCGGCTGCGCTCGGACCCGCGGGTGATCGACTGCGCGCGAGTGGACATCCGCGACGTCTCGCTCGAGACGGTCGGAGGGCGTCCGGTCGACCTGGTCACCGCCGACCTGGCGTTCATATCGGTGGTACGGGCCGTGCCCGTGCTGGTGGGCGAGGTGGCCGTCCCCGGCTCACCGGTGGTGATTCTGGTCAAGCCGCAATTCGAGGCCGGTAGGGCCGAGGCATCCCGCGGCCGGGGGGTCATCCGAGATCCCGCCATCCACCGGAGGACGCTCGGCGAGGTCGCAACCGCGCTCGGGGCCGCCGGAGCAGCCATCATGGGGGCCATGCCCTCACCAATCACCGGGCCCGCAGGGAACATCGAGTTCCTGCTGCACGCCACCACGCCGGGCCACCCGGGCGCCACACGGGCGCCGGGCGAAGTACCCGATCCGGCCGGGCCGGGGGCCGGGGTCTCCGCCCTCTTGGACGAGGCGGTCGCCGAGGCGCACCACCACCGGCCCTGCGGGTAAGGACCATGGCCCTGATCGCCTTCTACACCCATCCCGACCGGCCGGAAGCGGCCGCGCTGGCCGATCGGGCAGCCGTCTGGCTGGCAGAGCGGGGTCACCGGTCGGTCCGCGCCCTCCAGGCCGACGGCTCGGTCTCGGTCGACGGTGCCGACCTTCTGGTGAGTCTCGGCGGTGACGGGACGCTGTTGCGGACCGTCGAGGCGGCGCTGGCGAAGGGCATCCCCGTCCTCGGTGTCAACATCGGCAGGCTCGGCTACCTGACCCAGGTCGAGCCAAGTGGGCTCGAGGAGGCGCTGACCAGCTTCCTGGCCGGATCCCATCAGGTGGAGGAGCGGATGACCCTGTCGGTGACGGTCACCGGCCCCGACGGTCACCCGCTGGCCCACCGGACGGCTCTGAACGAGGCCACCGTGGAGAAGACCGTGCCCGGTCACACCGTCCGCATCGCCGCCTCGATCGACGACCGGCCGTTCGTCACCTACGCAGCCGACGGCCTGCTGGTGGCCACGCCCACCGGGTCGACCGCCTACAACCTCTCGGCCGAGGGGCCCGGTGCTCTCGCCCCGGCTTCGGGCCATCGTGGTCACGCCGGTCTCGCCCCACATGCTCTTCGACCGGCCCCTGGTGCTCGAGCCCACCGAGCAGCTGCAACTCGAGGTGAGAGAGCCGCGCCCGGCCGTGCTGGTCGTCGACGGCGTGACCGTGTGCGTGCTCGCCCCCGGCACCATCGTCGATTGTTGCGAGGGACGCCGTCCGGCCCGGCTGGTGACCTTCGGCTCCCGCCATTTCCATGCCATCCTCCGTGCGAAGTTCCACCTCGCCGACCGGTAGGACGGCGGGCCCCTTGGCTCTCGGCCTGGTCGAGCTCCGCGTCCGCAACCTCGGGGTGATCGACGACGTCGCCGTGTCATTCGGGCCCGGGATGACTGCGCTCACCGGCGAGACCGGGGCCGGCAAGACCCTCCTGGTCGAGGCGCTCAGCCTGCTCCTCGGAGGTCGCGCCGACCAGACCGTCGTGCGGTCGGGGGCCGACGAGGCGATGGTCGAGGGCCGGTTCCTCGTCCAAGCCGGATCGGACCCCTCTCCCGACGGCGGAGACCGGTCGACCGGAATGCCCGGTGGGGGAGTACCGGACGAAGTCGCTCCCGACAGGCGGGGCCCCACCGAGGTCGTCCTGGCCCGTTCGGTGGTCAGGGGCGGGCGCTCCAGGGCGTGGATCGACGGCCGGATGGCGACCGTCGGGGCACTGGCCGAGCTGGCCGGCGGGCTGATCGAACTGCACGGCCAGCACCAGCACCAGTCGCTGACCCGGGCCGAGGCGCAGCGCCGGGCCGTCGATTCCTTCGGGCGGATCCAGCTCACCGGGCTCGAGGCGGCGCAGCGCCACCTCCGCCTGCTGACCGAGGAGTCCGCCGCGCTCGGGGGAGACGAACGGCAGCGGGCCCGCGAAGTCGACCTCCTCAACTACCAGATCGACGAGATCGCCGCCGCCGGCATCGAGGACCCCGACGAGGACGGGCGGCTCGAGGTCGAAGAGGACCGCCTCGCCGCGGCCACCGCGCACCGCGAGGCGGCCGCCGTCGCGCTCGTGGCCATATCGGCTTCGGACGACTCGAGCGCCCTCGAGCGCCTGGGCGAGGCCTCGGGCGCGGTGGCCGGTCGGGCCGCACTGGCACCGATGGAGACCCGGATCCGCTCGAGCATGGCCGAGCTCGCCGATCTTGCCACTGAGCTGCGAACGGTCGTGGAGACCTGGGACGATGACCCCGGACGGCTCGAGGAGATCCGCCGGCGCCGGAAGATGTTCCACGAGCTCGAACGGAAATACGGCAGCGACCTCGAAGAGGTGCTCGCCCATGCATCGGGTGCCCGGGAGCGCCTGGCGGTGATCGAGCAGGAGGAAGCGCGGGCATCGGCGCTCGACGCAGAGATCCGGTCGGCCCGTGACGCCCTCGAGCAGGCGGAGTCGGACGTCGCCTCGGCCCGCCGGGAGTCCGCCCCCCGTCTGGCCGGCCAGATCGAGTCGACCCTGAGGAGCCTCGCCATGCCGTCGGCCCGATTCTCGATCGCGGTCGAAGGCTCCGGGCCCGCCGACCAGGTCAGCTTTCTGCTGGGCGCCAACCCCGGTGAGGCCCTGCAGCCCCTGGCCAAGGCGGCGTCCGGGGGGGAGCTGGCCCGCACCATGCTGGCGGTGCGATTGGCCATCACCGACTCACCGGGGGTGATGGTCTTCGACGAGGTGGATGCCGGAGTGGGGGGTGCCGCGGCCACCTCGGTCGGACGCGCGTCTGGCCGGGCTCGGACACCACGCACAGGTGTTGGTGGTCACCCATCTGGCCCAGGTGGCGGCTCTCGCCGACCACCAGATCGAGGTGAGGAAGTCCGAGAGCGCCGGTCGTACCCGCTCCGAGGTGGTGGCCCTCGATGCCGAGGGCCGGGTGATCGAGATCAGTCGGATGCTGTCGGGCCGCCCGGACAGTTCCTCCGCCCGGCGCCACGCCCGGGAGCTGCTCGAGGGATCGCCCGCCCGGATGGCCCGGTGACGCGCGGGTCCGGTGCCCGGCCTGTCGACCGGATCCGGGTGGGGTCCGCACCGTGGCGTACCCGGTTCCGCTAGCCTCGACAGGTGCCCGACATGGATGGCCCGCCGGAGCTTCTGGGGGAGCGGCCGGCGACAGGGTCGGCGCGCAGATCCTCTCCCGGCGCCAAATTCATCTTCTTCACCGGTGGCGTGTCCTCATCGTTGGGGAAGGGGCTCACAGCGTCCTCACTCGGGCGACTCCTCAAATGCCGCGGCCTGCGGGTGACCATGTGCAAGCTCGATCCGTACATCAACGTCGATCCGGGCACCATGAACCCGTTCGAGCACGGGGAGGTCTTCGTCACCGAGGACGGCGGCGAGACCGATCTCGATCTCGGCCACTATGAGCGGTTCATCGACGAGAACCTGCACCGCGACTCCAACGCCACCACCGGCAAGATCTACTCGTCGGTGATCGCCAAGGAGCGCCGGGGTGACTACCTGGGCAAGACGGTGCAGGTGATCCCCCACGTGACCGACGAGATCAAGAGGCGGGTCATGGGGCTCGGCACCAAGGACGTCGACGTGGTCATCGTGGAGATCGGGGGCACGGTGGGCGACATCGAGATCGTCCCCTTCATCGAGGCCATCCGCCAGTTCCGTCGGGATGTGGGCCGGGAGAACGTCTGCTACGTGCATCTCACCCTGGTGCCCTACCTCGGCCCCTCGGGCGAGCAGAAGACCAAACCCACCCAGCACTCGGTGACCGAGCTGCGCAGCCGGGGGATCCAGCCCGACGTCATCGTCTGCCGGTCGGACCGGATGATCTCCGAAGGCCTCAAGCGCAAGATCTCGCTCCTGTGCGACGTCCCCATCGAGGCCGTGGTCTCCGCCGTCGATGCGGACAACATCTACCAGATCCCCCTGGTCCTCCACGAGGAGGGGCTCGACGGCTACATCCTGCGCCTGCTGGGCTACGACGAGGACGCCCACCCCGTCGATCTGACCGGGTGGGAGCACCTGGTCAAGCAGGTCGACGCCGCCGTCCGGCCGGTGCGCATCGGGATCATCGGCAAGTACGTCGACCTTCCCGACGCCTACCTCTCGGTGGTCGAGGCGCTCCGCCACGCCGGCTTCCACCACGGGGCGAAGGTCGAGATCGACTGGATCCAGGCGGCCACCGTGCCCGACCTCTTGGACCGCGACGGCCTGCGCGGGTTCGACGGGCTGGTCATTCCCGGTGGATTCGGCGAGCGCGGTGTGGAAGGCAAGATCGCCGCCGCCCGCTATGCCCGCGAGAACGACCTGCCCCTGCTCGGGCTCTGCCTCGGGCTCCAGGTCATGATCATCGAGATGGCCCGGACACTGGCCGAGCTCGAGGGCGCCAACTCGCGTGAGGTCGACGCGGCCACGCCCCACCCGGTGGTCGATCTCATGGACGACCAGAACGAGGTCGTCGACAAGGGCGGCACGATGCGCCTGGGCTCCTACACGGCGCGGCTGGTCCCCGGGTCCCAGGTGGCCAAGGCCTACGGCACCGAGCTGGTGTCCGAGCGCCATCGGCACCGCTACGAGGTGAATCCCCGCTACCGGTCCCGACTCGAGGACGTGGGGCTGGTGTGCTCGGGGATCTCTCCTGACGGGCGGCTCGTGGAGTTCATCGAGTTGCCCGGCCATCCCTTCTGGGTCGGCACCCAGGCCCACCCGGAATTCAAGAGCCGCCCCGACCAACCCCACCCCTTGTTCCGTGAGCTGGTGGAGGCGGCCCTGGACCGCGCCGAGGGAAGGGACCCCCGTCTGCCGGACATCGATGCCGACGGCTGAGGTGGGCCGACCGCCGGACCACGGGCCGGGGCAGCGACCGCCGGGCACCGGGATTCGAGATGACCGGCGAGGTCGTCCTCCACCGCGGTCGGGTGATCACCCTGACCCGGGCCACCTTCTCCGACCCGAGGGGGAAGCCGTTCGAACGGGACGTCGTCCGCCATCCGGGTGCGGTGGCGGTGGTGGCCGTGACCGATGCCGACGCCGTGGTGCTGGTGCACCAGTACCGACCGGCTCTCGACCAGTGGCTGCTCGAGGTCCCGGCCGGGACCTGCGACGTCGCCGACGAGCCCGGGGAAGCGACCGCCCGGCGGGAGTTGGCCGAGGAGGCCGGCTACGCGGCCCGCGAGCTGCACCTCCTGACCCGGTGCGCGATCACCCCGGGTTTCTGCGACGAGCTCTCCACCGTCTACCTGGCCACCGGGCTCACAACCGTGCCCGTCGACCGCCAGGGGATCGAGGAACAGCACATGCGGATCGAGGCGGTGCCCCTCTCCGATTTCGACGCCCTGGTCGACGACGGCACCGTCATCGATGCCACGACCATCCTGGGTGTGGGCCTGGCCCTGCGCCACCTGGCCGCCCAGCGGTGAACAGCCGATCGTGACCCGCCCGTGACCGGTCCCCTGTCGACCGGGGCCGAGGAGTACCTCTCGTGGCTGGCCGTCGAGAAGGGTAGGGCGCGCAACACCCTGGTCGCCTACCGCCGGGACATCGCCGCCTGGGAGCGCTGGGCCGGCGAGTCCGGGGTCGACCCGCTCCATGTCGGCATCGATGCCATCGAGCTCCACCTCGCCGCCCTGCGCAGTCAGGGCCGCAACCCTGCCTCCATGGCCCGGTCCACCGCCGCGTTGCGCGGCCTGTACCGCTTCTTGGCGAGCGAGGGGGTGATCGACGGCGACCCGACTGCGGACGTGCGATCTCCCCGGCTGCCGCGCCGGCTTCCCAAGGCGCTCGACGAGGACCAGGCCCTCGGCCTGCTCGACTCGGTCGACGGGACCGGGCCCACCGAGCTCCGCGACCGGGCCCTGCTCGAGCTCCTGTACGGCACCGGGGCCAGGATCTCCGAGGCCGTCGGCCTCTCCCTCATCGACCTGCAGGGGGAGGACGGCCTGCTCCGGGTGTTCGGGAAGGGGTCCAAGGAGCGGTTGGTCCCCCTGGGCGGGCCGGCCCGCGCCGCGCTGGACCGCTGGCTCTCGCTGTCGGGCCGCCCCCTGCTGGCCCCGATCCGGTGGAAGCGCCGGAGCGACGCCGAAGCCGTCTTCATCAACACGCGGGGGGCCGCCTCAGCCGGCAGGGCGCGTGGGCCATCGTCCACCAGCGCGCCGAACGGGCCGGCCTCGGCGAGCTGGTCAGCCCCCATGTGCTCCGCCACTCCTGCGCCAGTCACATGCTGGCCCACGGCGCCGACATCCGGGTGGTCCAGGAGCTGCTGGGCCACGTCTCCATCGCCACCACCCAGATCTACACGAAGCTGAGTCAGGACCACCTGCGCAGCACCTACGAGGAGGCCCACCCGCGGGCTGGCCTCCCCCAGCTCCGGTAGGATCGTCTCCGTGCCGAGTGATGCCCCCCCCATCGACTACCGCCAGCTGCTCGAGAACGAGCGGCGGCAACTCCAGTCCGAATTGTCGGAGCTCGGCTTCGGGGACGGCGGAGGACTGGACTACGACCCCAACTTCGCCGACTCCAGCCAGGTGACCGCGGAGCGGGGCGAGGCCGGGGTGCTTGCCGGCCAGCTGCAGGAGTCGCTGGACGAGGTGGCCCTGGCCCTGGGCCGCCTGGAGGACGGCAGCTACGGCCGATGCGAGGTGTGCGGCGAGGCCATCGAGCCGGCCCGCCTCGAAGCCATGCCGGCCACCCGATTCTGCATCAAGCACGCCAACCGGCCCTGATCGGACCGGGAAGGCGTGGCCTACGGGGGCTATGGAGGGGGATCCGGCGGCCCCGGTCGGCCCCGGCGTCGGTTCCAGATGGACCAGCGGACGACGATCATCGTGGTCGTCGCCGTGGCCCTGATCGCCATCCTGTTGCAGACCCACAGGATCAGCCGGTTCGAGATCATCTACTTCTGCGTACTCGTCCCCTCGATCATCCTGCACGAGATCTCCCACGGGGTGGTGGCGCTCGCCTTCGGGGACGACACGGCCAAGCGGGCCGGCCGCCTGACCCTCAACCCGCTCCGCCACATCGATCCGGTGGGCACCCTGCTCGTCCCGGCCGTCCTCTCCCTCTCGGGGCTCGGGGCCTACGGGTGGGCCAAGCCGGTGCCGGTCTCCACCAACCGCCTGCGGAGCCCGCGCAACCACATCGTGGTGGTCTCGCTGGTCGGCCCGCTCACCAACTTCGTACTGGCCGGATTGCTCGGACTGGCCTACATCCTGGTGACCCCGGCGGCGATCCGGCAGATCGTGTCCCAGGGTGGGTTCTACCCGCCGGGCCTGGCCAGCCAGATCTTCTTCATCGCCGGCATCGCCAACATCGTGCTCGGCGTCTTCAATCTCATCCCTTGCCCTCCGCTGGACGGCGCGTCGGTGCTCGAACGCCTGTTGCCGGCGCGGATGCTGCCCGAGTACTACCGGATCCAACCCGCCCTCATGTTCCTGCCGTTCATCCTCATCCTGTTCTTCCGCAACGAATGGGCGCAGCTGATCGGACACGTCATCAGTTGGTGGTCGGGCCTGCTGGTGTGAGCGGGGAATCCTCCGCCGGATCATGAGCACCGACAGCCCGGCGCCGACCACGACCGGGGCGGTCCGTGCCGATCGGAACGGGGTCGGCCGCCTCTTGGCGGCAGCGCCGGGCTGGATGCGCCGCCACCCGGGCATGGTGGTCCTGTTGGTGGCCCCCTTCATCGTCTTCGGGGCTCCCCAGCTGTACGGCTCGGTGTTCCTCGACGGCGACAACCTCCTCCAGAACTTCCCCATGCGGGCCCTGGTCGGGAGCGACCTGTGGCACCACGTGCTCCCGTTGTGGAACCCCTACCTGTTCAGCGGCACGCCGCTGCTCGGCGGCTTCAACGCGGGGGCGGCCTACCCGACCACCTGGCTGTTCGCCGTCCTTCCCCGGTTCACCGCCTGGACGCTCAATCTGGCCCTCGCCTACGACCTCGCCGTGGCCGGGATGTACGTCTTCCTGCGGCGCCAGCGGATCGGCTCCCCGGCGGCCACGATGGCGGCGGCCACCTTCGCCTTCTCCGGATACATGTCGGCCCAGATCGTGCACATCGACCTGATCGCCGGGGCCGCCTGGCTGCCGTGGATGCTGGTGGCCGTCCACGCCCTGACCAGACCGGCGGCCCCCGGCGCCCGGGGGAGCCGCGGCTGGGTCGGGCTCCTCGGCCTGGCCGTCGGGATGTCCGTCCTGAGCGGGGGGGCCGAAGCGGTCATCGACAGCGCCATCCTCGTCGCCGTCTACCTCATCGCCCGCCTGGCCGGTGGTGGCCATCTCCGGCGGGGCCGCCGCCGGGCCCTGGCATCCGCCTTGGGCGCCGTCGCCCTGGCGGTGGCCGGCGGAGCGGCGCTGGGCGCGGCCCAGTGGGTGCCCGGACTCGCCTTCGAGTCCCAGTCCCAGCGGGCGGCGACCAGCTACGGGTTCTTCTCGACCGGGTCGCTCCCCTCCCGCCTGCTCAGCCTGGGCGCCACCCCCTTCCTGCTCGGCACCAACCACAACCCGGGGTACGCGGGGCCGTACAACTTCCAGGAGGTGACCAGCTATGCGGGGATCCTCGCCCTGATCGCCGCCTGCTCCCTGTTCCTGCGCCGGTGGCGGCGGCGGCCCGAGGCGAGGCACTGGCGGGTCTGGTACGTGGTCCTGGCCCTCGGCCTGCTGTCCGCCCTCGGGGCCCAGACACCCTTCGGCCACGTCCTCTACCTCATCCCGGGGGTCAACCACGAGCGGCTCCTCAACCGCAACCTGCTCCTGGTCGACTTCTCGCTCGCCGCCCTGCTCGGCTGGTGGCTGCACCTCCTCCTCCTCGATCCGGGGGGTGGGGGAGTGACCGCCGGGGCCGGAGCCCCGATCCCGCACCGGCGGTCACCGGGGCGGAGGGCCGAGCTGGTGGCCACCTGCGCCCCCCTGGCCGTCATCGCCGGACTGGGCCTGTTCCTCTGGGTCGACGGACCCCGGCTGCAGAGCCTGTTGCAGATCCAGTTCCCGGTCGACACGGCCGCCCACTTCCAGGACGCGGCCCTGGTCACCCTGGGCGCGCTGATCGCCGCCGCCGCCACCTGGACCGTCCTGGCCGCGCCCCGGCTCCCGCGGGCCCGCCTGCGACGGCTGCTGGCATCGGTGCTCGCCGCCGATCTCATCTGGTTCAACGCCTTCGTGGTCCACCCGCCGGTCACCCAGTCGCTGGCCCAGGCCAGCGGCGATATGGCCACCGAGCTGACCGCCACCGTCGGCGACGGCAGGTTCATCATCTACAACCCCGACGAGTTCTACGACAGCCAGCTCTACGAGCTGGGGCAGACCGACCTCAACATCTTCAACCGCCTGGGCAGCGCCCAGGGGTACTCGGCGCTGACCGACGCCGCCTACTACCGGGCCACCGGCGCCCACTACCAGGAGGACCTCAATCCGGCCACCCTGGCCGGGCCGACCTGGGACACGCTCAACGTCCACACCCTGTTGTCACTGCCCTCCTACTTCGTGACGCCCGTCCCCCAACCGGCCGCCGGCGCCGCCCCGGCCCCGGGCCTGTCCACACCGTTCCCCCCCGACCTGACCCTGTACAACTCCTCACCCACCCCGGCACCGGCCCCGGTGACCCTGGCCCCGGGCCAGTCCCATCGGTGGTACTTCGGGGGCGTGCTCACCGTCGACCGCTGGTCGGTCCGTACCCCCGGGGCGGCGCCCGCCCTGCGGGTGGGGATGCTCACCCCGAACGGCGCAGTGCGGTGGCTGCCGGCCGCCGACGCGGCCCGGGGCCCGGACGGCTCGGTCCGGGTCACCCCGGCCGCGCCGTTCCGGTCCGGCGGCCTGGTCGTGGAGAACGGGTCCCCGGGCCCGACCGCCATCGGCATCCCCACGGCCCGGACCGCCGAAGCCGGCGAGGTGGCCCTCGACGGGCGGATGCAGTACGGCGTCAACCTGCCGCGCTGGAGGTTCACCGGAACCATCGGCGCCTTCGGCGTCTTCCAGAACACCGCTCCGCACGGCTGGGCCCGGGTCCGGGCCCCGGGGGGTGGCCCCCCGACCCCCGGCACCACCGTGACCGCGTCGGCTCCCGATCCCGGCGGGGGCGGAGACGTCGTCGTCCACGCCACCTCGGCGGTCATCCTCGAGCGCAGCGTGGCCTGGAGCCCCGGCTGGCGGGCGACGGTCCGGCCGCTCGGCGCCACCGGCACCCCCGTCTCCCAGGTGGCGGTCGGCCGGGACGGCGTGATCCAGACGGTCGGACTCCCGAAGGCGGGGGACTACCGGGTCACCTTCACCTATGCGCCGGCGCCGGCCCGGGTCGGCCTGGGCGTGTCGGCCGCGGTCGGCGCGGCGGCCCTCCTGTGGGGCGCCATCGAATGGCTCGGCGCCCTCCGCAGGCGTCGACGACGCCGGGCCTCCGGAGGGGCGGGGCCGGCTCAGCCGGGAGCGAGCAGGCCCATGGCCCCTGCGGCCCGACGATAGGTGGACGAGGCGGTGTCCCGGGCCTTCTCCGCCCCACGGGACAGCAGGGCCGGGATGGCGCCGGGCTCGCCGGCCAGGGCGTCCCGGCGTTCCCGCACCGGGCGCAGCAGCTCCACCAGGGCCTCGGCCACGTCGTCCTTCAGGTCCCCGTAGCGCCGATAGGAGGCGGCCGCCTCGGCAGGGGTCCGACCGGTGGCCACGGCCAGGAGCTCCAACAGGTTGGCCAGGCCCGGCTTGGCCTCCCGGTCGTAGCGGACCTCGCCGTCGGTGTCGGTCACCGCCTTGCGCACCTTGCGGGTGATCGCCGCGGCGTCGTCGAGGAGCAGGATGGTGCCGAGCGGGGAGCTGACCGTCTTGGACATCTTGCGCTCGGGGTGCTGGAGGTCCATCACCCGGGCGGCGGCGGACGGGATGGCGGGCTCGGGGACGACCAGGGTGTCGCCGAACCGGTGGTTGAACCGGGTGGCCAGCTCCCGGGCCAGCTCGAGGTGCTGGCGCTGGTCGTCGCCGACCGGCACCCGCTCGGCGTCGTAGAGCAGGATGTCGGCGCTCTGGAGCACCGGGTAGGTGAACAGGCCGGCCCGCACCGAGTCCCTTCCGGCACTCTTCTCCTTGAACTGGGTCATACGTCCCAGCTCCCCCATGGTGGCGATGCATTCGAGCAGCCAGGTCATCTGGGTGTGCTCGGGCACATGGCTCTGGACGAAGAGCGTGCACCGGTCGGGATCCAGCCCGGCGGCCAGCAGGTCGAGGGCGGTCTCGTAGGTCCGGGACCGGAGGACGACCGGATCGATGTCCAGGGTGAGGGCGTGCAGGTCCACGATGCAGTAGAAGGCATCGTGGGCGTACTGGTCGGCCACCCAGTTGCGGATGGCCCCGAGGTAGTTGCCGAGATGCAGGTCGCCGCTGGGCTGGACGCCGGACAGGACTCGGGACATGGGGGGTCATCGTAGGTCGGCCCGGGAGGTGCACGAGAGAGCGGGCTCCAGCCGGTATCGTCGGATGCCGTGACCGCCAACGTCTCCACCCCCGTCTACGAGGGGCCGGTCGACCTGCTCGTCCAGCTGGTCAACACCCATCAGGTGGACGTCTACGACATCCCGCTGGCCTCGGTGGTCGACGCCTTCGTCGCCGAAGTGGCCGGCTGGGAGTCGGTGGACCTCCAGACGCTCTCCGAGTTCCTGGTGGTGGCGGCCGTGCTGGTCGAGATCAAGTCCCGCCGACTCCTGCCGGGGGACGACGCCGTCGACCCCGACGAGGAGCTGGTCGGCTGGGAGGAGCGGGACCTCCTCTTGGCCCGCCTGCTCGAGTGCCAGGCCTACGCCGCCGCCGCCGACGGGTTCGTCGTCCTCTTCGAGCAGGCGGCCCGGTCGGTCCCCCGCACCGCCGGCCTCGACCCCGACCTGGTGGTGTGCGCCCCCGACCTGCTGGCCGGGGTGACCCCCGGGGACCTCGCCTCCGCCTTCCTGCGGGCCACCGCCGTCCGCCCCGCCCCGACCGTCGACCTCTATCACGTGACGGTCGACACGGTCACCGTGGCCGATGCCGTCTCGGAGATCGAGGGCCGGATGGCGACCCTGGGCCGGGCGACCTTCCGCGCCCTCACCGGACATCTGGCCTCTCGGATCGAGATCATCGTCCGCTTCCTCGCACTGCTCGAACTGTGCAAGCAGGGGAGGGTCACCCTCGACCAGGGCCACACCTTCGGGGACCTCGACGTGGCCTGGGTGGCCGAGGCACCCGTGGCGGTGTCGGTGGGCTCCGGCCTGTACGACGAGTACGAGGGCTGAACGTGCTGTCTCCCGAGGCCCGGGCCATCGAGGCCGTGCTGATCGGTGGCCGTCGAACCGGTGACGGCCGGCCTGCTGGCGGAGCTGCTCGAGGTCCCCGTCGAGCAGATCGACCCGCTGTGCGACGAGCTGGCCGAGTCCTGTCGGAGTGGCGGCCGGGGGTTCGAGGTCGTGCGGATCGCCGGGGGCATCCGGATCCAGACCCATCCCGACCTGGCCCCCTACGTGGAGCGGTTCGCCAATGTCGGCGTGTCGTCCCGGCTGTCGGCCGCGGCCCTCGAGACACTGGCCATCGTGGCCTACCGGCAGCCCGTCTCGCGGTCCCAGATCGCCGCCCTCCGCGGGGTGAACGTCGACGGCGTGGTCCGTCTGCTCGAGCACCGGGGGTACATCGCCGCCGTCGGCCACGCCGCCGGCCCCGGCCAGGCCGTCCTCTACGCCACCACCGACGCCTTCCTCGAGCGCCTCGGCCTCGACCGACTCGACCAGCTGCCGCCGGTGGAGGACCTGCTTCCGGGGCCGGGGGCCCTGGACGAGTTGGAGGAGCAGATGCGCCCGGTCGGCGATGGCTGACCCACCCGGAGGATCCCTACCCACAGGCGACCGGCTGCAGAAGGTCATGGCCCGGATCGGGGTCGGGTCGCGCCGGGTCTGCGAGGAGCTGATCGTCGACGGGCGGGTCACCGTGAACGGCGCCGTCCCCGTCCTCGGCCGGCGGGTGGACCCGGAAGTGGACCGGGTGGAGCTCGACGGGGTGCCCCTGCCGGTGCGACCCGGTCTGGTGCACTATCTGGTGAACAAGCCGGCCGGCGTGGTCAGCACCGCGGAGGACACCCACGGGCGCCCGACGGTGGTCGGACTGGTGCCGGGGGACCCCCGGGTGTTCCCGGTCGGGCGCCTCGACATGGACTCCGAGGGCCTGGTGCTCCTCACCAACGACGGCGAGCTCACCCACCGGTTGACCCATCCCTCCTACGGGGTGGCGAAGGAGTATCTGGTCCAGGTCGATGGCGAACCCACCTCGGGCTCGGTCCGGCGCCTGCGCCAGGGGGTCGAGCTGGACGACGGGCCCACCGCCCCGGCCCGGGTGGCGGTCGTCTCCCCCTCGCTCCTCCGCATCGTCATCCACGAGGGACGAAACCGGCAGGTGCGCCGGATGTGCGAGGCCGTCGGCCACCCGGTGCTCCGCCTGGTCAGGACCCGCATCGGGCCTCTGGTCGACCCGTCGCTCGGGCCGGGCTCGTACCGGGTCCTCACCTTCGACGAGGTACGGGGACTGGCCGCGGCGACCGCGGCGGCCGGGTCCGACCGGCCCCCGCCCGCCCCCAGGGTTCCGGCCGGACGGTGGGACCTCCGGACGGCGCTGAGTAACATGCCTGGCTGATGTCTCCCACCGTGCGGGCCGTTCGGGGCGCCACCACCGTCGACGAGGACACGCCTGCGGCGATCACCGAGCGGGTGGTGTCCCTGCTCGGTCAGATCCTCGAGCGCAACGGACTGGTCGAAGAGGACATCATCTCGATCCTGTTCACCGCCACCGAGGACATCGTCTCGACCTTTCCGGCCACCGCCGCCCGGTCGATGGGGCTCGGCGCCGTGCCCCTGATCTGCGCCCGCGAGCTGTCCATCACCGGGTCGGTCCCCCGCTGCATCCGGGTCCTGCTCCACGTCACCACCGAACGCCCGAGGGACGGGATCCACCACCTCTACCTCGAGGGCGCCCAAGGACTCCGTGACGACCTCCCCGACTGAGGACGGCGGCTTCGGGCCCACCGGGGAGGGACAGGCGACCGGGGAGCGGATGCGGCGGCCAGGGCGGGCGATGATCTTCGGAACCGGGCTCATCGGCGGTTCGGTGGGGATGGCCCTCCTGGAGCGGGGCTGGGAGGTCAGCGGGGTGGACGTGGCCGCGGGGGTGGCGGCCCGGGCCGTCGAACTGGGGGCGCTGTCCGCCGAGGGCATCGACCACCGGGCCGAGTTGGTGGTGGTGGCCACCCCGGTCCATGCCGCGGAGGGTGTCATCACCGGGGTCCTCGCCGGCTCCTCCGGGTGGAGACCGGGCGTGGTGGTCACCGACGTCGGGGGCGTCAAGGGGCCGCTGGTGGCATCGGTCGACCACCCGTCGTTCGTGGGAGGCCATCCCATGGCCGGCTCCGAGCAGGTGGGGGTGGAGGGGGCCTCCGCCGACCTCTTCGTCGGGGCCACCTGGGTCCTGACGCCCACCGCGGTGACCGACCCGGCCGCCTACGCCCTGGTCCGCGGGGTGTTGGCCGACCTGGGCGCCAACGTGGTGGCGCTGGCCCCGGCCCGCCACGACGCCCTGGTGGCGGTGGTGTCCCACGTCCCCCATCTGACCGCCGCCACCCTGATGGACCTGGCCGTCGGTGTGGGCGAGGAGCACGCCGCCCTCCTGCAGCTGGCGGCCGGCGGGTTCCGCGACATGACCCGGATCGCCGCCGGCCAGCCGTCGATCTGGCCGGACATCTGCGACGGCAATGCCGACGCCATCGTCGAGACCCTCGACCTCCTGATCGAGGCCCTGGGCGCCATGCGGCGCCGGGTGGCCGACCACGACCACGCCTCGCTCCTCGAGGTCCTCGGCCGGGCCGCCGACGCCCGCCGGGCCCTGGTGGACAGCACCCCGCGGCCCGAGGGCCTGGTCGAGGTGCGCATCCCGGTCCCCGATCGCACCGGGGTGCTGGCCGACGTCACCACCCTGGCCGCCGAACTCGGGGTCAACCTCTTCGATCTCGAGATCGCCCATTCGGTCGAGGGCGACCGGGGGGTACTCGTCCTGGTGGTGGACGCTCTGGCGGCACCCACCCTCCTCGCCACCCTCCCGTCCCGGGGGTACCGTTCGGCCAGCACCCCTGTGGGACCCACCGGGTGAGCGCCGACGGAGGCGGGTCGAGCCCGCCGTCCGGGGGCCCGTCGGACCGCTCGGTGCCGGGCGGGGGGCCGCTCACCGGCACCCTCTCGGTGCCGGGGGACAAGTCCATCTCCCACCGGGCACTGCTGCTGGCGGCCCTGGCCGAGGGGGTGTCGACCATCACCGGGCTGTCTCCCGGCGACGACGTGGCGCGCACCCGACGGGCCATCGCCGCCTTGGGCGCCGCGGTCGACGACCACGGCGCGGTGGTGCGGATCACCGGAGGGCGGTCACGGCTGGGGGCGCCCGGCGAACCGATCGACCTGGGCAATTCGGGGACCGGCCTGCGCCTCCTGGCCGGCGTGGCCGCCAGCTTGGAGGGCACCACGGTACTGACCGGCGACGACTCGCTGCGGGGCCGGCCGATGGACCGGGTGGCCGAGCCCCTGGTGCGGATGGGGGCCGGGGTGAGCGGCCAGGGCGACCGCTGCCTGCCTCCGGTCGGCATCAGGGGCGGCCCGCTCCGGGGCATCGACTACACGCCGCCCATGGCCAGTGCCCAGGTGAAGTCCGCCGTCCTCCTCGCCGGAATCGCCGCCGAGGGCGACACGGTGGTGCGCGAGCCGGTGGCCACCCGGGCCCACACCGAGGAGATGCTGGCCGACGCCGGCGCGGACATCGCCATCGAGCGGGTCGGCGGGGGGCGGGTGATCCGGGTCCGGCGGAGCGTGCTGTCGGCGGGATCGTTCACGGTTCCGGGCGATCCGTCCCAGGCGGCCTTCTGGTTGGTCGGTGGGGTGATCGTCCCCGGGAGCCTGGTCACGGTCCGCGACATCCACCTCGGGCCGGAGCGCCTCGGGTTCCTCGGTGTCCTCCGCCGGATGGGCGCCACCATCGAGATGGAGGAGTCGGGCGACGGGACCGGGTCGGTGACCAGCTACAGCTGTCTCCTCCACGGCACGGTGGTCGAGTCCCACGAGATCCCCTCGCTGGACGAGGTGCCGGTCCTGGCGGTGGCCGCCGCCGTGGCCCACGGCCCCACCCGGTTCCGGGACGTGGGCGAGCTGCGGGTGAAGGAGTCCGACCGCCTGGCCGGGACGGTGGACCTGGTCAGGGCGTTCGGTGGGCAGGCCGAGGCCGAGGGCGACGACCTGGTCGTGCAGGGGGGTGGGGGGGGCCTGCGGCCCGGTCGGGTGGATGCCCGGGGGGACCACCGGTTGGCCATGGCCGCAGCCATCGCCGGGGCGGCGTGCCCGGCGCCGGGCGCGGTGACGACCATCACCGGGTGGGAATCGGTGGCCACCAGCTACCCCGGGTTCGCCGACGACCTCGAGCTCCTCCGATCACCCTCTCCGGTGGGCCGGTGACCCCTGCGGACGAGGGCGAGGGCACCGGCCGAGCCACCGGACGGATCATCGCCATCGACGGCCCCGCCGGATCCGGCAAGTCCACCGTGTCCCGCGCCGTCGCCGTCCGCCTCGGCGTCGACCGGCTGGATACCGGGGCCATGTACCGCGCCGTGGCCTGGGCTGCACTCGAGCGGGGCATCGAGCCCTCGGACCGGCCTGCCGTGGGCCGGTTGGCCCGGAGACTGGACCTCACCGTCGGCGAGCGGGTCGAAGTCGACGGCACCGACATCACCGAGGCGATCCGCAGCCCCGGGGTGAGCGGGGCCGTCTCCGCAGTGGCGGCCAACCCCGACGTCCGCCGCGTGCTGGTCGAGCGCCAGCGCCGGTGGGCACTCGAGCGTGGTGGGGGGGTGGTCGAGGGACGCGACATCGGGTCGGTGGTCTTCCCGCAGGCCGACATCAAGGTCTATCTGACCGCCTCGGCCGACGAGCGCGCCCGTCGACGGCCCGAGGAGGGAGCGGAGGCGGTGGCCCTCCGGGACCGGCTCGACAGCACCCGGGCGGCGTCCCCGCTGGAGGTGGCCGACGGGGCCTTGGTCATCGACACCACCGACCGGCCGGTCCAAGAGATCGTCGACCAGGTGGTGGCCGGGTTGTGAGCGCCACCGGGGGAGGGAGCGAGGGGTTGGAGGACACCGGAATCGGAGACGACAGGTCCGGCGGAGCCGTCGACGGGCCCGACGAGCTCGGGGTGGACACCCGGTTCACCCCGATCTACCGGTTCCTCCGGGTGCTCGTCCACGGGCTGAACCGGCTCCTGTTCCGGACCACCGTCGTCGGGGCCGACCAGGTCCCGGCCACAGGCCCCGTGATCATCGCACCGGTGCACCGGTCCTTCATCGACTTCTTCGTGGCGTCCGAGGTCACCGGGCGCAAGCTCCACTACATGGCCAAGGACAGCCTGTGGAGGAGCCGGGCCCTGGCCGGGATCCTCCCCGCCGTGGGAGCCTTTCCGGTCCACCGGGAGTCTGCCGATCGGGAGGCGCTGCGACGGGCCCAACGGGTGCTCGAGGCCGGTGAGGTGCTCATCTTGTTCCCGGAGGGGGAGCGTCGGGCCGGGCCGGTGGTCGAGGACCTCCACGAGGGCGTGGCCTTCCTCGCCGCCCGGACCGGGGCCATCGTGGTCCCGGTGGGCATCGGCGGCTCGGCGTCGGTGATGCCCAAGGGCAAGCGGGTCCCCCGGCCCCGGCACATCCACCTCATCGTGGGCGAGCCCATCCCGCCCCCGTCCCGGACCGGCGGCGGCCGGATCTCGAGGAGCCGGACCCACCGGCTCACCGAGGCGCTGGCCGCGTCCATCCAGGACCTCTACGACCGCGCCGTGGCCGTCGTGGGTCGCTACTGACCCGCCGGCCCTGATCAGCGGTGCCGCAGGTCAGGGCCGGCTACAGGACGTGGGGGTTACCGAAGACGGCCCGCACCTTCGGTTCGAAGTGCGAGAGCGTCTCGGTGGGGTAGTCGGGGTCGAAGCTGTTCTGGTCCCACTCGTCGGCGAACCGCTCCGCAAGTCCGAACCACGGCTCGCCCCGGTACCGGTCGCGCATGTTCGGGTCCATGTTGAAGTGCTGGTAATAGTGCCGGCCCTGGAAGTCCTGGTGGGCGAGGATGGCCGCGGTCACGTCGGGTCTGACGTAGGGGCGGAGGATCTCGGCCGCGATGCGGGGGTGGTTGGGCACCGACACCGCCTTGCCGATGTCGTGGCAGAGCGACGCGACCACCAGCTCGTCGTCTGCCCCGGCCCGCTCTGCCCGGGTGGCCGTCTGCAGGCTGTGGGTCAACTGGTCCACCGCGAAACCGTCGACCACCTCGCTCAGCGACTCGAGCATGGCCAGCACCCGGTCCGCCACCCGGCCCTGGTTGTTCGCCGTTTCGGCGCCGATCACCGCCCACTGGTCCTCGGTCGAGACATCCATGCTGGTGAACGAAGTGGTCATGGAGACAGTCTCGCGCCAAATCGCCCGACGGGCCACGGCCATTAGCCGGTCAGGCGCTCCAGGACGTCGGCGGCCACCGTCGTCCGATCACCGGCCAACGTCCCGGCGGGGGCGTCACCCTGGTCGGGACCGGCCGGGCCGACAGGAGGGGCGCTGTTGAGCAACGAGAGCGCGGTCTCGAGGCCCGCGCAGCAGTTCGCGGAGCTCCGGGGGAGGGGGGAAGTACTCCTCCTCCATGGTCACCGGGCAGGCGATCACGCCGTCGGCCGGGTCCAGGCGCTCGACGACGGCGCGGACCAGTGCCTCGGGGGCCGAGGCGCCGGCGGTGACCCCGACCGTGCCGGACAGGTCGTCGGGCAGCTCGGAAGCATCGTTGACCCGGATCACCCTGGGGCAGCCGAAGGCCAGCGCCACCTGCTCGAGGGCGACGGTGTTGGAGGAGTTCTCCGAGCCGATGACCACCACCGCATCGGCCCGGCCAGCCAGGGCCTTGAGGGCCGCCTGCCGGTTGGTGGTGGCGAAGCAGAGGTCGCTGCGGTTGGGCATCCACAGATCGGGGAATCGCTCCCGGGCCCGGTCGACGATACCGGCCCACTCGTCGTGGCTCAGCGTGGTCTGGGCCAAGAGGGCCACCGGTGGAGGGCCGTCGATACCGTCCCCCGTCGAGGTCGCCGAGTGCGTCCACGTCGTCGACCCGTTCGAGCAGGCGTACCGACTCCGGGGCCACCGCCATCGTCCCGACCGCCTCCTCGTGGCCGTGGTGGCCGACGTAGAGCACGATGTAGCCCTTGCGGGCCCGAACCTTCAGCTCATGGTGGACCTTGGTGACCAACGGGCAGACCGCGTCGACCACCACCCGGCCCCGGTTCCGGGCGGCGACGACCACCTCGGGTGCCGATCCATGGGCGGACAGCATCAACGGGGCGCCGGCCGGAACCTCCTCGACGTCGTCGACGAAGACCACTCCCTGGGCCCGGAACTGATCGACCACGTGACGGTTGTGGACGATCTCGTGATAGCAGTAGACCGGTGGTTCGAAGACCCTGACCATCCAGGCCAGCGCTTTGATGGCCTTCTCCACTCCGGCGCAGAATCCGCGGGGCTCGGCCAGGAGCACTCGGTCCACGGTCATCGGATTCCAGAGTACCGGTGTTCCCGGCGGGATCGGCGCGGAGCGACGATGCCGGCCGGCCGGGGGGACCGGGTAGCCTGGTGCCATGTCGGCGCCCCGGGTGACGACGGCACCGAAGGTCGTCGCCGTCACCGAGTCGTCACCGGCCGACCTGTCCGGGCTCCTGCCTGGGGACGAACTCCTCCTCCTCAACGGACGGTCTCCGCGTGACGTCATCGAGTACAGCCTGTTGGTGGACGAGCCCGACCTGGACCTCGTGGTACGCCGGCGCGGGCAGCGGGATCCGGTCGTGCTCCGGGTGGCCAAGGAACCGGGGGAGCCCTTGGGCGCCGAGGTCTCCTCGGCGGTCTTCGACCGGGTCCGGACGTGCGACAACCACTGCGAGTTCTGCTTCATCCACCAGCTGCCCCGGGGGATGCGTCGCAGTCTGTCGTTGAAGGACGACGACTACCGCCTCTCCTTCCTCTACGGCAACTTCACCACCCTGACCCGCTTCACCGAGATGGACCTCGAGCGGGTGCTCACCGAGCGCCTGAGCCCCCTGTTCGTCTCCATCCACGCCACCGATCCCGACATCCGGGCCGAGATGCTGCGGAACCGGCGTGGCGCCACCAGTCTCCGGTGGCTCGGGGCCCTGCTCGACGGTGGGATCGAGGTCCACGGCCAGGTGGTGGTCTGCCCCGGTCGGAACGACGGCGCCGTCCTGCACGACACCCTGGCCGGGGTGCTCGACCGTTATCCGGCCCTGGCCACGGTGGCTTGCGTCCCCCTGGGTGTGAGCCGGTTCTCCCATCAGAGCGCCATGCGGCCCCACACCCGCGAGGAGGCGGCCGAGGTCTGCAGCACGGTGGGGGAGTGGCAGACGACGTTCCTCGAGGCCATCGGACGGCGGATGGTGTTCGCCGCCGACGAGTACTACCTCATGGCCGAGGAGCCGTTCCCCCCGGCCTCTGCCTATGAGGGTTTCCCCCAGCACGAGAACGGCCTGGGCATGGCCAGGGCCTTCGAGGCGGCCTTCGGTGGCGACGAGGGGTCGGCGCTCGGCGTGCGGCCCGGGTTCTTCGCCGCGGTGGACGGAGCGCCGGCCACCGGGTACCGCGCCCCCCGGGCACCGGCCACCGGGCCGCCCCGGGAAGGCGGTGTCCCCATCGCCGTCCTGACCGGCGAGTACGGCGCCCGGGTGCTCGGTCCGCTGATCGCCGACCTCGAGCGCCCCGATATCCGGCTGGTGCCGGTCGACAACCAATTCTTCGGCGGCAACATCGGGGTGTCCGGCCTCCTCACCGGTACCGACCTGGTCAGGGTGCTGCGGGGCCAACCCGTTGGGCACCGGTACCTGCTCCCGGACTCGTGCCTGTCCGAGGGACGCTTCCTCGACGAGCTGACCGTTGCCGACCTGCCCCGCCCGGTCGAGGTGGTCCCGACCGACGGGCTCTCGCTGCGCCGGGCGCTCGAGGACCGGGGGACGACGGATGCGGCGTCCCGGCGTGGTCCCATCGCCGGGGCCGTGCCCGCAGAGCGGGTCCCGGTCAGCCTGGGAGGGTCCCGATGACCGGCGACGTGGGCCGGGGCGCAACCGTCCGGATCCAGGATGCCGTGACCACGGCGGCCCGGCCCCTGGTGGTCATCGCCGGGCGTCCCAACGTCGGCAAGTCCACCCTGGTCAACCGGATCGTGGGACGTCGGGCGGCGGTGGTCGAGGAACGGTCCGGGGTCACCCGCGACCGCCTGGAGCTCGACGCCGACTGGTGCGGGCACCGCTTCACCGTGGTCGACACCGGGGGGTGGCTGTCGAGTGACGACCCCCTCGACGCCCAGGTCAGTGCCCAGGCCGAGCGGGCCATCGCCCAAGCGGCCGTGGTCTTGTTGGTGGTGGACGTGCAGGTCGGTGTCACCGACCAGGACCTGGCCGTGGCCCGGGTGCTCAAGCGGTCGGGACGACCGGTCCGGGTGGTGGTCAACAAGGTCGACTCCTCCCAACGCGAGGTCGATGCCTGGGATGCCATGGGCCTCGGCCTCGGGACGCCGTGGCCGGTGAGCGCCCTGCACGGACGGGGGACCGGAGACCTGCTCGACGAGGTGGCCAGCCTGCTTCCCGTCCCGGGACCGCCGGATGGCGACCGGGACCGCGGTGGGACCGGTGGACAGGGTACGGGACGAGGTCCCGTCCCGAGGGTGGCCCTGGTGGGCCGGCCCAACGTCGGGAAGTCCACCCTGTTCAACCGGCTGGTGGGCGACGAACGGTCGGTCACCCATGATGCTCCGGGAACCACCCGCGACGCGGTGGACACCGTGGTCGAGACCCCGGAGGGAACGGTGTGCTTCATCGACACGGCCGGTATGCGTCGGAAGTCCCGCACCGAACGGGGCACGGAGTACTTCTCGGTCCTCCGGGCCCTGGAGGCGCTCGACCGGGCCGACATCGCGTTGCTCGTCATCGATGCCACCGCGGGGGTGACCCATCAGGACCAGCGCCTGGCCGAACGGGTCGGGGCCGCCGGGTGCCCCACGGTGGTGGTGCTCAACAAGTGGGAGCTCATCCCCACCGAGGACCGCAACGGCGTCCTGGTCGACATCGGGGACCGGCTGGCCTTCCTCGGGGACGCGCCGGTGCTGAAGATCAGTGCCCTCTCGGGCCTGGGCGTCCACCAGATCCTCCCTGCGGTGGCCGCGGCCGAGGAGGCCTACCACTCGCGGATCCCCACCGGCGAGCTCAACCGTGCGCTCAAGTCGATCCAGATGGCCCACCCCCCGGTCGGCGCCAAGATCCAGTACGCGGTGCAGGGCGCCAACGACCCGCCGACGTTCACGCTCTTCACCAACGGCCGGCTCCAGGCCACCTATCTGCGATACGTCGAGCGGGGCCTGCGCGAGCGGTTCGCCCTGGGCCCGACGCCTATCAAGCTCCGGGTCCGGGCCAAAGGTGCCAACGGGGGCGGGGGTCGCCACCGGTGAGCCCGGCCACCGGTGTCGGGGCCGGGGGCAGCGACCGTCCTCCGCGACTCGGGCCGTCCGGCATGAGCCCACCGGCTGTCCACTGGTGGAGGCTGAGCCGTGCCGTGGTGTGAGCAGTGCGACCAGCGCCTCGAGGCCGAGGAGTTGACCGCAGACGGCACCTGCCCCCGGTGCGGGACCGAGCCCCTCGAGCACCGCCGGTCACCGTGGTACTTCAAGTTCATGTTGGTGGCCACGGTCATCTATCTGGGCTACCGGGCCTTCCAAGGGGTGACCTGGGTCATCCACCACATCTAAATGGCACGAGCCGACCTCTCTGACCCGGTGCCGGACCGGGCGGTCCGACAGGGCTGCCGCAGCGTGTCGCCCTCCGAGCCGGTCCCTCATTGCCACTGTGGGTAACCGGCCGCCACTCTCCGTGGATCAGGCGGCCGGCCCGCACCCACCCCCGACGCCGATGAGGCGATCCCTGTGCTAGCAAAGGGGTCGTCCATTTGTGCCATCACGGCGAGAGACGACCCCGGGGGGACCAACCATGCGCAGACGATCGAAACTGACTGTTGTCGGAGCCGTTCTGATCGCCGCGAGCGTCGCCACCGTCGGGCTGGTGGTGACCCCGAGCGTGAGCCAGGCCGTGAAGCCGCCGAAGCCGCCGAAGCCCTACTACCTGTCATTGGGCGACTCGTACTCGGTCGGGTACCAGCCCGGTATCGGTGCGACCGCCGGCTACACCTCGTATGTGGCCAAGAAGGCGAAGATGACCCTCGAGAACTTCGGATGCGGCGGTGCCACCACCACCTCCATCCTCACGGCCATCGGCTGCACCGAATCCGGGTACGGCCCGACGGCGATCATCGACCCCGTCGCCTATCCCACCACGACCCAGGAGCAGGCGGCGGTCAACTTCATCGCCGCTCCGGCCAACTACGGCCTGGTGGGACTGATCACCGTCTCCATCGCCGGCAACGACGTGACCGCCTGTGGATCCGCGCCCAACCCGATCACCTGTGTGCTGGGCGCGGAGTCCGTCATCCAGACCAACGTCACCTCCCTGGTCACCACCCTCGATTCGGCCCTGACGGCCAACGGGGACAGCAGCGCCAAGATCATCGGCCTGACCTATCCCGACGTGATCCTCGGTGACTACGTCTACCCGCCGGGGAGCCCCGACGTGACCCTGGCCAACGAGTCCGTGGTCGCCTTCGACGCCCTGATCAACCCGACACTGAAGACCGCCTACACCTCGGTCGTCGGGGGCAGCTTCGTCAATGTGACCCAGGCCCCGTACAAGAAGGCGACCTCCGGGGACGACACCGCACTGACCACGACCACCAAGCTCAGCCCGTACGGCACGATTCCGGCCGCAGTGTGGGAGATCTGCAAGCTGACCTATTACTGCGCCCTGGGCAACATCCACGCCAATACCAAGGGATACACATTCATCGGCAAGCTGGTGGCGGCCGACCTGTAGCGTCGCCGAGGATCAGTCGGGGGCGGCGCCCGGGCAGCCGGTGGCCACGCCGCCATCGGTCTCAGGTAGGATCTGGTAGCGGTCGGTCCTGAACCCTCGTTCCAGAGGCGCCAGCAACTGGCCTATTCTGGTCGGCCCAGTGCGATCCGCATCCGGGCTGTCCAGGAGCGGGCTGTGGCGCAGCTTGGTTAGCGCGCTTGACTGGGGGTCAAGAGGTCCCGGGTTCAAATCCCGGCAGCCCGACCATCAAAGTGCAGGTTAGAGGCTAAGACCGTGCTGGTGACAATCGGTGACATTCCCGGTTGTCACCAATTTGTCACCACTGGACGTTCTCATGGCAATCGCAGACCAATTGGAAAAGTGGCGAATCGAACTCGCCTACCTTGAACAGGACATGTCGGCAATCCACATGCACAAGGCGTTATGGCGCACCACCGTGGATGCGATCGCCGAGAAGGTGGATGCCAGCACTCCTCGAGTGTGGCCGAATCACTACACGCATGCTCTACGTCGCCACTCAGGCAATGGCGGTACGACGCTTGATGCGTAGTTCCAAAGATCCGATCTCATGGTCCCGACTCCTGGCAGAAGTTGAACCGGCCCGGGTCTGATGGAGACTCGCTGGTTTTAATTTCTCATGCCACATCTGGCTGCTCTTGGACCATGCGCACGGCCCGCTCCTTCAGCTCAGGCGGGTACCGCTTCGATGAGGGAAACTTTGCTTCCATGACTCCAACCTTTCCAAGGTTTG
>CAWDXJ010000011.1:0-63213 GCA_963806285.1 uncultured Acidimicrobiales bacterium
TGTGGCTACGAGCGTCGACGGCACAGCACGCACCGGATGTTCCACGCTCACATTCGCTAAAGATGAAGGGCGTCTGGAGCGGCAGGTCCAGCACTGATTTGGGGAAGTTGGGCAGCGCCCTACTCGCAGTGGCCAGCAGCCGTGCCTGACTGGTGTACGAAATGCTCTCGCGGCAGAGCACGCCGTAGGTCAGGCCGTAGGCCTGAAGTCCGGGGGGCGTTCCGATCAGATTCGTGAGCAGCGCTTTGGCCGTGGGCATGACGTCGCCCACGGCCGCGTCGTGGATGATTTCCGGCAGGCCCGCGTAGCTACCCGAGAGGCTGGCCCCCACGACGAGGTTGGCCAAGGAGTAGCCGCTGATGACCACGGTCTGGGTCAAGCTGTGCGAGTGGGGGACCTGGACGGTGAGTGGATGGAGCGGCCAGGCGGTTGGTAGCGGCGGTCAAGTCTGCCGAAAGGTGCGGGTAGGCGTGCTAGGCCGTCTCCGACTCGCACGCGCTACCAGGGCCTTGAATCCCTCGGCGGCGGCGGGCCACCACTGTGGACGATGTTGACCTGGGGCGGAACGACAGAGTCGAGTACCACGCTTGGATCCCCTGGGGATAGAGGCGCAGCAATTGCAGGGCGAGGTCGCTGCCGTAGGAAACCCCATAGACGTCCCAGGACTTGATGCCCATCGCCACCCTCAGGTCAGCGAGATCAGCGGCGTTCTCGGGTGTGTCGTAGGCGCTCAGATCGACGCCCGATCCGGCCAGCCGTTGCCGGCAGGCCTTTACGGCTACCAGTTCTTCAGCGACGGTCGATGGCGCTTGGACCGACAGTGACGCCGGCATCCCGGCAAAGTTGTCGATCTCGGGACAGGTGAGCGCAGGATCGGAGTGGTACTCGCCACGCTGGTCGACGAAGATCACGTTGCGGTCGCGGTTGAAACCGGCTTTGGCGTAAATGTTGGCGAAGGTGACGGCCGATCCCCCGGGGCCGCCGTTCAGGTAGACGATCGGGTCCGACGGGGGATTCGGTGAGACTGCCTTGACCTCTGCAACGCCGATCTTGATCTGCCGACCATTCGGATCCGATCGGTTCTCGGGCACGGTGAGGAGGCCGCAGGCGGTGCCTGCCGGTAAGTTCACGCCGCGTAGGGGTTCGGTGTGGGCACCGGACCCGGCGGCTGGAAGTCGGGATCAGGGCAAGGAGCGGCGGCATAGTCCGCGTCCTTTCCCGGCACGAATCGCGCCACATGACTGGACGCCTGAGCCGATCCACCGAAAGCTGCGCTCGTCACCAGAACCAGCACCACGCCAGCGACGACGGCCCACCCGGCACAACTCCGGCCTCTTGCATGTTTGAGCGAACTGGGCACTGCATCCTCCCTAGCTAGTGGCCCGGGTGAACCTCGAACAGCCGGCGTGGACCCGATGGGTCGCAACGGGAACCAAACGATGCCTCGGCCATCGGCCTCCAACGAGGGGGGCATCACTACTTCGGGAATGTGATCCCTGGTTTCGAGGGGAAGCTCGTTGTGATGAGAGCCAGCTGCCGCAGGGCCGATCACCGCAGGCATTCCGGCTGCCTGAACGTCGTGGTCGAACGAGTTGATCATCGTGCCTGCCACGATGAACGACGAGAATACGAAGGGCAAGCTGTCGGCACTGAAGACACTGGGGCCATCGTGGATCCCGAAATGCAGATGGGGAGCATCGGTATTCCCGCTGTTGCCGAGGCGTGCGAGCACCTGGCCGGCGTGGACCCGTTCGCCCACCTTCCCCTTCAGGGTGTGCGGTTGGAAGTGGGCGTAGAATGCGAAGTGGCCGTGACCTATGTCGAGGACCACGTAATTCCCGAGACCCTGTTGCAGAGTCAGAGCCGGGGGAAAATGCCGGGACCCCGGGTCTGCTGGGGTTGCCCGTCCTGGAGGTTGACCACCGTGCCGTCCACGACCCAGCACCTCGGTGCCCTCGTACGCGTAGCTCGACAACTGGTTGTCAGGACCGGAATAGAGCTTGCCTTCCGGATTCAGCTCGACGAAGTCGATATCGAAGCGCTCGCCCACGATGATCTGCCCGTTGATGGGCAGCGTGGCCGTCCGGTGGACCGAGGGCGGGGAGCAACACCCGATGGCGTCAACCCATCGCGGTCCCGCGACCGGTGGGCCGATCACCACTGGCGACACATGGGTCAGCACCTCGGTGCGCCCGCTCACCACCGTTGCCGACGCCATCGGAGGATTGCCCGCCGCGGGGTCAAGCGTGAACTGGAACCGGTGGAGCAGCACCGTCAGGTAGGCGCGCATCCTTGGCGAACGGCACATCGAGGAAGAGCCCGTGAACTGATAGGGCCCCACCGTCAAGGACGGCTGACCGGAGAACGGCGAGTTGCTCGCCACGAATGCAGAGCCTTGGAGGGTGCCCACGACGGCATTCCCGGACTCGGACTCCACAACCATGTCGCCCTTGGATGCATTCAGCACCTCGAGGTTCTCCAGCTTCATCACCGATCCCGACACGTTGGTGACAAGGAGCTCGTACACCAGATGTACCTTGCCGTCGGCAGCTAGCACGGGATGGGGTGATTCGATGGGCCTCGCTACCAGTGAGGTCCACACAGGGGGGGGAACTGGCTGGCTGCCCGTTGTCGCCTCGGACGATGTCGCACCGGACCACGACGGGTTGAGGAAGCCCGTGGCGATAAGAACCGTGAGAACCGACGCCGACAAGGCAGTCGCTCCGACCAGCGACCCCAAACTGCTGCCCGCAGGCCTCCGCCGATGCCGCTGGGTCTCGGCAGAGGTACCCACCCGCGAGGTGGACCCGCCGCGGCCGCGCCGGCGACCGGGTGCCCGGGAACCCCGGCCACCAGCCTCGACAGGGCGGCCGGAACGAGGAAGGTGATCCGCGCACTACGTCTCATAAGGAGTTGGGCTCCTCGTCACCATGCCCCGAGCGGGGATCTCCGCTGACGGGCATCGCTGATGGGGCCCGGCGCGTCGCGACTGGTTCGGGGTCGAGGTCCTCGATGACGGCGAGGAGCTCCAAGACGCCCGAAAAGGAGAGGGGCTCTCGGCCGTCGGTTGGGATGAGCCGCCCTTCGAGGTGACCGGCTGTCGAGAACACCTCTAGATCGACGCGCACCTGCGACCTCCGGTTCTCTGATCGACTGGCCCCATCGAGGGACGGCCCCTGCCATAGTTCATGACCCGACGGTGGACGTCCCTAGGGAGATCCCTAGTCAATTCCCTAAGGCGCCGGAAGCGGGCCTGGACTCAGGTGGCCGAGCTGTCGAAGTGGTCGGCGAGCTGGTGGCGGGAGGCGATGCCGAGCTTGGCGTAGATGTGGCCCAGGTGGTATTCGACGGCTTTGACGCTCACGTACAGCCGGGCGGCCACCTCGCGGTTGGAAAGCCCCTGGGCAACGAGGCGGGCCACGGTGATCTCGGCGGCGGTCAGACTGAGGAGCTCACCCCGGTCATTCGCCGGGGAGCGCAGGCCGCAGGCGATCAGCTCCCGGTCGCAGTCGGCCAGCCAGGGGCGGGCACCGAGTGCCATCAGGTGTTGGCGGGCCCGGCGGAACCGGTCGACGGCATGTCGGCGCTGGCCAGTGCGGCGGAGGAGACTACCGGAGGCCAGCTCCAGCCGGGCAGTTGGCAACGGCAGGCCGGCCGGGTGGGACAGACCGGCCTGGTAGGCGGTCTCGGCCTCCTCCAGGTCGCCCATGGCCTCAGCCAGGCGTCCCGACAACCGGGCGGTGTCGGTCTGAAGGGAGTCGACACCCCTCCTGGTCATGAACTCCTCCACTCCGGTCAGCATTTGGCGCGCCTCGACGACGTGACCGGTATCCAAGAACGCGTCGGCCGCCATTACCCGCAGAGACCCCATGCGGGCGTCCGCCTCGAGATCGTCGCCCATGGGTCCCTCGATCAGCTCCGCAACGGCTGCGAG
Organism: uncultured Acidimicrobiales bacterium; assembly: GCA_963806285.1. Classification (GTDB taxonomy): domain Bacteria; phylum Actinomycetota; class Acidimicrobiia; order Acidimicrobiales; family RAAP-2; genus Bog-756. Next base: position 3,935 of record CAWDXJ010000011.1, read on the forward strand.
GACACCTTGGCTGTCGCCACGGGCGGTGGCCAGCGTCGCCCGGGCCATGCCCAACCCAACCGCCGTCCCCCACCACGGCAGCAGGCCGGCCAGTTCCACTACCTCGTGGAGGTGGTCCTCAGCGATATCGAACCGGCCGCGACCGGCGTGCACGTAGCAGGCCACCCCGTGGCCGTGCAGAAGGTTGAGCACCTGGTCGGTACCGGTGGCCAACGACACGGCCAACTCGCTGTAGACGACCGCCTTATTCCATTCTCCGAGCCCGTAATAGGCATCGGCGAGGAAACTCAACCCATGCACCGGCATGTGGCAGGGATCGCCGGCCCGAGCGTGCTCGGCCACGGCAGACAAGTCTGCAGCAGCACCGGCCAGGTCGTCGGTCCACGACTCGACCGTCCCCGACGCGATCAGCGTGTCGAGCTCAGCCCGGCCCGGGCCGGCCATCTCAGCTTCAAGCTCGGCCAGGAGCTGGTGGAGCTGGTCGGTTCGGCCCAGGCAGTTCAAGCAAACCGAGAGCGTGAAGCGGCCCATCGCCCGGTACGAGCCCGCTGCCTTGGCCGCAGTCCGGGCGGGACCAAGCGCGCCCTCCCAGCGACCGAGCATCAGCCGGAGGAACCCCAGCCAGCCCGCCGCCCGTGCCCCCACCCCACCCGGCACCGTCGCCAACCCGGCCACGGCCCGGGCCATCAATGCCTCCGCCTCCGCGGGCCGACCGAAGCAGTACTCGACGCAGCCCAACACGTAGGCGCGGAGTGGGGTGTCACCGCAGGCTTCCACCGCTGCCCGTGAGGACCGGGCCGAGGCCCGGTCACCCCCGGAGAACCGCGCCTCCACCCCCATAAGCACGCAGCGGTCGCGGTCGGCCGAATCGCTCCACAAGTGGGCGGCGGCCTCGAAGTGGCCAACGGCCGCGTCCGGGCGGGCCGCCACCAGCGCCTCCGAAGCCAGTCCCTCGAGCTCCGCAGCCAAGTCGGGGTCGGGCCCGGCGGCAGCGGCCACCCGGTGGCCGATGGCCACCACACCCTCGCTGGCCGCGGCCGCGGCCAGGTGCAACCTGGCCCGGCGGGTCGCCGACAAGTCGTTGTAGACCGCCGCCCGCACCAGCGGGTGCACAAACCGGGCCGTTCCCCCAGGAAGGCGCTCCAGCAGTCCGGCACCGACCGACGCCTCCAGCGCCGGAAGGGCGTCGGGCACCCCGGCGACGCTAGTCACGACCGGCAACGGGCATGAGGGGCCGAGAACAGCCGCTGCGGCCAGCAGCCCCTGGGCGTCGCTGCCAAGGGCGCCGACTTTGGCAACGATCACGGCGGCCAGCGAGCGCGGCGCGGGCAACACCCCTCGTGCCGTGTTCAATAAATCTGCGCCCAGCTCCTCGAGCAGAGTCCGGGCGTGCAGAGGGTGACCGTGGGTGTGGGTTCGTAGCCGCTCGGCCGCGGCCAGCTCGAGCCGCCCGCTAGCGGTCACCTCCGCCAACTCGCAAAGCTCACCGGCGCTGAGGCCTCCCAAAGGAACTTTCCGAACCCGCCCGGGATCACTCAGCAACCTTCCCCAGCCTTCGCCCAGACGGGAGGCTGGGTCCGGGCGCGGTCGTCAGCACCGTCAACAGCGGTTCGGCTTCCAACCGCCGTAACGCGAACAGCAAGGCGCGAGCCGACTGCACATCGGCCCAGTGCAAGTCGTCGACCACCAACACCCCCGCTCCGTCAACTTCCCCCAAGTCGCCCAACAGGTCCGCCCCCGCCACGAGCGGGTCGGTGCTCTGGTCCGAGCCCGCCACGAGCGGGAAGGTCTCCCGCCCGCCAGATCGGAGCGCCCGCCTCAAAGCGGTCATGACCCCGAACTGGAGTGAGGTCTCCTCCTCCGCGGCGCTCACCCACACCGTGCAAACATCCTCAGCGTCAGCCAGAAAACGGCGCACCAGCGTCGTCTTGCCCATCCCCGCCTCGCCCTCCACCCAGACGATCCGAGTGGCCAGACGAGCCGACGCCAGCTCCTCGCCCAACAACCCCAGTGCCTCGTCACGACCGACGAACCCAGCAGCCCCAGGACCCATCACGGACACCCTTCCACCATGCCTACCTGCACCCGAGCGTACGACGAACTGGACTCGATGCCGTTGCGCATCCCCAGAAACCCCCTGGAACACGTTTCTCGGTCTGGCAGAAGACGGGGTAGCACGCAGTCCGGGACGCGCAACTGCGGAATACCGGCGCACGGCAACGCTGGGTGCCGAGTGCCTACCCTGTCCCCAGACCACGCCGATGTGCCGATCATGGGCAGGTGCCAACCGCGAGCCCGGCTCGATCCGATCAGGGTGTAGGACAAGTGGGCATGGAACCGCGACACATCATCGACGAGCTGGAGTTGCAACCTCATCCCGAAGGAGGATGGTTTCGTGAAACCTGGCGTGAATCGTCGGGCGGCGGGACTCGTCCGACCGGTAGCGCCATCTACTTCATGCTGACGAAGGGCAATGATTCGAGGCTGCACCGCATCGATGCCACCGAGATCTGGCATTACTACAGCGGTGCCGCTGTTGAACTCGTGGTTGCCGACCAGGATGGCGTCGAGACGGTCCACCTACTGGGCCCAGACGTGAGAGGCAATCAACGGCCACAGGTCATCGTGCCCCTGGGCGTGTGGCAGCGCGCACGCACGGTGGGCGAGTACAGCCTGGTCGGGTGCACGGTGTCGCCTGCCTTCGAGTGGTCCCACTTCGAGTTGGGATGATCTTCGGGTACACATGGATCTCTCGCCCGGGAACGACACACGTCCGGCCATGGTCGGCAGGGCGTGTGGAAGTCTCATGGTCCCACTCCCGACGAGAGTGGGTGACTCTCAAGGAGCGGTGCGGCGCCCTCGACCGTGGTCCTACATGGCAGCCGACCGCAGTGCCTGTCCTGAGGACGATCCGTCGGCCCGGCACGAGAACCCGGGGTGGAGGACACGGGGATGCACAGTGGATCGCCCATGCACCAGGCGATCGGGGATACCCAATCAGTGGCTGTTGACCCACGTTGTGATGTCGGAGATGACGTGTGGGTCGACGTGCTTCGGCTTCTGATAATCGGCTGGCGACGGTGGGCCGATCCCCTGGATGAAGAGATGGTCGTCCCGCGGGTAGACGTGGACCGTCACCCCAGGACGCCCGGCAAGGCCCCGCACCCAGACCGACAGGTCATCGGGAACGGTCACCTGATAGTCCCGGCCACCTTGGAGGACGAGGACGGGCTGAGGGATTGCTCTCGCCGTTGCCACCGGATCGTAGTTGCGGAGGTCGAGGAAATACGCCGCACCGGCGCCACCGAGTAGGGGCGATGTGGGCCAGGTCGACCGGTTGGCGACGGACAGATTCGGGTTTTCGATCTGACGGGCCGCCTGCTCCGCATCGGCGAGTGTGGCCTTGGCCTGTCTCCCAACGGCCCCCGGAAGGGTCGAGAGGTATTTGGACTGCCGGACCAACGCCGCCCCGAGGGACTCCGTTGGCGCAGCAAGCAGAACGACGCCAGCCACGCTCGGGTCGGTTTGGGCAATCTCGGGTGCGAAAGTGCCGCCCAGACTGTGGCCGAGGACGAAGATGCGCGAGGGGTCGACGTCTGAGCGGCGTTGGAGAAGATGAATGGCGGCCACGGCGTCGGGCACATACTCCTCGGTCGGTGTGAAGGTGGCCAGGTCGATGGAGTCGGGATAGTCCCTTGTGCGCTTGTCATAGCGGATGCTGGCGATCCCGTGGACGGCCAGGCCGTCTGCGATATCCAGGAATGGCCTGTCGGCGCCAACCGTCTCGTCCTGGTCGCTGGGACCAGATCCGGAGACGAGGACGACCGCCGGGTAGCGCCCGGAGCGAGCGGGGATAGTCAGGGTGCCGGTGAGAGGTGGATCCCCAACGGATACGGGAAGGCTGCGGGGTACATCGGACGACGTGTGTGGCACGGAGACTCCGGGGCCGCATGAGGACAGTGCGGTGACAGTGGCGATCAGGACGGTGATCACTGGAAGACGTCGACCCCACGTTTGGAGCCAACGGTCATGATCCTTCGCCATCCCGCCATTGTGCCCGAGCCTGCATCTGCGGGCAGAGACGACGGCCGAACAGGCATTCGGCTTCTCCGACCGAGCCGTGCGAACCACCACGCCACGCCACGCCACGCCACGCCACGCCACGCCACCGAGCGTGCCGGGCGGGGTCACGGCCACCGCCACCGCGTCCAACACGTGAGGACGACCGCACCTCTCGACCCGTAGTCGTCGGTGACCTCGGCCTCTGGGACGACAGCGGCCACGGGCTCGATCGTCCCGGCAGCTCCCGGCGAGCTCGCCGTGGGCTTCGTGGCCGGGCACGGCAGTTCCCAGGCAGTCACGCCGACACCGGGCGACACGACCGGATCCCAGGTGGCCGCAGGCGCCTCGGCCTCGCTGGTCAGTGGTTACCAGGTCCTCGGTGCCCCGGCGGCGGAGAGCTTCGGCGGGACCTTCCCGTCCTCGATGTACTGGGCGGCGGGGCTCGCCTTCTTCGCCCCGGCCTCCTGAGGGCCGGACAACGGCGAGGATCCCGATCACCGCATCCCCCTGCGTGACCGCCGGTCCGAGTCCGGGCACTGGCATACTTGCCGACCGTTCGCCCTGATCACCTAGAAACAGTGGATCCCGATGTTCTCAAAGCGGCGATCCCGAAACTGCTCGATGACGGCGGTGGCCATGGTGCCGGTCCTTTTCGGGGCGCTTCTCTTCATGGGGCGAGCGGGGGCGGCGTCCAACTCCCATGAGGCCGCCCTGACCCCGATGAGCGGCTCCTACGTCTTCAATCTCGCCTTCGACGGCATGGCTCGGGACTACCGATTGCATGTTCCGCCAGCAGCGGGAGACGGCAAGCCCCTTCCACTAATTCTCAACCTGCATGGCGCTACACAGAACGCTCAGCTACAAGAGTTCACTTCCTCGATGGACCCCTCCGCTGACCGAAACGGCTATCTGGTGGCCTACCCTGACGGGACCAGAATCTCCAAGGTGCTGACGCCCGATCCCATTGCCAAGGACGCGCAGTACGGCTGGAACGCCGGGGCATGCTGCGGCCTGCCCGTAACGAGGCACATCGACGATGTTGGATTCCTGTTGAAGGTGATTTCGAATATTGCCCTGCGCACCCCCGTCGACCTGCGGCGGGTCTACGTCACCGGAATGTCCAACGGGGGAATGATGGCCTATGCCATGGCAGCCGAGGCTTCCGGTCACGTCGCTGCCGTCTCCTCGGTATCCGGCCAGGTGGAGTTACCCACGATCCATCCGAGCCGGCCGGTGCCGACCATTGAATTCCACAGCGTCAACGATCCAATTGCCAAGTGGAACGGGGTGCCCAACCAGAACCCTCGACTGCGCCTCTCCGTTATGGAGGGGATCAACCAGTGGGTGAGGGTCGACGGGTGCCGTACTCGTCCTCACCGGACACCGACGCTGGTCGGGGCGCCCGATTCTCCGTCAGCCGGCGAGACGGCCACGTTGGTGACCTACACACACTGCCATTCCGGCTCCGAGGTTGCCCTCTGGCGGTTTACGGGGTCGGGGCACGTCTGGCCCGGAAGCGCTCTCAACACCGGCCCACCCAGCACTTGGATCCTCGCCGGCGTCGGACGGGGGACCGTCCTCGTGGACGCCAACGAGAGCATGTGGAGCTTCTTCCAACGCTACTCATTGCCGGCAGCAGCTCAGACCTAGCAAGAGACAGGTTTCGACACTGGTCTGAGCCTTCCACCAACGACCCAAGGAGAACCCATGACAGAAGAGCCCGAAGTGCAAGGACCCGAGGACGAGCGGCAGCAGCTCAACCACGTCATTGACAGACTGCGCCTGTACGCGAGCCAGGCTCAGGAGATCGCCGCCGGAAACGCCTCAGCCGATCTATTGGTCGGTGGCGAAATACAGATGTTGACTGACGACCTGATCAACGCCGCCAACTGGCTGGACACGTTGGTGATGCAGATGGAGGATGCGGTGCCCGACTCGATGTGAGGACCGCGCCATCGGCTCGGTACCAGCACCGTCCTTTCCTGCCGTTTGTGCGAAGGGACGGGCCGATGACGGCCAGGCCCGTGGCTCGCCATGTGACGACGACCCCACATGCACTCCGCCATCCAACGTGAGTCTGCGCGCTGACTGGCCGACATCCGGGGATATTCCGAGCCAGCCGTCGTGGTGCGCAACGGGAGAATACAGGGGGCCGCTGCCGGGGGCCCACGCCATCGGTTGGATGGTCCTCACGCTTCGGCGTCGAACTGATCGTCGATGACAACTCGGGAGAGGTCGCTCCCGACGCTCACCCGACCGGAGTAGCCACCTGTGCGCACGTCGTCGGCGAAGGCTTCCACCTCCGCCGGCGTCGTCGGCGACGGAATGAGGTGGGTGAGGACCAGGTGCGGGACACCGGCCGCCTGCGCCATCTGCCCGAGGGCGACCGTGTCTGCGTGGTAGTCGAAGACCTTCTCGAAGAAGGTCCCCGCGATCATCGGTGCCATTGCGGTGGTCCGGCACGCCTCGTGGACGAGCACTGCCGCTCCACTCGAGATCTCTGCCACCTCATCACAGACCCTGGTGTCGCCCGAGATCACCACAGCGGCGTCGGGAGTGTCGACCCGGTAGGCCACGGCGTCGACAGGCTCATGGTGAACCGCCACCATGCTGACGCTGACGGTGCCGTCGACACTCGACCACACCGGCTGGGGGTTTGCCGAAGGGGCGAACGTCGAGATCGCTATCTCCGGGCCGCGCTCTTGGACATGGGCGATGCGGAGCGCGATGTCCTCGGAGAAGGAGTCGAAGAGAGTCGCGAGGAACGGCTCGGTCGTTCCGGTCGCCGTCACGATCGGGAGGGGCCCGCAGAGCGCCAGCTGGTCCTCGAGCCAACGAGTCATGGCCACATCGGCCACGTCGACGACGTGGTCGCTGTGGACGTGGGTGAGGAACAGCGCCGCCAAGTCATGGGGGCGCACCCCGGCCTCGGCCATCCGAAGCACCGTGCCGCGACCGGCGTCGAACTGGAGCACGACGTCACCGGACCGGACCATCGTCCCTGCTCCGGCACGGCCCGGTGTGGGGTGGGGGATGCCGGTCCCCGTCAGGATCACCTCAGTCGCCATGGTCGCCCCCCTCCCCGGTCGGGACCTGAAAGCGCGAGCAGGCGGAGCGTGCGTGCGACCTGCTGGTCGACGGTGACCGCGTGCCCGTTGCCCAGCTTCGTCAGCATGGGGGCGTTGGCGAAGTGCAGCGCGCCGAAGCCGGTGATGATCGCCCACACCTCCTCCGGTGTGAGGTCGGCTCCGTCGCCGGCCGTGCGCACGGTCATCCAGCCGGCGGCCACCCGGTCGAAGCGCGGTGCCAGGTGGTTCTCCACGAGCCAGTCCAGCCGGGATGAGGGCGCAGTCGCCTCCAGGTTGATGATCCGATTCAGCGCTGGACGCTCGGCCGAGAAGCGGAGGAAGCCCTCGACCACCGCGGCGAACACGGGGACGCCGTCGGTACCGGCGAGCCCGGCGACCAGCGCGGCGTCGAGCTCGGCGAACAGCCGGTCGACCGTGTCCCTCCAGAGCTGCTCCTTGGAGGAGAAGTGGTAGTTGATCTGGGGCTGGTGAGCACCGGCCCGATCGGCGATCGAGCGGGTGGACGCAGCATCGAAGCCGTGGGTCGCGAACTCGAGCTCGGCGGCGTCGAGGAGCGCCCTGCGCAGCGTCGCCGGCGGACGGCGGGCTCTCGACGGCGACGGTGCCCGTTGGACGCTCCATATCGAGTCGATACTACTCTTGTTATCGAATGATAACAAGGAGCCGCCCATGTTCCGACTGATCTGCACCGCCGGTCGCGCCGCCCTCGAGGTCGAGGGTCGGGCCTACGACCTTGCCGAACTCAGCGGCGACCCGGGCCTCGCCGACCCGATGGTCGCCATCGCCCGCTGCGCGGAACTGCACGCCCTGAGCGCCGGCGCCGCGGGCGCAACCCCGATCGGCGACTCCGCAGACCTCGAGCTCGACGCGCCGGTGCCCCCGCCCACGACAGGTGTTCGCCATCGGCCTCAACTATGCGGACCACGCCGCCGAGAGCGGCATGGAGGCACCGCCCGCGCCGCTCACCTTCACCAAGTTCCCGAGCTCCATCGCCGGCCCACACGCGGACGTCCCGCTGTCAGGTGCGATGGTCGACTGGGAGGTGGAGATCGTCGTTGTCATCGGCAATCGGGTGAGTCGCGTCGCGGTCGGGGACGCGTGGTCGGCCGCAGCCGGGCTCACCCTCGGCCAGGACATCTCCGATCGCCTGGTCCAACTGACCGGCGTTCCGCCACAGTTCTCCCTGGGCAAGAGCTTCCCCGGCTACTCCCCGATCGGCCCGGCGGTGGTGTCGATCGACGCGCTGGCCGACCCCGATGACCTCGAGCTGACCTGTGACGTCAGCGGGGAGCGGATGCAGTCGGGGCACAGCCGTCAGATGCTCTTCGCCATCCCCCAGCTGATCGCCTATCTCTCCTCGATCTGTGTACTCGAGCCGGGTGACCTCATCTTCACCGGCACCCCGGCCGGCGTCGGCATGGGCCGAGACCGGTACCTCGTCGACGGCGACGTGATCATCTCGGAGGTCCCGGGGATCGGGAGACTCGTGAACCGCTGCGTGCCCGGTCGTCCGGCGGTGACCCTGTGAGCCTCCACCGCCTCCTCGGCTTCCACGTCGACCTGCCGAGCCCCGACGGCCTGGTCGCCCTCTACGGCGAGCTCGGCCTGGACGGCGACGCCACCTCGGGATTCACCGGCTCCGACGGCGGGGGCGGCCATCACCCTCGGCGACGGCCCGTTCCGACGGCTCCGGACGGTCCGGGTCGGCTGCGACCGTACCGGCGACCTCGATGCCATCGGGCAACGCCTCGAGCAGGGTGGCGCCTCGGTCGAGCGGTCCGAAACGGCTGTCTCCGTGGTGGAGCCGGTCACCAGGGTGCGCTTCTCGGTCGAGGTCGCCGAGCCGGTGGCCGCCCAGAAACCCTCCGACGCTCGTCGTCCCCAACGCTCCCGGCGCCGTGGTGCGCGCCGACACGGAGGGCGCCAGCCGTCTTCGAGGCTGCCCGGCCACCCCGACGGCTCGGGCACCTCGTCCTCGGGTCCCCCGACGTCGAGCGCACCGTCGCACTGCTCGTCGACGGCATCGGCTTCAAGGTGAGCGGACTCCATTCACGGGGATCATGGCCTTTCTCCGTTGCTCGACCGACCACCACAACGTGGCCGTCGTCGAATCGCCGGTCCCCATGCTGCAGCACTATGCATTCGAGTGCGACGACGTCGACCACGTGGGCCACACGGCGACTGCGCTCTACCGGGCCGACCCCGAGCGCCACGCCTGGGGCATGGGGCGCCACTTCGCCGGATCGAACTTCTACTGGTACCTGGCCGATCCCTCGGGTGCCTTCCTCGAGCTCTACTCGGACCTCGACCAGATCCTCGACGACGGGAGTGGGACCGGACGGGTCGCACCGAGTTCGCGTTCGAGCGCATCGCCAACTCCTGGGGGCCGAACCTCCCCCTCGAGTTCATCGTCCCGAACGACCTCGACGTGCTCCAACGGGGATGGGAGTCGAGCGGTTGACCACATCCTCGTGCGATCTGCTCGTGATCGGGTTCGGACCCGTAGGGGCGGTCCTGGCCGGCCTGGCCGCACGTCGGGGCCTGTCGGTCACGGTGGTCGAGCGGGAGGCCGGTCTGTTCCCACTCCCGAGGGCGGTCCAGATGTGACCACGAGGTGCTCCGGATACTCCAGGAATTCGGGTGTGCCGACGAGTTGCTCGGAGGGCTCGATCCTCAACGACGGACTCGACCTGGTCACGGCCGATCGGGTGCCGTTCCTCTCCTTCAGTGTCCCTCCGATGACGAAATCGGGGTGGCCGACGTCGATCTTCTTCCACCAGCCCACGCTCGAGGGCCTGCTCCGGCGCACCGTGCTCGAGCTGGGCGTGGACGTGCGGCTGTCCACCTCGATGACCACCATCGACCAGGACACCCGGAAGGTGACCGCCACCCTGTCCGACGGTTCGACGGTCGAGGCCGCCTACGCCGTCGGTTGCGACGGAGCACGCTCGATGACCCGCACCGCCATCGGCGCCGACCTCGAGGACCTCGGATTCGAGGAGTCCTGGCTGGTCGTCGACCTTCTCGGGGTGGATCCGGGGGGCGGTCTGCCGACCCGTTGCCTCCAGGTGTGCGACCCGGCACGCCCCCACACGGTGGTTCCGATGCCCGCTCCCCGATTCCGCTTCGAGTTCATGCTCCTCGAAGGGGAGACCGCCCAGGCCATGCAGGAGCACTCGAGGATCGAGGAGCTGCTCGCTCCCTGGGTCGACCCCGGCGGCGGTCGGGGTCGAGCGGGCCGCGGTCTACACCTTCCGGGGCGCCGTGGCCGACCGGTGGCGATCGGGTCGGATCCTGCTGTGTGGCGACGCCGCCCACCAGATGCCGCCGTTCCTCGGGCAGGGCATGTGCACCGGACTCCGTGACGTCGCCAACCTCGCCTGGAAGCTCGACGCCGTGCACCGTCGTGGCGCACCCGACGACCTGCTCGAGACCTATCAGGACGAGCGTGCCCCCCAGGCCCGGGCCGTGATCGCCGCCGCAGTCGAATTCGGCAGGTTGATCTGCGTCACCGACCCTACGGCCGCAGCGGCCCGTGATGCATCCTTCTCCGGCCAGCCCGCAGATGGGGGTGTGGCCCCCGAGCTCATCCCGCCTCTCACCACCGGACCGGGGATCGAGGCAACCGGAGGCGATCTGAGCCACCAACCCTCCTTGGGCGATGGGCGACTGGATGATCTGGTCGGTCCCCGGTTCCTCCTCGTAACCGATCGACCGATCGAGACCGACAGCGACCTCACCCGGTTCTGGGAGGCGGAAGGGGTCGTCCTCGACACCGGCGCCTTCCCTGCACTCTTGCCGCTCCTCAACGGCGAACACGCCTGTGTGGTCCGGCCGGATCGCTACCTCTTCGCCCGCGGCGATCCTGTCGAGTTGACCACGAAGGTCTCACAGCTCCTCGGCTGCAGAGGCGGGCACGAGCGCACTGGCCGGAGAATGACCAGGTTGCAGGCTCTGCCCTACCCCACCCGTGTCGTCGTGAACCGGTTCCTGGAAGGGGCCGGCCCTCGGCCGGCTGTCACTCGGTACGGTGGGAGTGACAGGGAGGTGGTGACGGTGGCCGAGACCGAGGAGCGGAATGCCATCGTCGCCCACCTGGTCAAGGAGCCCGGCGTGCCGACGGGTGTCGGTCGGACGAATCCCGGCGGATGGACTTCCTCGATCGTTGTCGGTGGTGGTCCCGGTGCCGATCCCTCGACGATCGTCTTCGAGCGCACCCGGGTGCTGCCCACCTGTCACATGCACTGTGTCGGCTTCACCAACCACCGGGGCTGGCCGGAGGTGTCGGTCATCCGGACCTGGCGGGCGCCCGAGGGGTCGTGGGTGGTCGCGCCGGTCGGCGGGGGAGGACGGGGACCCTCCCGTCGCCCGGAGCCTTGGGTCAACTTCACCGCCGGGTCCGGACCACACGGATTCGCGGCGGGCGGGTGGGTCGAGGGAACCGGGTCTGAGAAGGCCCGATCGGTGCGCCTGGCCTTCGCTGATGGTCTCGTCATGGAGGACGCCGCAGAGAACGGGATCGTCCTCTTCTTCGAGCCCCGGGCGGTCACCTTCCCAGCCGACGTCGAGATCCTCGATGCCCAAGGGGTGCGCCTGGCGTTCCACAAGGCGTTCGACGGGTTCCCATTCGGTGCCTGATCCCGTGGGGCGGACCCTCGGAGCCGCCGGGTCTCCGCAGCCGATCTCATCGGACGACCGGGATCCGGGACGATCCCTCAGGCTCGTGGGGTGAGGCTGTCCAGCTCGTTCAGGTCGGACTCCGAGAGGGTCAGCGCGGCACCGGTGACGTTGTCGCGCAGATGCTCGACCGACGAGGTGCCGGGGATGAGCAGGACGTTCGGTGAACGTTGGAGCAGCCAGGCCAGGGCGACGGCCACGGGCGTGGCGTCGAGACGGGTGGCGACCGATCCGAGGGTCTCCGACTGCAGAGGGGAGAACCCCCCGAGGGGGAAGTAGGGCACGTAGGCGATGCTCAGCGCGGCCAGCGAGTCGATCAGGTCGTCGTCATCCCGATGGGCGATGTTGTAGAAGTTCTGCACGCACACGATCGGAGCGATGGACTGCGCCTCGGCGATCTGCTCGGCGGAGACGGTGCTGACGCCGAGATGCCTGATCAGCCCCTCTTGTTGCAGCTCGGCGAGGGCGGTGAAGGGCTCGGCGATCGAGCCGGGTGCCGGGCGGTCGAACTCCCCGACCCGTAGGTTGACGACATCGAGTACGTCGACCCCGAGATTGTCCAGGTTGTCGTGCACCGCCCGGCGCAGCTCCTCCGGCGAGCGGGCGTGGGGCCAACCGCCCTCGGCATCACGCCGGGCCCCGACCTTGGTGACGATGCGCAGGGAGTCGGGGTAGGGGTGCAATGCCTCGTTGATGATCTGGTTGGTGACGTGCGGACCGTAGAAATCGCTGGTGTCGATATGGGTGATCCCCAGCTCCATCGCCTCACGGAGCACGGCGATCGCCGCATCGCGGTCCCTGGGCGGCCCGAACACACCGGGCCCGGCCAGCTGCATGGCGCCGTAACCCATGCGGGTGACGCTCACATCGTCGGCCATGGTGAACGTCCCGCCCGGAAGTGTCCTTGCCGCCATGGATCATCCTCCCCGCGTGGTCAAGAACTCGCCCCCGCTGCTCGCAGAGGACTCGATTCAGCTGGGTGCGGCATCGGTCTCCGGGGTCCCGGCGCCGCCGCGGTCGGTCTCCACCGGGCCAGCGACGTCGGCCACGGGCCCGCCCTCCGTCGCCGCCCGCCTGTCGACGGCGGCCTGCTGGTCGCGCTGCACCGACTCGGCCGCCGCCAGCGAGAGGTGCTCGGGACGGGGTCCCTCCCAGTCGAGATACCAGTGCCGGCTGAGGGACGCCAGCCACGAGCCGTTCGCGGGGGTGAGGCCGAACCGGGAGATCGTCCGCTGGCGGCCGACCTGGTCGGAATAGAGCAGCTCCACGATGATCGGCTGACCCGTCTCGAGTGCGTCAACCACGCCGACACGGACCGGATCGTCCGGGTTGCGGAGCGCTCCCTGCCACATGCCGACGTCACCGGCCGCGACGTACAGGTCCCGCGCCTGGAGGCGGAAGTCCGTCAGCGGGGCGTGGATGGGATAGGCCGGAGAGGACCCCGGCCTCACGGCCCAGCCCTGGCAGATGGCGATCCCGCTGCCGACGTTCCTCAGGCTGATGGCGAGATACACGCGGCCGTCGGCGTGCTCGACCACACCCCGCCCACCCGAGGCGTGCACCCAATTGCCCTCGAGGAACATGATCTTCTGCTCGGGGTCCTCCAGGCGGGAGGCGGCGAGGAGCGGTCGGCGCTGCTCTTGCAGTGCCATCTCCGCTATCCGTGCCGACCGGTTGGACGACCGCACCGCGGAGAAGGTGGCGACGGCCAACACGAGCGTGCCGGCCGCAGTGGCCAGCGAAGAGATCGTGACCCAGTTGAGGGTGGTCGACGCCCAGTGGACAGCGAGGAAGGCCATCGGCCGCCAGTCTGGCAGCGCCCTCCCCGGTCTGCCATGACCTCCCCGCCACCTCGGTGGCGTGCGGAGTGGGCCCGCTGAAGCCGGAGGAGCCGCGCCCGGTCCAGCCATCACCGGCGGCCGGCACGGAGCACCGGCCGGCCGATCAGAGTTAGCGCGCGGACCTGCGCGGCGGAAATCCGCGTCCGCGTCACACCCGCCGGATAGGGTGAATTCCATGGCGAGACCCCGGACCTACCAGGAGCGACGGATCGCGACCGCGGTGAGGCTGCCCGAGTCGGTCCACCGGCGGCTGCACGAGGCCGCGGCCAACCGCGACATATCCGCCAACCTGCTCGTCACCCGCGCCGTGACCGATTTCCTCGATCGCCTGCCGACCGCCGAATCGGCCCTCGGAAGCCGGGCCCGGCGAAACCGGCCCCTCGGGTTGGAGGCAAAGCGATGAGCATTGCCCCGCTCCGGGCGTCGAGGAACGGAAAACGTGCCTCGACGTCCACCGCCAACTTCGGTTCGGGCCGCCGCGAAAATCACAACGCCTCGGCCTTTTACGAGCGCTTCGTCCCATCCGAGATCTCCGACGATGCGACCATCGCACCACCGGCCGAGCTCGACGTCCTCTATGCGCAGGACTCCCGCAGTATGGAAGGCGTCGCCACGAACTCGGTGGCGCTCGTCGTCACCTCCCCGCCGTACTTCGCCGGAAAGCAGTACGAGGAGAGCCTGGGGGTCAACGGGGTGCCGGCGACCTATTTCGAGTACCTCCAACTCCTGCGTGATGTGTTTTCGGAGTGCAAGCGGGTCCTCGAGCCGGGTGGGCGCATCGCGGTGAACGTCGCCAACCTCGGCCGGCGACCCTATCGGTCGCTTTCAGGCGATGTGACCGAGATACTCCAGGAGCTCGGCCTGCTCCTGCGGGGCGAGGTGATCTGGTGGAAGGGCAGGGCGGCCGGCGGCTCCTGCGCCTGGGGATCGTTCCAGCGACCGGCCAACCCGGTGCTCCGGGACATCACCGAACGGGTGGTCATCGCCAGCAAGGGAAGGTTCGACCGGGCGCACTCCCCCTCGCAGCGGCTCCAGATGGGGCTCCCGTCGACGGCCACCATCTCCCGCGACGAGTTCATGGAGGCCACCACCGACCTGTGGGAGATCCCCCCCGAGAGCGCCACCAAGGTCGGGCACCCCGCTCCGTTCCCGGTGGAGCTCCCCCGGCGTCTCATCGAGCTCTACACCTACGAGGGCGACGTCGTCCTCGATCCCTTCATCGGCTCGGGCAGCGCCGCGATCGCTGCGCTCCAGACCCGGAGGCACTTCGTCGGATTCGACACCGATCCGGAGTACGTGGCGGCCGCCGAGCAGCGGATCGCCGAGGAGCGGGGGCGCTCGGAGGGCGCCGACGACCACACCAGCATCCCGTTTCGGGTCGAGCTCCCCGCCCTCCGTTCGACGGTCGACTCCGGGGATCTCCATGCGAGGGCGGTTCGGGAGGGCAGACAGTCGAAGGAGCTGGCCGGAGCGCTGTTGGAGTGGTGCGGGTTCACCGACATCCGCGCCGACGCGAGGCAGCGGGGCCTCGGGCTCACGCTCAGCTTCGTCGCCACCGACCGGACCGGGGCCGGCTGGGCCTTCGACCTGTCGGGTGCCTTCACCTCGAACAGAACCGGCCTGCGGCGGGCGGACGCCCTGTGGAAGTCGCTCGGGCGGGCTGCAGTGCTACGGGGAGGCGGAGCTGACCTCCCGCTCGTCCTCCTCACCACCGATGCCCCGGCCAGGGGGACGCCCGGGCACCAGGCCCTGGCCGTCATGCTCGGGCCCGGACGCCCGGTGTTCGACCTGATCGAACTGTTGAACACCGACGACCGCTCGAGGCTGCAAGGGTATGCCCGGCACGGAATGGCCGGCCCCGGCGACCCGGGGTGATCCCCGGTCGGACAATGACGCCCTGGGCAGCTCGATCTCCCCGGGGACCGGCAGCCGTCGCCAGATCGTCGGCGTGTACTCCTTCAAGGAGATCCGGAGCTGGTCGGCCGTCTTGGCCGAGGGGCGCCTGGCCCGAACCACCCGGACGCCGGTGGGCCCCCCTCCGGATCGGACCTCGGCGGCCCGTCGGGTGAAGGCGGTCTCACCCGTCGGACCCGGCGAAGCGCTCGAGGTAGGGGGCGAAACAGCTCCGGACCCCGGTTGCCTCGAGCCCGAACTGGGCGAGGGCGAACTCGTGGGTCCCGTGCTCACCCGGTGGATGGGCCCGCGCCCAGTCCTCCACCCGCCTCTGCCCCTCACCCTCGAGTTCGATCCCGAACCGACCGTAGGCCGCGGCCAGCGCCGCCACCGGGTCGGACTGCAGCGAGTCGAACCCGACGTCGGCGAACCATTGCTCGCCGATCCGGTTACGGAACTCCATGGCCCGTCGGATGGCCTCGGACCACAGGGCCAACTGCGCCCGACCCAGCTCGTCGGCGTCGGTGCGGTCGCTGGCCCAGCTGCGGGTGTAGGCGATCAGGCTGCAGACCGAGCCGAGCACGGCGGCCGGATCGCGGTGGGTCCAGATGAATCGCGACCCGGGATAGGCGGTACGGAGGTCGTCGAGGGCCAGCATGTGCACCGGCGTCTTCAGATGCCAGAGGCGGGGTGGACAGTGCCATTGGAGGAGCTGCAGGACCCGTCGGTGGAAGGCGTAGGCACCCGACATGTCGCAGCCGAGAACCCAGTCGGAGTAGCTCGGGACCCTCGCCATGCCGCCGAAGTGCTCGGTGCGGAAGCTCCATCCCCAACAGGTCCTGGCACTCGGTGGGCCCGGTGGCCGTCTGGAAGTGCAGCGATCGCATCTTGGGGAAGACCTCGTACATCAGCTCGAGCCCGCGGCGGGCCTCGTCGATCCGCGGATCGCTGCCTTCGGTGAGGCTCTCGGGGGGAGGGACCGGGGCGGAGGACTCCCACAGCCGGACCGATCGGATCTGGGGATCGGCAGCCAACAGGTTGCTGAGGGCGGTGGTGCCGGTACGGGGCAGGCCGATGATGAACAGGGGGCCCTCGACCTCCTGGTCGTCGATCTCCGGGTTGGCGTCGAGCACGTCGAGCACCCGGAGGCGATTGGCCAGGAGCATGGTGAGCCGTCCGCCCAGGATCTCCTCGCCGAGCGGGGTGAGGGCCGCCTCCCCGTCGAGGGAGGCGACAAGTCGCTCCAACCCCTCCCTCCACCCCGGGTCGCCGAAGTCGTCGAGCCCGGTCTCCTCGACGGCTGCGGCGATCAGCCTTTCGGCATCGAGCATCAGACGAAGTCCGACCCGCCGTCGACATTGACGTCGGCGCCGGTCACGTACCCGTTGGTCCGGGAGGCCAGATAGGCGGTGATCGACGCCACCTCCTCCGGGAGGCCGGCCCGTCCCAGGTCGGCCGGCTGGTGGAAGTGCTCGTCGATCCACTTCATGACGTCATGGGGGTCGGTGGCGTCGAGTCCCTCCTCCTCGAAGACGTCCCGGAGACCCTCGCTGAAGCTGGCGGTCACGATCGAGCCCGGGCTGACCGTGTTGACCAGGATCCCCTCGGGGGCCAGGGACTTGGACAGGTTCTTCGACACGCTGGTGAGTGCGGCCTTGGCCGCCGTGTAGGCCACGATCATGGGGCTCTGCCGTTGGGTGGAGTGTGCCGACACGTTGACGATCCTCGCCCACGGGGCCCGCCGCAGCAGGGGAAGTCCCGCCCGGACGCAGCGCACCGCGGCCATCACGCCCAGGTCGAACGTGGCGTCCCAGTCGCCGTCCTCCAGCTGTTCGAAGCGGCCGGCGCCCGGCCCGAGCGTGTTGACGAGCACGTTGAGCGAGCCCCATCGCCGGCCCAGCTCGGAGAAGGCCCGGTCGACCTGCGCCCGGTCGGTCACGTCGACCGAGATCCCCAGCGCGCCGGCGCTGCCGGCGCCGCGCAGGGCTTCCACCGTGTCGTCGAGCGCCTCCCGGCCCCGCGCCAGGACGGCCACCTCCGCTCCCTCGGCCGCCAGTCGCTCGGCGATGGCCCGGCCCATCCCCTTCGAGCCTCCGGTGACAACCGCCGTTGCGTCCTGCATTCCGAGATCCACGGTCTTCCTCCTCAGCGCGGGAATCGCCGGTGCACCGCCGCACGGCGGGCTTCGAGCACCCTCTGTCGTTCTTCGGCTCGACGGTACGGACCCCCGGGGGGAGGGCGGACTGCAGCTCGGCGGTGGGGACCACCCGGACCGTGGGGACCGGTGCGTGGTCGGCACGCAACCACCGGAAGATCATCGCCCCGTGATGGTTGCCCCCGGTGTCGAGCCAGTTGACGATCCCCGGATCCGAGTGGGCAACGACGGCCCGGAAGACCCCGTCGGGATCGAGCACCGCCTGGTGCCCGTTGAGGCTCGACTGGCGCTCGGCGTACTCGACCGTCTCCCACCAGAAGGTGCCGAGGGAGATACTCCAGTAGAGGGCCTCGGGCGGCACGACCTCGATGACCAGCGACTGGTGGTCCTCCAGGCTCCACGACCCCCATGTGCTCACGTTCTCCGCCGCAGCCCCCATCCCGGTGAGGGCGGCCGGCTCCCGGAAACAGTTGACGCCCTGAGCCCGGCCGGCCTCTTCCACCCCCAGCCAGAATTCGAGGCTGGCCTCGATGAACTCGCCCAACGCTTCGAGTTGGCCTCCCACCCCGACCGCGGAGAGCGGCGCCTGCACATGGTCCCCGACACCAGCAGGCGGACGGCCCGTGCACTCGATCGACAGCTCGGCCGGCGTCTCACCGCTCCAGTCGTAGAAGAACTGGCGCACCACCAGTGACGAGCTGCTTTCGGCCAGTGGCAGCCAATTGCCCGGGTGCTCGGTGGCCGAGAGCACCAGCTCGAATTGCCCGTCATCGTCGAGTTCGAGATCGTCGGCCACCACGTTGGCGGTGGTGGCCATGCCCCCCATGACCTGGAAGCCCAGATAGCGGACCGTGTTGCGCCGGCCCCGAACCCGATAGGTGGCGTCGCCGCGGACGGCCGACCCGCTGTAGGCGGCGTCCGGGCAGTCCATCCCCCACTTGAGGACATTGTCGACGTTGCCCGGGGCGAACCGGGGCCGGTACGGGTCCGAGCCACGGAGTCCTTCGTCGATGCCGAGGGCCAGCATGACGAGCAGGTGGCGGTAACCCGCCGCCTGGTCGGTCTCCTCCTGTGGCGCCCGGCCGGAGCGGAGCACCGACCCCGCCCGGGCCAGCGAGGCGAGGAGCCGCTCCCACGACCGGCCCGAGACCAGGTCCCCGTCACCGGCGGGCCGGTGCCGGTAGGCCGATCCGACCGAGGCCGGGGCCCACGACGGTGGCCGGTCTCCCGCCCCGCGGTCGTCAGCCTCCATTGCCGGCGGCGACGAAGTCACGGCACGGCTGACCGCGGAGGGATGGACAGGCCGGCTGCGGGTCGGGCGGGCTGATCCCCGGGACGACCGAGAGCACCAGGGCCGACGGGGACTCCCCTCCCAACCGCACCGTGTCGGTCACCGTCCCACCGGTGGGGAAGGTGTCGAACTGCCACACCGGGCGGTCCCCTCCGGGGGCGGTGATGGTGACCCGGATCCGCGACCCGGCCCGGAAGGCGTATCCGAACGGGAGGATCGGGATCCGCACCTCGGTGAAGCGCCCGCTCGGCAGGGGTTTCGCCGTGTCGGCCGCGTAGGTGGGGACCGGGTGGGTGGCGGTGGAGGACCGCTGGTCGAGGGCTCGGTCGCTGGCCCGGAGCTCCCCGGTCTGCACGAAGAGCTCCTTCCCGTCCGGGCGGACCTCCGACACCGTGGCCTGGAGGTCGGTGTCGGCGGCCGTGCTCTTCAGCCGGAGATCCACGCTGGCCGGCCCGATCACCACGACGTCGTGGGCCAGCGGTGGCGAAATGAAGCCCAGCCCGTCCGAGCCGGTGACCGGAGCCCAGTCGTAGGGCGGGAGGGCGGCCCACACGTTCCCCGAGGCGGGGAGGTCGGTGGCCGGGCGGGCCGACGGGTCGGGTCGGAACGAAACCGACGATTCTGACGGCCGGGACTCGAGGAGGGTCCCGCCGGGACCGAAGCGCCATGCGGTGGCCTTCGCCGAGGGCGGGGGCCAGGAGGTGAAGTCCGCGCTCCACACCGGCTGCATGGCTCCCGGGCCGGCGCTGCCACCCCCGTTGTCGAGGAGCACCCGGACCCGCGGCTGTGCTTCGAAGCCGGCCCGGGCGGCGGCCAGCGACGGCGCACCGGTGAAGTCGAGGGCGGGGACGGGGCCAGAGGGGGCCCCGGCCAGCTGCTGGTAGAGCTGGGCGGCCAGCACCTGTAGGACGGGGGGGGTGACTGGCACCTCATCGGCGACGTACAGGTCGAGGAACTCGATCCAGCGGGAGATGGTGCCCGGCCCGAGCGAGTCGACGTGGGTCCCGTTGACCACGGTCGCCCACACGTGGGGGTCATGAGCCAGATCGCCGATGATCGCCGGCCACTGCCCTCCGGTCTGCTCGTCCTGGAAGGCGCCCGAGACGAACACGGGGACCTCGGCCCGCTTGGCCCAGGTCGAGGGGGACCGCTGGTCGTAGAGCGAGGGCACCCGGTGGCTCGCCTGCTGCAACAGTGCCTGAAGGTCCTGGACCTGGAGGTGCAGGGCCTGGTCGGCCAGGCACTGCTGGTCGCCCTGTTGGATCAGGACCCGCGCGTACTGCTGGCCGCCCTGTGGAGCGGGCTGGGCGTCGGCGATGCGCTGGGCCAGCCAGCTCCCGGCGAACCCGCTGTTGTACATGCCGCCGGGGAAGCCCGTGGAGTACAGGTCGTCGGTCAGGCTCATCGGGGCGACGGCGGCCAGCCCGGGGGGCCGGGTGCCGGCCACGAACAGCTGGGAGATCCCGGAGAACGAGATCCCCACCATGCCGACCTTGTGGTGGGCCACCCAGGGCTGGGAGGCCACGGTCTGGACGGCGTCGTAGCCGTCGTAGGTGGTGGGCAGGCCGAAGAGGTCGAACGCCCCGCCCGAGCACCCCGTCCCCCGCATCTGCAGGCTGACGGTGGCGTAGCCCAGGAGGGGGGCGAGCAGGGATCCGACCGCGGTGGCCATGTCGGGGACCAGC
Organism: uncultured Acidimicrobiales bacterium; assembly: GCA_963806285.1. Classification (GTDB taxonomy): domain Bacteria; phylum Actinomycetota; class Acidimicrobiia; order Acidimicrobiales; family RAAP-2; genus Bog-756. The sequence continues at coordinate 24,628 of CAWDXJ010000011.1, forward strand.
GGGTCCGAGGTCGACTCGCCGTTGAGGTGGAGCACGGCGTCGATCAGGCTGTGGGGAGCTGCGATGGCGTAGCCCGACTCCTCGATCACCGTGGGGAACGGACCGTCGGCCAGCGTCTTGCCCGGCGGGAGCCGCACGGTGGCCGCCAGCTTCACCCCGTCCCGCATGGTGATGTAGTTGAGTCCGGCCACCATCTGCTGGCCGGAGTAGAGGGACCCGGGCGGGGTGTCGGTGGTCGACAGGACGCGGAAGCCGGCGGTGGCGGTGGGACGGGGTCCCCCGACGGACCGGAACCGGTACCCCGGCCCGGGGGGCACGTCGCGGACGATGAGACTGCCCAGGCGGTCGGCTGTTCCGCCACCCACCCGCGCTCCGGCGGCATCGACCAGTTCGAGGCCCGTCCCCGGGGGGGCACCGAGCACATAGGCCTGGCCGATCGAGCCGTGTCCGGTGAACCCGGCCGGAGCGGGGGCCGTCGACGACCCGCCGGCGGCCGTACCCGCCTCCGCCGGGCCGACGGTCGCCAGGGCGACGGCGACCGTGAGTCCGATGAGCAACGTCGTCGATCGTCGACCGAGCACGGAATCCCCCCAGGGCTCTTGTTCATTGCCGGATTGACAGCCGGTGGGCCGGCCGTCGGGCACGGTGACCCGGTGGTCGGAGGTGCCCCCCGATGCGGCCCGCAGGCCCCATGGCCCGATGATACTCAGGTCGTCGATGGCCCCGCCCCGGGGGGCGGGCGGCAGCCGTCGACCCGTCGGGGGCGGATCGGGCTAGATGTGGAGGTCCACCCGCCGGGCCTCGGTGCCCGAACAGGTGAACCGGTGGAGATCCCCGGTCGTCTCCACGGCCAGGGCGGCCGGGCACCGGCCGGACCGCGGCATGACGTACCAGCCGGCGGCGTCGGTGCGGCTGGCGGCGACCGGCCTCCCGCCGGCGGTCTCGACGACCTCCCGATGGGGCACGGGCCTGCCGCCCGGACCGGTGATCCTCCCCCAGGCGACGTCGGCGTAGTTCCGGATGACGTCGAGGTCCACCCGCCCCTCGCCCCCGTAGGTGTAGCCCTGGGTGTAGTCGTTCCCGGTCGGAGAGTCGTCCTTCGACGTCGCCACTCCGCCGACGGGCTGGACGGCGGTGTCCTCGTTCCACTCGTTCCAGCTGGTGACGAACACCATGGGGAGCGAGGGATCGAGCACCGGGGTGGCGATCTGTTCGAGGTACTGGGACAGGGTGCTGCCGGGGGACGCCCCCGGCAGCCACTGGCGCGGCTGGGCGTGCTCGTCCACCGAGAGCCGGACGCCCCGGGTGTTCAGACCCGGCGTCACGTCGGGGACGACCGGTACACGCCCCATGGTCGCGGCCCGGTACCGCCGGTACAGGCCGACCTCGTCGGGCACGATCGTGGTAGCGCCCGGATAGTTCTCGAAGTCCGCCTGCGGACTCAGGGGGTCCGGCGGGCCCCCGGAATAGAGGGAGTAGGCGGTGACCGCGTCGAAGAGGTCGATGCGCGAAACCTGCGGGGCCGTGGTGAGCTCCGGGGTCCCTCCGGGGGTGGCCACCGCCGTCACCCGCCACAGCACTTCGTCGCCGATGATGAACGGGTCGTACCCGTGGGCCTTCAGGAGACTGCGGGCCCCGGTCATCATCCCGGTGACGTCGCCGGTGAGGGTCCGGGTCAGGTAGAGGACCACGACGGGGCGCCCGCCGATCCTCAGGTAGCTGGGATTGGCGAAGTACTTCTCGGCCAGAGCCAGCAGATCGTGGTCGAACCGTGCCTCGAGCGGCGCGGTCACCGGTGTGGACTCGTGGCCGGCGTCGAACCCGAGGTCCCACGTCTCGTAGAGGAAGCAGAACTTGATGTCGCTCAGGTTGCGGGCCCGCACGAAGGCGTCGACCGCCTCGTTCTGCTTCGGCCTCGACGGCCACCAGTCCAGGGCGAAGAACCCGATGCCGCTCGCCGCCGCCTGCCCGATGGCCTGCTCGGCCACCCGGGGATCGGCGGAGTCCACCTTCGCCGGATCGGCCCCCTGCCGGGGGACGAGGTGCTGGCGCAGGGTCCCCTGGGCCGCGTTGGCCGGGAACCAATCGGAGTAGTACGCACCGATCAGCGGTGACCTGACCGAAGGGGGTGACGGCGCCACCACCGGGACCGGGCCCTGGGCGCCCGGGGCAGGAGGCGAGGCGGCCGCCATGGCGGCGGCGACGACAGCGACCAGGGCGCCGACCGTGGCGGCCCAGAATGAGACGGTGGCGGTCCTGCGCAGGGTGCATCCTCTCGTACCGGGCCGGGCCGGTGACGGGGCCATCCTGCCATCCCAGATCGCGTCGCCGGTGCACCCGCACCCCGGGATCGCCGACGGCCCCGACCCGGTCGGGCCCGACCGGACCCGACCGGACGTGTCAACCTGGCACGCCTGCCGTTCGTATCCGTGGTGATGAAGCGTGATCTCTGAGGCACCCGAAGCGGACGAGGACAACGAGGCACCCCGAACCGAGGAGGACAGCGCCGAGGGGTTCGACGACGCCTTCGAGCGTCTGTTCCTGCGCGCCTACAGGGCCAGCTTCCAGATCTTGAGGAGCCGTGAGGATGCCGAGGACGTGGCGATGGACACCATGGCGAGTGCGCTCCGACAGTGGCACCGGCTGGACCCCCGGCCCGACGGATGGGTGGTCACCGTGGCGGTCCACCGGGCCATCGACCAGTGGAGGCGGGTCCAGCGACGTCGGCGCCACGACAACGCCGCCCGCACCGGTGAGCCCGCCTCCCGGGCCGAGGACGAGTTCGCGCTCCGACAGGCCCTGGTCAAACTGCCGAAACGCCAGCGGGAAGTGGTTGCGTTGCGCTACTTCTTGGATCTGAGCGAGCAGGAGATCGCCTCCGCGCTCGGCTGCTCGACCGGATCGGTCAAGCAGCACGCCTCGCGGGGGCTCGCCGCCCTGCGACGGGAGCTGACCGACGGGGAGTTGCGGGAGATCGCCGATGCGTGACCCCGAGGTTCCCCCGCCGTCGGCGTCCATGGACCATTTCCGGACCGAGGTCGGCAGGCGGGCCGCACGCCAGGCGCGGCGCCACCGTCGGCTGCACGGCGGGCGGATCGCAGTGGTGGTGGTCCTCGCCCTCGGCGTCTCGCTGCTGATCATCAGGCCGGCGGCCCACACCGGAGCCCGGGCGTCGTCGTCCACACCCACCCCCGTCCGGCCGGGCACCGGCCGGCCAGGCGCCGGCACCACCAGCACGGCGAACGCGCCGCATCTCTCTCCCCGGACCGCCACCGGCAACGGATGCCCGCCCGACTCGGTCTGCCTCGACGGTCCCGCCCTCGAGACCGGACCCGGCAGCCCGGGGGCCCCGGACGCGGCACCGCCGCCCACACCGGGCCCGCGTGAGGACCGCCCGGCCGGCACGGCCGCCGCCAGCTCGGTGAGCCTGCCCGTCGACGGGGTCCTCCGGTTCAGCCTGAGGTCGTCGGCCACCGAGCGCTGGGGCATCCCGAGGGTCGTATCGGGTACCGCCCTGAAGCGCCGGTCGACCGCCTCGGGTGCCCATCGCACCACGACGACCGAATTCGTCCCCGCAGCCGGATCCGGCACGGCGGCCGTCTCGGTCGTCTGTGCCGGGACGGGCTGCGACCGCCCGAGCTACCGCATCCGAGTGGACCTCGTCCCCTGACCGGGCGGTCCACACCGCCGGCCTGAGGGAATCACCCGGTCGGGCCCGGCCGGAGCCCGTCACAGACGATGTCGACCATCCGCTCGCTGGAATGCCCGTCCAGCTTCGACTGCTCCGCCGCCTTGCAGACACCGACCACCAGGCCGAGCACCTCCGGGGTGGTCACACCGTCGCGCACCGCCCCGGCCTCCTCGGCCCGCCGCAGCATCCGCTCGACACCGGACTGCAGCTCATCGAAGCGCTCGGAACAACGCGACTTGATGTCGATGCCCTGGGCGCCGAGGGCGTCGACCAGGTCGTGCTTGTTCGAGACCTTGCCCGCGAACTTCCGGAGGAACGAGAAGAAGACCTCGCCGGCATCGTCCGCGTCCCCGCCTGCGCTGGCTTCCGCAACCAGTTCCTCCAGCCTGGTCAGGACGATGGCCTCGAAGAGCGCCTCTTTGGTGGGGAAGTGTCGATAGAGGGTCCCCACTCCGACCCCGGCCCGCTCGGCCACCAGGTCGACCGGCGCCGACACGCCTCGGTCGGCGAACACCTCCTCGGCCGCCTCCAGGATTCGCCGACGGTTCCGCAGGGCGTCGGCACGCATCGGTCGACCATCCCCTTCGCCCTCGGACGGGTCCCGGTCGCCGTCCACGGCCTCGGCCACACCGGCACCCTTGGTCACATCATCCCCCTGCTCTTCGTCCGCCTGCTCATCGTCCGCCTGCTCATCGTCCGCCTGCTCATCGAAACGGCTCGTCCTCACGGCCGGTCATCGGGAGAACCTGCCTGACCGGGTTGACAACCGGAACTATCGTTCCGTATAGTGACTGGTAACCGGAACTCCTGTTCCGACTATAGCGAGTTCTTTCCGACCAGGCCAGGGCCCGGCCCCCCCACAGGAGCGGGGGCCGCACCCCGCCGGGCCGCACAAGGAGGCAGTTGATGACGACCACGGAGCTGGCCCCGGCACAGCCGCAGCCGACCGAGGAGGAGGGTCCGGACCCACGGCGCTTCTGGGCCCTGGCCGTGATCGCAGTGGCCCAGCTGATGATCGTGCTCGATGCCTCGGTCGTCATCGTGGCCCTGCCCTCTGCGCAGCGGGCGCTCCATATCTCCGTGGCCGACCGGCAGTGGGTGATGAGCGCCTACACCCTGGCCTTCGGCAGCCTCCTCCTGCTCGGCGGGCGGATTGCCGACTACCTGGGCCGGCGACGGATGTTCTTCGTCGGTCTGCTCGGGTTCGCGGCCGCCTCCGCCCTCGGCGGCCTGGCCCAGGACCCGGCCATGCTCTTCGGCGCCCGCGCCCTGCAGGGTGCCTTCGCCGCGGTCATGGCCCCCGCCGCCCTCTCGCTGCTGACCGTCACGTTCACCGAGCCGCGCGAGAGGGCCAGGGCCTTCGGCGTCTACGGGGGCATCGCCGGAGGGGGCGCCGCCATCGGCCTGGTCCTCGGAGGGACGCTCACCCAGCTCGCATCGTGGCGGTGGACGCTGCTCATCAACGTGCCCATTGCCCTGATCGCGGCGGCGGCGGCCAACCGGTTCCTCAACGAGAGCCGGGCCGACTCGCGGTCCGGCTACGACCTCCCCGGTGCCGTGACCGTGACCGCAGGCCTGTTCCTGCTGGTCTATGGGTTCACCACCGCGGGCACCGACGGATGGGCGTCGCCCCTGACCGTGGCCATGTTGACCGGGGCCGTGGCCATGCTCGCCGCCTTCGTGGTGGTCGAGATGCGCTCCCCCCACCCGCTGTTGCCCCTGCGGGTGGTGCTCGACCGCAACCGCGGCGGTGCCTACCTGGCCGCACTGCTGGTGGGGAGCGCCATGCTGGGCACCTTCTTGTTCCTCACCTATTTCTTCCAGGGCACCCTCGGCTACTCGGCGCTCCGGACCGGGTTCGCCTTCCTCCCGTTCTCCGGCGGGATCATCGCCGGCGCGGCGCTGTCCAGCCGCCTCCTCCCGAGGTTCGGCCCGCGTCCCCTGATGGTCGCCGGCCTGCTCCTCGGCTCGGCCGGGCTCCTGTGGTTCACCCGCCTGGGGGTCGACAGCACCTACGCCGCCCACGTCCTCCTGCCCGAGGTCATCGTCAGCCTGGGCATGGGCACGGCCTTCGTCCCGATGAGCAGCACCGCCCTCATCGGCGTGGATCCGAAGGACGCCGGGGTGGCCAGCGCCCTGGTGAACACCACCCAGCAGGTCGGGAGCTCGCTCGGCACCGCCCTGCTCAACACCATCGCGGCCTCGGCGGCGGCGACCTTCCTGGCCGGTCACGCGCATACCCGCGCCGAGGCCCGGACCGCCGTCGTCCACGGTTACACGACCGCGTTCACCGTGAGCGCCCTGCTCCTGCTGCTCGCCGCCGGCGCCTCCGCCGGGCTCATCCGGGCATCGAGGCACGACGTGCCCGGCGAGCAGATCGGGCCGACCCACGGGCCGGGGCCCGAGTTCGAGACCTCCGACGACTCCCGATGGGAGCACGGGGTACCGGCCATGCGCTGAGCGGTCGGCCCGTGACCGCGCCGGGCGCCACCGCGTCGGCCGGCGGGCGGCGCTACCGTCCGATCTCGGGGGCGGAGCGGTGGGCGCGGCGGTCGGAGCGGTACCACAGGAAGACGCCGACCAGGGCCAGCAGCAGCCACGGCACGTGGACCATGGAGAAGGTGGCGTCGCCGACCACGGCCACCAGCGCCACGATCACCAGGAGGGGGACCAGCCGCCGGCGCCGGGACCGGGGCGGCGGTGGCTCGTCGGCCAGCCGGGGGAGGTCGTCGAACAGTCCCTGGAGGTCGCCTCGGGTCGTCGCCCCCATGGCCTTGTCGAGACGCACCTTGAACTCGGCCTGGTCGAGCCGGCCGTCGGCGAAGTGACGGGAGAGCCGCTCGGCCACCTCGTTGCGCTCCGCATCCGACGCCCGGAGTCCGGGGTCGGCGGCCGGGCCCGTCCAGTGCCGGTGGCTCGGGTAGGGGGGGTCCCATCGGTAGTGCATGGTCGGTGTCCTCTCGGGTAGGTCGGGTGCGACGAGTGCGACGACGCTCAGCGGGCCCATTCCCGGGCCAGCAGCTCCTCGGCCACCGACAGGTCGGCGCCCTCTTCGGGGATCAGCGCCCAGCCCGCCAGGTACAGGGGCACGGCGAGCCCCCCCAGGAGGGCGAGGGCGACGAACCCGATGCGCACCACCATGGGGTCGACGTCGAGGTAGTCGGCCAGTCCGGAGGCGACCCCGGCCAGCATCCGCTGCTCCCGACAGCGGTGGAGGCGGGGCTCTCGGGAGGCCGGCGCGGCGGTCTCGGGGTGGGGCCCGTCGGGACTGTCGTCCGTCGGCCCCGATCCGGTGCTGTGAGGGGCGGGTTGTTCCATGGTCCCAGCCTGAACCGTCGTCGGACGGAATGAAATCCGGTATGACCCTGGTCGGACCCCGACCCGGGACCGGCACGGCTCAGGGTCATCCCCGATGGCCGCCGGTACCCGGGTGCGCGAAAATCGGTCATGGCCGCAACCACCGACCCTGGGGCCGATGTGCCCGAGGAGCCCCTCCGGGAGGCTGTCGACGAGAGCGCCCGATACCCCGGGGGCTCCGCTCGGCGCCACCCGTCATGGGGGCCGGCCGAGTGGACGGGCCTCCACGGCGAGTGGAAGCAGCATCGCCGTGGCGGCCGTCGCTCCCACCGTCACCGCGGCCCGGTCCGCAGAAGCCCGGACGCCCGGGTCCTGGCCGGTGTCTGCGGAGGCCTGTCCCGGGCCACCGGCATCGACGTCACGCTGGTGCGGATCGGGTTCGTGCTCCTGTCGCTCGGGAGCGGCATCGGCGTGCTGGTCTACGCCCTGGCCTGGCTGCTCCTGCCCCTCGGGGACGAGACGACGACGATCTTCTCCCGGGCGGTCACCGACTGGCGGGGCATCCGGCTGGTCGTCTCCTTCATCCCTGTGCTCGTGGTCGTGCAGCTGGTGGCGGCCGCGCTCCACATCGGCTATCTGGGGTCGTTCAGCTGGCCTGTCCTCCTCGCCGCCGCTCTGGCCATCCTGATCCACCGGAATGCCGGCGACGAGGAGCGGGTGTGGATCAACGACGATCTCCTCCCCATGCTCCACAGCGGTGCCGACCGCCACTCCCGCTGGTCGCTGGCCCTGCGGGTGCTGATCGGCTTCGTCCTCGGCGTCGGGGGACTCCTGGTCCTGATCCTGGGCCACACCACCAGCGCCGCGCTCCGCCCGGTGGGCGGCGCCCTGTTGGTCATCGCGGCCATCGTGGTCGTCTTCGGTCCCTGGTGGCTCAGCCTGGTGCGCGACCTGATGTCGGAGCGCCAGGCCCGGGCCATGGCCGAGGAGCGGGCCCAGATGGCGGCCCATGTGCACGACTCCGTCCTCCAGACCCTGGCCCTGATCCAACGGTCGGCCGACGATCCCCGGGACGTGGTGCGCCTGGCCCGCTCCCAGGAGCGGGAGCTCCGCTCCTGGCTGTTCGAGGGCCGCCCGCCGGGCACCATCGGCGACGAGGCGGTGACCCTGGCCGACGGCATCGGTCTGCTCCAGCGCCAGATCGAGGCGGACCACGGCATCACCGTCCAGGTCGTGGTCGTCGGTGACTGCGAACTGACCGAGAGGCTCCGCGCCCTCCTGGATGCGTGCCGGGAGGCCGCGGTCAACGCGGCCAAGTGGTCCGGGGCCGGCCAGGTGTCCATCTACGCCGAGGTCGAGCGGGACGCCGTCATGCTCTTCGTCCGCGACCGTGGCCACGGATTCGACCCCGGGGCCGTGCCCGGTGACCGCCAGGGCATCGCCCGGTCGATCCGGGCCCGCATGGCCCGGTTCGGGGGATCGGCGGTCATCCGCTCGTCTCCGGGCGAAGGCGCCGAGGTCGAGCTGACGATGCCCCGACAGGAGCTGGTCAGATGAGCGACCCGGCCCGGCCGCGTATCTTCCTGGTCGACGACCATGCCATGTTCCGGTCCGGGGTGCGGACCGAGCTGGGGCACGCGGTCGAGGTCGTCGGGGAGGCCGACGACGCCGATTCGGCGATCGAGCTCATCAACGAACGGGTCCCCGACGTCGTCCTGCTCGACGTCCACCTTCCCGGAGGGGGAGGGCGTGCCGTGCTGCAGGGGGTGATGCCGCACCATCCCGAGGTGCAGTTCCTGGCCCTGTCGGTGTCCGACGCCCCCGAGGACGTCATCGCGGTCATCCGGTCCGGGGCCCGGGGTTACGTCACGAAGACCATCTCGGGCGGAGAGCTGCTGCAGGCGGTCTACCGGGTGGGTGCCGGCGATGCGGTGTTCTCGCCCCGCCTGGCCGGCTTCGTCCTCGATGCCTTCGCCGGCGGTGCCGGAGCCGAGATGGCCGCCGGCGTCGATCCGGAGCTGGACCAGCTCTCACCCCGCGAGCGCGAGGTGCTGCGGCTGATCGCCCGCGGGTACACCTACAAGGAGGTGGCCCGGGACCTGGCCATCTCGGCCAAGACCGTGGAGTCCCATGTCTCGTCGGTGCTGCGAAAGCTCCAGCTGTCGACACGGCACGAGCTCACCCGGTGGGCCACCGACCGGCGTCTGGTCTAGCCCCGGTCGGGCCCGCGGGCGGGCCCCCCAGGAGTCGTCCCGGCCCGCGGGCCCGGTTGGAGGCGGCCGTCGGGGGCGCCGTTCGCCGGCGTCGACGACAGCGACAGCGACAGAGGCCGCGAAGCTGTTCGCCCGAACATCTCGACGGCTCCGGATCCCCGTCCCTCCGAGCAGCCGTCACCGGCCTCGGCCCCAGGTCGGATTGGTAGCGTGGCATGGGTGCGCATCGTCTCCCTCCTCCCCTCGGCCACCGAAATCCTCTTCGCGGTGGGCGTGGGGGACGACGTGGTCGGCGTTACCTTCGAGTGCGACTACCCCGAAGAGGCGCGCCGCCGCCGGGTCGTGTCCACCACGGCCCTTCCCGAGGGCCTCACCCCATCCGAGATCGATGCGGTGGTCCGGGCCCGGATCGCCGCGGGCGAGGACCTCTACACCCTCGACCGGGGAGCCCTCCAGGGGCTGGATCCCGACCTGGTCGTGACCCAGGACCTCTGCGCGGTGTGCGCCGTCGACATCGAGGAGGTGGGTGCCGCGCTCGAACATCTGGGCTGCGACGCGGGGGTCCTGACCTTGGACCCGATGACCCTGGGCGAGGTCTTCGCCTCGGTGGAGGCGGTCGGCCGGGCCACCGGCCACGGGACCGCCGCGGTTCGGCTCACCAGCGAGCTGACCGCCCGCCTCGACCGGGTGGCCTCGGCCGTGGTGGGACGCCCCCGGCCGGCGGTCGCCGTCCTCGAGTGGACCGATCCGCCGTTCTCCTCGGGTCACTGGGTGCCGGACATGGTGGCCGCCGCCGGTGGCGAGCCGGTCCTCGGCCGCTCCGGGGAGCGGTCGAGACAGGTGACCTTCGAGGACGTGGAGACCGCCGCCCCCGACCTCGTCGTGGTGGCGCCCTGCGGGTACCGCCTCGACGGTGCCCGGATGCTGGCCGAGGAGCTGGCCGGCTCCGGGTCCCTGCCGGGCGCCGTCCCGGTGTGGGCCGTGGATGCCGACGCCGCCTTCGTGAGACCGGGACCCCGACTGGTCGACGGCGTCGAGGCCCTCGCTTCCATCATCCACCCCGGCTCGGTGTCGGCTCCACCGGGCGCTGCCGTCCGCGTCCGTGTCGGGTCGGGCGGCGCCTGAGGGCACACGCCCCGGCCCGCCCCCGACCTACGCTCTCGGAAGTGGCGAATGCAGGCCTGCCGACACTGGAGGGGGTCCGGGTCCGGCTGCGCCCGGCCGCACGGGCCGACGTAGCCGACCTGTTGCCGATCCGCCGGACACCGGAGGTCTACGCGCTGCTGGCGCGGTGGTGCCGACCTGGTCGCTGCCATCGAAGCGGATCTGGCGGAGCCCCACACGACGCCCTACGTCATCGAGCTCGGCGGCCGGGTGGTCGGGTGGATCCAGTGGTCCGCCGAGGAGGAGCCCGACTACCGGCACGCCGAAATCGACCTCTACGTCGATCCGGCCGTCCATGGACGCGGCGTCGGTGAGGACGCGGTCCGGACCCTCGCCCGCCATCTCATCGAGGCCCACGGCCATCACCGACTGGAGATCGACCCGGCCGCCGACAACCAGGCCGCCATCCGGTGCTACTCGAAGGTCGGCTTCCGACCGGTCGGCATCCGACGCCGCAGCGAACGCGGGCCCGACGGCTCGTGGCACGATGCCCTGCTGATGGATCTGCTGGGCGAGGAGCTCCTCGGGTGACCGGGAAGGGTGCGACCAGGCCGGCTCAGGCGTCCCGACGGAGGAGGGCCCAGGCGCCGAGCACCACCGCGCCGGCGGCGTAGAGCGCCAGCAGGCCTGTCGCCGCCCACGGCGTGAGCAGCACGCCTGCGAAGTCGGTCTTGCGGGTGGTGACCACGACCATGGCCAGGCCCAGGTTGGAGGGCAGGAACTTCTCTATCGAGCCGCTGATGCTCGACGGGAGGATCTGGATGACCAGCGGGATGACCAGGAGCAGCCCGACGTAGAGCGAGATCGCACCGGCCGTGTGGCGGAGGGCGAACCCGATCCCGACGGCGATCAGGGTCAGCAGGGTCAGGTACACGCCGCACAGGAATACGGCCCGCAACGCCCCGCTGTCGGTGATGGTCACCACCGGGATGACCGGGCTGCGCACCTGGGTCACGATCGAGCTGCCGGCGGGCAGCGCCTTTCCGCCGTGGGCGGTCAGCACGGCCTGGCTCACGAAGAACGAGATGAAGGCGGTGATCTCGGTGACCACGAAGATCACCGCGGCGATCACCGACCCCTTGGCGGCCAGCACCGTCGTCCGGCGCGGCATGCTGGCCAGCGTGGTCCGGATCGAACCGGTCGAGTACTCCGAGGTCACGATCAGCGCTCCGATGACGCCGACGACGAACTGGGAGATGAACACGCCGGTCTGGGAGAACCGGACCGGGTCGAACTGGGCCCGATCACCCGGGCCCAGACCGGCCCAGCGCCCGGCCTCGATGTTGGAGACCAGGGCCGAGAGGCCGATGCCGGCGACCACGACGACGACCAGGGCGATCCAGGTCGACCGCACCGAGCGCAGCTTGGTCCATTCGGAGCGGACGGCGTGCCGGAAGCCGGCACGACCGGTCCCGGTCGGTGGAAGGGGCAGGGTGACGGTGGTCATGAGGACACCTGGTCGGTGGTCCGGGCTTTGCCCCCGTGAAAGTCGACCGCGTCCGAGGTGAGGTCCATGAACACCTGCTCGAGGCTGGCCTGCTGGGGTGTCAGCTCGTGCAGCGCGATGCCCGCGGTGTGGGCGGCGTCGCCGATCACGGAGGGGAACGCCTTGGTCACCAACAGCGCTCCGTTGCCGCCGTCGGCCACGGACGCACCGATCGAGGTGAGCACGCCCGCCAACCGGTCGACCTCGGGCGACCGGACGAGCACCGTCGCCTCCGTGTTGGAGTTGATGAAGTCGTCCACCGTGGTGTCGGCGATGAGCCGGCCGCGACCGATCACCACCAGGTCGGTGGCGGTCAGGGCCATCTCACTCATCAGATGGCTCGAGACGAAGACCGTCCGGCCCTCGGCGGCCAGGGATTGGAGCAGGGTCCGCACCCAGAGGATCCCTTCCGGGTCCAGGCCGTTTACCGGCTCGTCGAAGAGCAGAACGCCCGGGTCACCCAGCAGGGCCGATGCGATCCCGAGGCGCTGGCTCATGCCGAGGGAGAACTTCCCCGCCTTGCGCCCGGCCACCGCGTCCAGGCCGACCAGCCCGAGGACCTCGTCGACGCGGACGGCGGGGATGGCGTTGCTCTGGGCCAGGCCCAGCAGGTGGTTGCGGGCGGATCGTCCCGGGTGGATGGCGTTGGCCTCGAGGAGCGCTCCGACCTCGCGCAACGGCCACTTCAGATCGTGGTAGTGGCGGCCGTCGACGGTGACCGTGCCGGCGGTGGGCCGGTCGAGCCCCAGCACCATCCGCATGGTGGTCGACTTCCCCGAGCCGTTGGGGCCGAGGAACCCGGTCACCACCCCGGGTCGGACCTCGAAGCTGAGACCGTCGACGGCGCGGGTCCGTCCGTAGTTCTTCGAGAGGCCGGCCGCCTCGATCATGGGCGGGTCCCGGACTGCATGGGCCGACAGTACCAGCGCCGCCTCGGGGTTCATCGGCGGCCGGGGATGCCCGCGCCGCGGAACGGCGACGGTCGGGTGTGCCCGGCGGCCGGCCGGGATAGCGTTGGGCACGGTGACCGAAGAGACGCAAGGGGGCCGACGGCCCGCCGCCCCGCGGCGGATCTCCCGCCGGACGCTGCTGGCCGGCTCGGTGGCGACGGGACTGGCGGCCGCGGGCGTGCGCGCCTCGGTGGGGAGCGACGCCTATGCCGCCACCGTGTCCGGCCTCGGGCCGGGCGGCTCCCTCCTCCGGCCCGGGTCACTGCCCTACCCGTCGCTCCCCGAGGGGACCGACACCCTGCCCCAGATCGAGCACATCGTGGTCCTGATGATGGAGAACCACTCGTTCGACGACCACCTGGGCACCCTCGGTCGGGGCGACGGACTCACCCCCGGACGGGAGGGCGGGCCGGTCAATTACAACCCGGACCCCGCCGGCGGCTTCGTCCGGTCGTTCCACAATCCCAATACCTGCGGTGAGAGCGACTCGGGCATCAGCCAGTCGTGGAACGCATCCCACATCTGTTGGGACGACGGCACCAACATGGGCTTCGTCAAGGGTTGCGGCGGGGCGGCCATGGGATACTGGGAGGAGGAGGACCTTCCCTTCTACCACTCGATGGCCAGGCGGTTCCCGATCGGTGACCGCTACTTCTCCTCGGTGATGGCCCAGACCTACCCCAACCGCCGTTTCCTCATCGCCGGGACCGCACTCGGCGACATCAGCACCGACGCCTCGGGGATCTCCCCGGTCGACGCCCCCAACGGGACCATCTTCGACCGCCTCAACCAGCACGGCATCTCGTGGAAGGACTACTACCCGGACATTCCCACGTGCGCCCTGTTCGAACCGGTCTTCCTCGACAACCCCGGCAAGTCCGTCCACCTCCCGCAGTTCTTCGCCGATGCGGCCTCGGGCAACCTGCCGGCCTTCAGTCTGGTGGACCCCTACGTCAACTTCTCCGAGGAGAGCGGTGACATCTCGGTGGGTGAGGCGTACGCCGCACTCTTCGTCGAAGCGGTGATGAACGGCCCTGCGTGGGAGAAGACAGCGCTGCTCTGGGTCTATGACGAGCACGGTGGATGGTACGACCACGTCCCGCCCCGGCCCGCGGTCAGACCCGACGACGTGCCGCCGAACCTCGCCGCCGGCGACTTCCCCGGGGCCTACGACTTCACCGGGTTCCGGGTTCCGTGCTGTGTGGTGTCCGCCTGGTCGAAGGAGGACTACGTGTCCCACCGGGTCTTCGACCACACGTCGATCCTGAAGCTGGTCGAGACCAAATGGAACCTACCGGCGCTGACGTTCCGCGACGCCAACGCCCACAACATGCTGGACTTCTTCGACTTGAAGGCCGAGCGGCCGCCGTTCGCCGAACCACCCCGACTGAAGGCGCCGCTCAACCCGTTCTCCAGCCCGGCGGCGCTTCCGGCCAGCTCGCTCGCCCCCTCCGACATTGCCTTGTTCAACACCGTGTGCACGGAGCTGCCGGGCGGCTCCCTGCCCCCCCGTGGGGCCAGGCTGGCCGCCCCCCCGCCGGATGCGGACACGCTGATGGCCGCCCAGCAGCGGCTGATCCGCAGGCAGGCCAGGGCCCAGCGGGACTGACCTCCGGACGGGCGCGCTGACCCGCATCGGGACCCGCATCGGGCTCCGGAACCGGCTCCGGCGCCGCCCGGTTTCGTCCGAATCGCACCCCGGCGGGCGGCCGGAGGAGGGACGTACTCCCAGGTCAGGCACCGAATCCGCAGGAGACGGACGCCCCTTCCCCGGCTCCGGGCCGGGTGCCGTCGCCTTGTCCTCCCCCATCGGGGGCGGCTAGGTTTGACAACCGTTGTGTTTTACGCCCGGTTCACTCCGCTGGCGGGACCAAACGCAGGAGGGACGTGCCGGCGCACGATCTCGGCCCTTCTCCTCTCGACCCTCGTCATGATGACCACCCTCGCGGTGGCCACTCCTCTCCGACCCGCGGGGGCCGACCAGATCACCGATCTGCAGGCCCAGGCGCGGACGGTGGCGCAGCAACTGGTGGAGGAGCAGCTGCAGGTCGGCGCCTATCAACAGCAGTACGCCGTGGCGTCCGCCAAGGTGGCCTCCGACAGTCAGGCGATCGGGCAGATCGGGCAGCAGATCGGGCAGGACCAACAGCTGATCACCGCCAAGGCCGGCCTGGTCAAGGAGCAGGCGATCAGGTCCTACATGGACTACGGGGGCGGGTCCTCGGGCTCGGACGCGGGCCTGTTCGCCGGCGGTGGTGAGGCGGCGCAGGCGGCCAGTGAGTACTCGACGATCGCGGTCGGGAACATCACCACCGCCCTCGACCAGCTGCGCGCCGCCCAGAGCACGCTCCAGGCCCACCAGGCCGCGCTCCGCCAGCAGCAGGCCCAGGACCAGTCGGACCAGGCGCGCCGCGCCGCGGATCTCGGCCAGGCCGACGGCAGCCAGGCCCACCTGGAGTCGTTGCAGTCCCAGGTGACCGGGCAGCTGGCCACCGCGGTTGCCGACCAGGCCGGGGCCCAGGCCGCGGCGGCGGCCGCCGCGGTAGCCGCCGCCCAGCGGTCCGGGAGTCGCAGCGGTGCCCCGCGGGCCGGCGGGACCGGCGCCGCGGTGACCGGGCCCAGCCGTCGGCACCGGTGCGTCCGCCAACTCCGCGGACCCCGCCCTCAACCCGTTCCTCCAGTGCGTGGTCCAGGCCGAGTCGGGGGGCAACTATCAGGCGGTCTCGCCCGACGGCCTCTACATGGGCGCGTTCCAGTTCAGCCAACCGACCTGGAACACCGCCGCCCAGGCGGCGGGGCGCCCCGACCTGGTCGGCGTGCCGCCCAACACGGCTTCCAAGCCCGACCAGGACACGGTGGCCGTGGCCCTCTACGCCCTCGACGGCCAGCAACCGTGGCTGGGAGACCGCTGCAGCTGAGCGGGAGGGACGACCGCGGGTCCCGGACCGGTCGGTCCCGGACCGGGCAGGTCACCGACGGCGGCGGCGCCGTCACTGCCAGTGACAGCGCCCGGTCCCGGCGCAGAGCTCGCACTCGTCGGCGGCGCCGGCCGCACGGGCCAGGCAACGGTCGATGCGTTGTCCGACGATCTCGGCCAACAGGGGGTGCGGACCGAGCGGGGCGGCCACCAGGAACCGGACACCCCGATGGTGGGACGCGGCCTCGGCGGCCAGAGCCGGCAGGTCCTCGTCCCAGTGGCTACCCGGCCACAGGAAGTAGGGGGCGATGACCACGGTGGTGCAGCCGGCCGCCACGCACGCGCCGAAGGCAGTGCTGATCGAGGGCTCGGCCAGCTCCATGTGGGCGGGCTCCACCGCCCGGTACCCGCCCCGCCCCCGCCACTCCGCCACGAACGCCTCGTGGCGCCGGTTTGCCTCATCGCGCCGGGACCCGTGGTCGACGATCACCACCCCGATCCCGTCTCCGGGAGCGTCCGGGCCCGCTGCACCGGTGCCGGTCATGGCGACCCGGCGCCCGTCGGGGGATGGCGGCCACCGCCCGGGAAGGCGCCGTCGCATTCCGAGATCGACACCTTCCGAGACTAGCGGCGCCACCCGGTGCCACCCGATGCCACCCGGCGCCCGGCACCGGCGTCCCCCACCGCCGGTCGCCGGACCGGCCCCGATGGGCCCGACTCAACGGGCGGTGATGTACTCCATCAGCTCGTTGCGGTCCTTCTCGAGCTCCTGGATGCGGCTCTTGACCACGTCACCGATGCTGACGATCCCGCACAGGCGGCCATCCTCGACCACCGGGACATGTCGGATCCGGTGCTCGGTCATCAGGTTCATGATCGACTCCACATCGTCGGCCGGCGAGCAGACCCGGACCGCGGTCGACATGATCGATCCGACCGGCTCCTCGAGGAAGTCCGGGCGGAGCTCGCTCAGGTGCGCCACGATGTCACGCTCCGACACGATCCCGTCGATCCGCCAGCCGTCCGAGGAGACCACCAGCGCCCCGATACGGTGCCGGGCCAGATCGGACACGACCTCGCCGACCGTCGCCTCCCTGGTGGTGGTGGCGACCATCGTCCCTTTTCCCTCGAGCAGGTTCGAAACGAGCATGGGCTCCCCCTCTTCAGAGTTCCCTCCGAGACACGGCCCCTCGGGGCGACCATCCGGGCCTCCCTGGCCACATCATCGCGCTCAACCCCCGCGAAGGGAATAGCCGGGCGGAATTCGCCGCCGGGCCCGGCCGGGAGCCCGGACGCCGGGGCACGGTCCGGCGGCCTCCGGCGGGCAAATGCCCACCCCAGCGTGCCCGGCGCTCGAATTGCGCGGTCACTGCGGCCGGCCGACCATCGACCGGGAGACCAGCGCGATGCCCTGGCCCCAGGAGGCCAGGGTCCCGGCCGGGAGGTAGGCGGTGCCGTTGCTGGTGTGGTCGTCGGTCGGGTTGCCCAGATATCGCTCCCTCCCATCGGGACCGATGAAGAAGGCGAACGAGGAGTGGATGATGTCGGCGGTGGGGCTGGGCGCCTGGACCACGACGCCGTAGGCGTCCCACACCGGGTGGAGGTCGCTCACCGGCCCGGTGAAGAAGTGCCAGTTCGGGATGGTGTCCAACTGGTGCTCGCTCGAGAACTGCGCGGCGTCGGAGACCGCGGCGTGGTACCCGTTCACATTCACCGCCACGAACACCACCTGCGAGGCGGTGGGGCCGAGGTCGTGGTAGGCGTCGACGAACTCCTGGGAGACGAGCGGGCAGATGTCGGTGCAGTGGGTGTCCATGAACTCCAGCACGACGGCGCGTCCTCTGAAGGCGGACAGCGAGAGGGTGTGGCCGTTCTGGTCGGTGAGGGTGAAGTCGGGCGCGGGCTTGCGCGGGATCGGGGCGAGCCCCATGAGGTTGGCCAGGGGGGTGGAGACGGCCGAGGGGATCCCGGAGACCCGGATGAGCTGGCTCCCCTGGTCACGATGCCGGTTGGCGAGGAAGGCGAAGGCCCCGGCGATGAGGACGGTGACGCCGAGGGCGACGAGGAGGGTGGGGCCGGGGCCGCGCCCCCGCCGGGACGTCGGCTGCTGACCGGGGTCGACCGGCGCGGCGGCTTCGTCGGCCGGCCCGGCGTCGTCGTCGACCGGCCCGGCGTCGCGGTCCGCCGACGCGGCGTCGTTCTCCGGTGCCTCGGGAATCGTCACGTTCCATACCTTCCAGACGGAGGGGGATGAACCAGGGTCGTCGGCCTGTCCCACAATCCTCCCCGATCCCCGGAGCAGATGGCGGTCGGCGCCCAGGCGACCACGGTATTGGACCGGAGACGTCCCTCCAAACCGGTCCCTGCCGCCGGGTCAGCAGCAGGTGAGGAGGGCGGCGATCCGGTTGTAACGCGGGTCCTCGTCACCGGCGATACGTGCCACCCATCGCAAGACCTCGGCGCCGTCGACAGCGGACCGATCGGCAAGCACCGAGTCGATGTCGACCCAGTCCCTCGGGCGGTTGAACACGGCCTTGCACACGATCAGATGGTCGGCGGCGAGGATGGGAATGGTCGCATCGCCGAACGGCACCGGATGGCGCCCTCTGGCGGCGGCGTCATGGAAGGGGCCGTAGGAGAAGTAGAGGTCGATCGGGGTCCCTTCCCACATCACCCGGGCCTGTCCGTCACGACCGACCAGTTCGGCGACGGACGGGTCGCCGGCGTCCGCCCCCAGAGCGGCGAGCGGCCCGGCCACCTCCGAGGTCGGTCTGACGCCTACGTCCGGGCCGTCCGGTCGTCGACCACCCGCCAGCAGTACCAGGCCACCAGGCTCCGGTAGGGCCGGAACGGTTCCCCCAACGGCATCAGCTCCTTCGGGGTGGGGGTCCCGGCCATCCCCCAGGCCCGGCCGAAGCCGGCCCGGACCCCGTAGTCCCCCACCGGCCAGACGTCGAGCCGCCCCAGGGTGCCGAGGAGGAACATGTGGGCCGTCCAGGGCCCGATGCCCCGGACCCGGGTGAGTTGTTCGACCACCGCCTCGTCGGATAGCCGGCCCATGCGGGCGAGGTCGATCTCTCCGGCCGCCGCCCGCTCGGCCAGATCGCGGATGGACGCGGCCTTGGACCCGCTCAGCCCGGACGAGGTCAGCACGGCGGGCGGGGCGGCGAGCACCGTCTCCGGCGAGACCGTCCCGCCCAGCGCCGATTCGAAACGGCCGTGGATGGCAGCGGCGGCGTTGCCGGCCAGCTGTTGGTAGACGATGATCTCGGCGAGGGACCCGAACCGCTGCCCGACGGGCACCGGCCTCCGCCGCGGCGGTGGACCGTGCCGTTCGATGAGGACGGCGAGCGCCGGGTCCTTCGCCTTGAGGAGGGCGGCGGCCTCCGCCATGGTCGGTGCGGGCATGGCGCCGATGATGCCATCGGGCCCACCCGGCGTCTACCTGCGCCCGAACCTCATCGGCACCCCGCACCGGGTCCGGGCACCGGCGTAGGCTCTCGTCCGCGGCCCGCTCCGAGGGCGGAGGTGGGATCGTCGGCCCACCGCCGCGCCCGGCATCCGCCCCACCCACAGGAGCGACATGACTCTGCACGGAAAAGTGGCCGTGGTGACCGGCGGCAACAGCGGCATCGGCAGGGCCGTGGTCCTGGCGCTGGCGGATCAGGGTGCCGACATCGTCATCGACTACATCGCCGACGAGCAGGCCGAGGTCCAGCTGGAGGCGGAGGTGCGAAGCCTGGGGGACAAGGTGGTGGGCGTCAAGGTGGACGTCAGCAAGGTGGACGAGCTGCGCACACTGGTCGCCACGGCCGTCTCCACCTTCGGACGGATCGACATCATGGTCAACAACGCCGGCGTCGAGACCCGGACCTCCGTGCTCGACACCACCGAGGAGCAGTACGCCAAGGTGATGGACATCAATCTGAAGAGCGCCTTCTTCGGCACCCAGCTGGCGGCGGCCCAGATGATCGCCCAGGGCGGGGGCGGCCGGATCATCAACATGACCTCCGTGCACGAGGACTGGCCGATGCCCGGCAACACCGCCTACTGCCTGTCGAAGGGGGGCATGCGCATGCTGACCCGCACCGCCGGCGTCGAGCTCGCTCCCCACGGCGTCCTGGTGGTGGGGGTCGGGCCCGGGGCGGTGAACACCCCCATCAACAAGGCGACCGTCGCCGATCCGCAGGCGCTCCGAACCCTCGATGCCGCCATTCCCATGGGTCGGCTGGCCGAGCCGGAGGAGATCGCCGCCCTCGTGGCCTTCCTGGCCGGCGACGGTGCCAGCTACCTCACCGCCACCACCATCTTCGCCGACGGAGGTCTCATGCAGAGCAGCCCCGGGCTCTGAGGTCGGCAGCCGCCCGGTCGGGACGGACGGATGCGGTCAGAGCGAGGCACAGGCGGGAAGGACCTCCTCACCGAGGAGGTCCAGGTGGTCCAGGTCATGCAGGTCCAGCACCTGCAGGTAGAGGCGGGCCGCCCCCATCTCGGCGAAGGTGGCCGCCTTGGCGACAACCTCGTCGGGCGTGCCGCACAGCCCGTTGGCCCGCAACTCGCCCACCTCGTGCCCGATGGCCGTCGGCCCGGGAGGCGATCTCCGAGTCGTTCCGACCGCAGCACACCACCTGGGCGGCCGAGAGGACCAGCGACGAAGGGCTCCGGTCGATCGCTTCACAGGCGCCCGGACCCGTCCGAACTGCTCGCCGGTGTCGGACGGGGAGGAGAACGGCATGTTGAACTCGGACCCGAAGGTGGCGGCCAGCCTGCGGCGTCCGACTGCCTCCCGCCTCCGCCGACGATCACGGGCGGGCCCGGTCGCTGGTGCGGCTTGGGCAGGGCCGGGCAGTCGGTGAGACGGTAGTGGACCCCCTCGAAGTCGTAGCGCTCCCCGACCGGAGTCGACCAGAGGCCGGTGACGATGGCCAACTGCTCCTCGAGCCGTTCGAACCGCTCCCCGAGGGACGGGAACGGGATGCCGTAGGCGGTGTGCTCGGTGTCGTACCACCCGGCGCCGAGGCCCAGCTCGACCCGGCCACCGCTCATGGCGTCGACCCCGGCCACGGCGATGGCAAGCGGGCCCGGGAGCCGGAAGGTGGCCGCCGTCAACAGGGTGCCGAGCCGGATCCGGCTGGTCTCCCGGGCGATGCCGGCCAGGGTCACCCACGCGTCGCTCGGGCCGGGGAGCCCGTCGCCGCCCATGGTCAGGTAGTGGTCGCTCCGGAAGAAGGCGTCGAATCCCAGGGACTCGGCCCGCTGGGCCACCACCACCAGGTCGTCATAGGAGGCCCCTTGCTGGGGCTCGGTGAAGATGCGGAGGTCGCATCTCACCGGTCTAGCCGGACGGGCGGGGCGGCGGGACCCGGGCCCCCGGCCACCACCCGGCCGATCGCCACCACTCCGACAACCCGGGCGCCGGCGAGGCGCAGGGCGGCCGCCGCGCTCTGCGCCCGGGCGCCGGTGATGGTGCTGTCCTCGACCACCAGGATCCTCCGTTCCCGGAGCCAGCCCCGGTCGACCCGGCCGTCCAGGGCGAATCCACGGCGGTCGGCCACCAGGTGACCGGTCGGTGCCGGACCCGTACCAGCAGGGTCCGGTGGAGGCGGCCCAACTGCGGGCACGCGGCAGACCACCGCGTCGACCGGGGCACCGGCGGGCCGGCGTGACGACGGCACCGTGGCGACCACGTCCCACGCCGAGCCGAACCTCCGGCGCAACCGGGCTGCGTCGGCACCCAACCACCCGGCGGCCTGGGCGGCGAGCAGTGCGGTGCAGCGGCGGCGGACCTCGGTCACCGGGGCGTCCTTGTACCCCCGGAGCCGGCGATGCATCTCGTCGCCCACCCGGTAGTCGGTCATCGCCACGACCGGCACGAGCGGCATCCGCAACTGCCGGACCAGGGCCCGACAGCAGAAGCAGACGGCGAACGGCCCTCGGCTGGGGCCGTCGCACACCCGGCAGGCACGGACGTCGGTTGCGGGGGGAACCACGGCGCTCCTCGGTACTGCCCTGTCCTGCGGACCGGCCCAGCCGGTTTCGGGTGGCGGCGGCGCCGGCCGGGTCGGCTGCGCCGCGACGTCGGGTCGAGGCCGTACTAGGGCCCGGCCGGTCCCGGGGCGTCAGGGGAGGGCACCGGGTCGGGGCGGCGGTGGAGCAGGAACGTCCCGGTCGACCGGCTGACCCGTTGGTCGTCGGCGTCGATGACCGTGGCTTCGGCGTAGGCCACCTGACGGGCCATGCGCACGACCTCGCCCCGGAACCGATAGGGCTCCCCGACCAGGGCCGGGCGCATCGTCTCCACCTTCATCTCCAGCGTCGCCCGGGTGCGGTCGCCGCCGGCCAGGGCCGCATTGATGGCGAAGTTCATGGCCGCGTCGAGCAACAGCCCGTGCACGCCGGCCTGCACGATCCCGTGGGGGTTGCAGGCGGCCGGTGACGGCACGAAGATGCCGGCCACCCACCCGAGGTCCTCGCCGTCCACTCCGTAGTCGTCGAAGGAGGCCCCCACCGTGCCGATGAGCTCCATCCCACCGTCTCCCAGCCAGCGATCCATGTCCTTGACCCGACCCGTCACCTCCCCGACCGTAGTGCCGGGCAGCCTCAGGGGCCCCCTCCCGGGGCCGGTGGGCGGGGCGCCGAGCGGGGATCGGCCGGGACCCGGGTGTCGCCGACGCCCTCCGGCGGGTACGATCGGTCCGGCCGGGGGCCCGACCGGACGGTCGAGTTCTCCGACACCGCAGTTGACACACCGTCAGGAAGAACCCACCACCAGCCGAGATCGGCCGGCAGGCGCAGGCGCCGCCGGACCGGGAGGAGACAGATCATGACCGACGCCGTCATCGTCGACGCAGTGCGCACCCCGGGTGGCAAGCGCAACGGGAAGCTCCGCAACTGGCACGCCGCCGACCTGGGCTCCGAGCCGCTGAAGGCCCTGGTGGAGCGCAGCGACCTCGATCCGGCCCTGGTCGACGACGTGATCATGGGCTGCGTCATGCAGGTCGGCGAGCAGTCCCTCAACGTGGGCCGCAACGCCCTGCTGGCCGCCGGCTACCCCGAGTCGGTGCCGGGCACCACCATCGACCGCCAGTGCGGATCGTCCCAGCAGGCCCTCCACTTCGGCGCCCAGGGCGTCATCGCCGGCGCCTACGACGTGGTCATCGGCGGCGGGGTCGAGGTCATGACCCGCACCCCGATGGGCGCATCGGTCGTGCGCGACCTCGGCTATCCCTTCGGGCCCCGGATGATGAGCCGCTACGCCGAGCGCGGTGGCCTGGTCAGCCAGGGCGAGGGTGCCGAGCTGATCGCCGACCAGTGGGGGATCACCCGGGAGCAGCTCGACGAGTTCGCCGTGCGCTCCCATCAGCGGGCCGCCCGGGCCACCGCCGAGGGCCGGTTCGAGCGCGAGCTCATCCCGGTGGCGGTCAAGGACGACGAGAACCGGGCCGACACCGACGAGCTGATCACCACCGACGAGGGGATCAGGCCGGACTCCTCCGTCGAGGTGCTGGCCAATCTGAAGCCGGCCTTCCGTCCCGAGAACGGCAGGGTCACCGCGGGCAACTCGTCGCAGATCACCGACGGCGCCTCCGGCGTGCTGATCATGAGCGAGGAGAAGGCCTCCTCCCTCGGCCTCACCCCGAGGGCCCGCTTCCACGCCTTCTCGGTGGCGGGCAGCGATCCGATCACCATGCTGACCGGGCCGATCCCGGCGACCAGGTCGGTGCTGGAGAAGGCCAAGCTGACCCTCGACGACATGGACGTGATCGAGATCAACGAGGCCTTCGCCTCGGTGGTGCTGGCCTGGCAGAAGGAGTTCGGCGCCGACCTCGACAAGGTCAACGTCAACGGCGGGGCCATCGCCCTCGGCCACCCGCTCGGGGCCTCGGGGGCCAAGCTGATGGCCACGCTGGTCAACGAGCTCGAGCGGACCCAGGGCCGCTACGGGCTGCTGACCATGTGCGAGGGCGGCGGCATGGCGAACGCCACGATCATCGAGCGGCTGGGCTGAGCCGGCAGGCGGGCCCGGTGTCCGCCCGCGCCCGGGGCTGTCCGGGTCAGTGGTAGCGGGTGGCCATGAGGAGGCCGGCGAAGATGGCCCCGATGGCGGCCACCAGCCACAGGTTGTTCACGCCGCCGGGGAGCAGCGCCGGCGTAGTTGAGGATGACCACCAGCACGCCGACGAGGAACAGGCGCGATGATCGAGGATCCCCATCCACTTCGGACTGGTCTTGGCGTTCTTCGGAATGGGAGGCGTGTACCGGCTCGCTGCGGACCGGGCCGGCGCTGGCGGTGGTGCGGCCCCCCGAGGAGCGACCCTTCTTCTGAGCCCGGCCCGGCCCGGCCTTGGCCTTGGTTGCCATGCCACCGAAGGATAGCCAGTCGTCGGTGCAACTTCCCCATCGGGGCGTCGGCGTGGCCCGGAACGGTACGATCGGCAACCCATGGGGGCCAAGGTGCTGGTCATCGACAACTACGACTCGTTCGTCTACAACCTCGTCCAACAGCTCGGGGAGCTGGGGGCCGACCCCGTGGTCCACCGCAACGACGCCATCGACATCGAGACGATCAGGACCGCGTCCCCCGACGCCATCCTGATCTCACCGGGGCCCGGCCGGCCCGAGGGCGCCGGCATCAGCCTGGCGGTGATCCGGGAGTTGGGCGGCGAGTGCCCGATCCTCGGCGTTTGCCTCGGCCACCAGGCCATCGGTCTGGCCTACGGCGGTCGGGTGGTGGCTGCTCCCACCCTCATGCACGGGAAGACGTCCGCCGTCCACCACGACGGCCGGGGCGTCTTCGCCGGGCTCCCCGACCCGTTCGTCGCCACCCGCTACCACTCGCTGGTGGTCGAGGCGGCCACCGTGCCCGAGGCCCTGGAGGTGACCGCCACCACCGCGGAGGGGGTCGTCATGGGCCTGCGGCACCGCACCTTGCCGGTGGAGGGCGTCCAGTTCCACCCCGAGTCGTTCCTGACCCCCAGCGGGCCCGCCCTCCTGTCGACGTTCCTCGCCTCCGCCACCGGGCGCTGAGCCCCCGGCCTCCCCGACGAAGGCCTACGGGTGGCCCGACCTCGTGTGCGCATTGGTCGTCGAGGTCGTCGACGAGCTGGGCGAGGTCGTCGTGGTCGTCGTGGTGGTGGACGGCGTCGTCGTGGTGGGAGGCGGAGGCCCGGTCGAAACCACGATGTCCACCGCGCTGCCGGGTTGCACCGAGGTCCCGGCCGGCGGGTTGGAGCTGATGACCTGGTTGGCTGCGTACTGTGTCGACGCCTCGCTCGACACGTTGCCGACCGTCAGGCCGAAGGACCCGAGCGTCTGGCCGGCCTGGGCCTGGGTCTGGCCCGCCAGCAAAGGCACCGGCACGTTGGACGGGCCGGATGACACGGTGAGGGTCACCGAGCTCCCCTGGTCGACGCTGGTGCCCGAGGGTGGGCTGGCACTGAGCACGGTGCCCCTGGTCGCGTTGTTGGTCTGGTTCGCGACGGTGTAGGCCAGGCCGGCGGCGCGCAGATTGGCCTCGGCGACGGTCAACGTCGTATTGGTGATCCCCGGGGGAACGGTGACCTTCGGAACCACGGCCACCTGCAGCGTCACCGTGTCGCCCTTCTTGACCAAGGAGTTGGCCGGTGGATTGGTGGAGAGTACGGTGCCCGGCGGCTGGCTCGACACCTGGTTGGTCGTTTTGACCACCAGGCCCTCGCCGGTCAGCCTGGCCGTGGCCGGTGCCACCTGCTGACCGGTCACCGAGGGCAGGTTGAAAGAGGCCGCCCCCCCGAAGTAGCCGAGGTTCCGGCCCAGGAAGTAGCCCGCCACCAGCAACAGCACGATCAGGACGGCGAGCACGATGGCGTAGGTGCGGGTGCGGTTGGACCCACCCTCCTCCTCTGCAGGGGCGGCGTCGGGATCGGGTGCGCCGAGCGCGTCCACCACCTGGGTGGCGTCCCGGTCACCCACCGCGCCCACCACCTGGGTGGTGCCCGCCACGGCCAGCATGGCGGTGGCATCGCTCATGGCGAGCACGGTCCGGCCCTCGTTGAAGCGGAGGAGGTCCGCCCGGAGCTCCTCGGCCGTCCCGTAGCGGTGGGCGGGGTCCTTGGCCATCGACTTGAGGATGATGGCCTCGAAGGTCGCCGGGATGGCCGGGTTGAGCTCCCGCGGGGTGGCCGGGTGGTCGCGCACGTGCTTGGAGGCGACCGCCACCGGGGTGTCACCCAGGAAGGGGGGGCGGCCGGTGGCCATCTCGTAGAGCACGACACCCAGGGAGTAGATGTCGCTGCGGGCGTCGACCCCGACACCCTCGGCCTGCTCGGGCGAGAAGTAGGTGGCGGTGCCCATCACCGCGCCGGTCTGGGTCAGGCTCTCCTCGGTGTTGACGGCCCGGGCGATCCCGAAGTCGGTGACCTTCACCTGGCCCTCGTCGGTGATCAGCACGTTGCCCGGCTTGACGTCCCGGTGCACGACCCCGTGCTTGTGGGCATATCCGAGGGCGGCGGCCACGTGGGCCCCGATGTCGGCGGTCCGCTCGGCGGTCAGGGTCCCGGCCGTCTTCAGGATGGCGGACAGAGGGCGGCCGTCGATGAACTCCATGACGATGAAGTAGGTACCGGAGTCCTCTCCCCAGTCGAAGACCGGGACGATGTTCGGATGGGACAGGTTGGCGGCGTTCTGGGCCTCCCGGCGGAACCGCTCGACGAAGGACCGGTCGATCGACAGTTCGGGAAAGAGCACCTTGAGGGCCACCGGTCGGTCGAGCAGCCGGTCATGGGCGCGATACACCTCGGCCATGCCGCCGCGGGCGATCAGATGGTTGAGCTCGTAGCGCTCGGAGAAGACGCGCGGCGTCTGGGTCGGGTCCATGTGGGTCAAAGCCTATTCCTGGGTTCGCTCGGGTTACGGGTTCTCATCGTTCCTCGTTCGCTGTCGGGGCGGTGGTCGGTGGTGGGCGGCCGTCAAATGGGTGACGTTTCAGGTCGGTGATCGGTATCACGGTGTGGCCGCCAAGGCATCACCGAGGATGGTCTTCATCGGAGGGCCCGAGACAGAGGCCCCCGTGTCGTTGCCGGGTTGGTTGGGCACCACCACCGCCACCGCCACCTTGGGGTTGTTGGCCGGTGCGAAGGCGATCATCCAGTCGTTGGTCAGGGTGGCGTTGGGGCCCGGTCTCGGCGGTGCCCGTCTTGGCGGCCACGTTCCAGGCGGCCGGGAAGCCGACCTGGGCGGCCGTGCCCCGGGTCACCACGGCCTGCATCAGCGAGGTGACCGCCGGCGGCGGTGACCGGGGTGGTGGCGTCCAGCCACGGCTTCGGCTGCGTAGGACTCGACCAGGTTGCCCTGCGAATCACGGATCTGCGGCCATCACGTGGGGGGTCATGATGACCCCCTGGTTGGCCGATCCCTGCGGCCACCAGCGCCATCTGGAGGGCGGTGGCGATGACGTTCTGCTGCCCGAAGGCCGAGTAGGCCTGGCATGGGCGTGTTGTCGGCCAGCTGGGCGACGGTCGGGAAGTTCGACGGGTCGGCCCCGGGCAGGTCGAGGGGGATGTGCTGGTTGAACCCGAAGGCCTGGGCCTCGCTGTTCAGGCTGGTGGCCCCGAGCAGCCATCCCCAACTGGGCGAAGGCGGTGTCGCACGACTGGGGCAGGGTGACCTGCAGGGTCCCGCCGCATGCCTCCGGGCCGTTCGGGCCGGTGCGGCCGTAGTTGCACAGCGGGAGGTTCGACTGGGGCAGCGGGATGCAGGTCGCCACCGGAAAGTCCATCTTGGCCAGGGCCGGCTGGTGGTCGTAGACGGCTGACGAGGTCACCGTCTTGAAGGTGGACCCGGGAAGGAACCCGTACTGGAAGGTCCGGGAGACCAGCGGGCTCTGGGGACTGCTGGGATGGAGGGTGTTGAAGTACCGCGAGCACGTCCTTGGAGTTCTGGGACGCCAGTGGTCGGGGGTCGAAGGTGGGATTGGAGTACATGGCCTCGACGGACCCGGTCTTGACATTGATGACCACCGCTCCCCCGGCCTGAGAGGGGTCCCCGGTGGGGTCGGTGGCATCGACGGCACCGGCCACCTGGTTCTGGAGCTGGGTGTTGATGGTCAGGATCACGTTGTCGGTGGTGGTGCGGTCGACCAGGAGGTCCCGGAGGGTCTTGGCCGGGCGGGTGTGGGACCGGAGGAAGCTGTTGTACTCGGCCTCGACACCCGTCCGTGTCCCGAAGATGGTGTCGTAGCCGACGATCTGGGAGAAGGGCACGGCCGTGTTCGGGTTGTAGACGCGCTGGTACTTGTAGTAGCCGGTCTTGGTCGGCACCGAGGTGGCCAGGTTGACACCGTCGGCCGAGAGGATGTCGCCCCGGGGCTGGCTGCGCTGCACGGCCAGGATCTGCGGGTTGTTCGGGCTGTCGGCCAGCGAGGTGGCCCTGAGGACCTGGATGTTGTTCAATTGGACGAACAGGGCCACGAAGCAGAGCAGCATGACGATGCCGAGCCTTCTGATCCGCCTTTCCATCAGGCCCCCTTCGTCGTGGTCGTCGACGGGACGGTCGGAGTCGGGGTTGCCGCCCCACAGGACGGATCCGCGGGGTTCTGCTGGCAGACCAGGTTGTGCACATAGGCCCGGGCGCTGGCCACCGACGACTCCTCGACCCCGGCGTGGAGCGCAGGCAGATAGGTGGACGGGACATCAGCCGTGGTGACACCGGTGGACTCCACCTTCTGGGGGTGGTACCAGAGCAACCCCCCGATCCTGCCCTGGTAGACGATGAGCTCATTGTCCGTGACCCGCACGAAGTAGGAGTTGGTGTCGTACCAGCGGATGGCGGCGAACGCCCCCACGATCACCGCGGCGAACAGGATGACGAACAGCAGGGTCCGGACGGTGATCAGTCGGCGGCCGCGCGCCGCCCGGCGCTCGCGTCGCTTGGCCCGTCTGGCGCTCGCGTCGGCTGGGTCGGGACTCGTCGGCCACCGACACCGGGTACGGGACGGCGGCGCCGTCCGGGCTCCCGTCCGCCGGCGGGAGGGGGCTTCCGAAGTCCGGGGCCACCGCGGCCACGGTGGGGAGGGCGCCGTTGTCGTCCTCCCCGACCACCACGTCGACG
This sequence comes from uncultured Acidimicrobiales bacterium, assembly GCA_963806285.1. Lineage (GTDB taxonomy): Bacteria > Actinomycetota > Acidimicrobiia > Acidimicrobiales > RAAP-2 > Bog-756. The sequence continues at coordinate 53,432 of CAWDXJ010000011.1, forward strand.
ACCACGACGGTGATGTTGTCGCTGCCGCCGTGGGTGCGGGCCGCCTGGACCAGCAGGTCGGCGGCCTGGCTGCGGATCGGCCACCGAGGACAGGACCTCGCTGATCTGATCGGGCTCGAGCTCGTTGGTCAGGCCGTCGCTGCACAGCAGGAGCCGGTCGCCCCGGACCGGCTGGATGCGCCAGAGGTCGACGGCCACGTCGTCGGCCACGCCGAGGGCCCGGGTGAGGATGTGGCGGTGGGGGTGGACGGCGGCCTCGTGCGAGGTCAGCTCGCCGGACCGGACCATCTCCTCGGCCAGGCTGTGGTCGGTGGTGATCTGGGAGATTGCGCCGTCGTGGAACCGGTAGGAGCGGGAGTCGCCCACGTTGACCAGGGCCAGCACGTCCCGGCCGTCCTCGTTGACCAGGGCGACGGCGGTGAGCGTCGTGCCCATCCCCCGCAGCTCGGGGTTCTCGAGGCTGTGCTGCCAGACCACCCGATTGGCCTCGGTCACCGCCTCGGACGAGACCGGCACCCGGTGGGCTGCCGTCCGAAGGCCGCCAACAGGGTGTCGACGGCCAGACGGGCCGCCACCTCGCCGCCGGCGTGGCCACCCATGCCGTCGGCCACGGCGAACAGCGTGGCGGTCTCGACGGCCAGGTCCTGGTTGACCGAGCGGACCAGGCCGGTGTCGGTCGCCGATCCCGAGCGGAGGAGGGTCATCTCATTTCCCGACCTCGAACACGGTGCCGCCGACCTGGAGGAGGTCGCCCTTCTCCAGCCGGGTCCGCTCGTCGATGCGCACGGTGTTGACCCAGGTGCCGTTGGTGGAGCCGAGGTCCTCCGACCCACAGGTCCCCGTCGAGGCGGAACAGGCGGGCGTGCAGGTTGGAGGAGTAGGTGTCGTAGTCGATGGGCACACCGCAGCCCGGCGGCCCGGCCGACGGTGACCTCGTCGCCGATGTCGTAGGTCCGACCGGCCTGGTCCTCGGGGCGGATCACGTGGAGACGGAGCTGCTTGCCCTTGCGGCGCTTGCCGTCCGACGACCGGGTCGGCGTCGGCGTCCTTCCGGCGACGACGGCGCTTGAGCGGGCGGACCTCCACCCAGACGGCCCGGACCACCCACATGAAGAACAGCCAGAGCGAGGATGATCACGCCGTACTCCAGCGCACGGAGTACCGGTGTGTTGTCTGCGGGTCCGGGGAAGCGAGACCAGCAGCAGGTGCATCAGCGTTCAGACGCCGGCCTTCACGAGGTTTCGAACCGGAGGACGGTGGTTCCGATCACGATCTCGTCGCCGTCGGCCAGCTTCCGCTCCCGGACCGTGGCCCCGTTGACCCGGGTGCCGTTGGTCGAGTTGAGGTCGACCACGACCACGTCGTTCCCCACCCGCCGGATCTCGGCGTGCCGGCGGCTGGCGTTGGGGTCGTTGACCACCACCGCGCTCTCGGGGAGCCGGCCGATGGTGATCGGCTCGGGGCCCAGCACGACCCGCGTCCCCGTCGGCCAGGACGATCGAGGCGGCCGGCAGGCCGGACGGCCCCTCGTGGACCTCGGACACCACGTCGAAGCGGCCCCGCCGCTGGCGGGGATCCTCCAGGACGGACACGGTCACCGGGCCGACGAACACGTAGTCCTCGGTCCGGGCGTGCTCCCGGGCGGCCTCCTCGAGCTCGCGGACCAGGGCGTCGAGGAAGCTCTCGAACCGGTCGAAGTCGTTGGCGGAGAGGTGGACCACGAAGGCATTGGGCGCGATGAGGCCATGGACGCCCAGCGCGCCGCTGGAGGTCCATCTCCCGGGTCAGCCGGCGACCGATCTCCACCGGATGGAGCTCGCCCCGAAATGCCTTGGAGAGGGTGCCGTCGACCATGCGCTCGAGGCGCCCTTCGAACTTCTGGAGTCCCATGCTGGCGTCAGCCTACCGGTGTCAACCCCCTGGTAGGGGGTAGGGTCGGTGCCGGGCCGCCCGGCCGGCGCCCGGGACCACCCGAACACCGCAGGTCGCGGAGCCGAGTCCGCGTCGCCCGGCCGCTGGTGAACGGGTCGTTCGGTCATCGGGTAGCCTCTGACGGTCGCTCGGGCGAGTGGCGGAATTGGCAGACGCGCAGGATTCAGGTTCCTGTGTCCGAAAGGATGTGGGGGTTCAAGTCCCCCCTCGCCCACACACACACACACAACACAGGGGTTCCGACAAAACTGTGCGGTTCTTGTCGACAAAACCCGGCACGATGGTGGCGGCGCTGACACCGGAATAGGTGCTGCGGGTGGTCGCCGCGCGTCTTCCGCAGCTGAAGCCGATTGCAACCGGCGCTATCGGGTCGAGGCGGCCCGTAGTGTCCGAAAACCCGACCACACCGGTCACCAGGGACTCTGTATAGAGCATCGATCCCCGCGGCTGCCGTCGATCCCCTGCGACGGCGCCGGGCCGAGAGGCCAGCTGTGGGCCTTCTTCTACCTCGCTGTCCGTCGGATGTTCGATCTGCTTCTTCTGTCGTGTCGCTCCGAACGGTCGAAGGAAGTCGAGCTTCTCGCCCTGCGCCATGAGGTGGAGGTGCTTCGGCGCGAATTCGGACGTTGTGCCTACGAGCCCGCTGATCGTGGCTTGCTGGCCGTCCTCAGTCGGCTGCTCCCCCGTTCGTCCTGGGGAACCTTTGGCGTGACGCCAGCAACCCTGCTGTCCTGGCACCGCCGACTGGTGGCCAAACGCTGGACGTACCCCCATCGCCCAGCGGGTCGACCGCCCGTCGACAAAGAGGTCACTGCACTCGTGGTGTGCCTGGCCAGGGAGAACCCGAGATGGGGCTGCCGCAGCACTCCAAGGAGAGCTTGTGAAACTCGGGGTGCGCCCTGGCGGCCAGCACCATCGGCAAGATCATGAAGGATCACGGTCTCGGACCTGCTCACCGGCGGAGTGGCCCCACCTGGTGTGCGTTCCTGCGTGTCCAGGCGTCTGGCGTCGTGGCCACGGACTTCTTCCATGTCGACACCGTCCTGCTTAAACGCCTCTACGTTCTGTTCTTCATAGAGCTCGGCCGCAGAAGGGTCTGGATAACCGGGGTGACCGATCACCCAAATTCCTTGTGGGTCACCCAGCAGGCCAGGAATGTCACCGGTGACCTCACTGACGCAGAGGATTTCCACCAAGTTCCTGGTCCGCGACCGCGACACCAAGTACGTGACGAGCTTCGACAACGTGTTCAAGACCGAGGGCGCCGAGATCCTCAAGACACCCTTCCGGACCCGAACGCGAACGCCTTCGCCGAGCGGTTCGTGCGCACCGTGAGATCGGAGTGCCTCGACCACCTGCTGGTCGTGAACGAGGCCCACCTCGAGCGCATTCTGCGCAGCTACGCCCGCCACTACAACGAGCATCGCCCGCACCAGGGAATCGCTCAGGAGGTACCGGCGCCGGAGAGACTTGTTCCGCTACAGGTGGTGCGAACTTCTTGCAGTCGTCACCGGCATCACCGTCGCCATCCAAGACGGATATGGCGGCACAACCGGCTTGGCGGACTCATCCATGAGTACGAACTGTCTGCATGAGGCGAGGTTCGAGTTTTCGGACAGTTCGGGTCCTCCGTCGTCAGGTAGTCCGGCACTGCGGCACTCGGACCGAGCGCTGCTCACCGGATTGAGTCGTCGACACCTTGGCCGCTGGCGCTTGGGGAGGGACCGAAGAGCAGGAATCGGGGTCGGAAGAACTCAGGCTCCCGGCGACGACCCCTCTGACCGTCAAACTGTTCGCCGGGATAGACCACGTCAAGCTGGCTGCGGATCTCATCGAGAATCTCCTGGAGCAGGAGCGTCTCGCCGGCGGGCATACGCGGGTTTTCTGTCAGACCCTCGCTGAGGCAGCGGTTCACCTCGTCGATCTCGAACCGGAGGCCCTCTCCCTCCCAGCCCGCCTCGAAGACCTCGCGCCCTGCCGGGCTGATGAGAGTGAGCTGGTTCGGGCAGTGCATGAAGGCCGGGATCTCGATTAAACCTTCGCTACCTGCGATTCGACCTGTGCAGCTCTGCGGGGTCCGGATCGACGCCTTGAGTACAGACAGTCCGCCGCCGATGTGATGGAGCAGGGCGGCTACATCCTCGTCGACTCCTGTGCTCCCTACGTTCCCTTCCGCCGTGATCCGGTCAGGCGCTCCGAAGACGAGAGTGCTCAGCTGCACCGGGTAGATCCCAAGGTCGAGTAAGGCCCCACCGCCCTGGGCTAGATCGAAATGCCGGTGACTCGGGTCAACTTCACTCCGGAACCCGAAGTCGGCCTCGACGAGTAGCGGCTCTCCTATCCGACCGTCGGCAAGGAGCTGGCCAAGGATTCTGTAGGAGGGGAGAAGAACGCGACCACAGTGCCTCCATGATGAAGAGCCCTCTGTTCCGAGCCACCTCAAAAACGTGGCGTGCCTGCGCTGCGTTGAGGGTGAAGGGTTTTTCGCAGAGAACGTGCTTGCCGGCCTCCAGGTACAGGATGCAGTCTGCGGCGTGTCGAGAATGTGGCGTGGCGACGTAGACAACATCGACCTCGGGGTCCTCGGCGAGCGCCTCGTGGCTCCCCATGAGCGCACGCGGGATGCCGGGACTGGGAGGCGAACTCACTCGACCGCTCCTGAGTCCGAGAGGCCACGGCAACCATCTTGCCCCCCTCAACCATCGACATGGCCCGAGCAAACCTGGCGGCGATGCCGCCTGTGGCGGCGATACCCCAGCGAAGACCGCTACTCCTCATGCCCTCCTTCAGCCGGTGGCCCTCAAAGCGGCCAATCGGATCCCACAGCTGCGCCAGTGCACCCTACTGCCTCTGCGGGTCTGCTGACGATCTGAGTTCCCAGTTCGGTTCTGGTGTCTTTCAGGTCAAAGGTTCGAGAAGTTCAAACTCGACCGGGGTGAGTCGCCGAGGAACACGCTGGCTACGGCGACGGTGATAGGTCCGTTCGATCCAGGGGACGATAGCCAGATGGACTCGTCTCGGCTGTCCCAGCGCCGGTGGTCGAGCACGTTCTTCTGCAGACCGAGACGAAGGACTCCATGGCGGCATTGTCGCCGCAGGCGCCGACGCGGCCCATCGAGCCGAGGAGGCCGTGGTGCCACAGCGTGCGGACGAAGGCTTGGAACGAAATTGGGTCCCCTGTCCGAATGAACCACGATCGTTCCGCTCCGGCCGGCTGAGGCCGGGCGTTGCCGAGGGCAGCGACGGCCAGCGAGGCCGGTCATCCGCTGTCCGAGCGAGGAGCCGACGATGCGGTTGGAGAAGACGTCTTTGATGGCGCGGCAGTAGAGCTTGCCCTCGGCGGTGGGGTGTTCGGTGATATCGGTCAGCCAGAGTTGGTCGGGTCGGTCGGCGGTGAAGTCGCGGCCCACGAGATCGTCGTGGACCGGAGGCCCAGGTTTGCTGGTCGGGCCGCGTTTCTTGGCGAGGACCGACCAGATCCGTTGTTCAGTGCAGAGCCGATTCACCCGGTGCTGGCTGGCGCGAATCGCCGGCGCGGGGAGCTCGTCGGCAGATGAAGCGATAACCAAAGGCCGGATCGTCGGTGTGGATCTCGATGGCGGCGTTGACCAGGTGCGCGTCGTCCCAGTCCCGCTGGCGGACGGGGTTCCGGCGCCACTCGTTGAACGCCTGGGTGGAGAAGCCCAACACCCGGCAGGTCACCGAACGGGGATCCCGTCCGCAGCAAGGTCGAGGACCAGCGGGAAACATTTTGGGGGCAGCAGCTCGCGGCAAAGTAGGTCGCGGCTCGACGCAGGATCTCATTCTCCTGCTCCAGGAGCTTGTTGCGCTTCTTCACCTCCCACGGCTCGGCCGACTCGGCGGTGGTGGTGCCGGGGCGGACCCCGTCCTCGATGTCGGCCCGCTTCAACCAGTTGTGCAGTGAGGCTCCGGAGACCCCGAAGTCCTTGGCGATCTCGACAGAGCGCAGCGTCACCCTTGCGGGCGACTCGGACAACGTCACGACGGAAACCCGGTGGATAGGCATGGGGCATGGTCATCATCCTTTCGTGAGGAGTGAAATCCTCACAAGTCAGATCGGAAACCAAACCTTCAGCAGACCCCACCGTCTTCGGTCTGATCCATGAGTACCGACTCGTCGCGTGGATCTGGCCGAATGGGATCTTCGGCTCCCACAGCGCACCGAAATTCTGAGTCAGCAGGCTCCGTGCTGCGTGATGTTCGGAGCCCCACAGGTTTCGGTCCGAAATCGGCAACGCGAAGGTCGTCATTTGAGCCGTCTTCACTTCAAGATATTCACTGCTCGAGCTACGACGAGTAGGGCGACGACGAGTGAGATCGCCTCTTCGGCCATCATCATCAGCTTCATCCAGGGCCTGATCGCCGAAACGTCGGTGGGACTGAAGGCGGTGGCGGTGGCAAAGGCGAAATGGAAGTAGTCCACGAACCTGGGGCTCCAGCCGGTCCCACGTCTCCTCATTCTTCATCTCCGGGAAGACCAGTGCCGGGGCTCGGCCGCGCCGGTGGCCCGTGCGGCCGGGCCTCCTCGGTCGAGGTCCCAGTACCAGAGCCCGAAGGCGATGACGTTGGTCAGCCAGATGCGCCGCCGCTGGCCAAGAGCACCTTGGCGTCGTTGGTGAACGGCGAGACATTGATGATGCACCGAGTCGGACGGCGGCGTCGGCGTTGGCCAGGGTGATCACGCCGATCAGGTGCTGGTCACATCCTCAGCCAACGCAGGTCCCGGTCGATGCGGCCGGGGTCGCCGATGATGAGGGCACCAGCAGCGGCCACGAGGATGAAAGGAAACAGCCATCGGGCATCTCCGTTCCGGAGGTCAGGGAAACGTGACCCGCTGGATCCCGTGACATCACGGCAAGAGCCAGGGCCATCGCGGTCACCAAGCTTCGGCGATTGGCTGGCGCTCAGAGAATCCGGACGATCGCTCACAGTGCTATCTCGATCATACGGACGACGAATGGGTCTGGGCCACTGTAGGCCTGCCGACCAACGTCTCCAACGCCGCCTTCGTTCCGAAACTCCCGCACGGCCGAGTCGATCCGATGAATTGCGATTAGGGTCGCCCAGGTCGGGAAGCTCGACGTTGCTGGCTGTCTTTGACGGCCTGGGCGACGACACGCAACACCAGCCCCAAGAACACGAAGTCGAGCCACATCTGCGCCGTGACGACAAGGCGTGCCGATTCGCTCTTGGCCGTGAAGTCACCGAATCCCACGGTGGTGAACACGGTGGTGGAGAAGTACATCGCGTCGGTGCGGCTGAGAGGTGCGCCCGAACGAGAGCCGGGTTCGATTGGGCCATCACGAAGTAGGTCGTCGCAAAGAGCAGCATGTAGAGCGGAACGACTGAACGCCAAGCGCTTCGACGGCCCGGTCGACCGGGTGATCGGACCGGACGATCTGCCGGACCTGCCAGATAATGATGGCGACGAGGGCCAGTGCTCCGAGCGTCAGCTTGATGACCTTCTCGGCACTCGTGCCACCGCCCAAGGGCAGAAGGAAGTAGAGGACCAGCATCAAGGCGACCGTGGCGACGGTGCGAAGCGCGCAACAACGACCCGCCGTCTTCGCCCCTGCTACAAGGTCGCCGAGCGGCGTGACTTCCGTCGGCGACTCGTTAGCAGACATGGCGGTCCGTCTTCTGTCCGGGTCCGTGGGTCACGGTGGGCTGTGCGAAGTGCTGCTTGAATCGGTCTGCCACGAACATGACCAGGACGCCGATCCCCACGCCGATGAACGTGAAGAGCACCCGCCGTCCCTCAGCCGCGTAGTCGGTGGGATGGGGGATGTCGGCGGCGATGAGGGCCGCACTGGCGATGGCCGCCGTGTAGTAGGCGTAGTTCGCACCGTGGATGGAGGCCCCGATGGCAGCCAGGAGGATGATGGTCGCCTCCAGGGCGACCTTGTCGTGGACGACCAGCAAGATGGGTATGGCGACGCGGCACCGAGGGCCGCCCCGAATACCCGTTGGAGACCGACCAGCCGGGACTGCTCGATGCTCGGCTTCATGGCGATCAGCGTGGCAATCACCATCCAGTCCGCATTGGGCTCATGGAGCCCGAAGGCAATGGCGGCGGACGCCGCCGAGGGCCAGCGCCCGCACCAGGGCGAACAGCACGATCGGTCGGGTCAGTGCTACCGGTGCGCCCGGTTCCCCGGGGACGTCGATGATCGGCGTCGGACTGCCATTTCCGCCTGCTCACCAGCCACACGACACCGGTGAGCGTGATCCACAGCGCCGATCCGATCAGCCAGGCCAGGGCCTGGTGCCATCCGTTGGTGTGGATCCGATCGGCACGGTAGCTGATCGGCAGGCCCACGGCGAGGACGAACCAGACGTTGAGCAGCAGACCGGCGGTGAAGCGGTGCAGTCCGAACTTGACCGCCAACCCGGCCAACAGCGTGACCACGAAGAGGGCGAGCACCACGAACCCTGATGCCTGGGTGCCGACGAAGAAGGCCAGCGCGGTCACCTCGCCCCGACGAGGCCGAAGACGCCCATGGCCCGCGCCCGGTTCCAGAACCACCGCCAGGGTCGCTGAGGGCGGTCGTCAGCACGGCGAACACGATGGTGACCAGATACTTCTGCTGATGAGCTGAACGACGTGAACCAGATGACCAGCAGAACGCCGCCGATGGCGACGCCACCGGTCGGACTGAATCCGTTGCGATTGACCGCGAAGACCTTCGTGAGCTGGCTCATCGGATGTGACCTCTCGTCGTGTCGTGAAGGTGTACATCAGCCAGGGACACAAGGCTTCCCACGACTACCAGCCAGAACCCGAGGACCCGCCGACCCATAAGGGCAGTATTGCTCATCCTGACCGTCCAGATCGGCTTGTCTGGGTATCCCGAATGTGCCGTTCAGCCATGGTCAATGATTGATCCCGCTCCCGGCGTTCCGTCGCTTCCACAACGATGCGTTTGCGGCAATCGAGGCGGTGAGTAGCCGACCGGCGAAGTAGGTCCAAAGGAGCAGCGCCAGGGCAACCCCTATCGCACCGTAGAGAGACGACTTCCTCGAGACCTCATACGAGATGTAGGTGATCGTCAAAAGGTGGAGCAGCCCCCACACCGACACCGACAATGACGGCTCCAGGCAGTAGTTCCCACCATTCGCATTCTTCACGGGGTAGCCACCACGACACCAGGTACCAGGCGGCGGCGGCTGCGACGGTCGTCAGTATGAGAGCTACGGAGACTTCGACCCTAGCGACTGCGATCCGAGCCATGCAGCGAGATCGACGATGCCGAAAAGCACAGTAACAAGCCCGATGAGGATCAGTGTCGTCCAGGGCGTGGGGCTACTGGAAGGTCGGACCCCCAGATCAATCGGTGAACGGTCCAGAGCACCATGACAAGTGAGTGGGCGGTGAAGGCTAAAGCGACGCATCCCAGAGCAAGCGCCACGATGCGGTCGAACAAGGTCATGCTGCTCGTGCTGGTGACGGCACTCGCGAAGAGACCGCTGATGCCCGCCGAGTGAGCGGCATCCATCGGATTCTGCCCTGCGGTGGTCGACACCAGACCGAAGCCGGTGACCATGACGAATGCATAGGGGACGAGAAACATGAAGAGCCGAAAGGCCACCGCCGCTGCGAGCACTCCTCCCCCGGTTTGTGCATCGCGCTCGACCGCACCAAGGGCCGTATCTATCGATGCGATTCAGCCCGGCGGGCTTCGATTTCGGCTCGAGTGCGCTGCGCCCGCCTGCGGAGCCGGTCCCGCCGGGTGATACCAGGGCTCAAGGGGGCTCTGTTCAGAAGACCCGCCCGACCCGGATTGCTCAGGTTTGTCAGCTCGGTGTCCCCTGAGTCGTCGTCGGTGGCC
>CAWDXJ010000012.1:0-51918 GCA_963806285.1 uncultured Acidimicrobiales bacterium
AGCAAGCACCAGGCGTTAGTTAGTTAGGAACGGTGGCTCGTATCAAATCGCCGATCCCAGCCCGCACCTAATCGTTTTGTCCCCGAGCAGTTCGGCCTATTTCGGCTACGGATGGGGTGATGTGACGCAACCCGATGGCTCGACGGCTGGATGTGTAAACACCCTGAAGGTGAGATCGATACCTCCCGGCAACCAGTCATCATTGGAAGCGACGGCCCAGCTGCCGTCCGTCTGTCCAGGCGGGTATCCCAGCGTGACTGCGGTGGCTCTGCAATGCGTTTGCGACAGTAGGAAGCCGGGCGAAGCCCTGAGACCGTGACTCTGGAGGGCGACCCCATGCCCAAACGTGCCGTTCAGCCACGGTCAATAGCCGCCGCCGAGCCGGCGTTATACAGGTGATCCGCAGCTCCCGGTTGACTGGCAGTATTTTCGTACTACACTTAATAAGTGGAGATCCACCCGTCGGCTCGGCGTCATCAGATTCCGGACGACGACATTGTTCACGCTTTCGACTATGCCATCGCCTGGGTGAAGCTTGACGATGACCCTCCTCGATACCTCCTTGGGGGACCGAGTCGGGCGGGCAATCTCCTCGAGATAGTTGTTCTAGATCTTGAAGATGGAGCGCTGGCAATTCACGCCATGGTGCTTCGAGGAAGCACCCGAGTCGAGCTGTTCGGAGACGAGAACCTATGACGAATCGGACTTACGGGAAGACCAAGAGCGGACAGCCCATCGACGAAGCGATGATCGAGTCTCTCGCCGACGAGGCGGACAAGGGTTACGAGCCAGGTCAGCTCCGCGAGAAGCCTCGCGGTAGGGGCCGGCCTCCGCTCGGAGCGGCGGCAAAGACTGTCGAGTCAGTTCGACTTGAGCCCAGCCTGCGTGCAGCGGCAGAGGATCGCGCAGCCAAGGAGGGAGTCACGACTTCTGAGGTCATCCGTCACGCTCTTCGTGAGTACCTCCGCAGTGCATAACTCACCAGACCTACCCCACCCATCCGCCGATGTGGAACGCTCTGGAGTGACAAGGCGGTGATCTCATGAAGCTTGTCCGTTCAGGACTCGTATTGATTGCTATTGCTGGGACCGTTGCCGGTTGTGGATCAAGTTCAACGGCCATCCCGTCACGCCTTTCTATTCGCATCCAGCTCGACCACACCGAGGTGATGGCAGGCCACCCCATCGATGGTGTGGCGGTTGTCAGCAACGAGACCAATAAGGCCATCACCGTTGACGGCTGCCCTGGACAATGGCTCATGGTTGGCCTGGCAAACGGCCAGGTTTCGTACGATCCGGGCGTTGGTGCCCAGGCATGTATGCCATCGGTTCACCTTCTGCCCGGAAGAACCTCGTTCCAAGTGACCGTCTACAGCACCTACGGGAGGTGTTCGATGACTGGTCCGTTTACGCCTTCGCTTCCGCATTGCAGCAAGTCCGGTCCTCCGCCCCTGCCACCTGGTCACTACGGGACAAGCGTCGTGACGAACGGACTACCGTCCGGAGTGCAGGTGGTTCCGTCAGTCGAGGTGACACTCAAGCGTCAGACCGACTGACACCAAAGTGCCGTTCATAGGCAGGCAACTATCGCGAGCGCGAGTCCAGCCGGACGACCACACCCCGCTGATGCGAAGATCCCGTTTCACCATGAGTGTTTCAGGATGCGCGGGTGGCCGCTACCTGCCAGGCCAAGGCACCTTCGGAGTTCCAGGTGAGGTCGATGACGGCGGACTCGATGGATTCGATCCTCCATCCTGCCGACAAGGCCATTCGAATCTCATCTTGGGTCACTCGCCGTGGTCCCCAGTCACCAGGCTGTAGGTCGCTGAAGCAGAGCATGTGAAACCGTCCGCCCGGGCAGACCACTTCAGCCAGACCGTCGACATAGCGTTGGCGTTCACCGTCATCGAGGACGTGAAAGAGTCCGCAATCGAGCGCGGTGTCGAACTCCTCACCGAGATCAACGAGCTGGAGGGCATCTCCCACGATGAAGCGCGCCTCTACTCCTCGTTCGGTCGCCTTCTGCTGGGCCAGCTCGATTGCCCGCGCCGACATGTCGACCCCTACTGCTTCGCAACCGAGTGTGGCGGCCATGATGGCGTGTTCACCGGTGCCACAACCGACGTCGAGGACCCGGCCGACGAGCATTCCATCCGTAGCCAGCTGATTGAACGCGGGCTGAGGGCGTCCGATGTCCCAAGCCGGGGTGCTTGTCGCATAGAGGGCATCGAAGTCGTGAGCCGGACGGGGCATGGAATCCATGCTGCCAGGGATCGTCCGGGTCTGCCCCCCGTATAGTGCCGGCTGTGGGATCGACCGGGCGATCGGCGTTCCTGACGGTCGCGATGGCCGACGATCTCTGGGCAGACCGTGGCTGCAGCGGCATCGAATGGGAGGACGTCTTCGGTTGACCGACCGAACACCTCCGATGCGGCCTCACTCAGCGTGGTTCGGTAGGACATCCCGGCCCACCGACGGATCGACTGCCTGTTGGCGCGAATGGCATCCCGCTGAATCCCGAAGTGCCGCTTCAGCGGAGCAGCTGGGCCTAATGCCTGATGACCGGGGTAGCCCGCCTCCGGGTCAGCGAACGGTAGAGGTCCATCGTGCTCGGGTGGACCGAGTCGAGCGGCTCGACGTCGTCGGCCACCAGCGAGATCAGCTCGGCCATCACCGACTCGACCCCGGCGGGGTTCCCGGCGGCATCGGCGGCGCGCAGGAGCATCCGGTAGAGGCGCTCGTCGTAGGGGCTCGTGAGCAGTCCCTTACGCGCCGCCCACTCCGCACCCCGGGGGTCCCCCACCCCGAGGCATGCCCCCGCCAGCCGCCCACTGAGATCGACCACCGCGGCCTCGATGGCCGGCCCGATGCCCTCGAGGATCGGCCAGTCGGATGAGCGCAGGCCCTCGAACGGCCGACCCCTGACCAACTGGAGCGCCGCTCGCCAGTTGTCCGGATGGCCCGAGTCGGCAAGCGAGACGAACCGGTCCCAATCGGTTCCCACCGTCTTCGCCAACGCCAGCCGGCCGTGCGACCGGGGAAGATGATCGAGTCCGTCTCGCGACTGGCCCAAGGAGCGCCTCGCCACCGACGCCGTGGAGTGGAGGCTCGACGGGGCCATCAGCCGATCCGGCCACAGCGCGGTGGCCCAGGACTCGTTCGATGCGCCGTTGGGGTGCATGGCCAGATAGACGACCAGCTCGCTCGCCCAGGCCCTGGTGAATGCGCGGGCGGCGCCGCGGATCTCGACGGGACCGAGTACCGCCACCTCGACCTGGGACGCGGCTGCCGGCGTGGAGGGCGGCGCGGCTGCCGGCGTGGAGGGCGGCGCGGCTGCCGGCATGGGTGTCGACGCGGCTGCCGGCGTGGAGGGAGGCGCGGGCAGCCGGCATGGGTACCGGCAGGTTCACGTAGGGCTCGTCGGACGACAGGACCGACTCACGGTTCGATGCCGTGTCGAATAGCAGGTTCACTGCGTCGAGCTCGTCGGCCTCGATCCGCTGCGGGAGGAGGATCGACCCCAGCAGATCGAACGACGACGGTCGTTCCGCTCCTGACAGGGTCACCACGTGGGAGTTGTCGGTGCGGTGCCCCACCGAGACGATGGCCGATCCCAGTCGGGGGTCAGAGGCAACCTCGAGGAGCTCGGGCAGACCCTGCTGCATGGCCGTCGGGCCGCAGATGACCACCAGCGGGTCCCACGAATCGGAGCCCTCGACGAAACGGGCATGGGCGAAGGACCGGTAACCCGTGGCTTCCAGCAGCGCATTGCCACTGATGCGCCGATGATCGAGCCTTCGGATCAGGGAGGGCACGTCTTGGTGGCTGGTCACCCTCTCGAAACGTTCGAGTTCGGCGCCGAACCCGACCAGGACCAGATCGAACCCTTCGGCCCAGTGGGAGGTGGCGAACTCCAGTGCCAGACAACGGACGATCCCTTCGCACACCGCCGGGTCCCCACCCACGACCAACGACCCCAAGGACTCCAGGTTGACCATGACCACGCCGTCCGTGTCCTGTCCCACCGTGGCCAGCAGGGGCAGTGGTGCCTTCCCCGTCTCCCGGCCGGCCGGTCGGCCATCGGAGAGGGCTTCCCGATCGACGAGGAACGACCCACCACCGGCAGTCGGCACGAACGGATGGGGAAGGTCAACGGTGCCGTCGTCGCCCATCACCAGCTCGATGGTGTCGGAATGGACTCTGACGCCGCTGACCGCGGGTAGATCCTCGCCCGTTTCGGTCCGCGAGCGCGCCAGCAGGCGGAGGGCGCGGTCCACGTCATGGACGGTGGCCGGACCGTCGCCGATGCGAAGTCTCTGCTCGACCGCCCGACCGGACCGGTCCGGCAGCCTGATGTAGCCGCCCTCAAGGCGGTGACGGTGTTGCACACGTCTCAGCCGCTCGAGGAGGTTGACGACGCCGGCGCCGACGACGCCACCACCCACCGGAGTGAGCGGGAGCTGTCGTTCGGCCGGGGCGGTGGGCGCCTCGACCGGAGGCCCGACGAACCCGTTCGCATACCCGGGCAGTCCGTCGGCGAAGGTCCGGTCGGCGCGCCACGGACCGGGACCGGTGTCCGGGGTCCGGGCGGCCGGCGGGAGGTCGAGAGTCCAGCCGGGAGTGATCCAGTGCTCCGCGGTGAGCGTGCCCCCGTCGTCCTGACCGACCCCGTAGTTGAGCTCGGCGATCTCCCTCCAACGGCGGGCCGATCCGAGCCGGTCGGCGGCGATGGACCAGAGCGTCTCCCTCGGCCGGACCACGTGTGTTGGGTGGGGGGAGGCCTCCGCCGGACTCGGGCCCCCGTCGAACACCCGGTCGGAAGGGGCACCTGTGATCGCCCCGGGCACGACCGCCCCGGGCGTGGACGGGCCGGCTGTGACCGGCTCGCTGGCGTCGATTGGGCAGCTCGGCAGGCCCTCCCCGCGCCGGTCGAACGTCATCGGGGCCCCGGGACCTGCGGATCGGTCCAACGAGCCGTCCGGTCCCACTCCGACCCGGACCGGCTCGAGGACTTCGATCACCCGGACCACTCCGGGACCCGACCTGACCACCGGCATCGACGTCCCGGCCACTTTCGGCTCCGACGCGACCCGGGAGGCTGCCGACATCGCCAGTGCGGTGCCCACCAGGCACGCCGCCACCGACTGCACCGTCCGACTGGCCGGGAGACGCATCGATGACCGGCCGGTGGCCCGAGACCGGAGCTCGAGCACGACGCAGACCGTCATCCAGGCCCAGGAGCTCCAGGCCAGGAGCAGACTGCCACCGACCAACCAACCGTCCACCAGTCGCGGTTCATACGACCGCTGCACCAGCTCCGCCCGGGAGGGGTGCACCATCCACAGGTGGGAGAACGGGGATCCCCCCACCACGGACAGCACCACCGGGACGGCGAGGACCACGGCCACCAGGGCGAGGCCCGAGAGCGCCGCCCACAACAGGTGCCGACCGCGCCCCGGTCCGGGCAGGCTCCCTCCGTTCAGGACAGGGCCCCGGTTCACGGGTCGGCCTCGGTGACGCCGTGCACGTCGACGGCGGACGCAGACGCCGACACCGGCAGGGTGCCGATGCCCACGATGCCCAAGATCTGGGTGGGTATCCGATAGGTGATCTGCACGTGCACGACCCCCCCGGCCACCGACGCAATCCCCTTGTGGCCGGCGGCCACGGTGAAGTCCTGGGCGGTGGCCACCGCCTGGTTCTGATCGAGTTGCACCGAGCCGGAGCGGAGGGCTCCGACCGACAGTGCTCCGGCTCCGGCCCGGGCCGCCTGCTCGGCCTCGTCGTACGCCGCCTGCTGGGCGGTGACGGCGGCACCGCCGTCGACGACCAGGCCCAGCAGCACGAATACGGCCACCAGGAGCAGCACCACGAACGCGCTCACCGATCCGTCCTCGCTGCCGGGGCGCACGGGTGGCAGCGAGCGGCCGACGATCGTCCAGGGCCAACGGGCTCACCCGACCGACCGGTAGGGGTCGATGGGCGCGGTGGCCGACGCCTCGACGGTCGTGGAGCCGGGCATGCCCGGGAGCGCGATGTCCGAGAGCTCGACATGGCAGGCGACCGTCACCGTCACGTATCCCCCGGGTGGAAGTGGCTGGTGTCCGTGGCGACCTGGGGGTGTGCGCAACGTGCGGGACTGGTTTGAGATTCCGACGGCAGCGTCGACGGCCGCCACCCATTGCGCACTGCCGGCGTTGGGCAGCACCGCCGCCGCCTCGGCGCCGGCCCGGGAGGCCTCGACGACCTGCTGCCGCGACTGCGGACACCCGACCGAACACCACCATGGCCAGGGCCACGACCAGGAGGACCGGCGTGAGGACCACCAGTTCGACGGTGAGGCTCCCCAGCGTCGCCCCGGGCCGTGCGCCTGCTCATTCCGATGCCCGGAATTCCTGGACGGGCCCGGCCACCGTGGCCGAAACCGGAAGGGACAACCCCGGGAGGATCCCGAGGGCCGGCCGGTGACCTGAATCGGACCCGATCACCCGGCAACGTCGAGGCCAGCGCTCGCGCCGAGCTGGCACGTCGGAGCCCGGCACCCCCCATGACGGTACCGGGCCCGGTCGACCGGCGGCGAGCGCCGGCCGCGGTCCCGGCGGCAGGCGAAGCGCCCGGCGACGGGCCACCCGGTCGCCTTCCGAGGCGGCCAGCTGGGCCACCTGGGCGGCGTGCATCCACAGGCAGAACTGCACCACCGACCAGGAGGATCAGCATCAGCACCGGCACGACGAGCACGGCCTCGACGACCACCGAGCCCCGTCGTCCGGCGGCGCGGCCGTCGCCGCCCGGCGCGGCCTCGGGAGCCGGCGCTCAGTTGAGGTTGATGGTGTTGGCCTTGGCCGTCACCTTGGCCACGATGATGGCGCCCACGGCGATGGCCAGGGCCGCGAAGATCGCCGTCAGGATGACCTTCTCGACCACGGTCCCGGCTTCGTCCCACCCCCCGGCGACTCCGCAGCGGGCCCGGAGGAAGGTCCAGAGAGCGATGAGTTGGTTCGGCATGGTGGGTGCTCCTTTTCGGGTTGTGGATCATGGGTGCGAGATCAGGACCTGCGGTCGTGGTCGGTCCGGTCGATGGCCGTGCGACCGGTCCGACGGCACGGGTCGCGGTCGGGGTCGCCGCCATCAGAAGCCTCCGAGGATCCGGTTGAAGGCGGGATAGCCGATGAACAGGAGGAACCCGAGCAGCAGCAGGGCGCCGGGCAGGAAGAGCCGCTCGGTCATGGCATTGGCCGCCGATTCGGCCTCGGCCTGCTCGTGCCGGCGCAGCGACGCCGCCCGGGCGGTGAGCGACTGGCGGATCCTGGCCCCCTCCGTGCCGGCGAGCTGGACCGTCGTGGCCAGCTCGACCAGTTCGGGAACGCCGAGGTCACGGCCGAGCGGCCCGAGGGCGGTCCACGGCGAGGTGCCGCTGTCGCGGGCCGTCAGCAGGGCCCTGCGCCATCCGTTGGGCCGCCCAGTCCGTACTGACCTGGGATGCCGCGTGCAGGGCTCCGTCGATGCCCACTCCCCCGGCCAGGCTGAGCACGACGAGGTCGACGAACGAGCCGATGACCACCCGGAAGTGGCGTCGGCGCTCGCCGGCCCGCCGGACGAGGCCGGACCGACCGGGAGGGCGACGCCCGCCGGCCACACCGACCAGGGCGAGCGGACGGCACGCCCGACGGGCAGTCGGCACCCCGGCCAGCTGGCGAGGAGCCAGAGGACGAGCGGGCCGAGCAGCGCCAGCCGCCGCCACACGACCAGCATCGCGAGGCGAACGCCTCGGGCGACCTCCGGTGATCCCGAGGTCGGCGAGGCCCGATCAGCCACGGTGCGCCGGCCAGCATCGCCCGCGCTCCGTGCGGCGACGATCGGCGCGACCAGCCGCGACCCGACCGCGGTCGCCTCGCTCGCTGGCCGTCGGGACGTCGCCGGGCCGGAGCGGCCGGTTCGCTCCCGGCCTCGAGCGACGGCGTCGAGGGCGCGCGGCCGGACGCCCACGGAGCCCGTAGGCCACGCCGATGACACCCGAGCCCGGTCGACGGCCCCAGAGCACGACGGCAGCGTCATCGCGCCACCACCCGGTGGCCGAGCAGGCGGACCGGCGCCGGCGGGCGGGCCAGCGCCACCATCAGGGTGAGCCCGGCGGCGTAGAGGGCGCCGACCACCACGAGCACGAGCTGACCGGTCGGTCGAGCCGAACGGCGCCAGATACGAGTGGGCGAGGACGCAGAGGCCGACGGCGAAGACCACGGAGAAGACGACGACGGTCCGGACGCCGCTGCGCACCGAGGCCCGGCTCGTCTCGATGCGGAGGCGGAGGGCGACCTCGTCCCGGGTGGACTCGGCCAGCGCCTGCAGCAGGTCGCCGAGCCGCTGGGCCCGGGAGGAGAACGCCAGCAGGAGGGAGCAGACCACCCGGTCGGCGCACGGGTCGCCGACCTCGTCGGCGAACTGGAGCAGGGCGTCACGGGGGTGGATCCCGGCACTGATCTGGGCCGCCAGCGGGTCGGTGGCCGGTCGGATCGGATCGGGGCTCAGCTCGGCGGTGGCGATGATCGCCTGGCCCGAGCCCGGCCGATGCCGCCAGGGTGCCCTGGAGCATCTCGGTCCAGGTGGCGACGGCCTCGATCTTGGCGATGGAGACCGCCCCGGACGTCTGCCGGAGCAGCCGGGGCAGTCCGACGGCGGCCACGCCGCCGATCGGGCCGGCCACCGGCCATCCGGTGACCAGCCACGGCGACGGCGCCGACCGCCGCCGGCCACGAGCCAGCGTCGGTGCCTGACGCCTGAGCCGGCCGCGTCCGGCTGAGCCCGTCTCCGATCGGCGCGCGACCGCCCGGACGGGTCGCCGAGTCGCCGACACGAGGCCGACGATTCCGACCAGTCCGAGGCCGACGGCACAGCCCGCCACGACGACCGGCGCATCCGGCTCATACCGGCATCCCCATCGCGCTCCGAGTACGCTGACGGCTCGTAGCCGAAGCGGCGCAGCTCCTCGAGGTGTCGGGACGGAGCGGGGCCGACGGCACGGCTCGACGGTCGGGGCCGGGGCGGTAGATCTCGTTGGAGACGACCTGGACCCCTCGGCGTCGACCACCTCGCGGACCGAGGACACGAAACGGGCCGCGGCGACCCCGGGCCGGGAAGTGGCCGTCGACTCCCCGCCGGATCGTCGGGATCCGACGCGGTCCGCGTGCCGACGCATCGGACCGGTCGGGACCTCCGCCCGCCGTCCGAGGTCGTCGTGCATCTCGGTGTCGAGATGGACCACGAAGTGGACGGCGCCGGCGATCAGCAGGTTGCGTGGCCTCGAGCGGGAGCCGCTCGGGCGCCTGGACGGCGTAGGAGGCGATGCGCCGGAACACGCCGGCCGACGAATCGGCGTGGATCGTGCACATCGAACCCGATCGACCCTGGCTCATGGCGTTGAGCATGGGGAGGACCTCGTCGCCCAGCACCTCGCCGACGATGACCCGGTCGGCGTTCATCCGGAGCGCCCGCCGCACCAGGTCGGCCACCGGGATCAGGCCCTCGCCCTCGACGTTGGCCGGGCTGGCCTCGAGGGCCACCATGTCCGGATGGCGGTCCGGGCCGGCGTCGAGGCCCAGCTCGAAGGCCTGCTCGATGGTGACGATGCGCTCGCGGGGGTCGATCTCGGCGGC
The DNA here is from genome assembly GCA_963806285.1 of uncultured Acidimicrobiales bacterium. Classification (GTDB taxonomy): domain Bacteria; phylum Actinomycetota; class Acidimicrobiia; order Acidimicrobiales; family RAAP-2; genus Bog-756. The sequence goes on from CAWDXJ010000012.1 coordinate 9,650, forward strand.
CAGGGCCCGCAGCAGCGTCGTCTTGCCCGAGTTCATGGCCCCGGAGACCACGATGTTCTTCCGGGCCCGGACCGCGGCGGCCAGCAGCGATGCCAGTCTCCTCGGTCGACCGTCCCGAGTGGTGCAGAGCTCGTCGAGGGAGAGGTCGGCGAACCGGTGCCGGCGGATCGAGACGGCGGGCGGGCGGTCGACCGCCATGAGCGCGGAGAGCCGGCTCCCGTCGGGCAGCTGGAGGTCGAGCTCCGGCCGGGCCAGGTCGAACCGCCGCTCCGACAGCCCGAACCGGCTCGCGGCCGAGCGCACCAGGTCGACCAGCTCCTCGTCGGAGTCGGCGATCGGCCGGCATCAGGCGCTTCGACCCGTCGGCGAACGTCGCCCACACCCGGTCGCACCCGTTGACGTCGATGTTCTCGATGCTCCGGATCGTCGACGAGGGCCTGGAGCCGGCCCAGCCCGAAGAGGGCGTCGAGAACCGAGCGGGCCAGTCGCTGCTCGTCCTCGGGAGCGTCCGGCGTCCACAGGTCGCCCTCCTGGTCGGCGAGACGATCCAGATGGGCGAAGATCTGCCGGCGGGCGAACTCGCGCCGGTCCTCGCCGACCAGCACGGTCCCTTCCGGCGTCGCCAGGTCCTCGGCGACCAGTTCGCGAAGGGCCGAGGCCACGGTGACGGTCACGGAGTCGGCTCCCGGCACGAGACCTCGAGACGTCGCTCGGGCAGCGGATCGAGCAAGGGCTCGGGGTCCCAGGCGACCAGCGTCGTGGCCAGCCGGGACGAGGAGGTCACCAGCGACGACCGCGACAGCCGGCGACGGCTGCCGTGTCCGCCCGACGCCACTTTGGCGGCGGCCTGGTCGAACGGGATCTCCCCGATGACGGGAAGGCCGGTGAACCGCTCGATCTCGGCGCCCGGGTAGTGGTCGGTCGTGATCACGACCAAACCGATCCGGTCCCCGCACCGCGCCCGCAGATCCGGGGCGCCGTCCCGGACGTGCATCACCGAGGCCGCATCGGTGCGGAGCACGAGGGCGACGGTGTCGCAGCGTTCGAGCCATGCTGCGGCTACGGGGCTCGGATCGGCGGGGTGTACTCGGCCCAGGTCGATGAGCAGATCCCACGGACCCTCCGGATCCGAAACCGCACTGGCCAAAAGGGCGGTCGCCGCGGGCGGACCGACTTCCGTCCCGGGGGTCTTGGTGCCCGAACCCACCAGGACGTCGAGGCCGCCGGGCAAACGTTGGAGATGCGGAGCCAGCCCGGGGGCTGAATGGGAGCGGCGCGCTGCGGTGGCCAACGAGGACCACCCGCACTTGGACGACAGTTCGAAGCGGGCGGCGAGATCGCTGCCGGCCGAGTCGCACTCGGCCACCGCCACCTTGCGCGGCGCCGGCCAGGTGGCGCCTACCAGACAGGCCCCGGTGGTCACACCAGGCGCACCCTTTATCGATGCAAACGCCACGACGGTCACGAACCCGCGCCGCTCTGGCTGCCGAGATCGTCGGGAAGGAGCACCAGGCTCACCTGGTCGGCGGCGGCCGCGGTCGACACTGCGGCCGCAAGCGTTGACGACACCTCGACCGAGACCAGCTCGGAAACGCCGGCGGCAGAGTCGGCCGACGGTGACTCGACGTCGAACACGCTCGCCTGCGGGACGAGGACCCCGGTGGTTGTGGCGGCGGCGGAACCGTCGGTCCGGACGGTACCGCGGTCACCGGGGCTGCGGTCAACGGGGCCCCCGGGCTCGCGGTCTCCACGATCATCACCTGGTCGCCGGGCACGAGGCCGGACGAGGGGAGCTGGCCGGCCTTGAGCGCCAACCCGACAACCGCGTCGCCGGTCGCGATCGGCTGGGCGGTGGTCAGGTCACCACTGGTCAGCAACGATCCGGCCGGGATGGTCACGGCCGCCCGCCGACCCGACAGCTCCGGGGCGGACGACACGGGGATCGGGGTGATCCCTCCGGAGGTGGACACGCTGGACTGGCCCAGATCGCTGCCGGAGATCAGCTGACCCTTCTCGATCGTGGCGGTGACGATGAGGACCGAGGTCTGATGGCCGGCGCCGGAGTAGATGCTGGCGAACACCGCGATGCTGGCGAACACCACGGCGGCAGAGGCCACCGCCGTCAGTGGCCTGCGGGTGCGGGAAGGCCCGGGGAGCCGGAACCGCTCGCTCGGCGCCTCCCCGGCCGGGGTTGTCTTCTTCGTCCGCTCGAGGGTTGAAGTCACGCGATCGTTCCTGTGGTTGTTCCCGGGCCCGTTTCGTGGGCCGCTTCGTTGATGCTCTCCACCTGTTCGACCCGTACCGGGGTGGACGTCGAGGTGAACAGGGTCGGGAGTGGGCCCCCGCCCACTGCGCCCTGGGCGGTCCACGACACCGACCAGGTGACGGTCGCGGTGACGTCGAAGGCGCCGTCGTTGGGATTGCCGTCGGATGAGGGCTGGCCGGCTGACGTGTGGGCAAAGGTGTAGGCGCACCCGGTGCTCTGCCCGGAGACGGGCTGGGTCGGTAGGAAAGGAGTCCCTGGGCCGTCACAGGTGAGCCCTCCGCCGTCGCCCATCGACCAGGAGACGGACACAGGGGTCGCCAATGCGGTGGCGCTCACCGGACCGGCCGAGGCGGAGACCGATCGGGGGTGCCAGATGGAAGCATCGATCCAGAGCCAGGTGGGCAGGTTGACGATCGACGCGCCGGAGGGATCGAGGTGGATGGCCGGCGCCGGGAGCTGCAGCGAGTTCTCGGCCTGGAGGGCCAGCGTGCGCGGGTCGACCGCCGGCGGGCCGGCCGCGGACTGGTCGGCGATCCACTCGGTCTGGGTGGTGTTGGCACCGGTGATCCGGTTGGCGCAGGTGACCGTGTACCAACTGCCGGGAGTCGGACCGCCGGGGGGGAACCCACCTATGTCATTCAGGACCAGTTCGGTGTAGGTGCAGACCCACGGGTTGGTGCCCGGTCCGCTCGTTCCACCGTTCGATCCGCTTCCTCCTCCCCCGGCACCCGGGCCGGGGGAGGCGCCGGTCGACCCTCCCCCGTCCGAGGCGCCAACGGTGACGGTGGCACCCGGGCCGTCGCTCCCCGTGATGCTCCCGGACGCGACCGTCGGGATCAACGTCCCCCAGACGATGGCCGCTACCGCCCCAACCGACAACTTCACGAACCGTGGCACTGGCCCGTCCCCACACTCTGCGTCGACAATTTCCAGCCGGAGCCGGTCAGTTCCATCGTCGAGGTCACCAACTCGTAGTCCACCTGCCCGGGGAGACCGGGGACCGGCCGGCCCGAAGCCGCCCAGACGGCGATTTCCGTGTCGTAATCGCACGATTGGACGACGGCCTGGGTCCCCTGGACGGCCAGCACCGCGGGACTTCCAGGCTCCACCCGACCCCTGGCCAGCTGACCGGACACGTGCATCTCGTCCAAGAGCGCTCGAGTCCAACTCAGTTGGGGATCGATCGTGGTGGCCACCAATGACGGTTCGTTCGGGTCGGCCGTCAATGCGGCGGTCTCGAAGGCGCGCTGCGAGGCGAGCCACGCGGTGATGATCTGACCGGACACCGAGGTGCCGACCGGGGGACTGAGCGCGGTCGGTGTCGAGCTCAGCGCTCCGTGGCTCGGACGGTCCCGGATCATCCCCTCGGCACGGCTGTTGGTCTTGCTGGTGGTGGTCGTGGCACCGCTCGGAGAACTGCACGCCGCCGCCATGGAGCAGGCGGCCACGACGAGAGGCGCCCACGTTCGCGCCCTCCGGAGAGTCACTCCCATCCCGTTCAGGCCAATTCACAGGATGCGGACCATAAGGGGAGCCGGTTTCGCGCGCAACGATCTTTGCACCCGCTGTGCAACTACTTTCACGGTCCCACCGGGTCCGGGTCGGCCTTCCTCCAGCCCGGCCCACCGAACCGAAGGCGGTGTCCGGCTGATCGGGCATCCCTGGAGCATCGGAGTCTCACCTTGCCGACGGACTTGTCCGGCACCTTGCAGAGCACGAAGAGATCACCGGCCTTCGCGCCAGATTCGTCGGGCGAACGCCTGGAGGCGATCGTCCTCATTCAAAGGCGCGACGACAAATCAAAGGCGCGATGACAGCGAGGCACACGGACACACAAACAGCGCCGGCCCCTAGGTCCTGCGGCCGTGGTCGTCCCGGCCCGCGTCACTCCCTGCTGGTGAACAGGTCGGGGTCGCCGGGGCCGGTGGGCCTGGTGGGCCTGGTGGTCACCTTGGTCTTGGAGCTCCCGGAGCTCCCGGTGGGCCCGGTGGGCCGCCTCGGTCGGGGACGGCTGCGGCCGCGGGAGGAGCCCAACGGGTGGTCCGGGGGCTCCCAACGCCACCGCCCCGGCCCGCCGTGGAGGGAGAAGCCCCGGTGGGTCCGCAGGTAGTGGTGGTGGCTGCACAGGCGGGCCAGGTTCTCCAAGGTCGCCGGGCCACCGTCCTTGAACGAGACGATCCAGTGGTCGCGCTCCAGACCCTTGGTGGCGTCACAGCCGGGGACCACGCAGTAGCGGTCGCGTTCGGTGAGGGCCACGTCCAAGGCGGCGGGGATGGACCGTCCCAGGTGGCAGACGGTGGTGACGTCGGTTCCGTTGGTGATGACCAGGTCGAAGAGGGCGTCGCCCAGGAGGTCCCGGGCCGTCTGGACCGGGACCGGCCCGACCCCGGGGATCTCGCAGACCTCGCCGGCGTCGAGGGAGCCCCGCCGCAGGGCGTCGAGGTCCACCCGGACGTGGACGGTGGCCCTCGGGCCCGGGGCCCTCCTCCCTGAGGGGACACCCGGACCGCCGGGGCCACCTGCCGCTTCACCGACACCGGCACCGGCACGCGGGGACACCTCGGCACCACCGGGGCCACCGGGGGGCTCGGTGGGGAGGGCCCCCCGCCCGGTGACGAGGGCCACCAGGGCGTCGGCGGCATAGGCGTCTTTGGACTCGTGGACGCCGGTGGTCCGGCCCCGCTCGAAGCACCGGTCGGCCTCGGCCCCCAAGGCGGCGGCCAGGGCGGCCCCGGCGTCGGGGCACAGCCGGGCGTCGAGGCGGAAGGCACCCTCGGGATCGGTCCACGTCCGACAACGGCGGGCCCCCAAGATGGCCGCATAGGCCGCCTCGGCGTCCTTTGCGCTGCGGCCCTCGGCCTTGGCCCGGAGGCAGCGCTCCTTCAGCCGGCGGAGGGTGTCGTGTCCGGCCCGTTCGACCAGCTCGGTCTCCCGTTCGGGGTTGACCCTGGCCGCCCCGGCCACCAGGACGGCCCGCTCGGCGGACAGCCGCCCCTCCCGGTAGGCGTCCTCGATCCCCGGGTGGTCGGCGAGGGACTCCCCGAGCCGGAGCACGTCGACCGACCGGCCCACCGACTCCCCGGTGACCGAGGCCAGCCACTCGGCCCCGGAGCGGTGCCCCTCGTGGGTGTGGCGGTGGGACTCGACCACCCGGGCGGCGGCCAGGGTCTTGCCCGCCTGGCACAGGCGCTCGGCCCGGTTGAAGGTGGCGACCAGGGCGGCGGCGTCCTCCCCGTCGTAGCGGCCGGGCTCGAACCCCGAGACGAAGCCGGCGATGACCTCGACGGCCGAAGCCAGGGACCGGGCCGCCCGGGACCCCGACCGGTCGGCCGGCTCCGCCCGGGCGCCACCTCCGGCCTCCGCCCTCCTGGTCGGGCCCTCGGTCACCACCGATGTCATGGCCCGATGCTTCCAGGGGGGTGTGACAAGCACGGTGGGACAGAGGGGACAGGGGACGTCGGAACATGACAGACGGCGCCGGGACATCGCAGACAACTCGCCGTCTCCCCGGTGTGGCAGTCCGACCGAGCCCACCGGAGCGAGGGGAGCAGGGCGGAGCGGCCAGCCGGTTGCGGGGGCGGCGGAATGGAGCCTCCTCGGGTACGGGCAGCCGTAGCGGCGGAGGGGCCCGGGGGAAATTCCTCAAGTAGGGAGGGTCAACGGGCCGATAAACCGACAATGGCACTTCGGCGACTGCAGCTGCCGGAAGAATGCGATCCTGCCGACCAGCTCAACCCCTACATGCCTCTGTTCGCCTACGAGTACGCACTCCGACGAGAGGCCGGCCTCGATCCCAAAGAGGCCGTCCGGTGGTCCTTGAGGCGTGTGCTCCCCCCTCCGGACGGGCTCCATCCCGTGTTGGCGATGATCGCCGGCTACAAGGTGGCACCAGGTGTCTGGGAGCTGCAGGCCTCGACGCTCCTGCGCTCCCTGATCGCCGCCGGCGACAAGAACTGGCACATCCTCCGAGGGGTGGACGGCTGGAGGCCTGGCACCGTCGGAATGGGCTGGTAGCGCCAAACCGCCGGCGCCCCTGACGCCGGACCCGGGGCTCCCCGCACCCCGCAGTCCGCCGCCTATTTCTCCGGCGGCCTCGCCCCCATCTGTCGCACCCGTTCGCGGCTGACCCCGAGCCGCTCGGCGATGACGTCGAGGGACATGCCGTTCCTCCGGGCCTCCTGGATCGCCTTGGCCCGCTTCCTGGCCTGCCTGGCGCGCTTGGCCTCGGCCTCCCGCATTGCCTCGTTTGCGGTCACCACCCGATCGAGGGCTTTCCACGCCTTGGTCGCTATCGGTCTGGGTTCGAATGGCATCTCGACTCGTTTCTAACACCATAAGGTTACTCTTGCGCACCCATATGGCAACCGTAATGTTGCGGCTCTGATCAAGACGGTGCAAGGGTTGTATCGCGCATCCGGAAATGACGCGCCGGCACCCGTTTGCAGCACCCGAAATGACGCGGTGACCACAGAGGGTGAAATCTGAGAAATACCCCGAACCCAGGGCAGAACGCGTAGGTAGGATTTCATTACTTCGCCCACTGGGCCGGGTGGCATTTACCAAAAATCCACGGATCGGACTTCCGACGGGATTGGAGGTGGCTCGGCAGGTCCACTTAGGAGAGGACAGCGGACGAAGCCGAGGGGAGCGATGAAGTCACAGTGTCGGTTCGATGCAGTCCTGAGCGGAGCGGCGGTCGAGCGATCGCAGAGGGCGGGCTCACCCGGAGTCGTAAGTCGAGGGAGCCGATCGGCGCCATCCGGGAGCGGCGGATTCCGGCGATGCGGTCGGATGTCCGGCCAGTCCCGAGACACCACCGGCTTGTCCAAGTCCCGAGTCACCACCGGTTTGACCAAGAGGAACAAATGAGGGAGCAAACGTGAAACGCATTGTCGTGGTATTGAGCTCGGTCATGGCGCTGATCGCACTCAGCGTCACCCTGGGGGGTGCCGCGTGGAGCGCGACCGTCCCTTCGTCCACCCCTTCGAGCACCCCGATCATCATCTTCGACGATGTGGGCCAGCAGGCGCAGTTGATCATCCCGACCCCCGCCTGCCCGGAGACGCAGCCGGACTGCATGTGGCGGTTCTTCCTCAATCTGCCGAAGCTGCACATCGACGTGGCCACCGTCTACGGGACGTCGGGGACGCTGAGCATCCCCTACCCCCCGAACTTCTGCGGCGTGATCCAGGCTGACGCCTACGTCGGTCCTCCGTGGGTGGCCAAGCGCGGGTTCCAGCACACCATCAACAACTGCGAACCTCCCCCCGACCACGACCACGACCACCAAGCCCATCACCCCGGTCATCCCCCCGACCACAACCACGACCACAGGGCCCCCGCCACCGACGACCGGTCCCCCGACACCCCCCACCAACCCGCCGCCCGCGTCACATGTGACACCACCGGTCGTAGCAGTGCCGACTGCCGCGCCGGTGGCGGCCACCGCGACACCGGCGGCGACACCGGCGCCGGCACCCACCCAGCTTCCCTTCACCGGTGTGGACACCAAGCCGTTGCTGGCCATCGGACTCCTCCTGGTGATGCTCGGCCTGCTGCTGCTCAACTCGGCGGAATCGTGGCGCAGAGGGGCCCGCCGGCTGCTGGCGACCGTACAAAGCCGTTGACCGACAAAGCCGTTGACCATACAAAGGCGTTGACCGGTCGGAACCGGGCCGCTGGCCGGGCGATCCGATGAGGTCGCCCGGGACATGACCGGCGGGTGCACCCGCTCGTGACGAGTCGGTGCACCGGAAGGAGCCGGGTCGGTGCCCCGTATCCGGCCTGACCCGGCCAACGCCGAGGGCGGCAGGTGGCTCACGGAGGAGCCCACCGGGCCTGAGACTGGCACACTGGTCGGATGGCTGCCCAGTACATCTTCACGATGCGCGACCTGCGCCGGTTCCATCCCCCCGACAGGGAGGTGCTGAAAGGGATCAACCTCTCCTTCTTCCCGGGGGCGAAGATCGGAGTGATCGGGTCCAACGGGTCGGGCAAGTCCTCGCTCCTCCGGATCATGGCCGGCGAGGACGACGGGTTCACCGGCGAGGCCCGTCTGACGGCGGGCTTCAGCGTGGGCTTCCTGTCCCAGGAGCCCCGCCTCGACCCCGCCAAGGACGTGCTCGGCAACGTCTCCGACGGGGTCGCCGAGGCAAAGGGCCTGGTGGACCGATTCAACGAGGTCTGCGCCGCCATGGGAGAGCCGGGAGCCGACTTCGACCGGCTGCTCACCGAGCAGGCGGCGCTGCAGGACAGGATCGACGCCGCCGGCGCCTGGGACCTCGAGCGGACCTTCGACATCGCCATGGACGCGCTGCGCCTGCCGCCGGGCGACGCCGACGTCTCGACCCTGTCGGGAGGCGAGCGGCGACGGGTGGCCCTGTGCCGTCTCCTCCTGTCCAAGCCCGACCTCCTGCTCCTCGACGAGCCCACCAACCACCTCGACGCCGAGTCGGTGGCGTGGCTCGAGCGCACCCTCCAGGAGTACCCGGGCACCGTGGTGGCGGTCACCCACGACCGGTACTTCCTCGACAACGTGGCCGGTTGGATCCTCGAGCTCGATCGGGGTGCCGGGATCCCCTGGGAGGGGAACTACTCGTCGTGGCTCGAGCAGAAGCAGGCCCGGCTGGCCGGGGAGCAGAGGGCCGACCAGTCGCGCCAGCGGGCCCTCCAGCGGGAGCTCGAGTGGATCCGGATGTCCCCACGGGCCCGACAGAGCAAGGGCAAGGCCCGGATCAACGCCTACAACGACCTGGTGGCCGAGGCCGAGGCGGCCGAAGGGCGAACCGACCAGCTCGAGATCACCATCCCGCCCGGGCCCCGGCTGGGCGACCGGGTGGTCGACGCCGAGGATCTGGTCAAGGGCTACGGCGACCGGCTGCTCATCGACGGGCTCTCCTTTCTCCTGCCGCCGGGCGGGATCGTTGGCGTGATCGGTCCAAACGGGGCAGGGAAGACCACCTTGTTCCGGATGATCGTCGGGGAGGAGGGCCCCGACGGGGGACGGCTCGAGATCGGGTCCACGGTCGAGCTGGCCTACGTCGACCAGTCGAGGGACGAGCTGGAGGGCGAGGCCACCGTGTTCGACGAGATCACCGGCGGTGAGGACCGCATCGTCGTCGGCCACCGGGAGCTGCACGGTCGGGCCTACGTGGCCGGCTTCGGCTTCACCGGGAGCGATCAGCAGAAGAAGGTGGGCCAGCTCTCGGGCGGGGAACGCAACCGGGTGCAGCTGGCCAAGGTCCTGAAGGAGGGCGGCAACCTCCTCCTCCTCGACGAGCCCACCAACGACCTCGACGTCGACACGCTCCGAGCCCTCGAGGACGCCCTGATCGGGTTCCCGGGGTGTGCGGTGGTCATCAGCCACGACCGCTGGTTCCTCGATCGGATCGCCACCCATGTGCTGGCCTTCGAAGGCGGGTCGGAGGTCCGCTGGTGGGAGGGGAACTTCAGCGACTACGAGGAGGACCGGAGGAAGCGGCTCGGCGTCGGTGCCGACCAGCCCCACCGGATCCGGTACAAGCCCCTGGTCCGCAACTGACGATGGCCCGACGGTCCTTCGCCAGCGACAACTGGTCCGGCATCCATCCCGAGGTGCTGGCGGCCATCGCCGGGGCGAACGACACCGGCACGGACGGCGCCGGGGCGAACGACACCGGCACGGACGGCACCCGAGGCGGTGCTCACACCCCCTCGTACGGTGCCGATCCGGTGACCGCCGAGGCCGTCCGGCTCCTCCGCCGGCATTTCGGCGAGGACGCCGAGGTGCTCTTCTGCTTCAACGGGACGGGTGCCAACGTGGTCGGGCTCCAGTCGCTGCTGCGGCCGTTCGAAGCGGTCATCTGCGCCGAGAGCGCCCACATCAATGTCGACGAGTGCGGCGCGCCGGAGCGCCACCTGGGCAGCAAACTCATCGCCGTGCCGACCCCGGACGGCAAGCTCACCCCGGAATTGGCAGAGGGCGCGGCGGTCGGCACCGGGGACGAGCACCATGTCCAACCGAAGGTGGTGTCGATCGCCCAGTCCACCGAGGTCGGCACCTGCTACCGGGTGGAGGAGATACGCGAGCTCGGACGCTGGGCCCACGGGCGGGGGATGTGGCTCCACCTCGACGGGGCCCGCCTGTCCAACGCGGCGGCGTCGCTGGGCGTCGGGCTGGGCGCGTTCGGCTCGGGGACCGGGGTGGACGTGCTGTCCTTCGGCGCCACCAAGAACGGGGCCATGGGGGCCGAGGCGGTGGTCTCGTTCCGCCCGGCCGAGGAGTCCTCGCTGCGCTACATCCGCAAGCAGTCCATGCAGCTGGCCTCCAAGATGCGCTTCGTGTCGGCCCAGTTCACCGCCCTGCTGTCCGGGGACCTGTGGAGGACGAACGCGGAGCAGGCCAACCGCATGGCCCGGAGGCTGGCCGACGGGGTCGCCCGTTTGGAGGGTGTCCGAGTGGTCCACCCGGTGGAGGCCAACGCCGTGTTCGCCGCCATCCCCCCCGACGTGGCCCGGGCGCTGCAGGAGGACTATCCGTTCTACGTCTGGGACGAGGCGAGCCACGTCGTGCGGTGGATGGCGTCGTTCGACACCACCGAAGCGGACGTCGACGACTTCGTGGCCCGGGTGACGTCCCTGACGGGCCCCGGACGGCCCCGGCGCTAGCGGACAGCGGCCTCCGGGGTCACCCGTTCGGCGTCAGCGGAGGTCGGCCGGGGCCGGGGGGGCCGGCGAAGGCCTGGGCCAACGACATCCACTCGGCGGCGGGGTCGCCCTCCACCACGAGGGCGGTGTCGGCCAGGTTGCGACGCTGGGTCACCACCAGGCAGAAGTCGAGGGCGGGACCACGGACCACCGAGACCGGCAGGTGGCCGGCCACTCCGTCGCCGACCTCGCATCGCCACCTCGCCGACCTGCCACCGCCAGGGCTCACCGGATGGAGCTCCCAGGACCACGTCGATGCGCCCGGGGGGCAACTCCCGGCTGTGGACCAGATAGGAGAACGGTCTGGCCCGGACCCCCAGATGGGCCACGTGGCGGAGGCGGTCGGTCGGGCGGCGTTCGACACCGAGGGCGTCGGCCACGTCCTGGCCGTGCGCCCAGGTCTCCATCAGCCGGGCCGAGACGAAGGACAACACCCCCATCGGCGGGCCGTACCAGGGCACCCGCGCAGTCGGATCGGCGCCGGCGAGCGCCTCGGCCATCCCCCGATGGGCGGTGTCCCACCATGCCAGGAGCTCGACGCCGTCCATCGCCCGACCCGTCACCAGGTGGGCCTCCATCGGGTCCCCCGCCTGTTCCATGGCCAGGGCCGCTCCCTGGGCGAACTCGTCGGGCGCCACCATGGCCATGCGGCCCGCGTCGTCGAAGAAGGCCAGGTGGCTGATCTGGTCCCTCACCGCCCATCCCTCGGCCGGCGTGGCCCGGTCCCACTCGGGGGCACGGGCCGGCAGTGGCGCCACCATCCGACGGAGATCGGCGAACTCGTCCTCGAGGTCTTCCAGCAGCTCGGGCAATGTGGTCATCGGCCCGAGGCTACGGCACGGCCCGGTGCGGGGCCCCGTCGACCGGCAGTCACCCGGTCGGTCAGCGGTCGGGTCATCGGTCGGTCTCCAGCCAGGCCCGGCTGCCGGCCAGCACCTCCACCTCGGGGTGGGACCACACGAAGCGTTCCACGTTGTCGAGCACCTCCTCGACGTGGCCCTGGGCGCCGGCCACGGCGGCGAAGCCGAGCTCGGCCCGCTGCCGGCGGTCCTGGTACCCGACCTCGGCGGCGGCCACCCCGAAGCGGGCCCTGCTGGTCTCGACCATGTGCTTGACGATCATCCGCTTGGCCTTCAACGACCCGCTGCCGGGGATGCGGAGGTCGAGGGTGAGCGCGCAGGCGTGCATCATGACTCAAGGATGGCCGAGCGGGCCGACGGCTGCGAGCCGGCGCACACCAGCGGCGGCGGCCGGCCGGCGGACGGCGGCGTCAACTCTCATCGGCGCCGGTCGCCGCCCGCACCATGGACACGACGTCGGGCCATCCGAAGCCGACCGTCTCGCCGACGACCCGGCGCGACTGCGCCTCGACCAGGACGAAGAACGGGTATCCCGACACCCGGTAGTCGGTCCAGGCCGTGTCGCTCATGATCACCGGCACCCGGTCGATGCCGGCGGCCACCTCGTCGACGTCGGCGGGTGGAATGGTGCCCGGCCCCCGGGTCACCGCCACCACCGTCACCGACCCAGGAAGGTCGACGTCGGCCCCGTCGCGGAGCCCCCGCCAGAACTCCTCACATCCCTCGCAGCTCGTGGCCAGGAAGGCGAGCAGCACCAGGCCGTCGGACCCGCCCAAGCGCGCCCCGACGGAGGCACCTGCCGGGCTGACCCCGACGATGTCGGCGGCGGGCCACGGGGACCCCGTCCCCGGGGGGGCCGACGGGATCGGCCGCAGGCCGGCCACGAAGGCCGGATCGGCCAGGGGCCCTTCCGGCGGTGCCGGTGCTACCCGGGGGCGCTCCCCCGTCGATGACCTCGATTCCGCGGCCATGGCCACACCACCGGCACGACACCTCCTCCACCGACTCGTCGAGCAACTCGGCGTCCTCGACCGACAGGTCGCCCCCCACCGAGAAATGGTGGAAGGCGCGGGTGCGGCGGGTGGTCACCACGTCGAAGCGGGTGAGGTTGCCGCACGACGCGCACCGGTAGCGGGTGCCGGCGACACCAGCTGGCGCGTTCCCCACGCCCCCGGCGGTGGCGGCTCCGGCGTCGGGACGGGCCGTGGCGGCCGGGCGGGAGCCCGGGAAGGTGATTCGGCGGTCACCGCCCACACGGTAGTCGGCCGTGCCCGGGACGCCGGATCCACCTCGATCGAACAGGTGTTCGCTACTGTGTCGCCATGGTGACCGACCTCGGCGCGGCGAGGGTCCGCGAAGGATCCTTCGACGATCTGGGCACCCCGCTCAGCCAGGTGACCTTCGTGGTCGTCGACGTCGAGACCACCGGCGGCTCTCCGGCCTCGTCGTCGCTCACCGAGGTCGCCGCCGCCCGGTACCGGGGCGGCGAGCTGATCGGCACCTACCAGACCCTGGTCCGGCCCGATGGGCGCATACCCCCGTTCATCACCGCGCTCACCGGCATCAGCGATGCCATGGTGGCCGACGCCCCACGCGCCGGGGAGATGCTCCCCTCGCTCCTCGAGTTCGTCGGCGGGGCCGTGCTCGTCGGGCACAACCTGCGCTTCGACCTCTCGTTCATCGACCACGCCCTGGCCTCGACCGGACGCGAGGGCCTGGCCAACGCCACCGTGGACACCCTGGCCCTGGCCCGACGTCTGGTGCGCGACATGGTGCCCGACTGCAAGCTCGGCACCCTGGCCTCGCACCTCCGGCTCCCCCACCGGCCTTCCCACCGGGCCCTGACCGACGTCCTGGCCACCGCCGACCTCCTCCATGCCATGCTCGAGCGGGCCGGTCCGTACGGGATCCTGGCACTCGGGGAGCTGCTCGACCTCCCCCGGCTGGTCGGCCATCCGCAGTCGGGCAAGCTCCTCCTCACGTCCGGTCTCCCCCATCGCCCCGGCGTGTACTGGTTCACCGATGCCGCCGGCCACGTGCTCTATGTGGGCAAGGCCACCGACATCCGCGAGCAGGTCCGGTCCTACTTCGCCGGGGACCGGCGGAGGACCGGGCGGCTGCTCCGTCAGCTCCACGCCGTCCACCACCGGGTGTGCCCGGGACCGCTGACCGCCGCGGTCCTCGAGGGACGGCTCGTCAGGCGTGGTCGCCGCCCTTCGACCGGCCGACGGTCCCACGGCGGCCGAGGCCGGCGCCGGGTCCGGGGTGTCGAGGAGCTCGACGGGGACCCGACCGCGGTTGCTCCGGCCGATTGGGCGACGAGGTGGCCGAGCTGTCGCGCCGGCGGCGTACGAGGAGGCGGCATCGGTTCGGGACGAGGCCGAGCGGCTGCGGAAGCTGCTGGTCGGGCACCGACGGATCGAGTCGCTACGGCGCGCCGGGCTGACCGTGCTCTCCGTCGAAGGGGAGGGCACGGTCACCCTCGGCGGTGGACTGCTGATCGGTGCCGACTCGGCGTCCGACTCGGTGTCCGGCTGGGGGTCGCCGCCCGTGCCGACGGTCGACCACGGCGACGAGGAGCGCCTCATCGTGGCGCAGTGGCTCCACGCCAATGCCCACCGGGTGCGCATCATCGAGGTCGAATCGCCCCAGGGCCTCACCATGCCGGCCGTCCGGATCCCCCGGTTGGCCGAGCTGTGCCGAAGGCCGGATGTGGACCGCGTCGACTCCGCCGCCTGACGTCAACCCTCCTGTTCGGCCGACGCTGCCTCGCGGGACACCCGGATCAACGCGTCGAGCACCGCGTCGGCCCGCCCGTCGTCGACCACCTCGCAGGCCAGCGCCACCCCCGCCGGGCAGATCGTTGGCGCGGCCGATCACCACCAGGGCCGCGGCCGCGTTGAGCACGGCGATGTCCCGGTGCGGCGAAGGCTGGCCGGCGATCACGTCGCGGATGGCCCGGCGTTGAAGGCGGCGTCCCCGCCCCGGAGGTCCTCGATCGCCGCCGGCGCGAATCCGAGCTCGGCCGGGTCCACCCGGTAGCGGGACGTCTCCGTGCGGCCCGCCCGTCCCGGCCACCAGCTCGTGGACGGTGGAAGGTCCGGTGGTGCTCAACTCGTCGAGCCCGTCGTCGCCGTAGACCACCATGGCCCGTCGGGCCCCGTTGGCGGCCAGGACCCCGAGCATCTTGTCGGCCATGGCCGGGTCGTTCACCCCGACCACCTGGAACCTGGCCCCGCCGGGGTTGGCCAGGGGGCCCAGATAGTTGAAGACGGTCGGGATCCCGAGCTCCTTGCGCACCGGGCCGGCGAAGCGCATCGCCGGGTGGAAGCGGGGCGCGAAGCAAAAGCCCATGCCCACCTCGTCGATGCACCGGACCACACCGGCCGGACCGAGGTCGGCCACCACCCCGAGTGCCTCGAGCACGTCCGCGGCCCCGACCGCCGACGAGGAGGCGCGGCCGCCGTGCTTGCACACCTTGGCTCCGGTGGCCGCCACCACCAGGGCGGCGATGGTCGAGACGTTGATGCTGCGGAGCCGGTCGCCTCCGGTGCCGCAGGTGTCGATGACCTCGATGCCGGCGGGCAGGGGCAAGGGGACGGCATGGGCCACCATGGCCCGGACGAACCCGGTCATCTCCCCGACCGACTCCCCCTTGGCCCGCAGGGCGACGGCGAGGGCGCCGATCTGTGCCGGGGAGGCGTCGCCGGAGAGGACCTGGCCGAGCACCACCTCGGCCTGATCGGCGGTCAGCGATCCGCCGGCCAGGAGACGGGTGAGGACGCCCGGCCAACCGCCGAGCGACTCGAAGGCAGGGCGTCGCTCTGCCGGTGGGCCCGAGGGGTCGGGATCTCCTGCCACCCGTCCCTCCACCCTCAGTCCCACCACAGGTCGTGGCCGAGCACCCCGCGGGCGATGAGGCCCAGCTGGACCTGGGAGGTGCCTTCGACGATGGTCAGCTGGCGTGCGTCGCGGTACCAGAGCTCGGTCGGGTGCTCGTCCATGTAGCCGGCGGCGCCGAGGAGCTGGACCGCCAGTCCGGACGCCCGTACCGCCAGTTCGGTGGCGAAGTACTTGGCCATGGACAGGAAGGGCACGTACTCCTTGGTGAACTTCCCCTGGTCGGCCAGCCAGGCGGCGCGGTAGGTGAGCAGCCGGGCCGCCTCGATGTCGACGGCCACCTTGGCGATCTCCCACTGGATGCCCTGGAAGTCGGCGATGGTCCCACCGAAGGCCTCGCGCCGGCTGACGTACTCGGTGGCGTACATGAGCGCGCCCTCGGCCAGGCCGATGCCCCGGGCGGCCACGATCGGCCGCATGGCGTTGAGGCCGAGCATGGCCAGTCGGAACCCGCCGACTTCGCCGATGACATTCTCCGCCGGAACCCGGACCTGGTCGAGCACCAGCTCGCCGGTGTCGACACCGTGGACGCCCATCTTGTGGTCGGTGCGGCCCACCGAGACCCCCTCCCATGCCCGCTCGACGATGAAGGCGGTGATCGAGTCATGGGCCCGGGAGGCCGGGTCGCCGGTCTTGGCGAACACCGTGTACCAGTCGGCCTCGCGCGACACCGGACATCCAGCACTTGGTGCCGCTCAGGATCCATCCGTGCTCGTTGCCGGCGGCGGTGTCCGGCACCGCCCGGGTCCGCATGCCGGCCACATCGCTCCCGGCCTGGGCCTCGGACAGGCCGAACCCGGCGCGCAGCTCCCCGGTGGCGATTCCGGGCAGGTACCGCTTCTTCTGGTCTTCGTTGCCGGCGATCAGGACGGGGCCGGCCGGGAGGCGGGTGAGCAGGAGCATCAGCGCGGCCGAGTTCGAGTACTTGGCCACCTCCTCGATGGCGATGGTCAGGCCGAGGATGCCCGCACCCGATCCCCCGAGCTCGGTGGGAAGGCACAGCCCGAGCAGGTCCGCATCGCGAAACGCCTCGAACAGGTCGGTCGGGTAGTCGCCGGTGGTGTCGATCTCGCGGGCCCGGGGCCTCACCTTCTCCCGGGCCAGGCGGCGGACGCTCTGCTGGAGGGCGGCAAGCTCGGGGGAGAGGTCGAAGTCCACGGTCGACGAGGCTACCCCGTCCGTCTACGGGCTCAGCTCGGCGACGCGACTCTCAGCCCTTGGGCCAGTGCCGCCTCGCTCAACCGCTCATCGTAGGTGAAGACGGCGCCGAGGTCCGGGCCCACCGAGAGGGCGGCGGCCAAATGGACGGCGTCGAGGGACGTCAGCGCTGAAGGGGGGAGATCTCCGGCCCGGTCGAGGAGGGGCTCGTCCAGTCTGATCAGATGAAGGCTGGCGAAGCTCAGGAGTCCTCCCCTCGGCCGGAAGGAACGAGAGCCACTGGGACCGGGGTCGGCCATGGGCGACGCCGGCGCAGGAACAGCTGACTCCCCGTCAGTAGGCTCTCCGACCATGGCTCCCCCCGGCTTGGCCCGACCCCCGGCCACCGGTGCGTCCGCGCTGCCGGCGGGGACCTACCAGGGCGCCGTGGTCATCGTCACCGGCGGCGGCACCGGGCTCGGGAAGTCCATCGCCACCGAGTTCGGCCGGCTCGGGGCATCGGTCGGCATCCTCAGCCGCAACGAGGAGCACCGCACCGCGGGGGTGGCCGCGGTCGGGGCGGCGGGCGGCACCGCCCTGGCCGTCGAGTGCGACATCCGCCAACCGGAGTCGATCGCCACCGCCTTCGATGCGGTCGAGTCGGGGCTGGGCCCGATCGACGTGCTGATCAACAACGCCGCCGGCAACTTCCCGGTGCCGGCCGAGGACATGAGCCCGAACGCATGGCGGACGGTGGTGGACATCGTGCTCAACGGCACCTATCTGTGCTGCCGCGACCTCGCCCGGCGGCTGATCCCGGCCGGCCGGGAGGGGGCCATCGTGAACGTGGGGGCGTCCTACGCCTGGACGGGCGGCCCCGGCTTCTCCCACTCGGCCGCGGCCAAGGCCGGCGTGAAGAACCTGACCGAGACGCTGGCGGTCGAGTGGGCGCCCTACGGCATCCGGGTCAACGGGCTGGTGCCCGGCCTGATGCCCCACGAGGACGAGACGGCGGACATCGCCGCCGTTCCGGGCAAGTACGTCGGCCAGGACTCGCGGGTCCCGGCCGGACGGGTGGGGTTCCCCCGGGAACTGGCCTGGGCCGCCACCTACCTGTGCTCGCCGTACGCCGCCTACATCAGCGGCCATTCCCTGGTGGTGGACGGGGCCAACTGGCAGCGGCGCCACACCGTGCAGCCCCCGTTCACCCCGATCCGGGAACAGCTCGGCCGCCCACCGTTCGGGGAGGGCCCCGCCCCGGCGAAAGGAGCCACGTCATGAGCGACCTGACCGAGGAGGAGCGCAGCCTCGTCCGTCTCGACGTACGCGGCCCGGTGGCGGTCATCACCAACAACCGCCCCGAGAAGCACAATGCGATGAGCGACGAGATGGACCGACGGCTGTGGGAGGTCCTGGCCGAGGTGCACGGGATGAACGGGCTGCGGGCCATCGTCTGGCGGGGCGAGGGCCGCTCGTTCTCGTCGGGCCGGGACACCACGCAGCTCGGCCTGCGGACCGAGGACATCTCCGACCTCGAGTTCATCGAGCGGGGCCACACGACCGACCCAGATGTTCCTGACCATGCCGTGCCCGATCGTCTGCGCCCTCAAGGGCTGGGTGATCGGAGGGGCCTTCGAGCGGGCACTGCTGTGCGACATCCGGGTGGCGGCGGTCGGTACCCGTATGGTGCTGCCCGAGGTGGCCCACGGCGTCATCCCGGACTCCGGCGGCATGGCCCGCCTGTTCCAGATGGCCGGACACGGCCTGGCCGCCGACCTGGCCCTCACCGGCAGGGTCCTCACCGCCGAGGAGGCCCTGGGCCACGGCGTGGTCAGCCGCCTGGTCGCCGACGAGGCCGAGTTGGACGCGGTGGCCATGGAGATCGCCGAGAGGATCGCCGCCGCGCCGGCCTTCACCGTGAAGATGGCCAGGAGGACCCTCTTCAGCCTCGGCGCGGCCGAGGTCCAACGGTCCATCGCCGAGGAGGCGGTGGCCCAGTCCCTGGTGTTCGTATCGGGGGACTACGCCGAGATGAAGGCCGCACGGGCCGAGGGCCGCACCCCGCTCTACCGGAAGCGCTGATCCGCATAACCTCATCGGCACGGCGTCATCGACAGGGCGTCATCGACAAGGCGTCATCGACAAGGCGTCATCGGCATACCGCCACAGCACAGCGAACCCCTCAGAGGAGGAGCCATGACCGAGAGGCCCACGGCCGACGGAGGGTCGACCCGCCCCGTACCGGCCAGCGGGACATTCTCCTTGGAGGGGTTGACCGTCCACCGGCTCGGCTACGGGGCCATGCAGCTCACCGGACCGGGGGTCTGGGGCGAGCCGGCCGACCGGTCCGAGTGCGTACGTGTCCTCCGGCGGGCCGTCGACCTCGGGGTCGACTTCATCGACACCGCCGACTCCTACGGTCCCGAGGTCAGCGAGGACATCATCTTCGAGGCGCTCCACCCCTACCCCGACGGACTGGCCATCGCCACCAAGGCGGGGCTGACCCGGTCCGGGCCGGGGCGGTGGGCGCCGGTGGGTCGGCCCGAGTACCTGCGACAGCAGTGCGAGATGAGCCTGCGGCGCCTCGGCCTGGAGCGGATCGATCTCTTCCAGCTCCACCGCATCGACCCCGCGGTACCGGCCGGCGAGCAGTTCGGGCTGCTGGCCGATCTGGTCGCCGAGGGCAAGGTGGGACACGTCGGCCTGTCCCAGGTCACCATCACCGAGATCGAAGCGGCCCGGGCGGTCGTGCCCATCGCCAGCGTACAGAACCTGTACAACCTCACCGACCGCTCGTCCGAGGACGTGCTCGACTTCTGCACGGCCGAGGGGCTGGGGTTCATCCCGTGGTACCCGATCGCCTCGGGCGGGTTGGCCGCGCCGGGCGGACCGGTCGATGCCGTCGTGAAGGAAACCGGCGCCACGCCG
The DNA here is from genome assembly GCA_963806285.1 of uncultured Acidimicrobiales bacterium. Classification (GTDB taxonomy): domain Bacteria; phylum Actinomycetota; class Acidimicrobiia; order Acidimicrobiales; family RAAP-2; genus Bog-756. The sequence goes on from CAWDXJ010000012.1 coordinate 29,426, forward strand.
TCCCAGGTTGCCCTGGCCTGGCTCCTGCACCGTTCGCCGGTGATGCTCCCCATCCCCGGCACCAAGTCCGTGGGCCACCTCGAGGAGAACTGCGGCGCGGCCACCCTGGCGCTGAGCAGCGGCCAGGTTGCCGAACTCTCGGCGGCGGGCGGCCAGTCGTAGCCCCAAGGGATCGATCCACCCGGGAGACCTCCTCGGCTTCGGGGGGCTCCGGATCTCGGATCCGAACCGGGTGCGCCCGCCCGGGAGGGCGGACACGGGGCGCCACCCGATGACGACAGCCGCCCCATCGGGCCCGACCGTCTGAATGGACCGCCAACCCCGGTGGCCCATTTGACCCCGATCGACGGTGGACCGAGAATCGTCCCATGTCGAGTGCAGAGATCGACGACTACCTTGCGGACCTTGAAGAGCCCAAACGGTCCACGTTGCAGCAGCTGCGACTGACGATCGTCGACATCGTCCCCGAAGCCGCGCAGGGCATCTCGTATGGAGTCCCCGCTTTCCGGATAGGAGGGAAGGTCGTTGCCGGATTTGCGGCGTTCAAGAACCACCTCAGCTATCTGCCCCACAGCGGTTCCGTGTTTCCGGAACTGCAGAAAGAAGTTGCTCCCTACCGGACTTCGACTGGCGCACTCCAGTTCGCTGTCGACTCGCCGCTGCCGAAGCCTCTCGTCGAGAAGCTGATCAAGGTCCGGATCGCCCAAGCCTTCCCAGAGTGAGGTTCCAACCGTGCGGTCGATCACGGTCGATCCCGGTCGATCGCGCTCGATCGTCGGCCCTCAGGCTGGCGATCCGGGCACCCTCTTGGAGGGGCGCTCCGTCCAAGGATCGGCGGGGACCGCCGACAGCTGCATCTAGGGCCGACCGGCGAGGATCGTGATGCCCTCTCCGTTGAGGTCCGCGTGTGCACCTTTGCGACCGGTCATGGCCAGGACCAGGGAGATCAGTGGTCCAGAGACCTCAGGACCGTCGCCGTGTGACCAATCGCAGTCCGTGGACCGCAGCCTCAGGCCCGCGATCCGCCTCTTCGCACCGATCAGGAGGTTCGAGTTCTTCCAACTGTCGGCGACCGCGGTCAGCGCTCGCTCGGGTGAGACGTGCTTCAGACCCAGCGGTCGACGGATGTCCTCACCGTGGACGATGATCTCGCCGAGCATTGCCATGACCGGGGCTGGCGGATGGTTGGTCGTCGTCGTCCGATCGCGAAGCCGGGCCACCAGATGATCCGGACCGACTGCCGCAACCCTCCTGGCTGCTCGGTCGGCGAAGACATTGAATCGGAAGCCGGCCAAGAGCATCTCCTTGTAGAAGTTCAGGGGTGTCTGCTCGGCGGCGGCCAGGATATGGCCAGCAGTGTCCTGGACGGTCCACCCCTCACACCACGATGCCTCATCCCACTGAGCAGGAGTCAGGGTGGACCAAGTATCGGCCATGTCGGCTCGCTCCGAATGGATGAACCCCCAGGTCTCTTCGGACTTCATGACGATCTCCTTCCGTCCGGTGGTCGGCCCGACCCACCCTACCGACGAGGCCACGGCCGCGCCCGTGAGCCGTTGCCTGGGGGAGAGGCGGGTCGCAGGGGTCATCGGCGATGGGAGGCACATCGGGCGTGATCCTGCGGCGATGACCGTCATGCGGAGGGCATCCACTTCCTCGTCCGAAGGCGGTTTCGAGCTCCGATGGTCAGTTCGTACGCCGTGGCCGGGAGCTTGAGCCACCACCGCTCGAAGAGCCGGAAGTCGTCAGCGCCAACGAATCGTCCTGCAAGGTCGGGTCGTTGTCCCCGTGCATGGCGTCGCGCCCGGGCAGCGTGCATCGGGTCAGAGCAGAACGCGATCACGTCGCAATCCCCGACCAGCGGTAGGGAACGCTCCACATTCTCCGCAGTTGTCGTCGCGCTCTCTTCCAGGACCACCACGTCAGGTGCGATGCCAAGCGACACTGCCAGCGCAGCCATCACGTCGGCCTCTGACGGTCCAACACCCCGAGACCCGCCGGAGAACACGATCCTTGCGCACCGATCCTCAACGAACGACCGCATTGCTATCTGCACCCTCCAGCGTTGGATCGGATGGACTCCTCCTCCGTTCCGTTTGGAGTGATAGCCGAGGACCACCAACCCATAGGACGTGCCGGTCGTGACTCTCGATCCGGAGGACCTCGAGGCGCGCCACTGGAGACCTTCTGAGAGGGCGACGCCGAGGAGCCCGAGTGCGACCACGCCTCCACCGACCACGGTGACCGGACGGCGGGAGCGCACTCTCAAATGATCGCATGTGTCTGATCCGCCCCGGAACCGGGAAGGGGCGCTGCCCGCCCTCTGCCCGTCCGGCGACTGGGGATCCCGGCTGAAGAGGACCCGGGGTGAGTGGCGACGCCATTGTCGTGGAACGGAAGCCCAGGTGGAGGCGCCTAGGATTCGGCCCATGGCGACTCGTCGGGTGCTCACAGGGGTCTCAGCGCTCGCTCTCTGCCTGACCGCCTGCTCGCCAGCGGGCACGGCCGTCCGCTCGACCGGCGGTACCTCTGCCGCTGCCCCGGTGACGCCGGTGCCGCACCACCGCACAGTGGTACTTGACCCCTCGACAGGGAACGAAGTTGTCCCTGGCACTCCAAGCGCTCCAGAGATCGTCATTCTCAACCCGGTCACGGGTCGTATCGTCAGACGCATCCGCTAGCCGCGGCTTGGCTTGCCAGCCGGCGCGGCCGACGGCCGTACACGCGATCACCTCTCCCGAGCCTCCATCCTCCACCTCGACGGCTGACTGCTGCACCTCCGACAATCCGGGACAGCACCTCAGCTCGATCCGGTTGGTCGAGGACCCGACCGATCGCACCCGTTGTCCGCTCCACACACTTGTCCGCAGGTTGCCCGCGTCAGGTCCCGAGATTCCAGTCGTGCGAGCCTGGCATCAGACTGTCCCGTTCCACCGCTCGACGGTCTGGACGGACCAGAAGATGACGAACAGGAGGATCTCAGCGGCCTCGATGGACAGGATGAGATGCCCGCCAAGAATCGACCGATCGATGTGTTGAAGGACAACGAACACAAGACCGACAACGACCATGGCCGCTCCCACCGCTCCGTAGGTCCAGGCGTATGCCCGTGTTGTGTTCTTCTGCTTGAACCCGCTCCAAGTGTTCGCCCCCGCCGCGAGAGCGAGGAATGCAAACATGGTGTATGCCGCTCGCTCGTGGCTCTGCAGGACCCAGCCGTAAGTCCAGTGGAGCAGGATCGACGCCGTTACCACCAGAACGAGGCCGCCCGCCAGGTTGATCCAGGTCCCTATCGACTGCAGCGTCTGGGTCCTGACCCACTGTATGAAGAATGCGACCAGCACCAGTGCTACTGCGGCGTACCCTGCGAACACGAGCGCGTGCAGATTGTTGCTGACAGAGGCGCTGATGAAGCGCGAACCCGGGTTGGGCTGGTAGTGGCCGATGTTCTGCATCGGTTTTCGGCAGACGCCATTTGGATCGTCGCCGGTCGGGATGAACGCCACGAGGGGCGCCATCATCCCGGCAAAGCTCAGGCACGCGTCCTCGGCCGCCGTCCTTCCCTTGATGACGATGAGGGCGAAGCCGATCGCCACCATCACGCTGATGAAGACGGCGTGGACGGGGGTGTAGTAGTAACTGCTGAACGATCCGAGGAGGCAGTGGACCCCGGGTTGGAGGTACTCCTCGGCTACCGACCACACGAGCACCGCAACTGCCACCAGCATGCCGAGCCTCAGGTAGCGATACGTCTTTATCGCTGCCTCGTCATGACCCGTCTGGCGCGGGCGAGTTACGGTCGTGCTCTTGAAGATCGGGTCGTCTGGGCGACCCATGTCCACCTCCCACCGGAGGATGCGCTCACCCCTTCATCCGTACTCAAGGTAGCCGACGGTGGACGAGGCACCAGGACCGCAGCGCATCATGGGATTGCCCGGGCAGGCGATCTCGGTGCGACGACCCTCCGCCCTCCTTGACCGGACGGCTAGGTTGCTTGCATGACCGGACAGCCGAACATCCTGCTCATCATGACCGATGAGGAGCGCTACCCGCCTCCGTACGAGGCCGAAGGTGTGCTCGCCTTCCGCAACTCCCAGCTCACCGCCCGGGAGTCGATCAGATCACGTGGGCTCGAGTTCCACAGGCACTACGCCGGCTCCACGGCCTGCACCCCCAGCCGGGCGACACTCTTCACCGGTCAGTACCCCTCGCTACACGGGGTGACATCCACCGACGGCGTAGCCAAGCAGAACTCCGATCCGGGCATGCACTGGCTCGATCCCGACTCGGTGCCCACCCTGGGCGACTGGTTCCGGGCCGGCGGCTACCGTACGCACTACCGGGGCAAGTGGCACGTCTCCCTCGCCGACCTGACGATTCCGGGCACCCATGAAGGCCTCATGGCCTCCGACGACGACGGCAACCTGCTGCCGGAATCGGTCGCCGCCTACCGGAAGGCCGACCGCCTCGACCCATTCGGGTTCTCCGGCTGGATCGGCCGTGAGCCGCACGGCGCCGCCAAATCCGACTGCGGGACGGTCCGGGACGGTGTCTTCGCCAAGCAGGTGGTGGAGTTGTTCGACGACCTGGCTGCGGTCCGCTCCGAGGGTCCATGGCTGACGGTGGCCTCCTTCGTGAACCCCCACGACATCGCCTTCTCGGGGTTCGGGTGGGAGCAGATGCTCCAATTCGGCCCACCCGACGACTCTGTGCCCGAGGTCCCCGAGCCGCCCTCCCAGGCCGACCCGTTCTCCGGCCGGCCCGGCTGCCAGGAGGCGTTCAAGGCGATCTGGCCCCAGATGATCTTCGAGACGGCCACCGACCTCGGCTACCGCCGGCTCTACTACTACCTGCACAAGCTGGTCGACCAGGCGATCGGGCGGATCCTCGAGTCCCTGGAGCGGAGCGGCATGGCGGACGACACCATCGTCGTGTTCACCTCGGACCACGGCGACCTGCTGGGAGCCCACGGTGGCCTGATCCAGAAATGGTGCAACGCCTTCGACGAGGCGACCCGGGTACCACTGCTGATCGCCGGCCCGGGTGTCGCCCAGGGGGGCGACGGGGTCACCATCCCCACCAGCCACGTGGACCTGATCCCCACCCTTCTCGGCCTGGCCGGCATCGATGTCGAGCAGGCGACGGAAGGGGTCGCCGCACGGCATGACGAGGCCCAGCCCCTGCCGGGCCGGGACCTGAGCGGAATCGTCCGCGGCACGACCGATTCTGCGGCCGTCGAATCGCCGATCTACTTCATGACGGAGGACGACGTCACACGGGGCATGACCCAGGTGAACATCCTCAGCGGTGCGCCGTTCGAGCCCGTCTCGCCGCCGATCAACATCGAGTCAGTGCTCGCCACGTTGCCGACCGGCGAGGGCGGCGCCCGGGAGCTGTGGAAGCTGAACCACTACTACGACCGCCTCGACGACTGGTACGCGGCCCAGGGCATCACACCGAACCCGTTCTTGGCTCCGGCCGCAGAACCCGAATGGGAGCTGCACAATCTGACCGTCGACCCCGAGGAGCGTCACAACCGGGCCTTCGACGATCCTGCCTCCGCGTCGAACATGAGGTCGGTGCTCGAAGCGGAGCGGGACGCCAAGCGCCGGATCCCGATGCTGCGGAACGCCAGCGCCTAGGCCTCTTCGGCGTCCCGACCCGTTCACCCGACTGCTCAGGGCGGCCCGAACACCACCGGCGCCGAGCTGACCCCGGCGATCACCGGGGACGCGGTCCGCTCGACGCGGTCCGGCCAGGCTCGACCGAGCCGAAGCGGGCCAGCAGCTCCTCGAGCAGGATCCGGCCCTCGAGCCGGGCCAGCACGGCCCCGATGCAGAAGTGGGGACCGAACCCGAAGGCGACGTGCGGGTTGGGGTCCCGGGAGGGGTCGAAGCGGTCGGCGGTCGGACCCGAACACCGACTCGTCGCGGTTGGCCGAGGCGTACAGCATGAGCACCGGCTCATCTGCGTCGAGCTGTCGGCCGGCCAGCTCGGTCGGCCCGGGTGGTCGTGCGCATGAAGGCCACCACCGGCGTCGTCCACCGGAGCATCTCCTCGACGGCCAGGGCCAGGGCCCGGGCCGCCGAGGCGGCGAACCTGCGACCGCAGCGACGCCCACTCACCCGGCGTGGTCGGCGAAGCCGACCAGGCCGCCGGACATCATGTTGCGGGTGGTCTCGTTGCCGGCCACCAGCAGCTGCACCAGGAACATCGCCAGCTCGGCGTCGGTCAGGCGGTCGCCGTCGACCTCGGCCGCCCCGAGCTCCGAGATGATGTCGTCCCCGGCGTCCGCCCGACGGTCGGCCGCCGCGGCCAGCAGATAGGTCACCATCTCGCCGCTCAGGGCGGTCGCGCTCCTCCTCGGGCCAGTCGGTGGCGCCGGGGATGACGGCCTCGGACCACCGGAAGAACCGTCGGCCACTCGGCCTCGGGCACGCCCAGGAGATCGCTGATCACCTGCAGTGGCAACGGGACGGCCACCTCGGACACGAAGTCGACGGGCACGCCGGGCTCGATGCGTTCCACGAGGGCCCGCGTCCGCGGCCCGCACGCCGTCCTCGAGGGCCCGCATGAAGCAGGGCCGGAAGCCGGGCTGGACCAGGTGCGGTAGCGGGTGTGGTCCGGAGGGTCGGTGTGCATCATGGTGGGCGGGGTGGCGTACTCGGCTGCCGATCTCGAAGACCATGATCCCCTTGGCCGAGCAGTAGGTCTCGGGGTCACGGGAGATGGCCACCACTTCGGCATGGCGGCTCGCCACCCAGAATCCGAGCGTCTCGTTGCGGGCCACCGGGGCCTCGCGCCCGGAGCCGGGCATACAGGGGGAACGGGTCTCCGGCGTAGAACGGCGGGGTCGAGCAGCGGCGTCGGTCGGGTCGGTGGCGAGGGAGTCGGTCATGGAGCCGGTGCATGCACGGGCGGGGACGCGGCGCGGTCAGTAGGGCCCGATGCGCTGATCGGGGTTGGTGTCGACCAGGTGACGACCTTCGGCCGACACGTGGCTCGTCCACTGGTGGCCGTCCCACCAGCGGAAGTCGAAGCGCCCGCCCGGATCGGGATGCCACGCCGGCGGTGAGGAGGGCCGGCCCGCGGTGGAGTCGGACGGACCCGGCTGGTGCGGGCCCTTATCCGGGGCCGCCGGCGCCGGTGACGCCGCACCGGCCTCGGGTGGCTGCCGGTTGGCCGGCTGGGGATAGGCGGGGAACTGCTCGGCCACGGTCGGGTTCCGGGAGGCGTACGGCCTCGTCGCCGCCGGGGACGGCGCCGTACCGCCCGGGGTGCCGACCGCGGAGCCGTTGTGCTGGGCCCGACGGACCTCGGAGGAGTGGGCGAAGAGGTAGAGGATCAGGCCGAGCAGCAGTGACAGGAACCAGAAGAGGGCCCAGACCATCGAGGGCAGCCCCCAGGGCGTCCGGCCGAGCGTCCTCCGGTCGTTCTCCGACAGCCGGTAGCCCACCGCGGCCCAGAGAAAGGCCAGGGCGACCAGGACGACTGCTTCACTCCCGCTCACGTGCGGCACATCCCTGACTCTATTCCTCCTGTCGGCCTGCACAGTTCCCATCCTGGTGGGACCCCGTTCAGCCAGGCCGCGCCGGACCGGTCGGGGCCGGGCCCAGCCGATCCTCGGCTCCATCCGGATCGAGGTTGAGCCCGTGCCGAACGGTGCGGGGTGGGAGGTGAGCGAACTCAGGCATCGCCGTCCGGTGCGTCCACCACCTTCTTCATCTTGGCCGCCAGCTCCCCGAACAGCGGATACCCGCGGTCCCAGCCCATCGCGTCGATTGAGGGCTTCCACATCTCCCAACGATCGACCAGGGTGCGCCCGAGGAGGAGCTTGATCAGATCGAAGTCGAAATGGCCGAGGCATTCGAGCGCGGCCAGCTGCTCGAAGTAGTCGAGCTCCCGGTAGAGGATGTAGGCCTCGTTCGCATTCGTAGCGACGAATCCTTGGAATGCGATGCTGAGTTCATCTTTCGTCTCGTACCGGCCCACCAGCTGTCTCGACTCGACGAGGGCCTCCTCGTCCCAGCGGCGCAGGAAGTCTCCCGCGATCTGGGACTCGCGGAGCTTTCTGGCCTCTTTGACCTGTCGGGCGGCCAGTACCGCTGCACCGATGGCACCGAGCAGGCCCAAGGCACCCACCGCTGTGGCGACCGCAGTCACCTGCTCCGCCCAGTTCGGTTGGACTGCCGGCATCTTCCTCCCGTGCGTGCATCGAACAGACCCGGGTCAGCCTACGTAGCCGACACCGCCAGGGCGAGCGCTGACCGCACCGCGGCCTGCATCCACCGCCGCCGGGTTCGAGGGCCGGGCGGTGTTCCGCCCCGATGTCCACCCATCCCAACTCGACCGATGTCACCTCCCAGGTGATCTTCATCGTGCCGGCGTACCCGGGCTCACCGGAGACGAGAGTCCACCGCCTCGCTCTGGGACGCGCCGTCGCTCCGCGTGGGCTGGCGCACCCGCGGTGTCGTGGCCCACGTGCCGATGCCCGCACGCCTCTGCGAGAGCGAGTTCAAAACCGAGCTGCGGGCCTCTGGAGGCGACTTCGCTGGGGTCCACTCGGCTGGTCGAGGCCTGCAGGGCCCTGCACATCGCCGTCGACTGCTGAGGACGAGCCGAACCAAACACGGGGGGTTTCGCGTCATGACGCCTCGGGTGGGCGCGGACGTGCTGGTCAGCGGCGTGGTGGGGACGGAGGGGGTCGAACCCTCACTGGAGGCGGTTTAAGCGCCTTGCCTCTGCCAATTGGGCTACGTCCCCGCGGCCGAAGGGCCATCTCACCACATGCCCGTCACCACACGCCCGTCACCCCACGCCACCTGGGCCGGGGGGTAGGTCGTGGGCCCTGCCCCTGATTCCTGCGCCTGGTGCCTGCGCCGGTCCCCTGGGGCTAAAGGGCGGGCGGACACCGGTCGATGTACCTCCAACGACAAGGGGCCGCTGAATCTGCTGGGCGCCCTTCCTCAAAGGAGACGGGCAGCGTCCGCATGACAACTCGAGTGGGAACGGGGATCCCGGACCGAGCGGTGGCCGTGGGATCAGGAGTGCGCTAGGTGATCACGCGGTCCAGAGCCTGGTCGAGGTCGATGCGGGTGGGTGCCGCCGCCCTGGTGGCTGCCGCTGCCGTCATCGGGCTGCAACTCGCGCAGTCCTCCGGGGTGGCCCGGGCCGTGGCCGACACCGGCGTCGGTGTCCACCTCCTGCAGAGCAGCGGCACCGGCCTCGCCATGCCGGTCATGGGAATGGCCGAGACCGCCGACGGACAGGGCTACTGGCTGGTCGCCGCCGACGGCGGGCATCTTCACCTTCGGCGACGCCCCGTTCTACGGGTCGACCGGGGCCATCCACCTCAACCAGCCGATCGTGGGCATGGCCGCCACCCCGGACGGCAGCGGCTACTGGCTGGTGGCCGCTGACGGCGGCATCTTCACCTTCGGCGACGCCCCGTTCTACGGGTCGACCGGGGCCATCCACCTCAACCAGCCGATCGTGGGCATGGCCGCCACCCCGGACGGGCAGGGCTACTGGCTGGTCGCCGCTGACGGCGGCATCTTCACCTTCGGCGACGCCCCGTTCTACGGGTCGACCGGGGCCATCCACCTCAACCAGCCGATCGTGGGCATGGCCGCCACCCCGGACGGGCAGCGGCTACTGGCTGGTGGCCAGTGACGGGGGCATCTTCACCTTCGGCGACGCCCCGTTCTACGGGTCGACCGGGGCCATCCGCCTCAACCAGCCGATCGTGGGCATGGCCGCCACCCCGGACGGACAGCGGCTACTGGCTGGTGGCCAGTGACGGCGGCATCTTCACCTTCGGCGACGCCCCGTTCGCCGGGTCGACCGGTGGGGCACCCCTTGCCGCGGCCACGGTCGCCGTCGCCGCCCATCACCCCGGAACCGGATACTGGACGGTGACCAGCGGCGGAATGGTGTCGAGCTTCGGAGGGGCCCCGTTCGACGGCTCGCTGGCCGGATCGACACCCTCGAGCAGTCCTGCTTCCACCACCCTCCCGGCCAACATCCCGCCGTCACCGAACTTCCTGAGCGACTGCTACCCCCACAACGACGGCGCGCTGTGCCTGTCGATGATCGAGCAGGCCACCACCCACGCCCGCTCGTTCGAGGGTCTGGGGCCGATGGTCCTGCCCTCGAACTTCGGCGCGCTCGACCCGGCCGAGCAGACATTCGTGGTCACCAACATCGAGCGGGTCGATCGGGGGCTGCCGCCCTTCGTCGGACTGGTGGACGCCTTCGACGCCGATGCCCAGGCGGGGGCACAGGGGAACACCGATCCGGGACCGTCCCAGGTCCCTCCGGGGCTGCAGATCATCGCCTGGGCGAGCAACTGGGCGGAGAACGGCAATCCGTTCGGATCCAACTACTTCTACATGTACGACGACGGGGTCGGCAGCGGAAACGTCGAGTGCACCTCGGTGGGCCAGGCCGGCTGCTGGGGCCATCGGAAGAACGTCCTCTCGCTGGCAGACTTCCAGCAACGCTACGGGGGCACCCTCTACATGGGGGCGGGCGAGGCCTACGGGACGTTCCCCAACGGCTGGGCTTCGGACACCGAGCTGATGGTGCTGGCCGCCGGCCCGACCCCTCCCCTCGCCTACACCTGGGCCGAGGCGGTGGCGGCGGGAGCCCGCTAGCGCGGGCCGCACGGGTGGCGGCGGAGCACCCGACCACGCGCCGGTACGGCAGACCGGGGGGCGGGGACGACGACGGCCCGCGGGCCTCCGGGCCGGGACGATACGTTGGCCGGCATGGACAAGCGAGTGGCCCTGCTCACCCAGACCGGTGACTACGTCGGGCCGGAGTTGGCCCGCCGGCTCATCGACAGCCACCACCTGGTGCTCCATGCACCGAAGGAGGCGCTGGTCGAGGAGATGGGTGCACTCGGCGGCGTGGTCGAGGTGGTCCCGGCCACCGAGGTCGACCTGCGGACCGCCGAGGGGAACCGGGAGCTGGTCGGGCGGGCCATGGCCCGATTCGGACGGATCGACGCTGCCGCCTTCGTCACCGGGTCGGGCATCATCACCGGTCGGTTCCTCCAGATCTCCCCCGAGGACTGGGAGCGCACCAAGTCCGGCAACCTCGACATGGTCTTCCACGGCCTGCAGGCGCTAATCCCACCCATGCTCGAGCAGGGCTCGGGCGACGTCGTGGTGTTCACGAGTGCAACCGGGGCCCGGCCCGAGCCGGGCGTCTCCACCTATGCCGCCACCCGGGCCGGGGCCAACGCCCTGGTCCGCGCCGTGGGCCAGGAGCACGCCGGCCACGGGCTGTGCATCAACGCCATCGGCACCAACTTCATGGACTTCCCCGGATTCCTACGGGCCAGCGGGGCGGACGCCGATCCCGGGCGCCGCGCCGGATCGAAGCCCAGGTGCCGGCCCGGCGCCTCGGGGGAATGGGCGAGCTGGCCGAGTTCGCCGCCGTGCTCCTCGAGGGCGGGACGCGCTTCCAGACCGGCCAGTTCTTCAGCTACAGCGGGGGTTGGAGCGCCTGACCCGCCACCGCCACCGCCTCGAGCTCTTCGTCCCTCGGGCGGTCGACCTCCCGCTCGAGCCCGTCGTCCCCGGGCCAGGGCCCGAACACCCGGGTCGGCCGCCTGACGGGCTCCCATCCCGGCCACCCCTCGATGCCACCGGACCGGGCGAAGGCGATCCAGTCACGCCGCATGGCGGCGGACAGCGCGAAGGCGGGTTCCCCCCCACCGGAGAAGCCCTGCACGCCGGGATTGTGGACGGTTCCGAACACGAACGGGATCTCCAACGCGTGGCACGAGCCCAGGACCCCCCCGAAGGCCGGGGACCGCCACGTGAACAGGTAGCAGTAGGTACCCACACCGGGGGCTGCGGCCGCGGCGTGGGCGTCGGCGAACCTGATGCTCGGGAGCCGGAACACCAGCTCGGTCGACATGGCCACCCAGAGGTCCTTCGGGGCCACCGCCTCGCCCCTCGAGAGCCGCGTCTCCCGGACGGTGTCGATCAACCGGTCGGTGGCCTCCGGGTCCGGGACGAGACGCTCCACCCAGGCGCGCAGCCGCTCCTCGCTCAGCGAGTCGAGCCTGGGATTCGCCACCGCGAAGAAGGTGGTCTCGTCCCTCGTGGTTCCGATGACCAGGGGGACCCGGGACGCCGAGCCGGACCCGACCGCCTCATCGGGCGGAGACGGCAGCAACCCGCCGTCGACCACCGGCATCATGAGCAGTCCCGACAGGTCGCTCCGCCCGGCCTGACCGAGCTCGGCCGCGGCCCGGACCAACTCCTCAGCCGGCACCCGCTCCAGCGCCTGGCGGGTCATCGGCACGCCCAGGTGGGCGGCCAACCCCTCAGCGGTCTGCGCCGCCTGGTCGGCGGAGCAGACGTTGGGCGGGCCGCTCTCCACGATGGCCCGGTGGAACAGCCCGCTCGCCGCCGGCGTGGCCATCAGCGCGGTGACGCTCATCCCCCCGGCGGACTCGCCGAAGACGGTCACCCTGCCCGGATCGCCTCCGAACGACCCGATGTGGTCGCCGACCCATCGAAGGGCGGCCACCTGGTCGGCCAGGCCCCAGTTGCCGAAGCCGGACCACGGTTCCCCGTCCAGCCAGGTCTGGTCCGGCTCCTCCAGTGCGGGGTGGGCGAGGAACCCGAGCAGGCCGAGCCGATAGTTGATGGTGACCACGACCACGTCGCCCTCGCGGGCCAACGTCCCGCCCCGGTACAGGGCCCCAGCCCCGGAGCCGGACAGGAACGACCCCCCGTGGACCCACACCATGACCGGCCGCCGGCCGCCGTCCAGCCCGGGAGTCCAGACGTTGAGGCTCAGGCAGTCCTCCGAGTGCTCATCGGGCTCCCCGCCGAGGGACATCTCGACCAGGCCCGGCGCCTGGGGGCGCTGCGGGGCCGAACGAGTCGCACTCCCGGATTCCCGTCCACGGGTCGGGGGCCGCCGGTGGCCGCCAGCGGCGGGACCCTTCGGGAGGTGCGGCGTAGGGGATGCCCGAGAACGACCACAGCCCGTGCCTTCGGACCCCTCGGACCCGGCCCCCTCGGATCTCGACCACTCCGTCCACGATTTGAGACCTCCAGTTCCGCCGTCGAGCTGCCGATAACAACACGCAACCTACCGAATGAGATGACGCGGCCGTCGGCGCCGACGTCCGAGAGGGGCAACCGCGACGCCGGGCCGGAGGGCCCACCCGTGGACCCGGGAGTGCTCTCCGGCTACCTTTGACCGCGCACCGCAACCGCGGCCCTCTCTGCGACCTCGGAGGACAGATCAGGCGTGAAAGGAGCGGTTGAGGTGGTGAAGGGGCGACCGGTCACCGGCGGGCGGACAGGCACGGCAGCCGTCATGGCCCTGGCCTGCCTGCTCGTCGTGGGGGTCCCCGCCCTGGCGCCGGGCCCGGCCGGCGCAGCCGGCACCCCCGGCGGCCCCACCACCCCGACCGGCGGCACCAGCTCGACCCAGGTCACCAGTTCGACATCGGCCACCGGCTCGACCACCACCACCCGACCGGGCAGCCCCTCACAGGCCCAGATCGACTCGACCGAATCCCAGGTGGCCGCCCTCGTCTCCCAGATCTCCTACCAGCAGGCCGTGCTCGACCAGGCCGACGAGGCGTACAACCGGTCGGTCGTCAGCGTGAAGGCCACCCAGGCCTCGCTCCAGACCACCACCGCGTCGATCGCCGCGGACAAGTCCCAGCTCGGCGTGGAACGGGCCCGGCTGCGCAACGAGGCGGTGCAGGCCTACATCGGCGACAGCTCGTCCGGCGCGGTGGCCGCACTGTTCTCCTCCCCCACCAGCACGGCGCAGATCCGGAGCCTCTACTCGACGATCAGCGCCGCCAACCTGGCCGCCGACGTCGCCCGGATCAATGCCGGACAGCGTGCCCTCACCGCCACCCAGTCCCGGCTGCTGGTGGAACAGCAGTCGGAGACGGCCCAGCTCGCCCAAGAGAGCCAGACCCGACAGCGGGCGGCCGACATCAGTGCCCAGTCGGTGGCCACGCTGGGACAGGTCAAGGGGGTCCTGGCCGAGGAGGTCGCCCAGCAGGCCGCCAACCAGGCCATGCTCGCGGCCGGGGTCGCCGCCACGGCCAAGTCCGCGTCGGTGGCGGACACCGCCGCCATCCAGGCATCGCAGGACTCCCAGGTGGCCGGCGCCGTGGGCAACGGGAGTCCGGCCGCAGCCAGTGCCGCCGCCGCCGCCAACCAGGCGGCCGGCCTGGCCGCCACGATCAGCGGATCGTGGGGCGGCCCGGTCACCATCACCGGCGGCGGCCTCCCGCAGCCCGCCGGCACGGCTGCCGTGCATGCGGCCATGGCCTACCTGGGCGTCCCCTACGTCTGGGGCGGTATGGGCCCACAGGGCGTGGACTGCTCCGGGCTCACCGCCCTGGCCTGGGCTGCGGCCGGCGTCCCGATGCCCCATTCCGCCGCCGACCAGTACGCCGTGTCGCACCACGTCAGCATGTCCGAGCTGATCCCGGGGGACCTCCTCTTCTACGACTTCGACGGCACCGGGATCGACCACGTGGTCATGTACGTCGGCCCGACCGTGGGTGGCCTGCCCACCCCCTACGGCAGCGACACCGTCATCGAGGCCGCCCACACCGGCACGGTGGTCAAGTTCGCTCCGTACTGGCCCGCCGGCCTGGTCGGTGCCGCCCGCCCCTGAGGCCTCCCCGCCTAGGGTCACCGGAGGCGTCATGACACTGGAGCTCACCATCGTGGTCCCCGCCTTCAACGAGGCCGGCCGCCTCGCCGAGGGTATGGGCCGCTTCGACACCGCGGTCGCCGAGGGCGCCGTCGACCTCGAACGGACCGAGGTCATCGTGGTCGACGACGGCAGCACCGACCAGACCGCGTCGACGGCCCGCACGTTGCTGGCCGCACTCCCCCACCACCGGGTCGTCAGCCTCCCGGTCAACGAGGGGAAGGGGGCGGCCATCCGCACCGGGGTCTCACTGGCGAAGGGCGCCTGCACCGCCTTCATGGATGCCGACATGGCCATCGACCCGAGGGCCATCCCCCGGCTGCTCGACGCCCTGCGGACGGGTGACCTGGCCATCGGCTCCCGGGCCCTGGCCGACTCGATGATGGACGGCACCTACGCCACGCGGGCGGTGATGGGACGGCTCTTCAACCGGGTGGTGACCGCCGGCACCGGGCTCGGCCTGCCCGACACCCAGTGCGGGTTCAAGGCCTTCCGCACCCCGGTGGCGCGGCTCCTGTTCCACCTGGTGCGGATCGACCGCTTCGCCTTCGACGTCGAGGTGCTGGTCCGGGCCCGGCGGCTGGGGCTGTCCGTGGTCCAGGTGCCCGTCCACTGGAGGCACGTCCCCGGCAGCACCATCCATCCGCTGCACGACCCGATCAGCATGCTCGGCGACGTCTGCCGATCGCGGACCGGCCTGCTGCCCGTCCCGTCGGTGCCCTCCGTCGTCGTACGCGATCCCGAAGGCGTCCTCGGTGGCGGCCCACTGGCCGGACGGGTGGGCCCGGTGGTCGGCGCCGCCCTCGGGGGCCTGCCCGTCCCGGTGATGGCCGACGGGTCCTCGGCCCTGGTCCTCCTCCCGCTCGTCGACCCCGCCGGGGTCACCGAGGTCGTGTCGGCGCTGCGGGCCGCGCTCGGGCCGATGGAGGTGCTCCGTCGGGCCATGACCGCCGACGCCCTGGTGGCCCTCGGGCCCCTCTCGGGCCGGCTCCGGGCCCCCCCGGCCCCGGATCGGGCGGATTGAGATGGCAGTACGATGCCACGGGTGAACCCGGAACCATCGGACACCTCCCCGGCGGCATCCCGGTCGCACCACCCCCCCGGAGGCGATCTCATCGACGCCACCGCCGAGGACAGCTCCGCCCCCCGGCCGGTGGCAGTGGGTCCGGCGACACGGCCAACCGCCCCGTGCCCGACTCGGGGCGGCCATCCACATCGACAGTCCGACGTCGTCGATCCTCCCGGTGACCCGCCCGGTGGCCGAGGACGTCGGGCCCCCGGACCCGAGGCGCTCGGATGTGGACGAGTGGGGGCGCTCGGAGCACATGCGGTCGATCCTGCGGCGCCTCTACGACCCGATGTACCGGTACTGGTTCCGGGTGGAGTGGGACGGGCTGGAGAAGATCCCCCACCACGGTGGGGCCCTGCTCATCGCCAACCACGCCGGCGCCATCCCCTCGGACGCGCCGGCGATCATGCACGGCATCGAGGAGGAGATCGGCCGACCGGTCTACGGCCTCGCCGACTACTTCTTCAAGACCATCCCCCTGGTGGGCACCATGTGGGCGCGGAGCGGTGGGGTCCCGGCGCACCCCGACAACGCCTACCGCCTGCTCCACGACCAGCACCAGTTGGCCCTGGTGTTTCCGGAGGGGACCAAGGCCACCTCCAAGACCTACACCGACCGCTACCGGCTCCGGCGGTTCGGCCGGGGTGGGTTCGTGGAGATCGCCATGAGGGCGGGGGTGCCGGTCATCCCCATCGCCGTGGTCGGCGCCGAGGAGTCGATGCCCATCGTGTTCCGGCTCAACGGAGTGGCCAAGGCATTCAAGCTGCCGTACTTCCCGGTGACCGCCAACGCTCTCCTGATGGGGCCCGTCGGCTACGTGACCTACTTCCCGGTCAAGATGAAATTCCGCGTCCTCGATCCCATCACCTTCGACGTGGAACCGGGATTGGAGCGCTACTCCCGCAGCCGGGTGATGGACGAGGCCGAGGCCATCCGGTCCAAGCTGCAGGACTCGCTCCACGACATGCTGCGCCAGCGCCGCAGCATCTGGTTCGGCTGAGCCGTGGGACGTCGCGTCCTGATCACCGGGCTGGACACCTTCTGGGGCGGACGCATGGCCCAGGCACTCGAGGCCGAGCCCGACGTCGAGATGATCCTCGGCCTGGGCGCCCACGAGCCCCGGGTCCCACTGGAACGGACCGAGTTCGTCCGCTCGGACCAGAAGTACTCGATCCTCACCCGGATCGTCCGGGCCACCCAGGTCGACACCATCGTCCATACATTCCTCGAGACCAACTCGGTCAACATCCCGAGCCGGCTCCTCCACGAGATCAACGTCATCGGAACCCTCAACCTGCTGGCCGCCGCAGGTTCGGCCGGCTCGTCGGTTCGACAGGTGGTGGTGAAGTCCTCCACCCACGTCTACGGTTCCGCCGAGACCGACCCGGCCTGGTTCGACGAGGACACCCCGCGCACCGGCCCGGTCCGGACCCGCCTGGAGCGCTCGCTCCTCGAGGTGGAGTCCCTGGTCCGCGACTTCACCGACGACAACCCCCACCTGGTGGTGTCGGTCCTCCGCTTCGCCAACGTGCTCGGCACCGACATCGTCACCCCGGTCAGCTACAACCTCCGACGGCGGTTGCTCCCCTGCCTGGCCGGGTTCGACCCGCTGGTCCAGTTCGTCGAGGAGGATGACGTGGTGCGGGCCCTGGAGTACGTCACCGGGTACCAGATCCCGGGGGTGTTCAACGTCGCCGGCGCGGGCAAGCTCCCGTGGAGCGAAGTGGCCTCGATCGCCGGAGCCTTCCTGCTGCCCCTGCCACCCTTCCGGCCGAGGGTGTTCGTCGCCCCCCTCGTCCAGGTGGGGGCCGTGCAGTTCCCGCCGGAGATGGCCGGGCTCATCCGCTACGGCCGGGGCGTCGACACCTCCCGGCTGATCGGGACCGGGTTCCGCTACCGCTACACCAGTGCCGGGGCGGTGGAGAGCTTCGCCCGGGCCAACAACCTGCGCCGGTCCACCGGGTCGGGCGGGCCCGAGTACCGCTACGAGCAGGACGTGGAGCAGTTCTTCCGCCACTCCCCGGCCGTGGTCAGGGGCGCCGACGGCTGACCGGCCGCACCGTCATTTCTTGGTGAGGGTCATCGTCCAACCGGGCGGCCGGATGTGGAAGGTGAACGACTGGCCCGGGGCCAACCGATCGAACTGGCGGACCTGGGCCTGCCAGCCGGGGACCGAGACGACCGGATACCGGAAGTCCTCCCGGACGCCGAATGCGGCGAACACCGCCAGGAGCGCCGCCGCCGCCACCGCCGGGATGCGCCAGCGCGTCCTGATCTGTCCCGCCAGCCAGATCACGTCGGCCACGAAGGCCAGCGAGGGGAACAGCCAGTAGCGGTCACCGGCGTTTCCGACCAGCATCTGCCACTGGTACCCCTGGGCCGAGGCCAACGGGCTGGCCAGCGAACCGGCCAGGGTCAATCCGGCCCACAGATTGAACATCTTGAGCTCGAACGGCCCGCGCCAGAGGGCACAGCCGACGACGACCACCGCGCCGACGAGGAAGAGGACGGAGAAGGAGAGCAGGTGGGTCACGAACCGGCCGGAGGTGGTCGTCGACGTGCCCAACACGGTGTTTCCGATGAGGCGGCCGCCCAGGATCTCGGTGAGCCGGCTCGCAGTGGCCCCCAGCGGTCCGACGTGGGGCCGCTGGGCATGGAGGAGCTCGAAGAACTGGACGGCACCGGTGGCCACCGCCACCACGCCGACGACCAGGGTCCAGCCCTGCCGGCGGTGGTAATAGACGATCGCCGCGATCACGATCGCGCTGAGCACGAACGGCCCGGTGAGACCGGACAGGACCATGGCCGCGAGGTCGAAGACACGCCAGGCTCCGGTGGCCGGAAGCGCCAGCACCACCAGGACGGCCAGGATGGCCAGGTGCCACTGGGTATTGGTGAGTACGACATTGACCTCGGAGGAATTGGGGATGACCAGATAGACGGCAGCCAGCAGCAGTCGCACCCGAAGATCGGGGACCGCCCTGGCGAAGCGACGGCTGGCCACCATCACGGCCGGCAGGACCTGCACCACCAGGGCGATGACCGCGAAGAGCAGGGGGACCCGGCTCAGCGGGACGAGGAGTCCGACGTCGGCGACCAACCGCGAGAACGTCTGGAGATAGCCGGCATACGCCTGGCCCAGAGGGGCGAGCCAGCCCTGGCTGTAGGCGGCATGGAAGAAGATGGACCCGTCCTCGGCGTACAGCCGCGGACGGAGGATGACCGAGGGGGACCGCGCCCACGCCACCAGGCAGCCCGCGATCAGGACGACCGGGAGCACGATCAGATCGGAAGGGCCGGACGTTCGATCCCGGCCCGCTCGGGATGTCGGTCGGGAGTGTGCGGCTACGCGACCCGACGAGCGCCTGTCGGTGTTGTGGCGAGCCGGTGACTCGGTGCGCTGGGAAGCGGGCGCACCATGGGCCCTGGTCGGCACCACGTCGCGGTACCCGTCGGCGATCAGCCCTTCTTCAGCCACGCCGCTCGCAGCTCGGGCGCCCGGAGGGTCCACTCGTCCGCGGTCATGGCGTAACGGACGTGGTCCTCCCATTCGCCGTTGATCTCCAGAAAGCCGAGCGCCACCCCTTCGACCCGCAGACCGAGCTTCTCGACCACCCGGCGACTCGACTCGTTGCGGGGGATGATCGCCACCTCGATGCGGTGGAGCCGCAAGGTCTCGAAGGCGAACTGGAGCACCACCACCACCGCCTCGGGGATGAGGCCCGAACCCGCCAGCTCCTCGTCGATCCAGTAGCCGATCGACCCGCTCTGGAACGGTCCGCGTTGGATCGACGAGAGGGTGATCTCACCGGCGAATCGGCCCTCCAGGAAGATCCCGAAGCCGAACCCGCTGCCCAGCTGGCGCTCGCGCTCGCGCATGCCGCACCGGGCTGCGAAGCTGGCAGCATCTTCCGGGGCCAGGGGCGCGCCCTTGGACCGGGGCTCCCACGGCACCAGCCACTTCCGGCAGCGGGTGCGGACGCCCAGCCAGGCTTCGTAGTCGCTCTCGACCATCGTGGCCAGACGAACACGCCATCCGGAAAGCTCCAGAGACCTGACCACGGGTGCACGGAGACTGGGGCTCATGGCCCCTCAGCTTCGCCGCGTCGCCCCATCCCCAGACACCACCCGGGCATGGTAGGCCAATCGCCGGGCGATCCCGGTGACTCCCGCCTCCAATTCGTACGGTGAGTGACCGGTCGGATGCGATCAGCAACGAGGAGGCAGGAGGCTGAATCCTCCGCCGCCACCGGCCGGACCGGACCCCCCTCGTATACTCCCCGCAGTCTTGACGAGCAGGGCCGAGCCCATCGACGCCGTAGAACTCACGCTCCCGGTAGAAAGCAGTGCAGGTGACCAGGCCAAATCGCCAGAGGATCCGGGACCGGCTGTCCGCCGCCCCGCCCGATCTGGTTCCTCTGGTCTGCGTCCTCGGTGCGGTCATCGTCGCCAATCTCCCGGCCATCCTCCATCTGGTGACGACCGACCCGCTCGTCCTCGACGCCTACCTGTCACCGCCCAAAGGCGGTTGGCTTCCCGGCTTCCCCTATAGCGACCCCAATGCCGGGTACACGACCCAGGCCCTCGGGCACCTCGCCGTGGTCGACTGGCTCCACGGGCACGTCCCGTGGTGGAATCCCTACGAAGGACTGGGGGCACCGCTGGCCGGGGAGATGCAGAGCGGCGCCTTCTTCCCGCTGACCATCCTCCTCGCCGTCCACGATGGGATGCTTTGGCTCCAGGTGACGCTGGAGGCGGTGACCGGCTTCTCCACCTACGTCCTCATCCGCAGGCTCGGCGTGGGCCGGTCGCTCTCCACCGCAGCAGGGGTGGCCTTCGGTCTGTGCGGCACCTTCGCATGGCTGGCACACGCCCCCATTCGGCCCGTGGCCTTGCTGCCCCTGAGCGTCCTCGGCGTCGAGCTGGCCCTCGATGCCGCCCGGGAGCACCGCCCCGGTGGATGGCGACTCCTGGCCGTAGCCCTCGCCCTCTCCATCCTGGCCGGCTTCCCCGAGACCACCTTCATCGACGGGATCTTCGTCGGGTGGTGGGCACTTCTCCGGGCGGCCGGACTGGGCCGCGCCACCTGGCTCGCCATCATCCGCAAGCTCGCCACGGGGGCGGCCATCGGTGTTGCCCTTGCGGCTCCCCTGCTGGCGGCGTTCGCCGCCTACCTGCCCGAGGCCAACGTCGGCGCCCACAACGGTGGGTTCGCCGACACCTCCCTGCCCAGCCTCGGCCTCACTCAGCTGGTCCTTCCCTACTCGCTGGGCCCGATCTTCGGATTCCACTCCCCGGGCGGTGGCAACGACACCATCTCGCAGTTGTGGGGCAGCGTCGGAGGATTCCTGACCGTGACCGTCATCGCCGCCGGCCTGGTCGGACTGATCGGTCGCCGGCTGCGGATCCTCCGCCTGGGACTCGGCGGATGGGTCGCGGTCTGTCTGCTGCGCACCTTCGGATTCCCACCCGTGGTCCATCTCCTGGCTGCGGTGCCCGGAGTCCGGCTCACCGCCTTCTACCGGTACTCGGACCCGTCGTGGGAGCTCGCCGTCGTCGCCCTGGCCGCATTGGGCCTCGACGACATCGCCCGGAACTTCACGCCGAGGAAGGTACTGGTCGGAGGAGCGGTCCTCACCGGGGTGCTTGCCGCGTGGGCCGCGGCCACCGCGTGGCCGGTCCTGGCCGGTGCGGTCGGCACACCGGGCGCTCACAACGGAAATCGACACCTCTACGCCGGCGGCAGCCTGTTGGCCGCAGGTGTGGCGCTGACCCTGTTGACCGTGGGAGGACTCTGGGCTGGTGCTCGGACCGACCTGCCCGGCACCGGACGCCCTCAGCCTGCTGCCCGCAGCGAGCGGATCCGCAGACGGGGCCGGGTCCTCATGGCGGGGGCACTCGCGACCGAGTCCGTGCTGTTGCTGGGATTCACCTACCTGTCTGCGCCGAGGCCCACGGCACTCCAGTTGGGATCGGTGCGCTGGCTACAGGGTCACCTCGGCTCCTATCGGTTCGTGACCCTCGGTCCGATTCAGCCCAACTACGGGTCCTATTTCGGTACGGCGGAGGCCAACATCAACGACCTCCCGGTTCCGAAGGCGTGGGTGTCGTACACCCAGACCCACCTCGATCCCAACTCGCCACCAGGAATCTTCACCGGTGGCGCCCGGATCGACCCCAAGGGTCCGACACCCGCTCAGGAGCTCACCGCCAATCTCACCAACTACGAAGCGGTCGGGGTCCGATTCGTCGTCGAGTCCGCCGATGGCCTCGACCTCCAGCAGAATCCCTTCCCCGCCGCGGGTGCTCCACCGTGGCCGGCCGGGCCCCGTCTGGTCCACCGGGACTCCTTCGCCGAGATCTGGGAGCTGCCGACCGCGTCAGCCGTGTTCGCCCTCGAGCCGACCTCGTCCACTGCATCATCGGGCACCGGACCGGCGTCATGCCGGGTGGTCGGAGTCGGTTGGGACCGGGCCCGGGTCGACTGCCCACATCCGTCGATCCTGGTGCGGCGGGTCCAGTACATGCCGGGGTGGACTGCCACCTCAGACAACGGCGGGACCACTCTGGCTGTCGGGAAGGACAGGATCGGGCCAACCGATCTCTATCAACAGGTGGCTGTGCCGGGTGGGGTCACGACCCTGGACTTCAGCTATCTGCCACCCCACGAGGACTTGGCCATGATCGTCGCTGCGATCGCCGGGCTCCT
>CAWDXJ010000013.1:0-106973 GCA_963806285.1 uncultured Acidimicrobiales bacterium
TCCGCTCGTACGGCCTCCGGAATCAGAATCCGCACCCCGAGCCGGCGTTCAGGGGACAGGGGACAGTGAGGATTCGAGGAGCCTGACCTGCGTCAGCGCATCTTGAGCCAGGTTCGCAGGATCAGGCATCGTCTGATTTGGCGGCTGACAGTTCTGCGATCTGCGCTCTCGCAGCGGCCACCAGTTCCTCGTTTGTGTGTGCGTGGCCGCCCAGGCCCCAGCCTCCTTCAACAGCCTCGGTCAGCAGGACCCAGGTCCTCTCCGAGACTGAGGCGTCACCGGCCGCAATCGCCACCAGGTCGGTGAACTGGCTGACCACGGCGAGCTGCTTTTCTCGGTCGAGGGCGCCGGCGTTGGTCAGGACCTGGACCCGCACGTATTTGCTGTCGCCGTCCACGTTGGAGATGGCTGGACCATCCATCTCGTGGACGAAGCCCGCCGTGTTCTGCCGGAACATCGGGATGTCGGGGACACCCTCGATCGTCATCAGCGTCCGTGCCAGGTCCGAGGCGAGCTGATGGGGGTCCCGAAACGTGCCCTGAAGCGGCGTAGACGTCGATCATCGGCATAGTGCCTCCTTAGTATGTATGTGGATCTACATAGTAATACCACGACTATGATCGCCTGCATAATTGGGAGTCGAGGCAGTTCTCATGGATGAACCGGAAAACAGATCCAGCGGGGCTGACAGAGCACCACGGGGCGCCGTCCGAGCCCGGATGGTTGAAGGTGCCGCGCTTCTCCTCGCCACAAAGGGACTCGAGGGGACATCATTCGCTGAAGTGCTCGAGGCCACCGGTTCGCCGCGTGGGTCCGTTTATCACCACTTTCCTGGCGGGAAACCAGAACTGCTCCATGCTGCGCTGGATCTGTCCAGCGAACGAGGACGGGCGTCGATGGAAACCACCCGTGGAGAACCCCCAGCTGTTGTCGTCGAGCACTTTCTCGCCCTCTGGCGAGGTCTATTGGACTACTCCCGCTTGACCGCTGGATGCGCCGTTGTCGCTGTCACGGTCGCTGCCAATGGCGACGATGAACTTCTCGCCCACGCCGGCGCCATCTTTCGAACCTGGACAGACCTCCTCGCCGACCTCTGTGCGGCTGGAGGAGTAGAGCTGAGTTCAGCACGACTGCTCGCGGTAACCGTCATCGCCGCTACGGAGGGCGTAGTCGCCCTGTGCCGAGCGGAACGCAGCATGGAACCATTCGAGGAAGTTCAGACTGTTCTGGTTTCCCTCACCAAGAGTCTTGGAACCAAATGAGGACCGAAAGCGCGTGCGGCCACGGACGACTAACCCCGATTTGCCGTGGGACACACACCCGGCGGTCGAGGGCACCCCGTGCGGTGATCGGACGGCGACTCGGACCGATGACTTCCTGCCAGCACCGGCGTCATAGTTTACATCGACCATGGAGATCGGTAGTCGTTTATTGTGATGGGAAGGAAGACAACAATGGCAGCAAGCGTCGAGTTCGACACAACCGTCACTGCTACGGGCAACAAAACAGGGATCATCGTGCCCGATGAGCTAATCGAGCGGCTCGGAGCGGGGCATCGACCGCCCGTAATCGTCAGCATCTACGGCCATGAGTACCGCAACACCGTCGGAGTCATGGCCGGTAAGCACATGATCAGCATCAGCGCAGCGGTCCGCAAGGATACCGGCCTCAAGGTGGCGACCCAATCCACGTGAAGGTGACAGTTGCCAACACGCCCCGAAGGGTGGAGATCCCTGGCGACTTCCGCAAAGCTCTGACCTCCACACCTGACACGTCCGGCTTCTTTGGCAGTCTCTCTAACAGCTTGCAGCGGTACCACATCGACAACATCAACGGGGCTAAATCACCGGAGACGAGGCAGCGCCGTATCGATAAGGCGATCTCACTTTTCCGGGAGGGAAAGCAACGCTGAGCTGGCCCCAGACATGCCGTTTACCACCGTCAATACCTGACCCGCTCCCGGCGGTTGGGGGCAATCGCGGTCATCCGAGCCAAAAATCGGGTAGTTGAACCGCATGTGGTTTCAACTGGTGATCGTGTTCGTCGTCGTGTTCCTGTTCAGCGTGATCTACAGCCGTCGGAGCCGTGGTCGCCGGTAGTCGTATAACCGGCGGTATCGGACACCCGCCGACAGCGCTTCGGCTGGTGGCCGAGAGGGCGAGGCCTGCAAGCGCAGGCAAGCACCTGCATCCACGACGGCGCACCTCCTGCCGGACGGTCGGGGAGTCGACGCACCTGTTTGGGCCTGCTCATACTGTTGATCCGGAGAAGAATCGGTGATCGATGTCGAAGAATGGCATCCCTGTTCGACTCATTGACGAAAGGTTCACCAATCACAAACCAAAAGGAGTGATCGACATGCCTCGATTCATGGGATTCGTGAGGATGGAAGAGGGCATCGGGACGCCGCCACAGGCGTTGTTCGACGCGATGGGCGAGTACATCGGTGAGCGGGCCAGCAAGGGGATCTTCCTCGACGGTGGCGGTCTCTACGGGACGGAGGACGCGGTGAACTACGTCGTCCGCCAGGGTGAGGTCACCCGTGTCGACGGGCCATACTCCGAGGCCAAGGAGGTCGTCGGGGGTTGGGCCATTATGGAATACCCGAGTCTCGAGGAGGCCGCCGAGGACCAGCGGTCCTTCGCCGAGCTCCATGCCAAGCATTGGCCCGAGGTCACGGTGATCTCCACTCTGCGCCAGATCTCGACCGGCCCGGAGGCGCCCGACGCCTGACGCCGCATTCGTCCGTGCTCAGCCTGCCAGCGGCGGCAGTGGGCGGAAGGGCGGGAGGTCTGAGCCGGTATCACTACGCTGAGGTGGTGCCGGCCCGGACCCGTCCCAACGACCCCAATGTGGCCGTCTATGCCGCCTGGCGGGCCGAGTCCGCCCGGCTCGTAGCAGCCCTCACACGGATGACTCGCGACGTGAGCCTCGCCGAGGACCTGGCCCAGGACGCCCTGGTCGCCGCGCTCGAGCAGTGGCCGGAGACGGGCGTGCCGGACAATCCCATCGCATGGCTCATGACCGTGGCGAAGCGCCGAGCCATCGACCACTTCCGGCGAACCGAGACCATGCGCCGCAAGCTCGCCGAGCTGGGACATGCCAGCGACAGCCAAGCGGCGGCGGTGCCCGACGTCGAAAGTCAGGTCGACTTCATCGAGGACGACGTCCTCCGCCTCGTATTCCTGTCCTGCAATCCGGCGTTGACGCCCGAGTCACGGGCGGCGCTGACCCTGCGGCTAGTCGGCGGCCTCACCACAGCCGAGATCGCCCGAGGTTTCCTCGTCACCGAGTCCACCATGGGGCAACGGATCTCCCGGGCGAAGAAGACGCTGTCTGAGGCCCACGCCGAGTTCGAGCTGCCG
Source organism: uncultured Acidimicrobiales bacterium (assembly GCA_963806285.1). GTDB lineage: Bacteria > Actinomycetota > Acidimicrobiia > Acidimicrobiales > RAAP-2 > Bog-756. The sequence continues at coordinate 3,366 of CAWDXJ010000013.1, forward strand.
GTGGGAGCCGAACGGACCGAGCGGCTCGACGACGTGATGGCGGTCATCTACCTGATCTTCAACGAGGGGTACACGGCCACCACGGGTGAGGACTGGATGCGCCCGGACCTCGTGGACGAGGCGATCCGGCTGGCGCGAATGCTGGTCGACCTCACTCCCGACGAACCCGAAGTGCTCGCTCTGGAGGCCCTCCTCGAGATCCAGGGCTCGCGGATGGCGGCCCGCCTCGACGAGCACGGGATCCCGGTCCTGCTGGAGGAACAGGACCGTAGCCTCTGGGATCAGGTGCGCGTCCGGCGGGGCCTGGCGGCACTGGAGGGAGCGGAAGAGTTGGCCGCGGCCGGGGCCCCGGTCGGGCGTTACTTCCTGCAGGCCCTGATCGTGGCACAGCACGCCCGCGAAGCGCGCAGAGGAGACGGACTGGCACCGGATCGCAGCCCTCTACGACGTCCTGTCCCGCACCTTGCCGGGACCGGTCGTTGAGGTCAACCGGGCGGTCGCCCACGGTCGGGCCTTCGGTGCCGACGCCGGTCTTGCCGTCCTGAAGGAGGTACGCGACGACGTGCTCGGCGAGTCACCCTTGGTGCCGAGCGTGCGTGGAGACCTGCTTGAGCGGGCTGGTCGGCACGATCAGGCGATGGCCGCGTTCAGCGAGGCGGCGGCACGTTCGGCGAACGCGGGTGAACGCGCCGTACTGGTGCGCCGGGCGGATCAGAACCGGCCGACTTCCTAGTACTGCGCCTCCGCGTGGCGTGGAAGCTGGGATCGACGTCCGGACGTGATGCCTACCCGGCGATAGGGGCTACGGCAATGCGGGCTGAGCCGACCGGCACGTCCCCCCGGTATACCGGCCGACCCGAAGACAATGTCGGAGCTGGGATGTGGATCCAAACTCGCCGACTTTGCCTGACACAACCTTCCTCCCGATCAGTGAACTAGCAAAGAGGCGAACGACCATTACTGGTGAGTAGTGCCCTCGAAGTGCGACCCGCTCCCGGGGGCAGGTCGGCGGCCCTTCCGCTGGATCGGTCATCGCCGCGTGAACGTCAGATGGGTAACGCCGCTGGGTGACGAAACTGCCTCGACTTTGAAGCGCTCCTCGATACCTTCGAGGTCGTCCCACAGTCGAACACCGCGGCCGAGCAGAATCGGGACCAACACGACGTGCAGGGAGTCGATGAGGTCGGCGGCGAGGAATTCGCGAACGGCAGTCGGACCGCCTCCAATGCGCACGTCGAGGTCACCAGCAGCCTCCTGGGCGAGGTCGAGAACCTCCTGTGGAGAAGCGTCCACAAAGTGAAACACGTTCCCGCCCTCCATCTCGATCGAGGGGCGCGGATGATGCGTGAGCACGAACACCGGCGTGTGGAACGGTGGGTTCGGCCCCCACCAACCACGCCATTCCTCGTCGGTGCCGACATCAGTCCACGGGCCTGTCTGCGGGCCGAACTTGCCCCGCCCCATGATCTCGGCGCCGAACCCGGCATTCAGACGCTCCGCGAACGCGTTGTCGACGCCGGTCGAGCCACCTGGCTGACCCATGATGATCGAGTGTCCGAACTGGGTAGTGAACACCCACTCGTGCAGACGATGGCCGGCGTGCCCGAACGGGGAGTCGAACGTGAGGTCTTCGCCGGTCCCGAACCCGTCAAGTGAGATCGAGAAGTTGTGGACTCGGACCTGGGACATGGCGACCTCCGAAGCATTGGGTGATTGTGATGCGCAACTGCTCGACGCTAACGCCGGGCCACTCGGGCCGCCTGACCCCGAGGTGTTCGATGGCGACAGCCCGCGGCTGGCTGGCATTCTCCGCTCGTGGTGCGCACCCTCCCGGCGTCTTCTGCCGCATATTCGATTGGATGCATGTTCCTGTCATGACGTGATCAGGCCCCGTGCCTGCACGTATGCACTGTGACCGTGCTCGGCGGTGGGCAGTTGGTGGTGACCGTATTCATGCTCTGACGTGGGCATCCCCGGGTTCGATTGCATCAGATGATTGAATCCCGCGTTCACAACGAGGCATGGAAGGGTTGCATGAGTCGATCAAGAGGGCTGTGGCTGGCGACGTCGGAGTCCACCGACGGCGGACGCGGCCGGGAGTGCATTCGAGGCGATGCTGGACGGTTGGCGTGATCAGCAACTGTCGCGGAGTCTGAACGAGAGACGATCGAGGCGCGCGGAGCGCGTGGTGCGCCGCTTCCGCCTCCACGGCGAGCGTGTGGCCGTGGCAGTGGCTGCCCGGGCACCTCGAGGCCTGGGTCGGCGAACTGCGGGTAGAGCGAGCACCGGGCCCATTCGACGATCCGCAGCTACCAGCTGGCCGTCGGCGCCTTCTGTGACTTACGTGTGCGATCCCGCCTATGGCTGGGAGCCGTCAGTGCCTGGCCCGGTTCGGCTCGGCGCCCAGGCAGATCTGCCGGGCGGAGAACACTGGCCGCGCCACGCCACCGAGTACGAGGGACGCCCGGCCGGCGGTCGTTGACCCGGGTCGAGCTCCAGGCGCTGTTCGACGCCGCCGACGACGACGTGGAGTCGATCCGGGTCCGGGGCCAGGAAGGGCTGGGCCCCGGCCTTCCGTGACGCCACCATGTTCAAGGTCGCCTATGGGTGGGGACTGCGCCGCCGGGAGCTGCTGCATGCTCGAGGCGCAGCGACTTCGGCCCCAACCCCAAGGCGGCCGAGTTCGGCGCCTACGGCGTGTGTCAGGTGCGCTGGGGCAAGGCGGCCAAGGGTCGGGCCGCCCCGTCGGCGCGGCGTGCTCACCGTGATCGGCTGGTCGACCGAGGTGCATCGCCGAGTGGGTCGACGACGTCTGGCCGCACGATGGCGACGACGGCGAGGCGGGCCTGTGGCCGTCCGAGCGCGGGCCCTCGGGTCAGCGAGGACCGGATCAACGCGGCGTTCACCCGCTCGGCCCGGATGCTGGGCTGCCGGCGGACTGACCCTCCACTGTTTGCGCCACACCTATGTGACCCACCTGATCGAGGACGGCTTCGACGCCCTGTTCGTCCAACAACAGGTCGGGCATCGAGTACGCGTCGACCACTGGCCATCTACACCTCGGTGTCGTCGGACTACAAGACCCGCATCGCTGCGGGCCGCACTCGACCGGGCGCCGTCGAGGCCGCCGCACTGCAAGGGAGCGGCCAGTGAGACGCCGACGGTCGAGCTACTCCTGGCGCCTGCGCGAGGTCATGGCCGCCCACGGGCTCTGGAAGACCACCGAGCTGCGGCCGCTGCTCGCCGAACGTGGCGTCGAGCTGTCCGCCGCCCAGGTCTACCGACTGGTGGCCGGCACGCCCGAGCGCCTGTCGCTGACCACCTTGGCCGCACTGTGCGACATCTTCGCCTGCACCCCGAACGACCTCATCGAGACGACGGCGACGCGCCGGGCGGGCTCCGCCAAGGCCAAGGCCGCCAAGCACCGGTCGCCCGACGGCCCCGCCGGGCCCGGATCACCCGAAGAGAGCCAGCAATGACGGGCTCTGCGTGCGCCGACGGCTGTGGACGGACGACCAGACGACCGGCCTGGCCGGGCGGCGCACTATGCCACGTCTGCGCCTCGGGCCGCGTCCGACGCCACGGCGCCTGTCCGGGCTGCGGGTTCGTCCGCTCGTTGCCCGGCGGTGGACTCGGCGAGGCCCCGTCATGGCGGCTGCGGCGGGATCACCGAGACTCTTCGGTGCCGCACCTGTGGTGCCGACGACGACTTTCGGACCTTGAGCCGATGTCGGCGCTGCTCGCTGCGGGCCCGCCTCGACCGGCTCTTCGACGACGGAACCGGCAGCGGTCAATCCGAGCTCGTGCCTCTCGTCGACGCCTCGCCGCCATGGAGGTCCCCCGAGGCGGACTGTCGTGGCTCACGCACGACAGGCAACCGTCGAACGCATCCGGGCCATCGCCACCGGAGAGGTCCCGCTCAGCCACGACGGCCTCGACACCCTCGCCATATCCAACGGCCGCGAGCATTTGCGAGAGCTGCTCATCGCCCACGGCGTCCTACCTGCGACGCGACCGCTACCTGGCCGCCTATGAGCGCTGGGCCGAAGGCCGCCTCGCGCCCATCAAAGATCCTGACGACCGCCGGCTCATCGCCGCCTACTTGCGCTGGCACCACGGCCCCCGGCTCGCCCGCCTCGCGGAGGCCGGTAAACTCACCGAGAGCCGCTACTCGATCGTGCACGGGCCCAGACCAACATCGCGGTGCGGCTCCTGGCCTGGCTGCGCGAAGCGCGACAGCGATCTCGTCAGCTGCACCCAGGCGCGACATCGACGCCTGGTTCGCCACGGGACCGAGCACCCGCCTCCACTCCCGCTCCTTCTTGAGCTGGGCCGTCCGCACCGCACCGGCGGCGCTACGCTCGCAACTGCCACCCGACCGACAGGCCGCGCCCCAGGCCATCCCCGAAGGCGAGCGACTCGACCTGCTCGCTCGCTTCCTCGCGGACGACGACATCGACCTGGTCGACCGGTGGCCGGCTGCCTGGTCCTGCTCTACGCCCTGCCCGTCAGCCGGATCAACCGCTCCGAGAAGCCGACTTCGAACCCACACGGACGGTGAGCTCACTCTGCGCATCGGTGACGACCTGTTCCGGTGCCCGCTCCACTCGCCGGGCTCATCGACAACTCGCCGATCGACGGCGCAACGTCAGCGGCGCCGGCCACCCCGACAGTGACTGGCTCTTCCCCGGTCGCCGAGCCGGACAGCCCATCGAGCCCGATCAGCTCGCCGAACGCCTCAACCGACACGGCGTCACCAGAGCGGCACGCACCGCCGCCCTCGACGCCCTGCTCGCCACGGTGCCCGCCCGGTTCTGGCCAAACTCCTCGACCGCAAGCCCTGGCGCGTCGCTGAACGAACCAAGACCCTCGGCACAGACTGGAGAAACTACGTCGCCCTACGAGTACAGTCGTGACCAGATCCAGGGGAATACACACCAGACGAAAATGCGTCTCCGCCAGTCTGGGGATCTTCGTCGTTGGGACGTGCTTTATGCGGACGCCACGGCTCCTTGGAAGGGGCCCAATGCGGGCTCGCCGAACTCGTCCCATGACTCGGGAGTTGGGCCGAGGATTTTTCGCGCCGACTTGACGATGAACCACCCGAACAGGGCATTGCCGCCAGCGCCGATGCCGGCTCCGATGAGGAATGGCACCTGAATTCCGAGAATGAGCACACCCTGCTTTGCGCCGTACTTGGTCACGAACCATCGACCAAGTACCTTGTTTGCCTTGTCGATCGCCGACCTCGGGATCGCCTTGACAATTAGCCGCCCCCAGTAGGGCGCCGAGCGGCCAATCAGTGGTTCTAGGGTGGCGTTCGCCGCTGCGTTCCCCGCGAGGACGGACATCACCAAAAGCCCGCGCCGCTCGACATCCTCGACGCTCAGGCCGTGGATCTCGGCGGCCGACAGCGGGTAGAGGACCGAGGCTTCCAAGAAGACGAGCAGGTCGGCCAGTGCCGCTGGGACCTGAACGCTTCCGTTTGGGACGGCCGCCCCCGCTCCGGCTCCTGCGCCCGTTCCCGCCACGGCCCCGAGGTAGATCTTGGTCATGTACGAGAGCAGCTCTTTTGGCGACTTGTCTGGATGAACTCGACGGAGGCGCGCGACATTGGCGCGGGCTGCTGGGTATTGCGTCTCGATCGCTTTGTCGAAGGTCGCCTTGAAGGGCGCCCGGAGGTCCAGCTTCCTCGATTTCGACACGGCACGATCCCTCAGGGGGTGGTCGAAGGTTGCGAGTAGGCGATGACGTGGCGGTCCCATGAGCTGATTCGGCTGGTCTGTCTCCTCATGCAACGTCCCAATCACCCCCTAAAATCAGCATCCGCGACTCAGCGTTAAGTCCCTCTAGTAACTTATGAAAGATCTCGTGTGATCGACTAGAGGCGAATGTCCCCTTGAGGGCAATTGACGGGCTCTGATCGGCGTTGAGGGACATCCCACCCACGGTCCAACCGGCTGGCGGGGACCAGTTCACAAAACGGCAATCACGCTTTCCAGTTGTGCTCAACGGGGCATCCCTGGATCAACAGGGGCCTTTCGGCCCTGTTGGCAACAGATGTCAAGGCTTAGTCTCGCAGTAGAAGCGAGCGGTGGACACACGCATGAGGAGGAATTGATGACCCTAACTTCGCAAGGGCCAGGATGGTGGCAAGCCTCGGACGGGATGTGGTACGCCCCGCAGGCTCCTGAGGCAGGCACGGGAGCGCCTCCGGCTCAGTCCGCACCTATGGACGCCAAGACTGCCAAGCTGCCGCGAAGGTTGCACAGGCACAGGCAAAGGCCTTGCGGCCCTGGGCTAAGCCTGGAAGCACCGACCAATGGCCTGATTGGATAGCCGCGCATCCGCGGAAAGAGCCTCCCCGGCTGGGAAAATGACGATGTCGAAGTCGCATTTTCACCAACACAAAGGAGGCACTTTCTGTGACTGCAGTATCGCGCGGAATCGACCGCATCGAGGTGACCTTCGATGACCCGAACCTGGTGGCCAATGCCGGGCTGTTGTTGGTGGCCACACTGGTGTCCGGCTCGATCTCGAAGCCTGATCAACGGCATCGTCGACCTGTCGGGTCGAGTCGGTGGTGCGCTTCCCGGACGCAAGGTGCTGACCCTGGTGCACGCCATGGTGGCCGGCGGCAGCCACATCGACCATGCCGATGTGTTGCGATCCGGTGCCACCCAGTCGGTGCTCCCTCATCGGGTGATGGCACCTTCCACGTTGGGCACGTTCCTGCGGGCCTTCACCTTCGGCCATGTCCGTCAGCTCGATCGGTGTTGGCCGAGGCACTGCGTCGGGCATGGTCCTTGGGTGCCGGACCCGGTTCGATCGGGTGGTCGTCGATCTCGACTCCACCATCTGTCCGGTGTGCGGCAAGGCCAAGCACGGTGCCGGTTACGGCTATACCAAAGAGCTCGGTTACCACCCACTGGTTGCCACCCGGGCCGGAACCGGGGAGCTCCTCCACGTCCGGATGCGCAAGGGCTCGGCCAACACCCAGCGGGGAACCAAGCGGTTCATCGAAGAGCTGGTGGCCCGGCTCCGTCGGGCGGGAGCCACCGGTGAAATGGTCATGCGCTTCGACTCGGGCTTCTGGTCGAACGCCACCATCGCCACCTTGGGACGACTAGCCATCGGCTACACGATGGGGGTGCGCATGGTGAAGTCCGTGGTCAGGGCGATCTCGGCCATCGACGAGGGTGACTGGATTCCCATCGACTACACGTTGGACGGCATCGCCGAGGTGGCCGAGTGCGTCTACAAGGGACGGCGGATGATCGTGCGTCGGACCCGGCTGGTCGGCCGCCAGGCAACGCTGTGGCCCGAGTGGCGCCACTTCGCCTTCCTCACCGATCAGGAAGGAACCGCCGTCGAGGTCGACCTCTTCCACCGGGCCCACGCCACCGTGGAGTTAGCCATCAAGGACCTGAAGGAGGGTGCGGGCATGGAGCACGTCCCTTCGGGCAGCTTCAACGCCAATGCGGCCTGGCTGGTGTGTGCGGCCCTGGCCCACGACCTCATCCGCTGGAGCTCCCTGCTCGGCAAGATCACGCCCGAAGGTCAGCTCGTTGTTGCCCGCACGGTGCGCACCCGGTTCTTGTCGGTGCCTGGTCGATTGGTCAACACCGGAGGAACACCGACGCTGCGTGCTCCCCTCGAGTGGCCGTGGGCGAAGGCGTTCCCGCGCTCTCGAACTCCTCCGGGCCCTTCCGCCGGTCCCTGTGTAGTCACCACATCCGCGGCCGGTGCACCGCAGACGATCGAAGGACGGCACTGACAACTCGATGAGAATCACAAACTCTTGGTCTCACACGTCCGAAGGGCACCGAAGAACTCAGCCCGGCGTCGATCAGATCATTCGAATGCCGATCGTCAGATTCGGCGTCCTGCCAGGTCGTTGGTCGGTGGATCCAGGCTAAGAAGAAGCGATTCATTGGCTTGGGTCTGATTGCGATTATCGTCATTATCGTCATTGCTGCGAATTCCGGCAGCAAGTCGAATAACACCAACCTCAGCACGGCAGGTGGATCGACCGCGACGACGGTGGCACCTGGCACTCCTGGCCTGAACCAGGTGGCACTGGATGGATCTTTTGCTTTTACGGTTACTAGTGTCAACTGCAATCAGACGACGTTGGGTTCCGCACCGATCACCACGGACGCACCCGCTGGTTCTCAGTGGTGCGTGGCAAACATGACTGTGAAGAATGTCAAGACTTCGGCGCAGAGTTTCCTAGCGTCGAACCAGAAGGCAACGGATGCCAATGGCAGTCAGCTTTCGGCAGACAGCTTGGGGTTGATCTACATCCCCGGCAGCGACTCGGCTCTCTCGACCGTAAACCCTGGGGTCACGATCCAGGCCACTGTGCCCTTCCGGCTTGCTACCGGTGACACCATCAAGTCACTGCAACTGCATGACTCGGCGTTCAGCGGTGGAGTGACCGTCAAGGTGTCGTAGTCCTGTCGTCGTCTTTCCTCTGTTACGAATGGTCCTCTGCCCCTGCGGAGGAGCATTTCGCATCCAAGAACTGTGACCCCCATGTGCCGTTGGGGGACGTTTCCACCGCCAAATCGCGTTATTGGGGCACACGGGGCCAGTGCGGCCACTTTGGTGCTCCGGCGAGCTGTTCCGACAGCGGGTAAACAGTCACCCCGAACGTCATCCTCGCCCGTGTGGGCATGGGACCAACGTCACCTTCATGACCGTCACGACGCCTCCAACATCACCTTCGGCTCCGTGAGTGTCGGACGAACGTCACCCTCACGACCAACTCCACTCCTCCAACGTCACCCCGAACGTCACCCTCATGACCGCCTGGCACCATCGGCCGTCGACGGTCTCCACAGGAGTGACGGTCCCCGGTCCCTGTGCCCATCACCCTCAGATCTGATGCTGGTTCTGGGCTCTCGTGGCTCTGGGTCCGCCTCGGCCTCTGGGGAGGCAGCAGGCGACGGCTGGGACGGCTCATCGTCTCAGCCTCACCAACTCCACCGGAGGCGGCCGGACACGATTGCAAGGGCCCCATTGCCGGGGCTGGCGCCCGGCCAGGCCCGGGCACGGGTCCGCTGTCGCCTCTCCGGCCAATCTGGCCGGCTTTGGCGAACCGCTGACCTCAAGAACCCGAAGGCAGAGCACTGGCGGTCACATGTGGAACGCTCGCGCCTGAACTGATCGCGTCTGTCGCATCGGCTTCACTCACGAAGCGGCGCCCAGGCGGGCATCGAGCCCGCCTTCGCCACCGACGATGCGTAACTCTCGTCAGCTCCGCCAGACCGGTACAAAATTGTCCACACACCTGCATCATCGATGCGAACGTCACCCTCGCACGTCGCCAGACTCTGATTCTTGAGAGTGGCGGAGTCCGCCCGGAGACCGGCACATCCACGAGTGCAGATGTGTGGACATGATCTGTCCCGCTCCCGCTGAGCCGATCTGCTACGTCAACCAGGTGCCCGTGGCGGGCTCGATGCCCGCCTGGGCGCCTCTCTCCATCCCCTGGCAGCGGGATAACCGCCCGGCGCGTCTGAGCACTGACGGGTACGGACCAGGAGCGCCCCGGATCGCTCCGCCACGGACGTCAAGGGGTGCAGCTCCCCTCGGCTCGATGCCGAGGGGAGCTGTCGCACACGGATTGAAGGCGTAGGCACGGGAAGATCCGGAAATCAGCTCAGGGTGACGTTGGTGCTTCTGACGAGATATCCGAGGGTGACGTTGAGGGTGACGTCCGATCAGAGAATGGACCCATCGCTGAAAGGAACTTCGATGGGTAGAACACGACTTGGAGCCAAAGGGATGAGCGCGCTCTTGAGCGTCGAGGAGGCGGCGACGCTTCTTGGGATTGACCGGGCGACCTGTTACCGCGCCATCAGGAACGACACGCTCCCGGTGCCGGTCGTGCGCTTGGGTGGGCGGATCCGCATCCCGAGACGTGCCATCGAGCGTCTACTGGAGGGGGCCGAGCCGGCCGTTGGCAGCCAGCCCCGTCAGCTGGCGCCGACCGCTGATCCCTGCCCGGTCTGTGGAGCACCTGCACCGGCAGCCGCCTCCTCCCCCTCGAGGAGCCGGCCAATATGCTCGGCCGCCCGGAGATCTTCACCGGCGATCACATCCGTGTAGTGGCGGGCCATGTGCACGGTGGCCCAGCCCAGTCGGGCCTGCTTCTGACGCTCGGGAACGACCCGGTCCAACGCCGTGGCCTGAAAGTGCCGCAGGGAGTGGAGATGGATGTCCTTGGCCGCCTTGGCCTTGGTCCGCACTTTCGTGAACTCGTGGCTCATGGTGTCAGGATGCGGCGGCTCCGCCGACCCTGGCTCGTAAGAGAACACAAATCCGTCCGCTCCGATCGCCACCTCACACATCGCCGCCAGACTCTCCTGGCTGGTCCGGAGCGATCGAAGGGACTCCACGGTGCCCGGGTCAAGGGCGAGCCGGCGGATGCTCGCCTTGGTCTTCGGCGCCTTGACCTCCGCTCCCCCGCTGGCCGCCACAACCGACTCGTCCACCACAATCGTCCCCGATTCCCAGTCGATGTCGCTCCACCGGAGCGCACACGCCTCCCCACGGCGGACCCCCGTCGCTGCCACAAGTCGAACGAAGGCGCCGAACCGCTCATCGTGTTCCGCTGCCGCAGTCAGGATGGACCTGACCTCGGCCACTTCGGGGGCCCGTACAGGTTCCCCCCGCTCACCGAGTGGCCATACAGGAAGTTCCGTGTCCACCACAGGGTTCGGGAGCGTATTGGCGCTCCACTTCCGGGCCAGCCGGCAGGCCCGGTTGAGCATCGCCCGGATGTGCTTCACCGTCGTTCGACCGGTGCCTTCGTCCTTCATCCGCCGGAAGTACCGCTCGACCTCGTACGGGTTGAGCTGAGCGATCTCGCGTCGTCCGATGGATCTCTTGATGTGCTTGTCCCACATCTCCTGGTAGTGCCGGACGGTCGTCGGGCTGAGGTCCTGCCAGCCGTTCTGCTTCCACGCCGTGATGGCGTCGTTGACCGTGGTCGTGTCGGTCCAGCGCACCGGGGCCTCCACGGCAGGAAGCGTGCCTTCGTACTTGGCCACCAGTCGGGCGAGCTCCCGATCCGCCTCGCGGGCCCCACCGTGGAAGGTCACGCTCTTCTGACGGACCCGCCCCTGCTCGTCACGACCGAGGAAGATCCGGAGCTCCCACACTCCTCGCTGCCCCGGCTTCGATCGCTTGCTGCCAGCCACCTGCTACCCCTCGCACTGTTGGGATTGTTGGGATTTTTGTTGGGATTTACCCTAGTGCGATCTCGGGGCGACGACCTATAGGACTCTGAACTGGGTTTTTGTCGTGGGCGCTGTCGGACTCGAACCGACGACCTGCTGGTTGTAAGCCAGCTGCTCTGACCAACTGAGCTAAACGCCCGGAGAGGTAACGCTACTGCGTCGGCCGCCCGGCGCAGCGCTTCGAGCAGCGCCGGCGTGGAAGCAGCAACCGGGGTGCGGCGGTCGCTGTGCTCCAGCGTCACGAGCTCCCGTCCCTGCAACTCGGCCACCACGGCGCCGGCCTCGGTGCAGATCAGCATGCCCCCCAGGTAGTCCCAACTGCCGAGCTGCGAGCCCCCGACCGCCGAGTAGCCGTCGAGCACGCCTTCGGCCACCGCGCACAGGTCGAGGGCGGCCGCACCGAGGCCCCGGTACTGGGACCATCCGAGGTGCGCGGGTGGATATCCGGAGAAACCGACGATCGCCTCGCCCAGAGCCTCGCATCCCGACGGCCGGATCGGGGCTCCGTCCTTTCGGGCCCCGCCGCCCCGCACCGCCTCGAACCGGACACCCGACGCCTGGTTGACCACCACCGCCGCCCGGAGACCGTCGTGCGTCCACGGCACACAGACTGGTGGCGTACCAGGGGATCCCCCGGGCCGCATTGGTGGACCCGTCCACCGGATCGATGACCACCACCAACGTCGCGGTCCAGCCGGTGGGGCCCGACTCCTCGGACATCACCCCGAGCCCGGCATCGTCGAGCACTCGAGGGCGGCCGCGTCGGCAGCCAGGTCCGAGCGGTACTGCCCGTCGCGGGTGCCGGCCAGGCCCCAGTCGCTGAGATGCGCCAGAGCTTCGGCCACCGCCGGGCCGCAGCGTCGCGGAGCACCTCGAGCAGCGCAGTCATCGTCCATGGATCGACGATACCGGAGCAGGCCGGAGACCGGTAGGCTGAGCCACCTGTGGCAGTCATCGATGTGGCCGGGTACGTGGCCGATCTCAAGGATCACTCTGTCGACCATGGCTTTCACGTCCATGACGAGCGCCACTTCGTCGAGACCTACTCGCTCCGCCAGGTCTGGGAGGTGGAGCTCCATCCCGAAGACGGATGCGGAGGCCCCCTCGATCTCCACCTGGCCCTCGAGGTCGATCCGAGGACGCTGCTCTCCTTCGAGGACGCCGTCTTCGGGCTGCCCGAGGACGAGGAGCCTCCCGACGACTTCCACTTTCCCCTGACCTTCACCTGGGCCCTCCCTCCCCTGCCCCACGGGCCCGACCTGCTCCGGTTGGCCATCGACCTCGCCGGCGTAGGGGGTATCGAGCTCCCCCTCGAGGTGTCGGCCATCGACTCCTACGCGTCGGCCACCGACGCCGCCGAGCGCAGGCTGAACATCGTGGCCCGCTCCCCGGTCTCCCTCACCCGGGTCCTGGCCGGCGAGGAGATGATGTGTGAAGTATTCGATCGATGCCTGGCGGTGAGTCGCTACCTCCTCGACTCGGCCGGCAGCTGGCTGGGGTGACCGCCCCAACCGTTCGGGGAGTACTACGCCGGGGGTGGTCGTCCTTGCCGTCGCCCTCGGCCCCGCTCTCGGCCTCAGTGCCTGCGGCAACAGCGGGACCGCGCTGGCCAAGGAGGCGTGTGCCCATGTCGACCGCTCGGTCGGGCTTTTGAAGCTGTCAGGGCAACAGAGCGACGCGGCCGAAGCAGCCCGACTCGAGCAACAGGCATACATCGAGCTCCGGGACGCACTGCCCATCGCCGCCCAGGCCGCCTATCTCGACGGTCAGTGGCAGGCGCTGATGACCACCCTCTCCGAGACCAACCGGGTACCGGTGGCGACACTGACCACTGCGCTGACCGCTCAATGCGCGGTGGCGGACCGCTCGACCTTCGACCAACCTCCACCGCCGTCGTCCATCCCGCCCCCGGCACCCCTCACGTCATCGGGCTGATCCAATCGCGTTGTCGATACCGACGGGTGGTCAGGGCACGCCCCGGTTCCGACCCGCGGCAGAGAGCGCCGGCGGGGATGTTGACGAGGTCGTCGACGGAGCCGTCGAGGACGGGGGGCCGATCAGCTGGCGCCCCTCCATCTGGAGCCGGCCGACGCTGATCGCCTCGGGCAACAGGACCGCATCGAGCCACTGCCCGGCGGCGGCGGTCGGTACCGTATGCACCCCGTCGGCGTCACGGATCTGCACCCCGTTGATGGACGGCTCGTAGACGCCACCCGGGCACACCTGGGCGCCGAAATCATCGAGCCTCACCGTGGCCGGATGCTCCGCCGCCACCTGCCTGAGCATCGTGTTGTACGCGTTCAGGCGCACCGGAGAATCCTCCGGCCACGGTTGCCCGTTGTCCTGTTCGCCCGAGGAGAAGCACGGCGAGGTCAGCAGCACCACCAGGGCCCCGGTCGAGGTACCGACCTGGACCGACTCCTCCAACGACTGTCGGAGCGCGGCGTCGAACAGGGGATCCCCGATGTGGACCCAGCGCCCGTCGATCAAGGCGGTCGGAGACCTCCCACCGCCCGGCCAGGACCAAGACCACGTTGGGCCGGAACTGCTGGAGATCACCCTTCCACTGTGCAGGCCACTGCTCGGACGTGGGCGAGGAGGTGTTGCACTGCTGGGTCAGCGTCTGAGGAACCCCGTGGCCGAGGTACTTGGTGCTCCGCAGGAGCCCGCACCCCACGATGGCCCCGTTGTCGATACTGACGTCGTAGCTGTTCTGCGGTTGGCTGGCCAGCATGGCGAATCCGACGCGCCAGGCCACCGAATCCCCGAAGATCATGACCTTGACCGGCGGTCCGGCGTATTGGGCGCCCACGAACCGTACGGGGCTGGTCGCTTCTGCAGCTGAGGGCACCGTGGTGGCCACGGTGACGGCGACCACACCCAGAAAGGCGCCGGCCGTCAGCAACCAGGCGCGCCATTCGGTGAACGACCGTATCCTCCTCTGCCGGATCGGGAGCTCTACCAGGTAGAAGGAGCCGGTGGCCACGGCCAGCGTCGCACCGATCCGCAGAATCAGGAGGGGATAGCCCTGAAGGTGGAGGCGCTCGCCATTGAGCAGCTGGAAGAGCGGAAAGTGCCACAGGTAGGCACCGTACGAGATCTTGCCGATGTAGCGGAACACGGAGTTCCCGAGGGCGAGGGACAACGAACCGCCCTGGGCGGTGACCACGCAGAAGATGACCACCGCCACGCCCACGGCGAACAGGAAATAGCCCCCATCGAAGAGAAACGCCCCCGGGGTCGACAGGTCGGACCAGAGGTAGGCGCCGGCGGCCACCGCCGACCAACCGAGGACCTGGAACACGATCCGGGTGGAGCGATCCCTGAGCTCCCAAGCGGTGATCGGCTTGATCCGGGGGCCGAGCCGGCGACGCGGGTCCCGCCGGTGCGGGCGAGGTGGGAACTGGCCGGTCGTGCCCGCCGAGGGGTGGGACCGTTCCGGCCAGGTCGTGGCCGCTTCATCGGATGCGACGACCGGCCGCGGTCGTCGCTCGGCCCATATGGCCATGCCCACCGCCAGGGCGGCACCGACCAGGATGTCCTGGGCCCGCGTATCGGTCCCTTCGTAGAGGCGCATGACCGAGGCTCCGCCCCGAAAGGACAATCGCATGTCGACCGCCGACGCCACGGCGCCGACAACGGAGACGGCGAGGATCGGCCACAGCCGCCTGGAGGGTCGGAGCCTCCGTCCCAGATGGAGCATGACCAGTGCCACCGGCGGCCAGACGATGTAGAACTGCTCCTCGATGGACAGGGACCACATGTGCTGGAGGGGCGAAGGTTGGGCGGCCAGGTTGAAGTAGCTTCCTCCGCCGAAGATGAAATGCCAATTGGCGACATAGAAGAGCGTCGACAAGGAGTCGAGGCGGAGGTTGGCGAATGCTCCCTGCGTGGCGAAGACCCTGGCATACACGGCCACACCCACCAGCATCACCAGGAGGGCAGGAAGCAGCCGTCGGGCCCGGCGGGCCCAGAACTGACCCAGCTTGATGGTCAGGCGCTCGGCCCACTCCCCGAGCAGGAGCGAGGTGATGAGGAACCCGGACAGGACGAAGAACACGTCGATGCCGAGGAAGCCTCCGCTGACCAGTGGGGCCCCGCCGTGGTAGAGCATGACCCCGAGCACCGCCACCGCCCGAAGCCCGTCGAGCGCCGGGACGAAGCCGAATTCGATCGGTCGGCCGTGGTCCACGACGGGGGTGGACGCGGGCTGCGAGGGAGGCCGGGTGGCCTGGCGGGCAGCGGGGCTCATGGGATTGGGTCCACCGCCCGCCGACCAGGCACTGTCCACTCACGAGAGGGCGTACCCACCCCTCCATTTTCGCAGATTCCGGGACGACTCCGGGATCGCCACCCGCCGGGCATCCTCAGGGCCGGGACGGCTCCTCATCCGTGGCCCCGGCCACCATTGCGAGCAGCCGCCGGGTGTCCTCCTCCAGATGGTTGCGAGCGGCGATGAGGAGGGCGCTGCCGACGTAGGCCAGGGGCAGCACGATGAGGAAGGCGGTTCGCAGGTTGTCGTCGAACACGCTGCGAAAAGAAGGCGGTGACCAATGGTGCGGCGGCCGTGCCGAACAGCACCGAGGCGAGGTTGAACGCTCCGAACCCGGTGCCCCGCAGGGTCGCAGGCACGGCGTCGGTCAGGCCGGCCCGGAGGGCGGGGATGGCCGAGGTGGCGAAGAAGAACCCGACCAGCTGCAGCGGCAGGCACGCGGCATACGGGAGTCGGGCGAGGGAGACGATGAACAGAGTGGTTGCCACCATGAGCGCCAGTCCCGGGAGGACCACCCGGGCGCCGGTGACGCGGGGGGCGAGCCGGTCCGCCACCCGGCCCCCCACGATGACGCCGGGGATGCCACCCACGACGACCAGGACCAGGAAAGTGGCCGTGGCCCTGCCCTGGGTAAGCCCGAGCTGGCGCTCGTAGAACACGGTCATCCACGAACCCACTGCGGTCAGCACGAACAACACGGCCGACACGCCGGCCAGCGCGAATCGAAGGGTGGGGATGGCCATGATGACCCGGAGGTCCTGGCGCAACCCGCCCAGCATCTCCCGGACGAAGGGTCCGGGACCCCGGTCGAGCAGCGGGGCCCGGGCCTCGCCCGGATCGACGTATTCGGTCTCCCCGACGGCACCGACCCGCACCCGATCGGCGGTGCCCCGCCGGGGCTCACGCAGGCGCAGCAGCAGCACCGCCACGGCCAGGCCGGGGAGCGAGACCAGTGCCAGGGCGGTCCTCCAGCCGAACGCCGGCCCGATCAGGCCGCCGGCCAGGACTCCCACCCCTGTTCCGACGAAGGTGAGGCACTGCTGGACCGAGAAGGCACGGCCCCGGCGCTCGAGCCCGTAGTAGTCGGGTACCAGGCTCGACACCGACGGATCGGTGACGCCCTGACCGAAGCCGAGGGCTCCCCGGAGCGCCACCAGGACCCCGAAGGTCGGGGCCAGCGCACCGGCGGCAGAGACGAGGGACCAGGCGGCCATGGCCACCGAGGCCGCCCGGGTGCGGAGCCACCGATCGGCCAGGTAGCCGGCGGGCAGGGTCACCATTCCGTTCACCAGGACGAACGCCGACATCAAGACGCCGATGGCCAGGTCCCCCACCCCGAACGCCTGCTTAAGCTGGGGCACCATGCCGCGGACGACGTTCTGGTCGACGGCGTCGATCAGGAACGTCCCCCCGAGGACCCACATCGGCCACACCGACACCGGGGTCACCCGGCGGCGGCTGCCCGAGGAGGTGCCCACGCCCCGGTCCCGGCTCATGCCAGGGCGGCCGGAGTATGCCGCCCGCCTCCGCTCACACGGTCGGGCTGTACCCGGCCGGGAGGTTGATGGTCTTCTTCTCGAGGAACAGCTCGAGTCCGTCCTCGCCGAACTCGCGGCCTACGCCCGACGCCTTGTAGCCGCCGAAGGGTGAGGAGAAGTCGATGGGGACGTTGGAGTTCACCATGTAGGTACCGGTCCGGATCTGTCGGGCCACATCGAGACCCCGATCGTTGGAGGCGGTGAACACCCCACCGCACAGTCCGTAGTCGGAGTCGTTGGCGATACGGACCGCGTCGGCGTCGGTGTCGTAGGGGATCACCGAGAGCACCGGACCGAAGATCTCCTCCCGAGCGATGCGCATGCTGTTGTCAACGTCCACGAAGACGGTCGGCTCCACGAACCAGCCCTTCTCGATCCCCTCGGGGCGGCCACCGCCGACGGCGATCTTGGCCCCCTCCTCCTGGCCGATCCGGATGTAGTCCTCCACCCGCTGCCGCTGGCGTTCGGCCACCAACGGCCCCACCTCGGTCGCCGGGTCGAGTGCGTCCCCGACCTTCATGGCGCCCACCTGCTCGACCAGCGCCTCGGTCACCTCGGTATAGCGGTCGCGGGGCGCGAGTATCCGGGTCAGCGAGATGCAGGCCTCGCCGTTGTTCATGATGGCGTTGGGCATCATGAGCGGGATCGACGTCTCGAGGTCCACGTCATCGAGCAGGATCGCGGCCGACTTGCCGCCCAGCTCGAGACTGACCCGCTTCAGATTGGCACCGCAGGCTGCACCTATCTTGCGCCCGGCTGCCGTCGATCCGGTGAACGACACCTTGTCCACCCCGGGGTGGTTGACCAGGTGCTCCCCGACCTCCCGCCCGGCCGGCACCACGCTGAGCACACCCTTGGGCAGGCCGGCATCGGCGAAGATCTCGGCCAACACGTTGGCGTCGAGCGGGGTCTCGGGGGCCGGCTTGAACACCACGGTGCTTCCGGACAACAGCGCTGGCGAGAGCTTGGCACAGGCCAAAAACAACGGCACGTTCCACGGGGTGATCGCCGCCACCACGCCGATCGGCTCCTTCGAAACCATCACCGGGCCGAGGAGCCCGTCCTTGACGGTGTCGAAGGCGAAGGTCGAGGCCAGACCGGCGTAGTAGTCGAGGATCATGGTGGGTGCCAGTACCTGGGCGAGGGTGCCCCACGAGATTGGCGAGCCCATCTCGTTGGAGATGAGCTCGGAGATGCCCTGCATGTCGGTGCGGATGGCGTCGGCCACCTTCGACAGGATCGCCCCCCGCTCTGCGGGGGCCATGCGGGGCCATGGCCCGTGGTCGAACGCCTCCCGGGCGGTGGCCACGGCACGGTCGACGTCGGCCGTCTGGGCCTCGGGGACCCTGCCGACGAGCTCTTCGGTGGTGGGTGACACCACATCGAACACTGAGGAGGACGACGGCTCGACCCAATCCCCTCCGATGAACAGACGATCGTACGACTTCATGGGCCCTCCCTGGATCGATCCGGACGTGCCGGCCGGCTCGTTCGGTTCCGCCGCCCGGTGGGGCGGCGGCCGGGCCGGTGGAGGGAAATCGTAGCCCGGGTCCGCGAGGGGCGTTCCACCGGCCCCGATCTCACGCCAGCCCGGTCCGAGGATTCTCGGTACGCTCGCTGGGCAATCTGCCCGACTCGGTTCCCCCTACGGTGGACGTCGGGAGCCCAGCGGGATCGACCAACCGAGGAGCGACTGTGCTGTCCCCACTTGACGACTATCCGATCCACCAGATCTCGGAGCCGATCCGCTTCGTCGGGACCTCGGACCGCAATTTCTACGACCGCTACTACTTCAACATTCACGGGACGGGCGAGGTGCACGGGACCGACGACGAGCTCTTCGCGGTGATCGGTGTCGGCCAATACCCGAATCTGAGCGTCGCCGACGCCTTCGTGTCCGTGCTTGTGGGGGGACAGCCACCGGGTCATCCGGTCCTCCAGGGCCCTCGGTGCGGACCGGATGGACGCCTCGGTCGGGCCGATCCGGGTGGAGGTCATCAAGGGCCTCGAGAAGGTCCGGGTGATGGTCGAGCCGAACGAGTGGGGCATCGAACTCGACGCCGTCTATGACGGCTTCTCCGAGGCCCACCTCGAGTCACGGCATTTCGACCGCCAGTTCACCCGGGTGACCTTCGACTCCACCCGGTTCGCCCAGCTCGGCTCGTGGACCGGCACCCTCAAGGTCGGCGACCGGGAGGTCGGGCTCACCCCCGAGCGCTACTGGGGCTCGCGCGACCGCTCGTGGGGCGTGCGCCCGGTAGGTGAGCCCGAGCCCCCCGGGATCCGGGCCACCGACACGGAAGGGGGGTTCTTCTGGATCTATGCGCCGGTCCGGTTCGGGGACCACGCCATGGTCACCATCATCCAGGAGCGCCCGAACGGCGAGCGGATCATGCAGGACGCGCACCGGGTGTTCCCGCTGGGCTCCGGACGGGAAGCCGAGTGGTTGGGCAGGCCCGAGCACCAGCTCCGGTTCGCTCCGGGAAGCCGCGCCGTCTCCGGTGCCACCCTCACCTACTTCGGGGCCCACGGTGACAAGACGGCCGAGGTCGAAGTCGAGACGCTGCTGGCATTCCCCTTACTGCTGGGCAGCGGTTACGGGCTGGAGCCCGACTGGAAGCACGGCATGTACCAGGGCGACCTGGTGGTGCAGGGTCAGGTTGATCCCGCCGGCCGACCCGACGTACTCCAACTGGGGCCTCACCGAGTATGCGGCCCGCTTCACGTGCGACGACCAGGTCGGATACGGCATGTTCGAGTGCGCGGTCATGGGGCCCCACCAGAAGTACGGCTTCACCGGCTGGGAGTGAGGATGCCGGCACCGTGACCCGGGCCGCAGCCGTGTCAGGGGACCGGGCGGATGGCTTCTGGCTCCCAGTACGCCCGCAGCGAAGCGATCTTCCCTTCGGGGGACCGGCGGTAGGTGTAGACGCCATCCACCTCGACGGCAGAGCCGCCGGTGAACGTGATGCGGATGATGCCGACGTTTGCCGCTTCGTCCCCACAGAGAATCGACTGGTGGATCGTGAACCGGATCGACTGGTTGACGGCGATGACGTTGTCGTAGAAGGCGGCGATGGCTTCGATCCCCCGGTGTCCCCCACCCTCGGGGTCGAAGGCGGAGGGCCCGATCGGGTCCTCCACCACAGCGTCTTCGGCGAAGAGCGCGAGCCAGGCATCGCGGTCGCTGAGCCTCGACCGCGGCCATCGACGCCTGGCCCAACTCACGAGCGGTTCTCACCGCACCGCCTTGGCGATCACGTCGTCGGCGAATCGACGAAGATTGTCGAGCTTGGTCTGGAGCGCTTCGGTGTCCGGGCCCTCGGCATAGGGCCAGCGGAACCCGACGATCACATCGGTGACGCCCTGCTCCTCGAGCCTGCGGATGCCATCGACCGAGTAGGCGTCCAGCGAGATGACGTGGACCTCGAAGGGTCGATCCGACGTGCCCTCCTCCTCGCGCAGCCGGTCCAGGCGCTCGAGGAGTCCCGGCAGGTCGTCGGGGTCACCGCCGCCGTGGAGCCATCCGTCGGACCGGGCCGCCCGGCGCAGAGCAGGCGGCGCATGCCCGCCGACCAGGATGGGGAGCGGTTCCGTCGGGGTGGGGCTGATCTTGATCGACGGCAGGTCGTAGACGTCGCCGTGGTACTCGAAATAGCCACCCGCGGACAGGCCGCGCACGATGTCGACGGCTTCGTCCATCCGGCGGCCGCGGCCCTCCCAGGGCACGTCGCAGAGTGCGTAGTCCTCGGGCCACGGACTGGTACCCACCCCGAGGGCGAGGCGATTGTCGGTCATGACCGCCACCGACGCCGCCTGCTTCGCCGCCAGCAGTGGATGGCGCATGGGCAGCTTGAGCACGAACGTGATGAAGCGGATGCGCTCGGTGACCGCCCCCATCGCCGGGATCAGCGAGAACGGTTCGATGAAGGGCTTGTCCTCGAGGAACTCGCGGGAGTGGTCGGGGGAGAAGGGGTATTTGGAGTCGGACTCCCGGGGGTAGCAGATGCTGTCCGGCACGACCATGCCGTCATAGCCCGCGTCCTCCGCGGCCCTCGCCAGAGACAGGTAGAAGCTCGGGTCGACCATCGACTCGGCATAGGAGAACCGCACCGATCAGTCCCCCCACTCGACATGGGCGCGGATGGAGCCGTCCTCGGCGACCCATCCCTCGGCCTCGGCCGCGTCGATCATGGCGACGAATCCGGACTCCCAGTTCGGGTCGAGCAGCAGCTGTTCGCGGGTGGCGGCATCACCGGCCAGTCGTCTCACGCCGTCGGCCGGGACCAGGACGACCCCGTCGGGCCCGACGGTGCCGGCGTCGTGCAGGCTCAGTGCCGCGGCCAACGCACCGAGGTCACCGTTCTCCTCACCGTCGCCACGCTGTTGCGGGAGGGCCACCACCGAGAACCGCCGGAGGTCATTCCTATCCCGAAGGACGATGGACGCCGTGGCCAGATCCACTACCAACTCCATTCGCCAGGCTCTCCCTCTTCGCCCGCTTCCGGACACGGACCCTACTGCGTCGCGGGCCGGTCCTGGCAGCCGGCCGGGCTGACAGGCTCAGGGTTGCGGAGCCACACCGGGCACGCCGTTGGAGCGCAGACGCTCGGCCACCCATGAGATGCCGTCCGGCTCGGCCATCTTTGCGGGCCAACCCGAGAGTACGAGCTCCACGTCGTCGAGGGTGGGGACGTAGCCGATCACCATGACCAGCACTCGGTCGACCGGGATGTTCTCGATCTCGATGTCGCCGAAGGGCGTGAAGGAATCCGCCTCGGGGACCAGCTCGAGCATGGTGTAGAGCTCGCCGGTGTCCTCGACCCAGCTCAGCTCGTACCGATTCCCCTTGCCGTCGAACCAGTTGGTGCCGAGCTCGACTTCCGCCGACTGCCGACGGCGCTCGTCGGCGCTGTAGAACTCCTCGATGTCCATGACGCTCCTGTTCACTCTCTTGCCGGCCTGTTGGGGCGGCCTTGCCAATCGGCCGCCGGTGCATCGGATGTTTGCCGGGGGGCAGGCAGGGCCCGGGCCTCGACTGAGGGGATCAATGATTGGGCGATGTTCTTTGGCCGTCAGTTCCCCTGATTCCAGTTCGTTGTCTCCGTGCAGGTCGGGTGGGTCGGGTGAAGATTCGGTGCCGCTTCGGACTGCCCGACACGCTAGGCGACGAGACACAGCAGGATCGATCGAGACCAGGCGGACGGGAAGGCGCACTGGGCTCGTCGGGTGCGGTCGGTTGCAGGATCCAACGGAAATGTCCGATTCCGCCGGATTGACTCTAGACCTTGGACTTGTTCAGGGCCACGGCGGCGCGAACGAGGGCCTTCAACGCCTTCTCGTCTATCTTCTCGCCCTCGTGGAAGTCGATGGCACGCCTTGTGTTCCCGTCAAGACTGGAGTTGAAGAGGCCCGAAGGATCCTTCAGAGCCGCCCCTTTGGCGAAGGTCATCTTCACGACGTTCTTGTAGGTCTCGCCGGTGCAGATCAATCCGTCGTGCGACCACACCGGAACCCCTCGCCACTTCCACTCCTCGACGACTTCGGGATCGGCTTCCTTGACCAAGGTACGGAGCCGGCTGAGCATCTTGCCCCGCCAGTCGCCCAGCTCCTCGATTCTCGCGTCTATCAGCTGAGAAGGAGACTTGCTCTCCTGCGACCCGCTCTTCTTCATGCCCGTTTCTCTTCCTGGGTCCCGAGGCTTTGATCGATCGGGGCCATCCCCCACCGTCCCGATTCTACCCGGAGCCGAATTGCCGCCTCTGTATCGGTCCGAGGTACCGCTGGGACACGGCCGGATGTCGCCCCGCTCCCGGCGTTCAGCCGGACTCCCTTTGCCGAGAGAGAGGCCCTCTCGGTCACCCCTCGGCGGCGCAGCCCAGGTTGCGTTCCCCGGAGATGCAGGAGTTGGCCGTCCACCGACCGCGAAGAGGCAAGTCGGGTCCTGGCGACCGCTGATTCTTAGAATCTTCTTCGGCGGTCATCGGGTAAGCGCCCGAAGGATCTGGTTGCATTGGAACGTCGCCCATTTCGGCAAGGAGTGCTCATGTACGGCTATGGACACCATGCTCATCACCCTGTCTTCGGAGTTCTCCTCCTGATTCTGCTCGTCGCGTTGTTGGTGCTCGGCATCATCGCCCTTGTGCGGTTCTGGCGAACTCGCCCTGCCCATACCAGTCCGGTCGCACCGGCAACGCCCCAGGGGCAGGCCGTCGATCCTGCTCTTGCCGAACTTCGCATCCGATATGCACGGGGCGAAATGACCTCGGACGAGTATCTGCAGCGAGCGAGCCATCTGGGCTATCAGCGACCACCCGGGCCCACCCCGGGCGGTCAACCTCCCGAAGTGACGCCGCCACCCGTAGCCTGAGAATCGACCTCCTGCCTGTCTGGGATGACCGGTGGGTACGACTGTTCACGCACTGCCACCTCACCCGGACCGGAGCCGACGTTGCCCTGACGGCACCCGTTTGGCCGAAGGAGCGCCCTGGGGTCGATGTGCAGCGGGCCGTCAGCATCTCCCGGCCCCACTACCGGATTGGAATCCCTTGACTGGTGGGGCAGGCAGGGATCGAACCTGCGACCGAGGGATTATGAGTCCCCTGCTCTGACCACTGAGCTACTGCCCCTGGTCTGGTGTATCAGCTTGCACCTCGGGGGTGCCTGCCAACACCCGTCCGGGCGGCCGGTTGACCGCTCGCAGCTCGGCGCCAGGTGGTCGAGCGAGATCGCCAGGTCATCGTGAGATGCGATCGTACAACTCCCCGCGCCCGACAGGCACGAGCACCGGACGCCAGCTCCCGGGTCGCCCGAACCGGACGAATCCCACCACCGGAGGTTGCGGCGAAGGCACCGGTCCAGGAATCAGTTGACGACGAACCTCCCTGAAGCAAGGATCTTGGGGATGAGGAGGAGACAGAAGGGGGAGGGTCTCCAGTTCCAGGTTGACGATCTGGAACGGCGCCTGTCGCTGACTTTCGCCACCCTGGAGGAGCTCGCCGAGGCGCTGGCCCTGGAGGGCGAGGCCCGCGAGCGGATCGGCGATCTCTACCGCCGTGCCCGGAGCCAGATGGAACCCATCGCCCTCGAGGTCGAGAGCCTGGCGAAGACGTTCTGGTTCGGCGCCAACACCGTCAAGGCCCCGGCCGACGTGGCCCTGCGGGGGACGATGGTCTCCATCTTCATGGGGGCCCAGATCGTGGCCATCGACCTGACCCTCGACGCCATGGCTCTCGTGGGTGCCGTCGACGCTCCCGATCAGGACTTCTTTTGGGCAACCATCGATACCTGCTGCAGTGTCTACGGGTGTCACCAATCGATGGTCGATGCGGCCATGCACGCCGACCTCGAGGAGCTCACCCAGATGAGACTCCACTTCGGGGCCGACACCGACGGGACCTCGGCGACGTTCAGCCGACTGGTCGACCAATTCAGACAGGTGAAGAAGCAGGTGTTGGCCGGGTCCTGAGTCCGGGGGCGTCATCGGGTCTAGCCGCCTGCCGGACCGCTCCACCCGGGCCGGTGATGCGGCTCATCCGTGATGAGGGGGCTGCTCGTGGCGTTGTCGATCGGACCAGCACCGGTCGCACGTCTCGCAGAAGTGCGGTCCCCCCGAGCCGGAGCGCTCAGTGGGCACGTGTGGTCCAGGGTGGCCGCAGAGCCCGCATTTCGTATTCGTCGTCGAGCTCGTCACCTGCATCCCCACTGCTGTCACCGGCGACACCCGAACCTAGTGGGGCGACACCCGAACCTAGTGGCTCGCAGACCCGGCCCCGAGCGCAGACCGGGTGGCCCCATTCCACGCCTTCCACCTGGTCCTTTCCTGTCTTCTTCGGCCGACTCGACACCGCCCGCGGCTGCTTCGGGACGCCCGGATCGGGCTGCACGCCCGAGTCTGGAGGGCCCAGGCCGCCAGCCGGATGGCGGTATCGGAGCGCCGGGGACAGAGAGGGCCGGACGCCGACACCTGCCGGGACGTCGAATGGGCCGACCTCGCCCTTCGCCCCTCCGGGTCCTTACCCCAGGACTCCTTCAACGGCGAACCGTGGTGGTCGTTGCGCACACGGCACTTTCGCCACAGAGCCCATCAGAGGCGCCGGCTCCCGATTCGACCCGGTCACGGAAAGGGCAGGCCCGACGCCATCCGACCGGCCTCGGGAAATCGGAATGAGCTGGCCCGTCACGGGGACCCGGTTGCCTGCGGCCGGTTCACAAGTTGCGTGCGGGCGCGGTCGCCTGGGTCCGGCCAGACCGAGCCCTCCGGTTCCGGGGTATCCGCGCTACGCCCTACGCGATCCCCTGCAGGAGGAAGACCCGGGCCCTCCTGGCCTGCTCGATTCGATCCATGAGACTGGTCCCGACCTTGTCAGCCAGGTCGCGGTTTCCGATCCACTCGCCAGCGGGCGCCTCTCTGGCGACGACCTGCATGATCGCCCACATGCCGCGGCTGGCGGCGATCAGTTCCACGAAATAGGTGCCGAACTTGGCATCTGGGCAGCGGTGGACCTCGAGCCATGACTCCGCGTGGGTCACCGCGGCATCCAGCTGGTCGCACAATGCCGTCACTGCCACTGCGGGCCGTTCCGATCTCGAGATGAGCATGTCCTCGGCATCGATCAGGGCGGTGACGATCGGCCGCGCCTCCGCGCGCCACTGCAGTAAGCCCGTCGACCGCCGGCGTCTCACCCGACCATCCTGGATCCCCATCCCATGGATGCATTCTGACCACCCCGGATCGGACTCGCTCAGATTCGCGCGCTGAGCAACGTGCCCGCACGCGCCGTGGTTCCCAATTTCGGCCGTGTCCCGCGCCTCATGTCCGCCGCTCCGCGCTTCTGATGCACGGTGAACTCGGTGAGCTCGGTGCTTGCTCCGCCGAGATGGCAGGTCCACACGACCACCAGGCCGGACCATCGGTTCGTCGCCTCAGATGGTGGCATCTTCGACTTCGGGCACGCACCGCTCCGTGCGATGTCTGACCGGTTCGGAGAGTCGTCGCCACAATGCTCCGGAAGGGTCGCTCTCGATCGAAGGTCGCCCTTGTCCTCCGGCAGCCGGGCCGGTGCTGGTGTTGTCCCACCGCGGACCCAGGCCACCGCACTGCGACACCATGGACCTCCCAGATTCGACCGTCTCGACGATTGGGGGTCGACTCAGCCCTGAAGTCGGGCCTTGGTCCTCCTCACGGTCGGCTGTCGCTGCAATCGCAATCTCATGATCGCTCTTCTGCCGATGGTGACTCCGCCGAGCTGGTGAGCGCCCTCGTGTCGCCGTGGCTTCGAGCACCGCTCCCACTCACGCTGGACGAGCATCTCCCAGCGGCATCTCTGGTCGGTCACACGGCGTTCCGGCATCCCGCTTCTTACCCGATCCGGCTCATTGGAGGCAACATCGATTAGGACCGGAGCCGGCTCACGAGCCACCGGCATCTCTGTGGCGTGCTGCAACCACATCGATGGACGACCGGGCGAGACGATCCGCCACAAGATGCCCGACGAGTTCAACCGCCCCGGTGTGAATCGCCGTCAGCGGCTCAGTCCCTTGCGGGTCTGCTCCTTGGCCTTCTTGGCTTGACGCTTCTCTTTGAGCGACTTGCCGGACTTCTTGGAGGTGGTCTTACGGGGAGACTTATCGGTCATGTCAACCCCCTTCCCTACTGCGAGCGTACTCCCGTACTCGTCGGACCGGGGCGGCCGAAGATACGGTCGGTTCCATTGGACTGTCCCGATCCTGGGGAGAGTGACGCAACTTCCTGTCCTCCACGCATGTCTCGTGCGCGATGTATGAGTCTGATTCTCGATCGGGCGATCAGTGGGTCACTCCGATCCATGACCATCAACATGTGGCGGTGTATGTCTGCCCGCGAATCATCGATTTGGACCTGAGGGTCCGCTCGATCTGATCATTCGCCTCGCTCATGCGCTCCAGCCACGCCCCGGCCGCGCTCGCCTGCTTGGAGCAGCCTGCCGATCTCAGCCACCTCGGCGTCGACCGAGCGGGCGAACCACTCCCCGGCTATCAGGTCATGGAGCCATCCGAGCGGGCCGTGGCCCAGGTCGAGCTCCTCCACGTGGCGGATCCGAGTTCCCCCTTCCACTGCATCGATCTCGAACCAGGCGTGGAGGCCCCGCGGAACTCCGTGCTCCAAAGTGACGTCGATGCTGTTGGGCCGTTCCCATCGGTATCTGGTGATCACCGACCCGGGGAACCGGCCGAGGAACTTCCCGTCTTCGCGGGCCAGCATGCCGTCGGGAGTGTCCGCCAGCTTGGTGACCCACACCATCTTGGTGTCGGCCTTGGTGTACTGCGCCGGATCGAGCACGAAGTCGAACACCTCGTCCGGAGTCACCCCCCTGGCCACCGTCGTTCCCTCACCTCTGACCACGGCCTGTCTCCTTCATCCGTCAGTCGACGTCACCCGGTGGCCATCGCCGGACACGCAGGCTTCCGGCGATGGAGATTGAGGCATCCCGGCAGCAAACGGGCGACCCGGTCAACATTCTCGATCTACAGGAGCATTCTGCCCCACTTCAAATCGGAATGCGCGGGTGGGCGCACCCGTCCCGTCAGAGGAGATGCATCGATGCAGATGACCCACCGCGCCAATCTACGACCAGAGCTCCTGCCAGTAGTCGGAGGTACCCACGTCACCAAGGAACATCAGGTGTTGGCCCTCATGGCCGAATCTTCTCATGCAACACACCAGTGTGCCCGTCCACGGACCGCGATCGATGCAGTGAACGGTAGGGCAGCGTTGCCATTGTGGTGGCTCAGGCAACTCCAACTCGTCTAGGTCCAAATCGGTATCGCTCTCGGTCCAGCGTTCGACGATCCGTGCCTGAGATGGCTCCGAAGTCACAGTTCATCCGCCTTTGTCGCGAAGGCCCCTAACCGATGATCGGAACCATTGAGGCGTAGCTGTAGTGGAAATCACTGTGAGTCATCGAAAGCGACGTTCAAGTCCGGCAGCTCCCTGTCGGGTGCCGTCCTCGGTTGTCAGGGAGGCGCCAACCAGCTCACGATCATGTGGATGCGGCTCCATCAGTGGCAACAGTGAGAGCTGGGGGTGGCGTGCCGACTCCCCGCAGCGGTCCTACAGTCCCACCATGAGATCTTTAGCGCACCCCATCGTTGCCAGTGCGACCGCCTGCCTGGCGGTGGCCGCCCTGAGCGGTGCATGCGGGTCTTCGTCCAGCAGGGCAACCCCAGGCACCACCGTCCGCCCGACCACGACACCCTCGAACGCGGCCGTTCCTGTTGGCAACATCTACTGCGGAACGAGACGCGGAACCCCGACCACCACCAAATTGATGGTCGTCTACGAAGAGAACTCCGACGCCTCCTCGATCTACGGCTCCTCTGAGGCACCGAACCTGAACAGATACGCCGCCGACTGCGGGTCGGCTCAGAATTATCAGGCCCTGACCCACCCGTCATTGCCCAACTACATGGCCTCGACCTCGGGGGTGTCCTATGCCTCGGACCCGTGGACGAGTGACTGTGATCCCGCCGGCAGCTGCCTGACCGGCAACGACAACATCTTCCATCAGGTGGGAGCTTCGGGATGGAAGGCATATGCCGAGTCGATGACCTCCAACTGCCAAACGGGTTCGAGCGATCCGTACGCCTCCAAGCACAACCCCGCCGAGTACTACACCGATGTGAGTGCCCAGTGCCCCACGAATGACGTCCCGATGGGCACCACCTCCTCGGGAGCACTGCACAACGCGGTCGTGGGTGGCACCCTGCCGACCTTCTCGACGGTCACTCCGAACCTCGCCAACGATATGCACGACGGGACGATCCCGCAGGCCGACACCTGGCTCGCCGGGTGGATGGCCCAGATCGTGGCCGGTCCCGACTACCGGTCCGGGCATCTCGTCGTTCTCGTCGTGTGGGATGAAGGGTCGGGTGACGGCAACGTCGCCAGCACGGTGGCGATGATCGCCATGTCCCCATACATCGCCCCAGGAACAAGGTCGTCCACCTACTTCACCCACTACAGCCTGCTGAAGGCCGCCGAAGACGTGGCCGGGGTGTCCGAGCTGGGGGGAGCCGCCACCGCCAACAACCTGCGGACGGCCTTCGGGTTCTGATGGCACTCCATTTTCGCTGCGAGCGAGCCTACGACACGGGGTGGGGACGCCTGAACCTTCGTTACGCTCGTTCGTGACAGGACCACCTCGTTGGTGCACCGGCCGGGTAGCTCCAGAGCCGGTGGTTCCCCCGACTTCGCGAATCCGGCGCAGTTCCGACATCGTCGGATTCGGTCAGAGCGCCCGGGCGGAGGTCGGGACACGGGCGGAGCCGAGGAATGCAGGGGATCGCGCCTCCTCCACCTACTATCGGACTGCGTGAAGGGTGATTCTGCGTGAAACCGTCCCCGGCCCTGCTGTGGAGCAGGCTCATCTTCGTCTGCCTGGGTCTCTTTGGTGCAGCCTTTGCAATCACCGGACTGCTGATTGCCCTTCCGAGACCTGCCGCTGGGGGCACCTGCGGCCCCGGGCAGGGGTCCGAGGCAGCAATCGTCGCCGTTTTCGACCCGAGCACGATCGGGGCCGGGCCGGAGCCCCCGGCAACCGATGCGGGGGGCCGGGCCCAGTGGTCGGCATTCGTCCACGAATGCCAGACGGCTGCCGACCACCGGGCCCTTGCCGCATTTCCCATCCTCGTCGTGTCCGCCGGGGTTGCCGTCGTCGGAGCAGTGGTGGTGGGAAGGAGAGCCCGTCATCGGGTTTGGCCAAGCCCAGGAGAGCCCCGTCCGCCAGCGGGCGGAACCGGATCGTAACCGTACCCACGTGCCCGCGACGTGAGCGCCAATCCATTCATGGGACGGTGCGCCGCCCACGCTCTGAACTGGGGAATGCTCCGGGGGAGAGACTCGAACTCTCAACCTAGCGGTTAACAGCCGCTCGCTCTGCCGATTGAGCTACCCCGGAAAGGTCGTACCGTGGCGATTGTGCCGCGCGCGTGCCTGAGGACACTAGCCGGTGCCCGACGGCCCAGGGCACCGATGATGCACGGGTCCCCGAGTCCGGGCACAATGGGCCGGTGAGGTTTCGAATCGGCACTGCCGCCGCCTTCTGTCTCGGATACGTGCTGGGCTCCCGTGCGGGCCGCGAGCGCTATCTGCAGATGGTCCGGATCGCCCGGCGGGTGGGCCGCTCTGCGCCGGTGGCGGCGACGGCCACGCTGGCGGCGGACAAGGGCAGGGCGGCCGCCACCCTCGGCGCCGAGCGGATGAAGGATGCCATCGGCGTCAGGTTGGGGTGGCGGGACGCCGACCAGGCCGCCGACGTCATCACCCGGGACCTGGCCGAGGACCTGGCCGCCGCCCTCAGCAGTCGGCACCGCCAGATGACCCCGTCGACCCGGGCACAATGGCCGGACGCCCGGGGACGGGCCGGGTCCCGAGTGGGCGCTCAGGCCTCGTCGAGGTAGTCCCGCAGCAGCTGGGCCGACTCGGGGCGTCGGAGCTTGGCCAGGGTCTTCGCCTCGATCTGCCTGATCCGCTCACGGGTGACCCCGAACGCCTTGCCCACCTCCTCCAGGGTGCGGATCTTGCCGTCCTCCAACCCGAATCGGAGGCGAACCACATCCTGCTCCCGGGGTGAGAGGTGTCCGAGCGCCTCGCGCACGGCGTCGTCGAGCATGGCCCGGGCCGCGGCGTCGTCGGGCACGACCGCCTCACGGTCCTCGATCAGATCGGAGAGACTGAAGTCGTCCTCGTCCCCCATCGGCTGTTCGAGCGAGACGGTGTCCTGATTGATCCGCTGGATCTCGCGCACCCGCTCGATGGAGAAGTCGACCCGACCCGCCACCTCTTCGGCGTTCGGTTCACGTCCCAGCTCCTGTAGGAGCTGCCGCTGCGCCCATACCACCTTGTTGATGGTCTCGACCATGTGGACCGGAATACGGATGGTCCGGGCCTGATCGGCGATGGCGCGGGTGATCGCCTGGCGGATCCACCACGTGGCGTAGGTGGAGAACTTGAACCCCTTGGTGTGGTCGAATTTCTCCACAGCCCGCATCAGACCGAGGTTGCCCTCCTGGATGAGATCGAGGAAGGCCATGCCCCGGTTGCGGTAGCGCTTGGCGATCGAGACCACCAACCGGAGGTTGGCCTCGATCAAGGCCTCCTTGGCCGCCTGCCCCCTCCGGACCAGCACACGATCGGCAACCCGGTCGGGGTAGGACTCACCGCCGCCGCCCTCGAATGCGGCCAGCCGCTCGGCCGCCGCGCCTCCGGCCACGATCCGCTCTGCCAGCTCCACCTCGAGGGCGGCGTCCAGCAGCTTCACCTTGCCGATCTCCTTGAGGTACATGTGCACCGGATCGGCCGCCGAGCCCCGGAACCCGTCGCCCTCGGCATACCCTTCCCCCGCCGGTGATCCCTGTGGCGACCGCTGCCTCTTCACCGGAGTGCGGGGGGCCGCCGCGGCCGCCTGGCGGGCCCCGCCCGACGGGCCCGGGCCGGCCGGCGACCAACCCGTCTCGAGGGGAACGATGAGGGCCGGTGGCGGACCGTCGGTTGGCACCGACGCGCCCGCTGAGTCGGGAAGGACCGGGAACTCCTCGCCCCGGTGGTCGGACCGTTCGTCCGCCACCGGACCGGTCATCGCCACGATGGTCGTCTCACCGGTGTCGTAGACGAACTCGATGCCGGCCTCCTGTATCCGCTGCACCACATCGGAGATGAGATCGGCATCGAGCTCCACCGACCTGAGCACGGTCATGACTTCGTCCTGGGTCAGACCGCCACGGGCCCGGCCCATCCGGATGAGCGCCTCGAACTCTTCGGCGGGCACCACGTCGAGCACTCCGCCGGCGCCGGTCTCCGGTGTCGTCGGCGGACGCGTTGCACGACCCTCATCCTCCTCGGGGGTGACCAGAGCAAGGGGCGACCCTCGATCGGCGATCACGCCTCCGGCTCCCGTCCGCTCGTCTGTGCTCTCGATACGAGCCAGGCTACCAAGCTGGCCGTCGCCGCGACCGAGTCGACCGGATCGTCCAGCTCCTGGACCCACCCGGTCACGTCAGCCGCCTCCCGCACCGCCTCCGGGGAGGTCCGGGCCTCGGCGGTGATCACCTTCAATTCCTGACGTGACGCGTCCCGGACCAGTTGAAGGACGACTTCATCGGGCTCGCCCACCGGTTCCTCGACCGTCAGGCGCACCAGCAGCGCCCGTACCGCGGGGGGCGCGGCGTCGATGACCTGGTGGAGGTCGTCCTTGCCGGTGTCGACGAGGGCCTCGAACGTCGCCCGCTGCAATTCGTCACGGAACAGCGCCGCCTCGAGCCGGTCCCCCACATCCTCGGGTCGGTGGATGGCCAGCCGGAGGGCCTCGAGCCCGGGCCTGAACTCGCGGGCGGTCCCGGGGCCCGCATCCGGCCCGGGCCCCGGGACCTCGAATCCGTCGGCGTCCCAACCGGCGTCCTCGTCCGGTTCGCGGACCCACGGTTCACCGGCACCCGGGGAGGTCGGACCCTCCTCCCGGCGGCCCCGGTCGCTCTTCGACCCCGGCCGGAGCCCGGACGCCGGGACCGGGCCCTGGCGCCGGAGCTCCTCGAGCCGCTCGCGCAACAGGCCCGGATCGAGGTGGCAGCGCTCGGCCACCTGCATCAGGTACTGATCGCGGACCAGGCTGTCCGGGTGCTCGGCCACCGCCGCCAGTGCGCTGTCGGCCGCCTTGGCCCGACCTTCCGAGGTGGCCAGCTCTGCGTCCTCCAGGATGCGCTCGACCCGGAAGCGGAGGAACGGCCTGGCCGCAACGATTGCGGCCCGCAGGCCTTCCGGGTCGGTCCGGGCCATCTCCCCGGGGTCGGAGCCGGGGGGGAGGGCTGCCACCGCCACGTCCACCTCCAGACGACGCTCCCACTCGTAGAACCGACCGGCCGCGGACTGTCCTGCCCCGTCCGCGTCGAAGGCCAGCACCACCCGCGATGCGAAGTTGCGCAGGAGTTTCACGTGCTCCTCGGCCAGGGCGGTCCCGCAGGTGGCCACGGCGCGCTCCACCCCGGCCTCGAACAACCCGATGACGTCGGTGTACCCCTCGCACACCACCACCTCTCCCGACTTGATGATGTCGGCCTTGGCCCAGTTGAGGGCGTAGAGCGTGCGCCGCTTCGAGTAGATCGGGGTCTCCGTCGAGTTCTTGTACTTGGCCGGGTCCGGGCTCCCCGGGAGGACCCGACCCCCGAGGGCGACCGGGTGGCCCGACGGATCGCAGATGGGAAAGAGGATCCTCCCCCGGAAGGCGTCCTGGAGTCGACCCCGCCGGTTGACGAATCCCAGACCGGCGCCGACGGCGACGGTCTCGCTGAGGCCGAGCGCGGTGCACAGCGCGTCCCACCCCTCGGGGGCCCAACCCAGCCGGAAGCGCCGGACCACCGCACCGTCGTAGCCCCGGCTCCGCAGGTAGTCACGGGCCTGGCCGGCGTCGCCTCCGGTCAACAGGCGCTGGTGGTACCAGTCGGTGGCCAGCTCCATGGCGTCCAGGAACACCTTCCGGCGCTGGCTGTCACGTCCGGTGGCGGCGTCCTCGTGGATGGTGATGCCGGCCTTGTCGGCCAGGCGGCGCACCGCATCGACGAAGTCGAGGTGCTCGATGGCCCGGACGAAGGTGATGGCGTCGCCCTTGGCCTGGCAGCCGAAGCAGTAGTAGAAGCCCTCGTCGGCGTTGACGCTGAACGAGGGGGTCTTCTCGCTGTGGAAGGGGCAGAGGCCGACCCATCGGCGTCCCTGCCGCTTCAGCGCGGCGTGCTCCCCGATCAGGGCGACGATGTCAGTTGCCGTCCGGACCCGGGCGACGTCCTCATCGGGGATGCCCATGGATGTCGACGGTACCGCGTCGCGGCGCGTCGCCGTCCGCCGGTGGTCCTCCCCCGGGCGGTGCTACCGCTTGGCCCTGGCCCGGCTCGCCGGTGCGGAGGCCGCCGGCGGCCCGGCCTTGGACCCCGGGCGGGCCGGGTTCGGATGAGGCCGGGTCTCGGCCATGACGGCCTGGGCGGCGGCCAGCCTGGCGATGGGGACCCGGAAGGGCGAACAGCTGACGTAGTCGAGGCCGGCCCGGGCGAAGGTGGCGATCGACTCGGGGTCACCCCCGTGCTCGCCGCACACCCCGATCTTGAGCGACGGGTTGGTTGACCGGCCCCGTTCGACCCCCAGTCGGACCAGTTCGCCGACTCCGTCGGGGTCGACCACCTCGAAGGGGTTCCGCTTCAGCAGGCCCTGCTCGAGGTAGGCGGACATCATCCTGCCCTCGACGTCGTCCCGGCTGAATCCGAACGTCATCTGGGTGAGATCGTTGGTACCGAAGGAGAAGAAGTCGGCCACCTCGGCGATCTCACCGGCGCGCAGTGCGGCCCTCGGGGTCTCGATCATCGTGCCGATCAGCACGTCCAGCGATCCAGCCCCGGACCTGTCTCCCTTGGCGCCCCGGGACCTCGCCGGAGGGGCTTCGACCAAGGCGGCTGCCATCGCCTCCTCGACCCACGATCGGGCCAGGGCCATCTCCTCGCGGGACACGGTCAGGGGGATCATGACCTCCACCACCGGATGGCCGCCGGCGGCGACCCGGTCGAGGGCCGCCTCCATGAGGGCGCGCACCTGCATGGCGTAGAGCCCGGGCTTGATCACGCCGAGCCGCACCCCGCGGGTGCCGAGCATCGGGTTGTACTCGTGCCAGGCGATCGCCGCCCGGTAGAGCTCCTGCTCGTCCGGGGTCAGCCCCACGGTCGCCTTCTTGACCGCGAGGTCCTCGGTCTTCGGGAGGAACTCGTGCAACGGGGGGTCGAGCAGTCTGATGGTCACCGGCAGGCCGTCCATGGCCTCCAGGATCTCCTCGAAGTCCGACCGCTGGGCCCTGCGCAGCGCCTCGAGCGCCTGCTCCTCCTCCCCGGGGCTCGACGCCAGGATCATCCGCTGCACGATGGGCAGCCGGTCCTCGGCGAGGAACATGTGCTCGGTGCGGCACAGGCCGATCCCCTCGGCCCCGTGCCGACGGGCGTTGGTCGCGTCCGGCCCGTTGTCCGCATTGGCCCGCACGCCGAGCCGGCCGGACCTGATCTCGTCGGCCCATTCGAGGACCGTCTCGAATTCGGGGGCGTCTCCCCCTCGGTCATGGCGACCTGGCCGAGCATCACCGTCCCGTTGGTCCCGTCCACCGAGACCCAGTCGCCCTCGTTGACCACGGTGCCCCCCACGGAGAACGACGAGCCGGAGATGTGCACCGCCTCCGCCCCCACCACCGCGGGCTTGCCCCAGCCCCGGGCCACCACCGCGGCGTGGCTGACCAACCCGCCCCGGGCGGTGAGGATGCCCTCGGCGGCCAGCATCCCGTGGACGTCCTCGGGCGATGTCTCGGTTCGGACCAGCACCACCCGTTCACCCCGCTCGGCAGCGGCCTGCGCATCATCGGCGGTCAGGTACACCCGACCCACCGCCGCACCCGGTGACGCGCCGAGTCCGCGGGTGAGGACGGCGTGGTCCGATCCCGAGAACTGGGGGTGGAGGACCTGCTCGAGGTGGTCGCCGGTGATCCGCTCGACCGCCTCGGCCTTGGTCAGACGGATGGACCTCTCCGCCACCATGTCGACGGCCATCCGCAGCGCGGCCCGACCCGTCCGCTTGCCCACCCGGGTCTGGAGCATCCAGAGCTTGCCCTGCTCGATGGTGAACTCGGTGTCGCACATGTCCCGGTAGTGGGCTTCGAGGCGGGCGAAGATGGAGAGGAGCTCCTTGTGGATGTCCGGGAACCCCTGCTCGAGGGCCGACAGGGGCTCGGTGTTCCGGATGCCGGCGACCACGTCCTCGCCCTGGGCGTTGACCAGGAAGTCCCCGTACTCGCCGACCACGCCCGTCGCCGGGTCACGGGTGAACCCCACCCCGGTTCCCGAGCTGTCGTCGCGGTTGCCGAACACCATGGCTTGCACGTTGACCGCGGTGCCGAGGTCGTGGGCGATGCGCTCCCTCACCCGGTAGGCGACCGCCCGGGGGCCGTTCCACGATGCGAAGACGGCTTCGATGGCCCCGCGGAGCTGCTCGTCGGGATCCTGGGGGAACGGCTTGTCCGTGTGGCGCTCGACGATCTGCTGGTAGGCGTCCACC
Organism: uncultured Acidimicrobiales bacterium; assembly: GCA_963806285.1. GTDB lineage: Bacteria > Actinomycetota > Acidimicrobiia > Acidimicrobiales > RAAP-2 > Bog-756. The sequence continues at coordinate 39,534 of CAWDXJ010000013.1, forward strand.
AGGTAGCGCAGGAGCTCGATGGGGACTCCGGCGTCGGAGGTGGTGCCGGCCAGCTCCTTGGCCGCGTCGAGGAGGGCGTCGAACTCGTCGCCGGGGATGCCGAGCACGATCCGCCCGTACATGGCCACGAACCGCCGGTAGGAGTCGAAGGCGAACCGCTCGTCGTCGGTCTGCTTGGCCAGGCCCTCGACCGAGTGGTCGTTGAGGCCCAGGTTGAGGACCGTGTCCATCATGCCCGGCATCGAGAACTTGGCCCCCGACCGCACCGAAACCAGCAGCGGGTCGGCCGGGTCGCCGATGCGCTTGCCCATCTTCTTCTCCAGGCGGGCCCTGGCCTTGGCCACCTCCCGGGTCAGCCCGTCGGGCCAGCCCCCGTCCATGTAGGTGCGGCAGGCGGTGGTGGCGATGGTGAACCCCGGGGGCACGGGCAGGTCCAGGACCGATGTCATCTCGGCCAGGTTGGCGCCCTTCCCACCGAGGAGGTCCTTCATCTCCATCGGCGGCTTGCGATGGGCATGGTCGAAGTCGTAGACGAATGGCATCGGGACGGGTTCTCCTGGGTGGACTGCAGGTGAGGGGCTGCCCGACGGGACGCGCCGGCGCAGGCATTCCAGCCTACCCGGCGGTGGTCGACGGCCCGAAACCGCGGCCGGTCGCCGGCTCCGCTCCGGCCCGCCGCCCGCGCCCGCCCGCCTCGCTCCCGACCCGGTGGTCAGACCGACGAGGGGCGGCGATCAGACCGACGAGGGCGCCCGGTCGTCCGGGCGACGGGCGACGTCCGGCGCCGGCCCGACGAGACCGAGGGCCTGGGGCCACCACCGGTGGAGGAAGGCGCGCTCCTCGGCCTCGGTGCGCTCCGCCATCGGCTCCCGGCTGAGCAGGGAGATGATCACCCGGGCGGCCAGCTCCGAGGCATCGTCGATCCACGCCCCGAGGTCGGGCGCCAGCTCCACCACCGGGCCCAGGCACAGCTTGGCGTAGTAGAGCTCGTCGGGGTTGAGCGGGCCGCTGAGGAGCTGGCCCCGGCGGAACCGCATGGCCAGTGCCGGCTCGGCGCGTATCCCCCGCACGGAGAACAGGGTGGCCTCGACCAGCCGCTCGGGGGCGGTGTCGAACTGGCGGGAATGGGCCAGCACCCGCTCCACGAACGAGTCGCTGGCGGCGACGGCGGCCTGGTTGACGATCTCGTCGCGGTTGTGGAAGTACGCGTAGAGGGTCGGGCGGGACACCCCGGCCTCCGAGGCGATCATGGCGACGCTGGTCCGGTCGATGCCGTGCCGCTGCACGCAGCGGACGGCGGCGGCCATGATCCGCCGGCGGGCGTCGGCCTCGTCGGTGGGGGCCTGTCCCGACCACGCGAGGCGCCTCACCAGCCACAATTTACTGATTGACACTTTGATGTCAAACAGATAAAAGAGGGGGATGATCCTCCAAGGCAAGACCGTGCTGGTGACCGGCGTGGGCGGGGGCCTCGGCCGCGAGTGCGCCACCAGCGCCCTGCGTGACGGGGCCAATGTGGTGCTGGCGGCGCGCACCGCCGAGACGTTGGAGTCCACCGCCGCCGAGCTCGATCCCGGCGGCGGGCGGGTGGCCACCCGGGTCACCGACATCACCGATCCTGACTCCTGTGCGTCCCTCGTCGAGCTGGCACAGAGCCGCTTCGGCTCGGTCGACGCCCTGATCCAGGTGGCGGCCTACGAGAACGTCTGGGGCGGGCTCTACGATCTCAAGTTCGAGGCCTGGCGCAAGGCCTTCGAGACCAACGTCATCGGGGCCCTGACCGTGATCCGCCCGACGGCCGCGGCCATGAAGGCGAGCGGGGGGGGATCGGTGGTGCTGATCGGCTCCCAGTCGATGTTCCAGCCTGCGCTGCCCCAGGGCGGGTACGCCGCCTCGAAGAGCGCGCTGCTCTCGGCCATGTACTACCTCTGCGACGAGCTCGGCCCGGACAACATCCGGTGCAACATGGTCGTCCCGTCGTGGATGTGGGGCCCGAACGTCGAGATGTATGTCACCGGGACGGCCAAGAGCCAGGGGCGCACGACCGACGAGGTCCTCACCGACATCGTCGGCAAGTTCCCCCTCCGGAGGATGACCGAGGACGGCGAGGTGGCCGATGTGGCCGCCTTCTTCGCCTCCGACCACGCCAAGGCGGTGACCGGCCAGTACCTACTGGTCAACTCCGGCGAGATGCTCCGATGACCGGTGGGCGCAAGCGGGTGGTGGTCTGGGGAACGGGGTTCGTGGGAAGGATGGTCATCCCCGAGGTGCTCCGCCAGCCCTCCTTCGAGCTGGTCGGCGTCGGGGTCAGCAACCCGGACAAGGTCGGCCGGGACGTGGGGGACATCTGCGGGATCGGCCCGGTCGGGCTGGCGGCGACCGACGACCTCGGGGCGCTCATCGCGCTCGGGCCTGACGCCCTCGTCCACTACGGGCCCACCGCCGCCCACGCCACCGACAACATCGAACTGATCGGGACGTTCCTGCGCGCCGGCATCGACGTGTGCTCGACGGCGATGACCCCCTGGGTGTGGCCGACGATGGCCCAGAACCCGCCCGACTGGGTCGAGCCGATCACCCAGGCGTGTGAGGCCGGAGACTCTTCCTGCTTCACCACCGGCATCGACCCCGGCTTCGCCAACGATCTCCTGCCGATGACCCTCATGGGGCTGTGCGGCGAGGTCCGACAGGTCCGGGCGCTCGAGATCCTCGACTACATCAACTACGAGGGCGACTACGAGGACGAGATGGGAATCGGCCGCCCACCCGAGTTCACCCCGATGCTCGAGCACACCGGGATCCTGGTGATGTCGTGGGGTGGGACGGTGCCGATGATGGCCCACGCGGTGGGCATCGAGCTCGACGAGATCACCAGCACTTGGGAGAAGTGGGTCACCGACAAGCCCGTCGAGACGGCCAAGGGCCTCATCAACCCGGGGGAGGTTGCCGCCATCCGGTTCACCATCAACGGCATCTACAGGGGTGAGGCCCGGATCTGCCTCGAGCACGTGAACCGGGTCGGGAAGGATGCAGCTCCCGACTGGCCGAGGGGCAACCAGGACGACGTCTACCGGGTGGTGATCGACGGCTCACCCTCCATCACCCAGGAGACGGCGTTCCGGTTCACCGACGGGAGCGGCCGCGATGCCGCTGCCGCCGGCTGCCTCGCCACCGGGCTGCGTGCCCTCAACGCGGTCCCCGCCGTCAACGAGCTCCCTCCCGGGTGGGTGACGGCCCTCGATTTGCCGCTGATCCCCGGTGTGGGGACGATCCGCTAGACAGGAGCACCATGACCCCCGATGACCTCGTCGAGATCGAACTGATCAAGCGGCTGAAGTACAAGTACCTGCGGTGCCTCGACCAGAAGGAATGGGATGAGATCGAGACCTGCTTCATCCCCGAGGCCACCGCCCGCTACGGCGGCGGCCTCTACGAGTTCGAGGGCCGCGACGCCATCATGGAGTTCCTCCGCACCTCGATGGGCGCCACCACCATGCTGAGCAGCCACCGGTGCCACCACCCCGAGATCGACCTGGCCGGTCCCGACGAGGCCACCGGGACATGGGCACTCGAAGACGTGGTCGTCCTGACCGACCTCGGGATAAACGTGCAGGGCGCCGCCTTCTACAGCGACCGCTACGTCAAGCGGGGGGAGGACTGGCTGATCGCCCACACCGGCTACCGCCGCTCCTACGAGGAACTGATGCCCAGGGCCTCGGTCAAGGGCCTCAGACTGACCGCGGAGTGGTGGGCCACCGGAGGGCGGTCCACCCTCGGCTAGGGCCCGGTCCCCCGCACCCGCGGGATCAGGCCAACGTGGCGCCGTCGATGAGCAGGTCGGCGCCGTTCATGTGGGAGCCCTCGTCGGACGCCACGTAGGCGATGGCGGCGGCGATGTTGTCCGGCGTGCCGAACCCTCCGATCGGGGTGACCCTCCGCAACAGCTTGGGGTCGGCACCCTCGGGGAGCTGGAAGGCGGCGGTGATCGGGGTGTCGATGGCGCCGGGGCTGATGCTGTTCACCCGCAGTCCCGCCGCCGCGTACTCGACGGCCAGGGCCCGGGTCATGGCGAGCACCCCTCCCTTGGAGGCGACATAGGCGGTCGCCCACGGCTGGCCCCGGTGGGCGGCCGTCGAGGCCAGGTTCACGATGTTGCCGCGGGTGGCCAGGAGGTGTGGGAGCACCGCCCGGCACACCAGGAAGGTGCCGGTGAGGTTGACGGTGATGAGCCGGTTCCACTCGTCCAGGGTCAGTTCGTGGGTGTGGGAGAAGGACAGCACCCCGGCCACGTTGACCACGACGTCCAGTCGGCCGAGCCGCTCGACAGCCCCGTCGACGAGGGACTCGACCCCGGCCTCGGACCCGACGTCACCGACCAGGGTGACGATGGATCCGGAGAGACCCTCGACGTCGACGGCGAGCCTGTCGAGTTGGTCGGCGTTCACGTCGACGGCCGCAACCGTTGCGCCCTCGGAGGCCAGCCTGACCGCCGTCGCCCGTCCGATGCCGGACGCCGCCCCGGTGACGAGGGCCGACTTCCCGCTGAATCGTGGTGGAGCCATGCCAGACTGTAGGTGCGAACCCACCCGGCCCCTGCCCGGCGCCCCCTCGGACGGGGGCCGCTCCCGGACCGGCGCGGCGGGCCCGTGCCGGGTGCGGATGGATCAGGCCTGGTTCAGGCACGATCCATCCGCCGGTGCAGCTCGGCCACCAGGCCCTCGACGGGGATCCGGGCCTGGTCGGTGGTATCCCGGTCGCGGACGGTGACCGCCCGGTCGTCGATCGAGTCGAAGTCGACGGTCACGCACCAGGGGGTGCCCACCTCGTCCTGGCGCCGGTAGCGCCTGCCGATGGACTGGGTCACGTCGAAGTCGCACATGAAGTGCGGTTGCAGGGACGTCAGCACCTGCCGGGCCAGCGGCGTCAGCGTCTCCTTCTTCGACAGGGGGAGCACGGCGACCTGGTACGGGGCCAGCCGGGGGTGGAGCCGGAGCACGGTGCGTGCCTCTCCCCCGATCTCGTCCTCGTGGTAGGCGGACAGGAGGAAGGCCATCATGGTCCGGGTGGCGCCGGCGGCGGGCTCGATGACATGGGGCACATAGCGCTCGCCGGTCGGCTGGTCGAAGTACTCGAGTCGCTCCCCGGACGCCTGGGCGTGGGCCAGCAGGTCGAAATCGGTCCGGTTGGCGATGCCCTCGAGCTCGTCCCAGCCCCAGGGGAAGAGGAACTCGACGTCGGCGGTGGCCGCCGAGTAGTGCGAGAGCTCGTCGGCCCCGTGGTGTCTGAGCCGCAGCTCGGACTCGTGGATGCCCAGGTCGAGGTACCAGCGGTACCGCTCGTCCAGCCAGTACCGGAACCACTCGTCGGCCTCCGCGGGCGGGACGAAGTACTCCATCTCCATCTGCTCGAACTCCCGGGTGCGGAAGACGAAGTTCTGCGGTGTGATCTCGTTCCGGAAGGACTTCCCCACCTGGGCGATGCCGAATGGTGGCTTCTTCCGGGTGGTCTGGAGCACGTTGGCGAAGTTGGTGAACATCCCCTGGGCCGTCTCGGGCCGGAGGTAGGCCACCGCCCCCTCGTCCTCGATCGGGCCGGCGTGGGTCTTGAACATCAGGTTGAAGGCCCGGGCCTCGGTGAACTCGGTCGACCCGCAGTTGGGGCACACGCCGCCGATCCGGTCCTCGCGCCAGCGCTGGTGGCAGTGCCGGCAGTCAACCAGCGGATCGGTGAAGTTGGACAGGTGGCCCGATGCCTGCCACACGGCCGGCGGCGAGAGGACGGCGGCGTCCAGTCCGACGACGTCGTCGCGTCGTTGGACCATCGATTCCCACCAGGCGTTCTTCACGTTGCGCAGGAGGTTGACGCCAGGGGGACCGTAGTCGTAGGTCGAGCGGAAGCCGCCGTAGATCTCCGCCGACTGGAAGACGAAGCCGCGCCGCTTGCACAGCCCGACGACTTTGTCCATGAGGTCGACGGGCGCGTCGGGAGGGTCTTCAGGGCCGGGCATAGGTGGGAATGGTACCGGTTGGCACCCGGCCGGCCGCCCCGACCACCAGTCGGGTGGTGACCGCATTGGCCAGGAGACGCCCCCGCACCGTGAGCACCCATCTGGCCCCCACCGGCTCGACCAACCCGACCAGATCGGGATCGTCTCCGAGCGCGTCCCGGGGGACGCCGGACCGGGTCCGCAGCTGCAGGGCCAGTGCCTCGAACCGTCGTTGCCGGTCGGTGAGGAGCTCCCCGCCGGCCCGGGCGGGCCGCCCGGCGCCCACCAGTGCCACGTACCGGTCCGGGGTCCGGACGTTCCACCACCGGTGCCCGGCCCGATGGGAGTGGGCGGCGGAGCCGATCCCCCGATAGTCGCCCTGGTCCCAGTACAGACCGTTGTGCCGGCACTCGTGCCCGGGCCGGGCCCAATTGGAGATCTCCTCCCAGCGGTAGCCCGCCCGTTCCAGCACCCGGTCGGTGTACTGGTAGCGGGAGGCCTGGACGTCGTCGTCGGGATGACGGTCCGGATCGGCCGCCAGCGGGGTGCCCGGCTCCACGGTCAGCGAGTAGGCGCTGATGTGGGGAGGTGGCGCATCCAGGCCGGTCACCTCGGCGAGACTCCGCTCCCAGTCCGCGTCGGACTCCCCCGAGCCCCCGATGATCAGGTCCATGCTCCACGAGGCGAATCCGGCTTCGGCCACCGCCGCGGCCGCCTCCCAGACCTGCCCGGCGCGGTGGCGGCGGCCGAGCCCGCGGAGGACGTGGGGGACCGCCGACTGCACCCCCAGCGAGATGCGGGTCACCCCCCCGGCCCGGTAGGCCGCCATCCGGTCGGCGGAGACGTCCTCGGGATTGCACTCGACGGTGACCTCGGCCCCCCCGGCCCGCGGGATGGCCGCCACGAGCTCGACCAGCAGGTCGGCGTCGAGCCGGGACGGGGTCCCGCCTCCGAAGAAGACCGAGGTGGCCGGCGGCGTGCCCTCCTCGGACCGGGCCTGCCCGATCTCGGTCAGGCACGCGGCCACGTACGCTTCCATCAGGTGGTCGCGGTCGGTGTACGTGGCGAAGGCGCAGTAGTCACAGCGCGACCGGCAGAAGGGGACGTGTACGTAGACGCCGAAGGGGGCGGAGACGGGCATGCGTCGGCCGGCCCTTCCGGTCAGGACACCTGGCCGGCGCGCACCGACCGCAGGCGCCTGTCGAGGTGGGCCTCCATGGCCTCGGTGGCCAGGGCGGTGACCTCGTCGACGACCGGGGAGTCCGCCTCGGCCAGGACACCCGCCAGTCCTCCGCCCAGGGTCCGGCGCATCAGGGAGAGGCCTCCGGGCGACACCGGCCGGCCGCGCCGGCAGCTCCGGCACAGGACCCCTCCCTCCGTCAGATCGAAGGCCACCAGCCGATCCGGGTCCTCCTCGCCGCAGGACACGCAGACGTCGAGCACCGGGGCCGAGCCCTCGAGGGCCAGGACCTTGAGGAAGAACGCCGGCGCCACCATCGGCGAGTCCCGTTCGGCCAGGGCGGCCAACGCCCCGACCAGCATCTCGTAGAGGCGGGGGTTGCCGTGCCGCTCCTGGCCGATCTGGTCGACCACCTCGAGCATGGACATGGCCGGAGCCATCCGGTCGAGATCCTCCCGGACCACCCGGAAGGTGTCGATGACCTCGACCTGGTTGATGATGTCCAGGTCGCCACGCCCCTGCCAGCCAAGCAGGGCGACATGGCTGAGCGGCTCCAGCCGCGAACCGAACCGGGACTTCGTCCGCCGTACCCCCTTGGCCACCGCGCGCACCTTCCCGTGCTGCTCGGTCATCAACGTGACGATCCGGTCCGCCTCACCGAGCCGGATGGTGCGCAGCACCACGCCCCGGTCACGGAAGAGGGTCATCGCCGCTCGCCGGCCGGACCGTCGGCCGGTCGCCGGGGCGCGGCACCACCGCCGGGGAGGTCGGGCCGGGGTCGCCGGGTGACAGGGGGACCTGTCCCCGGCCGGCCGGCTGCCCCGGGGAACGGCGGCCCCGTCCTCCCCCGAGCAGGCTGTTGGCACCGATGAGCGCCACCATGGCCGGCGGGAGGACCACCAGCGGCACCGCCGCCGCGAACCCGGCCACCGCCATCACCACCACGGCGAGGTAGGCGAGCACGCCGAGCACCACGGCCGTGACGATCCATGCGCCACCGGTGTCGTCCCGGTCGGCACGGCCCTCGCCACCGGGGCCGGGACTGGCGGGCGGGCGGGCGGTCACTCGACCCCACCGAACCGACGCTGGCGCTGTTGGAAGTCCCGCACCGCCTCGAAGAGGTGGGCCCGGCGGAAGTCGGGCCACAGCACGTCGTCGAACACCAGCTCGCTGTAGGCGAGCTGCCAGAGGAGGAAGTTGGATATCCGATGCTCGCCCGAGGTCCGGATCACCAGGTCTGGGTCGGGCTGGTCGGGGAAGTAGAGGCGGGACCGGATGGCCTTCTCGTTGACCTTCTCCGGCGCCACCCCCTCGGCGACCAGCTCGCGCACCGCGTCGACGATCTCCGCCCGCCCGCCGTAGTTGAAGGCCATGGTGAGTGTGCACCGGCGGTTGCGCGAGGTGAGCTCGATCGACTCGTCCATCCGCCGGAGCACCCGCTTGGGGACCCGCCAGTCGCGGCGACCGGCGAAGCGGATGCGCACCCCTTTGTCGTGCAGCTCGTCCCGGCGGCGGACCAGCAGGCTCTCGTTGAAGCCCATGAGGTACCGCACCTCGTCGGCGGGACGCCGCCAGTTCTCCGTCGAGAACGCGTACATGGTGATCCACGGGATACCGAGGTCGAGAGCCCCTTCCACCGCGTCGAGCAGGGCCGCCTCACCGGCGGCATGGCCCTCGGTCCGGGGCAGGCCCCGGCGGGCAGCCCATCGGCCGTTCCCGTCCATCACACAGGCGACGTGCATGGGGATCGGCCCGCCTGCGAGCTCCGACGCCGACACCACCGGACGGGGCGGACCTTCGACATCGTCGGCGTCTCGAGGATCCCGTCGCACCCTTGGAACCTATCGTCCCGGTGGGCCGACCCATCCCCGCCCGCCCCTCCCGGTCCCCGCTCCAGGGGCGTGCGCCTCCCCCAATTGAGCCCGCGGCCGTGGGCCCTGGACTAGACCGTCCCCATGCCCGCACCGCATGCCCTGGCGATATTCGCCGCCGGATTGGCGGCGGGGACCGTCAACGCCGTCGTCGGATCGGGCTCCCTGATCACCTTCCCGACCCTGCTGGCGCTCGGCTATCCGCCGGTTCTGGCCAACGTCTCCAACACCGTCGGCCTTGCGCCGGGGAACGCCAGCGCCGCAGTGGCCTACCGGCCGGAGTTGCGCGGCCAGCGCAGCCGCCTGGTGCGACTCGGCTCGGCGTCGGTGCTGGGTGCGGTCCTCGGCGCCGTGCTGCTCCTCGCCCTCCCCCACAGCGTCTTCAAGGCCGCCGTGCCCGGCCTCATCGCCCTGGCCTCGGTCCTCATGGCGGCCCAGCCCCGGCTGAGTGCCGGTCTGCGGGCCCGCCCGTCACGTCGGACCCACGGCGGTCCGGCCCTGATGCTCGGCGTCTTCGTCACCGGGATCTACGGCGGCTACTTCGGAGCAGCCCAGGGGGTGATCCTCATCTCTTTGTTGGCCATCTTCATCGACGACGGCCTCCAACGCCTCAACGGCACGAAAAACGCCCTGATCCTCTCCTCGAATGCGGCGGCCGCCCTCATCTTCATCGCCACCACCCGCGTCTCGTGGCCGGTGGCCGGGCTGATCGCGGCGGGATCGGTCGCCGGCGGCCAGGTCGGCGGCCGCTACGGCCGTCGTATTCCCGCCCCGATCCTCCGAGGGGTGATCGTCGCCGTCGGCCTGGGCGTCGCCATCGCATTGGCCGTCGAGTGGCACTGAGCGTCCCGCGGCAGCCCCGCTCGCCGGTAATAGGGTCACCGAATGGCTGACGAGGTGGCCACCACCCTGGCGCGGGTGGCAGCGGCACTCCCCGGAGGGGGCGAGTCGCGGGACGGCCAGCGGGCGATGGCGGTGGCGGTCGGCCGGTCCATCTCGGAGGGGCGCCACCTGGTGGTGCAGGCCGGAACCGGGACCGGCAAATCCCTGGCCTACCTGGTACCCGCAGTCCTCTCCGGCCGGCGGGTCGTCGTGGCCACCGCCACCAAGGCCCTCCAGGACCAGCTGGCCGACAACGACCTGCCGATGGTGGCCGGGGCCGTCGAGCGGCAATTCACCTTTGCCGTGCTCAAGGGTCGCAGCAACTACCTGTGCCGCCAGCGGGTCTCGGAGATCGGGGGCCAGGGGGCGCAGCTCTCGCTGCAGGCCGGCTCCGCCGACCCGCCCGATGCCGACGATCCCCTGACCCCGGCCGGCGGGGGCGGCGAGGCCCCGGACGACCCGGTCGAACGCGGGCGCCTCGGCGAACAGGTGGCGCGGCTGGTCCGGTGGTCGGAGGGCACCGCCTCGGGGGACAGGGCGGAGCTCGACTTCGAGCCCCACTTCCGGGCCTGGGCCATGGTGTCGACCACCGCCCGCGAGTGCCCGGGGGCGTTCCGGTGCCCGTCGGGCGGCGACTGCTTCGCCGAGGCGGCCCGGGCCCGGGCGACCGAGGCCGACGTCGTCGTCGTCAACACCCACCTGTACGGAGCCCATCTGGCCAGCGGCGGTGCCGTGCTCCCCCCCACGAGGTGGTCGTCTTCGACGAGGCCCACGAGGTGGAGGAGGTGATGACCGACAGCCTGGGGGTCGAGATCGGCCCCGGCCGGTTCCGGGCCCTGGCCGCCTCGGCCAGGGGGGCGCTGGATCAGGGACCGCCGGGTGCCGTCGAGGCGGTCGATGCCGTCGCCGACCTGGGGGAGCTCCTTCGCCGGGCCCTCGGGCCCCTCGCCGGCCGACGGGTCCCCCCCGAGGAGCTCGGCCCGATGGACGAGACCGGAGCCGACCCCCCGTCGGGGGACCCCCGGGGACGGGGCGAGCCTCAGGGGCTGGAGTTGGAGCTGGACGGGACCGCCGGGCCCGCGGGCCGGACGGGAACGGCGGGCCCGGGATCGGGCCCCGGGCTGGGCCAGGTGCTGGTGCTGGCGACCGGGCGGGTCGGCCGGATCATCGAGGACCTGCGCCGGGCCGAACGGGAGGCCGGCCACGACGAGGCCGGGTCGGCCCGATCGCGCCGGGACCGGGTGCTGCTGGCCGCCGGACACCTGGCCGCCGACCTGGCCCGGCTGGCCGGGCTCGGGGACGACGAGGTGGCGTGGGTGGACGGGACGTCCGGGTCCCCGAGCCTGCGGGTCTCCCCCATCGATGTGGCCCCGTTGCTGTCTGAACGGCTGTGGGGTGCGGTCACCGGGGTGCTCACCTCGGCCACGGTTCCGCTCGGCCTGGCCGACCGGCTGGGACTGCCCGCCGGGAGCAGCGACGCACTCGACGTGGGAAGCCCGTTCGACTACCGGGGACACGCCATGTTGTACGTGGCCCAGTCCCTGCCCGACCGGCGCCGACCCGAGTCGGAGCCTGCACTCCATGACGAGCTCGAAGCGCTGATCAACGCGGCCGGCGGCCGGACCCTCGCCCTGTTCACCAGCTGGCGGGCGATGAACGCGGCGGTCGAGGCCCTGCGGGGGAGGCTCCCGTTCCCCGTGCTCGCCCAGTCCGACCTTCCCAAGCCCGCACTGGTCGAGGCGTTCCGGGAGAGCGAGGCCACCTGCCTGTTCGCCACCCTCGGCTTCTGGCAGGGGGTCGACGTCCCCGGCCGCACGCTCAGCCTGGTGGCCATCGACCGGATCCCGTTCCCCCGGCCGGACGAGCCGGTGCTCCAGGCCAGGCGGGACCGGGCCGGGGCGGGTGCCTTCGGTGCCGTCGACCTGCCCCGGGCGGGCACGCTGCTGGCCCAGGGTGCGGGCCGGCTGATCCGCTCGGCCGACGACCGGGGTGCGGTCGCCGTCCTCGACAGCCGGCTGGCGACCGCCCGCTACCGGGGCGCGTTGCTGGCCCGGGTGCCACCGATGCGGCGCTCGATCGACCGGACCGAGATCGAGTCGTTCCTGCGCCGGGTGACGGCCTGATCCGCGACACGCCGAGGGCCCGGCCCGATCAGAGGCCGAGCCGGTCGAGCGCGTCGTCGCGCTGCTGCCAGTGCTTCTCGACCCGCACGAAGAGCTCGAGGTAGGCACCCGCCGGCATCTGGCGACGCACTGCGGTCCCCACCTCTTTGAGGGTGCTCCCCCCTTTGCCGATGACGATCCCCTTCTGCGAGTCACGCTCCACCAGGATTTCGCACCGGACCCGGGGCCACTCCCATTCGGTGACCCGACAGGCGATGCTGTGGGGCAGTTCGTCCTCCACCCGGTGGAGCAGCTCCTCCCGCACCAGGTCGGCCACCCATGAGGCCTCGGCCGCGTCCGCCACCATCCCCTCGGGGTAGTAATGGGGGCCCTCGGGCAGCCGCGCCACCACCGCCTCCACCAGTGCGGCCACGCCCTCGCCGGTAGTCGCCGACACCGGGAAGTACTCGGCGGTGACCGGCACTCCGCCGTCGCGCTCGTCGATCGACCCGATCACCTCGGACACCGCGTGCAGATGGGTGAGGATGCCGTCGGGGCCGACCCGGTCGATCTTGTTGACCACCACCAGCAGGGCGGGCCCGTCCGTCGCCGCGCCGTCGCCGGTACCGCCGGCGGCCGCCCGGGTCGCCGATCTCACCCGCCGGGCCGACTGGGCCAGCACCATGGCATCGCCCGGGCCCACCGCACCGGTCGCCTCGACCACGGCCACCACCGCGTCGACGTCGTCGAGTGACGACGTCGCCGACTCGTTCATCCGCTCGCCCAGCGCTGTGCGGGGCTTGTGGAGCCCCGGGGTGTCGACGAAGACCACCTGGGCGTCCGGTCGGGTGAGCACCCCCCTCACCTGACCGCGGGTGGTGTTTGGGCGGGGCGAGGTGATGGTGACCTTGGCGCCGACCATGCGGTTCACCAACGTGGACTTGCCCACGTTGGGCCGCCCCACCACGGCGACGAATCCCGAGCGGAAGGCGGTCACCGGTCCCCGTCGACGGCCGCGCCGGGCACGGGTACGATCCGCACCCGTTCGATCCGGCGCCCGTTCACCCGGTCGGCCACCAGTCGCAGCCCGTCCACGGTGACCGACTCGCCGGCCACCGCCACATGGCCCAGGCGGTCGAACACCAGTCCCCCCAGGGTGTCCCAGGGGCCGGTGGGCAGGCTGACGTCGATCAGGTCGTTGACCTCGTCGACGGCCAATCGGGCGCTCACCCGCAGCTCACCGGAATCGAGCCGCTCGACCTGAGCCTCCTCCACGTCGAACTCGTCGACGATCTCACCCACCAGCTCCTCGATGAGGTCCTCCAGGGTGACCAGGCCGGCGGTGCCGCCGTACTCGTTGACCACCACGGCCAGGTGGAAGGTCTCCGCCTGCATCTCCCGCATCAGGTCGGACACCCGCTTGGTCTCAGGGACGAAATGGGCGGTCCGGAGATGGGACCTGACCGCATCCCCCCCCTCCCCGACTGCACGGTCCGGATCATGTCCTTGGTGTAGGCGATGCCCACCACGTCGTCGACCTGTTGCTCGACGGCGGGCATGCGGCTGAACCCGACCTCGAGCGCCCGCTCCAGCACGGCCTCCACCGTCTCCTCGGAGCCGACCGTCACCATGTCGGGACGCGGCACCATGACCTCGCGCACCACCGTGTCGCCGAACTCGATGATGGAGTGGATGAGGGCGCGCTCGCCGGTCTCGATGACGTCTCCCTCGAGGGCCACGTCCGCCATGGCCAGGAGCTCCGACTCGGTCACGACGGTGCCGAAGTACTGCCCCCTTTGCCCGATGAGCAGGTTGGCCAGGCCGATCAGCGCGCCGGAGACGATGCGGATGGGCCAGAACCTGACCAGCGCCGAGACCAGCGGGGCGCTGAACAGGGCGGCCCGCTCCGGATGCCTGACGGCCCAGTTCTTGGGGACGGCCTCCCCCAGGACGAAGATCACCACGATCGTGAACGCGGTGGCCGCCGCCACACCCCAGGCGCCGAACCACTCCGAGGCGAGGATGCCGACCAGGGTGGCCACCACCAGTTGGCACACGAGGACCAGCAGGAGGACCGGATTGAGGAACCCCTGTGGATTCTCGGTCAGGCGGACGAGGACCCGGGCCCCGCGCCGCCCGTCGTCGACCAGCGCCAGCGCCTTGGCGCGGCTCATGCGGACCAGACTGGTCTCCGCCAGCGCCAGCAGTGCCGAGGACGCCACCAGGACGACCACCACCACGAGGAGGACGAGATCGCCCGTGGTGAACGAGGTCGTGCCGCTGAGCGCGCCGAACACCGGGATCATGAGGCCACGCGGTAGTAGAGGGCCAGGAGCTGTTGCTCCCGTCGCTCCATCCTCTCCGCCTCGGCGTCAGCCTGGTGGTCCATGCCCAGCAGGTGGAGCAGACCGTGAACGAGCAGCAGGGCGATCTCGTCGTCGAAGGTCACACCGTGGTCGACCGCACTGCGGGCCGCCACCGCCGGGCAGATCACCACGTCGCCCAGCAGGAGCAGGCGACCGGTACCGGCCTCGATCGACCCCGGCCCGGTTCCCCCCTCGTCCGGGGACCGGCCACTCCGGTCGGCGTCGTCGTCGATCGGAAAGGCCAGCACGTCGGTGGGGCCGTGCTCGTCGAGGAAGCGCTCGTTCAACGAGGCGATGGTCGCTTCGTCGACGAACAGCAATGACACTTCGGTGTCGCTGGTGATCCCCTCGGCCTCGAGCACCGAGCGGGCCAGCGTGGACCACCGCTCCACAGCGACGGGATGATCTGCCTGCTCGTCGGCGGCGAAGATGTCAAGGCTCACGGGAGCCGTCCGCGGGAGTCCGGCGCTCGTAGGCAGAGACGATGTCGGCCACGATGCGGTGGCGGACGACGTCTCGGTGACCGAGCTGGACGAAGGCGAGGTCGGGCACGCCCGAAAGCACCGAGTCCAGACCGACCAGCCCGGACCGGCCGCCGGCGACATCGATCTGGGTGATGTCCCCGGTGATCACCGCCTTCGAGCCGAAGCCGATGCGGGTGAGGAACATCTTCATCTGCTCGGGAGTGGTGTTCTGCGCCTCGTCGAGGATGATGAAGCTGTTGTTCAGCGTGCGGCCCCGCATGAAGGCCAGAGGGGCGACTTCGACGGCCCCGCGGTCGATCAGGCGTTGTGCCCCTTCGGCATCGAGCAGGTCGTGCAGTGCATCGTAGAGGGGACGCAGGTAGGGATCGACCTTGGCCATGAGGTCGCCGGGCAGAAAGCCGAGGCGCTCACCGGCCTCCACCGCAGGACGGGTCAGGATGATCCGGCTCACCTGTCGGGCCTGCAGTGCCTGGACCGCCAGCGCCACCGCCAGATAGGACTTGCCGGTGCCGGCGGGACCGATGCCGAACGTGACGATGTTGGAGGCGATGGCATCGGCGTACTGCTTCTGGCCCCCGGTCTTCGGGCGGACCGCCCGTCCCCGGGAGGATCGCAGCAGCTCCTCGGTCAGGACCTCGGATGGACGGACCTCGCCGTCCATCATGTCGATGGTCCGGTTCACCTGCAGGACGTCGAGGCCCTGGCCCGACTCCAGCAGGATGATCAGCTCTTCGAAGAGGGCCCCCACCCGCTCGGCGCCGTCGCCGTCGATGGAGATCTCGTTGCCCCGGACCGCGATCCTGACGTCACCGAACGCACCTTCGATCAAGCGCAGCAACTCGTCGCGCTGGCCGAGCAGGCCGGCCATGAGGTGGTTGCCGGGAACGAGAATTTTGACCTTGGTGCCTGCCACGTGCGTTCTGGACCTGACCCTACCAGCGGGCAGGGTGGCGCGGTCCCCCGGTGTCGACCACCGTGCGCCGGTCGTCTGGCGCCCTCAGCCGGGCGGCCAGTCGAACGAGCGGCCCCCGAGAAGGTGCAGGTGCAAGTGGTCCACCGAGTTGAGGGCGTCGGGACCCACATTGAACACCAGGCGGTAGCCGCGGTCCTCCCCACCTACCCCCTCGGCGTCGGCCACCGCCTTGGCCGCCACCAGCAGCGCCGCCATGTCGCCCCCGTCGGCAGCGGTCACCGCGGCGGCGTTGGCGATGTGCTCCTTCGGGACGATCAGGACATGGATCGGTGCCTGGGGATGGAGATCGCGGAACGCCACCGTGCGCTCGTCGGTCCACACGACGTCGGCGGGGACGTCCCCGGCCACGATGCCGCAGAAGAGGCAGTCAGACGCCAAACGTCACCCTCGGCTCGAGGCCGACACTCCGTCGGGCGGGACGTGCACGCGGCCGTTGCCCTTGACTTCGGGATAGAGGTGCTCGAGGCTCCCGGGCCGGATCCGACTGGCCTCGATGAAGCGCTCCACATCGTCCTCCTGGATGCGGATCACCCGGCCGAACTTGTAGGCGGCCAGATCGCCTTCGTCGATGAATCGGTAGAGGCTGCGCAGGGTGATGCCGAGGCGCTCAGAGGCCTCCTTCGTGCTCAGCCAGGTGATCGGCTCGGTCACCGGAGGCCCAGCCACCCCATCAGAGGCTCACCAGGAGGCCGAGTTCGTCGAGGCGCGAGCCCATGCTGTCCGGAGTCACACCGAACAGACAGGCGATGGCCCTCACGTCCTCGGCCCGGATGGTGATCATCCGGCCGTTGAAGTCCTGGCGGTGTACCTGGATCATGCTGAGGAAGCGGCGCAGCAGGTCCCGCTCCGGACCGCTCACCGTGTGCAGCTTGGTCAGGTCGATGGCGACCTTGTCGGCACCGGAACCGGCCTGGATCGCCCGTCGGCCACCGAGGGGAACGACATCCTCGGCCGCGCCCGCCGCACCCCATCGGGTCACGGTGGCGTCGTCAGGCGGCAGCAGCTGGTCCACGGGGACGTCGTACAGCTTGGCCAACCGCTGCAGACGGGGCACCGAGATGGCCCGCTCACCCCGCTCGTAGGCGCCGAGGACCGATGCCTTGAACTCCTGCTCGGACATGGCCTCGACCGCCTGCAGCGAGAGGCGCATCTGTTTGCGCATGGCCCGGAGCCGGGCCCCGACGGCACGGGCATAGGCGATCCGGGCCGCTTCCTCCCGCTCGTCCTCGTCGAACACCTCGACGCCCTTGTCAATCAATGACATATGCACCTCCGCTGATCTCCACCGATCGCCCCTGAGCTCCGGTTCTGCCAATGTGACGCAGGTGCACGCTGTCTTCCGACCGTCCGAGACGGACGGCCCTCCTCCCACACCGGGAGACCCTGCCTCTCTGTGTAGTTTCGCTCACGGAGCGTGGTTACGCAAGGGGGGGCCGACCACCCCGCTCCTGAGGCCGCACAGGGCCGAGCCCACCACGATGGCGGCCGTCTCGGCCCGCAGCAGGGTGGACCCGAGGCCCACCCAGGCGCCCGAGAAGGCCAATTCCTCCTGGTCCCAGCCACCCTCGGGGCCCACCGCCACCACCGGTTGGTCGAGGGACGGGGGGGCCCCGCCGGGTTGGGCCAGCCGCGGAAGGCTCCCCACCAGGGAGGCCAGGCCGGGCAGGGTCGTCACCGCACCCACGTCCGGCAGCCACACCCGTCGGCACTGGGCCGCCGCCTCCCGGGCCACCCGTCGGAGCCGCTCGACCGCCCGGTCCCCACGCTCCCCTTCCCAGCGCACCACCGACCGACGGGCCCGGATGGGCACGATCCGGTCCACACCCAGTTCGGTGAGCTTCTGGGTCACCCATTCGGGGCGATCGCCCTTGGCCGGGGCGAAGGCGACGGTGATGGCCGGTGCCTCGGGCGCCTGGGTGGTCACCGGACCGTCGGCCGACAGCACGGACGCCAGGTCAACGCCCCTGGCCCCCCGCCGCCCGGCGGCCGCCGACACCCGGTGGGGCGCCCATGACCCGGCCCCGTCGGAGGCGATGACCGGCTCGCCCGGGCGGAGGCGGAGCACATCGAGCAGGTGACGGGCGTCGTCCGGGGTGAGGACCGGCGAGGCCGGCTCGTCCACGAACACCATGGCCGCCGCGGCCAGCAGTGCGGGATCCGGGCCGGCCGGGCGGCCCTCCACCACGGTCAGCTCAGGGCCGAGCGCAGCTTCGAGAAGATCCCCTCGCCGTGGGGCGCATCCCCCAACTCCTCACCCCGGGCCTGGGCCAGGGCGTACAGCAGCTCCCTCTGGCGATCGTCCAGGCCGGTCGGGGTGTCCACGTGGACGTGGACGAAGAGGTCGCCCCGGCCCCTGCCGCGCAACTTCGGCACACCGAGCCCCTTCAACGGGATCACCGTGCCGGTGCTGGTGCCGGCGGCGATGGCCAGGGCGCGCTCGTCGTCCAGCGTCTGGAACCGGAGGCTGCCCCCCAGGGCGGCCATGGTGAGCGGGACGTGGACCGGCGCATGGAGATCGACTCCGGAGCGTTCGAAGGCGTCATCGGGCTGGACCGAGATGTGGACGAAGAGGGCGCCGTTGGGGCCTCCCCGGAAACCGGCGGGTCCGTGCCCGGCCAGTCGGAGGGTGGAGCCCTCGTCCACGCCGGCGGGAATGTCGACGGTCAGCGTCCGGTGCTCGTTCCTACGTCCCTCGCCCCCGCATTCCGT
This sequence comes from uncultured Acidimicrobiales bacterium, assembly GCA_963806285.1. GTDB lineage: Bacteria > Actinomycetota > Acidimicrobiia > Acidimicrobiales > RAAP-2 > Bog-756. Next base: position 58,088 of record CAWDXJ010000013.1, read on the forward strand.
GCAGGGATGCTCGATGGACTGCCCGGTGCCCTGGCAGCGGGCACAGGGGACGGCGGTGATCACCTGCCCCAGGATCGATTGGCGCACCCGGCGCAACTCGCCGGCCCCTTGGCACTCGGGGCAACTCACCGCGGAGGTGCCGGATCGGGCGCCCGAACCCTCGCAGGCGTCACAGTGGACGGGGGTCTGCACGTCCACCTCGCGCTGCACCCCGAACACCGCCTCCCGGAAGTCCAGCCGCAGCACCATCTCCGCATCCGGGCCGGGCATCGGGCCGGTGCGACGGCCCCGGGCTCCCCCCGTCCCGCCCATCCCGTTGAAGAAGGCGTCGAACAGGTCGCCCAGCCCGCCCCCGAAAGGATCGCCCGGCGTGCCGGCCCCGCCCCCGAACACCCCCTCGGGACCGAACCGGTCATAGCGGGCGCGGCGCTCCGGATCCTTCAGCACCTCGTAGGCCATGCTGATCTCCTTGAACCGCTCGTCCGACTCGCTGTCGCCCTGGCTCGTGTCCGGGTGGAACTCCCGGGCCTTGGACCGGTAGGCGCGCTTCAGCTCCTCGTCGGACGCATCCCTGCGGACGCCCAGGACCTCGTAGAGGTCGACGTCGGTCACCGGCCCGGCCTCCGGTCGGTCACCGGCCCGGCTCGCTCAATCGCTCGCCCAGGCGGTCCCCCACCACTCGGGCGGCCGCCAGGGCCAGGGGGTAGTTCATCCGGGTGGGGCCCAGCAGCCCGATGGTGCCGGCCTCCTCGCCTCCGATCGACACCGGCATGACGACGATGGCGCAGGAGGCCAGCGGTTCCACCCCGTGCTCGGATCCGATGGCCACCGACAACCCGGTGTCGAGTATGTCCCGGAGCAGGGTGACCACGACCAGTTGCTGCTCGAGGATGGTCAGGACCGAGCGGACGGTGTCCACGGCGTCGAAGGCGGCGGCCATCCGCGAGGACCCGCCGACGAAGAGCTGTTCCCCCGCATCGGCGGATCCGAGCGACCGGAGCGCCCGGACACCGGCACCGACCACCGCGTCGGTGGCCCGGTCGCCGGTGGCGGCCACCTTCGTGCGCACCCGGGTCAGGGGGACGCCGAGGGAGTGGGCGGCGAGCCGGGCGCAGGCGTCGGCCAGGCGGGCCTCGTCGACCTCTTCGGCCAGTTCGATCGACTGCTTCTGAACGGCTCCGTCGGCCAGCACCACCACCAACAGGGCGAGCCGGGGGCCCAGGGCCACCAACTGGACGGAGCGGATCACCGCGGATTCGTGGGACGGGCCCACCACCATCGCCGTGCAGTCGGTGAGGTCGGCCAGGAGCCCGGACGTCCGCTCGAGCATCTGCTCGATCTCCCCGTGGGCGTGGTCGAAGAACTGGCGCACCTGCTGGCGGCCCAGCGCGTCCAGTGACCCGGGCCGGGCCAGATGGTCAACGAAGAACCGGTAGCCCATGTCGGTGGGGATCCGTCCCGCGCTGGTGTGCGGCTGGGCGAGGTAGCCATCGCGCTCGAGCGCGGCCATGTCCGACCGGACGGTGGCCGACGAAACGCTCACCCCGGGGGCGTCGACCACGTGTTGCGATCCCACCGGCTGGGCTGACGCGATGTACTCGGAGACCACCGCATTGAGGATGGCCGCCTTGCGGGCGTCCAGCCCTCCACCGTCCGGGCCCGCTGCGTCCGGGCGGTCGTCGATTCGGCTGTCGTCAGTGGTCGGCATGGATGTCTCGCAGTGGAGGTCGAACCTGCCCCGACCCGGAGCTGCGGGTAGGAGTGCGATTCGTGTCTGGCACTCCACTCTAGTGAGTGCTGAACCGGACCGGGCTGCCATGTCCCGGATGCGCTCAGCCGGTGGCGATGAACATCCGCTTGGTCATCGCCGGTCCGAGGGCGATCGTGGCGTCCCCGACCAGGAGGGTCAGCGTGCCATCGGGGGCCCTGGCCTGGATCAGGGCCGTGGTCCCCGGCGTCAACCCGTGGTCCCCGAGGTAGGTGAGCGAGGCCGCGTCGTGTTCGACGCTCTCGGTGATGCGCTCCAGGCGGATCCTGTCCCCGGGCTGGGCCTCGGCCAGCCGGCGCTGCTCGGGCCCCGCCGGCTCGACGCCGGGGATCGGGTTGCCGTGCGGGCAGGTGGTCGGATTGCCCAGCAGGATCACCAGTCGGTCCTCGACGTCATCGGAGATCACGTGCTCCCACCGGCCGGCCTCGATGTGCGCCTTGTCCCAGTCGAGCCCGATGATGTCCACCAGCAGGCGTTCGGCCAGCCGGTGCTTTCGCACCACGCCCCGGGCCAGGGCGGCACCCGTCGAGGTCATGGCGATCCGCCGCGACGTGCGCACGATGAGATCGTCCGCCTCGAGGCGGTCCAGCATCTCGGAGACGGACGGAGCCGCCTTGTCCAGCCGCTCGGCCAGGCGGGCCTGGATCACCGGGATCCCCTCTTCCTCCAGGGCGAAGATGGTCTCGAGGTACTCCTCGACCGGCGGATGGAAGCGGTCAAGCACACGTCGATCCTACGATGCCCGTGCTCCCGATGGTTCGCCGACCACCGGCCGGTGCACCCGGTCGGCGTCCCTGGTCGGGGCTCCGGGCACCCGGCCACGGGTCGGCCGTCGGGTCACTGGCGGTACCGTGGAAGCCGTGGACGCGAACCCGGGGCCGGATCCGGCCGAGCACGGGACCGAGCACGGGACCGAGCACGGGACCGACGACGGCCCGGCCGGGGGGACGGATCCGGTCGGCGGCGCAGACGGCGACGACCGGGCCCCCGCTCCCGTAGAAGCAGTTACCGGTGGTGGTGCCGGTGCGGATGAGGGTGGTGGTGGAGACGGGGAGGGTCAGGACGGCGGAGACGGGGCCGAGCATCCCGCCGGCAGGGACCCCCTCCGCTTCAACCACTGGATGAAGCGCTCGGCCACCGGCGCGGTGCTGACCGGTATCGCCATCGGTCTGCAGCAGGCACTGGAGACCCCGAGGAAGCAGCCGCCCTTCGTCATCGTGGCCTCCGACGAGCCCGACGGTTCCGACGGCCCCATCGACCTCAGGTTCGACCCCGACAGCCCGGCCGGCACCGTGGCCGTCATCCGCCGGTCCCCGGACGCGGGCGGTCCGGAGGCCCCGACACCGCCGCCCTGAGCCCTCGGTGGTCGGCGTCCCCGGTCGGCGGCCCGGGGGCACCATCGTCCGTCCCGACCCGGGGCCGGTCCGGGTCCCGCCCCCGGCGCGCACGGCGGGCGATCCGGGAGGCCGCCCCGTCGATCATCAGGACGACGCCGGCGCCGAACGCCAACCCGGCCAGCGCGTCGGTCGGATAGTGCCATCGGAGGGCGACCACGGCCGCAGCCACCCACAGCGCGTAGACCGACGCCGGTCCGGCGATCCAGGGTCGCCAACGGGCCGGCGTGGCCAGCACCGCCGCCGCGGCCAGCGCCGCCGCCGCCACCGTCGAGCCCGACGGGTAGCACAGCTCCCCCCCGAGCGTCCGGCCCACCAGCGGCTTGACCACCAGCTCGCAGGCCAGCAGCGCCAGCGGGGGGGCGATCAGGCATGCCAGGGCACGGGGCCGGTCCCGGGGGAGGCTGGCGACGGCGGCGACCGCGGCCCCGATCACGACGACTGCGGGAGAGGTCAGCGAGGAGACGTGGGCGAACCCCAGCGCGTGACTGGGTCCCACCAGGTCCAGCAACCACCCGTCGACCCTGGTCGGGCCCGGTCGTAGGGCGAGGTACAGACCGCCGAGGGCCGCCACCGACACCAAGGCGGAGCCGACGACCGGCTCCGCCCTCGGTTCCTCGGTCCGGCGTCTCCGCCGGCGCCCTTGCGGCCCTCCGGTGGCGGGCCCAGGCATGGCGGTGCCCGACCCGACCGCCCGTGGCGCGGCCGGTCCCGGCGAGGCACGGGCGGGGTCGACGACGCGGGCCATCGAGGGTCAGTCGTCCAGTCTGAGGGCGGAGACGAACGCCTCCTGGGGTACTTCCACGCGCCCGATGTTCTTCATCTTCTTCTTGCCCTCCTTCTGCTTCTCCAGGAGCTTCCGCTTGCGGGTGATGTCACCGCCGTAGCACTTGGCCAGCACGTCCTTGCGACGGGCCTTGACCGTCTCACGGGCCAGCACCCTTCCCCCGATGGCGGCCTGGATGGGGACGTCGAACATCTGCCGGGGGATCAGCTCACGCAGCTTCTCGGTCATCCGGCGGCCGTAGGACTCGGCCACCGACCGGTGCACGATGGTGGAGAATGCATCGACGGGGGTGTGGTTGATCAGGAGGTCGACCTTGACCAGGTCGGCGGTGGCGTACCCCTCCGGCTCGTAGTCGAGGCTGGCGTACCCCTTGGTCCGGCTCTTCAACTGGTCGAAGAAGTTGACCACCACTTCGGCCAGCGGGATCCCGTAGACGAACTCCACCCGCTCGGGGGACAGGTACTCCATCTTGACCATCTCGGCCCGGCGCCCCTGGCAGAGGTCCATCACCGTGCCGGTGTACTCCGCCGGCGTGAGGATGGTCGCCTTCAGCATCGGCTCGTCGACGTGATCGAGATGGGTGGGTTCGGGGAGCTCGCTCGGATTGTCCACGTCCACCTGGCTCCCGTCGTTCAGGAAGGCCCGATAGGCGACCGACGGCGCGGTGGCGATGAGCGACAGGTCGAACTCGCGCTCGAGCCGCTCGCGCACGATCTCCATGTGCAACAGGCCGAGGAAGCCACAGCGGAACCCGAACCCCAGCGCCCGCGACGACTCCGGTTCATAGGTGAAACTGGCGTCGTTGAGGCGGAGCTTCTCCAGGGCGTCTCGGAGATCGGGCAGTTCGTCACCGTCGATGGGGAACAGTCCACAGAACACCATGGGTTTGGGATCGCGGTACCCGGCCAACGGCGCCGCCGCCGGGCGGGCGGCCGTGGTGACCGTCTCCCCGGACCGGGCCCCGCCCACGTCCTTGATCCCGGCGATCAGGTAGCCCACCTCGCCCGGGCCGAGCTCGTCCACCGGCACGGTGGCCGGGGAGCGGAATCCGATCTCCTCGACCTCGTGGTTGCTGGCAGCCTGCATGAACCGCAGCTTGTCCCTCCCCACCAACGTCCCCTCCATCACCCGGATCGAGCTCACCACTCCGCGGTACTGGTCATAGGCGGAGTCGAAGATCAGGGCCTGCAGCGGGGCGGTGGCGTGGCCGCCCGGGTGCGGGATCCGCTCGACGATGGCGTCGAGCAGCTCGGGCACGCCCTCGCCGGTCTTGGCCGAGATGTGCATGATCCCCGAGGAGTCAATGCCGAGCACCTGCTCGATCTCGGCGGCGCACCGCTCGGGGTCGGCGGCGGGCAGGTCGATCTTGTTGAGGACGGCGATGATCTCGAGGTCGTTCTCGAGAGCCTGGTAGCAGTTGGCCAGGGTCTGGGCCTGGATGCCCTGGGAGGCGTCGACCAGGAGCACCGCCCCTTCGCAGGCGGCCAGCGACCGGCTGACCTCGTAGCCGAAATCCACGTGTCCGGGCGTGTCGATCAGGTGGAGGGTGTCGTCCTTCCAGGACACCCGCACGTTCTGGGCCTTGATGGTGATGCCCCGCTCGCGCTCGATGTCCATGGAGTCGAGGTACTGCTCCCGCATCAGGCGGGGATCGACGGCCCCGGTGAGCTCGAGGATGCGATCGGACAGCGTCGACTTGCCGTGGTCGACGTGGCTGATGATGGAGAAATTGCGGATGCGTTCGACGGGGAGCACGGGCTGACCAGCGTACCCACGCCGACCCGGATGCCGTCCCGCCGGGCCGCACGCCAGGCGTCCCGGCGGGCGACAGGTCGGGCGACAGGTCCCGGGTCGGTCGGGGGCCGACTCCGCCGGGCCGGGCCGGAGCCCTCCCGGCTGCTATCCTGCACTGTCTCCGGAGTTGGCCCTGTGGGCGCCCGGATGAAGATCTCCACTTCGACGACGGTGGCCGCCCGGCCCCGCCCGTGACATCCCGAGCACGATCTCAAGGACGAGAAGGACCGGCCGTGGCAAATATCAAGAGCCAGATCAAGCGCAATCGCCAGACGATCAAGCGCCAGGCGCGCAACAAGTCGGTGCGGTCAGAACTGAGGACGCGCACCAAGCGGGCGGTCAACGCCATCGACGAGGGTGCGGAGGACGGCGACGAGGCGCTGCGCCTGGCGGTCAAGCGGATCGACAAGGCTGCGGCGAAGGGCGTCATCCACAAGAACCAGGCCGCCAATCGCAAGTCCCGCCTGATGAGGCGCGCCGCGGCCCAGGCTGCCGACGCCTGAGGTCCCCCCGGACCGACCCACGCCGCCGGGCCCGGCCGGCCGGGTCACGCCTTGGCGTAGTAGTAGGGCTGGTCGCAGCGGTAGCCGTGGGTCGGCCCCGCCACCGGGGGATCGTCCAAGCGGGTGATGGTGCCGTTTTCGATCCTGGTGATGATGTAGCAGGCGGTGGGGATCTTCTGGGCCGGGTCGGCGGTCCCGACCAGGTTGCCACCGGAGAAGGACGTGATCCCCCGGAGCGCCTGGAGGACCGAGCCCCGGCTCGGATCGGCGCCGGCCGCCTGGAGCGCCTGGGCGAAGAGCTCCGCCGACAGCCAGCCGAACAGCGTGTACAGGTCGGCCTTGAACCCGGGAGACGCCTTTTGGACCCAGGTCTGGAAGGTGTCGACGGCCGGGATACTGCCCGAATCCTCGCCGAGGAAGAGGGCGGTGTTCTGCTCGAGGTAGGACCCGTCGATGGCCGAGGCGCCCCCGGAGTTCGGCACCAGGTCCTGGCTGTAGGTCGATCCGCCGAGGACCAGGACCGGGTGGAAGTCCTGCTGGTTGAGGGCCCTGACCACCGAGGCGGCATAGTTCTCGGGCATTTGCTCGAGGAACAGTATCTTCACGCCGTCGTTCTTCATGGAGATCACGTACTGGTTGAAGTCGGTGGTGGTGATGTCGAACGTCGGGTCGTAGACGACGTTGTACCCGAGGCTGGTCATCGCCTGCTTCTCCGCCGCCCACTTGGACGTTGCCGACGGCTGATCGGCGACCAGCGCGGCGGCATGACGGATCTGGCTCGGGTACTTCTTCTGGAAGTACGCCAGGGGGCCCAGTTGCCAGCCGTTGACCGCAGGAGCCGGGCTGAACGAGTTGGGCAGGTTGGAGGTGGCCAGGTTGAGGGAGACCGTGACATTGGGGACCTGGGGATTGGCTGCCAGCACCGCCCCGCCGAAGTTGTCCTGCAGGGAGAAGCCCCCCACCATGGCGAAGTCCTTCTGGATGGCGGCCTGGGTTTCCTGCTTGTTGGGGGCGCCCTGGTAGTTGTCGTCGCTGCCGTCGACGTTGATCCTCCTGCCGTTCACCCCTCCCTGCGAATTGACGTAGTCGGCGTACGCCTGGGTCCCGACGACCGCACCCTTGAACAGCCCGATGAACAACGTCGAGACGTTCCCGACGGCCACCGAGGTGGCGGTGATGCCGGTGTGGTCGCTGAACGCCGACGCCGGGATGGCCGACCTGTTCGAGGCGGTGGTCGAGGCCGACGTCGTGGGGGTCGTCGAGTTGGTCGACGAGCACGCGGCCAGCGCGGCCACCAGCACCATCCCGCTCATGGTCAGCGCCGTCCGCGACACCCGCCGGGTCGTCGAGGTCCCCACATCGGCTCTGCGCGTCATGATCTCTCCCCCATCTGGTCAGGCAACGACCGGGGAGGCCTGACGGACCCTTCCGGTGATGCCGCCGGTATGACTCTAGAGAATGCGGTCCCGCCCCGCTGGCTCAACCCCGGATCGTCGACAGCGCGGCGCCGGTCGGTCGTGGTCGGCTTCACGGCGTGGTCCGCCCGGTGCAGCTCCGAGATACGGGAGCGTCCCATGTTGACGAACTCGCCGACCGCCTCGACGGTGACCACTCCCCCTTGGGTCAGTTGTCCCCGGCTGTGGGTGCGCCGACCGTCCGACTCGGTCACCCAGGCCTCGAAGCGGGCCGGCAGGGCGATCAGGGTGGGCTTGCGATAGTGGATTGAGAGGCGGACGGTGGGCCCGGCGCCGTCGGCGATGACATTGGCCGCGGTCAACATCATGTCGAAGGCCCCGGCCAGCACCGCGCCGTGCACGAGGCCCGGTGCCCCTTCGTAGGGCGCGGTGAAGACGGCGTGGCCGATGGCCCGGGGCGGGTCGAATTCGATGGTCAGGGGCGGAGCCACGGGATTGCAGGACCCGATGACCATGTCGAAGGGCATGGCCGCAGCCAGGGTGTGGACCTCTCCGGATTGGACCGACTCGTCGGCGAACCGGGCCGTCGGCTCGGGGCCCGCCGGCGGCACGTGCCGGTCCAGCTCGTCGGCCAGCGCCGCCGCCCGGCGGGCGGCCTCGGACAGGACCTCGGGTGGGGCCGCGGCGGTCACCGTGGCCGTCATCAGCCTCCGGATGGCGGCGGCCAGCTCCTCGCGGCCTCCCCCGCTCCACGGCCTGGACGGCGGCGCCGACCCCTGGGCCGGGCGCTCACCCATCGCCGCACCCGAACCGCTCGAGGTAGGCGACATGCCCGTCGAGGTCCGACAGCATCTGATCGGCGCCCCCCGACGCCAGCCGCAGCACCACCTCGACGATCCCCTGGCTCCTGTAGTGGGCCAGCTTCTCGTCACTGGGCACCGTCCCGAACGGGACGACCCGTACCGTCTCCGGGTCGCGACCCCGGTCCTCCACGGCTCGGCGCAGGAGAGGCAGGGACTCGGCCAGCCCGGCACCGCCGATGGGCATCCATCCGTCGGCATACTCGGCGACGGCCGCGAACACGGCGGGGTTGGAGCCGCCTCCCACCAGGGTGGCCACCCGGGGCTGTTGGATCGGCTTCGGCCAACTCCAACAGGGATCGAGCGAGACATACCGGCCGTGGAACTCGGCCTGGTCCTGCGACCAGAGCGCCTGCATACAGAGCACGTGCTCCCGGGCCACCTCCCGCCGCGAGGCGAAGGGCACGCCGTGGTCGGCCGCCTCCTCCCGGTTCCATCCGAAGCCGATGCCGAGGACCACCCGGCCACCGCTCAGGACGTCCAGCGTGGCCACCTGCTTGGCCAGCACGATCGGATCGTGCTGGGCGGCGAGCACCACACCGGTGCCGAGGGCGATCCGCTCGGTCACCGAGGCGGCAGTGGCGAGGGCCACGAAGGGATCGAGGCTGCGCCGGTAGTCGTCGACGTGGACGCCCTGCACCAGCGCCGGAGGCCTGTCGGCGCGCACCGGCAGATGGGTGTGCTCGGGAAGGTAGAGGGAGTGGAACCCACGGTCCTCGACGGCGCGGGCCAGGTCGGCCGGCGCCATGGCGCGGTCGGTGAGGAAGGCGGTGATGCCCAGGCGCACGCCGGTCAGGTCCCCAGGCCCGCGGTGAGCCGTGCACCGGGGTTGGTGGCCGGGTCGGCGAACAGCGAGGCGAACGCCGCTTCCTCCCGGGCCCGGGCCGCCTCGATGTCCGAACGGCCCGCAGCCATCATCAACCGCTTCATCTGGCGGGTGGCGTGGGGGGGAACGATGCGATCCGCCGGGCCAGGGCCAGGGTCTCTTCGAGCACGGTCCCCGCCGGGCAGGCCCGGAGGGCCAGGCCGGACTCCACCGCCTGGTCGGCGCTGATCCACTCCGAGGCGAGCAACGCCGCGGCCGCTCGCTGCCATCCCATCCGCTCGGGGAGCAGCCGGCTGCTCGCCGCCTCGGGCGGCACGCCCATCTCGGCGAAGGGAGCCCTGAGTCGTGCGCCTTGGTCGACGAGGACCAGGTCCACGTGCCCGAGCAACGTCAGGCCCAGGCCCACACCGACGCCGTTCACCGCGGCCAGCAGCGGCTTGTCGAAGGCGGTGAGCGTGTCGAGGAGCCCCTGGAACCCCCGCCCGGCCCCGGGTCCCGCGGCGCCGGCGGCGATGTCCGCCATCTCCCGGAGGTCCTGGCCGGCGGTGAACGCCTTGCCCCGGCCGGTCAGGACCACCGCTCGGGTCCGGTCGTCGTCCAGCGCCCCGGCCAGCGTCGCCGTCACCGCCTCGTACATGGGGGCGTCGAAGGCGTTGCGGGCGTCGGGACGGTCGAAGGCGATGAGCCGGACACCGTCACCGTCCTCGACGTCGACGCGGTGTTGGGTCACGGGCGGACCACCTGGCCGCCGTCGACGTTGAAGACATGGCCGGTGATCCACGACGCCTCGTCGGACAAGAGGAACAGGCACATGCCGACCAGGTCCGTCGTCTCTCCCTGCCGCTTGAGCGCCAGCGAGGCCAGGATCGGCTTCATGAAGGCATCGGGGACCACCGTCCGGGATGCCTCGGTGTCGATCGGCCCGGGGGCGATGGCGTTGGTCCGGATGTGGTGGCCGCCGAGCTCGTGGGCCAGCTGCTGGGTGATCGAGTTCACCCCGGCCTTGGCCAGCCCGTAGAAGCCGGCGTACATGTAGGCCGCGGTGGACGACTGGTTGACGATCGCCCCGCCCCCCCGGGCCTTCATCGCCGGATAGCAGGCCCGCACGCAGTTGAGGGCCCCGAGCATGTTGACGGACAGGAACCGGTTCAGGTACTCCCAGTCCACGGTGAGCAACAGGTCGAGCTGCATCCCGCCGAAGATGGCCGCGTTGTTGACGAGGTAGTCGAGGCCGCCGTAGCGGTCGACGGTGCGGGCGGCCATGGCCACCGCCGAATCGGGGTCGGCCACATCCACGCCGACCGAATCGGCCTCGCCCCCGGAGGAACGGATGCGGGCGGCCACCTCGGCCGCCCGCTCCTCGGCGATGTCGGCGACCATCACCGCGGCACCGGCGGCGGCCAGTGCCTCGGCGTAGGCCTGGCCGATGCCGCCGCCCGAGCCGGTGACGACGGCCACCTTGCCGGTGAAGTCGAAGCGGACCATCGCCGCCGGGGCGGGGGGCCCCGACCCGGCGGGATCGGTGGGCGCGGTCACGATCCGGACGGACGGCGGCGACGGGCGATGACCTTTTCGGCCGCCTCGTTGACCCCGGTCGAGAGCGGCCAGCCGACGTAGTGGGCCAGATGGACCACGGTCTCGCGGACCTGGTCCTCGGTCAGCTCGTCCCGGTCGAGCGCCGACTGGAACTGGATCTCGACCAGTTGGGGCTGGCCCAGCGCGGCGAGGACGCCGATGGTGATGAGACGCCGGTCCCGGATGTCGAGGTCGGACCTCGTCCACACCTCGCCGAACAGGTGGTCGACGGTGAAGTCCACATAGGGCCCGGCGACGGCGGCGGGGTCGACGGAGAACCCGTATACCTCCTGCATCTTGGCGATGCCCCGGGCCCGCTTCGGACCGGGATCCTCCCCCCCGGCCTCATCCATCGGTGGCCGCCCGCCGGCGGGTGAGCCAGGATCGGGTCTCGTTCATCGCTCCATCCCTTCCAGTCCGAAGACCTCATCGCAGCGCACTTCGGCCATCTCCGCCAGGGGCAGCCGGACGTCGAGCGACTCGGCCAGCTCCAGGGCGGCCTGCAGGTCCTTGTGGGCCAACGATGCCCCCGCTCGCATGGCCGCCACAATTCCGGCGTCGTCGTCGGCGGTGAACTGGGCCACGGTGGGCCGGAACATCAGGGTGGAGGCGCCGCCGATCATGGCGTCGCTGGCCCGGATGACCCGGGCCAGGTCGGCGAGCCCGATGCCGGCCGCCTCCGCCAACCGCTGGCCCTCGTAGGCGGCGAGCCACGAACCGTACTGCACCAGGTTGCGGGCCAACTTGGCCGCCAGCCCCGAGCCGAACGGCCCCATGGTCACGGTCAACGACCCGATGGCATCCAGGACCGGCCCGGCCCGTTCGATGGCCGGAGGGTCACCGCCGACCATGCACACGAGGTCGCCGGAGGCAGCCGGGCCGGGACCGCCGCTCACCCCGCAGTCCACCACCTCCACCCCTGCCTCCTCGGCCTCGGCGCCGATGGCTTCGACGCAGGCGGCCGAGATGGTGCTGACGATGATGAACATGGCGTCGCCGCCGGCGGCGAGGCCACCGGCGGGCCCGGACAGCACCTCGTGGACCTGCTCGTCGTTGACCACCGCGACCACCACCAGGTCCGAACAGCGGACCAGGTCGGCCGGCGAGCCGGCGACGGTGGCCCGGTCCCGATACGGGTCGGCGGCCTCGGGTCGCACATCGAACACCACGAGGGGGAACCCCGCCCGCAAGACGTTGGTGGCCACCCCGCCGCCGATCGCCCCGAGCCCGATCACACCGACGGCGGGCGTCTCGGCGGACCGGGAACCGCCGGGGGTCTGGTCGTTCGGCACTCGGTTCCCCCTGGCAGGTCGCGGGCTTGTACTTGGACAACTGTCCAGACTATAGTCCATGCCAATGGCCCACGGCAAAGGGGAGAAGCCCGGGGACCAGGCACCCGACGGGGACGGCCTGGCCGACTACTCCGGGGCGTTCCGGGCCGATTTCCGCTACGAGGACCTGTCCCGGGAGGCGTTGGTCCGCCTGGTGCGCGAGTACGCCCAGGCCGTGCACATCCTCGATCGCTCGATGTGCGCGGCCATCGGCATGTCCCACGGGATGGAGGAGATGGAACGGCTGGCCATCGAGGAGTGGCGCGGCGCCAGCCCCGTGTACGGAGAGCGTCTGCGCCGGATCATGGGTGTCGAGGGGAACGACGTCGAGGCGATCTTCAAGGTGCTCCAGCTGGATCCGGGCTTTCCCCACCACTACCTCGACGTCCGCTACGAGGTCGTCGACGAGCGGCACGGGTTCTTCGAGCTCGCCTACTGCGGGGCGTTGATGGACGCCGAGCCGTGGGGGGACAAGATGGTCACCGGCATGTGCCACCACATCGAGGACGGGACGTTCGATGTGACCGCCCAGGCCATAAATCCCAAGGCCCACATCCGCCATGTCCACCGTCCTCCACGGGTCCCCTCGGACCGGGCGCCCCACTGCCGGTGGGAGCTGGTCATCGACGACGACAACGAGACCCTGCCCGAGGCGGAGATCACCAAGGTCACCAAGCTGACCACCGCGGCCAATTTCGAGTTCCCCCCGATGCGCGACGGTACGCCCCACATCCCCGTGCCACCCGGTGCCGGCTCACGGTGACCAGTGAGGCCACGTCGATGAGCGAGACCGTCGCCCTCCGGCCGACCGACGAGGCCCACGGGTTCGAGGCCACCCGTCGCCGGCTGACGCCCCGCCAGGCCGAGGTGGTCGTACAACTGGTTGGGGCGACCGAGGCGGTCATCGAGGAGGTCGGCTATTCCGGCCTGACCGTGCGGATGGTGGCCCGGCGCGCCGGGGTGGCCCCGGCCACGGCCTACAACTACTTCAGCTCCAAGGACCATCTGCTCGCCGAGGTGTTGTGGAGACGGATGCGGGCCCTCCCGCCGGTGGACTCCTCCTCGGACCGGTCGGTGGACGAGCGACTGTCGGATGCGGTCCGGGCCATGGTGCTGTTCACCACGGAGAGCCCGGCCCTGGTCGACGCCTGCACGGTGGCGCTGTTGAGCCCCAGTCCGGACGTGAAGCACCTGCGCGACCGGATCGGGGCGCAGATCCACCGGCGCCTGGCCGCCGCCCTGGGCCCCGGAGTGGACCCGTTGGTGGTACGGGTGTTGGAGACGAGCTTCTCGGGGGCGCTGCTGACCGCCAGCATGGGGCACATGTCGTCTTCGGACATCCCCGAGTTCCTGGCCGGTGCGGCCCGACTCATGGTCGGCGGGACCGAAGTCGGAGCCCGTCCGTGACCACCACCCGCCAACCGGTCGACTACAGCCCCTATGCGTACGAGATCCACGAGGATCCCTATCCGACCTACGCCCGTCTGCGGTCGGAGGCCCCGGTCTACCGCAATGAGGAGTTCGACTTCTGGGCACTGTCACGCCACGCCGACGTCCTGGCCGCCTTCCGCAACGTGGACGGGTTCTCCAATGCCCAGGGCGTCTCCCTCGACCCCAGCGCCTTCGGTCCCAACGCCCACAAGATGATGTCCTTCCTCGCCCTCGACCCTCCCCGCCACACCCGGATGCGCTCGCTGGTGGGGAAGAAGTTCACCCCCTCCAAGGTGGCGGGGATGGAGGACCGGATACGGGCCATCGCCCTCGAGCACCTCGAACCCGCGCTGGAGCGGGGATCGTTCGACTTCATCGCCGACTTCGCCGGCCGGCTTCCCATGGACGTCATCTCGGAGCTGGTCGGAGTGCCCGCCGCCGACCGGGTCGAGCTGCGCCGTCTGGCCGACCTCGTGGTCCATCGCGAGGACGGGCTGTTCGACGTCCCGCAGGCCGGGATGGACGCCGCCCTCACCCTGGTCGGTTACTACCAGGGCATGGTCGACGAGCGGCGGGCCGTCCCCAGAGACGACCTCACCTCCGAGCTGCTCGAGGCGGAGCTCGACGGCGACAGGCTCACCGACGAGGAGATCATCGCCTTCTTGTTCCTGATGGTGGTGGCCGGAAACGAGACGACCACCAAACTGCTGGGCAACGCCTGGCTCTGGGGATGGCACAACCCGGACCAGCGGGCCAAGCCCTTCGCTGACCCGGACCGGGTGACCGACTGGGTCGAGGAGACCCTGCGCTACGACACGTCGAGCCAGATGCTCCTACGGGTGACCCGGGTGCCGATGAGGCTGCACGGGGTCGACATCCCCGAAGGCGAGCGTGTGCTGCTGCTGGTCGGGTCGGCCAACCGCGACGAGGAGGTGTTCCCGGACCCCGACCGCTACGACCTCGACCGGGACACGTCGCGACTGGTGAGCTTCGGCAGCGGCCGTCATTTCTGCATGGGCGCCCCCCTGGCCCGGATGGAGGCGCGGATCGGCCTGACCGAGCTGGTGGGGCGGGTGTCCTCCTACGACATCGACCCGGGCGGCATCGAGCGGGTCCACTCGATCAACGTGCGTGGGCTCGCCGCCCTCCCCACCTCGGTGACCCTCCGCTGATGCCCCGCCTCGAACCCCATCCCGTCCGCCGCCCGGCCGTGGTCACGGGGGCCTCGTCGGGCATCGGCCGGGCGGCAGCCGAGGCCCTGGCCGCACTCGGACACCCGGTCGTGCTCGGGGCCAGGCGGGTCGCCGAGTGCGAGGCGGCGGCGGCGGCCATCCGGGCCGAGGGCGGGGAGGCCGTCGCCATCCACCTCGACCTGGCCGACGGCGACTCGGTCGACCAGTTCGCCGAGGCGGCCGCCGACGCCGTCGGAGCAGCCGAGATCGTGGTGTCCAACGCCGCGCTGAACATGGCCGGATCCGTGCTGGACACCGGGCCCGATGCCTTCGACGGCGTGCTGCGTGTGAACGTGAGCGGCACCCACCGGCTGGTCCGCGCCCTGGTCCCGGCCATGGTCGGCGCGCCGGCGGGGTGACGTCGTCTTCGTCACCTCGGACGTGGTCGAGCATCCCCGCCCGGCCATGGCCGCATACGTCACCTCCAAATGGGGGCTGGAGGGCTACGTCCGGTCGCTGCAGATGGAGCTCGAGGGGACCGGGGTGCGGGCGACGATCGTGCGTCCCGGGCCGACCCTCACCGGCATGGGCCTGGACTGGGATCCCGACGTCACCGCCGAGGTGATCGAGCAGTGGGCAGCGTGGGGATTGGCCCGCCACTCCAGCTTCATGCGCCCGGCCGGCGTGGCCCAGGCCATCGCGGCCGCGGTGACGCTGCCCCGCGGCACCCACGCCACCGTCATCGAACTGCAGCCGGAAGCACCGATCAGAGGAGATCCGTTGGACGGGGGAAGCCGATGAGCACTGTCGTGGGACGTAGCGAGCCACCGCGGGTGTCCGGTGGCCAGGGAGAGAACGGCCACCTCGACGAGCTCCGGGTGGACCCGATCGCCCTGCTCGACCGGGTCCGGGCCGAGTGCGGCGATGTCGGGGTCTTCCGGTTGGCCCGGCGGGACGTGGTGCTGATGACCGGCGCCGGCGCCAACGAGTTCTTCTTCCGTGCGCCCGAGGAGGTCCTCGATCAGGCCGAGGCGTACCCGTTCATGACCCCGGTGTTCGGCGAGGGGGTCGTCTTCGACGCCCCGCCGGAGCGGCGCCGGGAGATGCTCCACAACCAGGCCCTCCGGGACAAGTTCATGCGCGGCCACGCGGCCACCATCGCCGACGAGGTGGCGCACATGGTGTCGGGGTGGGCGGACCACGGTGAGATCGACCTCCTCGACTGGTTCGCCGAGCTGACCATCTACACGTCCTCGGCCTGCCTGATCGGCAAGCGGTTCCGCAACGAGCTGGACAAGCGGTTCGCCGAGCTCTACCACGACCTCGAACAGGGCACCGATGCCATCGCCTATGTCGACCCCTACGCCCCCATCGAGAGCTTCCGCCGCCGGGACGCCGCCCGGGTGGGCCTGGTCGAGCTGGTCGAGGGCATCATGGAGCGCCGGGCTGCCGGACCGGCGGTCGAGGAGGGTGAGCGCGACCTCTTGGACGTCCTCATGTCCATCACCGACGAGGACGGGTCGCCCCGCTTCGTGGCCGACGAGGTCACCGGCATGTTCATCTCGATGATGTTCGCCGGTCACCACACCACCTCGGGCACCGCGGCCTGGACCCTCATCGAGCTGCTCCGCCACCCCGGGGACCTGGAGACGGTGGAGCGCGAGCTCGACGAGCTCTACGCGGGAGGAGCCGAGGTCAGCTACCAGGCCCTGCGGGCGATGCCCCACCTGGAATCGGCCATCAAGGAGGCACTCCGCCTCCATCCGCCGCTCATCCTGCTGCTGCGGGTGGCCAAAGAGGACGTCGAGGTCGACGGCTACGCCATCAGGGCGGGCCAGATGGTCGGGGCCAGCCCGTCGGTCTCCAACCGGATCCCCGAGGACTTCCCCGACGCCGACTCGTTCCAGCCGTCGCGGTATCTGGAGCCCCGCGAGGAGGACCGGTCGAATCCCTGGACCTGGATCCCCTTCGGGGCGGGACGCCACCGCTGCGTCGGGGCGGCCTTCGCCATGATGCAGCTGAAGGCCATCTTCTCCGTGCTGATGGCGGACTGGGAGTTCGAACTGGCCCAGCCGTCGGACACCTACCGCAACGACCACTCGAAGATGGTCGTCCAGCTCCAGCAGCCCTGCGTGGTCCGGTACCGTCGCAAGGCCACCCCGGGGCAGGCGTCGGCCTGATGCGCGTTTCGGTGGACCTCGACCTGTGCCAGGGCCACGGGGTGTGCGAGTCCGAGGCACCGACCGTCTTCCAACTGGCCAAAGACGCCAAGGTGACCGTCCTCGAGGACCGTCCCGGTGACGTCCACCGGGACGAGGTCGAGGCCGCGGTCCGGTACTGTCCCACGTCCGCGCTTCGCATCACCGAGGAGGAGTAGGCCCATGCCGTCGTTCCCACGCAGCGAGCTCGAAGAGATGATGCAGCGGTGGTTGGACATCAACCGGAGCTGCGAGGAGCAGCTCGACTGGTCGCCCATGGCCGAGATGTACACCGAGGACGCCACCTACGGCTGGAACGTCGGCCCGACCGACGAGTTCATGGCCGTGGGCCGGGACCAGATCCGCGAGTACGCGCTGGGCTACGAGATGGAGGGCCTCGGGGGGTGGGTCTACCCCTACCAGCGGGTCCTGATCGATGACGTCCAGGGCGAGATCCTCGGTCTGTGGAAGCAGGTGGCCGACGCCACCCGGCCCGACGGGTCCCCCTACGAGATCGCCGGGCTCGGCGGCAGCTGGTTCCGCTATGCGGGGGACTACCGGTGGAGCTGGCAGAGGGACTTCTTCGACGTCGGCAACGCCACCGCCGTCTATTTCGAGATGATCAAGGCCGGCACCCTCACCGAGGGCATGCAGAAGCGCCTGGAGCGGGCCACCTCGGGCCAGCGCCAGCCCGGGCACTACCGGCTGGGCCAGGCCCCGGTCGGGCTCTGGGAGGGCGTCTAGCCCTCCGCACCGGGCCCATCGGTCCGTCCCGGGCCGGGGGTTCAGGCCATCACCGGCACCACCGGGGCGAGGCGTCGGGGAGCCGCCTGCCTCCCGGTGGCGACGTCGATCCAGACCGGTGGCGGGAGGGCAAGCGCCTCGGGCACCAGGTGGGGAGCCCTCGACGCCAGGACCGCCGTCAACGCGTCGGCGGCGATGGTCTCGGCCGCCTCCTCCGACTCGACCGGGTCGACCAGGTCCCTCCCGTGGACGACGGCCTCGACGCATCTGGTGGCCAGATAGTCGACCAGGGGGATCGGACCCTGCAGCGTGGTCACGGTCGTCCCGAGGTCGGCGGCCGAGAGTGCGGGGACCACCGCCTCCACCGACGACGCGAGGTCGAACTTCCCCATTTCGGCGCCTTGCCTGGCTGACCCATCGATCATCTCGGCGAAGGAGCGGGTGGCAGCCAGGTTCTCGGTCAGGCCGACGACGGGACGCTGTCCCGACGCGGTGAGGAGGAACCGGCCGAGCAGGATCGGCTGGACATAGAGGTGGGCGAGCACCTCCCGGTTGCGCCATCCGTCGACGCGGCTCGGGAGGTCGAGACCGAGGGTGGGCACCGAGGCGGCGATGGCGCGCCACTGGGCCACCAGGGCGGACCGGGCCAGTTCCCCGTCGATCGGCATGGGTCCATGGTGCCCGCTGGCGGCGCCGGGCGCCGGAAGGCCCGGCCGTGACCGGAGCGACGGCGACCGGCGCGGTCGACAGCCGGTTTGCCCGCCACCGACCGGGGGGGCACGCTGGTCGCCATGGGTGATCTGGCCAACGACACGGCGGTGAGGGCCTGCGGTGGCGGCCGCTTCGAGGCCGACCTCAGTCCCGACTGGGAGATCTGGGGACCGATGGGCGGTTATGTGGCCGCCTGCGCCCTGCGCGCCGTCGGAACCGCCAGTGATCAGCCACGCCCGGTCGCCTTCTCCTGCCATTACCTCGGTGTGGCCCGGTTCGCACCGGTCGACATCCGGGTCGATGTCCGCAGGGCGGGGCGCAGGGCCGCTTCACACCGGGTCGAGATGGAACAGGAGGGGAACCCGATCCTCGACGCCATGGTGTGGAGCGTGGGCGACGGGATCGACGGGTTGGAGCACGACGAGACGGCGCCGCCCAAGGTGCCCGGGCCCCACGACCTTCCGAGTATTCAAGAGCTCGTATCCGAGGCCGACCGGCCTCCCTTCCCGTTCTGGAACAACTTCGAGGCGAGGCCGATCGACTTCGAAGCCGAGTGGCCGCCACCGGACCCCCGCCCGGCGCGCTGGCAGCAGTGGTTGCGGTTCGAGCCGACCGCGACCTTCGCGGACCCGTGGGTCGACGCCGCCCGCAGCCTGATCCTGGTGGACCTCCCCAGTTGGCCTTCGGCGCACCGTCCCCATGCCTGGACGATGCCGCCGTTCACTGCGCCCACCCTCGACCTGAATGTCGCCTTCCACGCTCCGACACGGGACCAGGACTGGCTCCTGTGCGACGGGGCCGCGCCCCTGTCGACCGGTGGGCTCTTCGGGTGGACCGCCCGGGTCTGGTCGCCCGAGGGGCGGCTGCATGCCTCCGGCGGTGGCCAGTGCCTGTATCGACGACTGTCGACCTGAGGGTCGTGGGGCGCGGCCGGGGACATGCGACGACGGGATGGCCGTAACATGGGAGGGTGGTGAAGCGGAACCGGTTGGCCCGGCCACCGTCGGCCGGGAGGCGCTGGACCTCGTTCGTGGCCGCGGACCCGACGCCGGGAAGGCGGTCCGAGGGCTCCACGAGGAAGCCAACCCCCGCCATCGACTCCGCGTCGAGCACGACCCGCACACCTTGCTCGTGCACCTCAGTGACGAGGACGGTGCCGGTTGGACGACGATCGCCGTGGATCGGGCCACCCGCCGGTGGGAGGTGGCACAGACCAGCCGGCAGTCCGATGCTGCCCGCGACGCCTACGAGCGTCTGTACGACGGGTGACCGGACCGCCGATGCCCCGGACGTGCCGATCGTCAGCACCGGTCGCGGGGCCCCGACACCGCCTGCCTTCGGGAAGGAGCCATCAGGGTGACTAGCGCCGAATTGCTCGCCGATGCCTTCGGTCGGATCGGCGAAACCGTTCGAGCGGTGGTCGACGGACTGTCGCCCGAACAGCTGGCGTTCCGGGTCGGCGGGACGTCGAACTCGATCAGCTGGCTGGTGTGGCATCTGACCCGGATCCAAGACGACCACCTGGCGGACGCGGCCGGGACCGACCAGGCCTGGGCGTCCTCGGACTGGGCGGAGCGCTTCGGGCTCCCCTTCGACGTGACCGACACGGGCTACGGCCACACCTCCCAACAGGTGGCGGCGGTCATCGGTGACGGAGCGAAGCTGGTGGGCTACCACGACGACGTGCTCGGACGGACACTCCGCTTCCTCCAGAGCGTGACCGACGCCGATCTCGGCAAGGTCGTCGACGAGCGCTGGGACCCGCCGGTCACCCTGGGGGTCCGACTGGTGAGCGTGGTGAACGACGACCTGCAGCATGCCGGGCAGGCGGCGTACGTCCGAGGCATCCTGGAGCGGAGATGACCCGGCCCAGGGCGGCCAGGCCCGCCCTGGCTCCTGCCTGGCGATCGCGGGAGCGCGGCGCCGACCGACGGATGTCGAGAACCCGGCGACAGAATCGACCTAGGAGTGAGCGGTGCCACCTCGGCGCCGCCGGACACGGAGGATGGACCATGCGATTCATGCTGCTGCAGAACTACGGCGAGGTGGAGTCTGGCTGTGAACCCATGACCGAGTGGGCACCGGGGGACATCAAGGCCCACATCGAGTTCCAACAGGCGTTGAACCAGGAGCTCACCGAGAGCGGCGAGCTGGTCGACGCCCAGGGGCTGGCCGGGCCGGAGTCGGCCAAGTTCGTGGTGTCGGACGGGATCACCGCTCCGGTGATCACCGACGGGCCCTTCCCCGAGACGAAGGAGCTGCTCGCCGGCTTCCGGATGGTGGACGTCACCACTGCGGCACGGGCCCTTGCCATCGCCGCTCGGGCCTCGGCCGCTCCCGGCCCGGACGGGGCGCCGATCCGCCAACCCATCGAGGTGCGCGAGGTGATGAGCGCCCCCGACCCCGAGGTGTGACCGGGGACGCCTCCACCGAGGACCTGCTGCACCGGTTGTCACCGCAGGTCCTCGGGGCGGTTGTCCGCCGGTACGGCGACTTCTCCGACGCCGAGGACGCCGTCCAGGAGGCGCTCATAGCCGGGGCCACGGCGTGGCCCGCCGGCGGGATCCCGGACGACCCGCTGGGCTGGCTGATCCGGGTGGCCGCTCGCCGCCTTGCCGACCAGTACCGCCGCGACGGCGCCCGCCGGCGACGGGAGCACCTGGCTGCCTCATGGTCGCTCACCCGCCCCGGGCCGGCGTCGGGGCACGACGACACGCTCATCCTCATGTACCTGTGCTGTCATCCGTCGCTCTCGCCGACACTGGCCATCCCGCTCACCCTGCGGGCGGTCGGCGGTCTCACCACCCGGGAGATCGCCGCCGCCTTCCTGGTCCGGGAACCGACCATGGCCCAGCGGATCAGCCGGGCCAAGGCCAAGGTCAAAGCGTCGGGAGAGCCCTTCCGACTCCCGGCGGACGGCGAACGGGCCGGACGCCTGCGATCGGTCCTCCATGTCCTCTACCTCCTGTTCAACGAGGGCTACGCCACCAGCGGCGGTCCCGACCTGTCCCGCACCGACCTCTCCGGCGAGGCGATCCGCCTGGCCCGGGGGGTGCAGGGCGCGTTGCCCGACGATCCCGAGGTGGCCGGACTGCTCGCCCTGATGCTGCTCACCGACGCCCGACGCCCGGCCCGTACCCGGGCCGGAGGCGAGCTGGTACCCCTGGCCGAGCAGGAACGCGCCGCTCTGGGACCAGGCCCTCATCACCGAGGGATCCGCGCTGATCGCCGGAGCCCTCGAACGGGGGCAGGTGGGCGAGTACCAGGTGCAGGCGGCCATCGCCGCCGTCCATGACCGGGCCTGCCGGTACGCCGACACCGACTGGGTCGAGATCCACGCCCTGTACGGACTGCTGGAGCGGATGACCGGCAATCCGATGGTCACGCTCAACCATGCCGTCGCCGCGGCCATGATTCGGGGGCCGGGCGCCGGCCTCGCCATGCTCGACGGTCTCGACGGGCGGCTGGGTGACCACCACCGTCTCCACGCCGTCCGCGCCCACCTCTTCGAGCTGGCCGGCGACACCGGGGCCGCCGCTGCCGAGTTCCGCACCGCGGCATCCGGCACCACCAACCTCCGCGAGCGCCACTACCTGATGACCAGGGCGGCCGGCCTGGCTGCCGGAGCGGGCAGTGACTGAGCCGGGGTGATCGGCCCCGGCGCGGTATGCTTCGGCCCGAACCCCCGGTCTGCTGACCTCGCCGGGACGAACGGTGCGACGGCCGGCCAGCACGGGGACTCGACGCAGGAATGGAGGTCGGATGAAAGAGCACCCCCGGCTGGTGTTCGGCGCCCTCGCGGTGGCGGGCTCGCTCTCGGTCGCCGCCTGCTCGACCGCGCCGCACGCCCAGCCCGCACCGGCCTCTTCCAACCCGGCCCCGACCGGCACCGCCCCGTCCAGCACCGCACCCTCGAGCACCACGCCGTCCGGCGCGGCGGTCGACGTCACGGTTTCGGACCAGGTCCGCGCCCAATTGGTTGCAAGCGGGGCCGCTCTGAACGGCATTCCGCCGTCCCAGTACACGGGCCTGGCCCCCGGGCTGACCTACTACGCCTTGGACGAGGCCACCGGGACCCACTGGGCCGGAGCAAGGCTGGTCCCCGCCCCGTCATCCAATCCTGCGGCCCCCACCCGGGCTCAGATCTCGTCGCAGGACGCCGGTTCCTACTACGTGTTCAAGCGGCCGGAGAGTGGGAGCTGGACCGCCTACCCGGCCGGGAACACCGGACAGGGCTCTCCATGCCCGATCTCGGTTCCCGCCGCCGTGACCGGGGTCTGGGGGTGGCCGGCCGGGAGTTGCCGACCGCCCGGGGTCTGAGGGGCCGCACCCGAGCGGGCCTGGCCGGGGTAGGTAGAGCCCTCAGCCGTCGGGGGGAGGGCCCGGGTGCCAAGATGGGCGGATGATCGACCACATCTCCATCCGGTGCGCCGACCTGGCCGAGAGCGCGGCCTTCTTCGATGCGGTCCTGTATCACTACGGCGCCTTCGTGCGCGATCCCGACGGCAACAACATCGAGGCCGTCTGCCACACGCCTTGACCGGCAATCCTCTCGACGAGATCGCTCATCCATGATCAGCATCGCCGACGGGCTGGGACTGCTCATCGGCATCGTGGTGATCGCCACCATCGCCGACCGGCTGCGGATCGCCTATCCCATCCTCTTGGTCATCGCCGGCATCGGAGTGGCGCTGATACCGGTCCATCACCGGATCGAGCTGCAGCCCGATCTCGTCCTCCTCGTGTTCCTGCCGCCCCTGATCTACGACGCGTCGCTCGACACCTCGGCACGCGAGCTACGCACCCACCTGCGGCCGATCCTCCTCCTGGCCGTGGGACTGGTGTTGGCCACAATGGTCTCGGTCGCCGTGGTCATCCACTCGGTCGTCGGAGGGATGAGCTGGGCGGTCGCCTTCGCCCTCGGAGCCATCGTCTCGCCACCCGACTCGGTGGCCGCCACCCAGATCGCCGGAAAGCTCGGTCTCCCCCGCCGGCTGGTGACCATCCTGGGCGGGGAGGGTCTGATGAACGACGCCACCGCGCTGACCGCCTACCAGGTGGCCATCGCCGCGGTGGGATCGGCGTTCACCGTCCTCGATGTGTTCGGAAAGTTCGCCTTTGCGGTGGTGGTGGGGGTGGCCATCGGTATCGCCGTGGGGTGGACCGGGTCCCGCATGCTGCGTTTCACCGAGACGCCGGTGATCGAGAACACCATGCTGCTCATCCTCCCGTTTGCCGCCTATCTGCCGGCCGACAAGGTGGGGGCGTCCGGGGTCCTGGCCGTGGTCTCCACCGGTCTCTACTTCGGCCGCTACGGCTCGGGGTCGTTGACGGCGGCGGCCAGACTGCAGCAGCGTCAGATCTGGGACCTGGTCGTCTTCCTCCTGACCGGGATGTCGTTCCTACTCATCGGGCTGGAGCTCCGCCCGATACTGGACAGCCTGACCAACCGCGAGTCGGGCTCGCTGGTCATCGAAGGACTGGCCGTGGTCGGCATCGTGATCGCGGTGCGCATGGCGTGGATGTTCGCGGCGACCGCGCTGCCCGGTGGACAACGGCTCTTCGGCGCCCCGCCGCTCTCGGGCCGCTCATGGCGGGAGACCACCGTGGTGGGTTGGGCCGGCATGCGCGGTGCGGTGAGCCTGGCCGCATCGCTGGCCCTCCCCCAGAGCTTTCCGCACCGGGACCTGCTGGTGTTCCTCACCTTCGCGGTCATCGTGGCCACACTGGTCGGCCAGGGACTTACCCTTCCCCCCCTCATCCGCCGCCTCGGGCTGGTGACCCGCGACGAGCAGGACATGGTGCTGGTGACCGAAGCGAGGCGTCGGCTGACGGTGAGCGCACTGTCGCACCTCGACGGGCTGGCGCGGACCGATCAGTTCCCTCCGGAGGTGGTGGACCGGATCCGCATCGGATACGAGGCCCAGCTCGGCCGCATCGACCGCAGGCTCGACGTGATGGGCTCAGGTGCTGCGGACAGGGACGGTTCCGAGGACGGTTCCGAGGACGGGGACGGCTCCTCCGCCAGTACCCATGGCTACCTCCGCGCCGAACGTGAGCTGCGGAGGCTGGTCATCGGGGCGGAACGGACCGAGCTCGACCTCCTGGTGGCCCGGCGGAAGATCAGCGAGCGGGTGGCCGACGGGGTGCGGGGAGCGCTCGACGTCGACGAGACCACCATGCGCCCCTGAACCCATCCGGCCCCGAGGGCCACCATGTACCCCTGCCCATGCGCGCCCGAGGACGGCTGCAGGGCGCCTCCGAAGAAGCGCCCTGCAGCTGAAATTTGCTGATTGAGTGCACCGGGGTTCCCGTGAAGCGCCGGATGGGACCTGGGTCCGGCTGAGTCGCCCGATGGGTGTCTGGCTGGGTTTCGCCAGGTGGTACAGCGAGCCGCCTCAGCGGCCAGCCACCTCCAGGGTCCCAAATCGTTGACTGCTCAGTTGGACCACCTCCTCTCTCTGGTGGTCACATGATAGCGATCCGATCGGGCACATCGGGTGGACTCGGGTGGGCCGGGTGGACCCCATTGGCCACGCCAAACCCGGGGCGATACTCTACGAACATATGTTCGTCGAGTATCGCCCCCGACCACCCTCCTCCG
Source organism: uncultured Acidimicrobiales bacterium (assembly GCA_963806285.1). Taxonomy (GTDB): domain Bacteria; phylum Actinomycetota; class Acidimicrobiia; order Acidimicrobiales; family RAAP-2; genus Bog-756. Next base: position 83,201 of record CAWDXJ010000013.1, read on the forward strand.
GCCCGGGACGGGAGCGGGCCGAGGGGCACCTGGCTCTCCTGGCCGAGCGCACCCGGCCCGTCTCGTCCAGTCAGACCCGTCTTCTGCCGGTGCTCCCTCCCCTCGTCGGCCTGCTCCCTGACGGCAGCCTGCGCCGGGGGACCACCATCGTGGTCAGCGGTCTGACCTCGGCGGGTGGGCCGGACCCGAGCGGCGGCGGTATCAGCCTGGCCCTGTCCCTTCTGGCTGCAGCATCGGGCGCGGGCTCCTGGTGCGCCCTCGTCGGGCTCCCGGGCTTCGGTGCCGTGGCTGCTCACGACATGGGACTCGACCTGGACCGTCTGCCCCTGGTCCCCCGTCCGGGTGCGGCCTGGGCCGAGGTCGCCGCCGCGTTGATCGACGGCGTCGATCTGGTGGTGCTCTGTCCTCCCTTCCCGCCCCGCCCGGTCATGGCCCGCAGGCTGGTGGCCAGGACCAGGGAACGCCGGGCCGTCCTGGTGGTGGTGCCGGGGCGTTCCGGATGGCCCGAGCATCCCGATGTGCACCTGAGCGTCAGCGATATGCACTGGGACGGCGCCGGGACCGGCGATGGGTACCTCCAACGGCGTCGGATGACGGTGACCGCCAAGGGCAGACGGTCGGCCGTCCCCCACCACCACCACCTGTGGATGCCATCGACCACCGGGGCGGTGGAAGCGGTCGGCACCGGTATCGACGTCGCCGCGCAGCCGGTGGCCGGCCCGATGGCACGGACGTGAACCGCCTCCTTGTCGTCCGCTGTCCCGACCTCCTCGACGAGGACGAGAACGGAGTCGCTCTCCGGGCGTTCGTCAAGGTGGTCGATGCGGTGGAGTCGTACTGCCCGTGGACCACCATCGTGCGGCCTGGCATCTGCTCGCTTCCGGCCCGCGGCCCGGCACGCTATTTCGGGGGCGAGGGCCCGCTGGCCCAACTGGTCACCGACGCCGTCTCCGACATCACCACCGTCGAGGTCGGGGTGGCCGACGGACTGTTCGCTGGTGTCCTCGCCGCCCGCAGTGGCCTGGTCGTCCCGGCGGGGGGTACCCCCGGCTTCCTGGCTCCCTTCCCGGTAGGGATCCTCGGCCACCCCGAGCTGGCCGACCTGTTGGCCCGGCTGGGCATCCGCACCCTCGGTGACTTCGCGGCTCTGCCCGAACCCCATGTGCTCGGCCGATTCGGAGCCGACGGGGTGGCCTGCCACATGGTGGCCGGGGGGCGGAGCGGCGAGCTGGGCGACCTGTGCCAGCCGGTCGCAGGCCGGCAGGCCGGTGCCGTGGTGGGCGAACCCGGGTTCTGGGGCGGGGTGAGCGACACCGACGCCCGGGCCGGCCGGGCCCTGGCCGCCGTGCAGGACCTCATCGGCCCGGACGGTGTGGTGACCGCCCGCCTGCAGGGAGGGCGGGGGCCGGCCCAGCGTGCCCGTTTCACCACCTGGAATGCCGGGGAGAACCGCGTGGACTCCTCCCTCGGCGCTCCGTGGCCCGGCCGGATCCCATCGCCGGCACCGGTAGTCGTGCACCCCGCTCCCCTCCCGGCCGAACTGGCCGACGCCGCCGGGCAGCCGGTGTCCGTCTCGGGGCGGGGGCTGCTCACCGCCGCCCCGAGGCGGCTGTCGGTGGAGCAGCAACCGTGGTCGACGGTGACCGCCTGGGCCGGCCCGTGGCCGTCCGACGAGCGGTGGTGGTCGAGGTCCCGCCGGAGAGGGGCGCGCCTCCAGGCGGTCACCGCCTCGGACGCCCACCTGTTGCTGGTCGAACGGGGTCGCTGGTGGGTCGAAGCCACCTACGGATGATCGAGGCCGCACGGATAGGTACGGATGAGAGATGGCCTACGCCGAACTGCACACCCACTCCAACTTCTCCTTCCTCGATGGTGCCAGCCATCCCGAGGAACTGGCTGCCGAGGCGGTGCGGCTCGGCCTGTCCGCGGTGGCCCTGACCGACCACAACGGCCTCTACGGCGTGGTCCGCTTCGCCGAGGCGGCCCGGGCCTTCGGCCTGCCCACCGTGTTCGGCGCCGAGCTGACCATCACGGAGGCCGGAGGCCCGCACGTCCGTACCGGCGTGCCGGATCCGGACGGCACCCACCTGGTCGTGCTGGCCCGGGACCCCGAGGGATACGCCCGGCTCAGTCGGACCATCGCCGAGGCCCACCTGGACGGGGGGGAGAAGGGGAAGCCGGTCATCACTCTCGACGCGCTGTCCGACCGTCACGGTGGTCACTGGCAGATCCTCACCGGATGCCGCAAGGGGGTGCTGGCCACCGCCCTCACCGTCGACGGCCCGGCCGCCGCCGGTCAGGCGCTCGACCGCCTGATCGGGCGGTTCGGTCGCGACCATCTGGCCGTCGAGCTGTGGGACCACGGCAACCCGATCGACGCCACCCGCAACGATGCGCTGGCCCTTCTGGCCATCGAGCGGGGCGTGGACCCGGTGGCCACCAACAATGTCCACTACGCCACCCCGGCGCGATTCCCCCTGGCCACCGCGCTGGCTGCGGTCCGGGCCCGGCGGACACTCGGGGATCTCGAAGGGTGGCTCCCTCCGTCGGCCACCGCCTGCCTGCGCGGCGAGGCTGAGCAGCTGCGGCGATTCGCCCGGTGGCCCGGGGTGGTCGAACGGGCATCCGAGATCGCCGCCATGTGCTCGTTCGATCTGCGCCTGGTGGCACCGCGGCTCCCCGACTTTCCGGTGCCGGGTGGTCACACCGAGCAGACCTGGCTGACCGAACTGGTCCGACGGGGCGCCAACGACCGGTACGGGCCTCGGGAGGCCGAACGGGTGCCGGGGGCGTGGGCCCAGCTCGACCGCGAGCTCGCCGTCATCGGGCAGCTCGGGTTCCCCGGCTACTTCCTCACCGTCTGGGACATCGTCATGTTCTGCCGGCGTCAGGACATCTTCTGCCAGGGTCGGGGGTCGGCGGCCACCTCCGCCGTCTGTTACGCCCTCGGCATCACCAATGTCGACGCCGTCGACCTCGGGCTGCTGTTCGAGCGCTTCTTGTCCCCGGCCCGCGACGGGCCACCGGACATCGACGTCGACATCGAGTCGGGCCGCCGTGAAGAGGTCATCCAGTACGTCTACGAGCGCTACGGTCGGCTGCACGCCGCTCAGGTGGCCAACGTGATCACCTACCGGGCCAGATCGGCCCTGCGCGACATGGGCAAAGCGCTCGGGAACACGACCGAGGAGGTGGACGCCTGGTCGAAGTCGGTCGACCGGGGCGAGCCGTTCGACGCGCGGGACGACATCCCACCGCTGGTGCGGGATCTGGCCACCGCGCTGGCCGACTTCCCCCGGCATCTCGGCATCCACTCCGGGGGCATGGTCATCTGCGACCGCCCGGTGGTCGAGGTCTGCCCGGTGGAATGGGGGCGGATGCCAGGTCGCAGCGTGCTCCAGTGGGACAAGGACGACTGCGCTGCCGTCGGGCTGGTCAAATTCGACCTCCTCGGCCTGGGCATGCTCACTGCTCTGCACAACATGGTCGACCTCGTTCGGGCGTTCCATCACGTCGAGATCGACCTGGCCCGTCTCGACCAGGAGCCCGAGGTCTACGACCTGCTGTGCCGGGCCGACACCGTCGGGGTGTTCCAGGTGGAGTCGAGGGCCCAGATGAACACCCTCCCCCGTGTGCAGCCCCGGTGCTTCTACGACCTGGCCATCGAAGTCGCCCTCATCCGACCCGGCCCCATCCAGGGCCATGCCGTCCACCCCTACATCCGACGTCGCAACAAGACCGAGCCGATCACCTATCTGCATCCGCTCCTGCAACCGGCCCTGGAGCGAACGCTCGGCGTACCCCTCTTCCAAGAGCAGTTGATGCAGATCGCCATCGATGTGGCCGGGTTCACCCCGACCGAGGCAGACGAGCTGCGCCAGGCGATGAGCGCCAAGCGGTCGGGGGAGCGGATGGCCCGCCTCCGCGACCGGCTGTTCGCGGGCATGGCCGCCCGGCAGGTCTCGGCCGAGGTGTCCGAGCAGGTGTACTCCGCGCTGGCCGCCTTCGCCAACTTCGGTTTCCCCGAGAGTCACTCGGTGGCCTTCGCCCACCTGGTGTACTCCACCGCATGGTGCAAATTGCACTACCCCGCCGCCTTCACCGCCGGACTGTTGAACGCCCAGCCCATGGGGTTCTGGTCCCCCCAGAGCCTGGTGGCCGACGCCAAGCGCCACGGGGTGACGGTCCGCCGTCCCGACGTGAATGCCGGTCGGGCCGACGCCGGTCTCGAAGAGATCGGAGCTGCGTGCGATGAGCGGGACAGCACGGTCCTGGCCGGCCCCGCCGTACGGCTCGGGCTGACCTCGGTGCGGGGTATCGGAAGCGAGACGGCGGAGAGGATCGCCGACGGGGGCCCGTGGTCGAGCATGGAGGACCTGGTCCGGCGGGCCGGTGTCACCCGCAACCAGTTGGAGGCGCTGGCCACCGCGGGCGCTCTCGATGGCCTGAGCCGTGACCGTGCGGGACGGCGCGGCGCCCGAGCGGGGGGGGCGGGCCCGGGATCTGCCCGATCGGCCCGGGGGCCGGATCGGCGGTCGTTGGTATGGGGGGCGGGGGCTGCCTCCCAGGCCACACCGGACCGGCTCCCCGGTGTGGTCACCGGCTCGGACCCACCCGCCCTCCCCCTTCCCACCCGCTGGGAGGAGGTGGCCGATGACCTGTGGTCCCTCGGAATGGCGCCGGGCACCACGGCCATGGAGCTGGCCCGCGATCGACTGGACCGACGTGGCGTACTCCCCGCCGCCGCGTTGCGATCGAGGCCGACCGGGGACCGGGTGACCGTCGGCGGGGCGGTGACCCACCGCCAGCAGCCCGAGAGCGCCCACGGTGCCGTCTTCTTGAATCTCGAGGACGAGACCGGCATGGTCAACATCGTCTGCTCCCGCGGCGCCTGGGTCCGGTGGAAGCCGGTGGCACGGTCGTGCCCGGCGCTACTGGTGCGGGGGCGGATCGAACGATCCGAAGGGTCGATGACCCTGGTAGCAGAGCGATTCGACCCCCTCGACCTCGGCCCGGTTCCCTCCTCGAGGGACTTCCGATGACCGGGAGGACCAGGCTCGAAGTCTCACCGATATCAACGAAAGGCTACAGAAGTGACGATGCCGGGCCGATAGATCGGCAATGGCCTGTTCACCCGCTGGTGACCGGCACATCAACAAGCACACAGCGTCAAACGAACACGTACATACGGACAAGCAGACAACATAGGAGGCTGCGGCTCATGACCGGACAGATAACAAGTCCAAGCATGATTTCCATCGAACTGGTCGCTCTCGTCGTCGGGGCGTCGATGCTCCTCGGCGCCGTAGACGTGATCCGCCAACCCGGGTGGGCATGGAAGCGGGCCGAGGAGAGCAAGGCCGCCTACTTCCTCCTGGTCCTCCTCATCCCGATCATCGGCCTGGGCGTGTACGCCTTCAGCGCCCGCCCCAAGCTGGTGGCGCTGGCCGCGGCCGGACCCGAGGGCGCATCACCGTCCGAAGACCTCGAAGACCTCGAAGACCAAGAGGTCGTCGGAGAGGTGCACGGAACCGTCGACCAGCCCGCGGCGATCGTCGATGAGCCAGCGGTCGTCGTACCCGTGGCCATCGTCGACCAGTACGAGGTCGTCGTCGACCGGCCCACTGCCCATGTCGACCAGCCCGCGGTCGCTCAGCCCGCGGCGATCGTCGATGAGCCGGCGGTCGTCGTCGACCAGCCTGCGATCCTCGACCAGCCCGTGGCCGTCGTCCAGCCCGTGGCCGTCGTCCAGCCTGCGATCGTCGCTCAGCCCGCGGCGATCGTCGATGAGCCAGCGGTCGTCGTCGACCAGCCCGTGGTCATCGTCGACCAGCCCGCTGCCCATGTCGAAGAGCCCGCGGCAGTCGTCCAGCCCGCGGAAATGGCGCCGGCCCCGTTCGGATTCGACACCCTCGGCCGGGAGACAGGGACCGTGGGACAGGCCGAGGCACACGACGACCACCCTCCGGTACCGGAGCCCGCCCCCCCGCCCCGGCCGTCCCGGTCGGACCCACGGAGATCAGCGGCACCTTCTTCAGCAACGAAGGGGACCACGCCCGCTCGGGCCACCGCCCGCACCTCACCCTCACCCGGACCCGGACCTACCGCCCGAAGCAGCGCACCAGTCTGGGGGTCCCCGACGACGAGACGCCGGTCGTCCCGGCAGGGTGGAAGAACGATCCCACCGAGCGTCACCAGTTCCGCTACTGGGACGGATTCCACTGGACGGAGAACGTCGCCGATGCAGGCAACCAGAGCCGGGACCCGGTCAACTCCTGATCCACTTGCGTTGCTGCCCGGCGCGCCGGTCGGGCGCTAACGCGCTCGACCCTGGCGGACCAGCCGACTCAGCCGAGCCACCAATACCTCGAGCACCAGGCCCCCCGACAGCGCGGTAGTGCCGCGTACATCGAGGTCGGCCTGGGCCAGGAGCCGGATTGCCCGAGCGATACGGGCAGTCCCCAATCGCTGCGATTGGGCCAGGGCCTTCTTGGCCGGGAAGGCGCTGCGCAGGCCCAGCATCTGCGCGGCTTGCTCTGCTGAGGTCGCCCCGGCGCCGTCGAGCCGCAGCATCTGCCGGTAGTGACGGTGAAGGACGGACATCACGACCAGTGGGTGGGACTCCCCCGCCGCCAACATCCGGTGGAGCACGTTGAGCGCCCTGGCCGTCTCCCCTCCGTCGATGGCATCGGTCAGGTCCCACGGCGCCAGGGTTCCCGCCGCCCCCAGGAACGGGCCGAGATCGTCGACCGACACGGTGGCGCCTTGTCCATAGGCCGACGCGAGGGTGTCGAGGAGGCCCTCGAGCCGCCCCATGTCCTCGCCGAGGTGTTCGGATAGCTCTGCGACGGCAGGCCCCTCGAGCCGGACCGGGCCCGCCTTCAGCCGGTCGGCCAGCCACTGGGACCGCGCCCGTCCTGTCCCCACCGAGGTGTCCACGACGCCACCTGCCGCACCGATGGCCTTGGCCAGCGCCTGCGGGACCGTGCCGCCCCCTCCCACGAGCACCAGCGCCGTGGTGGCCAGAGGGTCCTCGAGGTACTCGACCACGCGCTTGGCATCGCCGGCCGTCATCCGACCGGCCTCCCGGACCACCACCACCCGCTGTTCGACCAGGAAGGGGGGCGTAGTGCAGGCGTCGATCACCGGCCCGATGTCGAGCTGGTCGGCGCCGGGTCCCCCGAACTCCTCGACCACCAGCGACGGGTCACCCCCGCCCACCAGGCGCTCCGTGAGGTTGTGGGCGGCCTGGGCCACCAGCGCGGGGTCATTCCCCTTGACCAGGTAGACCGCGGCTCGGGGCGAGGCATCGGGCCCGGTGGCGGCGGGAGCCGGTCTGGTGGTGCTCATCGACCGCGGCGGATCATGGGTTGACCCGGACGCGGGCACTTTGGTGGGCGGCATTGACGGCGGCGAGGATCTGGCACACCTGGCGGTGTGCGGCGACGTCGTGCACCCGCACGATGCGACACCCGAGCGCGACTCCGAGCGCAGCGGCGGCCAGGGACGCCTCGTGTCGTTCGCCGACCTCGAGGCCGAGGACCGCCCCGAGGAAGGGCTTGTTGGACGCCGACAGCAGGAGTGGATGGCCCAGGCAGGAGAGCCGGTCGGAGGCCCGCAGCAGGACGAGCGACTGCTCTGCCGTCTTCCCGAGGTCGAGGCCGGCGTCGAGCACGATCTGATCGGAGGCCAGACCGGCGGCGCCGGCCCACGCCGCCCGTTCGAGCAGATGGTCCACCACGGCCGCGACAACGTCGGCATAGACCGGTTCCGGATCGGCGATGCGGGGGCCCAACCGGATGTGGGTCGCCACCACTGTGGCGCCGGCAGCCGCGGCCACTGCGAGGTAGTCCGGATCGGCGAATCCGCTGATGTCGTTGCCCACCACTGCCCCGGCGGCATAGGCCTCCTCGGCCACCGACGCCCTCCAGGTGTCGACCGACAGGGGGACGTCGAAGCGGGAGTGGAGCGCCTCGATGGCGGGGATGACCCGGTCGAGCTCGGCGGCCTCGTCCACGGCTGGGCCCGGTCCGGCTTTGACCCCGCCCACGTCGAGCAGGTCGGCCCCCTCGTGGACCAGCCTCTCCGCACGGCGGATGAGAGCGTCAAGGGCGAACGTCGCCCCCTTGTCGTAGAAGGAGTCGGGAGTCCGGTTGAGGATGCCCATCACCAGCGCCCGGTCGGCGATGTCGAAGGTCCGGTCGCCGAGCTTCAGGCTGGTTGCGCGCACGGCAGGGACGCTAACCGCCCGCATCGGCGGACGACACCGGACCGGGCGACCCGATCGTCCGGATCAGGCGGAGCAGATCAGAACAGGCGGGCGGCCAGCGCCTTGCGATATTCGGTCGTTCGAGGGTCATCGGGTCCCAAGGTCTCCAGCAGGTCGAGGAACTCCTGACGGGCAGGCGGGTCGTCACGAACACGGTCGAGCAGGCCGTCCAGGAGCTCGTCGACCCCGATACCGTCCACGTCCACCCGTTGGGAGGCCAGGCGGGCCTCGGCCAACAGGCGACGGACCTCAGGGGATTCGGGGATCCGACGGAGGAGGGCGATGGCATCTTCGGACTCGCCCCGCCCGATCATCATGGCGGCCAGCGCCACGATGGCGCCGGGGTGGTCAGGTTGGAGCTCGAGTGCCTGACGCAGTGGCTCCTCCGTACCCGCGTCGACCCCTTCCGCCACCAGTTGGTCGGCTTCGGAGGGCACCGGGGCGAGCCTGTCCACGAACTCCTGGACGACCGCCTCCGGTTGGGCGCCGATGAACCGGTCCACCACCTTCCCGTCCCTCAGAGCGAACACCGCCGGTATCGATTGGACCTGGAAGCTCCCCGAGATGGCCGGGTTCTCGTCGACATTCACCTTGGCCAGGGCCACCGCCCCGTCGGTGGCGGCGACCACACGCTCGATGATCGGCCCGAGGGTCTGGCACGGACCACACCAGGGTGCCCAGAGGTCGACCACCACGGGGACCTCGGAGGATCGGAGCAGTACCTCGGCTTCGAAGGTGGCATCAGTGACGTCGATCATCTCCACGACCATACCGGGACCATTTCGGTCACCGGCCGGGACCCGGCCCGGGCGTGGCGGATGGCAGGCCTGGCGGCCGGTTCGCTGCCCTTCGCCCGGTGGGATTCCCACCTTCGGCTACCGGCCTGCCCCGAAGCCGGTGGCCGGCGCGGGTAGCGTCGTATGACATGGGAGCCCGGCCGCCGACCGCCGAGATCGCCGTCGAGGGAATCGACCGTGACGCGGTCACCACCTGGATGACCTCCCACATCGCGGGCGCCGACCCGCCGTTCGACTTCGAGCTGATCGCCGGCGGTCGCTCCAACCTCACCTACCGGGTCACCGACCGCGCCGGTCAGGCCTTCGCACTCCGGCGCCCGCCGGTCAGCCACGTGCTCCCCACCGCCCATGACATGGAACGGGAGCACACGGTGATCAGCGCCCTTGGCCCGACCGGAGTGCCGGTGCCCCGAACCCTGGGGCTTTGCACCGACGAAACGGTCAACGGCGCGCCGTTCTACCTGATGTCGTTCGTCGAAGGCCATATCGTGCGCGACGAGCGCGCCGCCCGCGAGCTGAGCGAGTCCGGTCGGGCAAAGGCGGGCGAATCGCTCATCGATACCCTGGCCCAGCTCCACGCAGTGGACGTCGACACGGTCGGGCTCGGAGACTTCGCCCGACGGGACGGCTACATCGCCCGTCAGCTGAAGCGGTGGCACGGGCAGTTCACCCAGTCGACTCTCGACGGCCAGCCGGGGCCGCCGATCGTCGATCGGGTGCACGAGCTGCTCGCCGCTCGCATCCCCGACCAGCAGGGAGTGGCCATTGTCCACGGCGACTACCGCCTGGACAACACCGTGCTCGACGACGCCGGCCGGGTGCTCGCCATCCTGGACTGGGAGATCTGCACCCTCGGGGACCCGTTGGCCGACCTCGGCCTGCTGTCGGTGTACTGGGCCGAGCCCGAGGACGGCGACCCGGCACTCCTCGGGGTCGCCCCCACCACGGTGCCCGGGTTCGCGCGGCGTTCGGATCTGTTGGCCCGCTATGCCCTGGCCTCCGGGCGGGACGTGTCGCAGGTGGCCTATTACCGGGCGTTCGGGTTCTGGAAGTTGGCCTGTATCCTTCAAGGAGTTCACGTCCGCTACGCGGGAGGGGCCGCCGCCGGCGACCGTTCCGGCGTCGATCAGTTCGCCGCCCACGTCGGTCGACTCGGTGAACGGGCGCTGGCTGAAGTGGAGTCCCTTTGACCAATCGCGATCCCTCGTCGCTGTATGAATTCGACCCGGAGTGGGGAGAGCCCGTCGACGGCCGGCTGTCCCGCCCGGTAATGGTCGTCGCCCTCGAGGGATGGGTCGACGCAGGGTTGGGTGCGTCGGCCGCCATCACCGAACTCCTGACCTCATCAGCGACCACCATGGTCGCCTCGTTCGACACCGAGCTGCTGATCGATCAGCGCGCTCGTCGCCCGATCGCCCGGCTGGAGGACGGGGTCACCACCGAGTTGACCTGGCCCGCCATCCGGTTGGTGGCGGGTAAGGATCGGGTCGGCGCCGACATCTTGTACCTGACGGGCCCCGAACCCGACTTTTCGTGGCCGACCTTCATCGACGCCGTCGTCGGGCTGACCCGCTCCCTCAAAGTGCGCACGGTGGTCGGCCTGGGGGCATTTCCGGCGCCCACCCCCCACACCCGGCCGGTCCGACTGGCCTCGACCGTCCCCCCGCAGTCGGCGGAGCTGGCCGGCAGGGTGGGCACGGTGCGCGGGACCCTCGAGGTGCCGGCTGGCGTCCAGGCCGCCCTCGAGGTCTCCCTCGGCATCGCCGGGATACCGGTGATCGGGCTGTGGGCCCGCGTCCCGCACTACGTGTCCGCCATGCCCTACCCCGAGGCAAGTGCAGCCCTGATCGAGGGCCTGTGCGCCGTGACCGGCACCGTGCTCGACACGGCTGCCCTGCGCGGTGCCGGCGAGGCGTCACGGCAGCAGGTGAACGAGCTCATCGGGGCCAATCCCGAACACCTCGAGATGGTCAGGAGGTTGGAGGCGGCGCTCGACTCGGAGGAGATCGCCACTCCGGGACTCGAGGTGGAGGTCCCGAGCGGTGACGAGATCGCCGCCGAATTGGAGCAGTTCCTCAGAGGCGAAGGCCACTGAGGGGCCGGGTCGCCGTGGGCGGCGTGCGCAGCCCGGAGCTGTGGGTCCGGACCATGTGCTTGGCATAGACCGCCAGCAGCACCAGCGAGACCACGACGATGATCACCAGGATCGCCATCGTCAGCCACTGGTTCGCTCCTCGTCTGCCACCGGCCGGTCCGCGGAGAGGGCGATCGGGCTCGACGGCCGGGATCACCCGTCGTGACCTCCTCCGCGGAGGAGTCGCCACCGTGAAGACGGGGAGTTCGCTGACGATGGAGTTCATCTGGTCGACCGTGGTGGCCGAAGCCAGATCACGCAGCCTGGTCCCATAGTCGTAAGGCGCCAACAGCCCACGCTCGGCGGCATGGTCGAGCAGGACCCCGTAGCGGGTCCGGTCCTCATCGGTCACCGTGGGGGGCGAGGAGTCCTCGATCCCCGTCAGATCGGGAACCGGCGCGGGGCCCGCCTCCTGTACGGGTGGAGTTGGCGGGGTCGCCGGTTCGTCCGCTGGAGGGCGACGGCCGCCCGGAACATCGCTCACCGTCGAATTGTGGGGCGGCCGGCCTGCAAAACGCAACAACCGTCGTGGCAGAGCGGATACCCGCGACGGATCCGCGGGCTACCGTGGCCCATGGACGTGGACGGAGGGCTCGGATTCGATCCGGGCAGGGTCGTCGAATCAGCCCGCCGGGCTGAACGCGTCGGGTACGACGGCATCTGGTCGGCCGAGACGAGCCACGACCCGTTCCTCCCTCTGGTGCTGGCCGCCGAGCACACCGAGCGGATCCAACTCGGAACGGGCATCGCCGTGGCCTTCGCCCGCAACCCGATGAGCCTGGCCGTGCTGGCCAACGACCTCCAGACCCTGTCCGAGGGCCGCTTCATGCTGGGGCTCGGCTCGCAGATCAAGCCCCACATCGAAAAGCGGTTCTCGATGACCTGGTCGCATCCGGCCCCGCGGATGCGCGAGCTGATCCTGGCCATCCGGGCCATCTGGGCCAGCTGGTCCGACCGCAGCCGGTTGGCCTTCCGGGGCGAGTTCTACCGGCACACGCTGATGACGCCCATGTTCGATCCGGGTCCGAATCCGTTCGGCAACCCCCGGATTTTCCTCGCCGCGGTGGGCGAGAGGATGACCGAGGTGGCCGGCGAGGTGGCCGACGGCATGCTCGCCCACGGCTTCACCACGGAGCGGTACCTGCGCCAGGTGACCGTGCCCGCGCTCGAGAGGGGTCTGGCCCTCGGTGGCAAGGTCAGGGCCGACGTGCAGATCTCCTATCCGGGCATGGTGGTCACCGGCGCCGATGAGGCCGGTTTCGAGGCGGCGACCAAGGCCGTCCGGACCCAGCTCGCCTTCTATGGGTCAACGCCGGCCTACCGCCCCGTGCTCGAACTCCACGGCTGGGGTGACCTCCAGGGCGAGCTCAACACCCTGTCCAAGCGGGGGGCATGGGACGAGATGGCCCTGCTCATCGACGACGAGATGCTGAACACCTTCGCGGTGGTGGGTGAGATCGGGGACATCGCCGGTCAGGTCCGCCGCCGGTTCGATGGGATCGTCGACCGTTTCAATTTCTACGCCCCCTACCCGATGGAGCCCGAGCGTTGGGCTGAGGTGCTGGCGGGCTTCAAGTAGGCGATCGCCGAGTCCGCTCGGGCGGTTCGGGTCGACCGCCCCCGCCGGCGCCGGAAGCGGCGAAGCCGGTGGCCGGTCCGTCCGTGGTTCGCGAGGTCCCTCTACCACCGTTCAGACGACGATGTTCACCAGTTTCGGCGGGCGGGCGATGACTCGTCTCGGGGTGGCACCGCCCAGCGTTTCGACCACCGCGGACGACGCCAGGGCCAGCCCCTGGGCGTCGGCCTCGGAGACGTCAGGTGAGACCTCTACCCGGTCCCGCACCTTGCCGTTGACCTGAACGACCATGGTCACCGACTCCACCGCGGCCAAGGCCGGGTCCGACACCGGCCACCGGCGCAGGTGGATGTGGTCGCCGTGCCGACGCTCCCACACCTCGGCCGCCAGGTGTGGGGTCATCGGGGCCAGCAGAAGCAGCAGGGTGTCGACGGCCGCATCGGCAACCTCCGCCTGACCGCCGTCGCGAACATAGGGGTGGAGCAGGTTCACGAACTCCATGCAGGCCGCCACCGCGGTGTTGTACGACCAGCGCTCGAAGTCCCGGGTCACCCGGTCGATCAGCCGGTGGGTCGCCCGTTGCAGCTCGATGTCCCTTCCGGTGAGCGGGCCGGGCCGAGGCCGGGGCGCGGCGTCGTCGCGGGACACGGCGAGCCGCCAGACCCGATCGAGGAAGCGGCCGCAGCCCTCGATCACGCTGTCTGTTTGTCCGGTCCAGTCCATATCGTCCGCCGGAGGCCCGACGAAGAGGTGGAAGAGCCGGAGTGCGTCGGCGCCCACCGTGTTCAGGTAGGAGGAGGGCGCCACCAGGTTGCCCTTGGACTTGGACATCTTGGTGCCGTCCATCCGGATCATCCCCTGGGCGTAGTAGCGGGCGAAGGGCTCCCTCATCCCCTCGGGGGCCAGACCCACGTCGGCCAGGGCCCGGGTGAAGAACCGCGCATAGAGGAGATGGAGGATGGCGTGCTCGATGCCCCCGATGTACTGGTCGACCGGCATCCAGTGGCCGGCGATCTCCTGGTCGAACGGGACGTCCGGTGTCCACGGGTCGGTGAACCGCAAGAAGTACCAGGACGAGTCGACGAAGGTGTCCATGGTGTCCGTCTCGCGGGTGGCCGGGCCCCCGCACTGCGGGCAGGTGGTGTTCAAGAAATCAGGGTTGGTGGCCAGCGGCGATTCGCCGGTCGGCAGGAACTCCACGTCGTCGGGGGCCAGAACCGGTAGTTGCTCGAGGGGCACCGGCACGACGCCGTGGTCGGGGCAGTAGACAACGGGGATGGGGCATCCCCAAAACCGTTGGCGGGAGATCAACCAGTCCCGGAGCCGGTAGTTGACCGTCCGCTCGCCGATGCCCTCGGCCTCGAGCCACTCGGTCGCCCTGGCCTTGGCCGTGGGGATGTCCAGGCCGTTGAGCCACTCGCTGTTGATCTTCTCGCCGGTGCCGGTGTAGGCCCCCCCGGGACCCCCGGCCGGGCCGCCGTGCTCCTCCCAGTCCTCCGGCGGTTGCACGGTGCGCACGACGGGTAGCCCGTAGGCCTGGGCGAAGTCCCAGTCCCGGGCGTCCTCGGCCGGGACGGCCATGATGGCGCCGGTGCCGTAGCCCATGAGGACGTAGTCGGCGACATAGACCGGCACAGGCCGGTCGGTGAAGGGGTTTATCACGGACGAGCCGGTGAACACCCCTCGTTTGGCCAGGCTCAGCGGACCGCTCTCGGACATCCGCTCGACGTCGGTGCTGGCCTCAGCCCTGGAACGCAGCGCTGCGACATCTGCTCTGTGCTCGGCGGTGGTCAGGGCGTCGACCAGGGGATGCTCGGGGGCCACCACCGCATAGGTCATGCCGAACGAGGTGTCGGGCCGGGTGGTGAAGACCCGAAGCGCCAGGGGCTCGCGACCGTCCGAGCCGTCCCTGCCCTCGACCAGCAGATCGAACTCGGCCCCCTCGGACCGGCCGATCCAATTGCGCTGCATGGTCTTGACCCGTTCGGGCCACTCGAGGTCGTCGAGACCGGCCAGCAACTCGTCCGCGTACCGGGTGATTCGGAGGAACCACTGTTCGAGGGCGCGCTTGACCACCACGTCACCCGAGCGCTCACAGGTACCGTCGGCCAGCACCTGCTCGTTGGCCAGGACGGTCTGACAGCCCGGGCACCAGTTGACCGGGGCGGTGGCCCGATGGGCCAAGTCGGCAGCCAGCAGCTTCTGGAAGATGACCTGGTTCCACTTGATGTACTCGGGATCGTGGCTGCGAACCTCGCGGCGCCAGTCATAGACGGCTCCGAGCGAGGTGATCGAATCCTTCAACTCGGCGATCCTGGCGTCGGTGAAGATGCGCGGATGGGTGCCCGTCTTGATGGCGGCATTCTCGGCCGGCAGTCCGAATGAGTCGAACCCGAATGGGGACAGCACGCCGTATCCCAGCATGGTGCGGTGCCGGACCAGGAGGTCGCCGAAGGTGTAATTGCGGACGTGGCCCATGTGGGCGGGGCCGGAGGGGTACGGGTACATGGTGAGCACGTACCACGGAGGGCGCGGATCATCAGAGTCCACCTCGTAGGTGCCCTCTTCGGCCCAACGCCGCTGCCACTTCTTCTCGACTTCGATGACGTCGTAGGCCCTGGCCATGGTGGACGATCGTACCGGGGTGGCCGACCGATCCGATGCCCGGCGCCCCGGAGTACTGAGCCTGCGGGTCCCACCACCCGTCAGGATCGGCCACCTGACCCAGGATGGGAAGGGCCGACTGCGGGCGGGGGCCCTCAGTCCTCCTCAGGCTGGGTGTCGCTCCGACCCGGGCCCGAGCGCGGCGCACCCAGAACCTTTTGAGGACCCAGAGGTCGCAAAGGTCGGAAGGAGCGTCGCCGTTCGACCTGTCCGAGGCAGACGACGATGCGCATGGCGGCCTCCGCCGCCTCGGCTACGATGACCTCTCCGACGTAGCGGCCGAATCAGCGTTGCTACCAGGTTGCTACTTGAGATGATTGAGCTCAGAGAAAGATGGCTCTGAGCAGCTACGGGGGCGTAGCTCAGCTGGTAGAGCGCTTGACTGGCAGTCAAGAGGTTCGTGGGTTCGAGTCCCATCGCCTCCACTCGTTGTCGCAGGTCAGAGACGTGTTGACCTTTTACGTCACGTGATGACAGGACTGCTTGTCACCAATTAGGATCCACCCTAGAATAAGACGCGAGATGTAACCTTGAGGTGTGGAGCTATCGTCCGAAGGTCTTGCCGGGTTCTTCGAGACAGTGTTGCCACACCTCGATGAGCGCCAAAAGCGCGTGCTTGCCGGTGCGATGGTCGAAGCGCTCGGTCATGGAGGTCAGGCCCGGGTGACCGAGGCGTCGGGGATGAGCACCTCGACGGTGAACAAGGCGGTGCACGAGGTTCGTGGCGGAATCGAGGTTTCGGATCGGCGTCGTGCCCCCGGAGGCGGGGCCAAGCAGGCGATCGAGATCCAGCCCGGGTTGCTCGAGTTGCTCGACGAGCTCGTCTATCCCGAGACCCGGGGCACGCCGATGTCGCATCTGCGCTGGACGTCGAAGTCGACCTATGAGCTGGCCGACGAGCTGGTGCGACGAGGCTTTCAGGCCTCCGCCGAGCTGGTCAGGCGTCTGTTGCATCAGATGGGCTATTCCTTGCAGGCGCCGGCCAAGGCGAAGGAGGGGACGGCCCATCCCGATCGTGACGCCCAGTTCGGCTATCTCAACAAGGCGGTCTCGCGCTTCGTCAAAGACCGACAGCCTGTGATCAGCGTCGACACGAAGAAGAAGGAGCTCATCGGCGAATACGCCAATGGCGGGCGGGAATGGCACCCCGAAGGCGCACCAACCCGCGTGGCCGTCCATGACTTCGTCGACCCCGAGGTCGGGCCGCGCCATTCCCTATGGCATCTATGACGTCGCCAACGATGAAGGGTGGGTGTCGGTCGGCGACACCGCCGATACCGCTGAGTTCGCCGTCGAATCGATACGCAGGTGGTGGAATCAGATGGGCGCCGACCGCTTCCCCGACGCCACCAAATTGCTGATCACCGCCGATGCCGGGGGATCCAACGGCTACCGAGTGCGAGCCTGGAAGGCCGAACTCGCCACGCTGGCCGCCGACACTGGCCTCGAGATCACCGTCGTGCACTACCCGCCCGGAACATCGAAGTGGAACAAGATCGAGCACCGCATGTTCTCCTTCATCTCCATGAACTGGCGGGGTCGACCGTTGACCGACATCCGCACGATCGTCGAGCTCATCGCGGCGACCAAGACCAAGAGCGGTCTGACGGTCCAGGCCAGCTACGACCCCGAGTGGTATCCGACCGGGGTCAAGGTCACCGACAAAGAACTCGCCGCCCTACCGCTCACGCCGCACAAGTGGCACGGTGACTGGAACTACACCATCGCAGCGGCATGATGTCGCGATCTATTCCGCGGCGGTCCCTTAGTCACCACTTAGTGGCTCAGCGAATAGGTAACAGGTCGCGTGACCAGCGATTCCTCCAGTCGATGAGCTTGGCCGTGAGGATGAAGGCGACGGCGAGAGCGAGCTGAGCCAGCCGGTGAACCTGTTCGCGATCCGTGTTGCGTCTCATCTGGCCGTAGTTCGAGAGCCATGAGTTGGTGCGTTCGACCGGCCACCTCAGACCCATCGGTTGCTTCTTCGTCGCAGCTGGTACTCCTGGTGTTCGTTTCCTTCGTTTGGCAATCACCGCGTCGTCGATCCCGCGCTCTGTGAGCCGGGTGCGGGTGACGTTCGAGTCGTAGCCTCGGTCGAGCCAGAGCGTCTCGACGTCGATCAGCAGACCTCGCTTGGCCACGTCGTCCAGAGTGGGGACAAGCAGGATCGAGTCGTGGCGGTTCGCACCCTCGGCCGTCCATCCGATGGGGATGCCGTGCCGGTCAGTGGCGATCGACCACTTCCATCCGAGCTTGGCCCGATCGGTGGGGTTCTGGCCCGTTCCCTCACCCCCACAAGGACTTTTGTGGAGCGAGCCGTCCACGGCACACTCGGCCAGGTCGAGTCCGATGATCTTGTCGTAGCCGGCGATGGCCTCTGCGGCGATGGCGTCGAACACACCGGCGTCTACCCACTCGTTGCGCCGGTTGCGAGCGGTGGTGTCCGAGACCACCCGGCCAGTGAGGCGCTCGGCGTCTTCCCAACTGCAACCCGTAGCGAGCCGAATCAGCATCACGTTGAAACAGGCTCGGTCCGAGGCCCTTGGTCGGTGACACCCAAACGGATGGGCGTCGAACCGCTTCGGGAGCAGTGCTTCCACGGCTGCCCAGATGGCATCTCCCACTTCGGGGTCGAGCGCGCGCATGATGACAGGGACCTCCACTTGGTCGTTGGGCTTGTGTGCACCCGACAGCACAGTCGGGACAAGACAACGACCGGTGGATGGTCACCTACATTCGCGAGACGAACTCCCTGGTCAATGAGTCACGGACCTATCCGCGCGGCCACTAAGTGTGATTGCGAGCACGGCCAACCTCGATGATCAGAGCCATCCAGGTCGGAAGGACCGTTCCTGGTGGCGAGGAAGGATCGTTCTTAACTTAAAATCGAGCGTCTTTCACCGATTTGGTGGATGGCCGAGTTTGGTGGTTGGTCGAGCCGGTCAACGTGAAGATGGAACGGGATGTACCGCCCCTCCGTAGCATCGGGCTTCACTCGACGTTGGCATCGAGACGATCCACGTGAACGGCAGTAATGCTCTCTTGTCAATCCGGATGCACCGTGTTACAACTCGAATTGGCGGTGAGTCAGGGCCACAGCGAGGGAGCTTGTCGACCTGTCAGCCAAAGATCTTGGCGGCGTTCGAAAGGTGGGCCTCCGATGTTCGGCATTCGCCTTGCTCCAACAAAACTGCGTCGGTTGGTCACGGCCAGCTTGCTTGCCTTTGCTGTGTTGATCCCAGTCTCGGCGGGAGTGTTCCTGGGTCAAGCATCGGCCCTGCCGGCCCCGACTGCTCCCTTCACCCAGTGTCCCGCCATCGGGGCGGACACGAGTTCCGCGCTGCTCATCGACGCCACCGGCGGCGGTACGGCAGTCCTACAAGACACCACTCAAGGTCCCTACGACGGCACCGAGGACACGCTGATCGGCGTCATCAATCAGACGACCGCCCCGATCACATCATTGGCTCTTTCATCCACGACCTTGCCGCTCTTCGCCTTCGATGGAGATGGGATCTGCACGTTCACCCCCTTCTTGAGTGCGCCGGCAACCTCGACCGTCAGCGACGACAAGGGAAGTACCAACTGCCCCTATGGAACGCAGGGTTACGAGGGCCCAGACACGAGTTTCTCGGGAATCAGCACTGACTTTATGAGCGGGACGCTCAACCTCTCACCGGCACTGGCCCCCGGCAAATCCACATATTTCTCGCTGGAGGAACCGTTGAGCGCCAGCCAGATCATCGTAGGGCCCGGGTGCCCACCCACGGTCAAGCACGTGTTTCCGATCGGCAATCCGAAGGCGGAAATCGTTAGGGTCTTGATCACAGGCACCTGCCTCAATGGTGCAAGCCAGGTTAAGTTCGGCAGCGTGGCGGCCACAAGCTTCACCGTGGGCTACGGCGGTAACATCGTGGCGTCCCCACCGCAACAAACGGCGGGCACCGTCGATGTAACCGTGACCACACCGATAGGTGGAACGAGCGTCCTCAACCCGCCTGCCGATCAGTACACGTACTACCTGCCGACAGTTAGCCAGGTGCTTCCTAACCATGGCTCAGTCACCGGTGGAAACACGGTAACCATCCACGGGACCATGTTCTCCGGAACCCCGGCGCCCACTGTCAGCTTCGGATCTGGAAACTTCTCGTCGTCGGTAGTTGTGGTGGGTGATGGCACGATTCACGCTCTCGTTCCACCGCACAGCGCCGGCACCGTGAATGTTCAGGTGACTGCGTTCACGGGAACGAGTCTCACCACCGGTGCAGACCAATACACCTACAAATGAGCCAGGAGCATTTGTTTCTTCTGGTCTGCGTGTAGTCGAGTACCAGCCGGAGCATGGAAAGGACGCCTCCTGGAGTACCCGCAGGGGCGGCCTTTCCCGCGGCTGATTTCTTCACCGGCCCGCCATGCTGCCATTGGGCTGCCACGTACGAATCGATACGTCTATCGATTCGGCAGGCAGCACGGAAACTCCGATGAGCGTTGGAGCGTCGAACAACGGCGAATCGTCGAGCTGACGGTGGAGCCCGTCGGTTGGTATCAAGACCCTGATTCAAGGGACCCAGATGTTGTGCGTTGTGGGACGGCGTTAGCTGGACACAGCATCGACACCCACCAGGGAACGCTTCTCCTCTCCAGCTCCAGGTCCCTTCGGAATCAAATGTCCTCGAGCGGGTGATGCCGCCAAAACGCCGCGGGCGAAAAACGACCGCGTCAAGACGGCGATGGCAACAACCAGAGCGAAACCAGCTGGTAACGACCCCCAACACAGCGGCCAGCCCCACAAGAAGCCCGCGGTCCTCAGACCCACGATGCACAGACTTAGCAAACTGGGGCTGAGCAGCGGCATTGCCGCGACCGTCGTCGTGGTTTTGCTTGTCCTCACGACGGACGACACAAGCAGCTTGAGAGCACCGATGATCGCAGCTACTCACGGGTCGGTAGCAACAGGGACACAGCCCGACTCGGCACCAATTTCGAATGCCCCCTCAACGTCGCCCCCCTCAACGTCGCCCCCCTCAACGTCGCCCCCTCAACGTCGCCCCCGGCAACCGCGACTACTTCGGATAACCCCTCAGCCAGCAGAAATACCGAGCCACCTAGCACCCCCTCAGGAGCGGCGGGTTCGGATGTCGCCATCACGAGTTGTTCTGTTGATCAGAGCGACGGGACGCTGATCGACGTCAGCGGCACCGTTACCAACCATGACAGAGCCATGGACGACTACACGATCGTGGTGACCGTCTCCACGGGACCAGTCAGGTAGGAGAAGCAGACGAGGCTCAGATCGACATACCGCCTGGTCACACCGTGACGTGGCAGACAACCGGTCAACAATCGATTGCGAACACGTCGGTCTCGTGCCAGGTGGCACACGTCGATCGAACGCCGTCGTCGTAGAACTCGGCCACCTCGCCCCGATCATCATCTCCCATGCGACGGCGGCACGATACCCCTCAGGGGCTGTCGGTGGATCGCTGTGGACGTGGCCGTCCATTGGGTGCCGTCCCACCACCTCAGGGTCGCCAACTTCCAGGGGTCGGCGTACCAGCCAGCGTTGACGGTCGACACCGGGGCCTCAGGGGCTGTAGGAGCCGCTGGAGCTGCCTGGGCTGGTGCGATAGCCGGCGGCCGGCGTGGGAACGATCTGGGCTGGCTCTGGCGGGCGGTTCTTGTCGATCTCGTCGAGGCCCGTCCTGCAGTTCGGCGACGAGTTCGTCGACGGTCCCCTTGTAGTGGGCCAGGCCGAGGTCCAGCCGGAAGTCGAACCAGCCAGCGATGCTCGGCCCGTAGTGGATCGTCGTCGGCTTCTGGCGGTTGGAGACGGAGAACGTGGTCGACCCGGTGTTGTCGTCGTGCTCGAACCCGATCAGCTTGGCGTAGGCGCACTCTCGGGTCTGCTTGCCGCCCTGGAAGATCACCCGCTGGTTCGTGATGAACGTGGTTCCGGTGTCGATGGCCGTGGGTGTCGGCGTCCCGGAGACGAAGTGGCCCTTGTTGACCCCAACCCGGTAGCGGACGGACCGGCCACCGAAGCTGGCGATGGGGATCGAGACACCCTGGGAGTGGCCCTGCGTAGTGACCGGGCCCTCTCCGTTCCTCGATCAGCGAGGTGTTCGTGACCTTGGCGAACACGGCCTCACCCGCCTTCAGCATGATGGAGTCGGCACCGCTGCCCATGCTGGTCTTGGCCGTGTCGAGCAGCTCGGCCTGGGCGTCCCGTTCGGCCTGCCAGGCGGCAAGGGCCGGCCTCGTGCTCCTTGGCGGCCTTCTTCGCCTTGTGGTCCTCGAACACGTCCCGCACCTCCGTGGTGGTCCATCGGGCGGTCCGGAGCGGCCCTTGGGCCACGGCTACCCGCCTCATAGCGTTCATCGGCGGCTGGGAGCTTCACCTTGACCCCGATTCCGCCGATCTACCCACACATCTGAGCACATTCTGGAGCTGGGGCTACCGTTCCGCCGACCGTCGAGAGGAGAGGAACTTCCATGGCACGAACGAGAGGGTTCCAGACCCTCGCCCGCGACCAGACTGCCTACGACGGATTCGCCAAGGCCGTGGAGCTGCCCCTCACGATCCTGGCGCTCCTCTGGCTGCCAGTCCTGGTGCTGCCCTACATCATCAACCTGTCGCCAGACGTCAACGACACCTTCGAGGCCATCGACCTGTTCGTCTGGGCGATGTTCGTCCTGGAGTACCTGATCAAGCTCTACTTGTCGCCAAGCAGAAAGGGCTTCTTCACCCATCACTTGCTCGATCTGGCCGTCATCGCCGTGCCGATGTTCCGACCGCTGCGGGCAGCTCGGCTTCTGCGACTCTTGAACCTGGGCCGGGTGGGCATCGTGCTGGTCAACGCACTGCGCCGCACGAAGGCACTGTTCACCCACCGGGGATTGCACTTCGTCTTGCTCGCGGTGCTTGCCATCATCTTCGCCTGTTCGGCCCTGGTCCTGTCGTTCGAGCATCAGGCCAAGGGGTCGAACATCCACAACTTCGGTGACGCTCTCTGGTGGGCCATCGTCACGGTCACCACGGTCGGCTACGGGGACAAGTTTCCGGTGACGGGTGGCGGGCGCGTCGTGGCCACTGTGCTGATGTTCGTCGGCATCGGGCTGATCGGCGTCCTGACCGCCACGGTGGCGTCCTACTTCGTCACCCAGACCGCCGACGAGGACAGGGCCGACCTGGTCGAGCGTCTGGACCGGATCGAAGCGATGCTCACCGAGATGACCGGCCATCCGATTGGGGACGAGAAGGTCGAGGCTCAGACGGCAAGGCCGCTCTGAACCCACCGGGCCAGCCCCACCAGGCGCTCACCGTCGTACAGCTCGATCCCCGTGCTGTTGGGCGACGTCCGCTGCCTCTTTCGTGAAGGAACTGGTCGTCACATAGATCCCACCGGCACTGTGGTGGCGATGGGCCATCCCGATGAACGTCTGCATGGTCGGGCTGGTGATCTTCGTTGGCTGGCGAGTGCCGCTTGCACTGGACCACTACGCGATGTCCCTGGAGGTGCTGACAGACGATGTCGGCACCCAGGTCGCCCGGTCCACCTCCGACGCTCAGGATGACGAAGTCGAGGGCGACGAGCAGGATCTCGTGGATGACCCCGAGGAACTGACCCAGTTGCGCTTCGGACGGGGTACATTCTGGCGATAGCCGGGAGGCCCGGCGTTGGCCACGATCTCCTCTGGGCGCCCGGCTGGGTAGATCAGGTAACACGCTACCCGATCGCCCAGACCTCGCCGTCACAGTGTTCGCTGGGGCAAGCGGACCGGCAGGCCGTCTATCTG
Organism: uncultured Acidimicrobiales bacterium; assembly: GCA_963806285.1. Classification (GTDB taxonomy): domain Bacteria; phylum Actinomycetota; class Acidimicrobiia; order Acidimicrobiales; family RAAP-2; genus Bog-756. Next base: position 106,438 of record CAWDXJ010000013.1, read on the forward strand.
GGCGAATGTTTTCGCCTTATGCCACCCCAAGACCACTCGGAGCCCCAGGTCAGAAGGGGTGCACTTCGAACGCTCGCACCACACCGATTTCATGCCCACAGCGGCGCGTCACCGGACCGGGGGATACGTCCGCGCCGGCCCAACTCGTAGCTCTCCTATCTCAGCCGTCGGCTCCGTCAATCCCGGTCCCACAGGATGCAGCTCATACCGCTGCAGGAAGAGCCCTTGTTGGGTCTTCCGGCATGAACTTCCCTTAAATGACCAGCGAATGGCCAACGATTATTGATGCAACGGATCTGGCCGGTCGTCCGTTCTCGTTTCGCGGCGGGCCTCGGGAGCCATGAGCCGTAGAAGGCACTCTGCCCCGGCGGCCCGGGCCGCCACGGCCTCAGACCGGCTGGCCCGACTCGCACCAGGCGTTTCCGGCACGCCCACGCACGGGTTGGGCATTGTCGGCAAGTTGGGAGGCACTGGCTTCAGGGTCACCGTGCCCGACCGTGGTAGTTAGCAGTACGCAACTGAACGAGTGGGCCACA